>NZ_JAKILC010000016.1 GCF_023283845.1 Shewanella marinintestina
CCATAGAGTTGTGGCACCACCTGAATCCATTCCGAACTCAGAAGTGAAACGCAATATCGCCGATGGTAGTGTGGGGTCTCCCCATGTGAGAGTAGGTCATTTCCAGGCGCCAAATTAGTATCAAAGCCCGCTACGATGTAGCGGGCTTTTTTACGTCTGGAATTTATTAAATATCGTGCTATTTATAGGCAAAGCTTTGTCTATATCGAATGCTCCCTCCCTTTGCTAGACACCGGCTCTCTTTATTTACGCATTTTTAAGCTGTTAAAATCGATTTTAGGCAGCGTTCGCTTGTTGCTTTTATCTTTTTCTTTATTACTTAGTGTTGGTTTGATGTGAGTGATTGGTATTAATCATAATTGGTTATTGCTATTGTCTCTGAGCTTGCATATTTTAGCTGCATCAAAACGCTTTGAATTTTAAATTGCGACATCAGTTAAGGACCATCTAATGAAACTTGAAATGATTTGTACTGGCGAAGAGGTGTTAGCGGGGCAAATAGTTGACACTAATGCGGCTTGGTTTGCTAGTACAATGATGGAGCAAGGGATTGAATGTCAGCGACGTGTCACTGTTGGAGATCGTTTAGAAGATCTTGTTGCAGTATTTCAAGAACGTAGTCATGAAGCAGATATTATACTAGTTAATGGTGGTCTAGGGCCGACGAGTGACGATCTCTCCTCTGAGGCGATGGCATTGGCTAAAGGTGAATCGTTAATAGAGAATAGGGAATGGAGAGAGCGCTTAGAAGCTTGGTTTACCCGTAATGGGCGAGTGATGGCAGTAAGCAATCTTAAGCAGGCTTTATTACCTGAGTCGGCAATCATGATTGATAACCCAGTCGGTACCGCTTGTGGTTTTGCAGTTAAGCTCAATCGTGCTTGGCTTTTCTTTACACCTGGCGTGCCATTTGAGTTCAAGCAAATGGTCAAAGAGCAGTTTATTCCTTTTGTTAAGCAGCATTTCGATATCGATGGCGATGTGTCATTGCGAAAGTATTTAACCCTTGGTCGAGGTGAATCTTCATTAGCTGATGAGCTAGAAAAAATCGAGTTACCTAAAGGGATGACTATTGGCTATCGCAGCTCGATGCCACATATAGAAATTAAGCTGTTTGCCCGTGGCTACTTAGCTATTTCGCAACTCGATAAAATTGAAGCACAAATCCGCTTTTTACTTGGTAATGCAATCGTTGCTGATGAGAAAGTGAGTTTAGCTGCTGAAATCCATGAATTGATGCTCAGTGCTGGATTAAGTTTAAGTGTTGCTGAGTCATGCACTGGTGGCATGATAGCGAGCCAACTCATCGATTTCTCTGGAAGTTCATCTTATTTGCATCATGGCTTAGTGACCTACAGTAATGAGTCTAAAGTGAAGGTACTAGGCGTTAAGCCAGAAACCTTGGATGATCATGGGGCTGTTTCTATTGCTACTGTAGAAGAGATGGCCAAAGGCGCAAGAGCGATACTCGATAGTGATTTTGCTTTAGCGACTAGCGGCATTGCTGGTCCTACTGGCGGTACAGAGGATAAGCCTGTTGGAACGGTCGCAATTGCATTAGCGACAAAAGGTGCGGTTTATAGCCAGATGATTAAATTGCCTAGACGCTCTAGGGGCTTAGTACGTAGCTTAAGTACCGCTGTAGGATTTGATATGTTGCGACGTGAGCTATTAGGTGAGGCGGTTATTGTTGACTATGAATCGATAGGTCGCTTTAAAAAGTAATACCAATCAGTATAAACATTTAGTCGCTCAGCGAGAGTTTAGCGGTTTTGAGGCAAGGCAACGAGCGAAGGGCATAGTTATTCTACGTTCAAGTTCGTTAACACAGCATCAGAATCGCTAAAACTCGCCAGTCTGGAGCGTTTTTGGCTGCCTACTTCTGCGTTGAATAGATTTATAAGGGAATAACCATTATTACAGCTATTCGTCTTGAATTAGTTTGCCAAAAATCGTTCTGAGCTGATCAAATTCTTATACTGATTGGTATAATACGGCAATAGCAAGTTTTACAGATAATAAAAAGCAGGATCATTAGATCCTGCTTTGTAGTATTAAGGCCTATTTAATAGACATTATTCGTCAAATACTAAAACTAATTTACCAGGTTTGACTTCAATTCTCTTGGTCATATCGGCGACTAGTGCTTGTTTAGACTCTTTCATGTCAACAACATATATAGGTTGTGTCTCGAGAAATTGAGTTAAAAAGCCCATTAGTTGTGGTGCGATAGAGCCAATAGCTTTTTCGATATCTTTTGGTGTTGATTCGACCTTTACTAATTGCAGATTTCGCAAGTACACGCTGTGATTCGTTGCATCATACCAAGGCTCTGCTTCAAACTGGGTGATCAGATCGGCATTAATTGGCAGCATAGGATTACGCACTCTGACTAAGGTTACAGCTGATACGCCCATAGTATCGGGCTTATCACCTAAGGTAACTTTTATATCATTGACGCGTAAATCTATACCAAAGATTTGATTGCCTTGTTTTACCTCAAAATGCATTTCGTCATTGAGGTAACCTTCTAGCTCTTTTTCTGTAATGCTGTATTGACTGACACAGCCAGTCAATAGCAGTATGGCGCTAGCAAGCGCAACTTTTAATAACTTCATTTAACCTGTATTTCTCATTCCTGCAGCAACACCTGCAATCGTTAGCATTAGCGCTAACTCAACATTCTGAGAAGATTGCTCCTCTCGGCGTGTTCTTGCAAGTAATTCTGCTTGTAGGAAGTTTAAAGGATCAATATATGGGTTTCTTAACTCAACTGATTCACGATTCCATGGAGTATGAGCCATTAGGCTTTCTGCTTGAGTCAGCTCTAATACCGCGGCAACTCCGGTAGCTAATCGCTCTCTAAGTTGTACACCTAAGTGATGTAGTTCTGTCGGCACTAAGCTGGTTTCGTAAAATTTAGATAAGTTAGGCTCGGCTTTAGCATAGACCATTTCTAACATAGAAATACGTGTGGTGAAGAACGGCCACTGTTTCTCCATCTCTTGTAGCAATGACAGTTCGCCTCGTTCCGTCGCGGCTTTTAGTGCTTCACCAGCGCCTAGCCATGCAGGCAGCATTAAGCGGTTTTGCGACCAAGCAAAGATCCATGGGATCGCACGTAGGCTTTCAATGCCGCCATCTACACGACGCTTTGCTGGACGGCTACCGAGGGGGAGCTTGCCCAGCTCAACCTCTGGTGTTGCTGCACGGAAGTAAGATACAAAATCAGGCTCCTCACGCACCATAGCACGGTAAGCTTGCACTGAATCGCTAGCGAGGCGCTCCATGCATTCACGCCATTCAGCCTTAGGCTCTGGTGGAGGCAGCAAGGTGGCTTCCATTACTGCAGAGGTATATAGCGCAAGACTCTGTACAGCCAGTTTTGGTAAGCCAAACTTGAAGCGTATCATCTCGCCTTGCTCTGTCACACGAATACGACCATCAACTGAGCCAGGAGGCTGAGATAAAATCGCTTGGTGAGCAGGTCCACCGCCTCGACCAATTGTGCCGCCGCGACCATGGAATAATGTTAGTTTGATATTGGCTTCTTGGCTAATCGCGACCAGCTTTTCTTGCGCTGTATATTGCGCCCATGCAGCCGCCATAACACCAGCATCTTTAGCTGAATCAGAGTAGCCGATCATGACTTCTTGTGTGCCTTTGGTATAGCCACGGTACCAGTCGATAGCAAATAATGCAGACATACAGGCTGATGCATTATTTAAGTCATCTAAGGTCTCAAATAAAGGCACTACACGAATTGGGTGTGGGCAGCCAGTTTCTTTTAGTAATAACAATACTGCTAATACATCTGATGGCTGACTCGCCATAGAGATAACATACGAGCCCATTGCGCGTGCTGGTTGGCTGGCGACTAATCGGCAGGTTTTCACTACTTCTTCAACTTCAGCTGAGGCTTGCCAATTTGCTGGAATCAACGGACGCTTGCTAGAAAGCTCACGTAGCAAGAATGACTGCTTCTCGCTTTCATCCCAGTGAGCGTAATCGCCCATACCTAAGTAGCGTGTCAGCTCGGCAATGACATCGGCGTGACGTTGTGCATCTTGGCGTACATCGAGTCTCAGCATATGAATACCAAAACAAGCAATACGGCGTAGCATATCGAGCAGTAAGCCATTAGCAATTAAGCTCATGCCTTGGTCGCATAAGCTCTTATAAAGCATCATTAGCGGATCTTTTAGATCGCTTTCATGCCAAATAATATCTTTTGGATTAACGTCCGGCTGATGTCCTTCAAGTTTTTCATTGAGGTAATCGATGGTTGTTCTAAGCTTTTTACGCAGATCTCTAAGTACATCGCGGTAAGGTTCACAGCTATTATTGGTATAGGCTAACAACTCGTCATTAGCGCCTTCCATTGATAATTCATTCACCAATAGCACAACGTCTTTTAGGTAAAGGCGCGCTGCAGTGTGACGGTTTCGATCAAGCACTTCTTGGGTAACAGTTGACGTGACAAATGGATTGCCGTCACGATCGCCGCCCATCCAACTTGAGAATCTCACTGGGGCGATATCGATAGGTAACTGGGTATTGGTGCGCTCTTCAACTTGCTGGTTGAGTTGACGTAGAAAGTCAGGAACTGCTTGCCATAAAGAGGCTTCAATTGTGCTTAAGCCCCAGCGTGCTTCATCAACAGGAGTTGGGCGCTCGTTACGGATTTCATTGGTATGCCAGATTTGCGCAATAAGCTGACGCAAACGCAAATGGTGCTGTTTTTTCTCCTGCTCGGTAAGCTGAGTGTTCTCGAGTGCAGTTAATGAGTCGATTACTGCTGAGTATTTTTGAATTAAGGTACGACGAGAGATCTCAGTCGGGTGCGCCGTTAATACTAGATCAATATCGAGCGTCTTAAGACAAGCGAGTACTTTCTCTTGGTCGATGTTTCCACCAAGCATGCGTCCTAATAGTTGTTCTACGGGGTCGGGGACACAAACTAGCTCGTCACAATTACGGCTAATGGTATGGAATTGCTCAGCGATATTCGCAAGATTTAAAAATTGGTTAAACGCTTTAGCAAAGGGAACTAGCTCATCATCGCTTAAAGAAGAAAGCAAAGTCAGCATCTCTGTGCGAGACGCGTCATCGCCTTGGCGTGAGCTTTTTGCAAGATGACGGATCTGTTCAATTTTTTCTAGGAACGAGTCATCAAGATCGGTGCGGATTGTGTCACCTAAAATCTGCCCTAAGGTTCCAACGTTAGACCTTAGCGAGGCATACATGTCTACCATACGTGCTCCATATCGGTAAGCTAATCGATCACAATACCTAGCGGCGTTACGCTAGGCAATGGCCGAGATTAAAATATCCGGCTTGAATAGGCTTTATACCACTTTTTGAATATCAATCTTGTAGAGAGTATTCAATTTAGCCTATAAAGCGCCGAGAAATAACGATTTATTTTATACAGGCGTGATAAATCAGATTTTTTAATAGATCTTTTGTGCGCGCAATATAGCTAAGATCTAAATATTCATCAGGTTGGTGTGCCTGCTCGATACTGCCGGGACCGAGTACCAAGGTTTGGCAACCTAGCTGGCTAATATAGGGAGCTTCGGTTGCGTAGTTGACGACTTCAGGCTGACTGTCGCTCAGCTCTGCTACCAGCTTGGTCCAGCCGCCGTCTTTGTTATCTGCAAAAGGCTCTGAGCCTGGGTATAAAGGCGCCACCTGAACAGCTCCCGGATACTCACTGCAAATAGGCGCTAAGTAATTGGCTACCATTAGCTCTAAATCCGCTAAGGGTAAGCTTGGTATCGGGCGCAGATCGATATGTAAATCACAGCAACCACAAATTCTATTCGCGGCGTCACCGCCATGAATATGGCCAAAGTTCATGGTTGGGTAGGGGACACTAAAAGCCTCTTCACGATAGTTATCGGCTAAGTGTTGTTTTAGCTTGAGCAGTTGCCCAGTGACTTTATGCATGATCTCAATAGCATTAAGGCCTTTAGCTGGATCAGAGGAATGACCGCTGCGGCCAGTTACTCGGATGCCTTGAGTAAAGTGACCTTTATGCATATATACCGGTTTTAAGCTGGTGGGTTCACCAATAATTGCGTAGTCCGGTGCAATCGATTTCGCAGCGGCAAATGCTTTAGCGCCATTCATGGTGGTTTCTTCATCGGCGCTGGCCAAGATATGCAACGGACGCTTAAATTTGTCCATAGGTAGCTCTTGTAATGCTGCTAACACTAACGCGAAAAAACCTTTCATGTCACAAGTGCCTAAGCCGTACCAACGATTATCTTTTTCAGTTAAGAGAAAAGGATCTTGGCTCCAACGCCCCTCATCAAAAGGCACTGTGTCGGTATGACCTGCTAAAAGTAACCCTCCCTTACCTTGACCGAATGATGCGACTAAGTTGTGTTTATTACGTGTATTGGCAACAGGAACGGATTGGCATTGCATACCGAGATCTGAGAACCAAGTGTGCAGTAGTTCTATGACCGCTTTATTACTCATATCTTGATCAGCTTCAAGCGCACTAATCGACGGTGCTGCAATCAGTTGGCTAAAACTGTTTTTAATTTGTGGAAGTGTTTTCATTAAAAAATACCTAAATATATATTCAAATATATTGCATAATTAATTTTGCGTGTTAGTCTATCAAACAGCTAAGGCAACTACCACAATTCAATGGTCTGTTTAATGAGAGTAATTATGTTCAATCTGGTTCAATTTATAGTAGTTAAGGTTATTTATACCCAATTCCTGCGACGATAGTCTTGTCATTAATGGTGTTCAGCCAGGGCTTAAGTTGTGCCCATTCTTTTTTTCGTTGTGTCATCTAATTTCAAGATTAAGGTTTTAAAGTCATAGACTATGAAAAATATAGCCATTATTGGCGCTAGTGGATACACAGGCGCACAGATTACTTCTCTTATAAATGCCGAAGCGAATTTATCAATTCAAGGTCTTTATGTTTCTGAAAACAGCCTAGATAAAGGTAAGCCTCTATCTGAGCTTTACCCTACATATAGCCATATTTCGTTATGTCTAAATCCTCTTACTGAAGATGCAAAGCACACTATAGTTGCTACGGCTGATGCGGTTGTTCTCGCGACCGATCATGCCGTGAGTTTACATCTGGCTGCTTGGTTTTATCAGCAGGGCGTCGCGGTGTTTGATTTGAGTGGTGCGTACCGGTTTAGCGATGTGGCGCAATACCCTAAGTGGTATGGTTTTACTCATGAATACCCTGAAGTGCTGGCTGATGCTGTTTATGGTTTAGCAGAATGGAATAGCGAGCAAATTGGCAAGAGCAAACTGATTGCGGTACCAGGTTGCTATCCAACAGCTTCACTGACTGCACTAAAGCCTATTGCACATCTGCTAACTGATGTTTTCCCGGTGATTAATGCTGTTAGTGGTGTCACTGGAGCAGGTAGAAAAGCGCAGCTTCATACCAGTTTTTGTGAAGTGAGTTTGACACCCTACGGTGTGCTTGGGCATAGACACCAACCTGAAATAGCGACTCAGTTAGGCCAAGAAGTTATTTTTACCCCTCATTTAGGCAATTTTAAACGCGGTATTCTTGCCACTATTACCGCCAAGCTCAAGCCTGGGACAAGCACTGGTGATGTAGCTCAAGCCTTCCAATATTACGACTCTGCCGAGCTGGTCACTGTAAAACACAATCAATTCCCTAAGGTAGACGATGTGGTACAAACCGCGAACTGCCACTTAGGCTGGAAGTTTGATGAAGCAACAGGATATCTCGTTGTTGTTAGTGCAATAGATAACTTAATGAAAGGGGCTGCAAGTCAAGCAATGCAGTGCATAAAGATTCATTTTGATACGCAAGATGGGCTGTAAGGTGGAAAAGCATATGACTGAAACTCACGGAGTAAGCGCTCAGGTTAAGCCTGTCATGATCCTTAAGGTTGGTGGCGCATTATTGCAATGCGAAATGGGCATGGCACGTTTAATGGACGCAGCTGCAACCATTATTAGCCAAGGCCAACCACTTATTATGGTTCATGGTGGCGGTTGTTTGGTTGATGAACAGCTAAAAGCGAATGGTATGGAGTCGGAAAAGCTCGATGGTTTAAGGGTTACGCCTGAGCAGCATATACCTATTGTTGTTGGTGCGCTGGCTGGCACCTCAAACAAAGTACTGCAAGCCGCTGCAATAAAAGCCGGTATTACTTGCTTGGGTATGAGCCTTGCTGACGCGGACATGATGACTGCAACGATTAAAGATCCGCAGTTAGGGCTGGTGGGCGAAGTTACCCCAAATGATGCTAGTTACCTTAATTTTGTTTTATCAAAAGGCTGGATGCCTATCATCAGCTCAATTGCTATTAGTGGCCAAGGTGAATTGCTTAACGTTAATGCTGATCAAGCGGCTACCGCATTGACTCAATTGGTATCTGGCTCTCTGGTGTTGTTATCGGATGTATCAGGTGTACTTGATGGTAAAGGGCAGTTAATTAGTAGCTTAAACCGCGCACAAGTTAATGAGTTAACCAAAGTTGGTGTCATTGAGAAAGGCATGAAAGTCAAAGTAGAAGCTGCGTTAGACGTTGCTGAATCCATGGGACAAGCCGTACAGATTGCCTCTTGGCGGCAGGCACAACAATTAATCGCATTATGCCAAGGTGAAACCGTTGGCACCCAGATCCAACCACAAAATCAGTAATAGCGGAGCTATTTTATGCAACATTTACTATCGATTAAAGATCTTAGCCAGCAAGCGTTACTTGACCTATTGGCACTGGCACAAACGATTAAAGCTAACCCTGCCGAGTATAGAAATGCATTAGACGGTAAGAGCGTGGTGATGCTATTTGAAAAGCCATCGCTAAGAACCCGAGTGAGCTTTGATATTGGTATTAACAAGCTAGGTGGCCACTGCTTATATCTAGATCAGCAAAATGGCGCACTCGGTAAACGTGAACCTGTATCTGATTTTGCGGCCAATATCTCATGTTGGGCCGATGCGATTGTGGCGCGAACTTTTTTGCATTCAACCATTGAAGAGCTCGCTGAACACGGCACAGTGCCTGTGATTAATGCACTATCGGATCTTTATCATCCTTGCCAAGGTCTGGCAGATTTTCTGACGTTAACCGAACAATACGGTGACGTTAGCAAGGTAAAGCTTGCCTACGTAGGTGATGGCAATAACGTCACTCATTCATTGATGTTTGGCGCAGCAATTTTAGGGGCTCAACTTACGGTTATTTGTCCTCCGGGTCACTTTCCTGATGGCAAGGTAGTGTGTGAAGCGCAAGAGCTGGCGGCAAAGCATGGTGGTAAGCTGATTTTAAGTTCTGATATTGCAGCGATTGAAGATCACGATGCGATTTATACCGATACCTGGATTTCTATGGGCGATAGCGCATCGATGGAAGAAATTGAAGCTAAATTTAAACCTTATCAAGTCAATGCTGAGTTGATGCAAAAAGCGGGTGCTAAACACTTTATGCACTGTTTACCGGCTTATCGTGAAGTGGAAGTGACAGCAGAGATTGTTGACGGTGAAGGCTCACTTATTTTGCATCAGGCTGAAAACCGTATGCATGCACAAAATGCGGTATTGGTAACGCTGTTAAGTTAATAATTTTATGAAAACAACCGTCAATTGGCGCTAGCGAATTGAGTACAAATCAGTAGTAGGAAAATAAAATGTCTAATCAAAATGCAGTATTAAATGCTCAGGCAGATATCAAAAAAGTCGTATTAGCGTATTCAGGTGGTTTAGATACCTCAGCGATTATTCCTTGGTTAAAAGAAACTTATAACAACTGCGAGATCGTGGCATTTTGTGCCGACGTGGGTCAAGGCGAAGCCGAGTTAGAAGGGCTATATGAAAAAGCTATCGCATCGGGTGCATCTGAATGCTATATCGTCGACCTAAAAGAAGAGCTGGTGGCCGATTATATTTACCCAACTATTGCGACCGGTGCTATTTACGAAGGTACTTACTTACTGGGTACTTCAATGGCGCGTCCAATTATTGCTAAAGCTCAGGTAGAGGTTGCACGTAAAGTTGGTGCCGATGCGGTCTGTCATGGTTGTACAGGTAAAGGTAACGATCAAGTGCGTTTTGAGGGCTGCTTTGCCGCGCTAGCGCCGGATCTAAAAGTGATTGCACCTTGGCGTGAATGGGAAATGGTAAGTCGTGAAGATCTACTTGATTACCTAGCTGAGCGTAATATTGCGACCTCTGCATCAGCGACTAAGATCTATAGCCGCGACGCTAACGCATGGCATATTTCTCATGAAGGCGGTGAGTTAGAAGATCCATGGAACGAGCCTTCAAAAGGTGTTTGGACCATGACTGTTGCACCAGAAGATGCGCCTAATCAACCAGAATACGTATCACTTGAGTTAGAGCAAGGCAAAGTCACCAAAGTTAATGGTGAAGCATTTAGCCCTTATAAAGCGCTGATGGTATTGAATGAAGTCGCCGGTGCTCACGGTGTGGGCAGAATCGATATTACTGAAAACAGACTCGTTGGCATGAAGTCACGTGGTTGTTACGAGACCCCTGGTGGCACGGTAATGTTTGCAGCATTGCGGGCAATAGAAGAATTAGTACTTGATAAGACTAGCCGTGAATGGCGTGAGCAAGTGGGCGCGCAGATGGCACATCTAGTTTATGACGGTCGTTGGTTTACGCCGCTATGTGAATCACTATTAGGCGCATCAAAGCCACTAGCAGATTTAGTTAATGGCGAAGTGGTGGTTAAGCTTTATAAGGGGCAAGCTAGCGTAGTGAAAAAGCGTTCACCAAATAGCTTGTATTCAGAAGAGTTTGCCACTTTCGGTGCCGATGATGTGTATAACCAAAAAGATGCCGAAGGCTTTATTCGTCTGTATTCGCTTTCAAGCCGGATCAGAGCATTGCACCAGCAAAAATAAGTCGTAAATCAATAAAAGTTAGTAAGCGCTAACATTAAGCGTGTTAGCGCCTTAAAACAAAGACTTAAAGGCGGGATATTTCGCCTTGTATGATATAGAGGAAGTCAAAATGGCATTATGGGGCGGCAGATTTAGCCAAGAAAGCAGCGCACTGTTTAAACTTTTTAACGACTCATTACCGGTAGACTTCCGCCTTATTGAGCAAGATATCATTGGCTCAATCGCTTGGGCGAGCGCTATTACTCAGGTGGGTATTCTTACCGAACAAGAGTGTACTGAATTACATCAAGCACTTAATGAGCTACTGGGCGAGACCATCGATAATCCGCAGCTAATTATTGCTTCGGGTGCAGAAGATATTCATAGCTTTGTAGAGCAGTCGCTTATCGCCAAAGTCGGTGACTTAGGCAAGAAGCTGCATACCGGGCGTTCACGTAACGATCAGGTTGCTACCGATCTTAAGCTTTGGTGCAAAAAAGAAGGTGGTCAGCTACTTGGGTTACTCACCAAGTTAAGAACAGCATTAATTGAGCTCGCGGAGCGTGAGTTGGATGCGGTTATGCCGGGCTATACGCATTTACAAAGAGCACAGCCAGTAGTATTTGGACATTGGTGCTTAGCGTATGTAGAAATGTTTGAGCGTGATATTAGTCGTCTACAAGATGCTTTAAAGCGTGCAGATACTTGCCCATTAGGTACAGGGGCTCTGGCTGGTACAGCCTATCCAATGGATAGAGTGAAGTTGGCACAATCGCTAGGTTTTGCATCGCCAACTTTAAACAGTTTAGATACGGTGTCTGATAGAGATCATGTGATTGAGATCTGTAGTGATGCTTCTATCAGTATGATGCATTTAAGCCGTATGGCTGAAGATCTGATCTTCTTTAACAGTGGTGAAGCAGGCTTTATCGATCTTGACGATGAAGTGACTTCAGGCTCTTCACTGATGCCACAAAAGAAAAACCCAGATGCATTAGAGTTGATTAGAGGTAAAACAGGCCGTGTATATGGCAGCTTAATGGGGATTTTAACCACCATGAAGGCGTTGCCACTTGCATATAATAAAGATATGCAAGAAGACAAAGAAGGCTTGTTTGATGTAATGGACAGCTGGTCAATTTGCTTAGAGATGGCAGCATTAGTATTGAGTGGCTTAAAAGTGAATCGCGAAAAGACTCTTAGCGCGGCAAAGCAAGGTTATGCAAACTCAACCGAATTAGCGGATTACTTGGTAGCTAAAGGGATGCCGTTTAGAGAAGCGCATCATGTTGTTGGTGAAGCGGTTGTAAGCGCGATTGCCAAGCAAACACCGCTAGAAGATTTAACCCTAGAAGAGTTACAAGCATTTAGTCCTGTGATTGAAGCAGATGTATATGATTGCTTAACTATCGAGTCTTGTTTAGCTAAGCGTGAAGCTTTAGGTGGGACATCATTGCCTCAGGTAAAGAGTGCCCTAGCGGTAAAGCAATCGAGCTAATTTAGTTTAAGTAGGCCAATAAAAATGCGGTTATAGCCTTGGCTATAACCGCATTTTTGTAAGTGGACTTTAATGAGAGCTATTACTCTCCAATGCTAACTTTATTGGAATAAGTCTTCTTCAGACTTATCAATAAAGATATCGCTATTATCTTCTTGGTCGGTTACATACTCAGTTGGCTCTGTACCAGAAATAAAGTACTCAAACTTACTGGTGTAGTCGGTTTTACGAGTCAGTTTACCTGTCGCCAAATCAATTCTGGCAGATACAATTCCTTCTGGTGGTGACACAGGTATTTCTGGTGTGCCTTCTAGGGCATACTTCATAAACTCGTTCCAGCCAGGACCTGCGGTTTTAGCCCCCGCTTCGGCAAGCGAGATTTGATCTTTCGCGCCATTTGCATTCCAGCTTGTACGGCCTAGCTCTTGGCTGTGATCATCAAAGCCAACCCAAACTGTAGTGGCTAGTTTTGGATTAAAACCACTGAACCACGTATCACGGGATTCATTGGTGGTACCTGTTTTACCTGCAATATCACGACGTTTTACCACTCTAGCAGCGCGCCACGCAGTACCATTCCAGCCAGTGCCTTTACTCCAGTCACCTCCACCCCAAATTACACTCTTAAGTGCTTGAGTGATCAAAAATGCAGTTTGCTCTGAGATAATTTGTGGCGCATAACGTGCGTCTTCATCACCACATTGCAATGTGTCATCTATTTCTGGCAATTGTTCTAATGGCGTAGTACTAGCTTGAAGTTCATGGGCCATTGCAGCAAATGGGTCATCGTTAATAATCACTTCGTCAACTGGAGGCTTACATGCCAACGTCGGTTTAGTTTCTTCAACAATATCGCCATTGGCCGTTTCTACACGCTCAATATAGTAAGGCTCAACTAAAAAACCCCCATTGGCAAAAACAGAGAATGCAGTAACAACTTGTAGTGGGGTCACCGATGGTGAGCCGAGTGCAATTGATTCGTTACGAGGCAGATCGGCAGGATCAAAACCAAACTTAACGAGTTCTGCAATTGTTGCATCAAGCCCCGCATAACGCATGGCTCTGACCGACATCACGTTAATCGATTGCGCTAAACCTACACGCAGGCGAGTAGGTCCACCATAAACGTCTGGAGAGTTTTTAGGACGCCAAGCCGTACCTTGTCGAGTATCAGGTTTATTAATCGGTGCATTGTTGATTAAGGTTGAAAGGGTATAGCCTTTCTCCATCGCAGCGCTGTAAATAAATGGCTTAATATTAGAGCCTAGCTGACGTTTAGCTTGAGTTACACGGTTGTATTGACTTGTGTAGAAGCTAAATCCGCCAACTAAGGTACGAATTGCCCCGTCGTGTGGATCGAGTGATACAAGTGCACTGGCAACTAAAGGTACTTGGCTTAACTGCCAGAAGTCCCCGTTGTTACGGATCCATACTTGCTCACCAGGTTTTAGGACATCAGAAGCTAGCTTGGGAGCCTTACCTTGGCGTTTATTGGTAATAAACTTGCGTGCCCATTTAATGCCATCCCATGAAAGCTCAATGGTTTCGCCTTTAGCTGTCATTACGCTAGCAGTTTGCTCGTTAACTGAAAGGACTGCAGCCGGGAACATACCTTGGAATGCACCTGTTTGTTTCAGCTTAGCTGTGATCTCTTCTGGCTCAAGCGCCGTAGTTGTCCATAATTCTTTTACGCGGCCACGGTAGCCATGACGTTCATCGTATGAATAAACGTTATTACGCAATGCTTTTTGGGCATCTAACTGTAGTTTTGAATCTACGGTGGTGTATATATCATAACCGCCAGTATAGGCTTCTTCTTCGCCTAGCTTAGCAACTAAATAGTCACGAGCCATTTCTGAAACATAAGGCGCATAAAGATCGATAACAGCGCCATGGTATTTCGCTGTTATAGGGCTATCTAACGCAGCTTGGTATTCTGCACTATTAATGTAGCCCACTTCGTTCATACGCATAAGTACAACGTTACGACGTGCTAAAGCACGGGTTTTTGAAGTAATCGGATTTAGAGTCGAAGGTGCTTTTGGTAAGCCGGCAATGACAGCCATTTCTGGCAAGGTAAGCTCACCGACCTCTTTACCGTAATACACTTGAGCTGCAGCACCGACACCATAAGCGCGTTGGCCTAAGTAGATGCGGTTAACATATAGCTCTAAAATTTCATCTTTAGTGAGTAGTTGCTCTATATGAATCGAGATAAAAATCTCTTTTACTTTACGAATAATGGTTTTATCGCGAGTCAAAAAGAAATTACGCGCAACCTGCATGGTAATGGTACTAGCGCCTTGTTTCTTTTCACCAGTGGCAAGCATAACTGAAGCTGCACGCAGAATACCGATTGGGTCGATACCCTTGTGTTCATAAAAACGGGCATCCTCAGTAGCGATAAAGGCTTGTAAGAGTGGCTTAGGAACGTCTTTCAGCTCTAATGGAATACGGCGCTTTTCACCAAACTGAGAGATCAGTTTGCCATCACTGCTATAGATGCGAAGCGGTGTTTGTAGCTTTACTGTCTTTAGTGTTGTGACATCCGGTAGATCCGGAAGTACATAAAAATAGGCTGCAACAATTGCAGCGATCCCAAGTAAACCTAGGCTAAAGAAAGCTATAAAAAGTCGTTTTAACCACTTCACCGCAATATTCCAAGAATTAAAATAAGAACAATAGTATATAAGCCGTGGCCAAAATGGTGAAGTCTTGTCGTTCTATTTCGGTAATGCTTTTGACTGATAACTTAAAAGCAGCGGGTGTTTCAGCATTATTTTCAACTTTTCAAACTAAAATTTGTCTGAAGGCATAAAATCCTGTCACCAGTGCTTATAACTATGTATCGCTTTGTTTATAGCGTTTTCATCTGAATTTTTAATATTGCTGGTCATTATTTTACAAATACTGAGTATCAAAAGAGCTAAGCATGGTCGTTACTAGTAAGTGATTAATATGAAGTCAAAAAAATGGCATTTGTAAATTGGGGAAACATTTTGTACAAATAACTGTAACGAGTTGATTCTGTGCTAATCTACTCTGGATATAAAAACTAAAAAAGTGACCTTGGACTATGCTTTCTAATTTTTGGAAGCGTCAAGCTCCGCAGATGGTAGGGATAGATATTGGATCCCATGAAGTAAAAGCGATACTGCTGAGCAAGACTGCTGATGGATATAAAATATTAAGCCACGCAGCTGTTCCCTTAAAAAAGGGAGCCATTAATGATCATGAAATTCGTGATAGTGAAGCGGTTATTGATGCATTAAAGCAAGTAAAGCGTGTATTGCCCAAGTCGACCTCGTTTGCTGCTGTTGCGGTTTCAGGTTCGGCGGTCATGACTAAAGTTATTTATATGGACTCGGCTTTAAGTGAAGAGGAAATGGAGGCTCAAATTGAGATTGAAGCTGATAACCTGATTCCTTATTCACTTGACGAGGTTAATATTGATTTTGAAACACTGAGTAGTAATCGTAGTGACCCAACAAAAGTTGACGTATTGCTTAGTGCCTGCCGTAGTGAAAATATTGATAGCCTAATAGATTCACTCGATGCTGTTAATTTAGAAGCCAAAGTTGTTGATGTTGAAGGATATGCATTGGGGCGTTCTTTTGATGTTATTACTAAGCAACTCCCTGAAGACGTTAATGACAAAGTGGTAGCGCTGGTGGATATTGGCGCAAATATTACCACTTTCTCAGTGGTCGAAAATGGTGAAACCACCTTTGTGCGCGAGCAAGCATTTGGCGGTGACCAGTTTACCCAATCGATATTATCTTTCTATGGTATGACCTATGAGCAAGCCGAAAAAGCTAAGCTAGAAGGTGATTTGCCACGCAACTATGTGTTTGAAGTTCTATCACCATTCCAAACGCAGTTATTACAACAAATAAAGAGAACCTTACAAATCTATTGCACATCAAGTGGGCGCGATAAAGTTGATCATATTGTGCTTTGTGGTGGCACAGCGAAACTGGAAGGTATGGCCAACCTAATGATTAATGAGTTAGGTGTTCGTACGATTATCGCTGATCCGTTTCAAGGTTGTTTGCATGCTGACCCTGAGATAAAGGATTTCCTCCAGCCTCAAATTAGTAAATATATGTTGGCCTGTGGGTTAGCGCTAAGGAGTTACTCTGAATGGCGAACATAAACTTACTACCTTGGCGTGAAGAAGCTAGGGAAAAACAAAAGCGTGACTATACCGGTATATTAGCTTTGGTTTTTTTGGTTTCTGGACTCGTTGTTTATCTATTTCTTATGACTATCGATATGTTTGTTGATGACCAGAAAAGCCGTAACACTTATTTGCAGTCAGAAATTCAATTGTTGGAATCTCAAATCGCTGAGATCACTAAAATTCGTACTCGTAAAAAAGATATAGAAAGACGCACTGAGATTATTTTGGATCTACAGCAATCTCGAAATTTGCCGACTCATGTACTCGATGAACTGGTTAGAGTCGTTCCACCAGGGATCTATCTTTCAAGTATTGAAAAGAAAGGCAGTCAGTTGTGGATAGAGGGTCGCAGTGAATCCAATAATAATGTGGCTAATATGATGAGAAAGGTCGCCGCCTCATCTTGGCTACATGACCCCAATATGCAATCGATTGTGGCGCAAAAAGAAGAATTAAGGCAATTACAACGTTTTACGTTGCGAGTTTCTATCGTTAATGATGCCGCTAACAGCCAGACTCAAGGGGCAAGCAAATGAACCTCGATTTAAGTCAATTTAATGATATCGACTTTGAAAATATTGGCGCCTGGCCGCAATTAGTTAAAATCGTTTTTGCCGTGATGCTAGCTGTTTGTGTTTTTGTCGGCAGTTATTTTCTGTTTGTGTCAGAAGCGCTTGATAGGTTGAATGCAGAGCAGCAAAAAGAGCTGCAACTGAAAACGGACTTTAAGTCTAAGTATCAACTCGCAGCTAACCTTAAGTTATATCGTGAACAGCTGGCAATGATGGAGATTCAATTTGCTGAACTTCTAAAAATGCTTCCTTCAAAAAATGAAATGCCTGGCTTGCTTGACGATATAACATTTGTTGCGACAGATTCAGGTCTCAGCATTAAAAGCTTAGATTGGGACTCTGAAATTCCTCGTGACTTTTATATTGAATTCCCAATTAAGATTGTTGTTAGTGGTGATTACCATGAACTGGGGCATCTAGTTGATGGGGTGGCAAAGCTTCCGAGAATTGTGAGTTTGCATGATTTTGTTATTCAGCGTAACGACTCTGGTAATCTGGGGATGGATATCTTAGCGAAAACATACCGCTTTAAAGAAGGCGCAGAGTTACCGCCTAAGGGATCACAGGGGGCGGTTAAATGATGAGATTGCTACCGCTGTTAATGTTTAGTGTTGTATTAACTGGCTGCACTGGAGATAAAAGTGATTTAGAGCTTTTTGTTACGACGACTAAAGCTCAACATGTTGCGCATATCCCGCCGTTAAAAGAAACGCCTAAATTTGAACATTTTGCATATCAAGCTGATTTGATGCGCAGCCCATATGTACCGCCTTCAAGAGAATTAACTGAAGAAATCATCGATACCACAAAAGATTGCTTACAACCGGATCTTAAGCGACGTAAAGGCCGCTTAGAAACCTATGCTTTAGATAATTTAAAAATGCGTGGCACTCTAAGTGAGCAACAAGATATTTGGGCTCTACTTGAGACCGCAGATGGCAGTGTTTATCGTTTAGGTGTAGGCCAATATTTAGGCCTCTATCATGGAAAGATAGCCAAAGTGACACCACAAACTGTAGAAATTATAGAATTAATTCCAGACGGGTCAGGTTGCTGGACTGAAAGAAACAGTAGCATGGAATTGACTGGGGAATAATAAGAGATGACTGAGGGAATAATGAGATCTTTAACCACGCTAAAAGCCAGTTATAAGGATGTGTCATTTTTAAAGGCACTTATTGGTTTCGCATTAATCGTTGGTATGACTCAGCATTCATATGCCGCTAACCGACTCCTAGACGTTAAATATCATGCCGTTGTCGATCATCAGCTTGAGCTACAATTAATTTTTGAAAACGATATTCAAGAGCCTGACATAAACCTGAATGCATCTCCCTCGCAGATCATCCTTGGTTTTGCCGATAGTATTTCAGCATTAGAAAAGCAAACGCTACCGATAAAAACAGTGGGTGTGGAAACCGTAAGCACAGTGCCTAATGGCACTGCTTTGCAGGTTTTTATCGGTCTTGATGAAGTTAAGCCTTACCAAGGTAAAGTGGTAGGTAATACTTATCGATTAACTATTAATGATGAGATTGCCAGTCAAAATACAACGGGTAATAACCCTTTTGTAAATAGTATTGAGAATATTGATTTTCGTCGTACTGCTGACGGTGGTGGCGAATTATTGGTAAAACTCAATAACAGTTCTGTGGCCGCGAATGTGGAACAGGTTGGGGCTAAATTGGAGCTGAAACTGTATAACACCGAGATCGGTAGTGATTTCTTGTATGTTATGGACGTTTATGACTTTGCCACCCCAGTAAAAAGTTTTGAGACTTTTAAAGAAGATTTAACTGCACGTTTCGTTATCGATATTGAAGGTAACTATGAATACAACTATCAACAAGATGGCAGTTTATTTAAGTTGTCGATGAAAAAAACGAAGCGGATGAATATCGTTAAAGAAGAGAAAAAGTACGACGGGCGTTCGCTTTCATTAAACTTCCAAAATATTTCAGTTAGAACCGTGCTGCAGATTATTGCTGATTATAATAACTTTAACTTAGTTACTAGCGACACGGTTGAAGGCGACATTACTTTACGCCTAGATGATGTGCCTTGGGATCAGGCTTTAGATCTGATTTTGCAAGCTAAAGGCTTAGATAAGCGTATCGAAGGTAATATCTTAATGATTGCGCCTAGTGAAGAGATTGCTATTCGTGAAAGCCAAGAACTTAAAAATAAACAAGAAGTAAAAGAGCTGGCACCTTTATATTCAGAATATCTACAAATTAACTACGCTAAGGCAAAAGATATTGCTGCCTTGCTAAAAGGAGAAGATTCTAGCCTGTTAAGCACCCGTGGTAGCGTTGCCGTTGATGAACGAACCAATACATTGCTAGTGAAAGATACCGAAGAGACGTTAGAGAACATTCATCGCTTAATTGAAGTACTTGATATTCCTATTAAGCAAGTACTGATTGAAGCGCGTATGGTAACGGTTAAAGACGATGTCTCTGAGGATTTAGGTGTTCGTTGGGGGATTACAGACCAACAAGGTAATAAAGGCACTTCAGGCAGTTTGGAGGGGGCTGGAGACATAGCAAATGGCATCATTCCAGGTTTGGATGACCGTTTAAATGTAAACTTGCCAGCAGCGGTTGCAAATCCAACGAGCATTGCATTTCATGTCGCTAAGCTTGCTGACGGAACAGTGTTGGATTTAGAGCTTAGTGCGTTAGAGCAAGAGAATAAGGGTGAGATTATCGCTAGTCCGCGCATTACGACTTCTAACCAGAAAGCTGCCTTTATCGAGCAAGGTGTCGAGATCCCTTATGTAGAAGCAAGTTCGAGCGGTGCAACCACGGTAACTTTTAAGAAAGCGGTGTTGTCACTGCGGGTTACTCCACAGATAACACCTGATAATCGTGTTATTTTGGATTTAGAAATCACTCAAGATTCACAAGGTAAAACGGTAGATACGCCGACAGGGCAAGCTGTTTCGATTGATACCCAGCGCATTGGTACCCAAGTGCTGGTGGACCATGGCGAAACGATTGTACTCGGTGGAATTTACCAGCAGCAGCTAATCAGTCGTGTCAGCAAGGTACCTATATTAGGCGATATTCCCTATTTAGGTTTTATGTTTAGAAACACCTCGGACAAAAATGAGCGTCAAGAGTTACTCATTTTTGTGACACCTAAAATAGTTTCAGAATCGCTATAAAATAATCGAGCAGATAAAGCTAGTGCAGAATGCTAGCTTTATCGTTTTGGTCGATACATTTTTGATAGAAATGCATTCCCCGCTTGCCATAGATGGCACTTAGCTGAGATAATCAGCGGTCAAGTCTCAATAGAGCAAGGTAAGATTAAAGGTCAACTCCGTTTATTTGAGTTGACGTAGGCAAACTTAAATAAGATTCAGACGTATAAATCAAATGGCCGAGAAACGTAATATTTTCCTAGTAGGCCCTATGGGGGCTGGTAAAAGCACTATAGGCCGTCATCTGGCACAGATGCTGCACTTAGAGTTCCACGATTCAGATCAAGAAATTGAAAGCCGTACAGGTGCCGATATCGCTTGGGTTTTTGATGTTGAAGGTGAAGAGGGTTTCCGCAACCGTGAAACACAGGTTGTTGCTGATCTAACCGAAAAGCAGGGTATTGTTTTAGCAACAGGCGGTGGTTCAATCCAAAGCAAAGAGATCCGTAATAATCTTTCTGCTCGCGGCATCGTTGTCTACCTAGAAACAACGATTGATAAGCAAGTTGCACGTACGCAAAGAGATAAGCGTCGTCCATTGCTTCAAGTTGATGACCCAAGAGAAGTGCTAGAAAACCTAGCTGAGGTACGTAATCCTCTATATGAAGAGATTGCAGACGTCATTGTAAAGACTGACGAACAAAGTGCCAAAGTTGTAGCAAACCAAATTATTGAACAGTTAGGTTTTTAAGATATGACGAAACAAGTTCTGGTTGAGCTCGGAGAGCGAAGTTACCCAATTGAAATTGGCCAGAATTTGTTTTGTAGTAGCGAGCCTTTGGCTCGCTATCTGCAACATAAAAATATCCTAATCGTCACTAACGAAACGATAGCGCCTCTATACCTTGAAAAGGTACAAGCTATGCTGTCGGATTTCGTATGCGTCAAGCCTGTGGTTCTACCCGATGGTGAGCAATACAAAACCCTCGAACAGATGAATTCTATATTCACTTCACTACTAGAACAAAACCTAGGCCGTGATACGGTGCTGGTGGCGCTAGGTGGTGGCGTGATTGGTGATATGACAGGCTTTGCCGCTGCGAGTTATCAACGCGGTGTCGACTTTATTCAAATTCCAACGACGTTACTGTCTCAGGTGGACTCATCTGTTGGTGGTAAAACTGCAGTTAATCACCCATTAGGCAAAAATATGATAGGTGCTTTCTATCAGCCTAAATGTGTATTGATTGACACTAATTGCTTAAGCACCCTACCCAAGCGTGAGTTTGCAGCAGGGATGGCTGAAGTAATTAAGTATGGTGTTATTTGGGATGCAGAATTTTTTGAGTGGCTTGAAAACAATGTCGATGCATTGAAGTCATTGGAAAAAGAAGCACTTGAATATGCTATTAGCCGCTGCTGTGAAATAAAAGCAGAAGTGGTAGAAAAGGACGAAACTGAGCAAGCAGTTCGAGCATTGTTAAACCTCGGGCATACCTTTGGCCATGCCATCGAAGCTGAAATGGGCTACGGCGTATGGTTACATGGTGAAGCAGTATCTGCTGGCACAGTCCTTGCTGCAATAACCTCTAATAAGCTTGGGTTAGTTAATGAGTCAATTGTTTGTCGGATAACGGCATTGTTAGCCGCATTTGATTTACCAATAACAGCGCCCGAAACAATGAATTTTGAGCAATTCATTAAGCATATGCGCCGCGACAAGAAGGTGCTTAAAGGCCAGTTACGATTAGTGTTACCTGAAGGCATAGGTCAAGCAGGGATCTATAGTGACGTTACCGATGAGCTACTGGAAGAGGTTATCAACTGCGCATAAACCATGTAGCAGGTGATCAGTGAACGCATTACTCATTATCAATATATTGTTTTTACAGTCTTCTTTCGACAAAGCTTTTCTTTTTTGTCGCGCTTCTCTGCTGTCAAAAATTAATGTTACGCCCCGCATGATTCTAGTGAATTGGAGACGAGCCTAATGCCGTTTTCCGATTCAACATTACTCCCCAGCCAGGATGGTTTACTGCACCGACTATGGCATCTTAGTATTTATGGCCAACAGTTAATGGTATTGACGGGATCAGAAGGAGCCGGCAAAACGACATTAGTGACAGCGTTATTAAATGAATTAGAGCAGCATAGCTCAGCTTTCGTTATCTGCCCTAAACACTGTGATAGTGCAGAAATCCGACGTAAAGTTTTGGTGCAGCTACTAAACGATCCTGTATTTGATGATGATATTCCGCTGCCTGAAAGCTTGTTAAGTGTGGTTGATTCATTGCCTGCTGAAAGTTGCATTGTGCTGGATGACGCGCATTTGTTACCACTAGAGATTTGGGCTGAATGCATTGTCCTTAGCCAAATGTCGTTAGCGGGTAAGTCGATTAAAATTTTAATGACATCGCCACAGGAATTTTTTGCTGAGGTTTCTAAGCAGCTTCCTGAACATTTAGTTGAGCAAGTCGTAGCAATTGATATTGAGCCATTAGAGCAAATTGAAAGAGAAGGGCTTTATTACACGTTATTAAACCGCAGTGAACAGCAGCCTTTTACACCAAGAGATATCGTTAAAAATCGTTTGGAGATGCAGCAAGGGACTCCTAAAGAAGTTGTTGGTTTACTTGAGCTATCGCTCAATGGCGAGCCTACAGAAGCAGCAACAAAAAACCACTTTAAAGCCATTATGACATTATCGCTGCTTGGATTACTGGGTTTGCTAACATGTTTATGGTGGTTTTTAAAAGCGGACAATTTCCCGCAGCAAACTCGCAATAAAGTTGAGTTTGCCATCCAAGCGAATAGCTCTGCTCGGGATTTTGTTATCGATTATGCCGAACGAGTACTTGCCAATTACTCATTTTATTATCGTGGAGTGGAATCGAACGCTGCAAGTAATACTAATGTTGAGTTGGATATTGTAGTACCAAAAGTGAATCGCAGAGAAGATGATGCAGCCGGAAATGAGAGCCTCTCGATAGCAGAAATTACTAAGCAGCTTGATATGCAAGTTAAACCTGAAGCGAATAAAAAGGTCACAAGTTTTACAGCACGCCAAGTAGTGAGCTTTAATGACTCTGCTGATGGTTACTTGGATACCAAGCTAACAAATCCAACAGAATTACTAGAAGTTACCAAGCGGTTCATTAAGCCTCGTCAGGGATACACGCTGCAATTAGCGAGTGTTAAGCGCTTAGAGTCTCTTAATAATATGCTGCTCCTACTCGAAGGAGATTCTCAGGTAAATGTAGCGCGTTATAGAGACCGTTGGGTCGTGCTAACAGGTCACTTTGAAAGCCGAGAAAAAGCATTAAAACAGTCAGCATTGCTGATGGAAAAAACCGGGATCCCACAACCTTGGCTCCGAGCTTGGAAAAATCTTAATGAATATGAGTTACAAGAAGTGGTTCCAACTCGTGAAATTCAATAATAAACAGAGTACAATCGTCAGCTCTCTTTTTTTCACAGTGTTCAATCAATTTAAATGATTAAAAAACAAAGAGCCTTTTTAAAGTGGGCTGGCGGAAAATTTAAACTGATTGAAGCCTTATCAGCACATTTACCTCAAGGTGGCCGCTTGGTCGAACCTTTTGTTGGTGCCGGCTCAGTATTTCTCAATACTAATTATGATCGTTATTTATTGTGCGATATTAATCATGACTTGATTAATCTGTATAAGATTGTGCAAAAAGAGCCTGAGAAATACATAAAAGCGGCTAAAGCACTTTTTGTTCCTGAAATGAATGAAAAAGAAGCCTATTACAAAGTCCGTACAGATTTTAATACCACCAAAGATCCATTTAAGCGTTCTGTTTACTTTCTATATATGAACCGCCATGGCTTCAATGGCTTATGCCGTTATAACCGTAAAGGCGGTTTTAATGTGCCGTTTGGTTCTTATAAAAAACCTTACTTCCCAGAGAAAGAGATCCGTGCTTTTTCAGAAAAAGCCCAAAATGCTGAGTTTCATTGTATTGGTTATGAGCAAGCTATTGAAATGACAAAAACGGGAGATGTGGTTTATTGCGATCCGCCTTATGCTCCACTGTCATCAACGGCGAGTTTCACTACCTATGTTGGCAGCGGCTTTTCATTAGATGATCAAGCATTACTTGCTAGGCACGCTCGCCATACAGCAATAGAAAGAGGTATTCCAGTGCTGATCAGCAACCATGATATCCCACTAACTCGGGAACTGTATCATGGGGCACGATTTGACACGATCCAGGTACAGCGCAACATTAGTCAGAAAGGCAGCGGGCGTAAGAAGGTTGATGAGCTGATGGCGCTATATGATGACTCTTATCATAGCGAGAATGACTAATCTTATTAAGTAGGTGCCGACTTGCTTCAAGCTGAACTAAACGAGCACTTGCTTAACAATAAACAGTAAGCTAGCCACAAATATAAACGCCAAAATTAGCCCCATGACAATGAAAGGAATTGGGGATTTCGTTTGAAAGTCCCGTTGACGGTTCTTTTCAGTTTGCACGCCGAAAAATGCTGCAATAGTACTTAAAAATATCTGCCAAAATCGATGTATCATAAGATAACTATTTGTTTAACGGTGAGCTTTTATTGATAGGTGCACTTTCATGACCATAGAGCAGTTCAAACAGATCGATGAAATGCAATTGATTTGTTTGACTTTCACCTGTTAACCAACTTTTCCAGCTTAAATCAGTGGATTGGCTGGCGCAGCGGTTACTCGGGTGGCTTGCTGGAAGACTTGGGTTGTATTGGCTTTGCGGGTCATCACAAACACATGCCGCATTGGCGGTGTTTTCTTCACGATCTGAAGACAATGCAAAACTTGTGATTGCAGTGCAAGTTAGCGCAAGAATAGCAGCAGACTTTGCTATTGCTGTATTCTGAAATAATCCTTTCATCACGCCTCCTTATATTACTTGTCGCAGTATTATAGCAAATGTGGCTATATTTTAAACATTTTTTACTTGTAAATTCTAATTTACTGATTGGTTGAATTATTTTATCGACTCAATTTAGTTGAAATGGGGGCTTGAGAGTGGAGGGCTAAGTCTACAGCAGGTAGAATGGCGTACTTCTTAAACATTTAGGTGAGTTCGTTATGCGTCCATTTTTGATTGCTCCTTCTATTTTATCTGCCGATTTTGCGCGTCTAGGTGAAGATGTCGATGCCGTATTAAATGCGGGGGCTGATGTAGTTCATTTTGATGTGATGGATAACCATTACGTGCCTAACCTAACTATTGGCCCAATGGTTTGCCAAGCATTGCGCAATTACGGTGTAACTGCTGATATTGATGTGCACTTAATGGTAAAGCCAGTTGATCGTATTATTCCTGACTTTGCCGACGCAGGCGCTTCGATTATTACTTTCCACCCTGAAGCGTCTGAGCATGTTGACCGTACTTTGCAACTTATCAAAGAGGCAGGTTGTAAAGCGGGCCTAGTGTTTAACCCTGCTACGCCATTACATTACCTAGACCACGTGATGGATAAGCTTGACGTCATTTTATTGATGTCGGTCAATCCTGGGTTCGGCGGTCAGTCATTTATCCCATCGACTCTAGATAAGCTACGTCAAGTTCGTAAGTTGATTGACGACAGCGGGTATGACATTCGTTTGCAAGTTGATGGCGGCGTAAAAGTCGACAATATTGCGGAAATCGCGGCTGCGGGTGCAGACATGTTTGTTGCTGGTTCAGCCATTTTCAATAAACCAGATTACAAAGCGGTTATTGATGAAATGCGCAGTGAATTAGCGACTGTAGAGGCCTAGCCAATGAGCACGTTTAGTCAAATTAAAGCCGTAGCATTTGACTTAGATGGAACGCTAATTGATAGCGTTCCGGATCTCGCAGCAGCTACCCGTGCAACACTTGCTGAGTTGAACCTACCACAGTGTAGCGACGATTTGGTTCGTAGCTGGGTGGGTAATGGTGCTGAGATGCTGATGCGCAGAGCGCTTACTTTCGCGCTTGATACTCAAGTGAGTGAAGAACAGCTACAAAATACCATGCCGCGCTTTATGCATTTTTATAAACAAAATCTGCAGCAACATAGTGTGCTTTATCCTCATGTTGAAGCTGTGTTAGCTCAGTTGCAGCAAGCGGGATATCAAATGGCTATTGTCACCAATAAGCCATATGAATTTACCATTCCTTTATTGAAAGCATTCAATATTGACGGTTACTTTAGCATAGTGCTTGGCGGCGACTCATTAGCTAAGATGAAGCCTGATCCTTTGCCGCTACAACACATTTTGCATGAGTGGCAGCTGCAAGTTGAGCAATTATTGATGGTAGGTGACTCAAAGAATGACATTTTAGCTGCAAAAGCGGCTAAGGTAGCGTCAGCGGGCTTGACCTATGGCTATAACTACGGTGAAGATATTGGGCTAAGCGGCCCTGATGCCGTATGTGAACAATTTAGTGAAATAACCGCGCTACTTGAACTGCGCGACAACGCAACGGAGCAATAAACAAGATGACGACCCCCCTAACGAAACCAGTAGTTCTAAGCGGAGCACAGCCATCAGGCGAGCTTACCATCGGCAACTATATGGGCGCGTTACGTCAGTGGGTTGCAATGCAAGATAGTCATGATTGCCTTTATTGCGTCGTTGACCTGCATGCGATTACTGTCAGACAAGATCCGGTTAAATTACGTGAAGCGTGTCTTGATACGCTAGCACTGTATTTAGCCTGTGGTGTTGACCCTAAGAAGAGCACTGTATTTATTCAGTCTCAAGTACCGCAGCATACACAGCTAGGTTGGGCGCTAAACTGTTACACCCAGATGGGTGAGCTTAACCGTATGACACAGTTTAAAGATAAATCGCAGAAGCATGCCAATAACATTAACGTGGGTCTATTTGGCTACCCAGTGTTAATGGCTGCAGATATTTTGCTTTATCAAGCAAATGAAATCCCAGTAGGACAAGATCAAAAGCAACACTTAGAGTTGACTCGCGACATCGCGACACGCTTTAACAATGCTTACGGTGACACCTTTGTGATCCCAGAGCCATTCATCCCTGAGCACGGCGCTAAGGTGATGTCGCTACAAGATCCGCTGAAGAAGATGTCTAAGTCTGACGATAACCGTAATAACGTTATTGGTTTGCTTGAAGATCCTAAAGCGATCATGAAAAAAATCAAGAAGGCGATGACAGATGGCCAAGAGCCACCAGTCGTGCGTTTTGATGTGGCTGAAAAACCTGGTGTATCTAACCTACTAAGCCTAATGTCTGGTTGTACAGGTCAATCGATTGCTAGCCTTGAAGCTGAATTTGAAGGCAAGATGTATGGTCACTTAAAAGTGGCAACCGGCGACGCCGTTGTGGGTATGCTAGAGCCACTGCAGCAGCGCTTTAAAGAGTACCGTGCTGATCATGCATTCTTGAATCAAGTAATGAAACAAGGTGCTGAAAAAGCACAGGCACGTGCTGAAGTCACTATTAAGAGCGTTTACGAAAAGATTGGTCTTATCGTTTAAGCTTAAAGATTTGACAAGAAAGCCAGTGATTATCACTGGCTTTTTTATTAGCTATAAAATATTAAATATAAAAAAATCAGATGTTTATTGTTGGCTTAGCCAGGTCACAAAGGCTGCAATAGCAGGTTCCTTAAGGCGACGTTGTTTGCAACTGAAATAGAACTCAAACCCCGTCAACATATCCGGTAGATCGAGCTCAACTAATAAGCCCTTTTCAATATCGGCCTGCACCATAAAATCCGATGCAAGCGCAACCCCTTGACCTGCGATAGCCGCTTCAATTGCCATTAATACATGGCTAAAAATATGCTGTTGCTGCGTGGCGGGTAATTGCTGATTATTGGCTACAAACCATCTATTCCAATCTAAACCTAAAGGCCCTTCATCGACCGTTAATAGTGGTTGTGAGGCTAAGATTTGCTGTGCACTGAGCTCAAAAGATAGCAGGCTAGGGCTGATAACGGCAATGAGGCGTTCTTTATGCAGTAGATGATGATGGTAGCCAAGTTGACCACTTTGCCCTGTGATAAACATATCTGCGACATTGTCACTGAGTTCTGGGTCCGCAGCGATCATATCCAGTCTAATTTTAATTTGTGGATGCTGACGCCTAAAATCACTGAGTCTGGGGATCAACCATTTAATCGCAAATGAACTGTATACCGCAAGGCGCAGCTGATCATTGCTGTCACCACTTATCTGCATGCTTAAGTCGCTCAGTTCGTTAAAGATCCGTTCTAGCTCTTTATATAGCAACTCGCCTTTGCTAGTCAGTCGTAGGTGGCGTCCCTCACGCTTAAATAGTCGCTCGCCATAGTGCTCTTCAAGTTGTTTAACTTGATGGGAAACCGCACTTTGAGTGATGCATAATTCTGCCGCAGCTCGTGAAAAGTGGGACTGCCTCGCTGCTGCTTCAAATACTTGTAAGGCTCTGAGTGGTGGGAGTTTGCGCATTAAGCTTTGCTCTATCTATGAATTCAGTCGGTGATTTACATCATAGTATTAATTTAATTCATACATTGATAAAAAACATCATTTTAGTTTGTTTTGATGCAGGCATATCATGCGCGCATATTCAGTTGTATGGTGAAAAACAAATGAAATCTAATGTCATGATTGCCATGGCGATACTCGTATTCGGTAACCTTTTTAGCGCGCTGTATGATGTTTCGATCAAATGGCTTCCAGAAGGAAGTAATGCGGCGACGTTTTTGTTTATCCGCCAACTGGTATCGGTATTGATGCTATTACCTTTGTGGATTTATGCTAAAAGGCCGACAACTCGTCACCTTAAAGTTCACTTTTTTCGCTCTAATACCGGTGCTTTAGGCGCGGTATGTTTGATTATGGGGCTCATGGCATTGCCAATGGCAACGGTGAGTTCGTTGTTCTTTTCTGCACCTTTGATGATAGTGCTAATGGGCGCTGTGTTTCTTAAAGAAAAGGTCACGTTGACTCAGTGGTTAGCGACTATTTTGGGATTCATTGGCATTCTAATCTTACTGCGCCCAAGTGAAATTAATTGGTTTGGTATTGCAGTATTACTTTCAGCCTTTACCTTCGCACTGAATCAGTTAGCACTGCGTAAGCTGCCTGATACCGAAAACCCAAGTGTGACACTCATGCTTTATAACCTGTTAAGTATTCCACTGACATTGGTTATGGTGTTAGTACAAGGCTTAGAGGGCGTGAGCTGGGAGTTGGTCGGAATGGCTGCGTTAAGTAATAGCTTTTTGCTTGCTTATCATTGGGCATGCGTATTGGCTTACCGTAAGGCTGAAGCGAGCAAAGTTGCGATAGCTGAATACACTGGGTTGCTGTTTTGCGTATTGTTTGGTTGGTTGCTATTTGATGAGTGGTTAGATGGCTTAAGCTGGGTAGGTGCAGGGTTTATTGTGCTGCCATCATTAATCATTCCTTGGGTATCAGCAAAGATGGTGAATTTCAGGCCAAAAAAATCATCGAGCCAAAAGCTGGATGATTCTTTAGTTAGGCAGAGAATGCTGATTAAGCGTCGACGTATTCAAACACCTTAATAACTTTACGCACTCCTGCGGTATTGCGCGCGACCTCGACCGCTAAGTCGGCTTGCTCGCGCTCAACGTAACCGATTAAAAATACCTCGCCGTTTTCTGTTACCACTTTAATGTTAGTGACGTCTAAGCCACTCTCATTCAACATACGACCTTTCACCTTAGTGGTGATCCAAGTGTCGTTGCTGCGAGTGGTAAACGAGGTTGGGTTACCTATGCGGATTTGATTGTGGATCTTACCGCCAATCTTGAGTTCTTTAACCGTGCGAATCGCTTTATCACGCAGCATAGAGTTAGGCGCTTGTCCTATCATCAATACATTGGTATTCATGACTATGCCGCTAATATTCGCCTGATTCTTTAAGTCATCATGAGATGCTAACGCACTTGAAATATTAAAGTCAGCGTTGGTATCGTCAATTTGAGTCTTAAAGCTGCGCTCGTCATTAACCATCATTGCCCCGCCAACTGCGCCGACCATAACGGCCCCTGCGCAGCCTTGCAGCATTAACACAATAGCGATTAATGGGAGCAGTGATCTCATGCCTGTTCGTCCTGCGGGAATAACGTGCGGTCGATGTTGTCACATAGGCAGTGAATCGCTAGTAAGTGTACTTCTTGAATACGTGCAGTCACGTTTGAAGGTACACGGATTTCAACGTCATTCACACTTAGCAGGCCAGCCATAGCGCCGCCGTCTTTACCGGTTAGTGACACAATCGTCATATCACGGCTTAATGCTGCTTCCATCGCTTTAATCACGTTGCCAGAGTTACCGCTGGTCGAGATTGCTAATAAGATGTCACCTGGTTGACCAAGGGCCATAATCTGCTTTGAGAAGATTTCGTCATAGCTATAATCGTTGGCAATCGCTGTGATCGTTGAGGTGTCACAACTCAATGCAATTGCAGGTAGTGGTGGACGCTCAATTTCATAGCGGTTTAATAGTTCAGCAGAAAAATGCTGAGCATCACCTGCGCTACCACCATTACCACAGGCCAAAATTTTATTACCGCTTAATAGGCAGTGCACCATCATTTCTGCCGCTTTAGCAATTGACTCAGGTAGTGCTTCAGAAGCATCAATCTTAGTTTGAATTGACTCTGTAAAGCTGTCTTTAATGCGTTCTAACATGGATAAACCCTATGTTTATTATGCTCATTATTAAAAGGTAAGAGCATATGAAAATTAAACTGTTTAAAAGGCATCGCGGATCCATTGGATCCCATTGGGATCGGCCGCAATGACATCGAACCGACATATCGCGTCAATTCGATTTATTTGTATGTAATGGCTAGCCGCTTTTCTTATGCGCTGGGTTTGTGCGGTGCTTAACGCATTCACTGCACCACCATAACGCGATGGAGAGCGGTATTTTACCTCAACAAAGACCCAATCCTTGCCATCTTTCATGATTATGTCGATTTCACCAAAACGGTATCTTACGTTTTGTTCGACAAAACTTAGGCCCTGTTGTTCCAAATATTGCCGTGCTTTATATTCGGCAATTTGTCCTTGATTATTGGTGTTTGCCATCAAATCCGCTCATCCTTGTAGCTTAAATTTGACTATATCTTAAAGTATTAGCCGCGACTATTTACCTCAGCTAATTTAACTGTAAATAAGGCTAAAGGCATTATATATCGACTTTACAGCGGACGTAAGTTGCCTCTTTGGTAACGTCCCCAGCTCAGCTGACGGTTTAAGGTGCCATCCGGCTGTACCGATAATAAGCCACTGCGACCACTAAACTGATAGCCTGGTAGTGCGCGCATTTGTGCCAACTTACCGACTAAATCTAGTGCATCATAGCCCATAATAAACAGACGCTTACGACCATTACTCCAGTTTGGCCATAAATTATTAACCATTCGAGTTTCGGTGTTAGGTGCGATTAACCACGGTATATCACTAATAGTGAGGTTATTTAACTCTTCAGCTGTTTCACGGTTATTGCCTTCAACTCTGCTACGACTAGTGGTGTAAAGCGGTACCGGCTCTGCAAACACGCTAAAGTTAACGTCAATAAAAGGCTTTAATAGCGCTAAATCTTTGCTCGCAGAGATCATATAAATAGCATCAATATCGCGGCGAGAGCGAAAATCGGCTTCAATTTTAGGTGTTAAAATAGCTTTAATACGGGCGATACGTTCTTTACTGTCGATAACTCCCAAAGCTTTTTGCACAGTGACTTTCATCTTGTCACCGCCATCATAGTAATGAATTTCAGCAGGTTCGTTTGTTAGGGTTTGCCATGCCTTATTAAAACTTTCGGCCATGCGGCGACCAACAGCGTCGTTGCTTACTAACAACAGTGGCTGAGTTATACCGTCGTTGTATAAACGCTGCGCAGCATCAATGGCTTCGTCAGTTGGTGATAATGCAAAGAAAAACTTATCAGGATCAGTGGTAAAAGTATCTATGTGGTTTAAATACAACTGTGGAATGGTTTTATTAGCAACGGGCGCGATTGGAGCTGAAGGACTCGTTGGCGACACGGTAGCAGTTGGCGTCATGCTTTGTAATTGCTCAACTTCTGATTGTAGCAAAGGGCCAATAATAAACTCTGCACCAGCGGTAACGGCTTGCTGGTAAGCAGCTTGCGCACCAGTAGCAGTATCAAAAAAGTTTAGTGTTACGCTGTCGTCAGCTGTTGCCATGTAATTAGCGATAATGCCTTGCTTTACAGTGTTGGCAATAGTCGCTCTAGGGCCAGTTAACGGCAGCAGTACTGCGATATTCTTTGGTTGATACGGCTGAGTATTCAGTGCTTTTTCTAAATCAGTGGGTAGCTTTGCAGCTGCAGGGTGATTGGGATTCAGTTGCTGCCAACTTCCTAGGTGACGCACTAAATCGTTAGGATCGACCGCGTAATGTTTAGCGATATAAGCGAGCTGTATCCATCCCGCAAAAATAGGATTGCTGCTATCGTCTTTAAAGCTAAGTAGCGTTTGCTCATTAATTGGCTGTAAAGAACGCCAAATAGTATCGTTAACTTCATGTGCTTGAGATGCAGGCAAGTATTTGCTCAGCAGACTTAACTGTCTTACTTGCTCGATTGGCTGATTAATTAGCTGATAAAGATGCGCCTTTAATTGGTAATAACTCACCCATTGCCAATTCGGTAATGTCCAGTTGTTAGGGTAGTTTAGTGTTTTTAGAGCATGATCATAGGTTGAAGTCATCTCTAAAACGCGAGCTGAAAGGTAAATATGCTCAGCCAATAGCTCAGGTTTTTGAGTAATATCGTGCGCAATTGATTTCAAAGCTTTATCTGCTGCGCCGGCGTTACCTTCATTAATAAAGGCATGAGCGGCGAGCAAAACATATTTATCGCGAGTTTCTTTATTTTTTTCGCTAGCTGCAAGCGCGAAGTATTGTGATGATGCCATTGTTACCGATGACAAAGAAACTTCAGTCTTTTCAGTCTTTACCGGCGCAGAAGTCGTGCCGCAACCGAACAAAACCGCAGATAAAATTGCGATAGAAATAAATTTTGTTGTATTCAGTCTTTTTAACACGGGTCTTCACTCTGGTAAGATGCTGCTATTAGTTTAACCTGCTCTTCCGCTTGGCGAAAGTCTTGTTAGAAACTCTTGCCAATACTCAATACAGAGGTAGATATGGACCTGTCGGTCGCGCTTTATATTGTTCCCACACCAATTGGGAATTTAGGGGACATCAGTAGCCGCGCAATAGAGGTACTTAATCAAGTATCGCTTATCGCCTGCGAAGACACCCGTCATAGTGGCAAATTACTTAGTCATTTCGGTATTGAAACCCGTAAAACAGCGCTACACGATCATAATGAACGTGATAGAGCGCAGTGGATTATTCAAAAGCTCGGTAATGGTGAAGCTGTCGCGCTTATCTCTGATGCCGGCACACCATTGATTTCAGACCCTGGCTACCACTTGGTTAAGCAAGTGCGCGAAGCAGGCTTTAATGTGATCCCATTGCCGGGTCCATGTGCGGCAATTACAGCGTTAAGTGCTTCAGGCTTACCTTCTGATCGTTTTTCATTTGAAGGTTTTTTACCGTCAAAAGAGAAAGCAAGATTAGATAAATTAACCGCCCTTAAAGATGACCCTCGTACATTAATCTTTTATGAGTCACCACATCGTATTGTGCATAGCTTAGAATCTTTAGTGGCAGCTTTAGGCGGCGATCGCGAAATAGTTATGGCTCGTGAAGTGACTAAAACATTCGAGACCTTTTTGTCTGGTCCAGCGGCTGAAGTTTTGCAAACGGTTAAGGATGATACAAACCAGCAGCGCGGTGAAATCGTGTTGATGTGTCATGGTCACCGTAGCGATGAAGAGTCAGAGTTTTCACCAACGGTAATCAATACCCTTAAATTGTTGTGTGAAGAGTTGCCTTTGAAAAAAGCTGCAGCAGTTGCCGGTCAAATTTACGATATTAAGAAGAATGCGCTTTATAAGCATGGTCTATCTATCGGGCTTTAATACTGAAGCTTTGTTTTAGCTAAAACTTGTACTTTTGGACTTGTAGTTAGATCATAGATTTAGTCCGTAGGAAAATGAATTAGTGGCGCTATATCTAATAGATTGGCTTCTAATTAATACTATGTATGAAAGTCCTTGGTTTGTTGCTTGTGCTTAGGCTATAATCCGCGCCGAGTTGGCTAGACAGTTGCCGCGTTCGCAAGAACGGGGAGGAAAGTCCGGGCTTCAAAGAGCAGGGTACCAGGTAACGCCTGGGCGGTGTGAACCGACGACAAGTGCAGCAGAGAGGAGACCGCCAATCTTCGGATTGGTAAGGGTGAAAGGGTGCGGTAAGAGCGCACCGGGCGGCTAGCAATAGTCCGTTGCAAGGTAAACTCTACCCGAAGCAAGACCAAATAGGGTCCCGTATGGCGCTGCTCGCGTTGGGACCGGGTAGGTCGCTTGAGCCTGTGAGCGATTGCAGGCCTAGATGAATAACTGTCCACGACAGGACCCGGCTTATCGGCCAACTCACCTATTCAAACAAAAAGCCGCATCTCGAAAGAGATGCGGCTTTTTGTTTTCTGTCAGATTAAGATTTGCCTATCTTCAGCTTTAAATGCCATTGCTCAATGAGCAATGAGCAATGAGCAATGAGCAATGAGCAATGGCATAGTGGCTAACTAAGATGTTAGAAATAATAGCCAAAGTTAATATTAAAGCGTTTGTTGGTATCACCGTCACCTACCATGGTGCCACCAATAAAGGGCTGATTTTCTGCCACGACAAAATCAAAGTAGGTGTAAAGACCGCCAGCAGAAACCGCCATACCGGTGACGTTCATAAAAGTGTCTTCCATAGCGGCGGGCTTATCGGTGACTAGGGAGTAATCGTTATAGAAGGTCAGGCTGGATATTGGACCAATATCAACAGGCAAGCTATAAGCGACATTGGCAATGTATGTGGTTGCTTCAGCTGGGATAGAATCATAAAAGTGATAAGCTGCAACCACAATACGATCCACATCCATGCCATCAACATCGTACTTGTAATCAGTCATCTGTAGCTTGACGTTCCAACGGTCATAGTTAACAACGCCATGGATAGCTGCCGCGACATTATCTCCATCGGTGCCATTTTCAATTTCTAATTGGCCGGCTTGAATCGATGCGCCTAGCTCAAGGTTTATGTCGTTAAATACAAAGTTATGCGCATAGCGAGCATTGAAGGTATTGACCTCTCCTGCTGCGTAACCAGCACTTGGAGCATCATAAGCATCTTCTCCATCTAAGCGAATTCCGACTACGTCATAGGCGTAACGGTCGGTACGGTCAGACACGAAACCATCGAGGCCGCCTTGTTCATCATTTTTGTAGAAGGCGAAATCAAATTGGTTATTATCACCTTTGTAGGTGTAGTTCAGACCCATATCATGGTCATCTTCAAGCCCGAGATAGAAGTTAGAGCTGAAAAAGTAGTTATTTGATGCGTAAGTTAAGATACCAAAAGGCACTTGAGTGACACCGATTTTTGCTTGTTGTTGCTCATCAAAATTATAGCCAATCCACGCATGCTGAATGACATTCATATACTCAAACCAGCGGTATTGAGCTGAAAAAATCAAATCTTGGTAATTACCTGATACATCGATACGAAACAGGTCAAAATCAAAGTCACCACCGCGATCTGCATTATCGTCATCAAAGTCTTCATAAGAATAATTTACACGTACAGCGCCGCCAAACTTTAACGAACTCTCAGCTGACTTTTGCTCTTCAGTAGCCGCTTGCTGTTTGGCTTGTTCTTCTTTCTCTCTCGCTTGTTGCTGTTGAGATTCAAGTTGCTCGATACGAGCCTTTAGCGCTGCCAGTTCCTCATCTATTGGGGTGGCGTTTGCATTAGCAGAAAGTGCAAGGGTGATACATGAGGCTGCAAGTGTTTGGCGAATCATCATTTATCCTTATGGATTGAGTTTATTGGTATTGATTGCGGATCTTTTGTAAAAACATAACCAAGATATGCGTTATGAAAGCAAACGCTTAGCTAGTGCTTTTTGAGGTCTAGATCGAGTTGAGCGAAAGGGATAGGCTTACATTGAAGAGTAAATACATCATAAGAGACTCCATGCAGAGGTTAGATACCTTGAATGCACGAGCCTTTTGATTACCTAGCTGCTGCTAGAGTACAAGTTGAAGGTAGTGCTTTAATTACAGTGACTGACAACCCCATAAGCCATATATATTGGGTTTATATGTTGATACAGGGTTGTTTTTTAGTGAATAAATTTAGCACATCTGTTGCTAATATAACAGTTTTGCTGTTTAACGATTAAATGCAAGCAAGCTTAATGCTTGGTGATAAAAGCCTTGTTGCGACATGAACCAGAGAGAAGAGGCATGAATAAAAAAGCCCATCTACAGCTAAGTAAATGGGCTTTATCGGTACTTTGCTTATTATGCAGGCTTAAACAAACATTTTAAGCGTTTGAAAATAATCAAACGTGACATAGCTAAATAGCCACTGACGGTTTTTTGATGTAAACGGAAAATCGTATCATATAGGCGGCGGACTAAACGGCCCTTTAAGATCAATCTATCGTTCATCATGGTGCTAATGGCAAAGTTATGCCCAATCGCAACCACCATGCCGCCATCGTTGTAAACAAACGGCTTGAGTGGCTTGCCCTTTAAATGGGCGACTAAGTTTTTAGCCAAATGCACTGCTGCGCGATTAGCTGCTTGCGCCTTGGGTGGGACTTGGCTGCCATCTGCTTGTGGAATGGCGGCGCAATCACCCAGCGCAAAAATAGCTGAATCAAATGTGGTTGCTAGTGTTTGTTCAACCACTAATTGGTTAAGAGAATTACTTTGCAATCCGCCAATTTCTTTGAGCCAGTCAGGTGCTTTAATCCCAGCAGCCCAAAATTGTACATCGGCATTAAGCACTTGGCCGTCGCTGGTGGTCATACGATCCGCTTCAACACTGGCAATACGAGTATTAAGCATCACATTGATTTGATACTTCTCAAGTCTTAATAAAGCTTGTTCAGACATTTTCACTGGACCGTTGGGGAGTACTCTATCGGCCGCTTCAATCAAGTTAATGTTAAGCCATGCTGCATAAGGGTTTTCGCTTAGCTCAGCGCTGACCTTAGCAAGTTCTGCAGCAAGCTCTAAACCAGTTGCACCCGCACCGACGATATTAACAGTGCAATCTTTACCTGAGCGCAGTAATGAACTGATTTGGTGCCAGCTATCGCGCGCCTGCTCTGGTGTATCTAAGAACAAGCAATGCTCTTTTGCACCTTGGGTGGCAAAGTCATTACTGATCGCGCCGATGGCAATAATCAGGTAATCGTAAGCTAGCGTATCAGTTTCACCGTTAGGCTTACGTACGACTAGCTGCTTAGCTGCTCGATTAACATCGGTCATCCAAGCTTGGTAATGCATATAGCCATTTTTAGCGCCGTGGCTGAAATAACAGATAGTGTCGAGATCGCTGTCAAAAGTCCCTGCGGCGATTTCGTGAAAGCGTGGCTTCCAGTAGTGATGAGTTTCACCCTCAACCAGAATAACTTCATCTTGGCTATTCACACTACGACCTAGCATGCTGGCGATTTCAAGACCTGCAGCGCCACCGCCAACAATAACAATACGAGACATAATAATTCCTCTGTGCATCGACAGATGCAGACATAATTTGAAAATTGAAATGAGCCTTGGAACTGAATGGGGATACGAAAGGTATGACCGAGTGCAGGGCTATTAGATGGCGCTTATTATAGTTATCGTCGTATTTGGAACAATTAGCTAAAAATGCAAATTACTTTTACCTATAGGTAATAATAAAAGGTGGGTTCTAGATAGGTTATTAATAGATATGTTGTTTAACTTTCTTCGCCAGGGTCTTAAATGGCCTATTACGAGTGTTATAGGCCATGTTTATTGCGAGTTATGCGGTCTTTAGTCCTGCTGTTAGATGATCTAACAGCATACGCACCTTAGGTGAAAGGTGACGATTTTGCGGATACAGCGCCCAAATCCCTTCCTCAGGTTGACGGTTCTGTTCCAGCAATGGGGTGAGCTCTCCTGCTTCAATAAAAGGCTGCACGTAATAATCTGGCAGCTGCACTATGCCTATGCCTTTTATGGCCGCATCTACTAATGCATGACCACTATTACAGCTCAAGCTGCCTTTGACCCGAACATTACGGGCTTTGCCATTCTCCTGAAAGCGCCAATAATCCATGGTGCCAATTAAGCAGTTGTGTTGATCAAGCTCTGATAATGAATGTGGAATGCCATAAGTAGATATATAGCTAGGTGATGCACAAACATATTGGGTACGACTGCTAAGCTTTTTGGCCATCATGCTGGAATCTTCTAGATGCCCAAGTCGAATGGCCAGATCGTAACCTTCATCAACTAAGTCTAACTTTTGATTAGTGAGATTAAGCTTCACCTCAAGCTCGGGGTAGAGCGCTGCAAAGTTATTAATTAATGGTGCTATCGTCATTTCACCATAAGTGACAGGCGCGGTGAGCTTCAGTAGTCCACGTGGGCTGGTCTGCAAATTGGTAATCGCACGCTCGGCCTCTTCTAAACCATCTAATACTTGGCGACAATGTTGATAATAGATGCGGCCTACTTCTGTAACCGATACTTTGCGGGTGGTTCGATGAAACAGCTTAGACGCGAGTCTGGTTTCCAGCGCACTGATTTGGCGGCTGACTTGTGCTGTCGAAATGCCTAATCGCTGCGATGCTTTAGTAAAGCTTTCTGCTTCGGCTACAGCAACAAACTCACTGACACCCTCCCAATTAAACATGCTATTTCCTTATAAGGATTGAATAAACTATTTTTACTGTATGGTAAAAGATATTTGCATATTTAGCCAATTATCATCCTTGTTGAAATAAATATAATACATCCATCGAGTCGAGTGCTGCTGATTGATACAGATAATCCGCTTTAATCACTCATGCATCTTCAGCCAATGTCGACTAAAGAGCAGACTTCAACTATAGGTTAATGACTGCTAATTGTACGGGTCATTTCTCCTTATCATTTATTGGGCAACACAATTGTCATGCAGAGGTATCAATATGGCGGGTGGATGGTCTAGAGATGGTGCAGTGCAAGACCAAATTGACAGTAGTGTTGAGGACGCAGTAGCCGAGGCAAGAAGTCGACTACGCAATGGTATTAGTTTGCTGCATTGTGAAGAGTGTGGTGAGCCGATCCCAGAGGCAAGACGCAATGCAGTTATAGGCGTTCGGCTCTGTATTAGTTGTCAAAATGAAATTGATAACCAACAGGCTAAACAACATCTATTTAATCGTCGTGGTAGTAAAGATAGCCAACTGCGCTAATGCTTACACGATAGAAAATCAGTCGCAATTAATTAACTAAGCGGCTTGGGTTTAGCTCGAGCCACATAAAGTGCTTCATGTAAATAATGAAGCCATTTTTAAAAGATTATTACCATATGGTAAAGGTAAATTACCTATTGATGGGATTATCAATGTCAAACAGGTAGTTATAATCTTTCCATACCCACTGCGGTGAACCACCGTATATAAAGTTTATTAAGAGTAGGAATACAAGATGACAGCACAAACAATCAAATCAAAAGCCGCAGTAGCTTGGGCCGTTGGTCAACCACTATCTATGGAAATCGTAGATGTAATGCCACCACAAAAAGGTGAAGTGCGCGTTAAAATGATCGCCACTGGTGTATGCCACACTGACGCATTTACATTATCAGGCGATGATCCTGAAGGTATCTTCCCTTGTATTCTTGGTCATGAAGGCGGTGGTATTGTTGAGTCAATCGGTGAGGGCGTAACTAGCGTTCAAGTTGGTGACCACGTTATCCCACTTTACACTCCTGAGTGTGGTGAATGTAAATTCTGTAAGTCTGGTAAGACTAACCTTTGTCAAAAAATTCGTGAAACTCAAGGTAAAGGTTTGATGCCTGATGGCACCACACGTTTCTCTAAAGATGGTGTTGATATTTTCCATTACATGGGCACATCAACTTTCTCAGAGTACACAGTATTACCTGAGATCTCTCTAGCGAAAGTTAACCCTGAAGCACCGCTTGAAGAAGTGTGTCTACTAGGTTGTGGTGTAACAACCGGTATGGGCGCGGTAATGAACACCGCGAAAGTAGAAGAGGGTGCAACGGTTGCAATCTTCGGTATGGGTGGTATTGGTCTGTCAGCGGTTATCGGCGCGGCAATGGCTAAAGCTTCACGCATCATCGCTATCGACATTAACGAAAGTAAGTTCGACCTAGCACGTAAGTTGGGTGCAACTGATTGCATCAACCCTAAAGATTACGACAAGCCAATCCAAGACGTAATTGTTGAGCTAACTGACGGCGGCGTAGATTACTCATTCGAGTGTATCGGTAACGTACATGTGATGCGTAGCGCATTAGAGTGCTGCCATAAAGGTTGGGGTGAGTCAGTAGTTATTGGTGTTGCGGGTGCAGGGCAAGAGATCTCAACTCGTCCATTCCAACTAGTGACTGGCCGTGTTTGGAAAGGCAGTGCATTTGGTGGCGTTAAAGGCCGCTCTGAACTACCTGAATACGTCGAGCGTTACATGGCTGGTGAGTTCAAGTTAAATGACTTTATCACTCACACCATGGGTCTTGAGCAAGTTAACGAAGCATTTGACCTAATGCACGAAGGTAAGAGTATTCGTACTGTTATCCACTTCGGCAAGTAATTAAGTCGTACAAAACAACAAGCGCTTTCGGGCGCTTGTTTTTTAAGAGGGTTAATGACTCTCGATGTTACAAGTTTTTAGGAGTCGGTATTACATGACTGTAGAAAATATCAGTGTAAATAAGAGCTTTGGCGGCTGGCATAAGCAATATAGCCACCAGTCTACAACCCTTAATTGCGCCATGCGATTTGCGGTTTATTTACCGCCTCAAGCGTCAAATGGTAAAAAAGTACCGGTGCTTTATTGGTTGTCAGGCTTAACCTGTACCGATGAAAACTTTATGCAAAAAGCCGGTGCACAGCGTATGGCTGCTGAGCTTGGTATTGCGATTGTCGCACCTGATACTAGCCCGCGTGGTGACGATGTTGCCGACGATGCTGGTTACGATTTAGGTAAGGGCGCTGGTTTCTACGTTAACGCGACCCAAGCTCCATGGAACCGTCATTACCGTATGTATGACTATGTGGTAAATGAATTGCCACAGTTGATTGAATCTATGTTCCCGGTTAGTGATAAACGCTCTATTGCCGGTCACTCGATGGGCGGTCACGGTGCATTAATGATTGCTATGCGCAATCCGCAGGCTTATCAGTCTGTATCAGCATTCAGCCCGATTGTTAATCCAGTTAATTGCCCTTGGGGTAAAAAGGCATTCACCGCTTACTTAGGCCGTGATACCACAACTTGGGCTGAATACGATGCTAGCTTACTCATGCGGCAAGCTACTGAGTTTGTGCCTGCTTTAGTTGATCAAGGTGAGGCTGATGATTTTCTTATCGAGCAGCTAAAGCCTGAAGTGCTAGAGGCTGCAGCTAAGGTAAGCGGCTATCCGTTAACACTCAACATGCAAGAAGGTTTCGATCATAGTTATTACTTCATCTCTAGCTTTATCGAAAACCACCTGTGTTTTCATGCCGAGCACTTGGCTAAATAGACTAGTCATCGATTAAGGACACGCGATTCTGTGCTGAGATACTGACTTAAAAGCTGCCTGTAACGGCAGCTTTTTTATTGCCTTTAAAAAGATTATTACCTAAGGGTAAAAGTCATTTGTATTTTATGGTGATTATCAATGTTAGCCAGATGAATATAATAGCTGTATTGATTTAAACCTCTTTGCAAACATGGCGTTGTAGAGCAAATACCAAGGTAATAGCATGAGCTGGATTTTTCTTTTATTGGGCGTAGTCGCGGAAGTGTTATCTCATGTGGCATTAAAAGCCACCGATGGTTTTAGCAAGCCATTACCTGCGGCACTGGTTATCTTAGGTCACCTCACAGCGTTTATTTTTTTAGGCCAAGCAATGAAGGGCATGCCAGTTGGTGTGGTACATGCTTTATGGGCAGGTTTAGCGATTGTGTCAGTAACATTAATCTCAGCACTATTTTATCGTGAACATTTGGATATGACGGCTTGGGTCGGAATGGTACTGGTAGCAGCTGGCGTAATGATGATTAACTTTTCACAGGGGCATGCTCATTAATGCTTGTGAGGTGTATTTTTCATTCGCATAATTTGATTGATTAGAGCGATCTTACTATTGAGCTTAGATTACTTTGGCGGAATAAGTTCGAGCTGCTACATTCAAGTAAAACTGTCAGGAGATAAATTATGCGTTTATTGAATACGATGCTAGTGATAGTGCTTATGGTGCTCAGCGGTTGTGCATCAACCGAAGCCAATAAAGAGCGTGATGCGATGTATACCTTCCCGGATCTTGAGCAAGTTAACTCGATTGATAATTTCCGTATGGATGGCTGGGAAAGTGTTGATAAATACTCTGTTATTGTTGATTCACGTCCTAGGCAAAGCTACTTATTGATTTTGAATGGCGGTTCGAATGACTTTAATTTTGCTCAAGGTTTATTAGTGACCTCAAGTTTAGGGAAAGTCACCGCTGGTTTTGATACAGTTTCGACAGTGCAAGATCCTATGATTAAGTCGCAAATAAAACGTATTTATAAGCTAGAAGATAAACAGCAGAAGAATGAGATTAAAGCCAAAATAGAGGCTTTTGTCGATAAGAAATAGCGATATTAAAATGCTGCTGTTGTCGGCATAGGGTTGTGAACTACAACCTTTCAGAATTAGCTTAAAGGAGCGTTTTAAAGTTCTTTTTATTACAATCACCTTACAGTTTAGACGCTGACTAACTCCCGCTCAAAATTGCCAATTTATACTCTTAAGGCTGATTTGAAATCTCTTTTTAGCATGAGCTTTAGTTGTTGATTCTGCAAATCTCGTTGGTTTACTGTCATGTTTTTCGATACAAACTGACTGCCAATCGCTAGTTTTTCCATCGGCTTTAAATCGTTAATCTAGCCTCAACATCACTTACAACTGGTAAGCGATAAAATTTAAATTGAGAGTGAGGTCGATGATGAAAGCAAAAACAATTCTAGTGAGTGTATTGTGTTCTGGTTTGATGGTTGGCAGTGTACAAGCCGTTGAAGTCGATTTCTTTGCTGGTGCAGCAGTGGGCTACCAGATGGATAAAGTCGATGGTGGTGTTAACCATGATACTGAAGATATGTCATATCAAGGTCGTATCGGGGTTTTGATTGAACAGCAGCACAGGATCACCGGTACTTTTGGCTATATGGAAGATGAGTTCTCTGATGCCAATACTGACTACAAGCAAGAGCAATACAGCTGGTTGCTTTCTTATGATTATCTAATACCTGTACATAAAGATGTAAATCTATTTGTCGGTGTGAGTGCCGGTGCGAATGACAATAAGATTGCTGGACGAGCCTCAACTGACTTTGTCTATGGTGGACAAGCGGGTGTGCAATATAAATGGACTGAAAATCTATCGTCCGATTTAGGCTATCGCTACTTAGCGCAGGACTACAGTGAAAACGCCATTGATATCGATAATAGCCAACAAATCTATTTGACCTTAGATTATAAGTTCTAGCTCGCTATCATAGAGCTGCAGGCTGATGAATCGAAAGGAGTCGATTTATCTGTTGTGCCCATATCATCAAAAATGATTTTTCACCTGAAAACGCCATTCCCAACTATTTACCTCTGGCCCAGAGGTAAAGGGCACGCTTAAATCAATATGGGCAACATTGCCATAGCTGGATTTTGAAGAGTATACCCTAGCACCAATACCAAAACTGCCAATAGGTGATGAGATAGCGTTGTTGTTATCGTTACCGCCAAATGCTTGGCCAATATCAGTGAATACCGCCCAGCCTAATTCTGCTAGTTGGTAAAGATCAATATTTGGGTAGTTACGCAGCTCAGCGGTAAAAGCCCATTGATTATCACCGTATTGGTAATCGTTAGGGTAGCCGCGAATGCCAGTTTCATCGCCAAGTGCAAATGGTCTGTCTAAGTAATTATTTTTTGAAGTGCTTAATCTTAGTTTTGAGTATGCGGTCCATTTGGGCGCGAGTTGATAGAAATATTCTGCGGCCAGATTTAGTTGGTAGAAATCTTTTTGACTGGTGGCAAATACGCCTTCAGCATCCATTTCTAGCAAGAGCAGTTGCTCATCTGCTTGATAACCGCGACTCGATTGCCAATTGAAATGGTAGCCAATAGGTGAGTCGTCATTGAGATCGCGGGTTTCGATGCCTAGCTTAATAAAATGCTGCCAACCTAAATTAAAGTCTTCGTTATAATTTATCAGGTGAATATTTTGTAGGACTTTAAAGTCATCTTGAATGTATTGGTAGGCCAGCCATGGATAAAGAAAATCTCTATCTTGGGGTAACTCTGAAGTCGGATAATTGTCGACATGGTTAAATTCATGGCGATCTTGGGTTATTCCCATAATGATCCGCGACAGCTGTTGCTCATCTTTATCTATTAACCAGCCTAGCCGAGCATTGTTGTAGCTAACCGCGTGTTCAAATTCATTAATGTCTTGGCCATTTTGCTTTAAGGTGTCGATACGTAAATCATTCAAATATTCAGCCGAATACATGTGATTACCGTCAAGGGTATAGAAAGGTTTTTCAAAATATACATGTTGTGCATGACCGTCACTATTATCGTAAAAATCGGCTGCTATCGTCGCGTGTTTGATAAAGTTTACCGGAGCCTCAACCGCAAATTTATAACCGGTTCTGTCGGCATTAGATTGGTATTTAAATCGAGTTCTAACGCCATATCCAAATAAATTATCTTCTTTTATACCGACAGAGAACTTACTTTCACCCCCGCTGCGGCTAGCGTTAAATGTCGGTAGTAACGACCAGTTATCCCAAGTCTCGACTAAAACATTTTGACCTTCGTCGGCTAGGTCGGCATCGGGAGCTGGTTCTGAGTAAGTGATTTTCGCATCGCGTATATAAGGCTCTGCCCGTAAAATACGTTGCATCTCATCAAGATCTTTTTGGCTTACACTTTGCCCTTCTCCAAAGCTGAGCTTATTGCGGATAACACTATCTCGAGTATTAATATGTAAGTAGTTAGCCCAGCGGTGAATAAAGAAGGTTTCAGGATCTGAGAGATCAAAGATATCGTTACTTTTTATAACAATGTTCTTGATGGGCTTTTTTTCTAGTGAACTGGCAAGTTTATCACTAGTGGATTTAGGTATTTTCGGAGCAGCAAAAGCCGCATCGCTATGGATGCTGTAACTAATAACAAATATTAGACTGCAAACCCGCTTCATTATGCTGATTTCCTCCCTGACTAGTGCCTATTTTTACCTGATGGTGAAAAAGTATTCTATAGGGTAAGCATAGTTTAGATAAGCAATAACGCACTGATTTTACTTAAGCAAAAAAGTAAATGTTAGAATTGAAAAGAGCGCTTAAAGCGCTCTTTTCAATTTAGCTCATCGCTATAACAGCTATAAGGTGCGCCTCGGCGGTACGGCAACGTTGGCAAAGATTAAGCCAGCCACAATCGACATAAAGATTAAGAAGATTTGAATGCCCAAATGTGACTGGTTAAAGATAGTTTCACCAAGAATTAAGGTGTTAAGGCCAATATAAGTTTTACTGCCAGGCACCAAAATGACAATGCCTTGTAGTAACGCAATCGAAGCAGGCGCTTTCATCCAGCGAGCGAACAAGTTGGAGTAGATCCCAACGGCAAGAGCGCCAAAGAAAATCCCAATAGACTCACCAAAGTAAATACCACCTAGCATAGCAGAGAAAAATGCCACTATTCCGGCCATAATGCCCCAAGGAGAGTCCTTTAAGCGCGCTTTAAAGATAATGACTAGTGCGGTTGAAAGGATTGGTACAGCAGCCCATATTCCCCATTTGGGTATGGATTCTGGAGGTAAATAAGTCACTTCACCAAATAGGGCTTTACCAATTGCCATGCCCAAAATCACACCAAAGTAGAGTTTGAACAGCAACATAAAGGCGTCCATCACTCTTGCTGTACCGGAGATTAAGTCACGCGCCGCAAGTTCAGCGAGTCCTAAGGTTAAGGCCAAGCCCGGAATAAAGATAATAATTCCCGATAGAATAATGACAGGAATATTCACAGATGGATCGATTTGTGCAATACCGTAGGCAAGGGTGGCACATAAAATGGCGGCAAGGGGTTCGAGCATTTCTGCCATGCGTTTTGAGCGTTCTGCGCGGTAGACTAAACCATAAACCATCAGGCCTAACATGCCAGACCAAAACACATCGTTCCAACTAGTGCCCATGAGCATGGCAAATGCACCAGCTGAAGTACCAAAAGCTAACAAAGTTAGCTTAGTACCATATGGGTTAGGTTTATTGGCTATCTCTTCTAAACGCTCAAGTGCTTCTTGAAGGGTGCGCTGGCCAGACATGAGTTCTTCAACTAACTCGTCGGTGCGAGCAAGTGCGCCTAAATCTAAATCACCAGGCTTAACTCTGGCAACATGGTTGTACTCTTGGTCTTCATTATGTTGCAACACAAAAGTCATTGCGGTAGGAGAAATTAAAAAATAACCTTCAATACCGAGTACATTAGATACGCCCTGAAGGTGAGTTTCTAAACGATAGGCCGGTGTGCCAAATTTATGCAGGGCTTTACCAAGTCTGATAATAAAGCGGCGTTTTTCTAAAAATTCTTGATTATCCACTACCATGTTCGCTTTAGGTGATTACAGTTCTTATCTAATCTAAACAGTAGTTTAGGGCGTTGTTATTGTTGTATTAGACGCAGACGTTTATTCGCCATAATTTGACCCGCGCATCTTACCTTATTTGGGCCAAAAAAGTTGCCATTTATTTACATAATGTTCGTTAATTGTAATGCTGTGGTGTTAAACACCAATTTAAATGGAAACAATCATGTCACTGGCTATATCAGGGCTGTATATCAGCCTCACAGCATTACTTATCGTTACGCTAACTTATCGAGTAATTAAATTAAGACGTACCCACAAAATAGGCATAGGTAATGCCGGTAATGAGTCGCTGACGCTAGCCCAAAGAGTGCATGCAAATTTACTTGAAAATGCACCGATTGCTTTGTTGTTGCTGCTAGTTGCAGAAACTAATGGTACCCATCACCTAGTATTGCATGTGTTTGGCTGTATTTGGTTGGTTGCCCGCGTACTGCATGCTGTAGGTTTAACCCAAGGAAAGGGGGGGTATCATATCGGCCGTTTTTGGGGCATGTTATTAACTTGGGCGGTGATTATTGGTTTAGCCCTAGTAAACTTGTTTTCGTTTATTATGATGCTTTAGGTTACCGTATTGATTACGCCTAAAAAGCCTCAAAGCCCTGCCCATTAATACCCACAGCCAAATTATGGGATAAAGGTCTATACTAAAAAAAGCATCAATCTGATGCTTTTTTAGTCACACCTTGCAGGCGTAGCCTGTTATACTCCGCGTCCCCGATGTGAGAGCTATTGGGGCGCAATATCTGCGTAATTTTTGTATTTCAGTTAGGCTGCCTAATCCATGCAAGTAGAATCCACGTTATTTACCTTTCCAAAGTATCGCCCTGAGCTCACGCGCCCAGCGCCTTTTTTGCCTATGTCTCGTAAAGAGATGGCCAAGTTAGGCTGGGATAGTTGTGACATCATTATCGTCACAGGCGATGCCTACGTGGATCATCCAAGCTTTGGTATGGCGGTGATTGGCCGCATGCTCGAAGCTCAAGGCTTCAGAGTGGGGATTATTTCTCAGCCAGATTGGTCAAACAAAGAAGACTTTATGAAGTTAGGTAAGCCTAACCTCTACTTTGGTGTGACCGCCGGTAACATGGACTCGATGATTAACCGTTATACCGCTGAGCGTCGTATGCGTCATGATGATGCTTACACCGCGGGCAATATCGGTGGCAAACGTCCTGATCGCGCGGTAACCGTGTATACCCAGCGCTGTAAAGAAGCCTTTAAGCAAGTACCAGTGGTGATTGGTGGTATTGAAGCCAGTTTACGCCGCATTGCCCATTACGATTACTGGTCTGACAAAGTGCGCCGCAGCGTGATTTTAGACGCTAAAGCCGACATCTTAGTTTACGGTAATGCCGAGCGTCCTTTGGTAGAACTGTCGCATCGTTTAGCGGCAGGTGAGCCAATAGCGGAATTACACAATATCCGCGGTACTACAGTCATTCGTAAAGAGCCATTACCTGAATGGAAGGGTATGGACTCGCGTAAGATTGATCAGCTGCATAAGATCGATCCAATTCCAAACCCGTATGGCGCCGATGACGTAGGTTGTAAAAACCTGTCTGGGCCTACGGATGAAAAGATTTTTGATAATGACGCGCCAAAGGCGGTTAGTGTTCAGCCAGCTAGACCCAAGCCATGGGAAAAAACCTATGTCTTGTTGCCTAGTTACGAGAAGGTGTCTGAAGATAAATATCTCTATGCCCACGCATCACGTATTTTGCACCAAGAGCAAAACCCAGGCTGTGCTCGTGCGCTGTTTCAAAAGCATGCTGAGCGTGCGATTTGGGTTAACCCGCCTGCGTGGCCACTAAATACCGATGAAATGGATGGTGTGTTTGATCTTGCTTATCAGCGCGTTCCGCATCCATCGTACGGTAAAGAGAAAATTCCAGCTTACGACATGATTAAGACCTCGATCAATATCATGCGCGGTTGCTTTGGTGGCTGTTCGTTCTGCTCTATTACCGAGCATGAAGGACGCATTATTCAGAGTCGCTCGCAAGACTCGATCGTGAAAGAAATTAAAGATATTCAAGATAAAGTGCCGGGCTTTACCGGGGTAATTTCTGACTTGGGTGGCCCTACGGCCAACATGTATCGTTTAGGCTGTACTAGCGTAAAAGCCGAGAGTACCTGTCGCCGTTTATCTTGTGTGTTCCCATCGATTTGTGGCCATTTAGACACTGATCATCAAGCAACTATTGACCTGTACCGCGCAGCGCGTGACGTACCGGGTATTAAAAAGGTACTGATTGCGTCTGGTGTGCGTTATGACTTAGCCACAGAAGATCCGCGTTACGTGAAAGAGCTGGCAACCCACCATGTTGGCGGTTACTTAAAAATTGCCCCAGAGCATACCGAAGAAGGTCCGCTCAACAAGATGATGAAACCGGGCATGGGCACTTACAACAAGTTTAAAGAGCTTTTCGATAAGTACTCACAAGAGGCGGGTAAGAAGCAGTATTTGATCCCTTACTTTATTTCGGCGCATCCGGGCACGACCAATGAAGATATGGTGAACCTGGCGTTATGGTTAAAAGGCGAGAAGTTTAAGCTCGATCAAGTACAAAATTTCTATCCATCGCCAATGGCAAATGCGACCACGATTTATCACACAGAGCTTAACTCGCTGAAAAATGTTAAACATACCAGTGAAGAAGTTTCAGTGCCTAAGAAAGGCCGTCAGCGTAAGCTGCATAAAGCTTTACTGCGTTACCATGATGCAGAGGGCTGGCCGCTGATCCGTGAAGCGCTAATTGCCATGGGTAAAGAGAAGCTGATTGGTAATGGTCCAAATTGCTTAGTGCCTGCAGAATCTCGCCAAGAGCGTGAGGCGATTCGTAATAAGAAGAAGCTGAATACTAAAGATGACGGTAAAGGTAAAAAAGCCTTTACCCGTTTCTCCGGCGATCAATTTGATGATCGTAAAGAGGACGGTAAGTCAGGGCAAAATAAATCAGGGCAAAACAAGTCCGGTGCTAACAAAGCTGGCGCAAATAAGGCAGGCGGTAAAGCTGGTGGCAATAAGTCAGGCCTGAATGGCCAATCCGGACAAGCTAAGTCAGGGCAGGGTAAGCCGGGCCAAGCAGGTAAACGTCCTCCTAAAAAGAATGCTTGGGGTACAACGCCTAAACATCAAAGGTAAATAGGCTATTTTTTTGGAATGCTAGCGACAAGATTGCTATAGCTAAATAAACTAAAATAAGGGAATATCTTAATGGATATTCCCTTTTCTATGGGTGCGAAAATGACGCAACAGACAAACGATAATATTGAATATAGCGACGAGAGCTTTTGGCTGAAGGTAAAACTATTTGCTAAAAAAGCCGGTCGTGAAGTGATCGATAATGCTTTGTGCTTGTATTATGCGGCTAAGCGTCCTGACACGCCTAAATGGGCTAAAACGGTCATCTTCGGCGCGCTAGCCTATTTTATTTCACCGATTGATGCGATACCGGACTTAACGCCAATTATGGGGTTCTCTGATGACTTGGGTGCTCTAGCCGCTGCACTAGCGATGGTGTCTATGTATGTTGATGATGGTGTAAAAAACCAAGCCGCTGAGAAAACCGCAGCTTGGTTTGATTAGCGTAAAGCCCGAGCATTAATAAAGGGATGCTTCGCCATCTGGACGATTCTTAAAGCGTCTATGTAGCCACATATATTGGCTCGGCTTAGCCATAATAGACTCTTCAACAATCTTATTGATAAAGCAGGCGCCAGCATGTTCATCCCCCTTAGGAAACTCATCTATCATTGGCTCTTTAATGGTTAAGGTGTAGTGACCGTTATCGTTATCACGTACAAAAACCACAGGCACGATGGCGCAGTTAGTATTGTCCGCTAACAGGCTAGTTCCCGTTGTTGTACAAGCATTTTCTACCGCAAATAGCGGCGCGAAAGTGGAGCGACGACGGCCGTAATCATGATCCGGTGCGTACCACATAAAGGCACCATCATTAAGCGCCTCAAGCATAAACTTAACGTTTTTGCGATGGATCAGCGTATGACCACCCTGAGAGCGGCCTTTCAACTGAAAGTAATCAAAACACGGATTATTGTTTGGGCGGTATACCGCCATGCCCTGTGCATATTGGCCAAATGCCCGGCCACTTAACTCAAGGTTGAGTGAATGCACGGCAATCAGCAGTGCACCACGTCCTTCAGCTTTTAGCTTGTCGATATGCTCCATGCCAACCACTGTGGTGTGTTTAGCAATGCGCTCATTAGACCAAAACCAAGCCATACCTGTTTCAAGTAATGCCAAGCCTGTATTTTCAATATTCTGTTTGGTTAACTTTTCACGCTCGGTGTTTGTCATGTCAGGAAAACACAGCTCAAGATTACGCTTGATAGTGCGGGTGCGACGCTTCATAAAGCTAAGTACAATGCGGCCGAGTAGTTTGCCTAAACGAATTTGAATCGCGTAGGGCAATAGGCTGCAAAGGTAGCTAACGCTAATGATTAATAACACGCACCAATATTTGGGATGTAACATTGCGAGCGAGAAGGTTGGTACTGTGTACTTACTCATTAGAGGGGGAGCTTTTAGTGATACAGAAAAATGTCGCGCGATTATACGCGATGTTTAGCCTTTCAGCTCTCTCTATATTAGATAATTCAGCCGCATTAAATATGCGGCTGATAAGTAGAGCTTTTTACTTAGTTAGCCTTGCCAAGTTAGGTTAAAGTCGTATCTAAAGCCGATAGTAACGGCATGGTCGTCGTCACGATTATCAAAGCTTTTGTCTAGATATTCGAGGTGCACACGTACGTTGTCGATTGGATTCCACTCTAGCGTGGTATTAAAACCGTTGTAATCGGATGAGGTGATATCATTGATACCATCTTTAAACTGGAAATAACCTAACTTAATTTTGTAGTCATCAAAAATTGGATAGGCTAAAGCGGTATCTAAAGTGCTACCACTGCGAGCTTTATTCATGCTGCCAGTGTCATAGTTATACTGTTTGTCTTGGTAACTAATCGCAAGGTAGAGATCATTACTAAAGGTATAGGCCACCACGCCACCAATCGTTTTATCGTCACCTTCTATATTTTGTACATCGGTCGTATTTTGCGTGACATAACCTAAACCAATGTGTAGCTGGTCGATATCGTAACCCACACCAAGGTTGACCATATCAGTCGCATCATCACCGTTGTCGCCATCAAATTGTGCGCCGGCCATCCAAGTAAAATCGCCAGTGACTAGTTGGTAAGTAACAAAGTTATCGACGAAAAATGGGCTTTCATGGTCGTAAGCGTATGGGCTGTTGCCATGATTGAAGATATCAACATATTCAGCCACTAAAGTGTACTGAGCTGGACGTTGCTTACCAATCCCCACTTGACCATAAGGTGATGCAATCGCAGCGTAGGCTTGGCGGGCTTTACCAAAATTACCCGAGTTGGCTATATCGACACTCCATTCGCCTTGAGCTATTGCAGTCCAGCCGTCAGCAAACTCAGTACTGGCTTTAATGCCAACGCGAGAAAGTGCATCGCGCACATCCCAAGTTTTATCTTGGCTATCATCTAGGTAGCTCAAGGTTGGGCGAATAGAGCCATACAAGCTGACTTGGCTATTTTTGAACTGTGATGGTGCGGTATTATTTTCTAGTTTGGCGATGCGCGCTTCTAGCTCCGCTGTGGTTGCGTCGCTAGCGTAAGCGTTTATGCAGCAAAGACTAACGGCCGCAGCTATGAGTGATTTGAATGTGTGCATTAGTGTATTTCCCTATCTTTTGGCTGCAACAAGTCGCCCTCTCTAAGGACTAGAGTTGGTGCAGTGCGATTAAATATGATTAGTTGCTGTGCCCATCAGCATTTACGCTGATGGGCGGGTGAAGCGTTATGTTTGGATTCGCTTTAAGCTTGTTGCTTTAGCTCTTTGAACCAAAGATTATGGTGCTGTTTAGCCCAGTTCTCATCGCAGTAACCCGAGGTCATATTTGACATGCCACCCTCAGACATTACAGTCGCCATAAAGATATGTACGACAGAGAATGCACTGATGATAACGGTAGAGATAATGTGCACTAATAGCATGGTGTTAGCGGTATTTTTGGTGACCACAAATGTCTCTGGGAACATCATAGTTAGTCCTGATACCACCATCAGTCCGCCAAATAGGGCGAATACCCAAAACCATAGTTTTTCACCCGCATTGGCAAAGCCTGCATCTGGGTGATGCTTCTTGCCAGTATTTAGGTAGCCACCCAATACAGCAAACCACTTAATATCGTAGCTAGCCGGAATTTGCTTTGGCGCCCACATTAAGATCATCAACACGTAACCTAAGATGAACGGGAATGCCATTAGCTCATGCAAGCCGCTTGATAAACCGACCAGTGATGCCCAGCCTGATTGATTCATACTCGGCTCAAAGTATAAGCGGCCACCTGCTAGCACTAATCCAGTGAGGATAAGTAGCATGCAAGCAATAGCACCCAGCCAATGCACGCTGATACTCAAACCTGACCAACGCTTAATTAACTTGCCAGAAAAGCCTTCGTCTAAGCGTGAAATACCATTAACTATGATGAAAATGATAAACAGGCCGATGACAGCAAATAAGCTGGCGTAGACTAAAAATGCGATGGTATCGGTTGCGCCCAAATAGCCAAGCACGGTTTCATTGGCATCTTCAGGTATTGCAGTTGGTAGTTGTAGCTGCGCCTGAGTTGGCATACCGCGTAACTCTGGTATGTCACCAGCAATGGCTTCAACTTTAATTGGCTGCCATTGTTGTGGTTGCAAGCTTGCCTCTTCAGCCATTGCGGCAGTTGAGACAAACAGGCCAAGCACAATAAAACTTAACCATTTTATTGCTCTGTTCATAGGTCACTCCTTTGGCGATGTTATTCGCCTCTTTTGGCTACACAGCATATTTGTTGGTGCTGTGGTTAAAGCCAGATCCTGAAATGTAATAGGTCGTTGGTTGACGCCTACTCATGCAGTTGTTTAGTGATAAAAAGTTGCAGCTCAACAGCAAACTCACGCCAAAAATCATGTTGAGCGTGTTGTTTAATGCCTTCACAGAAAGGATTAATCCATACACCAAGGTGCTTATTAACAAACTCATCAGCTATAGCGTCTAGTTCGTTAGCAGCATCGAGGTTATTGGCTTGTCGCTGCTCACTTGCAAGGGCGTGCACACAGTAAAGAAACTCCAGTTCATTACCGATAAAATCAGCTGGCTCATTGAATTTGTCATCAATGACTAAACCTATTTGCTGATAGAAATCGGCGACTTCAACGGTTTCATCTGTGTTTATGACATGGTTACCGCTGCGGTATATCCCTTCATAAGGGGCAACCAACAACTTATATGGCCCAATGCACATTCGATTGAAGTCAAACTCCAACTCAGATGCGTCATCAATGAATTTATTCGCCTCAACCAACAGTGGGCTTTGCGGGTTATTTGACTCTAGATAAGTGATTAACCCTTGCAATGCTTCAGCTTCTGATGGAAAGAAGATCATTGATTTAAAGGCAAAGTACGCCGTTGCCATCGGACCATATTGGTTTGTCATTATGCGCGTTCCTTAATAATCACCATGTTAGGTTTTGTGATGCAGTCGCCGTATCCAATGCCTTGCTTACTGGCTGATGGTTTCTTAAGCACTTCGTCAATATTGCCGATTTTGATACACTCAACAGGACAACCAGTAACACAGGCTGGCTGCATGCCACGATCGAGTAATTCAACGCACATATTGCACTTATCTGCCTTGCCATCGTCTTCACGAATGCTCACTGCCGAGTATGGGCAGGCACTGGCACATAGGCCGCAACCTGTGCACTTTTCACGATCTAACACCACAATACCGTCGTCTCTGACGTGGTAGGCCTTTGCAGGACAAACCATTAAGCAAGCAGGGTTTTCACAATGCATACATGAGTGCGATAGCCACACATCTACTGCACCGTCATCGCGCTTAACTTCATAGCGATCAACCTTACGGAATCGATGGTTCTCTGGTAGCTCATTGTGAATTTGGCAGGCAACAGTACAGGCACCACAACCGACGCAGTTTTCTTGTCTGAAGACAAAGCCTACTCTTTTGTTCATAGTCATTATCTACTCCTTAGGCTTTTTCTAGCGCGACATTGGTCGAGTGGTAGGCTGAACACCCGCCCATATCGGTCAATTTGTCGGTGGTCAGGTTGTTGGTGCAGCTCGCTTTACCGTAAGGATCCATTCGGCGCCAGTTGTTTTTTGGTGCCATAACGGTGCCACGGCCAACTTGTCCAGAAACTTGCGCAGTAAAGAATGCTTCGCCACGATGGTTACTGAGTCTGACTCGGTCGTTGTTTTTAATGCCTAACTCTTTTGCATCTTCGGTATTGATCTTGGCCAAATATGCTGGGAAGTTACGGATGTACTTAACGTTGTAGAAAGAGCTGTTAGCACGCTGCGGGATCGCGGGTGATAACATACGGAACGGCAACGTCTTCTCTTCAGGGATCATCTCGTCTTCAGGCAAGCCGAAGTCAATAACTGGATGGTAGCCAGCATCTTTCATCATTTGTGAGTAGAACTCGATCTTGCCGCTATCAGTTTTATATTTACCATCACCAAAGTAAGGGCGTTGGTCATAGACGGTGACAAACTTGTCTTTAATGATCTGCTCGTAAGTGATGTTATTGTGTTTAAATGCGGGCTCTTCAGTGTCTAAGAAGTCACGTAAGATCTGTTCGTAATCAACGCGCATCTCTGGGTGATAATCCAGTCCCATATGCGCCGCTAACTCTTTAAAGAAGATCCAGTTATCTTTAGATTCACCTAAAGGCTCAATCACTTTTTCAGAAGTTTGCATGTGGTAGCAGTTGTAGTCAGTACCCATATCTGGGAACTCAAACTGGGTAGTTGATGGCACAATGATGTCGGCAAGTTCTGCGGTATCTGTCATCAAGAAGTCGTGCACTACTAGGAATAAATCATCACGCATTGCGCCTAAGCGACAAGCATTTGAGTCCGGCGCAACAGAGACAAAGTTACCGTTGTAGTTGATCACAGCCTTAATTGGCTTAATAGGCTTACCGTAAGCGGTTGGGTTAGTTGGATGGATTGCTTTAGCGATTTCAGTCATGTTGACATGACCAACAGTGTCGCCATTAGGGTGAATATGGTCTGCACGGCCTTTTGAGTAGTTAAGGCTGTCATCGGCTTGGGTATTATCATAGATAAAGCCGTTACCAATCTTACCGTATTGACCCGCGACGGCGTGCATCATGGCGATGGCGCGAGACATACGAGCACCGTTATAGTTACGCTGCATACCGTAGCCTAAACGAATGACTGATAACTCTGACTCACCATACACTTTGGCAAACTCGAACATTTTCTCTCTTGGTACGCCGGTAACTTGTTCGATCTCGTCATAGCTCATTTCATCAATACGTTTGAGCAGATCTTGATAGCCAAGTGTATTGGCTTCAATAAACGCCATATCTGCTAAATCATTATCGATGAGGTATTTCATGATACCTGTCGCCAAGTGAGTATCGGTACTTGGCTTAGGTTGTAGCCAGATATCTGCTTGCGACGCAATGGGTGTGCGCATAGGGTTAACGACTAATAACTTGGCACCGTTATCACGAGCTTGGTTAATAAACTTAATACCGTGAACGTTAGTGGCTGTTTCGTTTTGGCCCCAAGAGATATAGCAATTGGTGTAAATGTTGTCGTATGGATCGGGTCCTTGATAAGTACCAGTGACAGACTTCAAACCTTCATAAGCCGCGAAAACACACACTTTACGATCGAGCTTACGAGCACCTACAGCGTTAAAAAAACGGCTTGGTCCGCCGTATTTACCAATAACACCTTCGTGACCCGAGTAGCTGTATGGCAAAATGGAGTCAGCGCCATGCTCCTTGATGATCTGTTGTAAACGGCTAGAGATTTTGGCATAGGCCTCGTCCCAGCTAATACGGCGCCATTTACCTTCACCTTTTGCTCCGGCACGTTCCATTGGATGCAAAATACGATCGGCTGCATAAGTGTACTGCACGTAGGCATGACCTTTAACGCAAGGAGATGTACCCATTTTTTTCATCTCGGATGCGCCTTCGACGTAAGTCATACGGCCATTTTGTACAGTAAACTTCAGCAGGCAACGGTCGGCACAGTTTCGCTGACAAGTGTGATAAACGATTTTACCTTCGCGTTTCAGCATCTTGTCTGGTGCACCGCCACGTTCAGTTGCATTGGCAATGCCTGGCATTAAGCCAGACAAGGAGCCGACAACAGAACTCGCTCCAACTCCCTGCAGGAAGGTGCGTCTGTTAATTTTCATATGTTTTCCCCATCTTGATAGTGTTGATTCACTATTTATTTTTGTAGCAAGTACGACATTGATATTGCTCTGTGAGTTGGCTTGCTTCAGGCGTAGCAAACGCTCACTCGGTTACACACGTTTTTCTGGTAAAACTCCTATAACTGCAAACTCATGATCTCTCATCGATCTAAGTTCGACTTCCCTATGGATTTAACTAACGACGCTAGTCTTCACTTGCTAGACGCCACTCTCTTTCTAGTCCGCAAATGAGTTTTGATTTGACCCAATTAAATGCGGCCGAATGGTTGGTATTGCCAAATAACACATAGTTACCAATCTCGCGATTTTCTCTACGGCGAGTTCGGCATTTTTGCGCTAACTCGTCTGGCAATTTGACGTAATCAATCCCCGGTAGCATGTTGACGAATTGACGGGTGAATTGATTACAGCTCAGAGTTATTGCATCACTTTCGCTTAAAAGGCGCATAGCTGAGGCTAAACTGTCGGTATAACCTTCAACATCCATGCATAAGTCTTTCTCTCGACATAAGTTGACTAATAGTGGGCAACTAAGATCATCGTAGTTATCGATTTCTAAGCAGGGATAGCGAGAGAGGTTTTCGAGAGTAATTGCTTGGCTTAAAACGGGATGATTGCGCTTGGCAAGTATATATAGGCTATCGGTTTCGCTAAACATTTCGTAGTTTAGGTTTTTACCATTGAAACCTTCGTACACCACCACAAAGTCCATGTCGCCATTAGCCAGTGCCGTAGTGCAATCATGAGTGAGTACTCTGACATCAAATCTTAGATTTGGCGCTTCATTTAAGATATCTTCACGCACGACTTTCTGCACTGCGTAGACAAACTCATCGTAGGCATGAATTACAAATTGCCCGCCAGATTCAGCTGGTGTAAATACCGAATGCTGCATTTCAATTTTTTGATATTGTTCTACTAAACTTTTAGCCATTGGGATCAGTTGGTGAGTTTTTTCTGTGGCAACAAAACCTGAACAACGTCTTATAAAGAGAGAGTCTTTAAATATATCTCTTAATATTTTAAGTGTTCTGCTTACACCAGAAGCTGTCATACCTAATTCATTTGCAGCCTGATGGCTTTGTCCGTGTTCATATATAGCAATAAAGACTTTTAATTGGTTGTAATTTAATAGGTCTATTTTGTTCATGACAAATGCCTGCTGCAATAATTAAATTCTATAATCTATATAAGAGTTATAATGTGCAGTGTTATATGTCACATTTTTAATAAGCTTATTTTTGTAACTTTGATATATGTCTCGTGTTTTACATATTAAGATTAGCAAATATCAGAATGTGATATTTGCAGTTGATATATATATGATCTTTAAACTCAATAGCTAAAGAGTATTTATCGATATAGCTAAAAATACCTGTAATGCCCGGAGTTACTGTATCTTATTGTTTTTATTTGTATATATATCTACTGTTGTGTTTGTGTTTTATCAGGGTAATAGTGTTGATACGTTTTGTTGCATATATATTCTGGATAAATAAATGCCTGAAAATCTACCTTCCAATTTTATTTCATAAAATTTCAAATTATTTTCTTATTGTGACCTCTAGTTGATATTCGTTTGTTAGATTATGTCGTTGTTTATATTTTTGTGTTTTTGAGTGTATTTTAAATATAAAGATTTTATAAGTGAGTAAATTAATATTAGTCACTTTTATAATAAGGAATAAATATGTTGGATAGACGGTCCATATTAAAAATGGCTGCTGGTGGTGCAATGTTAACGCTGATCCCCAGTGCTCAACTTCAAGCTAAAACTTCTGGTAAAAGGTTAGCGATGGTGTTTGATGTTCGCCGTTGCACTGGGTGTCTATCTTGCACAGTGTCTTGCGCTATGGAAAACCAAACTGATGCAGGGCGTTGTCGTACTCGGGTGAATCAAGCTGCCATTGAAACATCAACTGGCTTTGCGACACTGGCGGTACCTAACCAATGTAATCAGTGTGATAACCCTGCTTGTGTTTATGTTTGCCCTGTAGAGGCGACTTATAAACGCGAAGAAGACGGCATCGTAGTGATTAACCATGATGAATGTATTCATTGCCAACTATGTGTTGATGCATGCCCTTATGGCGCTCGCCGTAAAGACGACACCTTTAACTCACCACCTGAGAAGTGCAATTTCTGTATTCATCGTACATCGGCTGGTTTACTGCCTGCATGTGTTGAAACCTGTATTGGTGAAGCGCGTAACTTTGGCGACCTGAATGATCCCACTAGTACTGTGTCGAAACTTGTTCGCGACAATAAGGTATATGCCATGTTGGCTGCTGAAGGGACAAAGCCAAATATTTTCTACATAGGTTTGCCTGAACAACCGCAGGACAAACAGATTTTGTCTCTTAACTTTCTTGAATGGCAACGCTAGGAGCTGACAATGGACAGACGTAAATTTTTAACTCAAGCAGGCGTTGTTTCTGTGGCTGCTGCAACAGTAGGCTGCAGTGATAAAAGCTCTCCAATTCATCCAAGCCGCAGTCAAGATGTGAGTTGCTTTGGCCATCCTATTCCGGCTGAATGCCAGCAAGACACTAAGGGTGATTGGCAGCTCACACCTGGCATACGTACCGCGTATTCTCGTTGTTTTAGTTGCTACAATATTTGTGGCTTACGTGTACGTATTGATGACAAGAATGACAAAGTGCTAAAGGTGGGCGGCAACCCTTATTGTGAGAATAACTCTGGCTCTCCATTACCAATCGAAACTAGCGTTAAGCAAAGCTATATAGCATTAGCAGGCGAAAAAGGCCTAGAGAACCGAGCGACCACCTGTGCTAAAGGTGCAAGTTGTGCAGACTCTGTTGATGATCAGCGAAGAGTGACTCAAGTGCTTAAGCGTGATGGAAAACGGGGTGAAGGTCGTTGGATCACGATTAGTTATGAGCAAGCCTTACAGGAAATTTTACAAGGTGGTGATCTGTTTGGTGAAGGTCATGTTGAGGGCTTGCGTAGTTTGCGCCAGCTCGATAAGCCAGCTAAACCAGGTTTCCCTGAATTTGGTAGCGCGGCCAACCATCTATTTGCAACTTATTGCGCCGAAGATACATTGCGTGGCAGTTTTTATGCTCGTTTTATGCAGCAGGCTTGGGGCACAAGCAATTTGGGTACGAAACATGCGTATTGCGGCGCTGCGCAGGCAACAGGCTATAGCCTAGGCATGGCCGCTGGCTTTGAAGAATGGCTTAATGATGTTGACTGGGAAAACGTCGAGTACGGTTTATTTATGGGAACTAGCCCAGGATCTTCAGGGGTTAGTCTTAACCGTGTTGGCCGCGGCCTTGCTGATAGCCGTGTTGATAGAAAGTTTAAGTATGTGTGTGTCGACCCATTGCTTCGTACCACAGTGGCAGCAGATACTAATGCCACTTGGTTAGCTGTTAAGCCGGGCCAAGATGCCGCATTTTCTTTTGGTGTTATTCGTACCATGTTAGAAGAGGGCTGGTTTAATAGAGTTCACCTTGAAGGTGCGAGTGAAAAAGCGGCTAAAGCCGCTGGCGAACTAAACTATACCAATGCGGGGCATTTGGTTATTACTGATCCTAATCATCCTGATTATCGCCGTTTTGCTAAGGCTAAGGACTTTGGTTTAGGTGATGATGAAGCCATTATTGTAAAAGCTGGCAGCAATAGCGTGGTCTCTGCTGAAAGCGGTGATAAAGCTGAGTTATTTGTCAGTAAAACCCTTAAAGATAGTCGCGGTAAAAAAGTGCATTTGGCGTCTTCTCTTTACCTATTAAGAGCTGAAGCTCAGCGTACGAGTATGAAACAGTATGCAGCGAAATCTGGCATTAGTGTTGATGCGATGCGCCAAGTGGCACAAGACTTAGGAAAATATGGTCGTAAGGCCTGTGTTGCAGGTAATGGTGGCACTAATTCTTCAGACGGTTTTGTAATGGGCTGGATCTGGGCGACTTTAAATACCTTAGTCGGCAGTCATGACGCTAAAGGCGGTGCAATTTACGGTAATGGCCCAATAGGCGGTATGGAAGGGCGCTACGATTTAGCCAATATCGATAACGGTGTCAGCCTTGACGGCGTAGTCAATGCTTGTCGTGATGGCGCTTATGAGTCATCAACTGAGTACAAACAAAAACTAGCTAAAGGGCAAAACCCTTATCCTGCTAGCACACCTTGGCATGAGGTTTTGCCTGCAATGAATGCTGCAGAGCAATGGACTAGCCATGCTAATAACGATCCTTATCAGGCCAAAGTGTTATTTAATTGGCGTAATAACTTCCTCTATAGCGCGGCATCGATTAGCCAAGAGGTCGTAGCAAGTATTGCAGATCCTAAGCGTCTACCTCTGATTATTGGCATTGATTGCCATATGAATGAGACGAACCGTTACGCCGATTACTTTATTCCAGACCGTTCCATGCTTGAAGAATATGCAGCAGATAGAATGTGGGGCTCGCATATGTTAGGTGTGGTGGCCGCTGCGCCACTTGTTACTCCAAGAACCGAAAAAAATGCCGCTGGACAGCATGTATGCATGGAGCAGCTATTAGTCGATATAGCACTCGATATGCAGTTAGCTGGCTTTGGTCAAGGTGCGATTGCCCATGAAGATGGCACAAAAGCTGATTTGCTTTGTTTTGAAGATTGGCATGCTAAGTATTTGGCGAACGTGGCTGCGCAGTGTGAAAACTTGCCGACAGTAACTGCTGAAGATAGACATTGGGCTGGGCTTTCATACGCAATGAAACCGTTAACACCTAGGCTTAATGCTAATGAAGCCGCTGAAGTTGAGGCGTTATTATCGCGCGGTGGTTATTACGTGGCAGATGAACGTTATGACGGTGATTTTATTAAAGGAGCAGGCCCTAAGTGTTTGCAGCTTTATCATGAGGCAGTTGCCCAGTTACGTCATGCCTATTCTGGTGAGCGCTATCCGGGCACGATAACTTATCATGAGCATAGGTTCTGGAATGGTGATAGTTGGGAAAGCCACTGGCCTGCAGCTGAGTATCCGTTGCTGTTCTCAAGTTACAAGGCTACAGTGCGTTCAAACTATGCTGTAGCGTATAAGCGTATAGCAGAGATTAGCCCAACCAATTTTGTGTTTATGCATGAAGAAACAGCCAAGCAGCAAAACTTAAAAGACGGCGATACTGTAAGGCTGGTAACAGCGAATGGCAAACCTGCTGAGGGATTGTTGCAAACTGACTTTGGCGTCGCGCCAGGCGCAGTGTGTGTATCCCATGGTTTTGGTCATTCACAGGGTTTTGGTGGTGATGACCGGGTGATTAATGGTGAAAAGCTAGCTGCGCTAAAAGAGCGTGCCGGTGGCGTTGCGATTAATCAAATGATCCCATCAGATCCTACTCGTAAACAATCTGCAAGTATGCTTAATGACTACTGGACTGGGGCAAACTGCCGTCATGGTATTCCGATCCGTGTTGAGAAAGTGTAATGGCGTTTTAAGATTGAAAAGAGTCTCGAAGCTAACAAAATAACAATTAGTTAGCTTCGAGATAGACTGATTTGTCCGGCTCAAAATTTTTGTTTTATCCTGCAACCTTCCCCTCAGTATTATGTTTGGCTGAGGGGCTTTTCTTCTATTTAATCAAAGCAAATTGCTTCAGTTAAAATTTATCTCTTTGTGATAGTGTTAGTCACAAATCATCGGAGATAATAATGAAAACAATAAAATACTCAGGCCTCGCGTTAGTGGCTGCTAGCTTTGCAGTACCAGCAATGGCCACCACAGTTGAACAGAATGCTTTTTTCGATAACCTCGCAGCGCACTGTGGTAAAGCGTTTGCAGGTACTGTGACTGCGGGCAATACCGCAGATTCGGCGTTTAGTGGCAAAGAGCTTATCATGCATGTGCGTGAATGCAGTGATACTGTACTTAAAGTGCCATTCCACGTAGGTGACGACCACTCTCGTACCTGGGTGATCACTAAAACGCCTTATGGGTTGCACCTTGCACATGATCATCGCCATCAAGATGGCACTGAGGACAAGGTGACTATGTACGGCGGAATGACTGCTGATATGGGCAGCGACACTGAGCAGTCTTTTCCTGTTGATGCTTACTCGATTAACAACTTTAGAGAAAATGGTTTAGATGTGTCGGTGACTAACGTTTGGCATATGTATGTTAAGCCTCAAGAATTTACCTACCGCTTAACCCGTGAAAATCGTGACTTTAGAGTCGATTTCGATCTGACTAAGCCGGTTGCTCTACCTCCAGTACCTTGGGGTCATAAATAGTGGACTCTTATCTTTTTAAGGGATATTAAGGTATGGAAATGACCTAGGTTCAAGCTTTTAATGGCTAGGTCCTAGGTCCTAGGTCCTAGCACTACTTTCCGTCTTAGCTTGTTCCTATAACCTTCTTGTCCCCTACTTCTCTTCAAAAGTGAATGACTGTCCGGCAAGTGCAGCTTCAAACATCAAACCGCCTTTTGCGACAGTAAACACGGCCATACCGTTAATGTAGGCGGCCTTAGCTGCGCTCTTACCTGCGCCAGCGGAATTCCCCGTTGTTCCTGCTTGTGCATTGGCACCAATATTTATGGCTACTGCCGATGCCTGTGCGCCAAATTCAAAACTGCCACTGGTGAAGTCTTTATAAGCCGCTTCATCTTTAAAGAAGATAATCTCACTGTAGGCTTGGCCGCCTAGCTGAAAACCAAAGGAAACCTGAGTTAAACTGGTATCACCGGTATACGCTCCGCCTTGATAGACTTGGCCTTTACCGTAAGCGGCACCAATACCAATACCACCTTTACCCACAGTGGGAAATAGAGCATAACCGTAGGCGTTATTAAAAAATTTCTGAGTTTCATTCGCTTGTTGAAAAGTGCTTTTAGCTTGGATATAGCTATCTTCAGCTAAAGCTTGCGGGGCTAATAGAATACTGGCAAGCAGACATAAGCTAGTGGCAATTTTCTTGATAAAGTGAGTCATTCCATTCTCCTAATCTTACAAACAGGCTAAACCTTAGCATACGCTTACTGAACGGAAAGTGAATGGCTTTTACTCAGACTAATTGAAACATAAAATAAAAGCGCCACTGCAGGCGCTTATTATACTAATTGGTATTATTTAGAGGGGTCAGTGCTTATTCTACAGGCTTACCGAGCACGTAGTGATTAAACCATTTCTGATCCCATTCCATCTTAGCTTTACGATGTTGGTACTTGCTTAGACCATGACCTTCACCAGGGTAAACCACTAACTCTACAGGTACATTAAGGTAGTGGTGCAGGGCGCGATATAAGCCTTGGGCATGACCCAGTGGTACGCGTTGGTCACCTTCACCGATGTGGATTAAGGTTGGGGTTTTAATTTTGTCTGCATAGGTTAACGAAGAACCATGGTTGTATGCTTCAGGCTTTTCCCAAGGTAAGCCCTCCATAAAGTTAACTACGTGGCCAGGGGTATCCTCAAGGATCCACTGCAGACGTTGATCAAACACACCTGCCCCTGAGCTTGCTGCTTTGAAACGGTTATTGGTACTGATTAGCGCGTTAGTAAGGTAACCACCGTTGCTCCATCCCATCACCGCCATCTTGTCACCATCGACAATACCGTTAGCGATGAGTTGATCGACGCCAGCCATAATGTCTTTGACTTCGATATCGTGTTCACGGCCAACCAGATCGGTTAAAAACTTATCGCCATAGCCGGTAGAGCCGCGATAGTTAGGCGATAATAATGCCCAACCATTGGCGGTAAATGTCGAGCGACCGTAAGATCTATGCTGCAGTGCATAAGGGGTGGCTGCAGTTGGTCCACCGTGGATCTGTATGATTAATGGCAGTGGGCCATCTTCTTTTTTATAGTCAGCAGGGAGGTCTAAAATCCCTTCAACTATAGCGCCGTCTGGTGCGGTCCACTTTACAATTGAAACTTGTGGTAGTTTCCAGCTATCAACTTGAGGGTTGATATTCGTTAGACGCTTCGGTTTAGCGCGGCTGCTATTGGCATCGGCAATAAACATATCAGAGAAATGATCTAACCCATTGTGGCTAAAGGCGACAGACTTTCCATTTTGGCTGAAGCTGTAACTACCTATCACCATATCGCCAGGAATAACTGTGCGGGTATCGCCTTGTTCGCCATCATCTATTTCAGTACAGAACAGTTTAACTCTGCCATGATCGGCGCCACGGTAGCAAAGTTCATCGCTATTAGGTCGCCAAGTTAAATCGCTAGCAGTGAGAGTTACGTCGCCTGGGCGGCTTATCTCTAATGATGGTTTGTTAGTTGCGTTAGCATCTGCAATGAACAGCTTACCTGGATGACCATCAAAGTCGACTCTAAAGGCTAGTTCTGTATTATCTTGCCATGCAAGCCCAAGCAGCCAACCATAAGGAGAGGGTGCATTGTCACGCCATTGTGTATCTACTATTACGTTATTTTGCATGGCCTGAGTATCGTAAACTTCAATGTCTGACCAACCCTCTAAAAATACCAATTCGTTATCTGTCGTGGTGATACGGGCTATCTTGCTGTCATCTTGGCTAACCTTGAATTCCCACACCACTTTGTCATCGTCTAGCACTAATTTTTGTTTGAAATGCTCAAGATCGAGTTGATATAAAGGGTTGGTTGTTTGCTCGCCGTGGCCATATTTAGGTGCGCTGTGGCTAGTACGCATTGCTGCCCATTGGTCGTCATCAGTGGTGATTTTAGTGGCTAAAAAGTAAAGGCTTTTTCCGTCATGGCTGAGCTCAAACCCAGCAACACCTTCAGCTTCTTTAGTCATCGGCTGACTGTTACCATTGTTAACTGACAGACGGAATACTTGAGTCTTGCCGTTGTAAGGTGCTTTCGCACCTTCTTGTGCTACTTTTCCTAAATAATAAACATACTCACCGTCAGGGCTCCATTGTGGGCTAGACTCGCTTTCATTGGTGAAGGTCATGCGTTTTGACTGACGAGTTTTGGTATCGAGTAACCATAAATCACGTTGGCTTTTATTTAGCTCTTTGTCCCAGCGAGATTCTAACCAAACTGCTTTTTTGCCATTAGGGCTAAGTGTTACTGAGCCCATGTTACCAATATTGAAGAAGTCATCTATGGTGATATCGTGAGTTCGATCTGCCGCTATGGCGGAAAAGCTGCTACCGACTAGCGCGGCAGCAAGCAGAGAAAGCTTGTGTGCTTGCTTCATGTATTGTTCCTACCCTTCAAATAGTTAACTTTTATTGTGTTGTTATTTTAAGATCTGGGCTCATACACTAGCGTAAGTTTTGTGCGGTTGGCTATGAAATTGTTGTTTGAGTGCTATAAGGTTAGCGATTAGGGCTGGGGCGGCTTTGGGTGATGTCTATCTTCTTGCATTAATTGTTGTAGATAAGCGAGCTCCTCGGAGTTGAGCAGTTGTTGGCTCGCTTGCATTGGCTTTTTTGGTTGTTGTGCTAATTTTCCGCGTAAAAATGCCGCACGAGTTATTTGTTTAAGACCGTAAATAGCTAAAATATAAACTGTGAGCAGTAATGTTAATTTGGCTGCGGCTTGGTTGATGGTGAAAACTTGGCTTGAAAAATAATAGGGCATTATGATGAGAACAACGCGAATTAACCAATTACTCATTAATGCCAAAGTGAGCACCAGTAACCAGCGAAACTTAATGTCTTTTAAACTATCTTGATGAGCACGAGATACCCGCCCTGGGTAACGTATGAGCATTTTAATGATGAAGTAAAAGTATAGGGTGGTTTGGATAAATAATACTGCTGGGAGCAGCATGCTCAAGATAGTTAAATCACTAAGTCTTGGCAGTTGTTCTAGGGGCGCTAAACCGTAACCTATGACAATGCGCAAACAGGCAAGCATAACTAATATTGCTATTATTGTTGCGGGATAAAAGTGCCGAGAAAAGCCAATTGGACGATTAATATCATTTAAGCTGCGATCACAATATAGATAGAGCAATGGCATCATTAAGAAATAGACTGGAATAATAAAGATAAACAATAAGTGTAGCGGGGCTGGAGCGTTATCACTCGTGAATAACCCAGTGAAAAAATACACAGCCATAAGGCTAAATATTGCCGCTAGAATTTTATGATTACCACTGCGTTCATTATAAATATAACGAATATAGAGGCCTAGCCCTAGGCAGTGAAGACCGCCAAGCAAAGAGACCCACCAATAGCCTTGAGAGAAAAACTCATCAAATTCATTCATGTATTTGCTATTTCAACCTATTGCCTAATGATATGCAAGCGTTGAATTTATCGACAGTTATGTCAGCGCTGAATAGTGCTAATGGTTTTGGACTTTGGCCTTATTCGCTTGTATGCGCTGAACATTTATTGTCGATAGCTCTAGGTTTAAGTGTAGAGCATTTAGCTGGCCAATTTGGGAATAGCTTTTAATTTATGTAGCAGCGCCTCTTTTTTAAAAGGTTTAGCTAAATAGTCATCCATCCCGGACTGGTAACATTTTTGAATGTCTTGATCGAGCACACTAGCGGTTAATGCAATAATCGGCAGTCTATGCTGGGAATGATTGCTCTCCCATTCTCTAATCTTTTCAGTCGCGGTAAAACCATCCATAACTGGCATCATACAATCCATTAAGATCGCGTGAATAGCTTCTCCAGTACTAATGAACTCATAAGCTTCTTGGCCATTGTTGGCAATAATAAAGTCAAATCCAGCCTGCTTAATAAGTAAAGATGCAACCTTTTGGTTAACAAGGTTGTCTTCCACTATAAGGATCACCACATTTATTTTTTCAGCTGTTTCGGTTTGTTGTTCAGAGCTATAGTATTCACTAGAGCGCTGTTTTTTCCTTAAATCTCTACTTTCTAAGCCATTGTGAATTGCATTTCTAAAGCGATTGCCCAGTAGCGGTAAGGTTACTGTGGCGTCCATATTTTCTAATGCGCGTTTTTCTGTTGGGGTATTGATTGCAATGGTAAAAATATCTTTCTGTTGTAACAGTTCCGGTAGTGTTGCTATTGCATCACGAGTCGATGCAAAATTGTCGACAAATAATAGGTCGAATGTTTGCTTATCTTGCTGTAGGTCGAAGCAAGACTGGTAATGATAGTTAAGACTAAATCCTTGTTGATGGCATTCTTTATTGAGCTCCTCATACAGCTGAACATTGCTGGAAATTAACGCGGCGGTCAGGTCTGTGAATTGATTTGATAATGGCTTTTCCATGGTGATGATTTGAGAGCGTAAGTTAATAGAAAAACAGCAACCTTCACCTTTTACCGAAGTGATGCCAATAGTGCCACCCATAAGTTCAACTAGCTGCTTACAGATAGCTAGCCCTAGCCCTGTGCCGCCGAACTGACGGGTTATAGTGTCGTCTTCTTGGGTGAATGGAGAGAAGATATGTTGTTGTTTATCTTCGGCGATACCTATACCTGAGTCATGAATACTGATTTCCATATCGGTATACCCAGCAGCGTCATTTTTGCAAGCGACAACAATCTTGATCCCTCCTTCATTAGTAAACTTCACCGCGTTAGAGAGCAAGTTCATCAGTACTTGTCTCATTCGGTGTTCATCAAGTGAAATGAGGTAAGGAGTGTTGTCATCTATCTCTACATTTAAGGTTAGTTCTTTCTCTGCTACTTTAGCCAAAACCATAGTTAAGGTGTCGTATACAACCTCGGTGATATTGGCGTCAGAATTGGTGATAGACAGATTGCCAGACTCAATTTTAGAAAGATCGAGAATATCGTTAATTAGCAATAGTAGGGTTTGTGATGAGGTTTCGATAGTCTGCAGGTATTCATTTTGAATAGCTGTAAGTTTTGTCCCAGCCATAATATCTGACATGCCTATAATGCCATTGAGTGGTGTTCTAATTTCATGAGACATATTGGCAAGAAAAGAGCTTTTTGCTTGGTTCGCTTTCTCGGCTTCAGACTTTGCGCGTAAGATTTTTTGTTCGTTTTGGTGACGTTCTAAAATAAGGTTGTTTAGCTTTCCGGAGAAAAAGCTGAGTTCATCGTGACCGCTTTCATTAATTTTGTAAGAATAGTCATGAGTTTCTTCAATTTGCGACATGGTTTTAATGACATGCCGTAAGTAATTGATTATTCGGTTGTATAGATTCGCTCCAATTAATCCAATTAGCAATAACGAGACGAATAAAGCGCCACAAAATAGCATTATTAACTTTTTGGATTGTGCTATTTCATTGTGAATATTGCTGGTGAGCTGCTTGGAAAACGTGTTGACCACATATTGAATCAAACTTAAACGTTGGCTAAAGGCCGTTAAACTTGCTTTAGGGTCATTCGCTAAGTTTTCGCGATTTAATATATCGCTTCTTAGCTTATAGCTTTGCTCAAAGGCTCTATCAGAAAATGTATTCAGTAGTAGAGTGACTTGTTCTGGTTTGGCGTTTATATCGATAAAGCGTTCTACATAAAGCTGTTGTCGTTCAGTAATAGTATTTAATTGGCTGAGTAGTGCAGTGCTATTTCGATCTAATAGTAACTGGTTTATCAGCCACTTTTCTTCTGTAGACCATAGAGATAGCCACTGTAATTGATACAAAATTGCTAGCTCACGGTTTATTTCTTCGTTAACGTTAGAGCGATCCTTTTCCAATATTGTTAATGCTTGGGTTTGTAACTCACTCAGCCAAGTTGACCAATCTGCTAAACCATCGACTCCGTCTTCCGGTAATTCATCTAATGCGCTGCGAGTACTATCGAGCCAAGATTGCATTTCTTGAATGTGAATTTTAGAAAAGGCTTTTGGCAGTAGTGTTTCAAGTGATGTCAGAGATTTTGAGTATGGGGACGTCTCTGTATAAGCGTTGTCTCGAAATAAAGTTTCGCGTGCTTGGTTGATACTGTTATTAAGCTGGGAGAAAGATTGCAGAAAGTCTATTTTACTATTGAGGGTATTTAACGCCTGAACATTATTTTTTTGCTTTATGATTTCTAATCCAGATAAAAACGAGGCAAAAATTAGTGGTAAAAGCACTAAAGCCAGCATCCGTGTTTTTATTGAAAAGTGGTTCAATAAGTTCATTTCTACTCCATGAATTGAACAAGTTAGCAGCAATCTTGTAGTTTGATCTATGCTTGACTATATTCAGCATAGTACAAAAACTATCTAGGATTGAGGTTTTTAATGTTTAAGGGATTAAACGAACTCACTCGGCTATGTTATGGCCGAATACTGATCTTACTTTTATTATGCTGTGCCTCACCTAGTACACTCGCTGCAGTTGTTGACGATGGCGATGTTGAGTTTGCAATTTTTAGTCTCAATAACGACTTACCTCCTTTAAGTAAAAATAAAGCTCGAATGCTTTATCGGGGAAAATCAAAAAAAATATCTGGCAGTTTGAAGATTATTTTGGTCGATCTTCCCGAAACTTCTATTCATCGAGAAGATTTTTATAAAATGCTATTAGGTAAGTCAGTTTCCCAAATGAATGGCTATTGGGCGGGGTTAGCTTTTTCCGGTAAAGGTTCTCCGCCAGAAGAATTAGATAGTGATGATATAAAACAAATTTTAAAATGGCTGAACGATAACCCTAATGGCATAGCCTATGCTCCAATTGAATCTGTACCAGAAGAAGTCAATATATTAATAACCGTGCCACAGGGAGAGTAGCCATGTTATTTAGACGAGCGCCTTTAATTATCTTATTGTCGATGCTGGTTCCTACCCAAGTAAAAGCAAGTATTGAACTTACCGACAACATTAATTTAAGCGGATTTGGGTCAACCGCGATCAGTAAAAGTGACAATCGAACGCCACTATTTATAAGCCGAGAGATAACCGATGAGGTCTGTTATGACTGTGACACCATTTTTGGTTTGCAGTTGGATGTTGATATCTTTGAAGGTTTTACAGCTTCTGGACAAGTGGTTAAACGAACCCAAGATAAATGGAGCGATCCTGAATTAGAGTGGGCCTATCTATCCTACGAATATGATGATTTTGAGTTTAGAGCTGGGCGTTTACGTTTACCGCTTTTTTTAGTCTCTGAATATTACTATGTTGGCCAAGCTTATCCTTGGGCGCGTCCGCCGCAAGAGGTGTATGACAGTATCTTAGGTTTTACTTCCTATGATGGGTTATCGGTTGCCTGGAACCTTGAGTTGTCGGATGGCTTATTACTGACAGTATCGCCTTACTATGGCTTTGAACGAGTCAACAAAGTCGATTTAGGTGTTGTCGCATTGGAGTTTGATACTGATTATATGGCGGGTATCTATGTTGACTTGGTTGGATTCAACTACCGTATTCATAGCGGTTTTATGCAGGCGAAATATCAACAACGCCCAAGCCCGATAGTAGAAAAACTGGATGTATATACTTTGGGGGGGGAATATAGTTACGATTCTTGGCAATGGATGGCTGAAATTGAAATTGATCGAATTCAAACTAATTGGTACGCCTCTATTATCTATGCTTTCGATGCATTCTCTCCTTATTTCACTTACGCCGAAAGCCACCAGTCTCGTAAAAGTAAGGCGGGGACTTTAGGCCTAAGATACGATGCAACCTCGAGTATTTCATTGAATTTAGAATACCAAATGATTTTTTCTACTGAGGAGGGCAACCGCGGTCAATTTGTCACGTCGCCATTAGTTTATGGTGAAAGCTCTGATGTCGACCTCGTTACCCTTAGCGTTAACTTTGTATTTTGATTATGGAAGACATTACATTTTGGCTTAGTTTTTATCTGCTGATGTTAGTGCTCGCTATCATCATAGGTTATAACAAGGGCAATGTTGTGGCGGGAGCACTCCTCGGCTATGTATTGGGTCCGATAGGGGTTTTATTACTATTGTTAAGTAAAGACCGCAGAATGTTGCCTTGCCCAGAGTGTGCGACCAAAATACATCGGCATTCTTATTTTTGTCCTCGGTGCCAGCAAAAGGTATTTAATCGTTTGAAGTGATAATCCAGATTGTTAGTGGAATGATTAGAACTTAAATGAGTAACTAATGCTGATAGAACCATCTTTAAAGCGGCCGGTATCAGGCCCTCTATCTGCACTATTCCAGCGATTACCTGAGTAATTATTATATTGTATGGTAATTGTGCCGGGTTGCCAGTCAAAATAGCCAAAACCATAAGTGAAGTCGGGGTTCCATGGTTGTTTCTGCGCACTATCTAAATAATAAAATGCAGTCGCGTTGACATACCAATTCCCGATAATCGAATATTTACAGCCCAAACTGACGGTTTGATGTTGGGTTTTATATTCAACACTTTCTAAATCGAAATACTCAGGCGTGTAGTTATAGTCAATTTGGCAGCCTATGGCGCCATCATCAGTAAATGATAGCCAGTCAATAAAGGGTTTAGTCACAGGAAACTTCCAACCTAATGACCAAGTTCCTTGAGAGAACTCTGTACGCCTAAACCCTTTGCTTGGATTGAAGCGGTTACCACCGTAATTAGAGTAAAGTAGGCTAAAGGTATAAGGACGCCAGTCACTATAACCAAACACATAGGTGAAGTCGGGGTTCCAGGCTTGCTGCAGTTCTTTATCAAAATAGTGATAAGCAGTAGCAGATATAAACCAATTACCTATGATGGCATACTTTAAAGATAGGCTGGCGGTGAAGTTTTGATTGCTGGGACCTGTCGTCGAGTTTGCGGGTAACACTGCGGGGGTATCCACCAGCGGATAACCTAAATTGACGCTAGCACTCCAGCGTTTATACCAAGGTATGTCAGCATTCCATTCCTCTACGGGTAGCATAAATGAGCTATTTATACCCTTCCAAATTAGATCCGAGTCGCTTGTTGTGGTGTCATCTTTAATAGGCTTTGCTGTATTGAGAACAGCAGCTGGATTACTCTTGGGAGCATGTTTTGCCATTTGGGTCTGATGTTCATTGGCCCAACACGATATTGTGGCTGTCATTGATGTCATTATGAGCAATTTTTTAGCGTATTGCCTACGGCTACTCGTCCCTGAAAAGCGATTTATCAATGGTGCTTCCTTGATGTTATCCGCGATAAGAGTGTAAAACATTCTATGTTTACTCTTGTTTTATTCAGTATTAATTTCGCGACTTATTGCTAGACATTTCCGCTTGTAAACCTCTAGTGTTATCGGGCAATAAAATTGATTGTTTATTGCGAGATTTATACCAAAGACTAACTAATATCAGTGAGTTAGTATTTATATTATAGGCGGTATTGGTTTTGCCGTTAGCATAAAGGCCTGTAGGAATGACTGTGTGCCGAGCACTGTTACTTATGACTAAATCTGCGAGCTGCTGACTATATGGTTCATCAAACAACACACTCATTGCAAAAGCGGCTTTATTACTAAAGGTCTGCTTGTCATTAATTGGTTTACCGGAGTGAGATACGCTCTGCCAAGGTGAGCCTTGGAAAATAATATTGTTGTACAAAAACCAAGGCGACTTACTCAGAGAATCTTCTGCAAAAGCAACCAATCGATTGTTCGTTGCAGCGTGTTGCTTATGTAACTTATAGAGCTGTTGTAGTTGATTCCAACATGAGTCTTGGTAACCGAGTTCTATCGCGTATAACACGTAGGGATCTAAAGTGAAAAAAGGTAGGTTACCTTGGTCTATTAATAGAGAAATACCCTCCAAATCAATGCTTTCAAGTTTGTAGCATTCAAATGCGGTATCGACATTTAACCCTGCTAATCGATAGCCCGTTGCGGCATATTGTAGGTAACCTAAGCGACCTTCTTGACGAAAGTATTCTCTTTGGGCGGTGAGTTTTGTACCGTATAGATTACCCTGTTTAGTTGCGCGTTCTAGCTGCCATTTATTCTGCACCTGGTTGATTTTTTCGATTAAATAAGGCTTGTGGCGCTTAAGGATTTCAAGCCAAATATACAGTCGACCCAGATCTAAAGCTGACCAGCCGTTGCCATTTGATGAGGTTTGGCTCATACGTCCAGAGGGGAGCGCTGTACGGGTGTTATATTGGCGATTGGGTAAAATGTTTTTATATAGAGGGAGTTTAATGAGTGTATTGAGCATTTTTTCGAGGCGAAAATGTGTAGATTGTTGGCTGCTCATCTCGAGAGCTTCAAGTGCTAACAAACCTGCGATACCACTAGCTACATCCCACATAGTTGCGTGACTATAGCCTTGTACTGAGTCGATAAGCCCTGTTGTTTCGTTCCAGTTTTTATCAAAATAGCGCTTAGCTTTATTGATTAATAATCTATCATGGCGGTTCAATTGTGATACTTGCGACGCAACATCGTCGGTTAAGTTGGTCTTGCTTAATGTTGCTTGTTTTGTTTGCTGCTTATCAAATGTTGGGTTAGGAATAACCGAGCGGCGTTGGAAGTGTATTTTTACCGGAGGAGAGGGATTAGGAGTTTGTTTGATATTACGCGAAATAGCTTGTGCTGGAACTATTTGGGCTGATTGTTGGCCAAAACAGTTTAAAGTAGCAAAGAGTAATAACGCCGCCAGATAGCATTTAACTCTCTTAGGTTTGGCCATGTCTTATCAGCCGCTATCTATTGAAACATTGTTTTAATTTGCTGATTAATTTGCTGTATTTCATTACAGAGGTTACTGATGGCGCTTTCCTCGGGGATGGAACCTGCTTGAGAGCTTGATTCTACAATTTGCGCTAAACTCATGGCGTCTTTTGCACATAAGTTGCTGAACATCCCCTTTAGCTCGTGTGAGATTTTAAATAAGCCATCAAGATCGTCGGTTTCATACCTTTGTTGAATGATACTATCGCTCTGGCCGTACTCTTCGAGATAGATGGTAAGAAGCATCTCAACCATAGAGTCATCATCGCCACATAGCGCTTTTAATTCATCAACTTTTATCATGCGTAAATCCTTTGCATTATCGACAGATTGGAGATTATAAATTGGACTCTATAGCTGACATTTTTACTTCAGTTAGCCAAGCCGATAACGCTTTGGGGCTCATTAATGTTTCGCTACCTAATTCGCAATCTTTAGCTTTGATGAGTTCATCTGGAAGTTTATCTATGATGATTTCCAGATCTGCCGTGCAGCGAACATGTTCATCAATCAGCTGCGCCATCTCTTTGCTGTAATGAATATCTCTTGCTCTAAGTGCGGTAACCAAGCCTTGAAGTAGAGTTAACCAAGTGCTCATTGGGCCTTGAGTTATTGAGGCTGATTCAGCGGCAGAATCAATAAAAGCAAATGGCACGGTAACAATTTTGAGATTGTGCTGCATTGCCGCTAAGATCCAGTCCGTATCAAATGAGAAGTCAAAAACACTAGGCTTGGCTAAAATGCAGTGCAGCGCCTCACGGCTAAATAATTTATAGGCAGCTTGAGTGTCGTGGATCCCTTGAGAAAATATACTGGTTCCAACCATTCGTTGCATGTGCCGCAGGGTTTTAATGCCTATCCCCCAGCGCTGTTCTTGCTTTACGAGCACTGACATAGGGTGTTTTCTATTTCCTAAAACAACTTGTGTATGTTGCTCAATAAACGGTTTTAAAATCAGTCCCAGTTGCCCCATATGCACTGAATTATCTGCATCGGTATAGAGTACTGCATCGACATTGTCCTCTAACGCCTGCATACAACCATGAATGATTGCACCACCTTTTTTGGAGTCATCAACGTGCTGTAATTTAGCTAAAGGCCCTGAATCAGATTTCACACCATCGCTAAGTTTAAGAACGTTTATCTTTACGCATTGGTCTGAATGGCTTGCGATACGTTGGGCTATATCATAGCTGGCGTGAGGGCAGCCATCGTCAACAGGGTATAGCCGCCAGTCTACTTTGGACTGTTGGCATACCCACTGCAATTGCTGAACTTTAGTCAGGAGAGAGTTTTCACCATTTGGATTGGCACTGGACTTACCAAGTAGGCGATGGTTTTCACCCCACATGGCAAACACGATACCGACGATAATAGGTTGTTTGATTTGCTTAATTGCTTGTCTAGAAAGCACAAGCTTGACCGCAAGCTTAAAGGCTAGCGGGCAGTCTTCTTTTTGTGCCAATTGCAACAACTGTTCTGGGGAGGTACGTTGCAGATCGAGCAATGAGTCAGCTAGTTCAAGTAAGGCATCTTGATGAGTGGGTTCAGTTAAATCAAATTGATTACTTGCGGCGCGGTACAGTTGTTCAAGATCTTCTCTTGGGGTCATCATAATGAATCCTTTCATCGCAGTTACTCTTCCTGAGGTGCGACATTCTAGCTCTGAACGATAGCAAAAAGCCGCTACTTCAAGGCTAGTAATAAATCCTTAGAACAGCAAGTTTACTTGTAATTTCAACAGTAATTTTAAATATCTTGCATTGGCTGAGTTAGTTTTGTTTGAGTTCTACGTCGGCATCATCTTTTTCAATTGAGGTAGAAGTAGATGTGTCGGGTACGGGCTCTATTTGACGCCTTTGTATCGCGTTGACCTGTGGGTTTTGTGCTGTAGAACGATTCCCTTTTGCCATAGGGCTTTGCTGCGCTGCTGTAGAGATTTCGTTAGCAGACGAGTCAACTTGCGGATTTAGTTTGTCAGCTTGCGAACTGCTGTTGGGCATTTTTTTGGGTGCCAAAGTAAATGATGGCTGCTGAGAACCCGTCGTTTCAATGCCTGATAGTTTTTTATTACCAGCACCTTGTTCTGTTTGCTCAGTAGAATAAGGCATTGGGGCAATCACATTACTTTGCTCATGCCGGTTTAGTCCTAAGCGCGGTGAGCTGAACTCAAATATTTGTAATTTATCATCCCATATTTGTAAAGCACTAAGCTCCAAGTCAAGGGAGGCGTCTATACCAGTATTGATATCGTTGACCTGCATAGCTACAGAAAGTTGGGTATTGGCGGTTTCGAATCGTTGATGTAGTTGTTGTTGTAACTGTGACCAATTAGTGCCACCAGTGAGTAAGTATCGCGTACTGTCAGCCCAATATTGATAGGCTATTGGATCTTGTGCTTTATCTGCGGCAATAGCGGCTAAGGATACTGCCAAGCCGGCGGATTGCCACATCTCTTGCGGTGATAGTTGCTGTGAGTTAGTCATAAATAAAATACTGAGTTGATGCCAATGCGCTGCAGCTTGATCATAAGCGCCTTTTTTTAAGAGGTAATTCCCTTTACTGAATGGCTTTAAAGATATGTTTTGCGGTACGGCATATACCACTAGGGTAAACAGCAGGCTTAGGCTGGCAAAAGTGATTATCCAGCGATAGCGTTTACTCATCTGAAAGTCTCCATTAAGCATTTTCCTGGATGGTCAAAGCGGGAATTAAAGCGAACATCACGGTACTCCTTGTCATCATTGGCGCGATAAAGCTTGCCATTGCTCTTGTATAAAAGAGCCTCTAAAACTCCGGCATTCGTTTTGAGGGTTATGCTTTTTTCGTAAGCGCTAGAGTTTTCATAACGTCCCTCATACCAACCGCGTTGTGGGTGATACATCTCTTGCACAAGCGTCAGTAACTGGTCCGTGTATGCTGTTTTCCATAACGCCCACATTTGAAATGCAATACGCGTAGAGACTAAAGCTAAATGGTCGTGACTACTGCCATCTTCGGCAACGGTAATCCATGGGGTGCCTAAGGCGTAAATAGCGTCATAGACAAAGTAAGGTTCACCTGACACTACATGCTCACCTCGTGCGGTGTAAATGCGCTCTTTCTCCCAGCGGCTTTGCTGCACTAAATAGACGGAATCAGCCATTGCCGCTAGGCTTTTGTTACTATGGTTAGCATCTGAAGAATTTAAATCGTCAATATCATCCCAATTGAATTCGAGCCCGAGCCAGAGATACGGGGTGCTAAATACTGGTCGCAATACGTCAGTGAAACGCGGGTCCCTGCCGTCAAAGAGTAAGTCGATACCATTAATGGTAATCACTTTGTATGGCTCTAGATTGATGTTTCTATGGGGAATTATTCCCCAATCTAAATATCCGTAGGAGGCGTACTCTTCAATACCTAACCTGCCTTCTTTGTAGCGATGTACTTGGTTTGATGAAATATTTCCGCCGTATAACTCTCCTTCATCAGACACCAAGTTACAAAAATTCCAGCGTAAGACCGCTTTATCGATATATTCGGCAAATTGGGCATTTTTTTGTTTGGTAATAGCTAAAGCAATTAGCAGGCGACCGATATCTACGGCTGACCAGCCTAGCTCCGCTGGTTGATTAGCATAGTTCACCATACCTCTATGGCTGGTGGAGTAGACTTTATTGGGCACGCCTTGACGGGTTAATGGCATGTTGGCGAGAAAATCGATTGTCATGGTGAGACGCTCATCATGCTCACGCGATGTGATTAACTCGAACTGTTTTGCAGCTTGCAAGGCGATAAGGTAGTCAGCGAGTGAAGTCATATCCATGGTGGGGTAGTTATCGATAGAGTTGACTAAACCTGAAGATAATTGAGTGTTGTTTGAAAAATAGCGCCATGCCGTATTAGCCCATGCAAGCTCTTGCTCGCTGAGTTCTCCGTGCCGCCCTTGGCGAAACAGCTGTGATTGACTTACCCCTGATGCGCTCGATTGCACTCCTTGATATATGAGTCCACAACCTTGTAGCCAAATCATAATGAATATTAGCGCTGTGTACCTTTGCATATAACGCTTACGCCTTATTGTGATAATGACGGTTTAGGTAGGCATTGGTTTTGATATTCAAAAGGGTTCTGTAATGCTTTATCCCATAAGCTAGGTGCTGTTTGGGTTTGGTATTGCAACAGCTTCCCCTGTTTTTTATAGAGTAAGATCTCGAGTAAGATCCCGTTATTATTTGACGTAAAGGTGTCGATTAGGCCTGTGCCGTTTTCATAAATTCCCTCGTAAAAACCTTTCTCTCGATCATAAACATGGCTGACATGCTCAAATAGTAAGTCGGTATATTCAGTATCCCAAAGAACCCACATACCCATAGCCCCTTTTATTGCTACCGCAGCGTATTGGGGTAAGAATTCTCCTGCTTCTGAAATCGTATTCCAAGCAAAGCCATCAGTGTAAATGGTGTCGTACACAAAATAAGGCGGACCAGCGAGTTGGTGCTCAGTTCTGGCAGTAATAATGCCTGTTTCGTGGTAACGCTTTTCTTGTACTCGATATATTTGTAGGGCAAAGTCGGCAATCCAGTCATGGGTATAGTCATCATTATGAGCAGATCTATCACTGGTGAGATCCCACCCAAGCTCAATGCCATCCAATACATAGCTCTCCGTCACAACATAACTATGGGCCTTTAGTTTACGAGGGTCGCGCGTATCATAGGGGATATCATAACCATACATATTGATAGTTGCGTAGGGTTCAGGCATAAGGGCTTGCTCGGTATTAAAGCCCCACAGCTCAAAGCCCTTGGCTGCGTATTCCTCATAACCTAAGCGACCTTCTTGCAGGTATTGCACGGCTTTACCTGGTTCAAGTAATGCGCCAAACATGGTGCCGTTTTTATCAACGACATTACAGAAGTTCCAGCGTAGTACTGCTGAGTCAATAGCGCTAGCATACTGAGGAAACCTGTGTTTAATGATGTGCAACCAGATAAGTAGTCGCCCCAAATCTAATGCCGAGTAGCCAATTTCTCCAGGCTGGTTGGCGTAATCAACTTTTGCTGCATTTTGGGTGTTATAAGCTTTGTTGGGCAGCTCACCCATAAATAAATCTAGGGTATTCAGAGTTGTAATAAAGCGAGTAAAACGTCGATCAAACTCTTCTTTATTAATGATGCCAAATTCTAAAGCGCTGACCATTCCGGCTAAATAGGATGAGGCATCCCACCAAGTCACCGAGGGATAATTGTTTACCGCATTCACTAATCCTGTCGATTCTTGGTAATTATTTTCAAAGTATTTCCAAGCGATAGTCGCCATTTCTAGCTCTTTTTCTGTTAATTCACCAGAGCGCGGTTTGGGAGTATTCCAATGGGTGTGGCGTTTAACAATATCATTGGAGAACCCTTGATAACTGTTACCGCAAGCAGTTACAGTTGCCGCTATACATAAGAGTAGTGCTAGTCGCATATTGTCCCCTTTATTGTTGGATATCAGCACCAATATTCAGTAGTGCGCCACTTTGAATATAAGCAAGAGACTCTAAGACAATGCCGTTGGTATTGGCCGTCAGTGTTTTATTTATTTCGCCATTACTTTCATACAGGCCGGAATACCAACCTTCAGAATCAGAATTAAGTTGATCGACACCATTGATTAGCTTGGTGGCATAGGGGGTGTCATACAGTGAATACCAGCCGAATGCGGCTTTGGTAGATAGCGTTTTAAAAGCTGAAGCATCGGCACCTGTATCTGTAATTGAATTCCATTTTTTACCGTCAGAAAAAACCGTGTTGTAAACAAAATATGGCGCTTGGTCGATATGATCCTCACTCACAGCGGTTAATATACCTTGTTGCTTAAAGCGTTGTTCTTGTGCTTTATAGACCCTATAAGCAAACACCTTAGAGATACTGTCGCCGCCAAATTCGATGCTGTCTAAGATATATGACTCACTAACCACGTAGTTGTGAGCATGATATTTAGCTGGGTCGCGGCTATCGGTAGGGATATCGATACCATTGATTTCGATCAGTTTTAAATAATCGGCATATTTGAGGGCATTAAAAACATCTCGCCCCATTAAACTTAGTGCTTTAGAGGCGTACTCCTCATATCCAATACGGCCTTCTTGGACTAGCTCTAAAGCATTGCCCGTTGAAAGGCGGGCGCCATAGAGGTAACCATCTTGGGTCATGGCTTCAATTTGCCAGTGCTGGAGTACGGCGTTTACCTGACGGTTAAATCTCGGATACTGCCAAATGAGAATATTCATTGGTACTAAAATGCGACCAATATCAATCGCCGACCAGCCAATACCGCCCTCTACAGGGGTATTGTCGTAGTCAACCATGGCTAATGTTTGAGTGTTGTAGGCTTTATTAGGCAGCTCATCGCGGACCAATGGCAACCTCGCGAGTGAGTTGAGTGCTTTTTCTGTTTTCAGGCTGAACTCTTCAAAGCTAATGATATTAAGCCTATGGGCAGATATCAGCGCCATTAAATATGATGCAGTATCCCACATCGTCGTTGAAGGGTAACCATCAACTGAATTAACCAAACCTGTGTTGTCTTGGTAGTTATTCTCGAAATACTGCCACGCAATGTTGGCCCATTGATACTCTTGGTCCGTTAAGACTCTGCTTTGCCTAAAAGGAATGGGTTCACTTGGCGTAAAGGACAGATTGCCGAGTACCTGGTTGTACTCTCGAGTTTCAATGCTAAATGCAATAACTAGCGCGGTGAATAGGCCTGCTAAAAAGACAATATGATGGCGTGCTTTAACCCATGAGCTAGTCGATTCCATAGTTTAACTCCTCTACATTCACTTGGCTGGTGGCATTGGTGGTGGGTGGTGACCAACAGGCTGCAGCGATCATCCCCCACATAGCCATCATGTTATTGATGGCCCAAAAGCTATTTAAAATAAGCCCGCCTAGTGAGTAATTGCCAAAGGCTTGTGTGCTGTAGGCATACCAGGCAAACCCCATACTGACTGCGCTCAATGCTAATACAGCAATTTGTGGGATGACTAAGTGTAAAAAGCGGCCTTGTTGTCTGCTCTTAGGTGTTGTTGGAAAACTAATTTTCTTGCCACGTAAAACAGTCCAAAGGGCTTTTAAATTCACTGGGAAAAATGATAAGAAATTGGTCTTTCCTTGGTAACCAGCAACTCCCCAAGTACCAACCATCATGGCTAGCTCTGCGGTAATCACAAAGGGTAAAAAATGCATGTAGAAAGTCGTGTCATAAGCACTAACAGGTGCAATACTTGTTAGGAAATAAACGATGGGACAGGCTAGGAAAATGATATTCCAGATGGCTGATAAATTAGACCAGAAGCTCGCCCCATACATAAACTTTTGCTTGAGACTCATGCCTTTTTTAAACAAGGGGTTATCGTTCATAAAGATATCGATAGAGCCACCAGAATACTTGAATCTCTGTACCGTCCAGCTTTGCAGATCTTGAGGGGACAACATTTTACTTTCTATTTTCGGGTGTTGAATTGAACGCCATTGACGCTCGGTATCGCCATGAAGAATGAGTGATGTATAAATATCTTCTGATACGTGGAATTTATAAGGGGTGAATTCAGTATCAAAGATGATCTCCTGACGTAGATTATTCGAGATGCTGCTATCGACTTGCTTCTCTTTAGTCAGTTTGCGTATCTGTTTTTCTACCGCATCATGTTCCTGGCTTATCTGGTGACTATAGCTACGTAAAGCTGCTTCCATAACGGCTTCCCGGCGGTGGATTGAACCAGCACCACAGCAAAATGAAGCGTTAGCCCAATTGCGTCTTCTCTGAATGATGTCGTAAAACATCTGTGGGTCGTTAGCGAATGGATCTTTACCTAAGGTGACCGGACCATAAATTTTTTCAATGGCACTACCTAGCCAGCCAAACGGAGTACCTAAACGACTTTTTAGCCATAGTGGTAAGCGCTCTCCTGCTGGTAAATCAAAGAACCATTGCGGTGTTTGTACCCAAGCCACATCGGCATCTTTAAAGTAGCCCAAAGTGTTTTCTAATAAAGACGGGAATGGGCGGGTATCTGCATCACAAATAACAATAAAATCGCCATAAGTTTGCTCTAAGGCATTACGCAGATTACCGGCTTTGTAACCTACATTATTGTCTCTGGTGATATATTCAACCTGCATCTTTTGGGCTAGCTCGGCCATTTCAGGGCGTTTGCCATCATCTAAAATAAAAATTCTAATCTCGATGTCGTGTGGGTAGCGTACCTTAAGAGCATCTTTAATACTCAGAGCGACCAGTTCAGGTTCTTCATCGTAAGTTGGAAACAGAATATCAACGCTTAACGGCCTATCTTCCATTGGCTCATTGATACATTGATTGATAGATTTTGGGGGACTTTGTCGCGGTTCATCTTTAGTTTTCCAAAGATTAAACGTAAAGAGTATTGTGCCAATGAAGGCACAAGATTCAGCGAATGCTAGTGGCAGCGAAAACCACATGGCATCGTAGTTTAATGCAAATCCCCAGCGCCAAACGAGATACCAAATGCCTAGGCAGATATTACAGGTCGCCAGGTATTGATAAAGTAACTCTCTCGGTAAACTATAGGGAGTTGGTTCGGGCGGCTTGCGCTTTTCAAACTCATTGAAGTAAAAATCCATTTAGCCTTCTCCCTATCTTTCTTACCATATGACTTATCAATAGTGTTTGTAGCTGTGCTCTATGGGTTAAGCTTTACCATTGGCTACGCTAGCTTCTTTTAATAGTCTGAATGTGTTTTTGTTTGCCGTTGTGGTGTACTCAAATGTGTCTGCTAGCTGTTTAACAATCTTTAACCCTCTGCTGCTTTGTAGCCATGTAGATGGGTCGTCGGCCACAGGTTCAATAAAGTCAGCATTGGCTAAATCCGTCAGGGTTTGTGGTGTCATAGTGTTGCCATAATCAGAGATTTCAATAGTGAGCTGCTTGGTTGCATTTAGGTAAGAGCTAATATCAAAAAGTGAACCTTCGTTATTAGCATAAGCGTGCTCAAACACATTGTTGACTAACTCCACTAAGCACAGCTCCATTTGATCTATTGTGGTGACTGCAACACCGAGTTGTTGCCAAAATGGCACAATATCAGCAGCCACAAGACGAGAAGCGTCTAGGCTGCTTGAGTATTGTTTGTGAAACGTCCTTGTATTCACTCGTCGCCCCTTATTTGACTTGATGTAGTGGCGTAGGGGCTGTTGGTAGCGAAAGATCATCTTTATAAAAGGAACCAACACTGGATTTACCAAGTAACGGCCGAGAGACATTGCGGTTTTTTAAAATATGTACGTATTGGCAATCAGCCAAAACTTGTGTATAGCCATCATGGCCTAGCAGGTAATCGCCAAACATGGTTTTATTAACGATATAAGCATCATCTGCTAAGTGGATGTAATCACAGATAAGCGTATTACTAACTAGACTTTTGCTTTCGACTTTACAATTTGCGCCAATAACTGCAGGGCCAATGATGGTGGCACCATCTTGAATTTCACAGCCACTACAGATAATGACAGGAGGAGTGATCTTGCATTTCGAGATATCGACTCGAGAATTTATGCCGACCCATACACCGGGAGACACTTGAGTCCCTGGAATAGGGTAGCCCTTAACTTTGCCGTTTAAAATATCGCTGGTGACCTCCCATACATCTTTAACCTTGCCAACATCAAGCCATTGAAAGTCCATATTGACGGCATAGAAATTAGCTTGTCTCTCAACGAGTAATGGGAAAAGGTCACTACCAATATCAAATTCAACATCTTTTGGGATAAAGTCAAAGATGGCAGGCTCAAAGATATAAATACCAGTGTTAATTTTATTTGAAAGTGCTTCTTCTTCGGCAGGTTTTTCTTGGAAGCTTGTGACCTGACAATATTTATCGGTGACAATAACGCCATATTTACTGACTTCAGAAGTTTCGACTTCACGGGTAATAATTGTTGCAAGTCCACCATGCTTTTTATGGTGTTCAATGGCTTCTTTTAGATCGAGATCGATCCAAGCATCACCACAAACAACCACAAAGGTCTCGTCAAAGAACCCTGAGAAATCTTGGATTTTGCGCATACCACCAGCACTGCCTAATGCCTGGCTAATAAACTCACCGTTTATTTCTTTGGCTTCATAGGAGTATGACAATTGAACATTAAAGTGGTGACCGTCGCCAAAGTAATTTTCAATGATCTCAGCTAAATGGCTGGTATTAACCACTATTTTATCTATGCCGTGTTTGGCAAAGAGCTGGATCATCGATTCCATAACGGGTTTACCCAAGATAGGCACCATGGGTTTAGGAATAGCATAAGAGATTGGTTTTATTCGAGTGCCTTTCCCTGCGGCGAGTATCATCCCTTTCATTACATTTACCTCTTTATGCCGTTGCTGCTAATGCTGATTCAATCGTTGGATGGCTTAAAATTAGTTTGTCCATACGAGTGAGTTTGAGCAGGTCTAGAATTGATTTTTGTGGATTCACTATGCTGATTTTTGTATTACGCAACATCTTATAAGCGCCCATTACTGCGCCAAGTCCACTGCTATCCATAAAACGCACATGGCTTAAATCCAGTACTAGATGGTCACGAATATTGCCTTTAATATTTTCTAACTCTTCTCTAAAAGAGGGAGCTAGCTTGGCATCAAACCGTGCTTCATTAATTTGGATTACCGTATATTGGCCTTTTTCAATTATGTCGAATTGCATGATATTTCCTCGTTTAGTTTCCTTTCCATTCAAAGGTTAGCAAGCTGATGTCATCATCAAATTGCTCTATGCCACACCAGCCCTTTACAATGCTTACAATAGTTTCTGTTTGCTCGTTGATTGGCTGTGGCGCTAGTTTTTGTACTAGTTCTTTTAAGCCCAGTTCGGAATATTGTTGATTGTTAGCAGATTCTGCTTCAGTGATGCCGTCAGAATATAAAAAGATGCGATCGCCATGATGGAGTTGCACGTGTTCAGTTTTATAGCTCGCAAAATCAAACATGCCTGCTACAAAGCTGTCTTGCTCAATAAAGTGTGAACATTGTTGTTGCTTCTGCAGCCAGATCATGGGGGGATGCCCTGCACTGGCGTAGCTTAATGTACCGTTGCGGATATTAAGCACGGCATACACCATAGTGAAATATAGATTGTTGTTGTCTTGGCTGAGGTAGCTTTGGTTTAACCTAGCGAGAACTTCGCTGGGATCTCTAAGCATATAAAATGGGTCGGTGTCTTTTTTTCGTTTGACGTTTGAATGCGTGCCAGTGTTGGCACTTAAGCTTTGCTGAATAGCAAATGACATTAATGCTGAGGCAACACCGTGGCCTGCAACGTCAAAGAGATAGACTGCAACATGCTCCTCATCGAGCTGCATGCAGCCGAGCATATCACCGCCAATTTGTGCACTGGGTATGTGAGTGTAATGCAGTTCAACGCCTGGAAAACTGGTTTGCTTAGGTAGCATTCGACGTATAAGAGCGTTAGCGGAATCTAAATCTTGATGAATGGTGGCGTAAGCGCGGTCGAGCTCAATATTTTTAGCGACTAATTGGTTATGTAGTTCTAAGGTTCTAAAGCCAGCTTTTAGGCGAGCATCTAGCTCGTTAATATTGGTTTCTTTTGCAATAAAATCATCGGCACCAGCATTAATGCCTTCAACAATTGAATCATCATCGTCACGGCCAGACAGTAAGATAAAGAAAATATAGCGGCCATAATCTGGAGATTTGAGACGAAAGCACAGTTCGATACCGTTAAGTTCCGGCATCATCCAATCACTGAGAACCAATTGAATAGAGGGCGATTTTTCTAGTTGCTTAAGCGCGTGATTACCATTGATAGCGGTAATAACTTGATAGCCTCGTGAAGACAGCATTTTAGTCATGAGCAGTTGCATGACTCTGTTATCTTCGACCAATAGGATTTCTTTGCTCAAACTTCAGCCTCCGTGCTGCCTCGTACTCGTCGAGCTAAACTTGTCTCGATTTTGAATAAGTCCTTTTACTTTTCAAAAGTCTAGTAGTGAATTTTGCATACGGCAAGCTGGTGGCAAATACTAAGGTAGATGCCTGTTGAAATTCTAAAATGAGTCTCTTTTATAGTAGCGATACAGCCTAATCTTTATCGTTTAAACTTAGTCGCTGGTGGCGGTTTGAGTTTGCTTTAGGTGGTTTAGCAGGAGCGTTTTTGCGCTCAGACATTAAATGTCTAATTGCCATAATCGGGTGAGGAAGTAGCATTCTTGGGCCTGCAAAAATCATTATTTCACGAGCTTTGGCTTTCATATGGGGTTTGTAGCAGTGCACTGGGCATTTATTACATGTGGGCTTATCTTGGCCATAAGGGCAACGATCTAAACGAACATGAGCATACTCAATAAAGCTAGCGCATTCTTCGCAAGGATGTTGTTCTGCATCGGTATGATGCGCTTTACAGTAAATTTTAACCATAGCTGAAATGGTTTCAAACTCTCGAAGAAGTTTACCACTGAGAAGTTGTTCTAATGCCATGGGATACCTTAGTAAGCTACTGGGTTATTTATTATGATAAGAGGCTTAGCATTAGCTGACAAAATATAACGATGAAACTTTGAAGATGTGCACAAAATATTGGTTTTGGTTACTAACATCTGTAGTTCATGGCAGAGCTAAAATCTGTACCCTGTAATAAACATTAGGTTTTTATTTGGCGTAAAAGCAGTTTTAATCACTCAATCATTGATAACAATAGCGATTAATCTGGGATTATTTTTATGTAAGGATAAATTACGCTTGTCAGAGTGATTCACACTGGCTTAAAATCCGCCGCGACATTTTTATGTCAAAAATTTTTAGACTAAATATTAGCAACATACGCAAATGGATAGCGACAAATATAGTGCTGTTACCGAACATGTATAGGGTAGTTCTACATTGAGGTTTTCTATATCTGTTTAAGTTACTTAGCTTGCTAATATTTAAAGCAAGATTGAAGTTAACTTCCATAGCCCTTCCTAAAGTAGCTTGTAAGTCTACAAGAATCAAAATCACTCTTTTTTATCAGGGATGCACTAGCTATTCCTAATATTGGCACGGCGCTGAATGTTGCGATGCCATTGATATATGGCACCACTTTTAACATGACAATTGATACTTTGAGATATTCCTTATTGCGATTAATAGGGATAGATCGTCCGATCCTTAAACCTTGTTTACAGCCGACTCAAATATTTAAGTCATTGGTTGTTTTTCTGTTGGCTGTAATGCCACAAGCTAAGGCAAGTGAGCTTATTACTGAAGATTCAATTGAAATAATCGAGGTACATGGGATCCAAGCTTCAATGAAGGCCTCCATTAACAGCAAAAGGTTTGCTGATTCGGTCATTGATATAGTGACTGCCGAGGATATCGGTAAGTTTCCCGACGCAGATGTAGCAGAGTCATTAGCCAGAATGCCAGGCATTGCAGTTAACCGCCAATTTGGACAAGGGCAGCAGGTATCTATTAGAGGTGCATCGAATCAACTAACGAGCACCCTATTAAATGGTCACTCCGTAGCATCAACAGGATGGTTTGATCAGCAAACAACAGATCGTAGTTTTAATTATTCTTTATTACCGCCTGAAGTAGTGGGAGATATTGAGGTTTATAAATCTTCCCAAGCGGATATCGCTGAGGGTGGTGTTGGTGGAACTGTTATCATTAATACTCGAAAACCGTTGGATTTAGATGCCAATTCACTCTTCTTTAGTACTAAACAAGATTATGGCAGTGTATCAGAAAAAGTTGACCCTGAATTTTCTGGTTTATACAGCTGGAAAAACAATGAAGAAAGCTTAGGTGTTTTGCTTGCGGTAGCTAATGCGAAAACGCGTTATCAGCGTAATGGTATTGAGTCTCAAATAGGTTGGGGTGATATTGTGCCGACGACTTTTGAGCAGCAGCGCGAGCGCACAGCCATTAATGTGGCTTTACAATATCAAGCTACGGACAACTTAATATTGGGCTTAAATGTTATGCGCCTTAATATGCAGGCTAATAATGCTAACACTTCACTATTTCTTATGTTTCCAGATGATAAAGAAGCAGCTTGCGAACAAAGAAATGAAGCTGGAACTTGCATTTTTTATCGCCGTGGTGCGGATGATGCTAATCCTGGCTGGGCACAAACGTGGGTGCGTGAAGCCAGCATGGATTCAAACACCTATGATTTAGATTTTACCTATGAAACCGATAATTACACTCTAGAGGGATTAGTGGGTAATACGCAATCTGACGGTGGAACCAATACGACGGCTAACTATGGATTTTGGTTGGGGCAAGCCAATGATTTTGCCGGGACCTATGATGCAACTGGTGATGTAATACATATCGATATCGCCGATAAAACTTTTGTAGCAAGTGACTTTAATGGTCCACTAGCACCAGAGAGTTGGTCGCTTCGCAAACAGCCAAACTCTGACCAAGAAAGCTATATTAAACTCGATCTTACTGTACCAGTGGAGTTAGATTTTATTAGTGCTGTTAAAATGGGGATTAGCTGGGCTGATCATGATGTAAAGCAGGAGTCATTTGACGGCGTTTTTAATCCTAATGTGCTTGCCAAAAATGCATCGGCTTATTACTCAGGCACGGTGTCATCAGGTGGGGGCTTTACTCTGCCCAAGCCTATTTTTGATGCGATGCTTAATGATGCTAAAGCCGCGATAAGCTATTTTGACCGAGATGGGCAAGTATATAAGTCCGGCTACGGTACCATTAGCGAAGACAATCTAGCGGTATATCTAATGGCTAATTTTGAGTCTGCAGGCCTTCGCGGCAATATTGGTTTGCGTTATGTTGCTACTAGCGTGGCTTCAGATTTTTATCAGCTAAATGCCGAAGGCACCTATAGCGACGAATTGAGTCGGTTAGCATCTAGTTATAGTGAGCTGTTACCTAGTATCAATCTTGCCTATAACATGCGAGACAATTTGTTACTCCGTGCAGCAGCTGCCAAAGTTATTTCCCGACCTAATTATGACGATATGTTTGCTTCTTCTGCGCTTTCTGGTTTTGCTGACGGATTACCCTGCAATGAAGTTGTTGATAAAGGCAACATTGGGTTAAAGCCTTTTAAAGCCACGCAAGCCGAAATTGGCCTCGAATGGTATTTTAATTCTGAAAGTTTAGCCGCAGCGACCTACTTTGTTAAACATATCAGTTCATTTGTGACCTCTGAACAATTGCTAGATCAAAGTATAGGTATTGTCGATCCTGATACTGGCGAAGATAATTGGACTGTATCGACCAAGAAAAATGGCTCCGGTGGCTACATTCAAGGCGTTGAATTACAGCTGCAAAGCAACTTTGAAACAGGTTTAGGTTATGCGGTTAATTATACTTTTTCCGATTCTAGCGCGCCAGCACACTATTACCCTGATCAGATAGGTGTGTTTTCTGACTCTTCAAAACATACAGTAAACTTAGTAAGTTACTATGAGACAGATGCATTTTTTGCTCGGCTTGCCTATAACTGGCGCAGTGAATATATGATTAGAGAGCTGCCAGGCTACTACGGTAATCGAGAGCATCAAGACTATGCAACGGTCGATTTGAGCAGCGCATACCATGTTACTGATTATCTCGCCGTGACATTCGAGGTCGTTAACTTATTTGCAGAAGATAGTATTCAACTTGGTGTAGCATCACAATCTGCGGATGTTAAGCCTGAGTTTAAAAATAACTATCCAGTCTTTAGTGCTAAGGGTGAAGCGAGATACAAATTGGGTGTAGCGCTTCGCTTCTAAGATTTTGCTATGGAAAATATATATTTAATCGCGATAAAAGGTCATGATGAGCGTGGCTGTACTTTTAATGTTAACGCTCTTACTGCATGTTTTTTCTGGGGTTTAGCTCAAGGTTGTTACGCATGATTTTACGCAATATCTCAGCTAGAGTGTCAAACTTGAGTCAAGGCTCTAAACTCTACTTATCTGATCTTGCTGCAATTGCATTACTACTGCTGCCAATTACATTAGCTAACTCGTTAACTATGTTGTTAGGTCATGCTTTTAGCCTTATAGAGATTAATTATGTTTCTGAGTTAATGTTCTATGTTTCGAACATTCTTATTAATCTCTATCCAACGACTTTTTGTATCGTTGCCTGCTACTATTTATCACAGAAAACGAACGCATCTAGCGCCATTTTTATTATTTATGGCTTAGTACTTTTCTATATCCTTTCGCTGGGAAGTTTCGATTTATCAACAAACTACACCTTGCCTAATAACCCGCTACTTGCACTATTAAGCGCCATTGTGACCTATTTATATTATCTGTATTTTCCTATTCGTTTACTCGATCCTAATTCGTTTGATTTTGCGTCTAGGCTAATAAAATATATTGGTCATATTTTCTGTTTCCTAATTATTGCCTTGTTGCTTTCTCAGTGGATTATTCATATTGGGGATTATATTAGAGAGGAAGTTTCATCATTTGGATTCAATCCACTTACGTTTAGCGGTGGTTTGTTATATCAAACACTTCTTGGCATGCTAGGGGCTGTAGGAATTAATGGGCATAACATGCTGTTTGCCGTTAAGCAGCAAATCTATGCTGATACACTAACCAATATTGAAGCTTGGAAAGCAGGTGAAGCCACGATAAATGTGATTAGCCAAGGTTTTTATGACGCGTTTTTATCTATGGGCGGTTCGGGTAATTGCATTAGCTTATTATTGTGTGTGTTACTTTTTAGCAAAAAATATAATCATAAAATGCTCGCTGTCGTCGCGATACCTATGGTGCTATTTAATATTAATGAAGTACTGCTATTTGGATTACCGATCCTCTTCAACCCTATACTCATAGTGCCGTTTATTGTTGTTCCGTTAGTCAGTTTTGTGATTGTGTATTCCTGCATCGCTTTAGGCGTTGTTTCACCTATAGTCAGCATTGTTAATTGGTTAACCCCGCCTATTTTTAGTGGCTACTTTGCCATGGGGGAGCAGATTGACGGCGCGATATTACAGATAGCGGTCATTATCGTTGGTATTTTTATCTATCGACCTTTCTATTTGGCTTATGTTGGTAGGCATTTAATTACGCTTGACCCTGCAACTCGCTTTGCGGCAGCTGAAGGTTCGATATTTAATAACGTGTTACGCAGTGTTAGAGACTCTGCAAACAATAATATTAGCCAATCTTCAGCACAGAAACGCCTTGCTCAAATCTTAAGGCAGGGACAGTTGGTGATGTTTTATCAGAAAATTCAATCGGTGCAGGATCATAGCCAATATAATTACGAGGCTTTAATTCGTTATATTGATGATAGCGGCGAGCTTCGCCAACCGACATTTATTGCGGACTTTCAATTACTAAAATCGATGCCGCTACTAGATAGGTTAGTCATAGAGTTGGTGTTAACTGATATGCAAAAAATGCACTTGCCTGAAGGTGGACGTGTAGCAATAAATGTCTCTGTTGCGTCCATAGAGCAAGCTGATTTTGTAAGTCATTTACTAGCACGATTAGCACATTATGGAGTTAGTCCGTCAAAAGTAGAGATAGAAATTACCGAAGAAGCTATGTTGAGTGACAAGGTGTTCCTGACTCGAGTGATGACAGAGTTGCAGGCAAAAAATATTGCGATCTCTATGGATGATTTTGGTTCCGGTTATGCGTCATTCCCGCATTTGCTAAAGTACCCATTTAACAAGGTCAAAATAGATAGGTCGTTATTATTAGATGCTACGTCGAAAAAGGGCAGAGAGGTTTATAAATTGGTTGCAACTTTAGGTTGCATCGCAAATTGTAGAATTGTCGCTGAAGGGGTAGAAACAGCGCAGGAATATGAATTTGTTGAACATTGTGGTGTTGATCTTGTTCAGGGATATTACTTAGCCAAGCCTGCTCCTCTTGAAAAATTAACTGGTCAAAACAGCTAAATTTGGCTGCTATTTATGCTTTGTAACATTCAAAAAACGAATATTTTTGATACCCGATTAAAAAAGAGATATAAATACTTGATATTAGACGAGACAATGCATTATTAATAATGTTTGATTTTTGCACACTCCAAAGCTAAAAAGTGCTTAAGGGATGTGTTTTATGGCCAACTCAGGTGGAAGATAATGAAAGAAATTGCCATTATATTACTGATTGTAATAGGTGTTTATCTCTATATGCGTACTCAAAAAACGGCACAAGCCGAAAAAGAGCAGGCAGCAGAGCAAGCAAAGCCGACGGAAAGTGCGGCAGAGTCAGAGATGAAAGATATCACTCCTGAACAGTCTGAACCTACCTCTACGCCAACGGTTGATGGCGTGAGTTTTGAGCCGAAAGAGGCTACAGAAACTGAAATTCAACAAGCTGCAGAGCCAGAGCCAGAGCCAGAGCCAGAGCCAAAAGTGGTAGTAGAGCCAACTGTTGAAGATAAGGCTGAACCTAAAATTACTGTTGAAGTTGAACCAGAAGTGCCTACCGAGAAGCTCAATATTGTTGCTGAGCCAGAGCCTGGCAATACTGAAGAAGTGATTGTTGAAGCTCCCCCCGTTGTAGTGCCAGCGGTTAAAGCTGAAGAAGCTGTTAAGTCTGAGGCGGTTGAGAAAACCGCAGAGTCGGGTGATTTAGATTGGGCTAACCCTAAGTTGGTTAAAGCATTAGCTGATTTCGAATCGGCTAATGACTCCGCGACTCAACATCTTGCGCTCTCAGCTGCCGTTGCAGAATGTTATAAGCAACGCAAAACCGCTGAATATGTAGAGTACGGTGCAGGGTTATCACAGCGTTACCTTGAAGTGTTTGCTGCCTTTATAAAAGGTGTTAAAGCAGAGAATCCTGATACTGATGTTAAGGGCGCTGGCATGATGCATTTATCAACCTTGCTTAATGATAAAGGTGAATTTGATAGCGCTATTTCTATCTGTAAAACAGCAATTGAATATGGTCTTACGGACGGTACAGTTACTGATTTTTCAGGACGAATTGTTCGTATCGAAAAAGCCAAAGCAAAGGCGAATAAAGCGGGTTAATCTGCGAAAAATAATCAATCCATAACCAAGCTGTGTAGAATTAGCTTAATGGTTAGCAAAAGGCGAAATCCAGACGGATTTCGCCTTTTTCATTTCTTATTATTTTAACGTTTTATTAGGATGTATTTCATGAACCTTAAATCATTATGTTTAGTTGTTGCCGCAGGGGTGAGCTTAACAGCTTGTATCCAATCGCCAGAGTGGACATTGCTTTATTACCCTGACAAAGAAGCTAAGCCGAGCGTAGCAGAATCAGGTGAATTTATTAATGGTTACTACGAGTCGATTGAGCAATGTCATGCTAAAGGTAAAGGATTGAAGCGCTTAAGTGGTAATGATAATGGGACTTATGTGTGTGGTTATCAGTGTGAAGCGTCTGATAAGTCTCTTAGCTGTAAAAGCGTTATTACGCCGCAAGAGTCATAGTGAAGGGTCAGCACTTTATCCTGATTTTGGCTTATATCGGCGTCAAGGATTGGGGTTGTTACAATCAGGAATGAGTTGAACGGGGTTAACCTCAGGCTTTGTACGCTATGGTTACTTTGACAGATTACGTACAGGCGTTGAATATCGAGATTATCTATTGCAACATAGCTGTCTAATACTCATTAGCGTAGTGTTGAAGCTCTATTATAGGTGTAAAGGGTAAACTTGACGCGACGAACTACTGGGCCCACTTTAGCAGGATTGGAGTAACATGCAGTTAAAACAGGACTTCTTTGAGCAGCTACCAGAGTTTTATTCGCAGGTTTTCCCACTTGGGATCAGTAACCCACATTGGCTCGCATGGAGCCAAGATGCAGCCGATTTGCTTGCTATTAATGCGCCGACAGAGTCATTGTTACAAGGGCTGTCAGGAAACGCCGCTATTGATGGGGCAAGCTATTACGCGCAGGTTTATAGTGGTCATCAATTTGGTAGTTACTCATCTCAATTAGGCGACGGCCGCTCTATTATTCTTGGAGAAGCATTAGGTCCACAAGGCGCTTGGGATGTGGCACTAAAAGGCGGCGGGCCAACACCGTATTCTCGTCATGGTGATGGTCGTGCAGTTATGCGTTCTGCTGTAAGAGAGTTTTTGATTTCTGAGGCTTTACATCATTTGCATGTCCCGACTACGCGAGCGTTAGCCGTTATTGGCTCTGACTTACCAGTATGGCGAGAAACGCAAGAGGCCGCTGCAATCACAGTGCGCCTGGCTAGGAGTCACATTCGATTTGGTCACTTTGAATTCTTTTGCCACAGTGAACGTGGTGCACCCGATAAGCTAAAACAGTTGCTGAACTTCACCATTAAGCAACACTACCCAGATTTAAGCTGTGATGCATTAGGATATAAAGCATGGTTTGCCCGTGTAGTAGCAGATACCGCCAAGATGATTGCTCATTGGCAAACAATCGGTTTTGCGCATGGTGTGATGAACACTGACAATATGTCGATACTCGGCGATACCTTCGATTTTGGTCCTTTTGCTTTTCTCGATACCTTCAAAGAAGACTTTATTTGCAATCATTCAGACCCTGAGGGGCGTTATGCATTTGGCCAGCAGCCGGGCATTGGTCTATGGAATTTACAACGCTTAGCTCAGGCGTTAACACCGATAATTCCATCTGATGATCTTGTGGCTGCATTGAACCTTTACCAAGTTGAACTGGTGCAGCAATACCTTGTGCTAATGCGCCCTAAATTAGGGCTAACAACCACTTACCAATGTGTAGAACAAGACCAAAGTGATTTAGAGTTAATCGGGGGCTTTACGACTTTGATGGAGAAAAACCATTTAGATCATACTAATACTTGGCGTCGATTCGGTTTATTAGACCCTAATGCCTGTTCGTCTGCTTTGCGAGATGACTTTGTTGATCTGAACGGTTTCGATACTTGGTATCAGGCATACCAAATGCGGCTAGGTAAAGTTGATGAGGTTCATCAATGGCAGGTTGCTCGCAATCAAGTTAACCCTAAATATGTTTTGCGAAATTATTTAGCTCAAGAGGCAATAATTGCTGTTGAAGAAGGTAATTTAACCCCACTACATCAGTTGCAAAAGGTGCTACAAACCCCTTTTGATGAGCAAGCAGAATTCGAACATTTAGCTAAACGTCCGCCGGATTGGGGCCAAGGTTTGATAATGTCTTGTAGCAGTTAGGCGCCAAGCGAATGTTTATCGATACAAATACAATAATAAGAGTAAACTAATGCAATTAATCTCGATTAAATTAGACCGCGAAACATTAAGTTTAGCAGTGCAGGCTGATATTGATTTTGAACAGTTTGAGTTGTTTGCGGAACCATTTGCTAAAGCCTTGGATTGCCGAGTCTTAGAAAAGCAGTGGGGAGCAGACCGTCACCAGTGGTTACTCGAGTTTGAAGGGACACATCTACAGCTGAATTATGAGTTTTACGGCGATATCTGTTGGTTATCAACTGACAGAGAAGATGAGTTTGAAGTGTTGGTCTATTTGGCAGAGTTAATACGGCCTTATCAAGTTTAGCCTGAGCGCTATTATAGAATTTTGTGACCGAAGCTTAAGCTAGGCCATGGGAAATTGAGCAAATTAATATGAATATAATCCCTCCTCAAGCGCCACAAGAGCAAGAGTCTAGCTCGGCGTTCCATTATCAGGCGTTGACTCCAGATTTGATTTTAACGGCGATAGAAACCCTGGGGATTTACCCTGAAACCGGCTTGTTGGCGTTAAACAGTTATGAAAACCGGGTTTATCAGTTTCGTTGTGACCGAGGCCAACGTTATGTGGTTAAGTTTTACCGACCTGAACGTTGGAGCGATGCGCAAATTCAGGAGGAACACGACTTCTCTGCAGCTCTTGCAGATCAAGAAGTTCCAATTGCAACACCAGTGATTATTGATGGTAAGTCACTACATGAGTATCAAGGCTTTAGGTTTGCTCTGTTCCCTTCTATTGGTGGTAGAGCCTTTGAAGTCGACAACCTAGATCAGTTAGAACAAGTTGGTCGCTTTATCGGTCGTATCCACCAATATTCGAAGCAGGCTGATTTCATTTATCGTGATGTAATGTCCCCAAAGCTGTTAGGCCAAGAGTCATTAACATGGCTTAAAGGATCAGGACATATTCCAGCAAGCCTTGAACTGCCTTACTTCACTGTGGTTGAGCAAATTTTAGAAAAAGCATCTGCACTGTGGCAGCCAGAGCAATATCGTGCAATTCGTCTTCATGGTGATTTGCATCCTAGCAATATATTATGGACTCCTGATGGTCCAGGTTTTGTTGATCTTGATGACGCTAAAATGGGCCCTGCGGTACAAGATATCTGGATGATGCTTGCTGGCGATAGACCACAACAATTATTGCAATTAGAAGTCTTGCTTGAAGGTTATGAAGAGTTTTGTGAGTTTGATAGTAGAGAGCTTAAATTAATAGAGCCACTGCGAGCGATGCGAATGCTGCATTATAATGCGTGGTTAAGTCGCCGTTGGGAAGATCCCGCTTTTCCAATGAACTTCCCTTGGTTTGCGGAAGATAAATATTGGGAACAGCAAATTTTAGCTTTTAAAGAGCAGTTGGCTGCGCTTGATGAAACTCCCTTGAGTTTGACACCGCAATATTAGTTTTAAAAGCAGCTAAGACAGGGATTTTGTAACAGAAAAATGAACTTTTGCGCTTGAGGTCGACTCAAAAGCACATTATGTTATGTCCAAATTACTATGGTGATGCAAAGAGCATCCAGGGGAATCGAGATGAAAAAAGCTTTATTAGTTGCATTTGCACTATTGATGGCACCGATGGCTGCAATGGCAGCTCAGTATGAAGAAGGTGTGCACTACACAGTTATTAATGAAGGTCCAGGTACGGCTAAACCGGAGATTGCTGAGTTCTTCTCTTTTTATTGCCCACATTGCTACACGTTTGCTAAAGAGCAAGTGCCAAAGATCAAAGCGACTTTGCCTGAAGGTGTAACTTTCAAGCAGAACCATGTCGAGTTTATTGGTCGTCAAATGGGTGTTGAAATGTCTCGCGCTTTTGCTATTGCCCACCAGCTAAAAATTGAAGAGAAAATGGAAAAAGCACTTTTCTCTGCAATCCAAGATAAGAAGCAAAACTTCACTAACTTAGATGATATTAAAGCTGTTTTCGTCGTTAATGGTGTTGAGCCTAAAGCATTTGATGCTGCGGCTAAGTCATTTATGGTGAACGCACAGATGTCTAAGATGAAGCGTGATACTGAAAATGCAAAGATTGCGGGTGTTCCAGCGCTTGTCGTTAATGGTAAGTACCGTGTCGAAACGGGTGCGATTAAGTCATACCAAGAATTGCTTGATATCGCTTATTACTTAGCAACACAAAAGTAATTTGTCGCGATAGCTAAAAAAGGAGCCAATAGGCTCCTTTTTTGTATATGGAAGTACTGATCCCTGAACGCTGGGACAGCCTAAGAAAGGATTTATGCCCGGCATCTTATAATTGTGAGCGATGCTAATCACCATAGGTAGCCAAGCCGTGGTAGTTGTGTTTGTTCATCTTTATTAAAGAAAACGACTTACTGTTGTTTCGACCCATTTTCTTTGCTTATAAGAAAAGCGGCTTAACTAAACTCCCAGCATAAAAAAACCGCACTTCCTGATCGCAAGAAGCACGGCTATCGAGCTAGTAGCTCAATGTTACCCTGAGTAACATTTAAACGGTAACAGAGCGTCAAAAATCTGGCAAGCGTCAATTAAAAATAAGTATTTATTTTGAAAATGAGTTATACATCTGATTGCCAAGAATAAATTATTTTTTCTAACATTCTGATTCAAAAATTTACAATTAAATGCTCAAATAAATGAAACTCTCGTGGTAAAACACCTGTCCAACTTAAAAATTAATAACAACAAACCAAAGTTGTCGGGAGGTCTTGTGAGAGTTTTTCCTGTCTATGCACCTAAGCTAATTGTAAAACACGCGCGCATTTTTCTTACTGGGGTAATCTGGGTAAAAGATTTGGGGCGACTAGAATTTGATAAAGGCAGGTTCTTGTTGCCAAGAAAAAGCCTGCCTAAAGTTAAGCAGGCTATTTTAGAGCTCAATGAGTTGATTGAGTCTCAAAGTAACGAGATGCAAACTGCATAACGTTAGGAATTTAGTTAACTTCGTCGTTGAGTAGACCAACTAAACCAGTCACTTTCTCATTCCAAGAGTTAAGTTCCTGCTGTAGCTGTTGGTTCTGCTCTGACAGACCTGTATTTGTCTGCTTCTCTTCTTCAAGCTCCATTTTTAGTAGCTCAATAGTTTCTAACGCAGCTTGGATTTTAGTTTCCAATTTTGATAATAGTTCTAGGCTCATGGGGAGTCCCTTTAATAGCGAGATGATAGCTCCGATTCTAGCAGTGACGGGCTATTGCTGAATAGCTAATTATGCTAAATGAGCAAAAAAGACGCGATAAATTCGTTGGAAAATGATTTTTTTTGTACTTGTTACTAAGTCGTTAGTATTCTTCTATTTATTTCCTATTGGATCTTGGCTATGAGCAATAGTTTGCTGATTCTTATTCCCCTGTTGCTAACCTTAAGTTTAGCGCTCATTTTACGTAAAACCTTAGTTGCTTTAGGTGCGGGAATTGTCTCTGGTGCGCTGATTATCACGGATTTTAGCTTGTCGAAAACGTTAAGCTATATGGCAGATAAAGCTTGGTTACAGCTCTATAGCGATGGTCATTGGCAAGCGTGGCACTTAAATGTTTTAGCGGCGATGATCCTACTTGGCATGATGACGCAGTTACTTGCTCGCGGCGGAGCTGTTAAGCGTTTTGCTGATTGGCTGTATCATCGAATAAAGAGTGGTCGCCAAGCGCGGATCGGTGTGGTGTTATTAGGCTGGGTCGTTTTTATCGATGGAATCTTTAGTTGCTTGGCGGTTGGGCATGTTTGTCAGCCTTTGAGCCAAAGATACAATATGTCTCGAGAACAGATTGCTTACCTGGTGGACTCAAATGCTTCTCCTTTATGTGCCTTGTTGCCTTTTTCAAGTTGGGGCCCCTATGTCATGGCCATTCTGGCGGGTATCACGTTACTGCCATTAACTCCGCTCGAGTCATTTATTGAAATCGCTAAAACTAACTTTTACGCTATTACCGTTATTTTGCTGTCTTTACTGATAGCGTGGTTCGGTATTGGTTTTAACTCTGACTCGGATACTGCTGCTATACAAACCAATGATGAAGTTGATGCAGGCAGCCCTTGGTTGTTAGGTTTACCTATGGCGACGTTATTACTCGCATCAATCGGTTTGACCTTATATTCAGGTGCTAGCAATGCTCAGGGTGACAGCATTACTGATTGGATCACTGCAGCCGATATTGGCAGCGCCATGCGAAATGCCTGTTTGTTGGCGACATTGTTGGCTGTCGTTATGTTGAAGTTAGATGGGCGCACGTTAAGGTTACTCATTGGTGATTTAATATCAGGTATACGTGCTATTAGCTTTGCGATTTTTATTCTACTTTTTACTTGGATGATAGGCGCTGTCATTGCCGATCTGGGCGTAGCTAAGCTGCTGGCAAATTGGGCAGAGGCTTTCTTGTCACAAGAAGTGTTGGTGGCAGGAACATTTTTACTTTGCGCGATAATGGCATTTACTACCGGCTCAAGTTGGGGGACGTTCGCTATTATGATCCCTATTGGCGCCGAAGTTGCGTTAGCGGTGGATCCATCTTTATTATTACCTTGTTTAAGCGCGGTAATGGCTGGCTCTGTATTTGGTGACCATTGCTCACCGATATCTGATACCAGTGTTATTAGTGCAACAAGTTCTGGTTGTCAGCCCCATGACCATGTCATTACCCAACTGCCGTTTGCAATTATTGCGGCTTTGAGTGCTTTGATTGGTTTTCAGTTACTAAACCTTGGAGTGTCGATGAGTTGGGCGTGGCTGGCTGTGGCTGCGGCAGCAATACTGATGTTGGCCGCTTTTAATAGGTGGAGCCACGCAGATGCATTAGTCGAGAATTCTATTTAGTCTGCAAACAGAGTCACTTGTTATTAATTTATAGGCTTATATAGCGAAAGCCCGCCACTAACTTAAGTCTGTGGCGGGCTTTTCTATTTACGGCGTTTTAGAAGCGGTAATCAACCGATAGGTAAAGTTGTTGGCTATCGTTCAATGAGGCTGTTTCAGACCCCGCTGCAATACCATTGTATGGCGTTGGTACTGGACCACTTACATCATAATCTTGCTTCAGGTAACGGTAACCAATTTCGGTGCTTACCTTGTCGTTAATCTTATACATTAGACCCGTTTGACCACCCCAAACGAAGCGATTTTTTGAGTCTAGGACGCTAGTATCTGGGCTGATATGATTCATACCTGCTGTCGCACCAATAAACCAATTAAGCTTATTGCTATCGCCTAGGCCGACTAAGTAGTCATAAGACATTAAGAAGCTTTGCTGACGGCTTAAGTCATCAGAGTTATATGAGTAAGTACCATAAACACGGTTAGCATCATTTAGATAAACACCCGCTCTGACTTCATAGATAACGTTATTTTCAGTCTCTTTAAAGTGCTCGGTTTGAGGACCTCCAGCAATTGGGTTTTGTAGTGCTGGGTCGTAAGAACCTTTATAAGTGTTCTGCTGGGCGCCAACACCGCCACCAACAAACCAGTCTGCCGCCATAGTTGGTGCCGAGATTGCCGTTGCCATTACAGACGCTAAGATAAGTGATTTAGTTTTCATGTTGTGCTCCAGTGTAGGATAAATTAAGTCGGTGTCGCGTTTTGTTGGGCACATCATAGGGCAGGCTTGCTGAATAATAACTGAATGGTATTAACGATCGCTGAAGTTGACTATTTTGCTATATAGATACCGAATAGCATTTGGTAACCTATTGAAAATTATTAATTAGCTAATTTTGACTATATAAATAAGTCGAAGCGTTTTGTCACCTAAAGGCAAGTTGGATTTTATCGAGGTCATAATGGATTTAGTGTTTATTCATGGATGGAGTGTTACTGATACTGACACTTATGCTCAATTACCCCAGGCAATAGAAAAGCGAATGCAAGGCTCTACTGAGCTTACTATTCGGCATATTTATCTTGGACGTTATATCAGTTTTGATGATGAAGTTCGCCTAACCGATCTCGCTAAAGCATTTGATAATGCGCGTATTGATTTGCTTGGTGATAAGCCATTTGCGGTGATCACTCATTCCACTGGCGCACCGGTTTTACGTCAATGGTTGCAAATGTTTTATGTTGGCGAGCAGTTAGCTCATTGCCCTCTTACTCACTTGATCATGCTCGCTCCAGCAAATCATGGCTCTGCATTAGCCCAATTAGGTAAATCGAGGGTAGGGCGGATTAAAAGCTTTTTTTCAGGCATTGAACCCGGACGGAGAATACTCGACTGGTTGGAGCTTGGTAGTGATGGCCAATATCAATTGAATTTACATTGGCTTAATGATTTTAGTTTAATTGGACCGCTTCCGTTTGTGTTGACCGGCACTACGATTGACCCGAAGTTTTACGATTTCCTCAATAGTTATACTGCAGAAAAAGGCTCTGATGGTGTAGTTCGAGCCGCCTCCGCTAACCTTAATTTTAGTCATATAGTGTTAGCGCAAACGGCGCAAACCTGTAATAGTTTCGATGCGAGTTGTGTGACCAAGTTGCAAGTTGCTAAATATTTAGAACCTAAGCAGCACACTGCTTTTGAGTTAATAAAAAATGCCAGCCATAGCGGCAGTGAAAAAGGCATTATGGGTTCAGTTACCACTCGTAATGCGAGTAAAAAACATGTGGTTCATCGAATCATTGATTGTTTAAATGTTAATAGTCATAAGCAGTATCAACAACTAGCAGATGAAATGCACCAAGCAAGCTCATTGGTTAGGTCTAAGGTGAGTGGTTGTATGCTTGTGGTACGCGTGATTGACGATACTGGCTTGCCAGTAGAAGACTTCGATATCATTTTGCTTTCAGGTACAGGTTTTTCTCCCAACGTATTTAAGCCCGGCTTTATGCTTGATAAGCAAAAAAATCATCAAAATAACCACGTAATGACCTTTTATTTTGACGCTGCCAAAATCGCTAAAGTGGCTAATGGGAAAATAGGCATACGCATTGAGCCTAGGCCAGAACAAGGGATGTGTTATTACCAAAATGCTGAGTATCATTCTGATAGCAAGCAAGTGACTAGACTTTTAAAAGCTGATCAAACCACAATGGTCGATATCATTTTACAGCGTCAGATTAGTCCAAATACCTTTAGCCTAGTGACGCCGGAACAAGCAGGTGATTTTTCTGATTTAGCTGACGATTAAGCAGTTATCCGCGAGTAGCGGCCGTATTACTATGGCCGTTATCGATTTTAGTTTATCTGAGAATTTGTGTTAACTAAGCGCGAACTGTTAAATTAGAGTTTGAACTCTAATCTGTGCGCGTCGCGTGCAGAATTTCAGATTGAGTTCATCTTGTTGAGCGATAATTCGCCTACGTTAATTGTTTCCTGCCATTACAAAACTGCGGCAAACTACTTTTAGTACGATATCTGATTCTTATTTTCAGCTAAGGTTTAATCTTTAAATGCTTAAAATGACTACTTTTTTAGCAGCACTTACAGTGCTGCTTTTTGTTTCCCCTGTTCACTCTGAATCGATTGAGCGTGAGCCACAACAGCCGAGTTATGATCGGGTGTTTCCTATCTGGGCTCAAGAAGCGATGGATCTCGGTCATGAACTGCCAAAGCCTTATGGGATCTCCCTTAACTATATGTCGATGGATCAACCTCTTGTTGTCGACTCTGTTGGTTTTACTGGTTTAGGCCCATTAGATGACATGCTCAGCATAAAGGGCAGTGAAGCAGTGCAAGACTCAGAAACCTTGACACTAAGAGGCGACGTTTGGGTGCTGCCATTTTTAAACCTTTATGGTGTGCTGGGCAAAACAACTGGCAGTAGTGTAGCCAATGTTCAGCTAGAAGCCGATTTGTCTTCTTTGTTTCCTGACTGGGTGTGCACCATTAACCCGTGCAATGTCAGCAGTGCGCCTTTTGATTTTGTATTGGACTTTAGAGGTTCTACATACGGAGTCGGTGGTACGTTAGTTGGAGGTATTGATAATTGGTTTGCCTTACTTGATGTTAATTATACTAACACTCGCCTAAACATCCTTGATGGCGAGATCAGCAGTATAGTGGTTTCCCCACGAGCAGGTTATCGCACCAGCTATAACAACCACGATATTCAAATTTGGGTTGGTGCTATGTATCAAAACGTAGAGCAAACCTTTAGTGGCTATTTGCGCGATATTGGCTTCCCACTTGGAGATGCAAAGTTTGAGGTAAATCAGCATTTGGCTGATAAATGGAATGGTCTGATAGGTAGTCAAATAGGTCTAACTAAAAACATCGACTTACTGATGGAAGTCGGTATCGGCACTCGTAGTAGTTTTATGATGAGTTTAGGTTATCGCTTTTAAGGTTATACCCATTCGTGAAACTTTTTAGCTGCTAGCCTTTGGCTAGCGCCGTTGTTAATTGATGTTGGAGTTTAGAGTATGCGCACTATCTGTATGTTGCTACTGACGTTATTGATTGGTGGCTGCTCGGCCGTTGATATTGTCGATTCTAAAGAAAGGGCTGCGCTACAAAGCGTGGGGTTTGAGCAACATCAATTGATGCTCAAAGAAGGTGGAGAGTTGAACTATTGGCAAGCAGGACAGGGTAAACCGCTGTTACTGATTCATGGTTTTGGTGGTTCAGCGGTATCGAGTTGGCAGCAGGTAATGCTTGAGCTAAGTCAAGATTACCAAGTAATTGCGCCAGATCTTGCATGGTTTGGCGATTCTGTCAGCCAAGGAGATCCAAGCCTTGCTACGCAAACTCAAGCTGTTATGCAATTGATAGATAAACTTGAGCTGGAAAAAGTTAACTTAGTAGGGATCTCCTATGGTGGCTTTGTGACTTTCGATTTAATGATTAATGAGCCAAAGGTTGATAAGGCCATTCTGCTAGCCAGTCCTGGCGTGCTATTTTCTGATGCTGAATTAGCGTTGATGAATCAGCGTTTTGGTGTTGATGATCCGACTCAGATTTTTGTTCCTGAAACTCCAAAACAGATGCGACGTTTGTTGGATGCAACTTTTATCGATTTTCCTTGGTATCCAGGCTTTATTGATGCCGAAATCTACGATAAATATTTTGCTGGTTATTTAACCGAAAAGCGCAAACTGATTGAAGGACTTCCGGCTGACCGAGATCGAATTGCAGCTAACCTTTCGGTAGAAACCTTACCGCCTAGCCTACTGATTTGGGGCGAGCATGACCAAGTTTTTCCGTTGTACTCGGGTTTGCAGTTAGCTGAGCTATTAAGTGCCCCTATTGTTGTTATCCCACAAGGAGCACACGGAATAAGTAATGATTATCCGCAGATTATCAGCCAAAGCATTAGGGCATTTGTACAATGATGGGCCGTATATATATGCGCAGTGGCGGGGTTGCTGCTTTAATTTTATTGCTTGCGGCTTGTAGCAGTAATGATTGGCAAGTCCGTGCTTTACCAAGTGATATCGCTATCGGTGCTGCCTTAGATAACGAGCCTGATTTAGACTTACTGCATGAGATTAATCTGCAAGAATTGCCTTTGGTACCAATTCCCAAGGCTGTGCGTCCTTGCTGTGCTTTCGGTAATGCGCAAAAAGTTAAAGTCGGGCCTGTTCCTGTACCATTTTTTCGTTATGCCAATACCTTAGCAGTTGATAAAGTCGGCCCTCATGCCTTTGAGGCGGGTACGTTTAGCTTCCAAAAAGATGCGCCTAATGGCAGCCGAGGCACAGAAAATAATGGACTGATGTATACGCTACGAGGTGGCTTTATTGACTTAGCTCATGTGCGCGATACCGCAGACAATGCTATTGCGCTGTTTTATCGTATTTATCCTCAACTGGGACAACAGCAGACGATTAAACTGCCAGATGAAATAGGCCCAAGAGTGATAGAGTTAAGTGAATTTGATTTAAGCCACTTAACGCCAAGGCAACGTTGGGAAACGGCTGCAGCTATTTCAGTTCGGTTAGCTTATTTTATGGCTGAAGCACATGAGATAGCCCAGTGGCATGGATATCGTAGTTGGGCTCCTTGGTCTGAAACTGTTTCAGCTTACTCTCCGGAAGATCTTTACTCGAATATGCTTGGCGCAAAGATTGCTCTAGCATTGATTAATAATAATTTGGCGATGAGTAAAGATCTTTATAATCAGCATATGACTCAGTGGTTTGCTGCAACACTAAATTGGCTTGAGCCAGTTTCAATTGAGCAAACGAATGCTTTATTTGATGTGATTGATGGCCATTGGTGGGATTCAAATCAGCCATTACCCAGTAAGTTTATGTTGCTTAAGCGGCACTATCAGTTAAGTGATCTACAGGCACCTTATTTAGTGCCACAATCTTTGGCGCAGAACCATGAAAAATGGAATGAAGTCGCAGCGTTATTTACCTCCACACAGCAAGCGCATAACTTGTCATTAAGCCGCATCATTCATGGCGTAGAGATAGATAGCATTGCTACCCAAAAGCTGATTGTTGCCGATAAATTTAAGCAAAGTTTTAAGCATATTCCGGCTGAACTTTGGCAAGATGGTTTTACCCAAGCCGACTTTTACCAAATTAGCGAATATAACCAAGCACAAGATGAACTGGAATTACAGCTGTTTCAGCAGTCAGAAACTGTGGAGAAAGCGTTAGCTTCCAAGGAACAGACTTGATGCTTTATGGTGCGTATCATAGGAAAACAATGGGGCGGAATTTTCGCATGTTGATGGTTAAAGCTTGCAGTGGTATCACGCTACTTGCTTGTTTAGTATTGCCCGCATGGGCAGAAGAGACAGCAAATGATCCTGAGGTAAATAATGACGCTACTGATAGTAAAGAGTCACAAGGTTGGATAGAGGACTTTTTACAAACTTTGGGCGCCGATGGGGAATTCGATCCTGATAAGTTGATTGATTTTAGCTATTTACCAGGGCCATTTTACAACCCTGAGATGGATTTAGGCGTGGGGATCTCGGCGGTAGGCTTATATCAATACGATCCCAACGATGAAGTCAGCCAGTTATCATCTTTGGTTATAAACGGCTTAGCATCCACCAATGGTGCATTGGGCATGGTGATCGCGAATAAGACCTTCATTAATCAAGATCAGCAACGTTTTTATCTGAATGCAGAAATTTTTGATGCTCCGGATGTGTTCTATGGCGTGGGCTACGATAACAATCATCAGGAAAGCAATCGAGTTGAGTTTAATCAGCGCATTGTGTCTTTCAATCCCATGTTATTGCACCGTATGAGCCCGACCAGCTTTGTCGGTATAGGCTTTGATTTTAGCTATGCCAACGCCAGTAAAATAAACTCATTAGACTCAGGCGTCGATACCGGAATAATTGATGACAGCTCACGCAGTGTAGGGGTAAATTTGCTGCTGAATCATGATAGCCGAGACAATGTCCTTAATCCCCAGTCCGGTCGTATTTTAGAAATTGATGCAACTTTTTATCGTCAGTATTTAGGTAGTAAAACTGACTTTGATGTTTATGACGCACTATACAGTGAATATATGCAAACTGGCCGCGGTGAAGATATCTTAGCGTGGCAAATTCGAGGTCGCTTTACTAATGGCGAGGTACCGTGGGATCAGTTATCAAAAGCGGGTGGTGGTGACTTACTACGTGGCTATACATCGGGTCGCTATCGTGACAAGCAGATGTTAATGACACAAGTGGAATACCGGCTTAATTTACCAGGGCGTCACGGTATGGTGTTCTGGGGCGGCGCAGGCATGATTGCCGGTGATATTAGCGAGTTTAATGCAAATAAAATCTTACCTAATGGTGGTGTAGGTTATCGCTTTGAGGTTAAACCTCGGGTTAATTTAAGGCTCGACATGGCGTTTGGTGACGGTGACAGCGGTTTTTATTTCAATGTAAATGAGGCTTTTTAGATACTGTAGCCGGTAAAGCATGAATACACAAAAAGGGCCTTATAGGCCCTTTTTGTGTTTACTATAAAGCTTATTTTTTGAAGATAGCTTCGTTAGTGCCGTATGCGCCTAAGTTAAGGTCACGTTTACGGATCTCATCTACACGGTCAAATGCTTCCTCAGCCACGCGTAGGTTTTGTACGTCTTTACGCCAGTAGTATTTAAAGCCGTTGAAGTTAGCGTTATTTGGGTACCAGTACATTACACCTAGGCCTTTATCACTTAAGATCGGTGTGTTGTGAATTGTAGCGCCAGGAATATAGAAATACTGTCCAAGTGATAGTTTTTGAAACTTGTTTTGTGCCAAAGTTTGGCTTTCACCCGTTACTACGTAATAACATTCTGGTTGGCCGTGGAAATGTGGTGCGTGGTCAGATTTTCCACCGTCTGTAATACCAATAACGACAGGGCTGTCAGACAGCTCTTTCCAGATATATCCAACTGGTGATTTTGACTTATCACAGTCCGCAATTTCTAATACGTTGCCATCGTCATCTAGCGATTTACAGAACTGCTGGTCTGCTGCAATACTGCTGTTTGATTTGATGGTTGTAAAGTCGATCTCACCTGCTTCCCAAGCAGCAATATAGGCCTCAACCTCTGGGTTAGCACATTGTGCAGGCATAGTATCTTGTGGTGCATATGGAGTGCTGTCATATGGCACTGGTGTCATTTGTTGGTAAGGCAGTTGAGCATGATCGCACTGCGGCCCTTGAGCAAAAGCAGCTGTAGATGTTAGTGCGGCAATGCCGAAAATCATTTTTAGTTTCATCATTCCAATCCTATTTTTAGCTGATGCAGCTAAAGCTGCGATATTGTGCTCGCTTTAACGGGCTTGAACTAACAATAAAGTGATAATTGCTGCGTAAAGTTGAATTGGATCACGCACCGTTTTTAGCAGCAAACTTATTCGTGAGCAGAGTCGCGAATAATATTTTTTTGATGGGTGACGAAGCGCACACTCATTAGCTAGAGGACTTAAAGTTAGCAATTGCGTGAAGTCTAGATAGTTCTTATGAATGACACGGATAAACTCGCTGGATTTTGATTACAGCCCAAGCTCATTTGGTATTGTGGAATTTAGTCATATGCAAAGTTAAATGAATGTCGTAGGGCTCTATTTTGCATAGCAACTGAATGCTATGGTGCAACATCTGACAGATGTTGCGCTTTTGCTCAGTTGGTTTTTAGTGAACAAAAGCGATTTTTTCCATATGTAGGCCCGTACCTTAGATATGAAGTTGCAGGCTTAGTTGGGCATAATTTGATGTTCCTTGAGGAGCACTGACTCCTGTATAAGGGTTTATTTTATCGGCAATTTGGTAACGACCTACTTCGACACCAACAGCTAAAGCTGGCGTTAAATTAGTAAACAAGTTTACTCCAGTATGAAATCGGTCGGTTTGTTCTTCTTCTGTGATTGTACGGCCATAAAATAGACTTGAACGCATATGTTCCGACCAAAAATGGCGGTAAGCAAACATAGCCGAAGTGGTGGTTTCAACCTTGCCATTTATCATATCGCGAGCAGCATCTGTTCCCACATATCGCCCTAAATTACCGTGGTGTAGTTGTAAGCGAAGATCATCTTTTCCGAGTGTATGTATTTTGGCTGCAACGGATACTCCGGCTGCAAGTTGCGCAGTTTCCTCAGGGTCTAAATAACGTAATAGACTCGACACCGACACATTGCCCCAATCACCTTGTTGATTAAAGCGCACCACTGCGTCGGGAACATAATCGTTGCTGGTATCTACCCATTGCTGTTTTACTTGCTCACTTTCGGCTTTAGTTCCGTAGGTATAAGGGTTTTCCAGTGCAAACTGCCAATTCTCTGTGCTATAGCGTACTAATGTTTGGCGCACCATTGCTTGCCCTACTAGGGGGCCGCCAAGATCCGCTGTTTCAGCAAAGGTGCTGGTATTGACCATTGTTGACCAAGTTTGGCCAGCGGTGAACTGTTGATAATTAATGTAAGCATGTCGTAATCGCGGGCTATAGGAGTTAGAAAATGCAGCATTACCCTGTGCAGAACCAGCAAAATCTATTTCTGCAAAGCCACTGACTTCAGCATGAGTTATTTTTACGTTAAAGCGGCTTTCAGCGGCGCTAAATTGGGTTTTTTTAGCTGAATTCGAGACGTTACCACCACCCGTCCAACTATCTTGAAAGGCGATATTGCCGTCAACATAACGTGCATTTGCTTTAAGGAAGCCACCGAAGTGATACTCACTTGCCATCAAGGGGGGAAATAGATTGCTCGTTAAACAAATACAAATAGCTATTTTTGTTATTGATTTCATATTGATTTCTTGTTTTTTTAGATAAAAAAGCCCTAAAAAGGGCGTGATCCATCGAGGCCACAGCAGGAAGGGGCGCTGTTTCCGTTAAAATGTAGGTTGGGATCGAAAGACTATCTTAAGAGGGTAAAAGCGAAGTGAGAGCAGCTTCGCCTTTACCGGTAACGCGTTTAATCTTTGATTAGCTTATCGATGTGATTGTTATACTCCATGTATTTAAATCACTGACAACAAATCACTAAAGCCTAAGCCGGCGTTAGAAGTAATAACCAAAGTTGATGTTAACTCGCTTGTCCCAGCTATCGCCCATTTCTGGTAGACCTACGTGGTCATTGTTAGCTGTAGAGAAGGTCATGTTTTTGCCCATTACAAAGTCAACCATAGTATAAGTTGGGCCTGCTGAAATCGCACAGCCAGTAACGTTTTGCATACTATTGTCAAAGTTGTTATCGCTAACATCCGGCGTCATTAAACCAAAGTCGTTGTAGCACTTTACGCTACCCCAGTCTGTCGCAAACGTCTTAGCAATATTGGCACTATAAGATTGTCCTTTAGAAGCGATCTCATATTGCCAGCTAACAACAGAAACACCGATTGTGTTTTCATGCTCCTTGTCATCATACTCGTATTGCATGGCTTGCAGCTGCAGGTTCCAGCCTTTGTAGGTACTGTCTAAGTGCAGTGCTACTGCATAACGGTCGCCATTTTCTTGCAAGTTGCTGTTATAGATCTGACCGTACTGGACAGAACCACCAATCGTCGTTTGACCGCCTTCATGTTCAGCTGTATATGTTTGGCGAACGTTAAACTGATTTGTTTCTTCGTTAGCATACTCAGTACCATTAATCGTGCCTGTGTATATATCCGTAGAATAACGCTTGTTTTCTGATGGACCGTATTCAGCGCTCTTATAGAACGCTAGGTCGGTATGCCAGCCATTTTTGTCGTAAACAGCTTTAATACCTGTGTCATGGTCGTCTTCAAAACCTAGGTAATAAGGAATGCCAAACCAGTAGCTGTTTGAGATGAAATCACGGTTACCAAAAGGTACCTTGTTGATACCAACTTGTAATTGCCAGTCAGGGTTTATATCGTAAAAGCCGTAGCCATACTTGATGTAGTTAGTGCCAGATGTAAAGCGGTATTCTGCTGACAGTCCCCAGTCACCTTGCTTACCATCAAACTTAATAGCGGCCATATCAAAGTAAAAGTCACCGCCTTTATCTTTGTTAGCTTTATCGTAGTCACGGTAAGCGTAGTTAACACGCACTGCACCGCCTAGCTTGATACCATCTTCTTGCTCAGCGGCAAACGCTGTTGCGCCTGAAAGAGCAATTGCTGTAGCCACCATAGACAACATAAACTTAGTGGTTTTTTTCATCATCATTCCCTATTTCTATTTTTTAGATTTTGTAAATCAGTATCTTGAATTACATCTCTTCAAACCAAGTACGGTGACACTCTGTACAAATAGGTGCTTTTTTCTCGTGCTCAGCGTGACACGCTAGGCAACTTGCACCTTGGTTGTAGTGCAGCGACTTGTGAGGATGCGCTTCTGGAATCGCCAGCTTACTTTCATCAACTGGGATGCTATTAATGTCGCCATGACATTCGACACATGCAGCATCAGTAGTATTCTTTTTACCTGAACCTTGGTGGCATGTTTGGCAGCCATCTTGGTAAATAAACTCGTGGTTTACACGACCTTCGGTTTTGCCTTTCATCTTGATTAAATCGCCAGCCATAACGCTGCCAGACACTGAAAGACTAAGTAAAATGCTTAGTAATAACTTGTTCATTACACAGCTCCTTGAAGGTCAGTTTTAATTGTTTCAGCCACTATAATGCCCATGACTAGACACTCTAGGCATGATGTAGAACTCAAGCGGGCTTCGCCGTGAATACCACCAGTAGCTTCACCAATGGCGTAAAGGTTCTTAATTGGCGACATAGAGCGACCGTCGATAACACGAGCGCCTAAATCAGTTTTTAGACCACCCATGCAGTAATGTACTTTTGGCCAAATGCGCGACACTACAAATGGACCTGTAAGCTCTTCAGCGGTATCCATCTTACGATTGAATAGTGGGTCTTTGCGGTCACCAACGTGTTTGTTGTATTCAACAATGCTGCGTTTTAGTTCTGCTATAGGGATATCGAATTTAGTTGCAATTTCATCTAATGAATCAACTTTCCAAGCCATTTTATCGCGCAGGGCACGGACAACACGGTCGTCCTGAGCGTAGTTGTTGTAGTTGAAAAATACGACCGGATAAGCAGGGCTGCCATCAGCGTTACGGTTTTTCATAATCGCTTCCGAGCAGGTCTTGCGGTCAGCACGCTCATCCATAAAACGCTTACCGTTTAATACGCTAACCGCCACACCTTGATGCCAGCCGATAGATAACAGTGCGTTTGACCAACCGAACCCACCCTCATCAGGTGAACCCCAGTGGCCAGTTTGGATTAGGTTCATGTGTACAGGTAGTGCACCATAAGCCATGGCTGTAAGGGTGACTTCGCCAGTAGCGCCCATTGCATTGGTACAATCTAGTGTTGGATCTAGAGATGGATCGACCGCTTCACGTAGTGCCATATTGCGAGCAAAACCACCGTTAGCTAGTACCACTGCTTTATTGGCTTTTATAAAGATAGTGCTACCGGTTTTTAGATCGGGAAAGCGGTAGTTTTTGCGTACTTTAACGCCGATGATCTGCTGACCATCCATGATGAAATCTTCGATATAGTGCTGTAGACGATGGTCAACGCCTTCTTTTTCGCCCGCTTCATAAAGTTTGGTGGTGATATCGCCGCCTGTACCATGTTGAGTACGAATTGCGCGGGCTTTGTTGTGGCCACCTACTTGAATGTTAAAGCCATCGCGAAACTTCACGCCAGTGTCGATACATAGATCGTAAGCATCGAGAGAACGGTTAGCTATTTGACGCAGGGCTGGTTCATTTTGCATACCACGCCCAGAAATTATTTGGTCTTTAACTAGCTCTTCTGGTGAGTCATCGTTGACACCTTGGGCAAGCTGAATAGGATTTTTAGGAATAGCTAACCAACCGCCATTAATTGCAGAGTTGCCACCAATCACTTGCATTTTTTCTAAAACAAGTACTGAGCCTAGACCTTGGCGTTTAGCGTTTAATGCTGCTGAAAGACCCGCAAAACCAGAGCCTACAACAATAACGTCAGCACTTTCGTCCCAGTTTATTTCGCCACAAGTTTGTGCTTGAACTGTTCCTGGTAACGTCGCAGCTAGACTACCAATGGTAGCTCCAGCGGTTAGTTTTAAAAAATTTCTTCTACCTTGCATTTTGTGATTCTCTTAATGGGAATAACCTAAAGATAAACGCAAGTTCAGTTACTAAAGGTGAACTAAGTCACGCGATTTTTTCAGTGACAAACTTATTCGTGAGGCAGATCTCGAATAAATTTTCTCTATAAAAGGCGGCGTAGTGGACTATGAAAAATGTGAACGGATTCTATATTGAGTTACAAGTTATTGCTGTAATGTTTATATGACGTAACTCACAAAGCCTGCCGATAAAGTCATTTTTGCGTGAAGTTAATCCCGATTAAGAAAGAGTTATCTATAATCTGCAATTGTTAGAAGCGCATAATTCGCCTAATTCGATATACAGGTTTTTTATAGATGAAATGTCCTACAGAAGCATTGCCTATGATGCGCTGCAATCAAATACTTGATGCAGCTGAGCAGCTAATTGAGTCACAAGGCATTGTGTCTTTTAAATTCTCGCAACTTGCGAAAGAAGTGGGATGTTCCACGGGTACGTTATATAAATTTTTTGAGCGAAAAGAAGATGTTTTAGTATGCTTGTTTTTGCGTAGTGCAACATCGAATCACCTTCCAATATTTATTAACAAATATCCAGAACTAACGGCTCAAGAAAAAGCACTGCTACCCATTTTGTTTACATTTGAGACCATAAAACGCAGTAAAAGCTTTTTTACTCTGCGGTCTGTTTCGGTGAATACTATGGTGTGGCAATTGGCGAGTGACGAAAAAGTTGAACGCTTTAAAAAGCGTATTAATGCTTTTTGGGGGTGGTTTACTGACTCGTTAAACGAAGCGGTAGAAAGAGGTGAGCTTGAGGCAACACCATTACAGGTAAAAGAATTAGTACAAGGAATTACTTTCTATTTAACCGGGTCGCTAACTCAATTTGAAAGCCAGTTAATCGCACCTGAGTACTTATCTAATCGACGTGAAACCTGTTACCGGCATTTAGCGCGTTTAATGGCGCAGTATAAATGGGCTAAGCCACTTAATCCTGAGCTATTTGAGTCATTAGAAGAAAGAAGCTCAAGCTTCTTTGATAAACACTATCGTGATCATATGAGTTGCAGTGCTTGTAGTGCCTTGGCTTGTAATCCTAAGGACGACTCGTGTTCTCGGATCAAAGAGCATGCTGCTTAATTTTATTGTCAGATTGAATATAAAAAAGCCCTCTTATTTAAGAGGGCTGGGTCAGAAGTATTGGTGTGATATATGAGATGAGCTTTGTCTATGACCCAAAAGCTAGATTGGCAGGGAACGCTGCCGTCTAAAAGTAGTAGCCAAAGTTGATATTAACGCGTTTATCCCAGTTATCACCGACTTCGGGGAGGCCGATATGATCGTTGTTAGCCGTAGAGAAGGTCATGTTTTTGCCCATAATAAAGTCAACCATGGTGTAAGTTGGACCCGCTGAAATCGCACAGCCTGTGACGTTTTGCATACTGTTGTCGTAAGTTTCGTCGGCCACATCAGGGGTCATTAAACCAAAATCGTTATAGCATTTTACACTCCCCCAATCGGTATCGATGATTTTGGCTATATTGGCGCTATAAGACTGCCCTTTGGTGGCTATTTCGTATTGCCAACTCACAACAGAGACGCCAATTTTATTGGGATCAATTGCGTCTGCAGCGTCGTACTCATATTGCAAAGCTTGCAGTTGGAGGTTCCAGTCGTTATAGCTGCTGTCTAAGTGCAGCGCTAACGCATAGCGATCACCATTATTACCCGTTTTACTATTGTAAATTTGTCCAAATTGCGCGGAGCCGCCTAAGGTGGTTGAGCCACCATTGTGCTCAAAAGTATAGGTTTGACGTAGGTTTACTTGGTTGGTTTCCTCGTTGTGATACTCAGTACCATTGATGCTGCCTGTGTATAGATCTGTCGCATAACGCTTATTTTCAGATGCTGCGTATTCTGGATTTTTATAAAAAGCCAAGTCGGTATGCCAACCGTTGCTTTGGTATACCGCCTTGATGCCGATGTCGTGATCATCTTCAAAGCCAAGATAATAAGGTAGACCAAACCAAAAGCTGTTAGAGATAAACTCAGGGTTACCAAAAGGGACCTTGTTAATACCAAATTGTAATTGCCACTTGGGGTTAATGTCGTAGAAGCCATAACCGTACTTGATATAATTAGTTTCCGAGGTAAAGCGATATTCCGCTGCAAGCCCCCAGTTATCTAACCTACCGTTAAACTTTATTGCCGCCATATCAAAGCTAAAGTCACCGGCTTTATCTTTTGAGTTTTCACTGTAATCTTTGTAGGCATAATTGGCTCGAACGGCACCGCCGACATTGATACCATTTTCTGAGTTATCAGCGAGTGCTGGTGTTGCTAAAGTGGATAACACTGCGACTGTCGCTAAGGCTGCTAGTGTAAAGGGTGTCTTGTTCATGAGCTTTCCTTGATCTTTTATTCTTACCGCTATCATTGCAGTTGATACTTATGGTTAGCGCTTTAGTGTTGATGTTCTGCAGATGAAGCCACTTGAACAGGATATGCAATTGCTTCTACGCCTTGCAGGTAATAGCCCGTTTTAGCAAATCCTGATTGCGCGGTTTTAATGCTGAGTTTGCCCGCTATATAGATAGGCTGTTCTGCGACGGGTACGGCTATGGGATTATCAAATACCACATGGATTAATTGATTTTGCGGTGAAGGTGGCTTGTGAAAACAAGCTCCTTGCTGTGGTGTGAGTAAAAAATTCTTACTGTGGCTTTTACCTTGGCCATCTAATGGCACAATAAAGCCGGGAATAATTACGTTTTTTCCGTCTAAGGCTAAATTGACGTTAGATTCTACAGGCAACTCAGGCCCTCCGGGAGCAAGTTGGCTCCACAGAATAGAAACGGCTTCTTCAGCTAACGCGTTACCACAAAAGAGCATGCTTAGCAGGATAATGACTGTTCTATACATAATGTTGTATCGGGGCTAATTTGCGTTAGCCCCTCTCTTCGTTAGAGGTTAAAGAAAGCTATTTTGACTTTTGAACAACATCCCAGCCATAGCCACCATTACCTGAACGAACAAGCTTTGAGTTGGTGTATGGAATGAAATCAAACATCAATTGCTCACCAGGGCCCACATCTTGTGGCCATTGGTATTTGAAGGTCGAGAACTTGCCATCTAACGGGAACCAGTACATGTAGATCAGATCTTGAGCATCATAGGTGTTTGGCGTGTAGTGCATTGCTTTACTTGGGATCTCAATGTAATCACCAGGGCCAAATGGTTGCATACGCTCTTGCGCCCAAGTTAAGCCTTGGCCGCTTAATCCGTAATAACACTCCATTTCACGGTGGTAATGTGGGGCAGCTGTGCCAGGTGCAACTCGTACTAAACCAATTACAGTAGGTTCATCGTTAAGCTCTTTCCAACACATCCCTACTTCTGAGTCAGCAGCACCGCCTGCAGGGCAAGGGATTAGGTTGCTCGGATCATCTACTCGCCATGTCAGCCAGCCTGAGTCATTAGCACCTTTACCACCATGATCGTTAGACTTAATGGTGAAGATATCTTTTTCACCACTTTGTAGCTCTTTTAGATAGGCCATGGCTTGTTCTTGCTTACAGACCATTGGCATCACTTTTGTTGGTGCGTTAATTGTTGATAGTGTTGGCTTTTCATTGTGCCAAGGCTTATCAGCTGGTTTGTCTGCTGCAACAGCGCACCCTGTGACGAGAATTGCCGATACGGCGAGTAGTTTTTTCATCATTATTTCCCCATGTTTTGATGTTTTATTACTTAATTTATCTATTTAAATTTTGGATAATCGAAGTTGTGACAATCCATACAGATAGCTTGCTTCTTGGTATGCTCTCCGTGGCATTCCATACATGGCGCTTCTTGGCCGTAGTGCATACTGTCGTGTGGGTTTTGTTTCGCTTCGTGGCCTTCGCGTTTGGTCAGCTCTGCTACTTCCGCCATGTCGTGGCATTGCAAGCAAGAGTTATCAGAAGGGAAGGCTTTCATTCCTTGGTCATGGCAGGTTTTACATCCCTGCTCATAAACCATTTCGTGATAATCTCGTTTGTCTCTAGCTTGTGCTGATAGGGCGATAACGCTGCTTACGGTAAGCACAAGTAAGGTGTTGATTAGTTTCATGTTGGTTTCCTTATGCTTTCATCATCGAACGGGCGGCAGTAACACCAAAAGCCATGCACTCTGGTGTTGAACACCCTCCGAGGCGACTTACCCCGTGCACACCGCCAGACACTTCGCCTGCAGCGTATAGTTTTGAAATAGGCTGACCGTTTTTAGCTGCAATGACCTCTGCATTGGTGTTGATTTGAATACCGCCTTGGCAGTAATGCACTTTTGGCCATAAACGTTGAACAATGAATGGCGCTGTTAGGTAGATCCCCGTACTCATGTTCATGCGTTTGCCAAACTGCGGATCTTCACCAGCTTTCACGTAGGTATTCCAATCTTCTATCTGCTTTTTCAGTGTTTTCTCTGGTAGATTGAAGTGCTTAGCGATAGCTTCAATACTGTCAAATTCCCAAGCTACGTTGTACTTGAGTACGTTTGCCATTGATGGGTCTTTTTGTGCTTCATGCTTAGGTGCAATTAGTAATGCAGGGTTTGGATTGCCATCTTTGTCTCGGCGTTGAACTTCTAAGTCTGCGCGAGTTTTACGGTCGGCAGTTTCATTCATAAAGCGCATACCAGTGTTACGATCAATCGCGATTGAGTGAGGGAAGTTATACAGTGAGAAACCAGCACCGTAGCCAAAGCCACCTTCGTCTGGAGATGCCCAAGGGCCTGATTGAATGAAGCTTAGATGTACTGGCATAGCGCCTTCGGCTAGCATGGCTATCAGGCCGTCACCTGTTGCGCCTCGGGCATTAGTGCAACCGACTTCACTGCCTAATGTTGGGTCAAGTGCTTGACGAAATGATACATTAGCACCAAAACCACCGGTCGCAATTAGCACGCCTTTATCAGCTTTTACATTAATTATTTTGCCAGAATCATCATGGCCGAAGTGGTAGTCTTTGCGGACTTGGATGCCAAGCACTGCGCCGTCTTTATCCGTTATAAGGTGCTCGAATTTATGGCGAATTTTAGTTTTTACCCCATAACTGCGTGCCGTTTTTAACATTGGACGGATAAAGCCAGCGCCAGAACGTTCTACAACTTGATGGCTGCGAGTAGCACTTGTACCGCCAGTATTAATAATGTGTTCGCGATAAACACAGCCGCAGTCTTTAGTTAATTGATAAATGTAGGGGCCAAGTTCAGCGCTATGGCGTAATAGTTCTTCACTGGCATAGCCGCGGCCTGAAGCAAGTTGGTCTTGCACCATTAATTCGGCACTATCCTCAATACCTAATTTCTTCTGTAAATCAGTATTGGCGAAGCAAGCTTGGCCGGCATTAAGTGTTGAGTTACCGCCATAAACACCTAGTTTTTCAAATACCACAATATCTTTGGCACCGAGTTTACCCGCTTCTACTGCGGCAGCGAGTCCCGCAAATCCAGAGCCAACGATGACGATTTCATGTACTTCGTCCCACTTTATATCTGATGAATTCGCGCTGACTGATAATGGTGCTAATGCACCTACAGCGGCAGCTCCTGCCCCAAATTTTAAAAACGAACGTCTTGTTTGCATTTTGTAGCCTCCGATTAACTTGGGTTAACAATATGGTCTTGAGATGTAATCGAATATGCGCGAAATCACACTTTGTATTGGGGGAGAAAGTTTTTTGTGCAGACCTTCAAGAAAATGTTTCTTTTAAGTATCTAATTCGACGTATCGCCGTAGTATTAAATTCAATTAATTAAAAATAAGGGGCGAGTATGCAATGTCCTAGCAATAATATGGATGCTATTCGTTGTAATCAGTTATTAGATGTTGCTGAGCAACTTATTGATAATCAAGGTGTTGTTTCTTTTAGGTTTGCACAAATTGCGAAAGGGGCTGAGTGCTCAACGAATACGCTTTATAAATACTTTGAATCTAAAGAAGATGTATTAGTTTGTTTATTCTTAAGAAACACAACTTCAAGTCAAATACCTATTTTTATAAAAGAAAATCCAGATTTAAATATTCATGAGCGAGCTGTTCTTTCTATTTTATTTACATTTGAAGTAGTGAAGCGAAGCCCGATATTTAACATTTTGCGGGTTGTATCAATTAATAGTATGTTCTGGCAACTTGCTAGTGCAGATAAGATTGAAATTCTGAGAAATAGAGTCAATTTATTCTGGAGTCGAATAAAACGTCCATTAGAAGAAGCTGTTGAGCAAGGTGAGTTACAAGCGACTCAAATTGAAATAGATAACTTGAGCCAGGCGTTATATTTTTTCCTTGCAGGTGCAACATCTTCCTATGAAAGCCGATTGATGGAGGATCAGTACTTAGTCAACGATGATGAAACAGGTTACCGCCATATCAGCTGTATAATGAACCACTATCAATGGCGTAAGCCTATTACGCGGGAGATGATGCAAGCACTAACGATTCGGATCCATGATTTTTTGGACAAAGGCCATGGTAATATTCGTAGTTGTGAAACTTGCTTAGCTATCGGCAAGCTATCTGATTGTAAACAGCAAGACAGTTGATTACAGAGAGAATATTGCTTAACAATAGTTGCCAATCCGGCGTTTCCCTTGACTTTTATATGACCACTGATAGGCTGCTCAGTCAGTAATTAAGGTGGTATACAATGCAAATAACTTATAACTTAAAACCTGCGTTAGAACGCCGTACCGAACAGTTCCTGCCTACAACGAATGTTGGTTTCGGTAACCTCAGAACTGACCACATGTTTTTAATGGATTACCGAGATGGCGAGTGGTGTGATCCACGCGTTGTCCCGTATGGACCTTTTCAAGTCGCTCCCGGTGCCATTGCTCTTCATTATGGTCAGTCTGTATTTGAAGGGGCTAAGGCCTTTCAACATGAAGATGGTGAGATCTACACTTTTCGTATAGACAAAAATGCCGAGCGTTTAAATCGTTCTGCCGACATTCTTTGTATTCCTGCATTACCAGAACAGATGCAGATAGATGCGATCAATGCGTTGATTGATGTGGATCGCTTGTGGTTTCCCATGCAAGAGGGCGCATGCTTATATATCCGCCCATTTATTTTTGCTACTGAAGATCGCTTATCAGTCAGCCCGAGTGAGCAATACACCTTTTGCGTAATGCTAAGTCCCAGTGGCCCTTATTACGCAGATGGCTTCGATAAAGCTATTCGGTTGCTAATTAGCGAGCGTTTTCACCGTGCAGTATCTGGTGGTACTGGTGCATCAAAAGCTGCGGGCAATTACGCAGCATCATTAAAAGCGGGTAAAGCGGCTGCTGAATATGGCGCTGCGCAAGTGCTGTATTTGGACGCTAATAATAAGCAGATTGAAGAAGTGGGGGCGATGAACCACTTTCACGTGCGTAAAGATGGCACGATTGTCATCCCTAAGTTTACCGATACAATTCTCAAGTCCATCACCTCGGAGTCTATTCTCGATTTGGGCGAATTACTGGGCTGTGAAGTTCGTCAAGAGACGGTAATGCTAGATCAGTTTATTGCCGATATCGAATCGGGTGAGATCGTTGAGGCCGGTGGCTTTGGAACGGCTGCTGTTGTTTCGCCTGTTGGTTCTTATATCTTTGAAGATAACCGCATTGTCACTGTTGGTGATGGTGGGGTCGGTGAGCATACCAAGCGTATTTACAAAGTGTTGACTGAAATTCAGAAAGGTCATATTCAAGGGCCTGAAGGTTGGGTTCAGCATGTAAAACGAGTTAATGTGTAGCTCTAACTTACATAAAAAAGGCTCCTAAATAGGAGCCTTTTTTATTTGTTGGGCTAAATTGAGTGACTAAATCTATGTGTTTTGACACGACTCAATATTAGCTTAACCTATAGTTTAACTATGCTGTTTATCCTTACTGCTTGGCGAGTAATGTTTCGCGCTGTTGGATAAAACTTGAAGCCTTCAATTCCTGACATTTCACTGCCAATAACCTCATTACCATTATCTGTATTTTGCATGCTAGCTTGTTGAATATAGCCTTGACTATCTACTATAAAAGAGACTTTATAACTGGAGTTGTCCCAAGAGTCGTCAAACTCTGATACAGGCAGAAAGTACTGCCAATCGATCAGTTTATCTTGTGCCACCCAATAATGGGCAAGTTCAGTACTATCTATTTCAATTATATGCTTAGTGCCGTGATTCAGGTTTTGATTAGCACAGCCACTGCCCAAGATAAAAATCACCAATACAGCTGCAAATTTCAATGAGTGATACACTTTGTTGCTCATGTTGTATTTTTGTGTGGGTAACTTAACCTTGTTAAACGGCAGAGTCTAGTCAAAGCGTTGACAGTTTGCTGATGGAAAGAGGCTTGAAAGAGTGTTTCTGTCTAAAACTTTGAGGTTTTAACTACTTTGTTGGTAGGGAAGCTAAGCGATATAGTTGATTGGTTGGAAAGAGGGGGGAAGTGTAGGTATTTGAACTTTATAGTTTGTTGAGTTAATAAATTGACGATTATTGTACTTAAGCTCATGCAGGTTAGATGAACTTAACAGCTACAACATATTGCTCGTAGCTGTTAAGTTGAATTTTTTATGACATTTATGAATTGTCAGTGTTTTTTGCTTTATGGACGATATGCTCACTAGCGCTATTATGTTTGAGCATTAATTGGTGGATCTCTTCGTCTTTATGTTCCCATATTTCGTTGAGCCAACGTTGAAACTCAACACGATAAGGTGCTTCAGAAAAGTAGCGTTTGTTATCGACTTCTGGAACTGGCAACACTTTTACACGTACAACGATTTTTTTCATACGGCCGTGCATGACTTCGTATAGTGCATCTTTTTTAAAGACCTCAGGATATAACACGGTAACATCTAGCAGGTTAGTAAATTGCTCCCCCATCGCTGATAAAGCAAAGGCGATGCCGCCTGCTTTAGGGCGGAGTAAATAGCGATAAGGTGAATCTTGGCGAGCATGTTTTTCTGCGGTGAAGCGGCTACCTTCAACATAATTGATAATAGAGGTAGGCATGCCTCGAAACTTTTCACAGGCGCGGCGTGTTGATTGCAAATCCTTACCTTTAAGCTTGGGGTTCTTCTTTAACTTAGCAGGGCTAGTGCGGGACATAAATGGCATATCCAATGCCCAGCAACCAAGGCCTAGAAAAGGCACATACATGAGCTCTTTTTTAAGGAAAAACTTAAGCATTGGGATATGGTTACGCAGCACATAAGTTTGCGCTGCAATATCAAAGCCGCTGAGATGGTTACTGATCAGCAGGTACCAGCTGTTCTTATCGAGGTTATCTAACCCTTCAATATCCCATTCAATATTGGCGAGTAAAGCTAAAATACCGCCATTACAGGTTGCCCAAGCCCACATAAAGCGATTCATCAAGTGAGTTAAGGCATTACGGAGTACCGTGATAGGTAACAGTAATTTAATGATGCCGCCTAAGCTAATTAAAGATGCCCATATAACGGTATTAATAATAAGTAAAATGGTGCTCAAGAAGTACAGCACTGGGCCTGGTAAAAAGTTTAACATTGCGGGTTTACGCCTCTTCTCGGGTTTGTGCTAACTCAGTGAGCACTTGATCTTTCTGCTGCCAAATAAGGTTTAGTTCTTCTTGGAATTGGATCTTAAATTGGCGATCTTTAATATAATCACCGCGCAATTCATCGCCAATATTCTTGACTTCAATATGTACTCTAACTTCATTAACTTGGCCGCTGATATATTCCCAATAAGTTGGCACTTTATCTGGGTAATAAATAGAGACATCCACTAATTTATGAATATGCTCGCCCATTGCTGATAGCGCAAATGCCATACCGCCGGCTTTAGGCTTAAGTAAGTGCTCAAAAGGTGAGTTTTGTTTATTGTGTTTACTGGCATTAAAACGAGTGCCTTCAACGAAGTTCATTACGCTAACGGGTTTACTTTTAAACTTGGAGCAAGCTTTACGGGTTATTTCTATATCTTTACCGCGCAGCTTAGGATTCTTCTTTAACTGCGCGGTGCTATAACGTCGCATAAATGGAAAGTCTAGCGCCCACCAAGCTAAGCCAAGTACAGGTACAAAGATTAATTCTTGTTTCAAGAAAAACTTCAAGAAAGGAATTTTACGATTCAAGATGCGTTGTAAAATCAGAATATCTACCCAAGACTGGTGGTTAGCAATAACCATATACCACTCTTTGGTAGACAGCTGGCTATCACCTTCAACGGTTAGTTTTATGGGATGAAGCGTGTTTTCAATAACACCGTTGACGCTAATCCATGCACTGGCGCAAAAATCGAGAAAATAGGTACAGGCTTTGCGAGTCACAGCTAAAGGAATGAGTTTGAAGAGACTCATTATTAATATGGGGGTGACCCAAAATAGTGTGTTAATGAAATAACAGAAGAAGGCAAAGCTTCCCCTAATGCGTGACACTATCGCGCCCATTCAAAACCTCAACAAAAAAATTGGAAACCTATAGTACTCGTTGTCGAGTTCTGTCTCAATCTAGATGTTAAATTTTACCTGTTAACTGATGGTTCTATCGCTTGATTGGGTGAGTTTGTTAGTGAAAGAGACCGTATTCATAGACAATTTTTTATCGTGTTAATGCTGAAATTTAGCCCTGCGAACAACAACTACAGGGCTAAGTAAGCTTTTCTTAATGGTTAAAGAGGTAAGCTCTTAATTCTGTTGCTGGTAGTGCTTTACAATAAAGCCAGCCCTGATGCAGGTGTATGCCCAAGTGTTTTAAGGTATCAGCTTGCTCTTGGGTTTCAACGCCCTCAGCAATCAGCCCGATATCCAGTTCATTGGCAATCGCAATATACGAGCGGATCAAAAAAGGTTTTTTAAGACCACTGACCAGCATTAAGGTAAAGGCTTTATCTATTTTCAAGCAGTCGAACTCGAGCTGCTGCAGCATTAAACCGCCGCTATAGCCAGTGCCAACATCATCGAGTTGCACTTGGCAACCTAACTGCTTACAACCAGCAATAAAATCACGGATTTTTTCCCAAGATGTGATGGGTTGGCGCTCCGTTAGTTCAAAACAAAGCTTATCAATACTGTACCCGTGCCCAGCTAAATATTGTAAATAAGGCAGAATATTGCCTTGCTCAATTTGTTTAGCGCTAATGTTGATACTGCACTTAGCTATTTGTTCGCTGAGCAATAGTGACTTTAGCTCATTAAGCGCTGTTTTTATCATCCACTGATTAACCAGAGACATTATTGAATCTTGCTCTAGATAATGAATGTAGCTGCGGGTATCACGATAATGGTCACCCTTCGTTCGCCAACGTAGTAAGGCTTCGACGCCATGTGGCTTATTGGTGTCAGTATCGATAATAGGTTGATAGGCTAGATAAAAAGCCTCTTCCTTCAATGCGAGAGCAAACTTTTTATGCCAGTACTGTTTAACCACTGAGCCCCGCAGTGAGTAAGCAAACCATGAAAGCGCGAAGAAAGGTAATAGTAACAATAAGAAAATAGTCAGCCATAGCTGATTTCTAGCTGATTCGTTCGCACTTAGACTGTATTTAAACTGTGAATTTTCAGCTTGATATTCAATAGTGAAAAATGGGTTAGCTTGAGTGCTGCGATTGATCCATTCAATACCATTCACTGCAACTTTGATGTCGCCACAAAATTGGCATATAGCCAGTTCGTCAGTAATCGCTTGTATGGATTGAACGGGGACAAATACATTGGCTCTGCTATCTGTTACCCCTGCATAGATGGTTTTCTGTTGGTTAAAGGTGCGATCATCACTTCCTTCAATTAAGCTATGGCCATCCATATCACGACTGAGTAGACGGCTACCAGCAGGTTCTGGCCAGCGGCCAAGGGCCGAGCAAATAATTTCTTCATCATTAAAGCGCACCCAAGGCACAGGTAAGCTACTTTGCTTAAATAATTTATTTTTAAGCAGGCGAATTGTTTCGTCTGAGCAGTGACTTTCTTGCTCTTTTTCGAGCATGTCCTGCACTTCAGCCATCTGTAGTTTCGCTACAGCAAGTCTTTGCTGATATTCCTTATCCAGTATGGCTGCAACATCTGTCAGTTGCTTAGATAATAGGTAGTTACTTACCCCAAGTGACATAGCTAATAAACTAACTAAAACAAGCCCTGCCAAGACTGAGCGTGCGACATGTATACGATTATATTTAAGTTTACTTGGCATGTTTTAGTAACTATTCGGTTAGGGCATTTGTTGATAGGCATTACCGCTAGAAATGCACGAGCTAATCTTGCACGTTGCGGCGGTTACTCTATGTTAGCGTTAATGCTATAAAGGCGTGAGCTAAGTAAGTTCAAAGTAAACGAATGTTTGCCACTTCAACATCATCGAGTTAATGAAGTCGGCGGAATTTACTGGAATCTTAAGCGCTATTCAACTTATTTGTTAATTGATTATCGGATCTTTAACCTAGCGCAGTTTTGTAAGGCATTTTTAGGTATTTTGTCACTAAAAAAGCTAGATATACCTCTTAAGTGTAAGCCTGTTACCGACTGTATTTAGCTTGAATGATCTACCTTGTTTAATCCACCACGATAAAATCGACAATCAATTGATTAGACACTATTGCCTTGCAAGGGAAGCAAGTAGTCTATCCATCGCACGGTAGCCTAGTGCTTGAGCAATATGGGAGCGTTCAACACCTCGGGCTTGTTGTAGATCTGCAATGGTTCGCGCCACGCGCTGGATCCGATGATAGCTGCGTACCGATAGGCCAAGTTGATTAACACTCTGCTCTAAAAACAGCAGATCTTTGTCATTAAAAAGCGCATCTTGTTTTAACTGCTTTCCTGACAGCTGACTATTTAGCACTCCGCTGCGGGCTAGTTGGGTCTCTCGTGAGCGAAGCACGCGCTCAGCAATCTTTTCACTGGTTTCAGCTTGTGTATTTTCACTATTAAGGGCGCCTAAGGGTAACTTTGGTACATCAATAGTTAGATCAAACCTATCAAGAAAAGGGCCCGATAGTTTTGCGAGGTATCGTAAGATTTGTTCATTGCTAGCTCTCGCGTTGTCTGCATCGCCGCAAGGGCTTGGGTTCATTGCTGCAATCAATTGAAAACGGCTGGCAAAGGTTAGCTTTGCCGCTGCCCGTGAAATACTGACTTCACCAGTTTCCATGGGCTCGCGCAGGCAATCTAATACTTTACGTGGAAACTCAGCAACTTCATCGAGAAACAGTACGCCGCGATGGGCAAGAGATATTTCTCCGGGTTTCGGCTGAGCCCCTCCTCCAACTAATGAAATCGCCGAGCAAGTGTGATGTGGGCTTCGAAAAGGACGACGATAAAAGCTTGCTGGTTTAATGCTTTGCCCTGCGACAGAATGAATAGCAGCGACCTCTAAAGCTTCATGATAATCGAGTTGCGGTAATAGTTTCATCATACGGCTGGCTAGCATTGTCTTACCTGTTCCTGGGGGGCCAAGCATCAATAAATTATGGTTTCCTGCTGCGGCGATTTCTAATGCTTGTTTGGCTTGATGCTGACCCACAACTTCGCTCATACAGGATAAGGGGAGTGTTTTGTCTAACGTTAACCATTCAAGGTTTAAATCGATACTGGGTAGCTGAGACTGACCATGCAGATAAGCCGCTAATGATTGCAAGTGAGTGGCAAAGCGGACTTTTTCAAAGCCTACAAGCTCAGCATCTTCGCGGTTGTCGATGGGTAACACTAAAGTGCTGTTTTGCTTACTGGCATCAACGATTACTGGCAGTAATCCTTGGCAATACCGCACGTGTCCAGATAATGCTAATTCACCAACAAACTCATGTTGTGCCAATGATTCAAGTGGGATCTGCTTAGACGCGGCAAGAATGCCTATTGCGATAGGTAGATCGTAGCGCCCACCTTGTTTCGGCAAGTCAGCTGGAGCTAAGTTAACGGTTATACGCTGCATCGGAAACTCAAAACCTGCGTTAATCAGTGCGCTGCGTACCCGCTCTTTTGCTTCTTTTACTGAGGCTTCAGGCAGTCCAACTAGATTGAATGCAGGGAGCCCATTGCTTAAATGAACTTCAACTTGTACGGCGGGGGCTTGGACCCCGTGGCTGGCACGGGTGGCAACACAGGCGATGGGCATAAACAAATCCTTTTGTTTTATGGAGAAGTCGATGTGGATAAAGAAATCCAATTTGGGGTTCTGATTAAGTTTAGCAGCTATATAGGGGTTGTTGTTTTTGCCTCATATAGCTAGTGCTTACTTGACTCTAGATCCAAACTATTCTGCTTTTCTAACTTAGTGTTGATACGGCAGTGACCGCCCATGATCTGGTGAGAGATAACGAAGTTATCATGCTCTCGAACGAGAGGCATGGATGCCGAACTGGCTTTTAAACATGGATGTTGTTCGTCATGGCCGAGCTTCCAGGGATGGACTTGCTGCGTGTCGCGGAAGTGTCTGCACATGCGCTGGCCGCAGGCCATTGGAACCACTGATGTAAGAAGTTGGCTTGAAGATTCAAGCGATGAACAATCTATAGGTTTATCGCTTTAAACTGTGCAACAGTTTCAACTACAGAGCGAAACCAAACCACCAAAAAGGGAATCGCTAAAGGTTTTCCTCTTTAGCTGAAAACACCAAAGTTGTGCAAAACTCAACGCCGTTATCATGTGGATAATAACTCCATCCCATGCGTTCACAGATGCGCTCGACAATAACTAAGCCGACACCATAACCTGCATTATAAGTTTCATTGCCGTCATGACGGTTGGTGATGGTTAGCGTATGTTGCTCAACCTTAATCGCAATGTCGCCGATACTATAACTAAAGGCATTTTTGATAACGTTATTAAGTACAATCGCGATAAAGCTCGATGGAGCGTGCACGGTAGCGGCATCCTTGATGCTTAAGTGATAGCTGCTACCTTGACGGGCGAATAGTACCGCCATTTCAGTTAACTGTTTTTGTAAGGCTTCGGCTAAATCAACATCGGCAAAGTAGCGCGGGCTGATGGACTCTTTACCCAGCAACAAAAAGGTTTCTGTAAGTACCTGCATTTCATCGCTGGCTTGCTGTAAGCGCTTAACAGCATTGACGGCTACAGGATGTTGATTAGGGATCTTAGCCAGTAACTCGGCGGAGCCTTTTACCACTGTTATTGGCGTTCTCAATTCATGGGAGGCAAAGTGGCTAAACTCCTTTTCGCGTTGAAAAAATCCATTGATATCATTTTTACGATCAAGCAAGGTCTGCTCAATATTGCGAGTTTCCACAAACGTCGTATCGATGTTAAAAGGCGGGTCGTCAGGCGACATCTGAGCGATCTTTTGTTCAATAATCGTCAGTGGTTTTGATAGCGTGCGAATAAAATACAGACTGTATATTGTCATCAATAGACCAATTAATACGCCCAAGATTAAAATGTAGTCGTGCAAATGCTCCTCATATTCATCAAGGTAGTCATCGGCATCGTCTTGAAACACGACATACATTAAGCCTTTACCTGAAGGATGGCGACTAACAATAAAGTGTTTGTCCTCTTCGCCTCTTAGCTCTTCATATACGCCTGGGGAAGTATAAGCGTTGAGCCACTGCGGAAGGTTTTCCTCACTCCAATAAGTTTTAAACTCATTGGTATTAGGTAATACGGTTTTATCACCATAAATCTTATAGTCTTGGCTATAACGATACACTTCTGTATCTAGCCAATGATTAAGACTGATTTTTTCAATTTGGTTTTCAGCAATGTAAATCAAAGACCAGAAAAGGCTGAACATAGCAAACGTCATTAAGCCGAAGCTCCAACGGATCTTGCGATAGAAGCTTGGAAAGTGCTTATGGTTTGAGTCGGTAACCTTGTCCATGTATTGTCTCTAGTCGTGAATCTTCGAAGCCTTTGTTTAGTGCTGTGCGTAAACCATAAATATGGCTACGTAATGCATCACTTGGAGGCGATTCATCACCCCAAACTGCATCAGTAACATCCTGACGACTAACAATACTCGGAGCACGCTTGATTAGTACTTTTAAAATCTTGAGTTGAATGCGGCTAAGTTTGATAGGTCGCTCTGCACGAGTCACGATATCAGTTTGAGTATTTATATTGATATCAGCAAAAGTGAGCACGCCAACATCCTGTCTTGGGCCGCGATTACTTAATGCATGTAATCTGAGGCTTAGCTCCTCCATTGCGAATGGCTTGAGTAAGTAGTCATCTCCACCGGCCTTAAAAGCAGCGACCTTGTCTTCAAGACTATCTTTAGCTGTTAAGAACAGTATAGGTGTATTGCAGTATAGATCTTCTCGCAGTTTACGTACCGCACTGATCCCATCCAACTTAGGCATCATGATATCCATAATAATTACATCGTAACTATTTGCAGATAAAAGATTGATTGCCGCTTCACCGTGATAGGCGCAGTCAATGACCATACCTTCAAGTTCCAAATAGTCAGCAATTGTTTCCGCTAGGTTGTGGCTGTCATCAACAATTAAAACTTTCATAGATTATTTTATCTTTCTTCACGATCGCTTCACGGTCGTAGATTTAACATACGCCCAAATTTGATAATCATCTTACAAAGTAAGGGTATTTAGATGAAAAAAATAGCTTTAGTTTCAACACTTGCTCTGATTTTAACTGCTTGTGGCGGTGGAAGCGATAGTTCTTCTGACAACGGTAATGGCGGCGACAATGGTAACGGTGGCGCAGTTACGGCACCTGCAGCAGTGAAAGGCACCATTGATTCAGTTGACACAGTTAAAAGCAAAATCGTTGTAAATGGCTATAGCTATGATGTTGCTGGCGTTGTATACGGTAACACACAACTAAATATCAGCGATCTGCAATCGAATATGATGGTACAGATCGGCGGCGCGCAAAAAGCAGCTGGCGTTCAGGTTAACTTAGAACCAACGATTACCGGTACTGTAACGGCTATTGATCGTGTAGCAGGCACATTTGAGGTTAACGGCATTTCGCTAACTTACAAGCTATCTAACGAAATTGAGTTGGGTGACTGGGTAATGGTGTCTTCATTACCAACGGCTGACGCTGGTTATAAAGTATTGTCTGTTGTTAAATTTGAAAACGATGATCTAATCAACCACTACGAAGTGGAAGGTCGCTTATCTAACTTAGATAACAATGCATTGAGCTTTAAAGTCGGTGCAGCACTAATTGTTGATTATTCAGCAGCGCATGTAGAAGACAATGCCGTTCTTGCTAATGGCCAGTGGGTTGAAGTAGAAGGCAGTATGAATGTAAATACACTTGAAGCGACAAGTGTAGAAGTTGAAGACTATAGCGATTTAGCTAACGATACTGAAGTTGAAGGCATCGTGACTTGGGTTGACGCTCAGCAAACAGCATTTGAACTTAACTACCAAGGTCGTTTTGTTGTAAATGCTCAAACTAAGTTTGAAGATGGTTTTAAGGCAGATCTGAAACAAGGTGCTTTAGTTGAAGTGACTTCTGTGAAGCAAGGTGCACAACAAGTTGCTACAGAAGTCGAATTCGACGATGACAACGCAACTGGTGATGACAACGACAATGATAACGTTGGCAGCTGGAAAGAGTTTGAAGCTGAAGGTTTTGCTACTTCAGTGAATGCTACTGATAAGAGCTTTGTCATTACGACTGCAGGTAAAGCAATCACTATATATGTTGATGCAAAAACTCAGTTTGAAGACCGTCTTCAGTTTGACACTATTGACCAACAGCGTATCGAAGTTGAAGGTGTAGTGATTAATGGTCAGAACATCGCACGTGAAATTGAAGCTGACAACGACTAATCGTTTGGTTACTTCGGCTTGTGTCTGAAATTTAAAGAGTCCTGTAGGTTAGCTTAGAGTTGATACTATGCTAACTAATGAAAATGCCTTCTTATATAGAAGGCATTTTTGTATCTGCGGTTTACTCAGCGGACATCCAGTTCACGCTGGTGACTTTGATTGGGCACAGCTCAAATTAATATGCCCTGTTTACTTTTCTCTACCTATATAGCTAACGTAAATATCTGCGATCCACTTACCTTACTAAAACTTAATCGCAGAAGTGAAGTAAAGCGAATAGGTATTTTAAGAGGTATGGATACTCTGACTGATAGTATAGAGATAGCGCAGCTATATATAGCTAAGTTGTTATTGCTACATATAGTGGAGAAGCATGTGCTTAGCTTTTCTTATATCGGTAGTTAAAGGCGTCTAAAGAGTAAAAAAGAAGTAGGACAGAGGACAAGGACCTTTGAGTTACCGGGCCAAACGATAAAAGCCATGATGACGTGCATGTTAGATGTAGAGTTTAAACACGGAAAATGAACAACTCTGTAGATAACCTGTCTGTTAGTTGTAACTAATAAAGGTATAAAAAATAAATGTATTTTTCCTACATAAAAGCCCTTGCGCTACTCTGAGATATCCCTATAATGCGCATCCACTGACACGGCACAGCAGGCCAACTAGCTAAACGAAAGCTTAGGTAGAACGGGACTTGCAGCGGTGTTAGAGGTTCGAAAATCGAAAGAGATTTGACCAGGTGACAATCGCTTTAAGAGCTTCGAATGATGTGACTTGTATAAAGAATCATCGCTTGAAAAACTTCTTAAAATAAGCGCTTGACGCCGACACTGGAGAGTGTAGAATACGCCTCCTCAGCCAAACGACCTAAGCGTCTAAGGCGCCATTTTGAAAGGCTTAGCCTTGATAGAAGTGGCACGCTCTTTAACAATATGACAAGCAAATCTGTGTGGACACTCACAGAGATTAAGTTATTCGAAATTACTTCTCACGAAGTAATCAAAAATTACTTAATGAATGAGTGTTCATAGCAACTTTGGTCTTCACTTTCTTATAGAAAGTAAAATCAAAGATAATTTATGAAATACAGAATTCGTTGAGCCGCTGATTTAGCCTTACTTGTAAGGTGGATGAAGCAAACAAAACTTTAATTGAAGAGTTTGATCATGGCTCAGATTGAACGCTGGCGGCAGGCCTAACACATGCAAGTCGAGCGGTAACACA
>NZ_JAKILC010000017.1 GCF_023283845.1 Shewanella marinintestina
TCGTCACCTCAGGAGCAAGCTCCCTTGTGTTACCGCTCGACTTGCATGTGTTAGGCCTGCCGCCAGCGTTCAATCTGAGCCATGATCAAACTCTTCAATTAAAGTTTTTTTGCTTCATCCACCTTACAAGTAAGGCTAAATCAGCGGCTCAACGAATTCTGTGATTTGTTTCCACTTTAAAAAGTGAAATCAAACTTTTTTCATATTGCTATGAACACTCATTCATTAAGTAATTTTTTGATTGCCTCGTGAGAGACAATTTCGAATAACTTAATCTCTGTGAGTGTCCACACAGATTTGCTTGTCATATTGTTAAAGAGCGTGCCACTTCTATCAAGGCCCAATCCGTTAGGAGAAGCCTTTCAAAATGGCGCCTTAGACGCTTAGGTCGTTTGGCTGAGGAGGCGTATTCTACACTTCCCAGTGTCGGCGTCAAGCGCTTATTTTAAGAAGTTTTTCAAGCGATGATTCTTTGTTCAAGTCACATCTAATTGAGCTTCTAAAGCGATTGTCACCCGAGGTCAATTTCCGTAGAAGTTAATCTCTAACTCTTTGTTAAAAGAGGTACTGATTACGCTGCAAGTCCCGTTCTATCTAAGCTTTCGTTTAGCTAGTTGGCCTGCTGTGCCGTGTCAGTGGATGCGCATTATAGGGCGTTCTCGGATGAGCGCAAGGGCCATTTTCAATAAAATTAGCTTTTTCGAATCAAACGAATAGTTATTGCACAACATGTGCTTTTTAACAGCGAAACGGTCTTTTTAACGTAGGAGTCGCTGGTTATACAAGTCCCCCCTGTCAATAAGAGCTACATATAGCAAAACAAAAATGCCTCATAACTGAGTTATGAGGCATTACGTTTTACAGCTTAACTTGCACACTAGCCCTGATTAGCTAAATAGCCAGGCACATCGGCAATTGAATCTAAAACAACTGTGGCAGCAGCGATAGCATCATCAGTCACCGTTTTGCCGGTTCTAACTAAAATACGAGTTGGCACACCAGCAGCTTCAGCCGCTAACATATCATCGCGTTTATCACCCACCATGACAGATTGAGATAAGTCTATTTTCAAAAATTGCGCTGCTGAATTGAGCATACCGGGCTTTGGCTTACGGCAATCGCAATCAATTTTGTATTCACCAATGCCTTTTTCAGCATGATGCGGACAATAATAGATCCCATCAAGCTCTACACCTTTGTCAACAAAGTTCCAATCCATCCACTCTGTCAGTGAATGAAATTGATCTTCGCTATACATTCCTCGAGCAATACCAGACTGGTTAGTCACGACAGCAAGCATATAGCCCATCTCTTTTAGAGATGAACACGCATCAAACACACCATCTATATATTCAAAATCATCAACCTGATGTACATAGCCGTGGTCTTGATTAATAACGCCATCTCTGTCTAAAAATACCGCTCGATTCACAATACATTCTCTCTAATATGCAATAGCTATTATTATTTCACTCCTTGCAACAAAATGCACCGTGAACTTGCTATAAAACGGTGAATATCGTGTAATGAATAAAATATACAACTTCCACAATCTGAGTTGTAGCTGATTCAATTAATCGCTAGGGATAATAAGATGTCTAATATCTATCATCAAAGACGCTCTGAACTGCTTGAGCAGTTACCAAATGACAGTTTAGCCATCGTTGCAGGCTATCAGCAGAAAGTACGTAGCAAAAACATCAAATACCATTTTAGACAAGATAATGACTTTCTCTACTTAACAGGGTTCGACGAGCCCGATGCTATCGCAATATTGGTTAAGGGCGATGTAAACCAATACCTTTTATTTTGTCGACCTAAAGATCCCGCGCAGGAAGTAAGTTTTGGCGCCCGAGCAGGTGTTGAAGGGGCTGTAGCCATTCATGGTGCCGATAAAGCCTTTACCGTTGCCGAGTTCGAACAGACCTTACTGCTACTTCTACAACAAGTAAATACACTATATATAGGTGATGAACTTGGAAGGTTTTCATCACAACTCATTAGCTGGGTAAACCAGCAAAGACATCATTGTTCGTTTGATACGCCTAAGCGCTTCACTTCAATAAAGCCTTTAGCTGAAGTGTTACACAGTAAGCGTGTAGTAAAGTCTAGGGACGAACTCGCTAAAATCCGTTCAGCGGTTTATGCATCTACAGCTGGACATAAGGCAGTTATGCAAGCTTGTAAACCCGGAATTAATGAACGAGAACTCTCATCACTATTTGATTTCACTATCGCCAAACATGGCTGTAACGATGTCGCCTACCCTAGTATTGTCGCCGGTGGTAATAATGCCTGTTGTTTGCACTATGAGGAAAACTGCTGTGAATTAGTTAATGGTCAGATGCTACTCATCGATGCTGGCGGTGAATTTGAGTATTATGCGGCAGACATTACTCGCAGTTACCCGGTAAATGGCCGTTTCTCTCCGGAGCAAAAAGTCATTTATAAATTAGTGCTTAAAGCACTCGATCAAGCTATCGAAAAAGTTTGCCCAGGCGCAGCTTGGAACTCACTCTATGAGACCTGTATGCAAGTTATGGCAGAAGGGCTTAAAGAGCTCGGTCTCTTATCCGGTTCGATAGACGAAATCATGGAAAATGAGTCTTATAAACGCTTTACCGTCCATAAAACCGGTCATTGGTTAGGAATGGATGTCCATGATGTCGGCCCTTATCACAACAATAAAGGTCAATTTCGGACATTAGAACCAAACATGGTATTTACTATTGAGCCAGGGATCTATATTCCACTTGATGCGACAGATGTTCCCGAGGCTTATCGTGGCATGGGGATCCGCATTGAGGACGATATTTTAGTCACACACAATGGATATGAAAACCTATCAGTTGATGTACCAAGAAGCATAGAAGAGATCGAAGCGTTTATGGCAAACTAGGATTAATTTAACAAAGTCAGGGATGATAAGTATGAACACGCTACAAAAGCTAATTATTGGCGAGAGCACGATATTAATCGCCTTTCTGCTCTTTATAGGCTCATATTGGCATAGTGCTTTGCACTTTATCGTAACTATTGCCTTATATAAGGCACTCAGATTACAAAATTCAGTGTAATCGCTTTTAAATGTTCACCAAAACTAACTCGATATATAAAGGGGCGTAAATTACGCCCCTTTTGCCATGCAGAGACAGTCAATTAGCTAATATAGGCTCTATGTTTTTTTTAAACCAATCTGTCAGTAAGTCAGCCTCGTAAGGAAAAGGGTCATTACCAACCTGCTGAATTCCCATTAAGTAACCCATATCTTTAAGCTTTTCACTACCAGAGCTAATCACATTACCATTGTCAGTCAATGTGTACTCAAAAGCGATCTTAGGCGGATATAAGTCACTAACGATTCGAACTTCATCTGCAGTTCCACCAAATGTAGGTTGTAAATCCCCCGCTAAATCAACATTAGTAACGATTAGCTCAAGTTTTTGTTGTGCCGATAAATGCTTATTAGCTAATTTAGCCAGCTCTTTGGTCAACTGGATAAATAAGTATTCTTCAAATTTAGACTGCACACCAATTGTCGCTTCAACATCACTAAAGTCAGCCGGGTTTTGCCACATAATCGAAACCCTGCCATCCTCCGTCAGCAAATTTTCAGAGGTAGATTGCTCATTATTTTGAGCACAGCCACTTATAAATAGTGGTGTAGCGATTGTCATAAATAAAAGAAAATTTTTCATAATGGCTCCGTTATATTTCACTCTTTATATTTATAACGCAGATCTCTAATTTTGCTAACCTTCATTTATGACTAATTAAACCTGTCAATGCGATAAGGTCCTAAATCTATGGTTGTTTGTTCCCCTAACACCTCTTGACGTAAAAGTTTTGCCGTAATAGCAGACCAAGTTAAGCCAAGATGTTGGTGCCCAAATGAGAAAAATACATTAGCTTGTTTTTGACTGCGACCAAGTATAGGTAGGCTATCTGGTAATGATGGTCGAAACCCCATCCATCGAATACCGTCACTGGCGGATGCAATTGCAAACAAATCGGGCAGCAATGCTTTAGCATGAGGAAATAAACAATCTGCTCTGGCATCAACCAAAGGAGCTTGTAAACCTCCAAACTCTACAGTTCCAGCTAATCGCGTTCCATCGCTCATTGGAGTAACAATAAACTTGCGATTATAGGAAGCAACAGGTCTAGATAAACAACTTTTTTGTGGCATCATCAAGTGGTAGCCTCGCTCTGTTTCCAGTGGTATCGAATAACCTAGTTGTTTAGCAATAGGTTTTGACCACGCCCCCGCTGCAATAACCAACCTATCAGTGTTTTTGCTAATACCAGACTTCATTTGCAACTGTATATTTGAACTTTTTTCGCTCGTATAAACTTCAATAACCTCCTCAATAATTAAGTTTCCGCCTAACGCTTTAAATTTTGCCTCAAATGCTTGGCATAAACGATATGGATCGCTTGTATGGCCAACTTGAGTAAAATATAAGCCATTAGTGATATGTTGACTTAATGAGGGCTCTAACGCCCTCACTTGTTCGCCACTAAATAGCTGAACCTCTATATCAGCGTCCGCATATGCTTGGTACTCTTTTTCAACCTCTTCTATTGGCGTCCCCTCAAATACTAACAGGCTACCATTCATCACTAATAAATCTTCGCAACCACAAAAGCTTGCTAAAGATTTCATAGCTGCAATAGCATCTTGATTGAGTACTTTAATAGCACGACTATTTTTAGATCTGCGTGAAGGCAGCATATTTTGCAAAAAACGCATAAACCAAGGTAATGCTTTTAAAAAATACTGCGGCTGTATCCGAAAAGGCCCTAAGGGATCCATTAACATTCCAGGTAGCTTTGGCAGCATTGTCGCGTCGGCTAACGGAAAAACTTGTTCGGTAGCAAAATGCCCTGCATTGCCTTTAGACGCGCCTGTACCCGCGCCTTCTTTATCAATCACTGTGACATTAAAACCTTCGCGTTGCAGCTCAATTGCCGCAGCTAATCCAACTATACCAGCACCTACAATAGTTAGATTACCTAAGTGCTGTTGGCGATTACTTTGATGACACTCTCTTTCACCATTCGTCAAAGTTTGAGTCGCCTTATCACTACGACTAATCATATCCTTGTCTCCAATTCAGATGCTTTCTCTATGGTGTTTTTTATAACATTACATAATAAAGTTCACGGGTTTAGCGCAACATAAAACCTTGCTGAAATACATCATCTGGATCGAGTAAAAACAGATGTTTGCCTGTAATATAAGAGCGACCGGAAACTTCAGGGATCACCGCAGCCTTACCATAGAAGTCAGTCTCAGTTCTCGCAGTAACAATCATGCGTCCATCGACAATGCTCTCAATCATCAAAGGAGTATTTAACGCTACCTCCCCCCTTGCATGTAATAAAGCGATCCGCGCAGAAACGCCTGTACCAGTGGGCGAACGGTCAACTTCACCATCGGCGAAAATACATACATGGCGAGAATGAGCTTCAGGATTGGTGACTTTTTTAGAGGTAAAAATAACGCCATATAAGAAGCTCAAATCGTCTTCTAAAGGATGCTTTAAAGTATGAGTTTTGATGATGCTTTGCTTTATTCGACGACCTAAATCAATTAACTGCGCCACATTGTCCTGTCCGCAATTAATTTTATAATAATCTGCATCAACATAAGCATAATAAGCGCCGCCAAAGCCTATGTCATAGTTAACCTCACGAAAACCTTCGACGTTAACGCTGCAATTTAACCCATCTGCCCAAGAATCGACATTTTCAAAACTAGCATGGATTTTACCTAAAGCATCACGATGCGCTTTAGCAGTTATAAGCCCTGCTGGAGAATCAATTTTTATCACTCGTGGCGTATCATGCAACTCGATAGTGGCAGTTTCACACATGACTTTTACCAGAGCCAATATGCCATGACCACACATGCTGCTATAACCTTCATTATGTAAAAACAGCACGCCGAAATCCGCTGACTCACTAACAGGCTCAGTTATGAGTGCCCCATACATATCAGCATGCCCTCTAGGCTCATGCATTAATAGCTTACGATAAACGTCCAAATTCTCTAGCACGTACTGACGCTTTTCTAAAATAGTGGCCCCTTTTATCTCTGGATAACCAGAGACAATAATTCTCAACGGCTCGCCTTCTGTGTGCGCATCTATAGTCATGAACTCTTTAAAATGAGCAGCCAATTCATGACTAATTGTGATCGAATGCATATTTTTATTGCTCCAATTTAATTATTTGGATATTGTATACAATAATTCCTGTGGTTTTAGTAGCATTATTTCAAATACATTCCGTAAACAAATAGGTTTCAATTTGAAAACATGCGTATACAATATACGAATCCACATATAACTCCAAACGCTACATAGCAGTAATAGAGGCTTAATATGAACGTAAATTGGCAAGGTGTTTTTCCAGCGATCTCTACACAGTTTAACCAAGATGGTTCTATCAACTACGAGTCAAATGCCCGTATGTTGGAAGATCTGATCAGAGACGGTATCGACGGGATTATTGCGTTAGGCACTATCGGCGAGAATGCCTCACTTAGCCCAGAAGAAAAACGTGAGTTTATCAAGCACACTGTCGACACTGTTAAAGGACGGATCTTGGTTCTTTCTGGCTGTACAGAAAACACAGCAGAAGCAGCTTCTCTTTACGCTCAAGATATTGAAGAGCTGGGCGTTGATGGTCTAATGCTTCTTCCAGCGATGGTTTACCGTGGTACAGATCGTGAGGTTGTCACTCATTATCAAACTGTCGCACGCTCAACGAAACTGCCTATTATGATCTACAACAATCCTGTTAGTTATGGCGTCGATATCAATCTCGAAATGACAGCGATTCTTGCAGAAGAAGACAATATTGTAGCTATCAAAGAATCGACAACTGATACCCGTCGACTAACAGAATTACAAAGCCGATTTGGCGAACGCTTTAACATTCTTTGTGGTGTTGACGATATTGCTCTAGAAAGCTTATTACTCGGTGCCACCGGTTGGATCTCAGGCCTAACAAACGTGTTCCCCCGTGAATCTGTAACACTTTACAAGCTTGCCCGTGCTGGTCGTATTGAAGAAGCTCGCGAGATCTATCGCTGGTTTATGCCTTTATTACGCCTAGACACGATTCCAACATTAGTTCAATGCATCAAATTTGCAGAGCAAATCGTTGGCCGTGGTAGCGAAAATGTACGCTTACCGCGTTTACCTCTTATCGACGAAGAGCGTGTATACGTTGAACAAGTTATTGCTCAGGCACTAGCAACACGTATTAATCTCGATAAATACAACATCGACTAAAAAGACCCAAAACCTCCAAGTCAGCCGTTTAATACTAATTAAGCGGCTGAGTGTGCTAACTAAAACAATAAACCATGGAGTGGATTACATGCTGAAAGGCACTTTTTTTTGTGTTGACGCCCATACCTGTGGCAATCCTGTAAGACTCGTGACAAGTGGCCACCCTAACCTACGTGGCAAAACGATGAGCGAAAAACGCCAGCACTTTCTGCAAGAATTTGATTGGGTACGTAAAGCATTAATGTTTGAGCCTCGCGGCCACGATATGATGTCAGGCGCATTCCTCTACCCTCCTTGCTCAAATAACGCAGACGCATCAATTTTATTTATCGAAACCAGTGGCTGTTTGCCGATGTGCGGTCACGGCACAATAGGCACGATTACCGCAGCAATTGAGTCAGGCTTACTCATTGCTAAAGCGCCAGGTAAGCTGATAATTGATGTCCCTGCGGGGCAGATCAATATCGACTATCAGCAAACAGGTGGAAAAGTGGACTGGGTTAAAATTTATAATGTTGCGGCCTATTTAGCCCATCAAGACCAAATTTTAGATATCCCAGGTTTAGGTGTACTCAAAGTCGATGTGTCCTATGGTGGCAATTATTATGTCATTGTTGATCCACAAGAGAACTTTCCCGGGCTACGACACTGGAGCGCTGGTGACATATTAAAGTGGAGCCCAATAGTTAGAAAGGTTGCCCAAGAGCAACTCACTTGCATTCATCCGGATGATCCAACCGTAAATGGCGTTAGCCATGTACTTTGGACCGGCGACACCATTAATGACGAGTCCAATGGCGCCAATGCTGTATTTTATGGTGACAAAGCCATTGACCGTTCGCCATGCGGAACTGGTACCAGTGCTCGAATGGCACAGTTATTTACCAAGGGATTGTTGCACGTCGGCGATGAATATACCCATGAAAGTATTATTGGCAGTCAGTTTATTGGCCGAGTTGAAGCAGTAACGACAGTAGGTCCCCACCAAGCAATTATGCCAAGCATAAAGGGCTGGGCAAGGATCATAGGTAAAAATGCCATTACTGTTGATGATTCAGATCCTTATGCATACGGATTCCAAGTTGTTTAACCGGATAATTTCTTAATGAGTGTTAACACTCAGGAGCAAACATGACAGATTTAAACAAAGTAACTATCACTGGCCAACACTTTATAAATGGTACATGGACTAGTGAAGCAACAGATTTTAATAGCATCAACCCCGTTACCAATGAGGCGCTTCCATACCGCTTTGCAAACGCGAGCCAGTCGATTGTTGAGTCTGCCGTTGTATCAGCTAAGCAAGCATTTATAAAATATCGTGGTATAACAGCCGAAAGCCGTGCTGCATTTCTAGAGGCTATTGCCGATGAGATCCAAGCTGACATAGAAGCCATTACACAAACAGCCCATTTAGAAACGGGGTTACCGATGGCTAGATTACAAGGTGAAACCGGTCGTACATGTGGTCAATTAAGACTATTTGCTGGCAACCTAAGAAACCCTATAGATAGTCGTTATGTGGATTTAGCCAATGCAGAAAGACAGCCACTGCCTAAGCCTGATACCAGACTGACCACTTTGCCGCTTGGTCCTGTAGCCGTCTTTGGTGCATCGAACTTTCCATTGGCATTTTCAACCGCTGGCGGCGATACAGCATCAGCTCTTGCTGCAGGCTGTACTATTGTGGTTAAAGGCCATCCTGCACATGCCGCAACCAGTGAATTAGTTAGCGGAGCCATTGAACGCGCAGCATTAAAGTGTGATATGCCTGCTGGAGTATTTAACTTAATACAAGGTTCCTCACCAGAAGTTTCGACCCAACTAGTGACTTCTACAGTGATTAAAGCTGTTGGTTTTACCGGCTCACTTAAAGTCGGTCGGATTTTATCCGACCTTTGTGCTGCGCGCCCTGAACCCATTCCATTTTATGGTGAGCTGGGCTCAACAAACCCGCAGTTTATATTAAGTCATATTCTCGAAGAACAAGCCGAAAGCTTAGCTTCAACCCAAGTTCAATCAATGTTGATGGGCCATGGTCAGTTTTGTACTAGCCCTGGCGTAATTGTCGCAATAAAAGGAAACGCTTTAAACCGTTACAAGGCTACTCTTGCAGAAGATATTGCCCCACAAAGCGCTGCGAGTATGCTAAGCGCTGGCATAGCTAGCACTTATCAATCACAAATTGAATTGCTATTGAACAATTCACAGGTTGAGCTCATTGCCCAGGGTGAGTCATCTCCAGCCAATCATTTTACACGTCCAACAGCACTTAAAGTAACCGCGACCGACTTTATAAATTCAACGGAAATTCAGCAGGAAGTTTTTGGCCCATGTGCAGTATTGGTTGAGTGTGATGATGAGGCCCAAATGCAATTAATTGCCGAGCAACTTGAAGGCCAGTTAACAGCATCAATACACGGTTTAGACTGTGAGTTAATCGCGAATCAAGACTTAATAGAAGCTATTGCTTTTAATGTGGGCCGTTTAATATTCAATCAGATGCCAACAGGTGTCGAAGTTTGTCATTCAATGAATCACGGCGGACCATACCCAGCTAGCACAGACAGTCGCACTACATCTGTTGGTTCTGCAGCAATGGCAAGGTTTGAGCGCCCGATCTGCTATCAAAATATGCCAAAGACATTATTACCACAACGTGTCATTGAAGGAGAAACAGGCGTAAAAAGCTTTTAAACGCTGATGCTCAAACTTATAACTAAGTTCAGCGTGTTCAGTTTATAGGGATGAATGTTTTAGACGACTATATAATTGCGCGGAATGAGCATAAGCCCGCGCAAGAGTTTTTGAACGAGCAAGCCAATAATGGACTTTTAATATAAAGCATCATTAAAAGGTAAAACCGCATGCTTAGTGCCTTATATTATTAAGAGTTGCAATGAAAAATGGCAAAAATATGAAAGGGAAAGCCTCGGTTACCCTTTCATTATTTTGACATAAGCGGTACCCTAGGACGGATCAACTTGTATAAATAACAAAAAAATCGGGCACTATGAGCAAAACAACACCTATCGTCCATAAGACTCGCACACAAATTGTGGTTGAAGTGCTTAGGGAAAAAATCCTTTCCGGTGAAATCGCAGCGGGTAAACCTCTACGTCAAAGCGCCTTAGCTGATGAGTTGAATGTTAGCCGAATTCCAGTAAGAGAAGCCTTACTCCAATTAGAGGCCGAAGGTTTAGTTAAGTTTGAAGCCCACAAAGGCGCAACAGCAACACTTTTGTCTGTTGAACATGTTACCGAGCTTTTTGATTTACGAGCTTTGATTGAAGGTGATTTACTCGCCAAGTCTATTCCGAACCTAACAGAAGAAGATCTCAACAAAGCTGAGAGTATCCTTCATGAAATGGATGCGGCTTTCCAAGATGAAGAACAAGTTGAAAACTGGAGTGGTTTAAACGCACAGTTTCACACTTGCCTTTATAGCCCAGCAAATCGCCCTCATACCCTTGAAGTTGTTCAAGGTTTAAATACTAGCTGCGATCGCTATATTCGTTTACAACTGTTTTTAGCAAGCGGTGTGCCTAAAGCACAACAAGACCACCGTGAACTACTTGAACACTGTAAAAACAAAGAAGTGGATAAAGCCGTTGCTCTTTTACGCGCACATATTTTACATGCAGCAGAAGCTATCCGCATATTAGTGAGCCAACAAGACGACTAGCTCACTGTTTGATTAGCATGTTCCTTGCTAAGCTAAGCTTAGCTTATACAGATCCCATAAGGCAGAGCTCAGGTTCTGCCTTTTAAATTTATAGAGAATACCTAGATGCAGTACGCCACTATTACTGGTTGGGGAAAGTGTGTTCCGCCTGCCACATTAACAAACCACGATCTTTCAACATTTATCGAAACCTCTGATGAGTGGATCAAACCACGCACTGGGATCAGCCAACGCCATATCAGCCATGTAGATACTTCAGAGCTAGCTTCTGTTGCAGCTAAAAGAGCACTAGCGGCGGCTGGTATTGACGGAAGCGAGCTAGATATGATTATTCTTGCTACTGCTACTCCTGATACCTTGATTCCAAACATCGCGTCAACAGTACAAGCTAACGTAGGTGCAACATGCGCCGCCTTTGACATTAATGCTGCCTGTAGTGGTTTCTTGTATGGTTTAGGTTTAGGTAGCTCACAGATAAAAAGTGGTCAGTGTAAGAAAGTATTAGTGATCGGTGCCGAACGCCTTTCATTCTTCTTAGACTGGTCTCGTCGTGATACTGCCGTACTTTTTGGTGATGGTGCTGGTGCTGTTGTGCTTGAAGCAACAGACGAAGCAATTGGTGTATTAGGCTATGAGCTTAATAATGATCCAGATGGTCGCGATATCTTAAAAGCCGGCTTTGGTACTGCAATGGACCGCTTCGAAGCATCGTCTTTAGATTTTTATATTGAGTTTAACGGTCAAGAGATCTTTAAACGTGCCATTGCGGGTATGGGTAAATTAAGCACTAAAGTTATCGAAAAGTGCGGTATCGATAAAGAAGAAATCGACTGGGTTATTCCGCATCAGGCTAACGAACGTATTATTGATACGCTAATTAGTCGCATGAAGATCCCGAAAGAAAAAGCAGTGGTTAACATTGCTAACTACGGTAACACATCAGCTGCGACCATCCCTATTGCTATTTGTGATGCGCTTGAACAAGGAAAAATCCAGCCAAATCAAACAATTTTATCTTGTGCGTTTGGTGCAGGCCTCACATCTGCAGCTGCGTTAATTAAATGGGGCGATCGAGTCACACCAATTAACAGTAGCAATGCAGAGTTACCACCTTGTGATAAAACAGGTATTGAGCTAGTTGCCAAAGCTGTAAAACACTTTTGTGGCTAGAAATTAAAAGCTAACCATACCAAAAAAACACCGATTAATATCGGTGTTTTTTTATACTTTTCACTTAACGCATAAATCAATTTCATCCCAATAAATCGCCTCAGAAAAATAACCACCTATTTTATTGTTCAGCTTACTAAAGCTAGAAACTACGCTGTCTTCTCCACTTAAACAGTGCCATACAAAACGATGGCAATTATTATCAAATAAATCGTAATCACGATAACTGAATATGGCGTGTTTCGCGTTGTTAAGAGTCTGCGTGGCGATTAATGCTTGATGTTGATGATTACACGCTTGGTAGATCCTGCTGCCACTGCGGCCAGCAAGAAAACGCTCGACAGATACAGCTCTAACTAAGCCGCTACCGTGCAGTTCCACCAGCGTGTTATCACCAATCCAAATTCCGGTATGTTCAATCACGCCAAATACAAAACAGCAAACAATAGAGCCAGGTACCGGCTGCACTCTTTTATCACCAGTTTTCCATAAACTAGGTGATAACTCTGCAGACTGACCATCAACATGACTCTTGGCCGCTTTGCCCTGCAAACGCTTTCGTGCGACCTCTTTTTGCTTCTCTTTTTCTTCTGCAACAATTGCGACACCAATCGCTGCGGCGCCTAACCATATTAGTGGCAATGCCATATCCGCTTCCTTACTTTGTCGTCGTAAAATCAAAGGTGAACAGTGGAATTAAGCAAGCATAGTTGCTTTGTTTAAATAACTTATAGAAGATGTCATAGCTGTTGAATAGCAAAAATGTAACCAAAATTAATATCTATCGTTAGCGCTAAAATGCGTCATCACTTTATGAAGCGTAAGATCATTAGCGATAAATACCGATAATATTTGGCTAACACATTGAATAATTTCTTTTAATACACTACTTTAAATAATGAGCAGTTGATAAGGAGCGCGATATGAAAGGGATTATTTTTGCTGAGTTTTTAGATCTTGTTGAAGATACATTCGGGCTAGAAACTTGCCAAAAAATGCTTGATGAAAATCAAAATGATGGCGTATACACCAGTGTTGGCACCTATGACCACAAAGATCTGGTAAAACTGATTGTCACCTTAAGTAAACTCACAGGTGTTTCACCTGAAGACTTACAACAGGTTTATGGCAAATCTATTTTTAAAACTCTCTATAAAAGTATGCCAGGGCTTGAGGGGAAAGCTGATTCAACCTTCGCTTTTATCAACAGCGTCGAAGAATATATTCATATTGAAGTCAAAAAGCTGTATCCAAATGCTAACCCACCAACCTTTAAATTTATTAGTGCCACAGAAACTCAGTTGGTAATGGATTATGTGTCTGCCCGCTGTATGTCTCATGTCTGTTTGGGTCTAATTCAAGGTTGCGCCGACCATTTCAATGAAACCATAAACATTGAAATGGCACCGATTACAGCAGATCATTCAGAAGTTCGTTTTACCATAACAACCGTTTAGTTTTAAAGATTGAGCACTATTTATGCCAAATGAAGACATCAATCAATTAACTGAAAAGGTTTGCTTACTCACGAGAAAAATTGAGCGTGAAAAGGCTGCCAAAAAAGCAGCTGAAAAACTGTTAGAAGAGAAAAGTCGCGAACTGTATACCGCTAAACAACTTGTCGAAAACTCTCTAGTTCATATCAAAGAAAAATCCGAGCAGGACATTGCACTACTACAGTTTAAAACCTATTTAGAATCTATCCTGCTTGACTTCAATCAAGTGTTTTTGCAAAAACCGATCACTAATATCTTATTACAACGCCTATTAGATGATCTCATTGGCGTTGATGAGATAAAGGCAAGTAAAATAAGATTTAAGTCATTGGAAGATACAGGTAAGTTCAAATCATTTTATGCAGGGGACAAATCACTAGTCAAAGGCGACAGCTCTATTTCATCTCCGCTATTTTGGAGTAATAACCATCGTCAGATAAAAATTATCATTAATTCTGAAGATGTGATCCTAGGTAGTCTAACGTTAGTCATTGATTCACCAACCTCTTGGCAACATACTATTGAAAAGCAACTTCTCTTGTTTTGCGACATGATTAGCGCAGCCCATCGACGCCAAGAGTTACTTACCCGTACTATTGAAGAAAAGCAACGTGCAGAGAACTCAGAGCAATCAACTCGAGATTTCGTCGCCATGATTAATCATGAGCTTAGAACACCGTTAAATGGTCTATTGGGATCTGCTGAGCTCATGAGCGACACAAAATTATCTCCCCACCAGCAACAGTTATTGAGCACAATGCATCAATCGGGTGAGTTACTACGCGTCATCATTAATGATTTACTTGATTTAAGTAAGATGAGTGCCGGTATGCTACAAATTGTAGAGATTGATTTCTCGCCTCGAAAGCTCTGCAATATGATCTATGATATTTTCAAATTACGTACCGAAGAGTTTGGCCTCGAGTTTATTTTTAACTATCAAGAAAGTATTCCTAAAAGGCTATTGGGGGATCCTGATCGTATTAAACAGTTACTGGTAAACCTAATTGGCAACTCAATTAAATTTACTGAGGCTGGCAAGATCAGCGTAAATATCGAGTGGAAAAATAACCAATTTTGTTTTTCAGTGGCCGACACTGGCTGTGGTATTCCCAAAGATAAACTCGATACCTTATTTGACCCTTTTACGCAGGTTAATAACTCCAGTAACCGCGCTTTCGAAGGAACAGGCTTAGGCTTAGCCATCTGCAAACATTTAGTTGACGAAATGCACGGTGAAATGAGTTTAGTCTCTGAGCTGGGTCATGGGACGCAGTTTGATATAAGCCTACCCCTCAAACAAATTAGCACTCCGAGTGTACAAATTGACGCTGCAGAAACATGCTTCCCAATCGAGAAACTTTCTTTACTTGTTGTTGAAGATAGCGCAGTAAATCAAGTGTTAATCGAGATGATCCTTGCTAAGTTTAAGATTAAGCCTACGATTGCTAGCAACGGACTTGAAGCGATTCAATTTTTAGCTGAACACCAAGTCGATATCGTTTTTATGGATTGCCGTATGCCTGTAATAGACGGTTTCGAGGCCACCCGAAAGCTTCGAGAAAGTGGCTATCACAAACCAATTATTGCTTTAACGGCCAGCACGACCTCAACCGAGACTGAACAGTGTTTTGAGTGTGGGATGGATGAGATAGTTAATAAGCCCTATCAAAAAGATGATATTAGAAATGCATTGATCAAATGGGGCAAAATATTGGAACAACGCCAATCTTCAGCCGAACTCAATAAATAACACTGTTGAATAACCGTATTCAGCCAAAACTAACCTAATAGATCTGCTAAGTTCAACTTCTCATTACCTGCAATGCTTGCCATTTGCGCAAGCAACAATTCACCACAAGCTAAAGCATCAACGGATGCATTATGCCCAGCATAAACTGGTAAGTTATAACGCTGCCTACACGCATCTAAGCGCAATGTGCCTTCTTTAATTACATCATGTTTACGTAACAAGCGTTTTCTTTCAATTGCCATTGTATCAATGGCTACAAATGCGAGACTTTGATGATAACTACGGATCATTTCAACTTTTAAAAAACAAAGATCTAACGGTGCATGATGGGCCACTAGAACATGTCCCTTTGTTTGTGTTAAAAACCAGTCCATTGCTTGTTTCGCGCTTACCGCTTTAGCTAACTGCTGATCAACAATTCCATGAATGGTCGCACTATTGCCAACACTTCCAACAATTTTAACTAGCAAATGTTTTGCTTTCGCAACCTCTAGTACCCCAGCCGTTATTGGAATTAGCCCTATACTCAAAATTTGATCAAACTGACTATCTAGGCCAGTCATCTCTAAATCAAAAGCCATTAACGGAATATCAGCCACAGGTTTAGCTATAAGCGGGATTAAGGCCTGATAATATTCAGCTATCTCTTCTTGCTTACATAAAGCCGCTTTTATTTGCAGCCGAGTCTTTAAATAAAAATGTCTCAATCTACAACTCTCATGGTTTAACTAAATGGGCTAACATTTAGCTGCCAACATTAATAACTACGCATCATCTTTAGTTTTAACCCAACTTGCCCGTCATGTACGACTTTAAATGCATCACGTAACTGGTGGCGGATCAAAGAAGACACATTATGGGGTAATAGATAATTAGTAATCGGTAACGAATGCGTATGTTGATACTCTTGATTAGACAACCTCATATGCGCAATAAACTCATGAGCATCGGCAAGATTTAGTGCATCTTTGCGATTAATAATATTTTGCTCCATTAAGGCTCTTATCCGCTTAGCGGTATTAACCTCTTTAATGCCAGCGGATAACGCATAAACCCGAGCGATATCATTAATTAGTGCACTTCCTTTATGCTTAAGATCTATCCCTTTCACTTCGGAGCCATCACGCTCAAGAACAAACTTTCTAAAAAATCCCAGTGGCGGCGCACTCGTAAGTGAGTTTCCAGTTAAGCCTGCAAGAAATATGTCATTGCCTTTGGTACTGCTCAGTACCGTATCTTGGAGCCCATCAAACAAGCTTTGTGGACCATAAATAGAACGCATATCAAAAAAGATACTGGCATGCATTAACGCTTTAGGTTCTGGCGTATTGACCCACTTGTCAAATACTAGCTTCCATTGCTCCAATGACATCCGCCATTTAGGATTCTGCGCCATAATATCACCTGGACAGTATATGTAACCGCATTCGTCTAATCCTTTACACACCGCTTTTGATAATGCTTCAAAATACCCTTTTGCGCTGTCATCCGGCTCATGAGCAAGCAGTAAGCCGTTATCTTGATCTGAGCAGGCAGCTTGATCTTGTCGGCCCTGAGAGCCAAAAGCTAACCAGCAAAATGCCATTGGTGCCTTACCCAATACTTGCTGATTTAATACAATTAGTCGCCGAGTGAGTGCATCGGTAACTGAAGTTAACACTCTGCCAATCTCTTCTGCTCTAGCATCCGCACTGATTAAGTTTTGCAATAGTAATGGGATCTGTTTACTCACTTGAATGAGACTAGGTAAGTCGTTTTGTCGTTCAATTTCACCTATCAACAAAAGAGGTTGCGAGCTTTGCCCTCGCAAAATATCTGTACTGGTGACAACCCCTGTGGCCACGCCGTTATCTACAACGGGCAAGTGATGAACATTGTGTTCACTCATCATTAACATAGCTTCAAAAACTAACGCATTAGGCTCAATAGATACTGGTGTTGTCGTCATAGCTTGATGTACCGGTAAGCTACCATCGAGGTTTTCAGCTAGCACTCGATTACGCAGATCTCTATCGGTTAATATTCCCACCAGCTTATTGTTATCAATCACCAACACTGAGGACACTCTAGCGCTACGCATCAATTTACTAGCATCAGCGACTGATGCTTTCATATCAATACTCAAAGGTGACTTCGACATCAAACTAGTAATCCGGCTTGTCGTTGTAAGATCTTTCGCCTTGAATCGACCTTGATTACGCAGGCGTTTGGCAAAAGCACGATTGAAAAACCGATCAAACTCACGGCTTTGCTGCCGGAAGAAATCAAATATTTCTGGCGGTAAATGATATACCAAGCCATCTTCTAAAATAGCGACTCGATTACTGGCCTCCTCACCCGATAGCAATGACGGAAAGCCAAAGTAATCCCCCTCACCTAATCTATCGAGCAGCTCACCATTTTTGTCACGTACTTCAAAAGCACCACTACGGACAATATACAACTGTGGATTATCGGGATCTAATGGCACGTGACTAGAGGCTTTACTGTAATAACCTATGGTTAATGCCTGACAGCAGCGGGTTAATGCGGCTTCATCTAAAGAGTCAAACGGCACTCTGTCTTGCAAAAAATGCGTGATGGGCTGAAGTTCACTCGCATCCATTATATTATCACTCCGACAAACCAATCCTTTTGCTACTATATAATGCTTTGTCGCTAAGGCTCCATTCGACCAAAGGCCAGCACTAACCATATACTTTTACAGCCACAAAAAAGAGCGCCGAAGCGCTCTTTTAAATCACACCCACTTTTCTATAACATTTTAGTGATCATGTGCTGCACCAGAACCTTTCGGGAAGCGGATAGACTCAACCATTTCAACAACATCTTGCGGCACTGCTTTGGTTACTCGACTAACGCCAAATGCAACTGCGAAGTTAATCATCATTCCGAATAAACCAATACCTTCGGGAGAGACCCCAAATAACCAGTTATCAGCTACGTTTGCCGTTGGGTTAACAAATTTGAAGTATACAATGTAAGAGGCTGTAAATAGCAGACCTATTACCATGCCAGAAATTGCGCCTTCTTTATTCATTGTTTTAGAGAAGATCCCCATAATAATTGCAGGGAATAGCGAAGATGCCGCCAAACCAAATGCAATCGCAACGACCGCGGCCACAAACCCAGGAGGATTAATACCAAAGTAACCCGCCATCACAATGCCTGCCGCAGCGGCAATACGTGCAAACATCAGCTCCTTCTTATCAGAAATATCAGGCATAAAGTTTTTCTTCAATAAGTCATGAGACACCGAGGTAGAAATGACTAATAACAAACCAGCTGAAGTAGACAGTGCCGCAGCGAGACCGCCTGCTGCAACTAGAGCAATTACCCATGCTGGTAAATTAGCAATCTCTGGTGTTGCTAGAACAATAATGTCTCGGTCAATCTTCATCTCGCTTTCAGGACCATTAGCGTAATAAATCTTGCCGTCTTGGTTCTTATCATCCCACTTAATTAGGCCTGTTTTCTCCCAGTTCTTAATCCACTCTGGAGCCGTTTCATAAGCGACACCTTTCGATTCTGGGCCATTGATTGTTTCAATCATATTGACTCGAGAGAAGGCTGCCAATGCAGGAATAGTTGTAAACATGATAGCGATAAACACCAATGTCCAACCTGCTGACACTCGTGCATCTTTTACTTTAGGAACAGTGAAGAAACGCACGATAACATGTGGTAAACCAGCGGTACCAAACATCAATGCACCGGTAATAAAGAACATATCAATCGTACTTTTAGAGCCTTCGGTATACTGAGCAAAGCCAAGTTCTTTTGACAAGCCATCGAGTTTATCTAACAAGAACTCGCCCGTTCCGTTACCCGCAGCATCAACGAGTTCAGCACCAAAACCGATTTGTGGCAAAATATGGCCCGTCATCATCACTGAGATAAAAATAGCTGGAACCATGAAAGCAAAAATAAGTACACAGTATTGCGCAACTTGCGTATAGGTAATGCCTTTCATGCCTCCTAGAACAGCATAGAAGAACACGACGCCCATACCAATGTAAACACCCGTTTCCACTTCAACTTCAAGGAAACGAGAGAACACCACACCAACACCACGCATTTGACCCGCAATATAGGTAAAGCAGATAAAAATGGCGCAGAAAACAGCAACTGTACGTGCAGCCTGAGAGTAGTAACGGTCACCGATAAAATCTGGTACTGTAAACTTACCAAACTTACGTAGGTAAGGTGCCATACAAAGAGCCAAAAGTACGTAACCGCCAGTCCATCCCATAAGGTAGACCGAACCATCGTAACCGACGAATGAGACGATACCTGCAAGTGAAATAAATGACGCCGCAGACATCCAGTCAGCGGCAGTTGCCATACCATTCATTACTGGGTGTACACCGCCACCAGCAACATAAAATTCTTTAGTCGAACCGGCTCTAGACCAGATCGCAATACCAATATAAAGGGCAAAAGTTAACCCAACAATGAGGTAAGTTAGTGTTTGTACATCCATCTCATGATTCCTTATTTATTCAGGTTAACTTAGTCTTCATGTACGCCATATTTTTTGTCTAATGCATTTGCTTTAGCAACATAGACAAAAATCAATGCGACAAACACATAAATTGAACCCTGCTGAGCCATCCAAAATCCGAGTTTGAATCCCATAAAATGGATTTCATTGAGTACATCAACTAATAAAATACTGCAGCCAAAAGATACCGCTGCCCATACCGCTAATAATTTAAGTACTAGGCGTAGATTCTCACGCCAATATCCCTCTGCTTGTTCATTGCTTTCAAAACTCATAGTGACTCCCATGTGCTGATTTTTATATTAAGTCATGGCTTAATCTAACAAGCACAGAGGTAACAACAATCGCGACCTTAGTCTAACGCCAACGGCAACTTAATGAGCCAAGAGAACTAAAGGCAATAATAACAATAAGTTAAAGGTTTACGCTGGCGTCAATATTCGAATGATTCAAACAAAACCTTAGACCAAGGTAGTAATCAAACCCTCACACAAATAACGAGTTCGGTGGTTTATTAGCCCTTGCCTATTAGCATATGAATAGAAATAAAGATGACAACGAGCTCGAAAAACAGCGAGTAGATAAAAATCTCAGAACACAAAATCCGCCAGAAACAAGCAGAGAATTAAACGACGTTCACCCACAAATAATCTACAGAGTAAATCAATAGACCTTAGCCAGTGGCAGTAAGCGAGACACAAAAAAGCCCACTTAGCGTGGGCTTTATTTACTTAAACACTAGGTTAGTTTTCTAAGGTGTTTAAGTATTTAACCAGTTTAACCAAATCTTCAGGTGTTTTACCTGGGTTTTTAATTAAGTATTGCCCATTTACCACAATAGACGGTACACCACGGATTTCAGCTAACTGCGCTTGAGTGTCGTAATTCATGATGGCTAGCTTTGCATCAGTCGAGTTCATTGCAGCTTCTACATCTTTGGCATTTAGCCCTTGGCCGACAAAAAATGCTTTTAGCTGGTCTGGTCGAGTAAAAGCGCCCTCTTTCTCATGAATACGCGTGAATATGTTGCCGTGAACCTGCTTAGTAACACTAAATTTTTGTGCTAAGTAATAAGCTTCTTGACTTAAAATCCAACTAGTACGACCTGCACCAACAGGGGTTCTAACAAACTGAACATCATCACCTAGCAAGTGTGCCGTTTGCTCAAAGAAAGGATCTTGGCGATAACAATGACCGCAGTTATAAGAAAAAAACTCACGGACAACAGGTTTTGTACTTTCCGGGATCCCGCCAATTTTGACGTAATCAACGCCCTCTTGATAATCCGCCGCTTGTGCACTTTGTAGTGGCAACCACAACATTGCAAAAACAATAAAAATGCGGCTGACTAAATGGATAAGTTTGTTCATATTCGTCCCTATTTATATGTTTAGCTTTTATTTAACGATAACAATTATGCTTGCCAATAAGATTAAGTATTAGCCGCTGAGCTTGAATCAATAAATGTGCGTAGAATTAACATGCAGCCAGCATAGCGACTGGATCATCAAATTGAAACTCAAAATTAAGTTCATTCATTAATCTATCGCTATTAATCAATTTTCCAACTGCCGAGCCAGAACAGTCTGTTATCTCTTGCTCTAGATTGAACTGCGGTGGAACGAGACCTAAATCTAACGCTGCTGCGTAATAAAAATCCCGCCTTTTAGGGTGTATTGGCGCACACACATTATAAATAGCGCTCGGTGTTTTCTTAAAGATGAGACTTGTTACCGCAGCAATGCAGTCATTTAAGTGTACAAGATTGACCGCACTATTGGCGCCGCTTAGCCCTGTTTTACCGGCCAAAAAGCGTCCTGGATGCCTCTTAGGACCTACTAGGCCAGCAAAACGTACAATACAGCTGTTTGGTTTACTGGCAAACATCTGCTCCGCTTGTAATAACTTTTCACTGATCAGCGAATGCGATTTAGCATCTTGCTCGGTTAACTCTGCATCTATTGCTGGATACACACCGGTTGTACTCACAAATATCAATTTCTTATAGGTATGACAGGCAATAAGCTCTAGTAGCTTACTTAATCGTTGTAAGTACGCTTGCGGCTCTTTTCTCAGTCCTGGTGGAATATTAACTACGAGACAGTCAACATCAAGTATCTTTGTTAACGATTCTCTATCATCTACTAGATGTTGCTCATTATCTAAATCGAGTTTAAAACCTATGATGTTGTTTTCGGAGAGTAAAGCGGCATCACCGACTAAGCGTTTACTTCCAAAAACAGCTATATTTTGCTCTGCAAGTGATTGAGCTAACGGTAAACCAAACCAACCACACCCGACAATGGCCACAGATTCAATCATAAGTATTTCTCTTTAAGTCCGTAAATTGAGGAAGAGAACGCAATGACCAGCCAAATAGTATTCAGCCGAGCCTTAGCATCCTATATAGAGGTAGTTTATAACGTACTGAAGTAAAAACTAACTGGAGATTTTGCATCAAGTGCCTTGATAGCGGCAGCAGATAATTGCTCAACTTTTATTACACTCACGATTTCTACGCTTTCGTCCTGTAGAAACCTAAGTTCCGGCTCTAACCCGTCATCATTGCAGCTCAAAACAATAGGTTTCTTTACCGCAGAGGTTGTCACCATCACTTTAGCCACATCACCACTGGATAAGCTAACTAATGTTCCCGGCGGATAGATCCCAAGAACTTTAACCAAAGTAGCAATCATCGCGGGATCATGCTTATCGACACGATTCTTAAATAGGTAGCCTAATGCCACCTGTGGAGATCGCGCCTCACCGCCCCTCAATAAACGCTCAAAATCATTTGCTAAACTCACGACTTGGGTCTCTATAGTAATCTGTTTTCCCTTTAAGCCATGAGGGTATCCACTACCATCAATCCATTCATGATGATGTAATAAGATGTCTAAAACTTTTGCAGGAAACAAGCCTGCCTTATCAAGCATGTCATAACCGAATTTCGGATGCATATTCAAAAAATTAACTTCATGATCTGACAAGTGTGTTTTCTTACGCCGAATGATATCCGGCACTTTTTGCTTACCAATATCATGAAACAAAGCGCCCATAGCAATATCACGAAGCTGAGTATGTTCTAGTCCTAAAGCCTGGCCAATCATCATCGCGATAACTGCAACGGATAACCCATGCTGATTAACCGAAATATCTTGCCCTGCATTAACAAAAGACAAATATGGGGTTTCTGTTTCCTTAAGATGATCCATTAGCTCTTCCACTAATGTCGCTGCACTACGATATGCACCTTGGGGATCAGAACCTAACTTAGAGAAAGAGCTACGACAATCATTCGCCCCTTTAGTAAACCTTTGTTGACCAAGCCGAATCGACCTTCTAACTAAATTTTTAGTCTCCTTCGCCAGCTCTTCAACTGTAGGAGCAATAATAGTTTTTTCGACAATCGTTTGCTCAGGTAGCAACTCTTCACCGGAAATAAGGTATACAAAAGTCACATTGAGTGTCTTTATTAACTCAATGTGAGCATTTTTTTCTATTTCAATACGATTAAATAGAAACGGATGGTTCGTCCATGAAAGTGGCAATTTGACAACCATTCCCACTTTCAACGCTGACAAGGGAATTTTCACCTCGGCAGTTTTTGACATATAAGTTGCTCCAACGTCGGTCTATCGACCGATTTTTTACTTTGACTCACAAATTTGATTCGTCTACATGCACTAGGCTAACCTGCAACTTTGAAGTTCTTAAGGCTAGATAAAGTTGTCCATACAGCATAAAGCGCTAAATAACTAAGGTTCTATTAAAGGGGCTGAACTTAATAGCAGCGCTCGAATGCCAACTTTATGACAAATTAAGAAGAATTGACACATGGAAATAGGGATTTGTTAACTATTACAGGAAGATAAGCTTTGAACTAACAATTAGGAATAAATTATAGCCAAATTATTGCTAAACACCCAAGACTGAATATTGCATACAATATCCCACAGAGCTATACTCAAGCTGTTTCTTGGTATCGGTCGCCCCGAATGATGATATTTAAGAAGCAATACTGTCAATTGTCCTTTTACGCGTTTAACCCATAATCCAAGTTGGAACATAGGTTAGCAGTAGAGGTTTTAATGTAATTCTTTGGTAACGATATCCAGAGTGACTCTCTGGATAAAGGATCCTGTTGACGCTGCTTGCAGCGTCTTTTTTTATTCTTTTTCTTTCCAATCGTTAAAGTACAAAGTCAAATGCTTCGACTTATAAAGATACAAACTGCTCCAAAAAAGAAATAATGCATCTAAGCCCATACTCCAGCTATATACATAGTAAGAGTGCAATACACGCTGGACTAGCAGACCACCATCAAGTATTAGCAGCAGTACTAACAACCATTTCATGTAAGGGAAAATAGGCCTAACCCATGCAGGTTTACGCTTCCTCTCTGCGATTACCGTGGCGTAAATAACTAATGCTCCAGCGCCAGCTGCCAAGGCCATTAAAAAGTCACTTTTATGAGGATAGAATAAAGTCACCAAACCAGCTCTATCAGTGGCTTGGGTCAATGAGGCAATAAATACACACCAGCCTCGAGCGATAAACACGAGTAGCAGATACAGCATTAGAGGTGGCTTTACATGCCCTTTATCATCGAGCCAAGTGATATTGCTAAAATTCACACAGTTTCCCTACAAAAATGAGATTCAAGCTAATCAATTTAATTGAATAGCTTGAATACGGCTTGCAATAGATGTGGAGGCAATTAAATGATTTTCAAGGATGATTTGAAAAGGATAGTAAATAAAGGCAGTAAAAAGCTCCTAAGTGAAACAACAAGGGAGCTTTTCCAATTTTACAAAAATAATTAAGCTAAGATGGCAATTAACGCTTCTTCATCAATGACTTTAACCCCGAGCTCTTGCGCTTTAGCAAGCTTTGATCCTGCAGCAGCTCCAGCAACTAAACAGTCTGTATTTTTAGATACGCTGCCTGCTACTTTAGCGCCTAAAGCTTGTAGTTGAGCTTTAGCATCATTACGGTTTAACTGAGTCAATGTCCCAGTTAATACCCAAGTTTGGCCTTTTAGCGACAAGTCTTCTTCGGCGACGTCTTCAATCACTGGCCAATGAACGCCAGCTTCTATGAGCTTATCAATCACTTCAAGATTGTGCGCCTGAGCGAAAAAGTGCGCTAAATGCGCAGCGACAATCGTGCCAACATCATCTACTTTAATGAACGTTTCAGCGTCTGCTGACTTAAGTGCATCTAGGGTCTTAAAGTAAGCTGCAAGGTTAGCAGCCGTTGCCTCGCCAACTTCACGAATACCTAGCGCATATAAAAAACGTGCAAAGGTCGTTTGTTTTGCCACATCAATAGCTGCAACAAGTTTAGTTGCTGATTTCATGCCCATTCGCTCTAACATGGTCATAGCAGAAGCTGTCAATTTAAAGAGATCGGCAGGGCTTTCAACAAGCTCTTTATCAATAAGCTGTTCAACCACTTTATCGCCCATACCATCGATATCTAAAGCTTTACGTGAAGCAAAGTGTTTAATGGCTTCTTTACGTTGAGCTTCGCAAAATAGTCCACCTGTACAGCGCGCAACAGCTTCGCCTTCAACACGCTCTACTTCGCTATCACACACTGGACACTGTGCAGGAAAAACAATGTCTTTAGCATCTTCAGGGCGTTTCTCTGCGACAACAGCGACGATTTGTGGGATCACGTCGCCTGCACGGCGAATAATAATCGTATCGCCAATTTTCACTCCAAGACGAGCCACTTCGTCGGCATTGTGTAGCGTCGCATTAGATACGGTTACACCACCTACAAAAACAGGCTTTAAACGCGCAACGGGCGTAACGGCACCGGTACGACCCACTTGGAAGTCAACACCTTCAAGCAGCGTCATCTCTTCTTGCGCTGGAAACTTAAATGCCGTTGCCCAACGCGGCGCTTTAGCCACAAAACCTAGCGCAAGTTGATGGGCGATTTGGTTAACTTTAATTACCACACCGTCGATTTCAAATGCCAAATCACTACGGCGCTGTTGAATATCATTGTAATAAGCCATCACTTCTGTCACAGAATTGCACACTTTGACTTCTTGACTGACTGGAACGCCCCAAGAACGCAGTTGCTCTAACTGACCATAATGACTATCAGCAAGCGCCCAGCTATCGGGCTCTACAACACCTAATGCATACGCATAAAAACCTAAAGCGCGACTTGCAGTAATTTTACTGTCTAACTGACGCAAACTTCCCGCCGCAGCGTTACGTGGATTAACAAATAGCTTTTCACCTTTAGCTCTAGCGCGCTCATTTAACGCATCGAACGCTTTATGAGGCATAATCACCTCACCGCGCACCTCAACTAATTCAGGTAAGTTGTCACCGCGCAGTTTCAAAGGAATCGATTTAATTGTACGAACATTTTCGCTGATATCTTCACCCGTTTGACCATCTCCACGAGTTGCTGCACGCTCAAATACACCGTCACGGTATACAATACTGACCGCTAAGCCATCAAGCTTTGGTTCACAACAATAGCTTAAGTCTTTGCCGGTCCTATCAACAATGCGTTGATTAAATGCCGTGAACTCCACCTCATCAAAGACATTATCTAAGCTCAGCATAGGTTTTAAATGCTGAATTTGTTCAAACTTAGCAAGGGCCTGACCACCAACCCTTTGGGTTGGCGAGTCTGCAAGGCAAAGTTGAGGATGTTCGGTTTCAAGCGCTTTCAGTTTGTGCAATAAGCGATCGTACTCGGCATCGGGAATTGATGGGCTGTCATCAACATAATAACGATAGTTATGTTGATTAAGTTCAGCGGTAAGCTGAGCAATTTCGTTTTCAATAGCTTGCATCATAATGTCCAAATAATAACAAAGGCCGCTGCTGCGGCCTTTCAAATGTTTTACTTTGCAAAACCTAACTTAGGTTTTGAATATTAACTGAGATTAAGCAACGTCTAGCTGTTAACCTGGGCCCTGATCCGCTGAATATAATTCTGCTTGGTACTTTCTAACCATTCATCACGGCCACCATCAAGTACCACGCCGCCTAGGTCATCAGCTATCTGATGCGCAGAATTGAGCATGGTAGCAAAGTTCATCAATGCATCACCGTGACAAGGTAAAGTCATAAATAGCACCACACCTTGAGTGGTAAATTGCTCCATATTATCTGGATCAAAGACACCTGGTTTTACCATATTCGCCATCGAGAAAAGAACTTTTCCAGTACCAGCATTATCTTCATGGCGGTGGAAGATGTTCATCTCACCAAACTTAAAGTTAAGCGTTAACAAACAAGGTAATAATTCAGCACCGTTTAGCTCTTCGCCTTCATGAGCAACAACATGTAGCACTAATACATCAACAGGGTCGGCTAACTCTTCAACTTCTTCCGCTTTAACAGGAGCAGGGGCGGCGTCGGCAGTCACTTCTTGAGCCGCTGCTGTTTGCACGCTATGGCTTGTATTTGACGGTTCAACTCTTGGCTCTTCAGTGCCAAATAAAGATTCCTGTACTGGCGCTTCAGTTGCCAGAATAGCACTTTCAGTTGATAAAGATGGCTCAACTCTGGCTTTATTGATTTTAGCGGCAGGCGATGGGCTAAGTTCAAAAACCTCTTCTACTGACTCTTGCTCTTTGCTTGGTTCTGTATCCAACTTACTTGTGTCATCAGTCGGCTCGGTCTTAACCACCCTTACCTCACCGATACCATCATTATCAAAGCCATCAGCATCACGACGTTCGCGGCTTATATCCGCCATAGGGCTCTGTTTGTAGCCCTTAGGTTGTTGCTTCCGAATGGACCAAAAACCATGCACAAGTACGGCAATAATTGCTATTACACCTAATAAAAGCAATACCAGCTGAAAATTTTCCATTGGTTACCCTGTATTTCTTATGTTTATCCGGCGTCAGCTAATGCCACCGCTTCATCTATGTCAACAGCCACAATGCGCGAAACACCGGGCTCATGCATAGTCACACCGATAAGTTGATCTGCCAATTCCATGGTGATCTTGTTGTGACTAATATATATAAATTGCACGCTTTGGGACATCTCTTTTACCAAACGACAAAAACGTTCGACATTCGCGTCATCCAGAGGTGCATCAACTTCATCTAGCATACAAAAAGGTGCAGGATTTAGTCTAAAAATCGCAAAAACTAATGATAAAGCGGTTAACGCTTTTTCTCCACCAGAAAGTAAGTGAATTGTACTATTCTTCTTACCTGGCGGCCTCGCCATAATGGTTACTCCCGTTTCTAACAAGTCATCATCGGTTAAGGCTAAATAAGCACTACCACCGCCAAAGACCTTAGGAAAAAGTAAGCCTAAATCAGCGTTCACTTTGTCAAAAGTCTCTTTAAAGCGACTCTTGGTTTCTTTATCAATTTTGCGAATTGCTTCTTCTAAACTGTTTAGCGCCGCATTTAAGTCATCATCTTGACTGTCTAAATAAAGCTTACGCTGATTTTGTTGATCAAATTCTTCAATAGCCGCCAAGTTAATAGCGCCCAACTCAGCAACCTTTGTGCGCAATCGTTCAAGCTCTTTTTGGCGCCATAAGGTGCTCTTGTTATCATCTAACGTTGATAATATTTGTTCAACATCAACACTTTGTTCATTTAGCAACCGTTGTTGACTGTCAATTTGACCTTTTAAACCTTCACGACGTAACTTTAACGTGCTTGTAGATTGAGTCAAGTCTTCTAACTTCGCAAGCTGTTGTTTTTTATTCGTTCCTGCACTATCGCACAGTTCCTGAAGTTCAGCTTGCTGCTGTCTTAACACTGTTAAGGCATCTTGCTGGATTTGCTGTGCATGCAGTGCTTGCTCTAATTGCACTTGCAAGGGTTGAACGTCGCCTTCTTGGGTTTCATTGTCTTTCGCGTCTAATTGCAACAGCAGTTGAGTTTCACTTTGTTTAAGTTCAGTCAAACGCTGAAGATGTTGTTTAACTTGCTGTTCAACTAGCATTAATTGCGTATGTAATTGATGCTCACTAACTGACAATTGACTGACTTTGGCATCGAGTTGCTGGCGTTGTGGTTTAAGCAGTGCGACTTGCTCAAATGCTAACGTCTTTTGCTGCTGGCCTTGCGTTTTAGCTGTTAACGATTGCTCTAGTTCAGTATTTAACTGTTGTTGTAAACTATTACGTTCTACAATGCTTAACTGCAATTGTTGCAGTTCTTGCTTGGCTTCCACTAACTCTTGCTGACTTTTAACTAATCGAGTTGTGGTTTCATTAATTGATTGCTGCTGCGATCGCAATTGAGAACTAAAGCTTGCCAGCTCAATTTGCTGAGATTGAATAAACTGTACCTTGTGCTGAATTTGCACCATCAGCGGACTGAGGCTTTGCTTTAATTCTGCTAAGGACTCACTTAATTGCGACAATGCATGCTTGTCCTGCGCTACGCTCTCTTGCAGTGCAATTTGCTCACTCTTGAGCTCTACAATCGAACCGGTAGCCTGAGTTTTTTCGATAATAAAATCGATACCCACTAAGTAACCATCAGCGGTTGCAATCAACTGTTCAGCATTAAGTGCACTTCGCTGTAAAAGTGCTTCTTCAATGGTTGTTAACCAAGTTACATGATTCAACCAAGGGGCGAGATTTACCGGTGCTTTAATAACGCCATTATCCGTATTGCCGGCTAAAAAACCATGGACTGAAGGTTCTCTATCTGATCCATCAGTGGATAACACAGGTGTGTTTAATAGCCCTGAAAGCAATATATCAACCGCATTTTCCCAGCCAGGCGAAACCTCAAGCACCTGCCATAATTCATCTTGAACACTGGATTTTTCGCTCGGTAAAAGCTGCGTTACAACCGATAAGCGCCCTTGCTCATCAGCAAGTTTTACTTTTAGATTATCTTGCTCCAGCAGTAATGTTTGTTCTTGCTGCTGCTTAGCTTCTAATTGAAACTTAAGCTCGTCGTGGATCTCTTGCTCTTGCTCAATAACACCGCTTAATGCGCTAACTTGTTGCGTTAAATCTTGAGATTTTAACTGTTCAAGCTCTGTCGAAGTCACTTGAACTTGCTCACCTAATCTCGCCACTAACTTATGCTTGTTTGCGATATCTGATTCATTATGACTCAGTTGATTTCGATTCATCTCAAACTTTAAATTGGCCTGAGTATGGGCATCATTTAACTCACTTAACTGCTCATTAAGCTGCTCAAGTTGTTCATTGGCAAGCGCAAGCTCACTATCAGCCTTGGCAAGTTGTTCTCTCAATAAACTAGCATCTGGTTGCGCTTCAGCTTGCTGCGCTAATAACTGAGTTTGTTTAACTTGTTCTGCTGCCAATAACTCACGATATGAGGTTAATTGTGCCGCTAACTCTTGCAAACGCTGACTTAAGCTTTCATCTTGTTGTTGACGATGCTTAAGCGACTGCTCAAGCTTAGCAATGTGAGTTTTGGTTAGATAAAACGCTTCAACTTGCTGCGCTTCTTGGTTATCCAACTCATTAAGCTTTAATGTCTGCTCAGTCAAGCCAAGCTCTAATGTTTGTTGTTCTGCTTGAAGTTTGGCTTGCTGCAATTCAAGCTTTGCTAACTCTGCATCAATTTTTGCCGTTTGCAACGTCAATTCATGAAACCGCGATACAGAAAGCTCTGCATCACATTTACGCTCAGCTTGTTTAAGCTCTCGATATTGTCTAGCAGTCTCGGCTTGCTCTGCTAATTTATCGAGTTGTTTTGTCAGCTCTGAACGAATGTCGCCTAAACGCGCTAAGTTTTCGCGAGTGTGTCGAATCCTATTTTCGGTTTCACGGCGGCGCTCTTTATAGCGTGAAATACCTGCTGCTTCTTCAATAAAAACTCTCAATTCTTGTGGCTTAGATTCAATCAGACGAGAAATTGTGCCCTGCTCAATAATCGCGTAACTTCGCGGTCCGAGTCCCGTCCCCATAAAGAGATCTGTAATGTCTTTACGGCGGCATTTTTGATTATTAAGAAAATAGCTCGAGTCGCCATCACGGCTGACCTGGCGTTTAACAGCAATCTCTTGATAGCTTGAATATTGCCCTGCTAAGCGACCATCTTGGTTATCAAATAACAATTCAACGCTGGCAACTGAAACCGGGCGCCTTGCCGTTGAACCATTAAAGATGACATCCGCCATCGAATCGCCACGTAAATGTTTGGCTGAGCTTTCGCCTAATACCCATCGCACAGCGTCAATGACATTCGATTTACCACAGCCGTTTGGCCCAATAATCGCTGTCAGTGCACTCAGTAATGGTATTTTTGTTGGATCGACAAATGACTTGAATCCGGCAAGTTTAATCTGTTTGAGTCTCATGGCGCCGTTTAGTCATTTCCTCGCTAGGAGTTAGCGATTTAGGTTGAGGGCTTATAGATAGAGCTAGCGATTGGCGATTAACATATTAAGCAACACAAGCCCTAGCATTACAACGCAACTATCGCGTTTTTACAGGGCTAACTTTACCAAAGCTGACTGCATTTTGTAACGTTTTTTATTGATGATTAAGCGCTTTTAACTTGTGATTAAATAGCGACTGACTCACAATCGTACTAATGCGCATTCTTAACAACGTAATATTTCTATGAATAAAACCAATCAAGTACAAAAAAAAAGCGGTGTTAATTATTTTCTCGACGGCTTTGGTTTAATCAAGCAACCCGGTCTCAGAAGATTTGTTTTTATTCCGTTATCGATCAACTTGCTGCTATTTGGCGGTCTTATCTATTTCGCCATAGGTCAATTAGAAAGTGTCTTTGCCTGGCTTTCAGGGCAATTACCTGAGTATTTAAGCTGGCTGAACTTTATATTGTGGCCTCTCGCAGTGCTGACGCTTTTGGTGGTAATGTCATTTATTTTTAGTTCGGTGATGAACTGGCTAGCGGCGCCGTTTAACGGCTTACTAGCTGAAAAAGTTGAGCAACAACTCACTGGTAAACCGCTCAACACTGGTGGCGGTATAGACTTAATCAAAGACTTACCACGAATTTTAGGCCGAGAATGGATAAAGCTTAAATACTACCTACCCCGCGCTATTGTTTTTCTACTACTATTTTTAGTGCCTTTTGTTGGCCAAACCATTGCGCCGGTTTTATGGTTCTTATTCAGTGCTTGGATGATGGCAATTCAATATTGTGACTACCCATTTGATAACCACAAAGTGCCGTTTGCTGATATGAAGTTTGCATTAAACCAAACAAAGGGCAGCAGCTTTAGCTTTGGGGCAGCAGTAACACTCTTTTCAATGATCCCAATTGTTAACTTTGTGGTCATGCCAGTTGCTATTTGTGGCGCCACAGCAATGTGGGTCGATAAATATCGCGACGCTTATAAAAACGACGCTATCGCACCAGAGTAGACCTTGTCCCCTATCTTACAAATAAGAACCATGCTTCGGCATGGTTTTTATTTAAAGATTATCCATTTATAGCAGTCAGTATAAGGAGTTGATCTACTCAAAATTTTTTTTGGCAAACTAATTCAAGGCGAATAACTGAAAGAATGGTTGCTCCCTTGTGAAGTTGCCTTGTCTCATAGCCGCTAAACTCTCGCTGAACGACCAAACCTTTAGACTGATTGGTATTAATTGCTATTAGGACGAGAACTCTAGACAAGTTTTGTAACAATATCTGAAGCGTACCATCTCTTATCAGCAACTCATTTCTGGCACAATCCACGCAACACTATAACAACAAGAATAACAAATGATTAAAGTTAGCTTTTTATCTTTAGCCTTTCTTTGTAGCGCCTACTCTTCTCACGCTTTAGCTGGCGAAACCTCACAATTTAGTATTCAAATACCAACCATCGAGGGAAATATCGAAATCGATGGCGATTTTAGTGAGCCTCAATGGCAACAAGCTGCAACGGCATCTTTAGCCTTTGAGACCAGTCCAGGCGAAAATATCGCGGCTCCAGTACAAACCCAAGTCAAGATCTTCGCTACTCAATCGAGTTTATTTTTGAGCTACAGCGCAAACGATCCTAACCCCGAATACATACGAGCAAATTTAAGCGATAGAGATAGCGTTTGGGGCGACGACTTAGTCGGCATTAAACTCGACACATTTAACGATGCAAGACTTGCATATCAGTTCTTTGTCAACGCTTATGGCGTACAGATGGACTCGATTGAAAATGAACTAACTGGTAGTGAAAGTGATGCTTGGGATGGTATTTGGTACAGCGCCGCCAAACGCACTGACTCCGGATATCAAGTTGAAATAGAATTGCCACTTCGCTTGCTAAATTTTGACCCAAAAGATCTGCAAACATGGGGCATTGAGTTTATTCGTTTTTATCCTCGAAACGAGGAGCATAGATTATCTAGTCATCAAATTGATCGTGATAATAACTGTACATTATGTCAGTTAGGTGTCGCCACTGGTCTTGCTAATATCGAACAAGGCAACGACTTACAAATCACCCCGTCATTAGTGCTAAACCGCAATGCTAAACGGCCTCACGAAGAAAACAGCGAATGGGACAAAGACAATAATATAGAGCCGAGTTTAGATGTTCGCTGGGGTATTACCCCTAGTACTTTACTTAGTGCCACCTTAAACCCAGATTTCTCTCAAGTAGAAGCTGATGCGGGGCAACTGGATATCAACAGTACCTTTGCGCTTTTTTATCCCGAAAAACGCGCTTTCTTTCTAGATAACAAGGACTATTTTGATACTCAGTTAAACCTACTACATACTCGAAATATTGGATCTCCTGACTATGGCTTAAAGTTGACTAGCAAGCTTGGAGACCACACATTTGCCACCTTAATGACTGACGATACGAATACTAACTTCTTAGTTCCAGGCAACTTAAGTTCTGATGTGGCAAATATTGACCAAAAAAGTCATAACTTTGCAGGTCGCTACCGCTATGATTTTGGTAGACCACTTTCAATTGGCGCATTAGTTACGGCTAAAAAAAGTGACGATTACCATAACTATGTCAGCAGCTTAGACGCTAAATACCAACCAACTGACCATGATACTTTTATTGCCCAATATGTAGTCTCAGACACCTTATACCCAAGCGAGCTTTACAAGGAATTTTGTAATAGCGACGATTGTTTACCAAAATCAGATTGTGATTTAAATGATTGCGGCATTAATGAACGCGTACTAAGAACCCAAAAAAATGGCAGTTTTAGCGATGATATGTATTTACTTAAATATCAACGTGAAACTCGTAGCTGGAACGCTTTTGCACAATACACTTCTGTGGGCAATGATTTCAGAGCCGATCTCGGCTTTATTGAAAAAGTCGACTTTAAAAAGTTTGTCGCCGGGGGGGGGTATACTTGGTACCCACAATCTGGTTTTTTCAATAAAGTAAGGCTCAGTGGTGACTGGGATATTAGCCATAACCAAGCGGGCGAGAAATTAGAGCAAGAAGCTGAAGCTAATATCCAGCTAGATGGTCAATGGCAAAGCTACGCCACTTTTGGTGTGGTAAATCGCGATCGTGTTGGTCGTCGCCATAATGGTGCGTCACTCGACATTGATGGCAACACGCAAATGTTTACCGAAACCATGGGCTGGTTCTATGGCAATATCAAACCAACACGTTCGCTCTTTTTAGAAGTCGACATTAACTATGGTGATGACATTGACTTTGCCAATGATCAACTGGGAACACGAGTAAAATTTAACCCAGGAATTAATTGGAAAGTGACTGACTCTATTGAGATGGACCTGTCGCATGTGTATCGTACTTTAGATGTCGATGAGGGGCGTTTATTTACCGCAAACTTAAGTGATCTACGGTTAAGCTGGTATATCGATATTCATAATTTTATCAGAGTTTCTAGCGTCTATACTGATATTGAAAGAGATCCAAGCCTCTACCAATACAGTACACCAAATGCGCAGTATCAACAGTTAGGAAATGAAGTGTTATACGGCTATAAATTAAATCCTCAGAGCGTATTTTATCTAGGATACTCTGACGGACTTAAGGCCGATGACGCTATCGACTCGTTAATGAAAACCGAAGAAACTTATTTTATGAAGGTCAGCTATGCTTGGTTGCTTTAATCTCCTTGTAAGTTAATCAACTAAACCCACCAGAGCATTGCCAATGTATTACCCATTAAAAAAGCAGCCAATAGGCTGCTTTTTTAATGGGTTACCTGCGACTACGAGACTTGCGCAATACACACCACGTTACGCCCATTGGCTTTAGCCTCGTACAAGCCAATGTCTGCACGATTAAGTAATTCATCGACATTCTCATCGAAATTAAACTCGCTTACACCAGTACTCACAGTAATGTTCAACGGTCCTTTGGACGTGGCAATAGGCGTGACTTCCAGTTGCATTCTAAACCTATCCAACAGTGCGTAGGATTTTTCAACATTGAGTCCTTTAAACCCAACAACAAACTCCTCTCCACCGATCCGAGCGACGGTGAAATGTTGCCCAAAAGATTGCTGTAAACGATTGGAAAACTCAATCAGTACTTCATCGCCAACATCATGGCCATAGGTGTCATTCACTTTCTTGAAAAAATCAATATCAAGCAGAGCTAGAGATAATGCGCCCTTTTTCTGCGAAAATACATTAAGTTTTTCTTCATATAGATTAAAGAAATAGCGGCGATTAAATACATTAGTTAGGTAGTCAAGGTTGGCCTGCTCCCATAACCTCGTTACCATATCAAGTGCATCTAATGTGGTTAATACTCGACAGTGAAACTCTTCATGTACAAAGGGCTTTTGTAAAAAGTCATTGGCGCCATTCTTAATAAAGCGTGCAGACAAACTTTCATCGCTATCGCTAGATAGACCAATAATGGCAAGTTCTTCACGGCTAAGTTGCTCACGCACTTTAATAATAAGTCCAAAGCCATCTAACCTTGGCATATTGTAATCAGTAATAAGCAGTTTAATGTCTGGATTATCACTTAAGGTTTCTAATGCCGAGATCCCATCATCAGCCTCAATGACTTGAAACAAGTGCTGTTCCAATAAGCTACGAATAAACTTGCGGCTCACCATTGAGTCATCTGCGACGAGTACTTTTACACTTTGATTGCGGCGTAAACGCTTAACTAGCTTAGCGGTATATTCATAGCTAAATCGATTCTCTTTAAACACGTAATCGACAATGCCTAGCTGCAGTAAACGTGCACGCTGCTCAGCATCCCAACTCCCTGTAAGCACAATACAAGGGATCTGCTTGGCCAGCACAAATTTAACGATTTCGCCCTCTTGAGCGTCAGGTAGATTTAAATCGGTAATCGCAACAAAATATTCATGCTGATCCAGTAACTCTTTTGCGCTGAGCATATCTGGTGCAACATCCACTTCGCAATTTAACTCTTGGATGAGTAAGTGACGCATCACCCGCGACACGACTTGGCTATCTTCGACCACTAAAATTCGCAAGCTGCTCTCCTCTTTCCGAACGCTCTCTCAAACTTTTTAACCCTGCTTTATTCTTGTTATAGATTCAGTTGCTGTAGGGGTATTTAAACCCATTGGTAGCTGATTTTCGGTTAAAAACTCTTATTGAAACGGAAAATATTATCCATCGTATATTTATATATACGTTTATATTCACCAGCTTACCCCGTGTTGATAAAAAACGGTATCACTAATGTCAAATATCTGCAGCGTTATTAAGTTGCAAATTAACATTTTCTTCGGACGACTGTTGATGCTCCACCGCCGCTTGATGCTTTGTTTTACGAATATCGATCACCACAGTGGCTGATATTTTATCTTGTATAGCTTGTCTATTGGCATCCCAATAGATCTGTAAGAAACCTAATAGCCCCGTTGTAAACCCTGCCGCATATCCACCATAGCGTCCAAATGCAGCCCATAATGAAATTTTCACACCATCAAGTTGAATGACTCGGATCCCCAGTAATTTCTTACCGAGTGTTTGCCCGTCAAACCACGCGGTAAATACCGTAAAGTAAAACGCTGCCCAACCAAAACCCAACCCAAGATCATTTAGTAGCCCTTGTATCCAAGCTAACGGACTCGCACTGCTAGCTTGATCGTCTACATCACTATCATTTTGAGAATCCGCATTATTTACGTCAGTAAATTTTGGTTCTAGTTCGGCGTTTTGTTGTTCCAGTTGTGCTAACTGTTTTTCAGCTTTTGTTAACTCAATAATCTGCGCCGCAAGTGACCGCTCTGTAGTGCCGGTATTTGTTCCTTTTGTTGATGTCGATGCATTATCACTATCATTCAACTTAGGTTCCGTTAGTGGTAACTCTGGCGCTTTTGCTTCTATGTCATTAGTATACTTTTGCAATAATTGCTGCTTTTCGAGTGTTGTTAAAGCTAGATCGTTCACGACATTAGTAACGATGCTTTGTTGCTCTATTTGACTAAAACTTGATTCGGTTAACGCTTGATCCAGATCATCGATACGACTTTGAGCACATGACATATCTCTGCATTGAGTTGCTGAAATAATTGCTGGCATATAGGCTACAATGTCTATCACACTGTTAAAGTTATTCTCAACTTCATCCCCCACACGAGTATCAATACTCTGGTTGTTACCACTATTGGTAATAAGCGGGAATTGGTCGCTATCTTGATCTTGTAATTGATAACCAGCATCTTGAACTTGTTCATCGATATTATTGTAATAACCGATTACAGCAGACACTAAACCAAGCAACATGACGATATACAGAGCCCATTTAAATACTCGGCCAACTTGTTTGCTTTGTTTTTGGATAAACAATGTCGCTAAAACCAAAAACACAAACATCCAGCCGGCGTTTTCAGCTAATACAGCAACTAGCAAGCCATCAATAATCATTGCTAAGCCGCGCTTTAATGGGCTAGCGAGTGGCATGTAGAGAATATTGGGGGCAACATCAAAAGCAAATGGAGTTACCCACGTCTTTGGGTCGTCATGTTTACAAATTGCTTGCTGACTCATGATTTACTTCCCATTAACAGTAAATTCGGGTTAATTAGCTAGGTAAAATTAGACTTTTAAAAGAATGAATTACCTATAAGTTACATTATGTTAACTTAAGAATGGTTCGGTCACACTGATGTTTACGAATAACAGCAAACGCTTTAATAACCAAAAAGAATAACGAAGAACAAACAATCACTTCTAATGTGGCCAAAGGCTATTATGATTTAGCTGTGCATTTAAAGGAGCAAGCAACCCATGAGCAAAATTTTTGAAGATAATTCACAAACAATTGGTAACACCCCTCTTGTCCGTCTTAACCGTGTAAGTAATGGTAGAGTGCTTGCTAAAGTGGAAGCACGTAACCCAAGTTTCAGCATTAAGTGCCGTATCGGTGCAAATATGATCTGGGATGCCGAGAAAAAAGGCACCCTAACTCAAGCACAAGAGCTTATTGAACCAACATCAGGAAACACAGGTATTGCGTTGGCTTATGTTGCAGCCGCTCGTGGGTATAAACTAACTCTAACTATGCCAAACACCATGAGCTTAGAGCGCAGAAAACTGCTGAAAGCATTAGGTGCAAACCTTGTATTAACTGAAGGCGCTAAAGGCATGAAGGGCGCGATTGATAAAGCTGAGGAGATCAGACAATCAAACCCAGAAAAATACGTACTACTGCAGCAATTTAATAACCCTGCTAATCCAGAGATCCATGAGAAGACAACGGGTCCAGAAATTTGGAATGATACCGATGGTGAAGTAGATGTAGTTGTTGCAGGTGTTGGTACTGGTGGCACTATCACAGGTGTTAGCCGTTACATTAAGAATACTCAAGGTAAAGCAATTACATCTGTTGCCGTTGAGCCTGTAGATTCACCTGTTATCCAACAAACTTTATCTGGTCAAACAGTGCAACCTGGGCCTCATAAGATTCAAGGCATTGGTGCGGGCTTTATCCCTGGTAACTTAGATCTGAATCTTGTTGACCGCGTAGAAGCAGTAACCAACGAAGAGTCGATTGAAATGGCACAGCGCTTGATGAAAGAAGAAGGGATTTTAGTCGGTATTTCTTCTGGCGCCGCTGTCGTCGCTGCTAACCGCATTGCAGCATTACCTGAATTTGAAGGTAAGAACATTGTAGTGATCCTACCTTCTGCTGCAGAACGTTACTTATCTTCAGCCTTATTCCAAGGCCAATTTAGTGATGCGGAAAACGTTCAGTAAATTCAGCCTTCGTTAAACAGAACCCCAAGTATTGCTTGGGGTTTTTTATGCCTTTTATCAAACATTAATTTTGTAGTGCCTTAACGATGTGCCCCACCGTTGTGCTAATTATATCAAACACCTCTGTTTCGTTAATCTCTCCACGAATCAGATACAGATACTCTAAGAACTTGATGATGGCTAACACTTGGTGAGCATCTGCGTTGGCAGAGTGAGAGCCTAATGCCCGAAAAAAGTTATCGATACTACTAATAAAACTATTATCAAGCGCTCTAATTGCCGCAGCTAACTGTGGGTTACGAAGCGCCTCTTCATGAAAAGCAGCCTCTAAGATCCTATCGTCCTTATGAGCCAACTGCGCTTTGATATGTTCACAAATGAATTGACTCAATTGCGAGGTAATAAAGTCTTTAACTTGCAGTGAATTAGCGCTTTGCTTTTCGAGTAAGACTTGTTCAACTAATCCATAGCTTTTTTGCTCTAACGCTTTATTCATCCATAAGGTTTTTTCAGCAAAGTAAGTTAACGAATCACTAATAAGATCTTTAATATCGTCAAAATAATAGGTTGTTGACGATAACGGCACCGATGCTTCACTCGCCACAGCTCGGTGCCGAACACCTCGGATCCCTTCTTTGACGATAAGACGTAAAGTGGCTTCTAAAATCTCTATTCTGCGGGCTTGTCCATCGCTTCGATTTGATTGCCGACCAACATAGGTCAATGCTTCCAGCATATTGGCTTCCTTAATTGCTAAAAATGGCCTGCTAACGTTATAAAAGGGCTTCTTCAGCTGTAACAGGCCAACTTAGCACCTGAAGTCAGATCAAGTTCAAACAATAAACAAACTGTAACATGTAAAATGCGCGCCTCACTAATTATGTCATCGCTTATCTCGGTTAACTTATGTCCTTTTATCGCTCTCCTCTTTCTATCAGCGCTTTTGATGCAAAATTTGAAGCTCAGAAAATTGCTTTCGCCCCTATTAGCTTTCAAGTTGCCCGTTGCCTTTTGAAATTTAACCTATTGCAATTAATCTCTGAACACGGTGATAAAGGCTGTAGCCTAGATGCCTTAGCCATGCAGTCTGAACTATCTGAATATGCAATCGGTGTGCTAGTCGATATGGGACTTAGTATGGGTTTGCTTTACCTTAAAGATGATACCTACGTATTGGATAAGATTGGCCACTTTTTATTGCATGACGATATGGCGAAAGTAAACTTAAATTTTACCCATGACGTTTGTTACCAAGGTTTGTTTGAACTAGAGGCTTCTTTATTAGAGGGCAAACCTAAAGGTCTAGCTTCACTTGGTGATTGGCCTACTATTTATCCCGGTTTAAGCCAACTACCAGACGAGATAAAAAAGAGTTGGTTTGAGTTTGATCATTACTATTCAGACCATGCTTTTGAGTCATTGTTGCCATTAATTTTTCAAGCACAGCCTAAGCATATTGTCGATGTGGGTGGTAATACTGGTAAGTGGGCTCTCGCTTGTACTAGTTATAACTCAGACGTACAAGTCACCATAATGGATTTACCGGGACAATTAAAAGTTGCAATGGAAAATGCAGAAAATGCTGGCGTTGAACAGCGAGTACATGCTTTTGTGACAGATCTTTTAGACGAGCAAAAACCTTTTTGTGAAAACGGCGATCTATATTGGATGAGCCAATTCTTAGATTGCTTTTCTGAAGTAGAGATCCTTAGCATATTAAAACGTGCAGCTATGGTTATGAAACCAAATAGTGAGCTGTGTATTTTAGAAACTTTCTGGGATCGCCAACCCTTTGAGGCAGGTGCTTATTGTGTGAATGCAACTTCGCTATATTTTACCGCCATTGCCAACGGTAATAGCCGTATGTATCACAGTAAAACGCTACTTAAATTAATCAGCCAAGCGGGTTTATTTGTAGATGAAGATATCGATAACATTGGTCTTGGGCATACTCTGCTGCGTTGTAAACGCAAGCCTTAACTTCAAGCGAACACGATTATTAAGAAAAATTGAACACAAGATTAACTTAACTTCAATTTTAATTAATGCGCGTGTTCGCTAATATAATCTCATAAAGATTGTTAGAAGGATTTCATTATGACCAGCACAAATAACCAAACTCTTAGACATCGTGTTTCACGTCTACCTAGTCCAATGGCAGGTTTAGCATTAGCTATCGCAAGCCTTGGTTGGGCTTGGGAAAGCATGGTTCCAGGGTTAAATGGTCAAGGTCAACTAGTCGGTGCCTCTATTGCTGCAGTTATGTTGCTGATGTTAGTCGCGAAATTTGTACTTCACCCTAGAGTACTTATTGAAGAGCTGACCCACCCTGTAGTGGGCAGTGTGATCCCTACTTTTGCTATGGGCTTAATGGTTGTCTCTGCAGCTCTGGGGAAATTCAATCATGCTGTTGGCGTCGCTTTATGGTTGACAGCTATCGCCATCCATATCGGCTTTCTAAGCATGTTCATTTATTATCGTGCAATTGACTTTAAACTTGAGCATATGGTACCAAGTTGGTTTGTTCCCCCTATCGGCATTATTGTCGCGGCTGTATCTTTCCCTCATGGCTCTGAAATGCAATATCAATGGCTCGCTGATGCAATATTGATGTTTGGTATGGTGAGCTACTTGGTGATGTTACCTATCATGTTATATCGCCTGATATTTTGTGAGCCAATTGCCGATGCAGCAAAGCCAACAATAGCGATTATGGCTGCGCCTGCGAGCTTATCTCTTGCTGGATACTTAACAATGACCTCGCAGCCATCTCTAATTATTGTAGGAGTATTGTTAACGTTAGCGTTACTGATGACAAGTGTGATTTACTTGGCTTTTTTCCACTTACTAAAACTGCCTTTTTCACCAGGGTATGCGGCATTTACCTTCCCTATGGTGATCGGTGCTACCGCCTTATTTAAAACGGTTAACTGGATAGTCGCTACATTCGGTGCCAACAATGTATCAGCAGATTTGTTAATTACAGCCAAAGTAGAATTAATTGTAGCAACCCTAGTTGTCACTTATGTTGCAACAAAGTACCTGTTTCACTACAAAGGTAGCATCCTTAAGCGCAGCGTAATTTAGTAATCAGGTATATGAGTTTGTTCATTTTTTAATAGGCTGAGCCCAAGGTTATTACTTAGATCTCCTCATATTTTTTTACTTTGCACTTTAAATGCTAAACGCCAAACGTGACCTTCTTCACGTTTGGCGTTTTTTATTCACCCTCATACCAATAAGATTAAACAGCTGTACACTTCCAATAAAAGAAACCATACGGCAAACATTTAGCCCCAAAAAACAAACCTGTAAGTAACGCTAGAAAAACAAACATAACACCCACAGTACAACTAAACACCTAAAGTTAATATTAAGGGTAAAATAAGTTAATCGAGACAACAATAAACCAACAAACCACACCGTAACACACCTGTAAATAGCATGTTGCTCCAGTTATTTACTTGTGTTTATATCCCGCCTCAGGAATAGCTTTTAGATACATTTGCAACATCTTAAAAAGCAAATTCTAAATAAAAAATATAATGATGATGAGTTCCAAGGGAGTAAAAGATATGCAGCTTAACTCAAGATTGGCCAAAGCAATCCGCTTTGCGTTAGCTACAGGTGCCGCAACAGCAGCACTTAGCTCGCCAGTAGTTCTTGCAGCCGATGATGAAAATGTAGAACGTATCCAAGTTACAGGTTCACGTATTCAACGTAGCGATATGGAAACAGCCACACCAGTCACAGTGTTAAGCGCTGATGAAATGTCTAAACAGGGTTTCACTAGCGTTCAAGAGGCATTAGAAAGCCTAACTTCGACAACTGGCGCGATGACAACTCAGTCTGTACACGGATTCACACCTGCAGCATCTTCTATCAGCCTACGTGGTGCAGGTGCAAACCGTACCTTAACCCTTATCAACGGTAAGCGTTTAAACCAATATCCAAAACCCGCTGGCGGAACAGACAACTTTGTTGATACTGCTAACCTGCCTATGGAAGCGGTACAACGAATTGAAATCCTACAATCGGGTGGTTCAGCTATTTATGGTGCTGACGCAGTAGGTGGGGTAATTAACATCATTCTAAAGAAAGATTTTGAAGGTGTAGCCCTTAAATACCGTCATGGCGATACCACTAACGGTGGCGGTGCAAGTGACCGTATTTCTCTATCATTGGGTGCGTCTTCAGACAGAGGTAACGTATCTAGCTTTATCGAATTTACTGACAACCAGTCTCTTTTAGCATCTGACAGAGATAACTTTGGTCTTCATACCGACAATGTTCCACATAGTGAGTTTTCTGGCTACAGCTCATACGGTGCGCGCATTGCAGGTGTTAAGCCTGTAGGCGGCGAAACTCCAACGGGTCAGCGCGTATTAACTGAACAAGAATGTGAAGCTGGCGGATTCCTTTGGACCGGCAGCACTTGTGGTTTCGATCGCTCTGCATGGCGTGATCTTCAACCTGAAAGTACACGTTTTATCAGCTCAACCAACTTCAACTATGAACTAGCTGAAGATGTTAGCTTTGTCGGACGTTTAGATTTTGCAGAAGCTAAGTCTGTTACTAACATCGAGCCTTCAGCATTTGATGATTACGACATCACAGTTGATGGTGACAAACTAACTGTCAGTTATGGTCAAATTGGCAAAGATGGGTACATGAGCAAAGAGTTCGACAAAGACACAGGTCTTGGTGGCGACTTTGCCAATGCAGAAGACGGCTCATATTACTATGCACGTCGTCTACATGAGTTAGGACATCGCTCAACAGAAACCAAAACTCGTAACTACTTCTTTACCGCAGGCTTGGAAGGCTTAATTGCTGACGAATACAGCTGGGATGCATCAGTAAACTACGGTCGCACCAGTGTCGATGTTTTCGGCAGCGGTAACGCGACTGTTGGCGGTATGTTTGACTACATCACTGCAGGCGAAAACGGTAACTCTCTGTTAGAAAATATCTCAGCAGAAGATGCAGATAAAGTGGCTTACAGCTCATTTGAACGTGCTCAGTCTACCCAAAAGAACGTACAAGCAAACATCACAGGTTCCTTATTTGAGATGGATGCTGGCGATGCGATGTTCGCGTTTGGTGCTGAATACACGATTCAAGACTACGAAACAGACTCTGATTCAGAGTCTAAAAATGGCAATATCTTAGGCAAAGGTGGTTCGTCAGGTGCTGGTGAACGCAAAAACTGGGCGACTTATGCTGAAGTTAGCTTCCCTGTATTAGATGATTTAACAATCGATGCAGCACTTCGTTACGACCATTACGATAACTTTGGCGGTAATCTTTCGCCACAAATTGCTGTTGAATACCGCCCTGTTAGAGAGCTGTTAGTTCGTGGTTCTTGGAGCTCAGTATTCCGTGCACCAGATATGCACCGTGTATACGGCGATCCAACAGATGCATTTACGACTGTAATCGACTTTAAGCAATGTGCAGCTATGGGCGGTACACCAGGTACCGTTTATCCTGATGAACTGCTGAATGCGGTATGTAATGAATTACACATTGATACCACAACCGGTGCTAACCAAGAGCTTGATGCTGAGACAGGTTATACAGCTAACATAGGTGCTGTTTGGGGCGGTGATTCATTTGACGCTTCATTTGACTTATGGGAATGGAAACTTGATGACATGGTCAGCGACATCAGCGCTTCTCAAGCCGCTCGTGATTATGAGCTGTATGAAGACATGATCACCCGTGACGACCAAGGTACTATTACTCACATTAATGCTGTTGCACAAAACCTTGCTTACCAAAAGGTTCGCGGTTTAGATTTAACAGCAGGTTATTCTTGGGATCTAAATAGTTTTGGTGAGCTTAAGCTTAACTTTAGCGGTACCTATATCATCAATTCTGAGTACCAGTTAACTTCAACTGATCCTGTTGAAGATGATATCGAAAACGGTGGTTTACCACAGTATCGTGCAAACTTAATCTTGGGTTACTACATTGAAGATTTTGAGGCGACTTTAGGCGCTTACCACACTGCGCGTATGCATGGTGTACAGTACAAATCTTTCAAAGAAGCTGCTGAAAATGCAGGTGAAGCGTTTGTAGAAGAAGATCATGAAGTGGCTTCACAAACTAAGTGGAACCTAACTGCAGGCTACACTATCTCAGAGTCTATTAAGCTAAAAGCAGGTATCATTAACTTGTTTGATGCGGGTCCAAACTTTGACCCAACTGATACTCAGTGGCCTCACTACCCACGTGGGATCTACAATGCTCGTGGTCAAGAGTACTTTATTGAAGGTGAAGTGAAGTTCTAAGCTAAGCTCACTTAACCTGATAGTATTTTAAACGGCACCTTAGGTGCCGTTTTTTTATGTCTAAAGTAAGGCCACCTAAATGACTAAAATCAAAAAATTTTTGATGAGAAAATAATTAAAAATATAATGCCAATCTATAATTGTGTTTAATAAAAAGCTCCCAGAAAGGGAGCTTAAACAGCGTTATGTAAAAGTATCGTGCTCTATTTAATCGTTAGCTAAAACCCAAGTAATGCGCACCAATAACGATAACACTTGAAACAACAAATAACGCTAACATGAAACGCCAGATAAACTTAAGCCACTGTCCCCAGTCAACGCGGCAGACACCTAAGGTCGCCATCAAAGAAGCTGAAGTCGGTACTAAAATATTGGTAAAGCCGTCACCAAGTTGAAACGCAAGTACAGATACTTGCCGCGTAACCCCCACAAGATCGGCTAACGGTGCCATTAGCGGCATAGTTAACGCTGCTTGGCCTGATCCTGATGTTACAAAGAAATTAAACACCGACTGGAACACATACATAAACCAAGCAGACATCACACTTGGCAACTGGCCAATAAACTCACCAGCCTTACTCAAAATGGTATTGAGCACACTTGGAGTCGAAGCATCACCACCGCCAAGTAATAATAAAATACCGGAGGCACAACCAACCAGTACAGCCGGCTCCAACATGGTTGCAGCGCCCCGCTTAAAGCTTACCGCGACCGTATTAATGTCCATTTTATTAAGTTTAAACACCACACCAATAATACCGACAACAATACCCATAGTGAAAAACTGGCTGGCGATTTCAGGGATAAACCAGGCTTGGGTAACCACGCCCCAAATAATCCAAGCAACGGTAGCAAAAATCGTCAACAGCACTAAAATATCGCCGAGATTAAAACGACTATCTAACTTGGCTTCTTTTTGATTTTCTCTAAAATAGCTATCACTTTGATAACTGTATGAGTGCAGAGGGTTAGCTTTTACTTTTGCGGCGTAACTTAAGGTAAAAATTAGCCCCATTAAGGTAAAGACCGTCCACATAATAAAGCGGACACCCGCTCCAGAAAGTACCGGAACGCCAGCAATACCTTGAGCGATTGCAACACTAAATGGATTCATCCACGATGCGGCAAAACCTATTTGGGTGGCAACATAAGTCACCATAACAGTTGTTATACCGTCATAGCCTAAACGGATCATCAGTGGACAAATGATAATCGCAAATGCGATGGCCTCCTCGCCCATGCCAAATACTGCACCGCCTAACGAAAACAGGATGAAGATAACCGGTATAAACAGCCCCTCTTTGCCCCGTGTCACATCAATCAGCTTTAATATGCCGTTGTCTATGGTGCCTGTAGCCATGACAATGCCAAACGCACCACCAATAACCAACATAAACATGATCACGCCAATAGCGCTGCCCCATTTTGAGCCCGATACCAAACCTTCAAAGGCAAAATTAAAAAAGCCTGCGCCGCCATGTCCTTCAAATAAGGCAACGGGCTTTAAAATGGGCTCTCCTGCATCATCAACTTCAAAGGCAAAAGAGTTTGGATCAATAACGCTACGACTTTTTTCAACTCCGTCAACAACATAAGTCACTTCCTGAGTGTCAAAAGAGCCTATCGGTACAAAGTAAGTCAGAACGGCTGCCGCAATGGCGACAAAAAAGATGATGACGAGAGTGTCAGGCATTTTCCACCTTACACCAGAGGCAGTTGCTTGCTCGTTGCTAGTATTTATTGGGCTAACAGGATCCATTTTGCTTCCACTTTATTATTATATGGCGGCAAATATAAACCAATGTCTAGCCCTTGACCAGCATGGGGTTAACCTATTTATGTACAACTAACATTAAGCCATAACATTAGCGTTTCATAAGTTATACCTTTACTTAGGGATTAATACAGCCCCTCGTATTACTGATTAGTCACAGTTCGTTTAGCAAGCGCATGTTCGATGATATGATTGAGCAGCAACATAGATAGTGAAAACACCAGTGCAGGAACAATTGGATGTATACCCGCTTGCAAGGGGATTTGTAGCTGTAAGGCCAAATAACTCAGCATTCCGCTGCACATAGCAATCAAAGCCGACTGACCACTGACACTAGGGAAAAATAGTCCGGCTATTATAGGCCATAAAAAAACGGCCTGCAGAGCACCAAATGCCGCAAGGTTTATCCACACAATCATGTCTGGTGGCTCTATTGCCCAAAAACAAGCTAATGCCGTGATGACAATCATCATTACTTGCGTTAATCGAACTTGATGAGTAGGAGTCATATTGGGTCTAGTTTTTACAATGCCGTCACGCACGATACTCACTGCAGATTGCAATAACATTGAGTCCACTGATGACATTACTGCCGCAATAGGGGCTGCCAGTAAAATCCCAGCCCAAAACGGCGTCATCAGTTGCGCAATTAGCGTTGGCATGATTTGATCTGGGATCACTAATTCAGGAAAAAGAATGCGACCTAGAAAACCACATAGATGTGGGATGAGTGTCATTAAAAAACAGATTAATGTTCCCCAAATCATGCCACGCTTCAATGATTTACTATCTTTCACCGCAAGCAACCTGACAATAGTATGTGGTAAACCCATAGTTCCAAAGCAAATTAACACCCAAAACGACAACATCATAGGCCAGCCAAGGGCATCACCGACTCCATGAGGACTGAGTAATTCAGGTGTATTTGAGGTCTCAGATGCAAGCTTGCTCGCTAAATCTGGCTGAGTAAGAATAACCATCAACAAGATAATTAACCCCATCAGCATTACCATGCCTTGCAGCGCATCAGTTAAAACTACAGCGCGAAAGCCACCGGTTAATGTATAAGCCAGCACGGTTACGACAAACACACCGAGACCTAATTCATAACTTATGCCAGTAACACCTGAAAGCAAACGCGCACCGCCAATAAATTGCACCGCAATCATAGCCACAAAGCCAATCACTAAACTTAGCATAGCTATACTACTTAACCAGCTGTTGTTATAGCGATTGTCTAACCATTCAATAATGGTGCTGTATCGTTGTTTTTGCGCTAAAAACTTAGGCCCTAATACACCTAACGTTAAAATAACCACTGGCACTTGGATCACAGCAAGCCATACCCAGCCTAAGCCGTATTTATAAGCAGCCCCAGGACCACCAATAAATGACCCGGCACTGGTGTAGGTTGCAACAAGTGTTAACGCTAATAATGGACCACCAAGAAAAGCACCACCTATGAAAAAACGTTTCGCTTTATCATCATTAAGTAATGCTGACTGGCTAGATTGACGGGCACTCCAGATTCGAGTGATCACTAAGCTAAGCGCTAAATAAATTAATACCGGAATTAAGCTAGTCATTATGTTTTTCAGTCATACGGCTCAGCAACCAACTAAGGCTGACTATCAATAGTATTGGCGCAGCAATACAGGAAAGCCAAAACCATAAGGGTAAACCATACCAAGTTCCAAAGTGTTGCAACCATAAAGGGCCGGCACACCAAAGGAAAAAGTAACTAAAAGCGAGTAACAATGAGGTTTTTGTAAGTAAACTCATATATGAGGAGCGCCACTGCTGGTGTAAGCCGTAAATTTTAATCAATAATAATCAGCGATACCAGCTATCTGCGGGCCATTTAGTAAAAACATGATTCGCGTTCAATTCTCATCACTAATAAAAACCTACGGATCATTATATAAAGTCACTAAATACTGTTTTCGTAACCAATAAAAAAGCAGCTCATCTGAACTGCTTTATTTAAGAAAAACCTAACACCTAGTAACCAAGCACTAACGCTTACTTGCAGAGTCCGCACGAGTCGTTGCATCAACAAACTGCGTGCTTTCATTAACTGATTGAGTTGTTAGCGCGCTGTTTTCTACCATCCAATAGCCCAAGCCTACAAATACACCGCCACCGACAATGTTACCTAACGTGACAGGGATAAGGTTATTGAAGACAAAGTTCATTATCGTTAAATCAGCAAACTTATCACGGCTAATGTTTAATGCTTCAAACCAGGCAGGATCAGCAAACTGGTGAATAGTGATCCCTAGCGGTACCATAAACATATTGGCGATGCTGTGCTCAAATCCACTGCTAACAAACATAGCAACTGGCAACATAAGCAGTACAACTTTAGTTAAAATGTCTTTGGTGGCAAATGTCATCCATACACCAAGGCAAACCATCATGTTACATAAAATCCCCAAGACAAATGCTTGAGTCCAGCTGTGATGCAATTTATGTTGTGCAATATTCAGTGCACTTAATCCCCAACGTCCACCATCGAGTTGGTACATCCCGGCTAGCGTGATGAGTAACACCATCAACATAGCGCCAACAAAGTTACCGGCATACACGCGTGCCCAGCACTTAATTACCGCTAGGGTACTAACCTTTTTCTGTGCCCAAGCAACGCTACTAAGCACTGTGCTGGTGAATAACTCCCCACCACAAACCACAACTAGGATCAGACCTAAACTGAACGCTAAACCGCCAATAAAACGTGTTAGCCCCCAAGAACCTTGGCTACCGGTAGTGACGGTAATATAAAAAACAAAAGCCAAAGCAATAAAAGCACCCGCAAAAATAGCGAGTCCAAAAGATTGCTTCTTAGACTTGAAAACTTTATCTGCGCCATAACTCGCAGCTTGTTCAACGAGGCTCAATTTAGCTGCAGACAAAGTGTCAGGTGCCTTGTTTGGCTGGTGATTCACAGTCATTTAATCCACCCAATATGGTTACGTCTGTCAAAACCGAATACAAATAACATAAACTATCTCCACAACCCCAATATTCATCAATCACTTACAGTCTAAACAAGACTTAAAAATACAGAACCAAAACCGGTATGTTCAATGAGGGCTAGCGCCTCAAAGGTAAATTGGTCATACCAATTTGATTTTATGTAAGCCAAGATAACATAGCTGTAAAATAAAGGCATTAAAAACGCCTTACTAATATAGCAAAATATGATCATAGTTTAATCTAGATCTAATTATGACGAGTTTATCCCATTCATTTATGTCGATTCGTTGATGGGAAGAGCCATTTATTGCAATACAATCGCCCTGCTGCACTGGTTTTTCTCGGTTACAGATATACAAAAAAAACATATCTTTTGTGATAACGGATGCTATTCGGAATAGGTTGCAGCTGCTTTATAATCACTAAAAAAATCTCCAAATTTATCCGTGTCGCCTATAGCCATTATTCATTAGCCAGCCAAAAGCCCACTCGACTATCGCGGTAGCACTTTCCCTTATCGCAACATGCCATTTCCAGTTAAAGCTGTAATATCACTCTCACAAAATATGACCTGAGCAGTTTTGCCGTATTGCCCCTAAAACCGGTAAATACATACAGGTTACAAGTTAGCAACCTCACACCGACTAGAGCATTAAAGATAGTGGTTTATTGTCTTAGCTAAACAATTAAATGACCACTTTGTTGATTACTACAGCTTGACTAACACATTTGGCAGTTATTTTTTAGCCAAGTTGATTCATATGTATTCAACTTCAAGCTCACAATTAAATGCTTACTAACTAGACCGACATTGGTAACAGAGGTAATTTTTCATCTATAATTTCGATGCTATTTATAGTGCTTTTATTGTTAAAGCATTATTTCTAGCAAGAAGTTAGCTTGATATTGAAACTCTGAGCATAGGCTTACATATTTACTTTAAGTAACTTGCGAAAATCAGACCAGTTTTAAACTCAAGCAATAAACCTGAGACACTAAAAGCAGCTATCGTTCAAAAAGTGCTACCTCGGTAACAGTTTTTGCATTTCTCAGCCAGATGAAGACTGATTTAAGTGCAGTGCATCCTAGGTTATGCTAATATAATCATGGTTAATTGGTCTTACCAATTTTAATCTTCAGCCAGAGATGAGTGCTGGAGAATACAAGACAATTGAACTGAACAGATTACTGCGAAGTGAAATTACTTCGAAACGCGTCAATATGAATTCATGTTTAACGCGTTTAAGAATTTACTATTGGTGTATCGCACGCCTCATTTAGAGCCAATATCGATACCCAACAACCTTATCTCAAACAGAAGGTAATTGTACGATGACCGAAAAAACTGAACAGTTTGCAACCGCGTGGGCAGGTTTCACCGCTGGCGATTGGAAAACTGAAGTCAATGTGCGTGACTTTATTCAAGCTAACTACACTCCTTATGAAGGCGATGAGTCTTTCCTTGCTGGTGCTACTGAAGCAACAACCGAACTTTGGGACAAAGTTATGGTTGGCGTTAAAGAAGAAAACCGCACTCACGCTCCTGTAGATTTTGATACTTCACGTGTATCAACAATCACTTCTCACGAAGCGGGTTACATTACTAAAGATCTAGAAACTATCGTTGGTTTACAAACAGAAGCTCCGCTTAAGCGCGCTATGTTGCCAAACGGTGGTATTCGTATGGTTGAAAGTTCTTGCGCTGCATACGGCCGTGAACTAGACGCTGACGTTAAATACGTATACTCAGAGCTACGTAAGACACACAACCAAGGTGTGTTCGATATCTACACGCCAGAAATCATGCGTTGTCGTAAGTCTGGCGTTTTGACTGGTTTACCAGATGCATACGGCCGTGGTCGTATCATTGGTGACTACCGTCGTGTAGCGCTATACGGTATTGATTTCCTAATGGCGGACAAGTTTGCTCAATTCAGTTCACTTCAGTCTGACTTCGAAACTGGCGAAAACTTGTCTTACACTATGCAACTTCGTGAAGAAATTGCAGAGCAGCATAAAGCTCTAGGTCAAATGAAGAAGATGGCAGCAAGCTACGGCTTCGACATCTCTCTACCTGCGACTAATGCTCAAGAAGCTATTCAGTGGACTTACTTCGGCTACCTAGCTGCAGTTAAGAGCCAGAATGGCGCCGCTATGTCTTTAGGTCGTACTTCTAGCTTCCTAGATATCTTCATTGAACGCGACATCAAAAATGGCGTGATCACTGAGCAACAAGCTCAAGAAATGGTTGACCATTTCGTAATGAAGTTACGTATGGTTCGTTTCCTACGTACTCCAGAATACGATGAGTTATTCTCTGGTGACCCAATCTGGGCGACTGAGTCTATCGCTGGTATGGGTCTTGACGGTCGTACTCTAGTCACTAAGTCTAGCTTCCGTTTCCTACACACATTGTACAACATGGGTCCTAGCCCAGAGCCGAACATCACGGTTCTATGGTCTGAGCAATTACCGCTAAACTTCAAGAAGTATGCGTCTAAAGTATCTATCGATACTAGCTCTATCCAGTACGAAAACGATGACCTAATGCGTCCAGATTTCGAATCTGACGATTACGCTATCGCTTGTTGTGTAAGCCCAATGGTTGTTGGTAAGCACATGCAGTTCTTCGGCGCGCGTGCAAACCTTGCTAAGACTATGCTGTATGCAATCAACGGCGGTGTTGACGAAAAACTTAACGCTCAAATCGGTCCTAAGTCAGCTCCAATCACTGACGAAGTACTAAACTTTGATGACGTTATGGGTCGTTTAGACACTATGATGGACTGGTTAGCAACACAATATGTGTCTGCACTAAACGCTATCCACTTCATGCACGACAAGTACTCTTATGAATCTGCTCTAATGGCACTTCATGACAGAGATGTACGTCGTACTATGGCGTGTGGTATCGCAGGTCTTTCTATCACTGCTGACTCTTTAGCTGCTATCAAGTACGCTACTGTTAAGCCAATCCGTGATGAAAACGGTATTGCTGTAGACTTCGACATCGAAGGCGACTATCCAAAGTTCGGTAACAACGACCCACGTGTTGATGATATCGCTACTGAATTAGTTGAGCGCTTCATGGCTAAGATCCGTCGCATGAAGATGTACCGCAACGCGATCCCAACACAGTCTATCTTAACCATTACTTCTAACGTTGTTTACGGTAAGAAGACGGGTAACACACCTGACGGTCGTCGTTCTGGCGCGCCATTTGCTCCAGGTGCTAACCCAATGCACGGTCGTGATGAAAAAGGCGCTATCGCTTCTTTAACATCTGTTGCTAAACTACCATTTGCTCACGCTCAAGACGGTATTTCTTACACCTTCTCTATCGTACCTAACGCACTAGGTAAAGATGATGATGCACGTAAGACTAACCTTGCAGCGCTTATGGATGGTTACTTCGCTCACAACGATAACCGTGAAGGTGGTCAACACTTAAACGTTAACGTTATGAACCGCGAAATGCTTGAAGACGCAGTAGTTAACCCAGATAAGTACCCACAGTTAACTATCCGTGTTTCTGGTTACGCAGTACGTTTTAACTCGCTAACACCAGAGCAACAGCAAGACGTTATTACCCGTACCTTTACTAAAGGTCTGTAAGTTTAATTAAGTGTCGATTGGGCTGATGCTAGGCTAAGCCAGCATCAGCTAAACAGGAGTATAGATGGCAGTTATCGGTCGGATTCATTCAATAGAATCTTTTGGAACAGTAGATGGTCCGGGCATTCGGTTTATCACCTTTATGCAAGGCTGCTTAATGCGCTGTCTATACTGCCATAACCGCGACACTTGGGACTTACACGGTGGTAAAGAAATGAAAGTCGATGACTTAATGAGTCAAATCATTAGTTATCGACCTTTTCTTGAAGCCAGTGGCGGTGGTGTGACCGCAAGTGGCGGCGAAGCAATTTTACAAGCAGACTTCGTAGCTGAGCTTTTCAAAGCCTGTAAAAAAGAAGGTATTCATACCTGTCTTGATACCAACGGTTTTGTTCGTAAACACACACCGATTATCGATGAATTACTCGATAACACAGATTTGGTGATGCTAGATATCAAACAGATTGATGATGCAAAGCATATCGATCTAACCAATGTCAGCAACCAGCGTACGCTTCAGTTTGCAGAATACCTGCACAAGCGTGGGCAAAAAACTTGGATTAGATACGTGGTAGTTGGTGGTTACACCGACGATATCCCATCAGCGCAGGCTCTTGCTGAATTTATTCAACCTATGACTAACGTGGAAAAGGTCGAGTTACTCCCTTATCACGAACTAGGTAAGCATAAGTGGGAAGCGATGGGAGAGAAATATGAACTTAATGATATTTCTCCACCTAGTAAAGAGACCATGGAACTGATAAAGCAAACTTTTACCAATTTAGGTATTAACGCAGTTTATTAATATTGCGGGGAAAACGGGAAGTGCTACAGCTCTTCCCAATAGCTAGCGTCTAAGCGCTCGAAAGCGGCCTTTAAAATGAGTGCCATATCGAAATAACATGCTTTAGCGCCAAGCGGTCGGCAATTAACACCTAATTGGATTAATTTAGTCGACAATTGGTTGCCCCAATCAAGTAATGAAAGCGGCAGTGGATGGCGAGCACGCCAACCTAACCAAAGTAAGCCTTGAATAGGCAAGCTGATAAAGAATAACGCGATAGTTATCGCCTGGGGTAAATAGCTCCAACCGTGCAAGTATAGCTGACTCGCTGCCGCTAATATGGCCAATAATGGCATTAACGGTAGAGCAAGTTTAGTGGCTCGCATAACGCGATACTCAGGAAAGTAAAAACTGAGTTGTCGAACCATAGGCCAAGTCTTCATATAACGACGACCTTCGCCCAAGGTTTTGAGAACTTGAATGCTCAAAGATGGCACCTATAAATAAAAAGAACAGCCTAACTTTAGCATAAACACTCAGCATGCCCCAAGGGCTAGCGCAGAGTAAGACACAAATTTTGCTCTTTTGAAGAGCATACTTTACGACTTCGGCTATAGTTGCCATAGAAGTTTTGTTACTGGGTGGATCAAACGGATCCACTATTTATTGCAAAAGGTTTAAACATGTCAAACAAACTGGTACTGGTGCTTAACTGTGGTAGTTCATCTCTTAAGTTTGCCGTTATTGATGCGCTAACTGGTGATGACCAAATTTCAGGTCTAGCTGAATGTTTTGGTCTTGAAGATTCAAGAATCAAATGGAAAGTTAATGGCCAGAAAAGTGAAGCTAGCCTAGGTGCTTTCACTGCTCACAGAGAAGCTGTTGAATACATTGTTAACGACATTCTAGGTGCTCACCCAGAAATCGCTGCCGAGATCCAAGCAATTGGTCACCGTGTAGTACACGGCGGTGAGAAATTCACTCGCTCAGTAATCATTGACGAATCAGTTATTCAAGGTATTGAAGACTGTGCAACTTTAGCACCTCTTCACAACCCAGCTCACCTAATCGGTATTCGTGCAGCGCAAGCATCATTCCCTGCACTACCACAAGTAGCTGTGTTTGATACTGCGTTCCACCAGACTATGCCAGAAAAAGCATACATCTACGCACTGCCATACAAGCTATACCGCGAAAATGCTATCCGTCGCTATGGCATGCACGGTACTAGCCACCTATTCATCAGCCGCGAAGCCGCTGCTGCACTAGGTAAAGACGAAGCTGACACAAACATCATTTGTGCTCACTTAGGTAACGGCGCATCTGTTACTGCTATTAAAGGCGGTAAGAGTGTTGATACTTCTATGGGTCTAACTCCACTAGAAGGTTTGGTAATGGGTACACGTTGTGGTGACGTTGATCCTTCAGTTATCTTCCACCTAGTTAACCGTTTAGGTTACACACTAGACGAAGTTGAGTCAGTACTTAACAAGCAAAGTGGTCTGCTAGGTATTTCTGAACTAACTAACGATTGCCGTGGCATCGAAGAAGGTTTCGAGCAAGGTCATAAAGGCGCAACGCTAGCACTAGAAATCTTCTGCTACCGTTTAGCTAAGTACATCGCTTCTTACACAGTGCCACTAGAGCGTCTTGACGCAGTTGTGTTCACTGGTGGTATCGGTGAAAACTCTGATCTAATCCGTGAGAAAGTTCTTAATTCTCTAGCGATCTTCAACTTCAACGTTGATAAAGAGCGTAACGCTGCAGCTCGTTTCGGTAACGGTGGCCAAATCACTACTGATGAAGGTACTGTTGCTATGGTTATCCCTACTAATGAAGAGTGGGTTATTGCGCAAGACGCAATCGAGCTAATCAAGTAATAAAGCAAGATAATACGGCTAATACTCAGTATTAGCCGTAGTTAGCGCAGTAAAGATTTTAGTCATACTTTGTATGGCATCACCGAGTTCCAAGAGGTCAATATGTCTCGTAACATTATGCTCATTCCAGTGGGTACCGGCGTTGGTTTAACTTCCATCAGCCTAGGTATGGTTCGTGCACTTGAACGCCATGGCGTTAAAGTACGCTTTTTCAAGCCAATCGCCCAACAACGTCCAAACGACAATGGTCCAGAGCGCTCTACGACAATTCTGAGCAAGTCTCCAACTGTTAATCCACTCGAGCCATTCGAGATGGATCACGCAGAAAAGCTAATTCGTGCAGACCAAACTGACGTGTTGATGGAGCAAATTATTGCTCGTGCAACAGAATGTGCTGATGATACTGAAACCTTGATCGTTGAAGGTTTGGTGCAAACTCGTAACCATCCTTTCTCTAGCGATGTTAACCACGCAATCGCTAAAGCACTTGATGCAGACATCATTTTTGTTGCTACACCAGGCAACGAAAGCGCTACAGCATTAATGAACCGCCTAGAGATTTCTCATAACTCTTGGGGTGGATCTGAAAACAAGCGTCTAATTGGTGCCATTATCAATAAAATTGGCGCTCCAGTTGATGACGAAGGTCGTGCGCGCCCTGACCTATCAGAAGTATTTGACCATGACGAAATGCCGCGTCCAGACGCAGCAAGCATGTTCCAACTTCCAGGTAAGAGCCCACTACGTATTTTAGGTAGCGTGCCTTACAACCTAGATCTTGTTGCCCCACGTGCATCTGATCTGGCTAAGCACTTAAGCGCTAAAATCATCAACGCTGGTGAGATGAACACTCGTCGTATGCGTAAGGTGACTTTCTGTGCTCGTAGCATTCCTAATATGGTTACCCATATTAAAACTGACTCACTACTAGTGACTTCAGGCGACCGCTCAGACGTTATCGTATCTGCATGTCTTGCATCTATGAATGGCGTTAAAGTTGGCGCACTACTACTAACTGGCGGTTATGAGCCAGAGCCACAAATCATGGAGCTTTGTGAACAAGCTTTTGAAACCGGCTTACCAGTATTCTTAATCGATACTAACACTTGGCAAACAGCGCTAAACATCCAGCGTTTCGATCACGAAGTGCCTGTAGATGACGCTGTACGTATTGAACAAGTTCAAGAATACGTTGCCAGCCACATCGACCAAAACTGGGTTGAGAGCATCACTAAGAACTCTCCACGTGAACACCGTCTATCGCCACCTGCATTCCGTTACAAGCTAACTGAACTTGCTCGTGCTGCGCGTAAGACTGTTGTACTGCCAGAAGGTGATGAGCCAAGAACAATCGAAGCTGCAGCTATTTGTGCTGAACGTGGTATCGCTCGTTGCGTGCTTTTAGGTAACCGCGAAGAGATCGAGCGTATTGCCAGCCAACAAGGTGTTGTATTAGGTGAAGGCGTAGAAATCGTTGATCCTGAAACATCACGCAGCCGTTACGTTGAAGCTATGGTTGAGCTACGTCGTGGTAAAGGCCTAACTGAAGTTGTTGCTAAAGAGCAATTAGAAGACAACATGGTACTGGGTACTATGATGCTTGCTCAAGGCGAAGTAGACGGTATTGTTTCTGGTGCGGTTAACACCACAGCGAACACAATTCGTCCACCACTACAGTTAATCAAAACTGCACCAGGTTCAAACCTAGTCTCGTCTATCTTCTTCATGCTAATGCCTGATCAAGTATACATCTACGGTGACTGTGCGATTAACCCAGATCCAAGCGCTGAGCAGTTAGCTGATATCGCGATTCAATCTGCAGAATCTGCAATTGCATTTGGTATTGAGCCACGCGTTGCAATGATCAGTTACTCTACCGGTAGTTCAGGTACAGGTTCAGACGTTGATAAAGTTCGTGAAGCGACTCGTATTGCTCAAGAAAGACGTCCAGATCTCATGATCGACGGTCCTCTACAGTACGATGCGGCAGTGATGCCAAACGTTGCTCGCTCTAAAGCGCCTAACAGCCCTGTTGCTGGTCAAGCGACTGTATTCGTATTCCCAGATCTAAACACGGGTAATACAACATACAAAGCGGTACAACGTAGTGCTGACTTGATCTCTATTGGTCCAATGCTTCAAGGTATGCGTAAGCCTGTGAACGATCTATCACGCGGCGCGCTAGTAGACGATATCGTTTACACCATCGCTCTAACTGCGATTCAAGCGGCTCAAAACGAACAAGCTTAATTAGCCTCGTTTTAATCCCAATAAAAAGCCTGCATTTGCAGGCTTTTTTGTATTTAAATTTTTATTAAGTCAGCTTATTCTTAAAAACGTATTACCTAGAAACTACTCAGAAAGCAGACTATTAATAGACAGAACTACTTATAAACCGGGCTATCGTAATGGTGTCCTTCATCACTGTAAGCGGTAACGATTGCATCTTCCACTAAGCCTGTTTCAGCTTGCACTTGAGTTTCAAAAAAGTTCTTAATTTGCTGGCGGTTACCGTGAGCAGCCCAGGCTTCAGCATTTTGCCAGATCTCGTTAAACACAATCGGATATTCATTACGCGTGGCACTAGGATGGTCAATCTGACGGGTGAGCATATATTGAATACATCCCTCTTCCCGGTATGAGTCCGGCTCTAGTGCCTTTAATACCTCAAACAACTCAGACTCCTTACCCGGCTTTGGTTTAAATTGAGCTAAAACATAAACGCGACTAGACATAATAAATCCCCTGTACTTAATCATTTCATCGATAATAGAGGAGTTTTATAGCAAATAATAGCAAGGTGATAAATGTGGCGTTAAATTAGCTATGTAACTTTTATTGATAATAACAAGTAGCATATTTACGCGCATAAACGGTACAAAGACACAGCTTTAAACGTTGCTAAAACCCAATAGAGCCCAACAAACAATGCCACTACTTTTGCGTATTTTCTAACTATGAAGACGGGATAAAAACGATCCCGAGATCTTTTAAGGATAAAGAATTGAGATGATTCAGGCAGAAATTAACAAGATAAATATTAGACAAAACATAATGTATCAAAAAATAACCAGCACTTTTACCAGTTAAATATCAGCAACTTAACCATGTTAAAAATAGTCTTCAACATGGTTATCCACAGATTCTGTGGATAACCTTTTTAAGTCATCCATACAGATATGCCTCAGATCTTCTTTTAGGTCAAGCTTTAGATAAGATCTAAGCTGATTTTCTTGCGTTAGCCCTTGATAATCGTGATACTGAGTAAAATTCTTAATTAATGAAAACATGATTAAAATTGTCATTTTGATTATTACTTGTTTCGGCCTTTCTGCTTGTAATCCATCAGAGAACGCTAGTAAAGATATTAGCGCTGATGCTAAGCCTTCCCTTCGAACTCCTGAATTATCGTCTCTAGGCTTTCTTAACGCAGTCTATAATGACAAAGATATCGAGAAAGCAAAATTTTACGTTGACGAACCTTTAAAAGAGCTCCTCGGTCATTACTATATTGCTGCTGCGGTGCAACGCAACATGCTCAATTTATCGATGGCTCACGTAGAGCTTGAGGTTGACGAAATTGATATTGATTTCTTTCGTAAGTTTACAGACGATGTAACTGTTATTGTAAAAATGAAAGGCCTACGTGGCGGACAGCATTGGGTGGACGATAGAACATTACGCCTAAATAAGCGCAACGGTAACTGGATAATTGTCGAAATAATGCCAGAAAAGCGGCAAGTGAACGGCTAAACCTTATTATCAATCATCCGCTGTCAATATTGCACCCACTTGCACGATCAAAAGTATTACAGTGAGCAGGCGTTACCTATCTTATACCAATCAATATGGTGACGGTTTCTTATGCTAGTTTAGCGACAAACCAACAAAAAATAGCAACCCTTAGGTTGCTATTTTGTCTTAAGACTCTAGTTACAGTTTGTCGTGTTCCACGCTATAACTGAGTTCTTAGCAATTTTCCTTAATCTAAAAACGCTTCTTCATCCATTTCAACTGGTAGAGACTCTAACATCTCATCTTGTAGTTGGTAATATGCGCCTTCATATTCCTGAATTTCCATAACGACTCCGGATCTTTGATTAAGGTGTAGGGTAAAGAGGCATGTCATCAAAAGTGTGACATTTAGCCTTTTTTCAAAAATATGCCAAATATGCATAGTTCTTAATTCGGAGTATAACAGTTCGTCAGCAGCACTTACAGAAAACTTTCACTATTATTCTAAAAAAACAGCAAAAAACACCTAAAACCCTCTAAAAAGCATCAATAACGGTTACCAGAAGTGAAAGGCTTTCAGTTTAATATTCACTTTTACGCTTAACAGCCTACTTTTTTGTGTTCAAATATTATACTAACCGTTCCACTTTTCGCCCTTTACCTCACCCCATTAGGTTATAGATAGGCTTATTTAGCACAAAACAGGCATAAAAAAGGCCAAACATCTTGTTTGGCCTATCGCTACTTTCTAAAAACTAGCACAGTGCTTGCTTGCGGTACCTAAGCACTTTTAACGCTTTATTAGGATCGACATCTTCAAACACTGCAGGGTTAGCCAGTTGCTCACAAAAAACCAAGCTTGGGCTGTACTCCTCAACCTGCTGCATTAAGAAATCAATACTCAATTCTGGTGCATTAAGGCACAGTAACATATCACCATCATCGGTTAATAACTCAGGCAAACGTTTTAGTAATCGAGCATAATCTTTAGTGGCAACAAAACTGCCCTTTTGATTACTTGGCGGATCGGCAACGATTAGCTCATAAGGCCCAAGCTTGGTTAACTTACCCCAAGACTTAAAAATGTCATGGCCTAAAAAGCGCGCCCCGGCTTTAAAATCATTCAGAATGTGGTTTTGCTTACCGATGGATAAAGCACCTTTACTCATATCGATATTAACTACTTCATCGGCTTTACCTTGCAGAGCAGCAACCGAGAAGCCACAGGTATAAGCAAATAGATTCAACACTTTTTTATGCGCGCTGTTTTCACGCACCCACTGGCGACCATTTGCCATATCCAAGAACAAACCATGATTCTGGCCGCGTAATAGATGCACTTGAAAACAAGCACCATTTTCAGTCACAATGTGCTTTTCAGGCACCTCACCCTTTAGGATCTCAGTGTGTGTTTCACCGCCACGACGGTACTGGAATACCAAATTTAATGGCTCATCACCTTTTACTTCAAGCCAGCGCTGCTCAATAGCTTCGCATAAACTGTTGAGCTCTGAAGTTTCTAGTACTTTAAAACTGGTTAACAGCACCACAGGCGCAAACCAATCCATACACAAATGCTCACAGCCAACAAAACGCTCGCCTCGCCCGTGAAATAAACGCGTAACATCTTGTGGAAACTCTACCTGTTTTACTGCTTCAATAAATAACTGCATCAAGCTCACTTTTCACTATTTTTTAACTGATTACTGTCTTGCTGCTCGCTCGCTGCTGCAGATTGATCTACATCAGAATGCGTTAGCGATGTACTCTCTAATGCTGCGGTCGCGCTCATTTTGGCTTCTTGTAATTGCTCCTCAGATACATCATCACCAAGCAGCACCGCTAACCAACGTCCACCCGAGCTAGACTCAAGGGCGATTTTCACAATCATAGTCAAAGGTACAGATAACAACATGCCCACAGAGCCTAATAACCAGCCCCAGAAAATTAACGACAAGAACACCACCAATGTCGATAAACCTAAACCTTTACCCATGTATCTTGGCTCAACAGCGTTACCCATAACCGTATTAGTACCAAGGTAAAGTAATGCCACACCACCAGCAGCCCCAGGGCCTAATTGAATAAAGGCTAATAGCACCGACGGAATAGCAGCAATAATTGAACCGATATTGGGGATATAGTTAAACAAAAACGCAATCACGCCCCATAACAATGCGTAATCGACACCAATAAAATACAAACCAACGCCAATTATGCTACCGGTTGCTAAGCTGACTAATGTCTTAATCACCATGTACTGGTTTACAGAATGTAAGAAACGATCCACTTGCTTTAAGCGCATATCAGGATCGTCTAGTGCAAGGTGCATCTTGGTTGAAAAACCATTTGATTCAAACAACATGAACACCACTGTCAAAATAATCAAAAACAGATTAGCCATTACACTGCCGACGCCAGACAGCATGTTAGTTGTCATCGACAGCGCAACACCTGGGTCGAAATATGCCAAAATCTGTTCTTTGGAGATTTGAATATTAAACGCCGCTAGCTTTTCTACAATCCAAGAAAACTGATCGATTAATTGGTCACGATAAAAAGGTAGTTGCTTGGAGAATTCATTAATTGAAGTGCCAACCACTGAGGCCAACCACAAGCCCATTAACACAATAAATACCATCAACAGCAATACAGCCAAACCGCGTGGTGTACGATGACGTGTCATCCAACTGATCATCGGATTACAGATCACCGCAATAAATACTGATAATACAAACGGCACAACAATAGGGCTAGCTGCTTTAATGCCTGCCAAAATGACCACAATAAATGCGGAAATGGCGAAGCCTTTAAAAGCTACCCCTTGATTCTCGAATCGAGTCATTACAATAAAGTCCTTCTTGATTCACTATAATATTGATAGGGTTATATAAACTGCTTCTAACATGAACTACAACAGGGACATCGTTTTTTATGAAACCAGAAATCGCCGTGATCCGCATTAAGAACCTAAGGTTACGTACTTACATTGGCATTAAAGAAGACGAAATTCAAAATAAGCAAGATGTCACCATTAATACTGTTATTCATTACTGTGCAAATAAAGCCAGAAACAGTGACAATATGGATGATGCTCTGAATTATCGCACGATTACGAAAAAGATCATTGCTTTAGTTGAAAACAACCGTTTTTCTTTACTGGAAAACTTAACCAGTCAAGTGTTGAGTATTGCCAGTGAGCATGATTGGGTCGACTTTGCTAAAGTAGAAATCGATAAGCCCCATGCATTACGTTTTGCCGATTCAGTGTCGCTAGAGCTGTGTTATCAAAAACAGTCGATCCAATAGGTCAGCCATAGCGTACTGATAATCATCTATTTTATAATCTCTGAGTTTGAGCCTATGAACATATTAATAACTGGCGCCAGCGGATTTATTGGTACGCAACTGGTTAACGCCTTAAAAGAAAAACACCAACTAACGATTTTAAGCCGCTCAGTTGAGGCAGCAGAAAAACGATTGGGCGCCTCACACCAGTATCTAGCATCAATAGACAAGCTCACTCACCTCAATGACTTTGACTCCGTTATCAATTTAGCCGGCGAACCCATTGCAGGAAAACGCTGGAGCGAACAACAAAAGCAGGCTATTTGCCAAAGCCGCTGGGATCTCACCAGCAAACTAAGCAGTTTAATCGAGCAAAGCGATACACCACCGCACACATTTATCAGCGCATCAGCCATTGGATATTACGGCGATCAAAAGCTACAACCTATCGATGAGAGCTTTGAAGTTAGCCAACAGACCCAAGCCGAATTTACCCATCAAGTCTGTCGCCGCTGGGAAGATGAAGCCTTAAAAGCCCAGAGCGAGCAAACACGGGTGTGTATTGTCCGCATAGGTTTGGTATTAGGCCGCCACGGCGGTGCGCTAGCCAAAATGTTACCGGCATTTAAATTGGGCCTCGGTGGGCCCATTGGTAACGGGCAACAGGGAATGAGCTGGATCCATCAGGCAGATCTTATCGCACTTATCAGCCATTTAACTCATCATGCTGACTGCGAAGGTGTTTATAACGGCACTGCGCCCAACCCTGTCAGCAATAAAACCTTTACTCAGGCACTTGGCAAAGCCGTCAATCGCCCAGCTTGTATTCCCGCCCCGACATTTGCGTTAAAGCTTGCTTTAGGTGAGATGTCATCGTTACTCATCGAAGGTCAATACGTCACACCAAGACGCGCATTAGCAGCGGGCTTTGTGTATCAATACCCAGAGCTTGCGCCCGCATTAGCGGAGATATTAGGCGACTGACCTATTAATCAGCAGATGACTAAAGTAAAAGATCCACCTTCTGAAGAAGGTGGCTTTGCTAGCCCTTATTAAACGAACTCCCTAAAAGGGAGCTTTCCTACCGTGCGTTAACAAGACGCCGTAAATATATCCCTATAGGCTCTACTAAATCCCCCCTGATTTAGAAGCTTGTACCGCACTAATAGCAAAGCTCACGTAACACTGAGTTAATCAGCTATGTTTAAATGAATTTATAAGCCGTCTATCGCATGGATGCTAAACTCACCTCCATGGACCCTTTCTTTCAAAAAATGTCAGCGTGCTTATAAGTCGTTAAATATTGCCTTACTCCGCAATGCCATTGAACGTACTTCAGGCAAAGCCTAATTGATGATAACCACCTACTAAAGTAGGTGGTTTAGAGCTAAAAACAAAAAGGATAACGCCCAGCGTTATCCTTTTTTGATTCGTGCTCAATTTGTTATGGGTAACTAATGCCCTTTAAGCAGCTCACCACATGACTTGCTCAGCAATTGTCTGCAGCGCCAAATACCTAAAGTCGCCACAACCAGTCCACCACAAAGCGGCGCAATACCCCACCAAGGCCAATGCATATACACGTTTAACTCAAACACCTGCGTTTTAAGTAGGTAAAGCGTAAACTCGGCAACGATTACCGCCAAAATGCCGGCAATGGTACCAAGTAGCGCAAATTCAAGCCCTGTTGCTGCGCGTAGTAACCAGCCAGAGGCACCAAAGGTACGCAATACCGCCAACTCTCGCTGCCTTGTCGCCATCCCTGCTTCAGTTTGTGCAATCATCACTAAGGCACTTGCCAGTAATACCAAGACTAGGACCAATGACAGAGATAAAGAAACTTGATCAATAATCTGCCTAAGCTGACTCACCATAGCGCCAACATCAATAATCGATACTGTTGGGAACTGTTTGATTAACTCTAAAATCAATCCTCGCTGCGAGTCATCAAGATGAAAGCTCGACATCGAAGTATAAGCAAACGGCGCTAATGCCTCTTGAGTAAAGATCATAAAGAAGTTGGGTTGTAGTGTTTCCCAATGCACCGCACGAATACTGGCTACATTCACCGTCAGGCTTTGGTTATCGATGGTGTAAGTTAATTTATCACCTAGCGCTAACCCTAAGCGCTCAGCTACGCCCGACTCAACTGAAACGTCATACTTGTCTTGGTTAAACTCACCTTCTAACAAATCGTTATTGGGTGGCATGCTGTTGCGGTAAGTGAGGTTTAACTCGCGGGAGATCCCCACTCTGCCCTCAACGCCCTCTTGTTGCTGATCGCGTGAAATTAACACCTCTGCGTTAATTGCGGTCAATCGTCCACGTACTACAGGGTAAATAATCGGCGCAGACTTTAGATGCGGCGCTAAAAACTCACTAATTGGCTGGGTTTCTTCTGGCGCAATATTGACTAAGAAATAGTTTGGCGAGTTTTCCGGTAACTGTTTTTGCCACTCATTAAGTAAATCTTGTCTAAGAGCAAAAATAGTCAATAGCAACACCAATGCACTACTAAAGCCCACCAGCTGCACCGCATTTTGTTTGGCGCGGCGTCTAAGCCCTGCCAATGCTAACTGCAATGGATTGGTGGTTTTCATGCCCACGCTGTGGCCAAGACGGATCATAAAGAAGCCAAGCACACTTAATAGTACGCCTAACAAAAGAACAGCAGCGACCACGGTTAAGGTTAACGCAAGGCTTTGCGAGTACAGATAACCCAATAGCGCCATCGCCCCTAAACTCAGCACTAAGTGCAGCCACATTCCCAGCTGTATGCCTTCAAGCTGCCTTTGCAATACACGTAATGGCGGAATAGCCAATAAGCGCATGAGCGGATAGGCCGAAAACATAAATGCACTTATAAAGCCGGTGCCTAAGCCCAGCATAATCGGCCGCAGCATTGGCGGCGTATAAGCGGCAATTTCTGCCGGTAAAAATGCGGTAATGCCTCTATCTAAGGCAAAGCCACCAATAAGCCCAAGTACCACACCAACGGCAGTCACTAACAATAAGTGCATACCAAATAGCACGCGGATCTGTTTTGCCGACGCGCCAAAGGTTTTAAGCATGGCGACCACGTCATAATGACGCTGACAGTAACGCTGCGCCGCAATGCCTATTGCCGCGCAGGCAAGTGCAATACCTAATAAGCTTGCCAGCAATAAGAAACGCTCCGCGCGCTTTACCGCTTCCGCAATAGGTGAATCACCCGATTGCACATCTACCCAACGCTGGCTGGTATTTAGCAACGGCTTAGCTTGTGCTTCAAAATCTTTAAGCGCGGTCGCATCACCTGCAAACTGATAACGGTATGTCACCCGGCTGCCAGGTTGAATCACTTCAGTTTTAGCCACGTCTTCTATGCGCATCAACACAACCGGCGATGAGGCAAACGGATTAAAGCCAGCATCCGGCAAACGAATAATCTCTTTCGATAAGCCAAATTTGGCATTACCCAGCTCAATTTGCTCTGGGTAACCTAACAAGCCGCCTAAACGAGTTTCAAACCAAATATTATTCTCGCTAGGTAAGCCTTCGGCCTTACCACTGCTAAGCTCAATATCGCCTTTTAACGGATAACCTTGTTCAACCGCTCTGACCGTCACCAGCTGAAACGCATCACCGGCATAAAGCATCGAATTAAATTGCATGCTACTGACACGAGACAAGCCGTTATCATCGGCTAACTGCAGCACCTTGGGGTCTATTGCATTGGGGGAATCAATGATGCGGTCAGCTGCGATAAACTTTGAGGCTTGGCCGTTAATCGCCAGCTGCAAGCGCTCACTGACACTGGCAAGACCGGTCACAGACAGCACAGCCAAGGTTATCGCCAAAATAATCAACACCAATTGGCCTTGGGATAACTCCCTTTTAAACAATCTCCACGCTAAACTTAACTCCATGCGCGCGCCTCGCCCGTTACCTCATCACTTTCCTCTGCCTTCTGCTCAACATCTTGCACAGCCATTTTTTCGCTTAAGCAGCCCGAGTCCATAATGAATTGTCGCTGACAGCGGCTGGCAAGCTCCATATCGTGAGTGACCAGCACTAAGGTCGTGTCACTTTCACGATTAAGCTCAAACAGCATATCGGCAATCTTGTCGCTATTGGCTGAATCAAGGTTACCTGTCGGCTCATCGGCAAATAACACTTTAGGCTCGCAAATAAACGCTCTGGCAATCGCCACGCGTTGTTGTTCGCCACCGGAAAGTTGATTAGGAAAGTGGGTTAAACGATGGCTTAGTCCAACCCGTTCGAGCATAGCTTGGGCTTTGTCTTTCGCCTTTGCAATCCCAGCGAGTTCCGCTGGCAGCATCACGTTCTCAAGGGCGTTTAAGGTGTCGACTAACATAAAAGATTGAAAAATAAAGCTGACTTTTTGTTTGCGCAGGGACGCTTTAGACTCTTCATTAAGTGTTTCAAGTGCAACACCGTCAAGTTTGATTGAACCGCTGCTTGGTGAGTCAAGTGCAGCTAACAAACCTAATAACGTTGACTTACCTGAACCCGATGGTCCGAGGATCGCCACACTCTCTCCTTGCTTGACATCCATATTAATGCCGTTGAGGATAGTCAGTTCTCCCTCTTGAGTAACAACTGATTTAACTAGGTGGCTTACGGTAATGGCGCTATTTTCAGACATAGAATCCTTCTTCAACGTTAAAAACCGACTTCGCGGTTTGGTCTTATTATTGGTTTTCAGCAGTTTTGGGCTGAGTGCTACCCCTATATTAATCCTAGGTGATAGCCTAAGTGCAAGTTATGGCATGCCTGAAAATCAAGGCTGGGTACAATTACTACGAGAGAAAATGCCAAATAGCTCAATCATTAATGGCTCAGTTAGCGGCGAAACATCGGCCGGCGGATTACGCAGACTGCCCGCCCTGCTTGAATCTGCTCAGCCAAAAATATTATTGATAGAACTTGGCGGTAATGATGGACTTCGCGGGTTCCCACCAAAACAATTGAAAAACAATCTTACAAAAATCATTGAGCTAGCTAAAGCACAACAGGTAAAAGTGTTATTAAGTGAGATTATGGTGCCACCTAATTACGGTCCAAGATACGCTTCACAGATTAATACGGTATATAAAGATTTAGCCACTGAACATGACGTCACCTTGATGCCATTTTTTATGGAGCAAATTGTCATCGACCCATCATTAATGCAACGAGATGGCATTCACCCAAATCAAAAAGCGCAGATAATAATTGCCGAGTTTATGTTGCCATGGTTTGAGCAAGCTTTATAATCGCCGCTTAAATCATTGCACCGTTGTTTAATACTCAAACCTTGAATAGCATATTTACACCTTAATTAAAGCTGACCGGCTAAAAATAAAGTCAGCCAAAGGAATCGCTTTTCAAGGGAAGCTTAATGGAATACCACATGCGCTATACACTTATCGCTGCGACCTGTCTCGCAGCCGTTTATTCTGGTTCTGCGATGTCAGCAGAAGCGGTTATCACGACACCAGCTACCTCTCAACAAGCACTTACGCCAGCCGATCTATATCCGCCAGCGGACGCTAAGTACGATTGGCTGCAACTCACTTCACTTGAGCTATTAAAGGGCGAAATTAAAAACCTTTATGATGACAAGTTAGAGTTTGAAAGTGATGAGCTCGATACTGTCTATATCGACTGGGAAGACGTTAAAGTGCTACAAAGTAGTGGCATTGTCAGTATTGGTTTTACCGATCTAAGTACTAAAACGGGCCGTTTACTGGTTGAAAATGGTAAATCGTACATTAATGGTGAAGAGTTTGATAACACGCAAATCATGACCATTATTGCTGGCGATCAATCAGAAGCTAATTACTGGTCAAGCAAGATCACCTTAGGTGCAAACTTTCGCAGCGGTAACACCGACCAAATCGATTACAGCGCATTAGCTAAGACGATTCGTCGTACCACTGAATCACGCTTTAATCTTGATTACATCGGTAATTACTCTAAGACTGACGGTGATAGCCGCATTAACAATCATCGTATCAACACTAACTTTGACTGGTTTATCTCGAAGCAGTTCTATGTGAGACCTATCTTTGCTGAGATCTACAAAGATCCATTCTCAAACATTGAGTATCGAGCGACAGTCGGTTCGGGTTTGGGTTACAACATCATTGATAACTCAAAAACAGAATGGAGCATCAGTGGTAATCCGGCTTATACCTATACTAAGTTCGATGAAGTAGCCGCTGGCGAAGAAACCGATGATGGCAGTGCCGCTATGGTCATTGAAACTGCTTTTGACACTGAAATTACCAGTGACATCGATTTCAATACGTTATACCGCGTGCAATACGGTAATGAACAGTCAGGTGGATATACTCACCATGCTATTGCCACATTAGAGATTGAATTAACCAGCATGTTTGACCTTGATCTGTCATTCGTTTGGGATCACATCAATAACCCACAGGCTGATGCCAGCGGATTGATCCCAGAGCAAGATGACTATCAATTTATTATTGGTTTCGGTATCGATATCTAAGCATGACTCGCTATGTAAATAGCGACTGGCACGCGTTAAAATAAAATCCCTGCCTTAATCGGTGGGGATTTTACTCTCTATCCTCCTATTCCCGCCCACGTCTTTTCGAGCAAAGCGCGATACCGTCATACCGCCGCTAAAATAACCTCACTTTTTATCAGACATAGCGAATCAATACAGGCGTTTGAAACTTATCGAGTTCAATCTAAATTTCAATACTTAAGCCCAATCACCTCGTTTAAACCTCAACACAAACACTCAAGATAACAACTTGTTAAATAATTGTTGTCCACATTTCACATTGCTTATCTTGTACGCCAGTGCAATCTAGGAGTCGCATAATAAAAATAATTTTGGAGACGCTATGCTCAACAAGAAACCGACTTGGCTAATGCCAACTTTGATTGCCAGCGCTGTTGCAATAAGCTTGGGGGCTTGTTCATCAGACGATGATAAATCAGTGGTAGACGATACGCCCGCAGTGGTAGTGCCAGATCCACAACCTGAGAACAACTTTCCCGAAGGCGCCATTATGGTTCAGGAGGGTGACAACCTCACTATGCGCATTCAAGAAGCACTCATTAATGCCCAAAGTGGTGATGTCATCGTGTTGCCTAAAGGTAACTTTGAAATCGAATCAACACTGCTATTTGACGGCGATGTTGACGGCGATGGCAGCTACGCTAAAAACGTCACCATTATGGGTTATGGCATGGATGAGACTGTTTTAGACTTCTCAAATGCCAACTCAGGCGACGGTATTTTTGTGCAAAATGCCATGAACATTATTATTCAAGACTTGTCGGTTAACGAAGCTAAAAACAACGGCATCAAGCTTAAAAATACCAATGGTATTATCCTGCGTCGCCTAGCAACAGTTTGGGAAGGTGAGCTTGACGAAGGCAACGGTGCTTACGGTCTATACCCTGTTGAATGTGAAAACATTCTCATTGAAGATACCTATGTCCGTGGTAGTGCCGATGCCGGTATTTATGTGGGTCAGTCTGAGTACATTGTCGTGCGCCGCAATATCGCCAAAGAGAACGTGGCAGGTATTGAAATTGAAAACTCAAAATACGCCGATGTATATGACAACGAGGCCATGGGCAATACTGGTGGTATTTTAGTGTTTGACTTACCTATTGGTAACCATAGATACGGCTCAAGCGTACGTATTTTCAATAACAAAATTTACGACAACAACACCAAAAACTTTGCTAACGCTTCCGCCAACCCAGCAGGCGTTCACATTGTGCCACCGGGCACAGGTATGATTATCCTGTCTACCGACGATGTGGAGATCTTTAATAATGAGATCACTAATCACGATACTATGGCTGTCACTATTTCGAGCTTCTTTATTGCCGAGCCCGATATTTCGGCTTTTGTGGCTAACTATGGTCAACCAGGACAACCGATAGCAGATGGCTGGCGCCCAACGCCGCGCAATATTTATATGCATGGCAACAAAATTGAAGGCTATGGCCAAAAGCCTAATGGTTACCTAATTGATGACATTATTAAAGGTTACCTCTTTACCCACGGTCAGTTCCCGGGAGTGTTATACGATGGTCTTGGAGAACTGCTATCAAATAATGGCACCGCGGCATATTTAGGCTTACAAGAACTGCCATTTGCCGATGACGGCAGTGACAATATCTGTGCAACCGACAATGGTGATGTGTCATTTGGTCGCTTATATGCCAATGATAATACCGATACCAATAGCCCAGAGTTCCTGCTTGAAAAAAACCAGACCGATATCATGAACTGTCAACAAGTCAGCTTGCCAGTGCATACTGTCACCTTTGGCGATCAGATCTTTGGTTGTGGTGTCGATGATGACACAGCAGGTTGTGACGGCGGTAATCTAGTGGGTGGCGGCGGCACCATTGGCGAAGGTGAAGGGGGTCTTGAGGGCGATGGCGACTTAAGCTTGTGTAAGGCTGAAGGTTCAAATGCCTCATGGGATGCGCTACTCAAAGCAAACTGTCCAAATCTGTCTGACTACAACCTATTTGCAGACATGAAGGATCCAACCAATGCACCACACTCTGGTGGACTACCTTATGACTTAAATACGCCATTATTTACTGACTACTCAAGTAAATATCGTTATGTATTTGTGCCTGAAGGCACTAAAGCGGATTACTCTGCAACCGAGTCAATGGACTTCCCTGTCGGCACTGTCATCGTTAAATCATTTGCGTTGCCGGCTGATACCAGTATGCGCGGCCTTGCTAATGAGGACCTAATTGAAACTCGTTTGCTTATTAACCGTGAAACAGGCTGGACAGCGCTGCCTTATGTCTGGAACGCTGAAAAGTCTGATGCGGTTCTAGCCAAAGCCGGTGCCATTCAAGCCAAGAGTGTGATGCACAATGGCGATGACTTTGCCTTTGATTATGTCGTGCCAAGCATGAACCAATGTAAACAGTGCCACCAGTATAAACCTGACGCTGACAGCCCGGCTAAATTTGTGCCTATTGGCCCTAAAGCGCGCAATCTTAATAAAGATTACGCCTATAACGACGGTAGCATGAATCAGTTATTAAAGTGGCAAGCAGCGGGTATTTTACAAGGTGTACCTGATGTAACCAGCATAGATACGGTTCCAGCATACAATGACGGTGATGAAACCAGTATTGCACAGCTTTCAGACACAGAGCTAATGAAAGCAGCCAAAGGTTATTTAGACATTAACTGCGCCCATTGTCACCGCCCAGAAGGTAACGCGTCTAACACTGGCTTAAAGCTTGAATACTGGCGCTCATATGCTGAAGATGCCGGTCTTTCACATGGTACTTGTAAATCACCTGTGGCTTATGGTGGTGGCTCGTTAGGGTTTGATATCGTACCGGGTAAGCCAGAGGAGTCGATTCTGCACTTTAGAATGGAATCTAACGACCCAGGTGACAGAATGCCTGAGATCGGCCGAAGCTTATCTCACGCTGAAGGTGTTGCACTCATTAATGAATGGATTAAACGTCTACCTGAAGCAAGCTGCTCCAACTAATAGCGGATTCTTTTAATCGCTTTATCGACCTAAGGCCGGCACATGCCGGCCTTTTTTAACCCTAAAACACCAAAAATAGGGGAAAACCCATGCGCACAGTTTTGTTCATTATTACAATTTACCTATTAGTCGGCTGCGGTGGCTCCGATGAGCAAGCACAAACAACACCTGATCACCAAGCGCCGGCGGTTACCCCAAACCCTACCCCCTCACCTGATCCATCATCTAGTTGTGAGGCCACCACCACTGAAGTTAATTGGGATGCACTGATGAATGAAGATTGTCAGTCTTTAGCGCAATATGGACTGTTTATCGACCCTTCTATTCCCACCAGCTCGCCAACATCGCCGGGGTTAAGCTACCAACTCTCAACAGCGTTATTTTCTAACTATGCCAGTAAACACCGCTTTATATTTGTCCCAACAAACCAAACCATCGGCTTTGATGCCACCGATACATTCAACATGCCTGTGGGCACAGTATTGGTAAAAACCTTCTCCCTGCCCTTTGATACTCAAGTGAGCGGCGCGAATAACGAAGTATTAATTGAAACTCGCCTGCTCATTCATCGAGACACCGGCTGGACGACATTGCCCTATATCTGGCAAGACGGAGAAGCAAGTCTGCAAGTCGTTGGCAAAGATATTCCCCATACACTTAACCATAAAGGGCAAAGCCAACAGTTTGATTATCATGTTCCTAGCCGCGCTGAATGTAAGTTATGCCATCAAACCAGTGGCGATAGCAGTCAAATTGAGCCCATCGGCCTAAAAGCACATCTGCTCAATAGAGATGTTAGCCATCAAGGTAGTCAAATCAACCAGTTGCAACTATGGCAACAGCAAGGACTACTGCAAGGTTTACCACAGCTTAATCAAGTTGGTAAAACCTACGATATTTTTGATGACTCGGCGCCGCTTACCGCCAGAGCAAAAGGCTATTTAGATGTGAACTGCGCCCATTGCCATAACCCACAAGGCTTTGCCAGTATCTCAGGCTTAAGGCTTGGGTTTTATGTCGACCACACCCGCTTTGAATACGGGATTTGTAAACAGCCTCCCGGCTGGGATGGTGGTGAGCGCGGCTTGTCTTACGATATTATTCCTGGCGACGGTGATCATTCGATTTTGGTGTACAGACAAGAATTGAACAACGCCAAAGACAGAATGCCGCCTATTGGTCGCAGTATTGCCCATAGTGATGCAGTTGCGTTGATAGAAAAGTGGATTGACCAAATGGAGTCGGCATTAGGTAATTGTCAGCAGTAATAAGTTGTATTCAAGAAACCGTAACCAAATAGCGCAGGTCATTGATGAGGCATACTTGATGCTTATCGTAAACTTTATGCCCAGTATTTATGGCAATGACTTTCTGAAATTAAAGGACGATTTAATCGATGAAAATGACCTGGCGGGTGACCAATCCAATGTTTAAAGCTCTGCCGGAAATGGCTAACCTCACCAAAGCCCATCAGATCAGAAATCGCCTCGATTGAATAATCGCTGGTTAAAATCAAATCAATCGCCATTTGACAACGAACTTGGTCAACCAACTTTTGATAACTGGTATTCGCATTGGCGAGTTTTCGCCTCAGAGTTCTAGCGCTAATATTTTGCTTTTCAGCCATAGCTTCCATACTTGGTAACTCAGGAGCTTGTAGCCTAAGCTGGTTAAGCACTTCTGAAATATAAGACTGTTCGCTATCAAGCCTGCCACTATCTATCTGCTGTTCAAATTGATAAGTTATGGGTAAAGCAAGATAGTCATGGCTAATTGACCATTCAAAAAATCCACAAGTAAACTGCACTTCAGTGCCTGTTTTCATCGCTAAAAACTCAGCGTTTCTAACTGGCTCCGCAAGAGAAATATGGTTTAATTGAATCGCTTTACCAGTTAGCTCGTTGGCGAAAGCTAATAAAGAACAAATACTGTGTTGAAACTGACAACTGTAGCGTTCTGTATCGACTTTATTAGTATTTAGCCAACGTACATGTAAATTGCCATCATCATTTCTGAGTAGCGTGTCGGAGAAACTACCAACAAGTTCTGGATGAGAAATAGCAAACTGCAAACAGTCGCCTAATGTGGCAAACGTCGCCAAATAAGGCTGCAACACATCAAGTTCAACTACCCGATAACAGCTAGCTGCCTTTGCAGCCACTTCTGGGTCTTGGCTCAAATGGCGGATAAAACTCATGGCATAATCGACCTGCCACACATAAACAAATTCACTGAGCTGCAGTTCAGTTTCTCCAATACCAATATCGCTATAGAGCTTCTCAACCTGCTCAGTCGCATAGTTTCGCGCTAAATAGTTAACTAAATTTTTTAGCTCATAGGAAGGATACGATTGGTCCCCTACTCTCATATTTGGCTTATAGCTACAGGCTTGTTGCATTACACTCAATAACTGATGAACGGTAATAATATTTTTAGCGGATCTAAATAAGAATTAATAGCCTTTTATTAATTTAAGCTTAAAAATTATTGTTGCCTTGGAATGAAGGTTGGTTGCATTTTTTGATCGGTGTTACGGGGAAGCGAGTCTAAACTTGCCAAGTTAATGGTATTAATCGCCTACAGCGGGTGATGTGCAGATACTGCAGCCAGACGCAGCACTCGATAATTGGCGCACTCTAGGCGCAGAATTGTTTTATTTCTTAGTTAAAAATGTCCCAAAGTGAGTTAGCCTTCGAATGAAGGCTGATTTACCTTTTGTTTTACTCGGTGTTAAATGGTTGTGAGTATTAAATCGATGCTCTTGAGTTATCAATCGCCTGCAGCGGGTGATGGACAGGACGTTCGAATGTCGTGATCACATGGTCAATGATGTTCCCTACATCATACTGACATTTACCATATCCCTATGGATCAGATGTGAATGAACGACCTTATGTGCAGACGCTGCCGTGACACGCTGCATTTCTTTGTGAAAGACAGGGTCCCAGGTAGCTCGGTCATGACGAATAGCATACTTGCTAAAAAGTCAGTTCGGCATCCTGCCTCTCGTTCGAAAGCTTGATAACTGAGTTATCACTCACCAGATCATGGACGGTCACGTCCGTATCTACAAGGGGTAATTTGTGTACTCATTGGGCTAAGATGATTGGTTTCTAAATTAGAAATGCCTCAAAATTAGCTAGCGAGAGAAATTTTCGCACCGGAGAACTGCAATAGCACCTTGTATTTTCTAAAGTCTTGGGCACTCAGATCTGACTTTAAAGTACTAGATAGATAAATAGTTATAATTGTACGTTGATGACTTGTGAGTAAAGTGAGCAAAAATCGAGTAAATTATGTTCGATAAACTTCTGGTTTTTTGATAACTTATTGAATTTACCATTATTGGTAAAAGATTGTAGAGATCTCTACATCAAGTTGCTGCTAAGTTGGATTTTAGCCGAAAGATTATTGAGCAGCTAGATAATAAGCTGTTATACGTTTCTAGGCTATGGAGTAATCTTAAATGGATTTTGATAAAAACAAATACAAAATATGGAAGTTACCTCATCCAATGTTATTACACTGGATATTAAATCCGGGGTTAGCTTTTAACGAACTAATCCTTGGTCAACGCATACCAAAAATAACATTGATAGACAAAACTAGCGATGCTCCGCTAATGGAAAGGCAATATGTTCCTTGCCCTCATTGCAACACAATTCATAACGGTTCATTGTGGGCTAAACAAAGAGGGTTTAAAAATTGGTTTGGTTTATTCTGCCCTAATTGTGAAAACATTATTCCGTGTATTTGGAACCTGACTAGCCTTGTTTTATTAGCTGTTACTTTTCCTCTTTGGGGTTGGTTTCGTCGTCCTTTAAAGTCAAAGTGGCGTAATTTTAAAAAGAATCAATTCCTTAAAAATAAAGATTTAGAACCAATAACAGCTAAAAATACTTCTTGGTTAAAAATGGGGCTTATTTATGGCACATTAATGTTTTGTTTTATGTCATTACCTAAAATCATCAGTGGTGATGTAACGTCAAAATATATAGTTACTCAAATTCTAATTTGCCTAGTTGCAGGATTGTCTTTTGGTGGCGCAATGAAGTTGTTTATAGGTCGTAGAAAAAACGTATAACAAGCTAATAAATAAGGACTAAAAACAGTTTACTGTTTCGTTCCTCAACATTTTAGCAAACTATTTTTAGCCCATTATTAAGTCATTACCGTATATCGACTTTTCATACTTCCCCTAATGAGAGTCATCACTTTAAGAGCTTTGAATCTAAATGATTCCTGTCCAATAATCAGTTATGGAGCAGGTCGAGTAAACGAGTTAATTTAGCAACGCTAAATAACACTCATAAAAAAACCTGCACTAGGCAGGTCTTTTTATTGTAAAACTAGCTTGCTGAAACCTGTTCTCTAAAACCTGCTCTCTAAAAAAGCTTTATTATTTAAGCGGCTGGTTTTTCTCTGCGAATTTATTGAAAATCGCATTGAAAGACAAAGATGCGCCATGGGCAATTTTGTCTGATAGCTTTTTCTTAAGCTGGTAGCTCACTTTAATAACTGTGCGCTCATTGGCAAGTTTCATGATGACATCATCACTTGTTGAGATCTCATCGACTAAACCTAATTCAATCGCCTGTTGACCATACCAATGCTCGCCTGTTGCCACTTTTTCAAGATCTAACTCTGGACGGTATTTAGCAATGAACTCCTTAAAGAGTACATGGGTCTCTTCAAGCTCTTTTTGGAACTTTTCACGACCTTCATCAGTATTTTCACCAAAGATGGTTAAGGTACGCTTAAAGTCGCCTGCAGTATGCTGCTCGTAATCAATATCGTGCTTTTTCAGTAAACGATTAAAGTTAGGCACTTGAGCAACAACGCCAATTGAACCAACGATTGCAAATGGCGCAGAGTAAATCTTGTTGGCTACACAAGCCATCATGTAACCGCCACTGGCAGCCACTTTATCAACGCAGATGCTAAGTGGGATCTCAGCTTGTCTTAAACGGTCAAGCTGGCTAGATGCCAAGCCATAGCCATGAACCATTCCGCCACCGCTTTCAACATTAACGATAACTTCATCGCCCTTTTCTGCAATAGCTAAAATCGCACTGATTTCTTCGCGTAGTGACGCCACTTCACCTGCGTCAATACTACCTTTAAAATCAACAACAAAAACTTTAGGCTCCGCTTCTTCAACCTTATCCTTTTGTTCTTTTTCTTTGGTTTTCTCATCAGCTTTCAATTGCTTTTCATAAGCCTTAAATGCTTTCTTAGATAACAGCTCTTCTTTCAAATCATGCTTAAGTGATTTTAAGTTATCGCTTAGATTTGTCAGTTTAAGCTCGCCTTTATCGGTCTTGTGCTTAATGGTTGAGGCAAGCACTACAATCACTACGGCCAAAATAGCCACGACGATAGTGACAGCCTTTGCCAAAAATAAACCGTACTCGTACAGAAATTCCAAAATATTCTCCAGCTTAACCAAATCTATCTCTTCAATTGCGAGCTATTCTACCAGCCTATTTAGTAATAAAACATGCCAATAAAAAACCCAGCTTTCGCTGGGTCTTTTTTTGCACAAAATTGGCTATATCAATTAACTCAACTTGCCTATGGGCAGCTTTGTAACACGCTGCTGTCTTGCACTAAGATAGTGGCTGAGCCTTTACCCGCTGTAAGGGCAAATGCGGCGACTTCTTGCTGCATTTCAACTGTCGCTTGTGCAGCCATACCATCAGTTACACCTTCAATCTCATCAGGACTAACAATTGAGCTATGGTGACCTTTGCTAAAGCGTACTGCACCAGAACCTGCTTCAGTACTGTCGATACACTTAAGACCAAGGTTAGTAATCAAAGGCTCTGTGCCTGACAGTGGGAAACCTTCAACCGTATTTGGTAATACCTGATCTGGTTTATTAGTTGCATCACCAACGACTTCGATTAAATGAACCGGTAATTGCGTATTAGCAAGTGATACTGCGTGGTTAATTGGATCCGCGCTATCAAATGCTGTTTGTACTGCAAATGCGAAAGTCGGGATAAATTCAGCGTAAACTGCTGCAACAATTGCGTTGTATTCATCACTCCCAGGCTCAGCATCATTCACATTAGCTTCGTCAACCAACGCCTGGAACGACTCAGTTGCCACTATCGTGTCAAACAATACAGGGCCAAAAGTTGGTGAACCAGCAAATGCCCCCGCTAGGCCACCAGCTGGTGCTACTAGAGAAGCTGCATTTACAACATAAGCATTCGGTAGCTCAGTTCCACTTGCTGGGTCCCGAAGACCGGTAGATGCATAGTTAGAGAATGTTGTCCCAACAATACCACCTAAACTTAACCCTTGAGCACTGATTTTACTGATATCAAAAATCTGCGGCTGCTGAGCTTGTGCAAGACCTAGGTATAAACCTGTTAAAGCCGCACGCAACGCTAAATGGTCAACCGTTGCTTGGCGGAAGTTGTCACGCACCGTCAAGGTGCTAGCAATATTTACAAAGGCTAGTGGATTACCATTTTTAAAGGCATCTGGTGTACCGACAACAGCACCATAGCTAGGATCTGTCGCTGACACTTCATAAATACCATCACCGTTGGCGTCAAATGAGCGCGCACCATGCAGTGGCATATCAATTGATATAGTGGCAATACCCGATGCTGCGTAAGTACCAGCATAAGCAAGAGCCATCTCTTTACCACCACCTAGACCATGCATAGCAATGGTTGTTGGCCAGCCGTTAGTTGGTGCGGTAAATGGTAGACCTTGCTGCTGATAAAAACCGGCAAGTTTGACGGCATTAGGTAGAGTAATTTGTACGGCGACTTTCTCGTATCCCTTAATTGCAGGAATAGGATTAAACTTAGTTAGATGCTTAGTTGGATCAGCAGGTGTACCGTCGTCTAATAACCAAGTTTTTCCCGCTAGTAATGCAGGATTAGTTAGACCCGCAACAGGATCAACGCCTTGCGCCTCTGCTTGGGAGAAATAATTGGCTTGGCTTAGCGTTTGTGCTTCTAATGCTAATAACACTGAAACAGGGCTATCGCCTTGCGCTTTCCAGTGACCATTGATTAACGGATTTAAATTAGCATCTAAACAACTTGTCGATGAACAGTCGCCGTAAATAGGCACTTGAATTTCAGCAGCATAAACGTCTGCTAAATCTGAAACCACATAAGCCAAACCATCAGCAGGGGTTAAACCTGCAGCTTGAGCGACTGTGACACCCAATGGTGTTGGCATTGCCGTTAATTTAGGCGCATAAGGGTTGCCGTCTGTTGGGTCAACCATTAATAGTTTGGTGGTTTCATATACGTCAGCAACTGACTGAGTGGTAAACAGGCCTGAGTAAGTCACTTCTTCAGTGCTTGGACCACCTGCAGCAGCCATACCTTTTTCGTAGCTGTTTACTAACGTTTGTAAGAACAACTGATCAGGTGTTTCTAGTGGCTTAGTTTCAATATCAAGCTTTAATAACCCGTAAGTTGCAGATGGCGCGATAGGACGGCCAGCAGAATCTTGGATAAGTGTTGTGGTCGCATAAATATATGACTGACCGGCTTTTAAAGGCTTAAGCGGAATAATTGCCACTTTGTTACCAGAAGCTTGAGAGACGTAATCAACGCCGAATTGCAATTCATCACCCACTTTACAAGCAGATACTGAAGGTGCTCCGCTACATTCAGGATCCGATGAAAGCGCACCGCCTACGGTCGCTTCAAATACACGCACCGCACCCGGTTGCGCCACAGACGCCGCATCAATCGTTAATACTGCGCCATCGTTGTCGGTTGCTGGTGCAACGTCGATAGTAATAGGTGATGTCAGTGACCAACCATCTAATGCACCAAGCGCGATTTGCGGATCAACATAATCGCCAGACTCTTCACCAGGAATAGCTAACGTGCCATCGGTAGTACCGTTAAACAATAAATCGTTTGGTAGCGGCACAGCACCCGCTGCAGGATCAAAAACAAACACAGACTGAGGAACCAGAGGCTCAGTTTTGTCTACTAATTCGTTATAACTGTCTTCGCTACAAGCCGTGAGCCCCAATGCTGAGGTGATTGCTACGCCCAAAAAGAGTTTTTTCATCTTTTTTCCCCAAATCTTGTTGTAATAATTTTGTTTTCACTAAGAAATTGGTCACAATAGTCAACAATGTATACCAATAGGACTTATTGTTAGTCCTTAACTAAGTTCAAGTTAACGCAAAATTATTGAGTTAGCTACATTTTTGTCACATTCAACCACCAATTGAGCGGACAAAAATTAATCGTTTGTTTTAAACAGCTGTTTATCATATCAGCGATTCTAGAAGTGACGGGCGTTTGAGCTCTGAGGAAGTATTAACTCATGTTGGAATATCAAGCAGCAAAAGATTTACTCAAAGACAAGACCATTTTAGTGACCGGTGCAGGTGACGGCATAGGTAAAGCAGCAGCGATTGCTTATGCAAAACATGGCGCCACGGTGATCTTATTAGGCAAGACAGTAAAAAAACTAGAAGCAGTTTATGACCTAATTGAGCAAGCTGGTTACCCTACCCCTGCTATTGTGCCTCTCGATTTGAAAGGCGCAACCGAACAAAACTATAAAGATATGGCTGACACCATTGAAGAGCAGTTCGGCAAGTTAGATGGCTTATTGCACAATGCAAGCCTGCTAGGCGTATTGGGCCCGTTTGAGCACATTACCATGAGCACGGTAAATGAAGTTATGCAGGTTAATGTGATTGCAGAAATCATGCTAACCAAGGCTATGTTGCCAATCATGCGCAAATCTGAATCTGCATCTTTACTGTTTACCTCTAGCAGTGTTGGTCGCCAAGGTCGAGCTTACTGGGGCGAATATGCTATTTCAAAGTTTGCTACCGAAGGCATGATGCAATCATTAGCTCACGAATACGAAGATACTGTTATCCGTGTTAACAGCATCAACCCAGGTGCAACACGAACCGGCATGCGCGCAAATGCCTACCCTGCTGAAAATCCTCAGACACTTAAGGCACCTGATGAAATCATGGCGACTTATCTGTATCTAATGGGTGATGACTCTAAAGAAGTCAATGGTCAGCAACTGAACGCTCAGTAATCGCAATTAGCTTAGTATCGAGCAATAGGTACAAAAAAGGCCGCTAGTTAGCGGCCTTTCTAATGCTTATCGATTCGTCGATGAGCGGGTTAGCAATTAGCTACGCTGACGGGTAGGCTTTGGCTTACCTGTAGCAACTTTATGCTTATGTACAGCGCGCTTAATTTTAGCACTACGTACTTTGTTACGCGCAACACTGTGCTTATCAGTGCCAAGTAATGTACGTGTTTCTTCGTCCATGCCAGCTGTCTTACGAAGATAGTTTACTTCTTCGATTGGCAACTCAATCCAACCACCACGTGGTAGCGCTTTAGGTAGCTCAATCATACCGTAACGAATACGGATAAGACGGCTTACCTGAACTTCTTGAGATTCCCATAGACGACGAACTTCACGGTTACGGCCTTCAGCTAAGCTAACGTGCCACCACTTATTCATGCCTTCGCCACCAGCAGCTTTAACTTTGTCAAAGTTTGCAGGGCCGTCTTCTAACGTTACGCCCATACGTAAACGTTGAATACACGCATCAGTCACTTCACCAAATGTACGCACAGCGTATTCGCGCTCCACTTCATTTGATGGGTGCATTAAGCGGTTTGCTAATTCACCGTCAGAGGTGAATAACAATAAACCTGAAGTATTAATATCCAAACGTCCTACTGCTACCCAACGTGAATCGCGAGTTTTTGGTAAGCGGTCAAATACCGTTGGGCGTCCTTCTGGGTCTTTACGACTACAAATTTCACCCTCTGGCTTGTGGTATGCAATAACACGACAAACCACATCCTCTTCAGAACGAATTGAAACTGTACGGCCATCGATACGGATTTTTGCGTCTGATTCAACGCGATCACCTAGGCTTGCAATTTCGCCGTCAACACTAACTCGACCTGCAGCAATCCATGCCTCCATCTCACGACGGGAGCCATGGCCTGCACGGGCCAAGACTTTCTGCAATTTTTCACTCATTAGTAGACTCTTCTGTTTTTTCGGTCACACTCTTTTCAGATGAAAACAGTGCAGCCAATGATTCGGGATCAGACAAAGGCGGTAGATCCGCAATAGTGTCTAAGCCGAAATAAGCTAAAAAATCGGTGGTTGTCGCATAAAGCGCTGGTCTTCCCGGCACCTCTTTATGACCCACAACTTTAATCCAATTTCTATCGTTTAAACTTTTTATAATGTGGCTGCTAATTGCCACTCCTCGCACAAACTCAATATCACCACGGGTAACAGGCTGACGATAAGCAATTACCGCCAATGTTTCCAAGGTTGCACGCGAATACTTAGGGGCTTTTTCTTGCCATAACGGCTGTAAAAATGGACTCAATTCAGCCAATGTCTGAAACCGATAGCCCCCTGCCACCTTTACTAATTGTACACCTCGATTCTCATAATCGAGCTGTAACTCTTCAATACATGCTTTGATTTTCACCCGTGACACATTAAAGTTCGACAATACAGTCTCTTTTAACGCTTTAATTGTCATAGGCTTAGCCAATACAAATAGGCTTGCTTCAATTAACTGTTTAAGCTGATCTGGATTTATCTGAGACAATCAGTACGCCCTAACATGTATTGTTGAAAATGGCTCAGCCTGTACAAGCTCAACCAACAACTCTTTAACTAGTTCCATTAACGCCAAAAAGCTCACTACTACACCACTGCGGCCCTCTTCGAAATCAAACAAAGCTTCAAAGGGTAAATAAGTCTCAGCGTTGAGCTTAGCTAAAATCTGCGCCATACGTTCACGTGTTGATAATACTTCACGTACAACATGATGACTCTCTGTGGCTTCAATGCGCTTTAATACCGAAGAAAATGCTCTCGCTATCTCTGTTAAAGAGACTTCTGGAGGCAACAACTCCGGCTTGATATTAGCAGCAGGGATTGCCTTAGCTTGAAACACATCGCGTTCCATTCTAGGCAACTCATCCAACTTCTCTTGAGCATCTTTGATCACTTCGTACGCTTTAAGCTGACGAATTAACTGTGCTCGTGGATCTTCCTCATCTTCTTCCTCAACTTCAGGTCTTGGTAGCAGTAAACGAGATTTAATCTCGGCTAAGGTTGCCGCCATAACAAGGTAATCAGCTGCAAGCTCCACTTTGGCACCTTGCAAAAGATTCACGTATTCCAAGTACTGCTGAGTAATAGAAAAAATAGGTAAATCAACAACATCAAGTTTTTGTTTACGGATTAAATAAAGCAGTAGGTCTAACGGTCCTTCAAATGATTCAAGAAAAACCTCTAATGCCTCAGGCGGAATAAACAGGTCTTTCGGCATCACCTTATAAGGCTCACCCCGAACAACGGCTAAAGGCAATTTTTGCTGAACGCCCTCCATCCGTAATACCCTCTATTTTCGCAAACGCGCGATTATACCTGTAAAACAACTGTGATTAAAGCAATAGCCGCAGTCAATTGTGGTTAACCGCGGCTTGACTGTGAAATTAGAACTTAAAGGAATGGCGTAACATCGCCCGCGCCTTCACGGATGACTTCAATGTCACCGTCTGACAGGTCGACAACTGTGGTTGGTTTTTCACCCAAATAGCCACCATGCATAATCAAATCAACTTGATGCTCTAGGATATCGCGAATATGCTCAGGATCTGACTCCGTGAAATCTTTACCTGGTAAAATCAAGCTGGTAGACATAAGCGGCTCACCTAAAGCTTCAAGTAAAGCCAATGCAATCACGTTGTCTGGTACGCGGATACCGATAGTCTTTTTCTTTGGGTTTTGTAATCTTTTAGGCACTTCTTTAGACGCTTTAAAAATAAACGTATATGGCCCTGGTGTATTTTGCTTCAACAATCGATAAGCTTGATTATCGACTTGAGCATAACTGGCAAGCTCTGACTGATCGCGGCACATCAACGAAAAGTTATGGTCATTTTCAATCTGTCTAATGCGCGCAATCTTGGTCATTGCATCTTTGTCGCCTATTAAGCAACCTAACGCATAACCGGAATCAGTAGGGTAAACAATTACTCCACCACTTTTAATTACATTGACAGCTTGGCTAATTAAGCGTGCTTGCGGGTTTTCCTCATGCACATAAAAAAACTGGCTCATTGTACTACCTTCCATTTATCTGACTGCCAAACCCAATCCACTCCTTGGGGTTGGAACATATTTTTACCGATCTCAATCCAGCTACCTGGAAAATGAAAATCACTGCCTAACGAGCATGTCAGGGCATTATTTATACTAAGCGAAATAAGATTATTGCGATCATCGATAGTCTGCTGTCCGAGTACAACCTCCATCGCATCGCCGCCTGCTAATTTAAATTCTCGAACTAAACGCTTAAGCCATTTAGCCGATAACTTATATCCACTTGGATGTGCTAAAACTGCCACGCCGCCAGCGTTATGAATAACCTCAACCGCACCGGCCATATCACCCCAATTATTGGGAACATAACCCGTTTTCCCACGTGCTAGATACTTCTTAAATACGTTAGCGGTTGTTGTAGCGTAACCTTTTTCAGCAAGCCAACGAGCATAATGTCCTCGGCTAATAGCCGCATCCCCCGCATAAGCTTTAGCACCTTCATAAGCGCCTTCAATTCCAGCTTTAGCTAAACGCTCACCAATCTCATGCGCTCGGGTTGATCGTAACTCACGTTGCTTATGTAAAAATGCGGCCAACTCGACATTATCGATATCCACATTTAGTGCCACAATGTGGATGTCGAAATTGTTCCAACGAGTAGAGATCTCAACGCCGTTGATTAGCTCTAATGGTGTGTCATGCTGTTGATTAAACTCATGAGCTTCTTTCAAGCCGTCTATTGTGTCGTGATCGGTAATAGCAAACATTTCAACACCTTTGCTAATGGCCCGTTCGACTAATTCTGATGGGGACAATTGACCGTCGGATGCGGTCGTATGGCTGTGTAAGTCAACCAATTTTACGTCTATATTATTTTCATCTTTCATGGCTATATGATACTTGAGTTTAGCCTTTAAAGGTGATTTTAATCCTGTTTTAAGTAATTTAATCCGCTAAAACAATGTCAAACTCCCGCAATGGCTAATACAAATCTATGTAAACAACTCAATTCGTAGAATTACTAATTAACTAATAAATTTAATTAACTCATTAATAAACATGCCTTTTACATGTGAGTTTCCATTATTGCTACTTTCATTCAATTTCTTGAAGCAGTGCAAAATATTCAATTAAATTCAATAGCTTTCTGTGCATCAGATAGCAGTACGTCATCGATGAATTATTTACTATTCGCACGCCTGAAAGACACGATATCAAGCCCCTGCTAATCTAAAGATTTACGGGGTACGCTCATGCAATTTCGTTAGTTATTGGATAAATACAACAAGATGAAAAAAACATATCTAGCATTAGTGCTGCTAAGCGCTATGCCATTGCTAGCTCATGCCGAAAAAGAAATGGCATTCGCTCCTTCTTACTTAAGTGTCGAAGGCGATAAAAAGCCTGAGTTAAAGCAGTGGCGCGACTCAAATAGCTGTAAGGGCTGTCATCCACGTCAGTGGAACGGCTGGCAAGGTTCTATGCACTCTATCGCTTTTATCGACCCAGTGTTTCAAGCTGAGTGGGCAATGGGTGAGAAAGAAACTAATGGCGCAGCCAAAAATCTTTGTGGTGGCTGTCACACAGTACTAGGTACCGTAACCCAAACTGTTGAATTTAAATCAGAGTCTGGCAAGTTTGGCGGCTTCACAACTCAAGCGATTGCTAACCAAGGCGTATCTTGTGAAGTCTGCCATAGTGTTGTCGATACTAACGCATCACACACTGCAATGGGTGAGCATGGGAATGCTTCACTTGAAATCGCAAACGATAAAGTTAAGCGCGGCCCATTTGATGATGCAAAACCTCGCGGTCATAAGGCTGAGTATTCAGAATTACATACCAAGTCTGAGTTCTGCGCTAACTGCCATAACGTATTTAACCCAGTTCACGATAATTTTGCTCTAGAGCATACTTATGATGAATGGAAAAAGTCACCTTACGCAGCAGCTGATATCCAATGTCAAGATTGCCACATGGTACCTGTAGAAACAGCGATGCGCGTAGCTGACGAAATGTTGCCAGCTAAAAAGCTTGAAGAACATCGCCTAGGTGGTAAAGCGGCGCGCGGTGGCCCTGTTCGTAGCTTAGTGCACGACCATGGTTTTGTCGGTGGTAATGCGGTTATAGCTCCACTTTTAGGGGTTAAAAACGGCCAAGCTCACGCTGATGAAGCGGTTAAACGCCTAAAATCAGCTGCCGCACTTGATGCAAAAGTGACGGGGTCTGCAAACAATCCTGTACTTGAAGTCACCGTATTTAACCGCCGTGCGGGTCATGATTTACCAACAAGTTTGACTTTCATTCGTCAAATCTGGCTCGAAGTTATTGTACGTGACGTTAATGGAAAAGAGATTTTACGTTCAGGCTCATTAACGGCTGAGAACGCACTACCAGAGGGAACGGTTATTTTCCAAGACACCTCTGTTGATGTGCATGGAAAGCCTGAGCACAAGCCTTGGCGCGTAGCGAGCTTCTCAGTACAAAACACTATCCCAGCCAAAGGTTCAAAAACGGTTAAATATCCGTTTACGTTACCTGCTGGCGTTACAGATTACAGCGTCGAAACCAAGCTACATTACCGCTCATTCGATCAAAGCGTTGCCGATCTATTGCTAGAAAAGAAAGTGATTGTGCCATCGGTAGAAATGGTTAGCTTAAGCCAGAATTATAAAGGCTTAACAACATTATAATTCCTAAATCAATTTATTAGGCCCGTATTAACCGCAATAGCACTCTAATGAATTGAACGTTCTCACTAGCAGTCAGTCAATGACTGACTGCTATCATTCAACACATTAGATCCAAGCTTGGTCAGCGATATCCACGGTTAGCTCACTTGCAATGCTCCCCGTATGTGCCGTCGACTTTGGCTCTACCATTAAGAAATGAGTTTCCTCTGTGGCTTTAGGACAATGTGCTACCCCTTTTGGCACAATATACATTTCTCCAGGATTAAGCACCACTTCAGCGCCTTTCATCAGCAAAGTTAACTGCCCTTTAAATACCAAAAACAATTCATCTTCATTGTCGTGTTGATGCCAAACTAACTCGCCGCAGCCTTTTGCGATTTTGACCAGCTGCTCATTTGATTCAGCAATAATTTTTGGAGACCACAACTCTGAAAACAGGCTAAACTTCTCTTCAATATTAATTTTACTCACTCTTATCTCCCCCTTTAACTAAGCGCTCTAAAACTCCACATTAATACTTTAACGCGACACAAAACCGCTTAAAAGTTGTACAAGGATTTACCTACAGGGATTGATGTCACGTAATAATGACAATGAAATAAGTAAGGGTAATAACTTAAGCTTGAACAAAAGGTCATTAAGTATTGCGCTATAGCCCCCTGCCATTTGTTTACTAAAAGTCGACTCAAAAGAACCTAAATGTTTATGTAAAAATTGTTACTCAGAATAAACTTAATTTTTACAATTTTACAAGGTACCTAAAGGTAATGCGTAACCTAGCTTAAGCCGCAGGCTTGCGCTTTTTCCCCGTAAACTTGCATGCTACACTCTGTCTCACTTTCGACTTTCAAAACTGAATACAACGCTATGAAACAGTTGCTCGATTTTTTGCCTCTTGTCATTTTCTTTGTCGTCTATAAATTTTTTGATATTTATATCGCGAGTGGTGCCCTGATCGCGGCCACCGCTTTGCAACTTGTCATAAGCTACATGCTGTATAAAAAAATAGAAAAAATGCACCTGATCACTTTTGTCATGGTCACTGTATTTGGCACATTAACACTCGTTCTCCATGATGACTCTTTTATTAAATGGAAAGTCACCATTGTTTATGCGTTGTTTGCCATTGCGCTAGGGGTAAGCCAATTAATGCGCAAACCTATTTTAAAAAGTATGCTAGGCAAAGAACTCGTTGTAACCGATAAAATTTGGGCTCATGTAACTTGGTACTGGGTCGCCTTTTTTGTTGTTTGCGGCTTAGTCAATATCTACGTTGCCTTTAGCTTGTCACAAGAAACTTGGGTCAACTTTAAAGTTTTTGGTTTGACCGCTTTAACCCTTATCAATACAGTGTTAACCGTCCTCTACCTGTTTAAAAACATGTCTGAAGAAGATCGTAAGGAACTCAAATAATGTGGTACATGATTTCATCGCAAGATATCGAAAATAGCTTAGAAAAACGTTTGTCTGTTCGTGCTGACCATTTAGCTCGCCTGCAACAACTTGCAGATGAGGGGCGCTTACTCATTGCAGGTCCTCATCCAGCAACGGATAGCGAAAATCCGGGCGAAGCTGGGTTTACAGGATCATTAGTTGTCGCCGATTTTGCATCACTTGAAGATGCACAATGTTGGGCCGATGCCGATCCATATATCGCAGCAGGCGTATATGAAAGTGTAATTGTTAAGCCATACAAGCTAGTTTTACCGTAACAAAAGGATTCAACAAATGAAGATTGTTTCATTTAACATCAATGGACTGCGGGCTAGACTACATCAGCTACAGGCACTTATTGACACCCATCAGCCCGATGTTATTGGTCTACAAGAAACCAAAGTCCATGACGAAGCCTTTCCACTGGCTGATGTTGAAGCTATGGGTTATCACGTACATTACCATGGTGGCAAAGCTCACTATGGTGTCGCGATGCTGTCTAAAGCTGAACCAATTAAAATACAGAAAGGGTTTCCCACTGACGAAGAAGACGCACAGCGCCGTATGATCATGGGCACCTTTACCCAAGAAAATGGACGCACGCTTACCGTTCTTAATGGTTATTTCCCTCAGGGCGAAAATATTAGTCACGAGACTAAGTACCCAGCTAAGCGTAAGTTCTATAAAGATCTTATGCAGTACTTAAATGAACACCATAGTGCTGACGAAGATATCGCTATTATTGGTGACATCAATATCTCACCAGTTGATCTCGATATTGGTATTGGTGAGCCTAACGCCAAACGTTGGTTAAAAACGGGGAAATGTAGTTTTCAACCTGAAGAACGTGAATGGCTAAAAACCTTGATGGATTGGGGCTTAGTCGATACCTTCCGTGAACTTCACCCAACTCGCAGTGAACGTTACTCATGGTTTGACTACCGCAGCAAAGGTTTTGTTGATAACCGCGGCCTACGTATTGATGTTGTTTTAGCAACGAAATCGCTGGCTGAGCGTCTAGTTGAATCAGATGTAGATTACGATTTACGCGGTATTGAAAAACCATCAGATCATGCGCCTATTTGGAGCACATTTAGCTAACTAACTATAAAAATGCCAGCAATCATTGCTGGCATTTTTATATCAATTCAAATGAGTCTATTTATTATGACTCTTCAGCAGTAGGCTCTGCAGCCACACCCTGAAACTTCTTGGTTAATGCTATTAACTGTCCCGTCAATAAACTCATGCTATAACCTAGCATGGCGCCAATCAGCAACGGAGGAATAATCGCCGCAACGTCGCCCCCCATAGCAAACGTAATACAGCAACCAATAAATGCCCCAGGAATAAAAGCCAGTTTTTGATAGCTAGCTTGCAAGCACATTGCTGATGTGGCAATACCGGTGAAGATATAGCCAAACAATGGTGAAACAAAGAAGCTACTGCCAGAAATAATCAACCATCCCCAAAATACGCCAGACATGTTAGTGCTCATTGCCATAAACATACCTTTAATACCTGAATGAGTCTGCGCAAAGAAAGTGCTACAGCTTAAGAAACCTATCCAAGTGACTAGGTGCAGTGCATCGGCAACACCAGCCCAAACGGCTGCAAGTAGTCCTGCTGAAATAGCTATCTGCCAACGATTTTCCATCACTCACCTCAATTACATTCACTCGCATAACAGCGAACTCGAAACAGGTGAGCTAAATTACCTTTTTTAGTTGTAAAAAAACACGATCTAAAGCCAATAATTACGCTTAAATGCCGATTAAACGCACAAAAAGACCATTTATGTAGTAAACATACCTATTTATGACTAGAGAAAAGCATACTTGAAGATAAATTAACGAAGATATAGCAGCTCGGTGAGGATAAAACATGAGATAAATTACAAAAAAGGCACTTCCCTTTGAAAAATGCCCTTACCTAATTACTGCATATTTCTTCTAATAAGCAAAATACTAACTAAAGAGTTGATCAGCCACAAACGGGTTTTGCGCTCGCTCATCACCAAAAGTCGATAATGGGCCATGGCCAGGAATGAACTGAACGTCTTTGCCCAGAGGCCATAGTTTTTCAGTAATAGAATCGATCAGGTCTTGGTGATTAGACTGAGGGAAATCAGTGCGTCCAATTGACCCTCTAAACAATACATCGCCTACCCATGCCAACTTCATAAATTCAGAAAAGAACACAACGTGTCCAGGTGTATGCCCTGGGCAATGTAATACTTTTAACACTTGATTTCCTACAGTAACCTCATCTCCATCTTCAAGGTATTGTGTTGGCGTAAAGGCATCGCAATGCACAAATCCAAAGTGCTGACTTTGTTTGGGTAAACTATCGAGCCAATAGTCATCATCTTTGTGTGGGCCAATAATAGGAACATTTAATTGACTAGCTATGGTTGCAGCTCCACCCACATGGTCAATATGGCCATGAGTCAACAGTACTTTTTCAACAACGACATTATTTTTAGCCGCTTCTTCCAAAATACGCTCAATATTGCCACCAGGATCGACAACCGCCGCTTTCATGGTTTCAGTGCACCAAATTAAGCTACAGTTTTGCTGAAATGGGGTAACCGGTATTAACTGATACTTCATCGATAATCACCTAAGACTCTATGTTTAGCATGTATCAATAAAGATTACGTGAAGTTGAGCTATTCGACTATCTATTATTGGGAGAATTTGATCTTAGCTCTATATTATTTACGCGCATTTTAATTAAGCCTCTATCAAAAGTACGTTATTACTATGTTCAAGATTACAAACGCTGCATTCACCACAAAATTTGGTATACAATCCCAGTTATTCGTTTTGAGTGTATGCCATATAAAAGCTGAATCCCAGCTTGGCAAAGCTCAATAACAGCCCTATCAAAGTGCAATAATAAAAGGCCACTTCAATGCCCTCAGCATCCACTATACAGCTTGAGTTTTCAGGTATGATCGCTCAAAAACACCACTTTACCTTGCCTCTTGACTACAACAAGCCTGATGGTGAGCAGCTTTCTATATTCGCCCGAGAACTCACAAGCCCAGAAAACCAAGGAAAATCATTACCTTTCATTGTTTTCTTCCAAGGTGGTCCAGGTTTTGGTGCTGTACGCCCTGCAGCAAATGGCGGCTGGATTAAGCGCGCACTACAAGAGTATCGAGTTTTACTGCTTGATCAACGCGGAACAGGGCTATCTACTCCTGTTAATTTTGCAAGCCTAGCTCACCTATCAAGCGCAGAGCAAACCCAGTATTTAAGCCATTTTAGAGCTGACAATATTATTCGCGATGCAGAAGCAATTCGCCAGCAATTAACCAATAACCAAAAGTGGACAATTCTGGGACAAAGCTTTGGAGGATTTTGCGTATTAAAATACCTTAACGATGCACCCGAAGGATTAGCTGAGGCATACATTACAGGGGGGATCCCGTCACTCTCTCGTACAGCAGATGAAGTCTATCAAGCAACTTATCAACGCGTACTTACCAAGAACCAAAACTTTTTCAGTCGTTTTAGCGATGCACAACAACTCATCAAAGCACTGGCTGACCATATTGACAACAACCAAGTTTATTTAGCAACTGGTGAGCGTTTAACCGTTGAGATGCTGCAGCTTCTAGGTATTAATTTAGGTATGGAGCAAGGCCCTGAAAGCGTTTACTACCTCCTAGAGCAAGCGTTAATTAATACACCATCAGGCACTCAAGTTAATCCACTGTTTTTAGCCCATTTCTGCCAGCTACTAGATTTTAATACGAATCCGATTTTTGCCTTGCTGCATGAGTCTATCTATTGCCAACAAAATAGTTCAAATTGGGCAGCTCACCGTGTTAGACAAGCATATCCAGAGTTCAACTACAGTGATGACAAGCCTTTTCTATTTACTGGAGAAATGGTTTACCCTTGGTTCTTTGAGCAATTTGGTAACCTTAAGCCATTGCAGCAAGCCGCTGAAGATTTAGCACGAAAAAGTGATTGGCCAATACTCTATAATCTAGACACGCTTGCGAATAATCAAGTGCCTGTAACAGCGGCTATTTACAGCGAAGATATGTTTGTTGAGATGCAATATAGTCTCGAAACAGCTGCTAAAGTCGGTAATTTAAAATACTGGTTAACCTCTGAATATGAGCACAATGGTATTCGTATGGACGGTGAACATATTCTGGATAGATTAATTGCAATTAATCGTGGGGAAAAGCTGCGTTAATTAATAAACCCTTAAGCTTTATGGGACATTATGTATTCTGTTCCTCACCTGTATCACCTTCGCAAGCCTCCACCAAGGCTTGCTTTTTTTTGCCTTGAATTTACCGACCAATGACTAAGGCCATTAATAGCCTTAACCTCATTCAATGCAAAAATCAGCAGTTAGCACTAAAATAAAGATCCTTGCTATCAATAATCACTTTCAATCGACTTAATCGCAAGCATCAGGTGGCTTCTAATGAATATCGATAAACTTGAAACGCTCTCAGCAGAAATCTTAGTTGGAATAGCTAACGAGCACCTGCGTTTAGGCTGTAAAGATCAACAAGCACTGTTTTATGATTTAGATATCAATAGCAAGCTATTAGAGAAAAAACTAGCCGCTAGCGGATTTGAATATGATCCGGATTGTAACCAATACAAACCTCGCTAAAGTTTAAATATAAACTAGTTAGTTGAATAGTGAGTCCCACGGACTTCACGTAGCCGTTTTGCCGCTTGTTCAGGTGTTAGATCTCGTTGCGCTTCGGCTAGCAACTCATAACCTACCATAAACTTTTTCACACTAGCACTGCGTAATAGAGGTGGATAAAAGTGTCCATGTAATAACCACTCAGGATGCTGCCGTTTATCAAATGGCGCCCCTTGCCATCCCATAGAGTAAGGAAAAGAGCATTCAAATAAATTGTCATAACAGCAAGTCAATTGCTTAATAATATCGGCAAGCGCTCTCTGCTTGTTATCATCTAACTGTGTTATCTGCTGAATATTAAATCGAGGTAATAGCAAGGTTTCAAATGGCCATGCAGCCCAATAAGGCACCACCACCAGCCATAACTCGTTACTTACCACAACTCGTTCCTGTAACGCATACTCTCTTGCAGCATAATCACAGAGCAAATTCCGGCCATATTGATTGAAATACTCACACAAGTTTTTCTGCTTCTTAACCACTAAACTTGGCAATTGTTGTTGAGCCCATACCTGTCCATGAGGATGTGGATTAGAGCACCCCATTACAGCCCCCTTGTTTTCAAATACTTGTACCCAAGCATACTGCTTGCTAAGTTCTGCTGTTTGCTGACGCCATGCTAAAATCACCTTCTCAATTTCACTTAACGACAAAAACGCTAAAGTCTTAGAATGATCCGGTGAAAAGCAGATCACTCTGCTTTCACCACGCTCGGTTTTAAATCGAAATAAAGGATCGTCACAATTTGCATTAACAATATCAGGCCTTAACGCGGAAAAGTCATTTTGAAATACAAAAGTTGATTGATAGTCGGGATTGATCTCACCATTAATACGCACATTACCTGCACATAAAAAACAGTTTTGATCATAAGAAACACTTGATATCTCGCTCGTTTCTACTTGTCCAAGCCATGGACGCTTACCTCTATGAGGAGCGAGAAGTACCCACTCGGAAGTCAGCGGGTTAAAACGCCGATGTGCATGTTCACTTGGATCAAACTTGAGCTCTGGCTCTTCTTGCATACTAAGGTCACTAACAATTTTTAATAAAAGCTATGCTGAGCCAATTAACGGTGAAGGTCATTACTAAAAAGCCTCCTTTAACTCCCAGAAAATACTCTCAAGGTTGCTGTAAATAACCAATACCTGCGCTTTTGTAAGAATATCAACCCACAACATGGGGACGTAGTAGCCAAGATCCACGTATGGAGCACTTATCGAAACGGTCTATATCAACAGCATTAAACTTATCAATTTTTACAAATTTAATAATCTTAGGTTATCATTGGCTATCTACCACCATTTCAACAAACTTAGTTTTAAGTCAACAACATGAGGTTTTTTCATGCTCAATCCTATTTGGCTGCATACTTTTAAAACCCTTATCGAGGTTGGTCACTTTACCCAAACCGCAGAAAAGTTGTATATGACACAACCCGGTGTAAGTCAGCAAATAAAGAAACTGGAGCAAGCTTGTGGTCATCCATTAATCAAACGCATTAACAAACAGTTTGAAATAACAGAGCAAGGCAGACAAGTTTATCAATATGCACGAGATCTAACTCAGCATGAACATAAACTGATGGAAAGTTTAAGTTTCGACGACCCTTTTTCTGGCCAATGTCGCCTTTCCTGCTCAGGTTCCTTAGCCCTATTGTATTACCCTAAATTACTTAAGCTTCAAGCAAAATATCCTGCGCTTTCAGTTCATTTAGAAGCTGCACCTAATTATAAAGTCCTTAAGGATATTGCTGAAACCAACATCGATATTGGTGTAGTCACCCACAAACCGAGTGCCAGCGAATTTTATATTGAACCGTTAGGTCTTGAGCCTTTATGCTTAATCATGCCAAAACGCTTTGAAGGCCAAACTATTAATTCACAAACCTTAATTAACTGCGGAGTGGTAAAACATCCTGATTCAGCACATTACCTATCACTCTATTTTGACCAATGTGGTGATAGAGAATTTGCCGAACTTAATATTGAAAAGCTGCCAGCAGCTAGCTACGTAAACCAACTCAGCCAAATATTATTACCCGTTTCACAGGGTATTGGCTTTACCGTACTACCAAAAAGCACCTTCGACAGTTTTATCCATAAGGACTCATTAAGCTTGCATAACCCTAAGGTTCAAGTAACTGAACAGCTATATCTGATCCATAAGCGTAATCGAGAATTACCTGCGCGTTACCAAACCATAGAGCAAATATTAAAAGAATCCGTCAGCCATCAAACTATCAGTTAACACAATACTTTGGCTAAAATGGACAAAGGCGAATCGAAAAATAAAACACTATTTAGCATTGCGCTGTTGCCTTTGTTTACAACGAACACTCGGCTCTGAAGCAGACTTGACGATAGTTTACAGGCATAACTTAAGCACAAAGCCAAACCCGCCTTAATCCTGCCTAAAATATTTGCTAAAACAATCAGCTTAACCAATCACCTTACGCCGAAACTCGAGTGGTGACATGGCAAATTCACGCTGAAAAATATCATAAAAACGGCTTACTGAGCCAAAACCAGCTTCTAAAGCAATATGTAGTACAGGGCTTTGTGTATCAATAAGCAAGGCCTGTGCATGTTGCAAGCGCAGCTGGTTGATATATTGCTTTATAGATACCTTCATGACGCGATTGAATAGCTTCATCGCGTAGTTTTTGTGCAGGCCAGTAGAACTTGAGACATGTTCAATAGTAATTTTTTCGTCGTAATGGTCGGCTATATAACGCAGCATATTTTGAATATGACTTAAACCGCTAACAAGGGTTTTCTTATCCACTTTGTTTACCTGATTAGACAAATTAAAGTTGCAGTAATCTTCTAGCGCCATTCTGCGAATTCGGCTACGAATTTCATTAATCACCTGATCTGTTAATAGCGCTTCGCCACGACTGATATCAGCTTCCCAAATCTGGGTAAATTGTCTGTCACAAACATAGAGGCTATCCGATACAATCACTTCACCATGCAGCAATTGGCTCACAAATTGGCTTGGCAACATCCAAGAAAGGAAGGTCTGCAGCGGTACATAGATATTAACCAAGTCTCCATCCCCTCTTACTGCCGTCATCTGATGGGGGAATGACGCCCAAAAGAGAATCATACGTCCTTCTGGCACAGTAATTTCTTGACCATTAATCAAGTAATCTGCTGAGCAATCAAAAAGATAATTGATTTCTATATGTCCATGCCAATGGCTATGGGCCATCACTGCTGGTTTTTTACGCTGAAAACCAAATTGTGTGTCCTGCGCCTGAACCGTTAGCGGACTTGCTTGGTTAAAAGCAATTTTTTCAACCCAGTCAAACATTTAATAAATCCATCTACAAGGTAAAAGCTGCTTAAAAAGCAGCTAGGTTTAAAGCACTCTTTAACAGACTGATTTAAAGTAAAATATAGGAAAGCCAAACTCTCAGCAAGGCTCTTTAATAGCCAAATTCTGCCGTCAAAAGCACCTACAAATAGCGGCAAACAGCTTATTGTATAAATTATCCCGTTAGACAAATCAACACAATTGAAAGTTATTAAATAAGAGCAATTGGTTAAATTGAGTTGAGTTGAGTTGAGTTGAGTTGAGTTGAGTTGAGTTGAGCAGCAAATTCTAACTGTAGGCCTTTTGGAAGCAAGGAGCAGTCAAGAATATATGCTTCTTTGACTGCTTATAAGCGAGCTATAAACAACTAATCTATTATAGATTTCCGTACTAGATTAGTTCTTTTTCGCCGCAGAGGAACGCTTAACTGGCGCCCTTTTAGCTTTAGTACTGCTGCTCGTAGTACCCGGTTTTTTACTCGCATAACGACGCTTTTTAAAGCCAGTTTCAGGAGACTTAACCCCTTGCAGTGACGTTGGTAATTGCGAGCCAGCTTGAGTGATCAGCTCATGGATTGATGTAACTAGCGGATCCATAAAGTTCTGGTATTTAGCCTCTTTACGACTGATAGCATCAAGGTTATTTTCCCATAATGCCGTCATATCAGGTGTCGTGGCACTTTGTGGCAGGCTATTAACTAAACCTTTACCCACTTCAGTTGCTAAAATAGACTTTCCTTGCCGTGTTAAATAATTACGCTTAAACAGCAATTCAATAATGCCAGCACGCGTTGCTTCTGTGCCTAACCCATCGGTATCTTTGAGAATTTTTCTAATTTCCGGATTGGTCACATAACGGTTAATCCCTGTCATAGCACCAAGCAGGGTCGCGTCAGTAAAGTGCTTAGGAGCTTGGGTTTGCTTCTCCAGCAGTTCACCACGCTCGCAAAGTAATACTTGGCCTTTCTTTAGTGCAGGTATGTTAGCGAGGTGCTCATCGTCATCATTTTTACTGTCACTATTTTTATCGTTACCAGCAGACTTGCTTTGTTTTAGTAATTGCTTCCAGCCCAACGCCACTTCTTGTTTCGCTTTGGTTTTAAACTGCCCGCCAGCAATAATGACTTCAACTTGAGTCTCTTTATACAAATAAGCTGGATAAAACTGCATTAAATACTGACGTGAGATTTGTAAATAAAGCTGTTTTTCCACTGGGCTGAGGCTAGTTAAATTGGCGGTCTTTTCCGTAGGTACAATAGCATGGTGAGCATCGACTTTTTTATCATTCCAGGCTTTAGACTTGAGCTTGGCATTCGGCTCTTCACAGCCTGTAACAAGTTCGCTAGCACCGCTTAACACTGCTCTAATAACGCTAGGCGCTAAGCTATGCTGTTCTACAGGTAGATAACGACTATCAGAACGTGGATAAGTAATAAGCTTATGTTTCTCATACAGTGACTGACAAGTATCGAGTACTGATTTCGCACTCATACCAAAGCGTTTAGCTGCATCAATTTGCAACGATGACAAACTATACGGTAATGGTGCGTTTTGCTTTTTATCTTGTGCTAAGACTTTTTCCACCGTGCCATTCTGGCCGTTAATACGACCGACGACATTTTGCGCTAAGCCTTTAGATAATACTCGTCCCTCTTCATCCATATAAGGTCGACATGCATCACTTGGTTGCCATTTAGCACTAAATTGATCTTGCGAATCTGTTGCTAAATGCGCTAACACTTCATAAAAAGGCTTAGAAATAAAATCTGCAATTTCAGCATCACGGCGCACTACAAGCCCAAGTACGGGAGTTTGTACTCGACCAACAGACAATACGCCTTGATAGCCCACTTTTCGTCCTTGAATAGTGTACGCTCGAGTCATATTCATACCATAGAGCCAATCGGCACGAGAGCGCGCTAATGCTGATGTCGACAATGGAATAAATTCTCGATTCGAGCGTAGCTGCCCCAAAGCTCGCTTTACGGCCTGCGGATTTAAATCGCTAATTAGCAAACGCTGTGCATTTTGTAACTTAGCGCCTCTTACCCCTAAATGCGCAATGATCTCATCGACCAATAACTGCCCTTCTCTATCCGGATCTCCTGCATTAACCAATTGGCTCGCTTCTTTGACTAAGCCTCTAAGCACGGCTATTTGGCTGCGCATCTTATATTTGGGTTTCATCTTCCAAGTATCGGGGACAATCGGTAAATGCTCAAACTTCCATGACTTATACTCTGGTGAGTAAGCATCAGGTTCAGCCTGTTCAAGTAGATGGCCCACACACCAAGAAACACAGTCTCCATTAGCCGCACGAATAAAACCATCCCCTTTCTTTAACGGTTTGGGTAATACATCGGCAATAGCTCGACCAAGGCTTGGTTTTTCAGCAATATATAAGATCATCGGCTTCAAAAAGATCACTGTATAAATTAACAGTAACTGTACCTTGAACCGCAATTAGGCGCAATTGAAACGCTCACTAAAATGAGGATTGTTTAGCGAAGCTTTTGTGTTTGCTCAAAGATTGTAAATTTTGTTGAGAACCATTCTCAACAAGTGGTTTAATTTAGCAACAATTACAAGGAGAGATAAAAATGCTAGCCACACTAAGCAATCAAGGAGTTCGACTCGATAAGTTAATGCTGTTTCACTTGTTACTTGTCACTGCTTGGCTTTTAACCCTTTCCCCTCTAATCCATTTAACCGCTGGTGCAACACCACTAGTTCTTAGCAGCTTGGTTATTCCGTTAACCTGCATTAGTACCTTAGTTGGTTTAAAGCTAGGCCATAGATTTGATAAGCGACCAAGTAGCCTACTGTTTGCCAGCTGGATGTTGGTTTGGGCTGTGCATCTGGTTTAATGGTGCAAATAAAAAAGCCGAGCATTTGCTCGGCTTTTTTATTAATTAATCAAGTATCTGCAATTTAGCTTAAGGATGACAAACGTTATGCATCTCTAAGTTAGTACCAATATCTTTGCTACGATTGGCCTTAGCGTCGTCATTACGCAACTGGGTAATATAATCTAAGTATTCTTGGTTAACGTCATTGGTGACATATTTACCATCAAATACTGAGGTTTCAAAACGCTTAATACTTGGATTTTCTTGACGCACTGCTTCAATCAAATCAGGTAACGATTGGAAGATCATACCATCTGCGCCAATCAGTTTATTGATCTCTTCAACATCACGACCATGTGCAATTAGCTCATTGGTCGTTGGCATATCTATACCGTATACGTTAGGGAAGCGAATTTCAGGCGCTGCTGATGCAAAATAAACTTTATTTGCACCCGCTTCACGTGCCATTTCGATGATCTGCTCAGACGTTGTACCACGTACAATAGAGTCATCAACTAGCAATACGTTCTTACCCTTAAACTCAGCGCTAATGGCATTAAGCTTACGACGCACAGACTTCTTACGCTCTTGCTGGCCTGGCATAATGAAAGTTCGGCCAATATAGCGGTTTTTGACAAAACCTTGGCGATAAGGAAGATCCATATGTCGGGCAATCTCTAACGCGATATCACAAGACGTTTCAGGAATCGGAATAACCACATCAATATCATGATCCTCCCATTCTTTCTTAATCTTTTCACCTAACATAGTTCCCATGTTCACACGGCTGCTATATACAGAAATGTTGTCTATGGTCGAATCTGGACGCGCAAAATAAACGAACTCAAAAATACATGGAGCATAGCTTGGAGAGTGTGCACATTGGCGAGTGTATAGTTCGCCATCCAATGTGATATATACCGCTTCACCCGGTGCCACATCGCGCATAAACTCAAAACCAACCGCATCAAGTGCAACACTTTCAGAAGCAACCATATATTCGGTTCCCGTCTCAGTTTCGTGCTTACCTAGCACTAACGGACGAATTCCAAATGGGTCTCTAAATGCCACCAACCCCTGACCAATTATCATGGCAACAACAGCATAAGCACCACGTGTCAGTTCGTGTACCTGAGTCACAGCGTTAAATACTTCATCAGCACTTAAATCATGAGTGGTGGTATTTTGTAGTTCATCAGCCAATAAGTTAAGTAATACTTCAGAGTCTGAAGTGGTATTAACGTGACGGCGTTGTTTAACAAGACGCTCATGTAACTCAACTGTGTTTGTTAAATTACCATTGTGAGCGAGAGAAATACCAAAAGGAGAGTTTACGTAAAACGGCTGAGCTTCAGAAGCGCTTGAACTGCCTGCCGTAGGGTAACGCACGTGACCAATACCAGAGTTACCTTGAAGGCGTTGCATATGTTTTGGTTCAAAAACATCTTTCACCAAACCATTAGCTTTGCGTAATCTAAACGCATAACCATCAACAGTCACAATGCCAGCAGCATCCTGACCTCGATGCTGAAGCACGGTCAGTGCATCATAAATGGTTTGATTAACCGATGTCTGACCTACTATTCCGACAATACCACACATGTGTGAGTTTCCTCATTGTAAGATGTTCTATTATTTAATATTTTTGTTTTAAGCGAGTAGATATCCGCCTAAAACCAAGTAATGCTTTAGTGCATTTTTATATTTTGGGTACAAAGCTTGAGGTATTTTCCACGTAGTCAAAGAACCACTGGATAACAACTCCAAATTCGGGCACGAGTGTAGAATCTTGCCACCAATCTGTGTTGGGTGCTCCGGTAAAAGCATCCATAAAAAACAGTATCGCGCTTACTATTAGGGCGCCTCTTAGCGCGCCAAAACATAAGCCAAGTACTCTGTCTGTGCCGGACAATCCGGTTTTAGAAACCAATTGGCCAATTAAGTAATTTACTAAGGCACCAAGAATAAGAGTTGAAACAAATAAAATGGCAATCGCCACCCCGTTTCGAACTAGTTCATCTTGCATCTGAGTAAGGTGATCGGCGAGTTTGAGATAAAACTGGCTGGCAATAAAAAATGCGGCAAACCAAACAACGAGAGACATGGCTTCTTTTACAAAACCACGGGCCAAACTTATCAGAGTAGAAAGTCCGATAACAATAATGATGGCGTAATCAATCCAAACCATTTAACAAGTAATCCAGCATAGGGTTTAAGACGGCGCGATTCTATCAGAGACAGAGTTATTTCTCACGTTTTCACGATGAAACAACCTTTTCTCTGATAAAGACAATCGCAATTATTTATTTTTCAACAGGATTGTAGGCTACGATACGCCCTTTCAGTTGAGTAAGCTTTTCAATGTCATTTTGCATACGACTAAGTTTATCTTTAGACACATTGGGGCCAACGAAGACCTTTGTAAGCTGTCCATCAACAGGTTTTGTTGGCAAAGTATACGCACTAAAGCCTTTATTACGTAAACGGCTTACTAGCCCCTTTACGTTTGTTGCGTTGTTAAAGCTACCCAATTGAATTGTCCAGCCAGAAGCAATTTGCGCTACAGGCTTAGTTTCAGCTTGAGATTTAACCGCGGGCTTACTTACAGGTTTCGACGCACTTGCCGCCTCTTGCTCTGCAATATGCCAAGAGTCGTCTACAGCCTCATTAGCATCCGAGTCTTGCTCACCCCTTGATTGCAATTCATCTGCGCCAAGATCTAAAGTTTCAATCTCTTGCTCCGGTAATGTGCTCTCTTGGATCTCAGGTCTTAGTGGAATTTCAGCAAACTGCTCTTCTTCGCGCTGCTTTTTACCATCTAATATATCGGGTAAAAAAATAACCCCTAATGCCACTATCACGATGACACCAACCAGACGGTTTTGAAATTGACTAGACAAAGTCCTCTCCCTTATATAAATCTTTAAAACCAGCAACAGTGTAAAATGAGCCAAATACAATTACTACATCTTCGCTGCGTAATTGTGCTTTTATCGCCATCCAAGCCTCACTCATTTGATTAAAGGTTGCCGCCGTCACACCATCTGGAAGCATTGCCGCCAAATCGGTTGCCGATGCACCTCGTGGTACTGCCAAGTCACACAAAAACCATTGCTGGACGTCGCTCGAAAACTCTTGTAACACTGAACGCGCATCCTTATCTTTAAGCATGCCGCATAATGCAAATAAACGCCCTTTGGGCATAGCTGCTAAGCGAGACTTTAGATACCGAGCTGCATGGGGGTTATGCGCAACATCAACAATCACTTTTGGCGAGTGACTTAAGTATTCAAGTCGACCTGCTAGCTGAGTTTGCCCAACCGATTTAGCCAGTATATCTGCGGATATACTCGGACAAAGGTGTTCTAGCACTGCAATAACTGTTGCTGCATTTGGCTGAGGTAAAAAAGGCAGTGGCAGCTGTGGTAAATCAAAATATTGACCTTGATAATGCCAACTTTGCTCGCTGCATTGATAACTAAAATCAGCATCCACTCGATAAAGCCTAGCACCGACTTTTTTTGCAACGGCTAACAATGATTCAGGACAATCTGGTTCACCAACAATCGCTGGCCGACCCGCTCTGAAGATACCAGCCTTTTCTGCGCCGACTAACTCACGGGTATCACCGAGATATTCTTGGTGATCTAAATCGATTGAAGTCACTACAGCAATATCGGCATCAATCAAGTTGGTAGCATCTAGACGACCACCAAGACCGACTTCAAGCAATACCACGTCCAGTTCCGCTGCTTTGAAAAGGTATAAACCTGCAAGAGTGGCATATTCGAAGAAGGTTAATGAGATCTCTGCACGAGCGAGTTCAATGGCTTCAAATGCTGCAACTAATTCAGGATCTGTAACATCAACGCCATTAATACGTACTCGCTCATTATAATGGAGCAGATGTGGTGAGCTATAAACTCCCACTGTTTGGCCAGACATAAGCATTGCAGCTTCTATCATGGCGCAAGTGGTGCCTTTACCGTTTGTCCCCGCCACAGTAACCACTTTAGCCAGACCTAATTCAGTTAAGCCCATGCGCGCAGCAACTGTCGATACGCGGGTAAGTCCCATATCAATTTCAGTTGGATGGATCGCTAATAAGTACTCTAACCAAGTATTTAGTGTTGCACCTTTTCCGGGTACCATTTGCATTAATGTGTCATTTTTAATCACTAAATTTGTCCATTTAAAACTGTTAAAGGGAGCTTCCCTGATGATGACTATTATTTATTTGTGGATCTTTTACCGCTAAAGCCCCACTGAAAACACTGTTTACCACGTTTTCTATTCATGATTAAAACTTGATTAATCAAGCATAAATAGTGGCCCAAGTGCTAACTTAGGCAATTGGTAACTTTCAGGGTAAGTCACATCAACTAGGTACAACCCATTTGGTTTAGCCGTTGCAGCTGCTTGGTTTCTGTCTTTTAACGCCAACAGCTGATCAATCCACTCGATTGGCTGATTGCCATAACCCACTTCTAATAATGAGCCAACAATATTACGCACCATATGATGTAAAAACGCATTGGCTTTAATATCGACACAAATGTACATGCCTTGACGGGTAACATTAACTTCATGTACGCAACGAAACGGCGTATTCGATTGACAATGAACAGCTCTAAAACTGGTAAAGTCTTGCTCCCCCAATAGGTATTGCGCTGCTTGGTGCATTTTTGTTTCGTCAATATCACCAGGGTAATGACTAACACCACCGCGTAGAATTCCAGGGCGCAATTGATGGTTATAAATCATATAACGATAACGTCGTGCAGTAGCAGTAAAACGCGCATGAAACTCATCATCAACAACTTTGACCCAACGCACAGCAACATTATCTGGCAGGTGAACGTTAACACCTAAAGTCCAAGCGGTATCTTTGCGTACTGCATTAGTTTCGAAGTGAACCACTTGTCCTGTTGCTGAAACACCGGCATCAGTGCGACCGGCACAATGCACAGCAATAGGTTCGTTGGCCACAATTGACAGCGCCTTTTCCAATCGCGCTTGTACTGTGTCAACTTCAGCCTGACGTTGCCAGCCGAAATATTGACTACCATCGTACTCTATACCTAGCACAACCCGCATTTCATACCTCTACACTCGGTTAAACTGCTATGTGACTGTCGTAATATTTCGTAAAACAATCAAATAGCCAAAATCTAATAATTGGCGGCGATTCTAACATACTCAAGACAAACGATAAGTATAAAAAAGGCGCCATAGGCGCCGTTTTTATTAGACAATATCTACACTAACTCTTTGAGTAAGCCGACAGCTTCTGCTTGTTGACGGTCATTTCCATCAAGCTCTACTTCTTTTAGTAGCGCCCTAGCACTGTCGTTATCATCAATTTCAATATAAGCCCGAGCTAGATCCAATTTAGCATTAACTGAGTTTTCTTCATCATCTACATCAACCATAAGCGAGTTCCCCATCAATGAGTTAAGCTCTCCCATGTCAACATCAAGCTCTCGATAAAGATCAGTTTCCCCGCTATCTTCATCAGCTTCACTTAGCAGCATATCAATATCAATGAAGCCGTTATCTTTTTGGAAACCAGTTAAGTCATGAACTGGAGCTGGGCTTTTAGGATCATGTTCCACAAACTCTTCAGCATCTAACGCTGCTAATGCTTCATCCACTGTCATCTTGCTATCGTCGTCGAGAGAAAACTCATCGTCAGATAAATCAAGTGAACTATCGTCAACATCTCCGTCAGCAACTAAACCACGCAGCAACTCATCATCAGTTACCGAATCAAAATCTAATGCTGTTTCATCTTGTTGAGCGGAGGAAGTTTCAGACTGCCAATCTAGAGAGTTATTTCCTGCTTGTTTATGCCCTTTTAAGTCATCAAAGAACCCAGACTCTTTTTCTTCGCTACTACTTGGATGTACTCTCGTTGTTTGCTCAACTTGTGGGTCTAAAAACGCGTCAAGTTCATCATCACTGATATTAACGCTAGATTTAGCATCAACACCTTTTGCTTCAACACTAAAGTCATCATCAGCTAATGAAAATTCAAGCATACCCTCGGCCTGACTTGGCACCTGCGTTTGCTTATCTTCTGCAGGAGTTTGTTCAGCACTTTGCGGGATATCTGATAAATCGAAATCGAGTCCATTTGACGCGTCTTTTAGCTCTGTAACGTTAACGTCTTGTTCAATGACAGCGGTATCTAAAGTATCGCTTTGCTGATGAGCAATATTGTCTACGCCATCAGAACGGCTATCAGCGGTCTCAATTACATCATTAGGCGCACTGAACTCTGCAAGTAATGCATCTAATTCACTGTCTAAATCACTATCGAGCTTCTCTTGGGCAATTTCGTCTTCGTCATCAAGCTCAGCTGCAATTTCAAAGCCTAACTCAAGCTCTGCAGCCATTTCATCTGACAAAGCGTCAATATCTTTTTGCTCTTCATCGGACGTTTCATCACTTGTTAATGATGCTAATAAAGCGTCTAGCTCATCTGCTTCATTTACATTAACGTCTGTCTGTTCGGCAACAGATTCTGAGTCAGAACCGTCAAAACTGGCAAGCAAAGCATCAATATCATCGACTTTATTAGAGTCATCCTGCGCATCGATGTCCGCTACGGGAACAGAGCTGCCAACATGATTAAAGTCGTTCTTATCAGTAAGCTTTGACTCTGCAGACTCTGATTCTGTTTGCTCGCCAAAGCTAGCAAAAAGCGCGTCAAGATCTTCATCTTGTAGCTCTGCATCATTATCAACTACCGATTCTGACTCTACAGTCATCGGTGGCTCATCAAAACCTGCGAGTAACGCGTCTAAGTCATCATCTTCAGCTAAAGTATTTGTTTCAACTGAGGTGTCTGATTTTACTCTAGTCTCTGGCTCATCAAAACCTGCAAGTAATGCGTCTAAGTCATCATCTTCAGCTAAAGTATTGGTTTCAACTGAGGTGTCTGATTTAGCTCTAGTCTCTGGCTCATCAAAACCTGTGAGTAATGCGCCTAAGTCATCATCTTCAGCTAAAGTATTGGTTTCAACTGAGGTGTCTGATTTTGCTCTAGTCTCTGGCTCATCAAAACCTGCAAGTAATGCGTCTAAGTCATCATCTTCAGCTAAAGTATTTGTTTCAACTGAGGAGTCTGATTTTGCTCTAGTCTCTGGCTCATCAAAACCTGCAAGTAACGCGTCTAAGTCATCATCTTCAGCTAAAGTATTTGTTTCAACTGAGGTGTCTGATTTAGCTCTAGTCTCTGGCTCATCAAAACCTGCAAGTAATGCGTCTAAGTCATCATCTTCAGCTAAAGTATTGGTTTCAACTAAGGTGTCTGATTTTGCTCTAGTCTCTGGCTCATCAAAACCTGTGAGTAATGCGTCTAAGTCATCATCTTCAGCTAAAGTATTGGTTTCAACTGAGGTGTCTGATTTTGCTCTAGTCTCTGGCTCATCAAAACCAGCCAATAACGAGTCTAAGTCATCAACATCTGAGGATTGAGCTGCGGCATTAAACCCTTCAAGCTCTTCAGCTTGATCTTGTTCACCCATCGCTTCAGCCCACAAATCATCGAGCGATTGGCCTTCATCTTGGGTATCTTCAACAACGATATCTTGTTCGTTATCTTGCGTAGCAATTGCATCTTGGCTTAATACACCAGCAGCCGCTATATCTTTTAATGGGTCGTTGCCAGCCTCATCTTCAGAATCAAGATGTACGGCAAGATCATCGACGTCATCAGTTTTAGGAGTATTTTCTGGCGTTAACGCTGCAGTTTCAGATTCTTCATTTGCAGTCTGTTTATCCTCTTGCTCCGCGTTAGCATCATTTTTGCGTCTAATAAACAACCAGAACAGTCCTATAACTACAATAGCGGGTAACACTGCACCGAGCGTCAGTAATAATGGATTATCCATTATGGTGCGCCATAGATCAGATGTTGGTGCTGCTACCGGCTCTTTCGCTTCTGCCGCTTGTATTTGCTGAGCTTGCAGCTGTTGCTTAAGCGCCTCAGTTTCTGTCTTCGCATCTTGTAGTGCTTGCTTTAATAAAGCATTTTCTTCTTTAAGTTCACTGATTTCATCTTGAAAAGCCGCGGTATCAGAAGAGCCAACAACAATCTCATCACTGGCTCTTGCTAATTCGTCAGTAAGCTCTAAGTTTTTTGCTTGAATAGCCTCTAGTTGACGAGTAAGCATATCAACTTCCTCTGACAATTCAGCAATCAGCGGATTTGTTTGCTTTTGTGCAGCAGTTGATGAGTTGTTGGCTTTTGGCGTAAAAGTTGGGCTGGTAAGCACAGGCTTAGGTTTAACAACCTCATTACTAGGCGACCACTTTTGATCGTTTTGCTCAGCACGCTGCTTAGCATCTGCTTGCGAAGTTTGCAGCATAAGCTCTTTACTTGGCACCAACAAAATCATCCCGCGTTCTAAGCTGTTATAATTTTTGCTGGAAAAAGCATGGGGGTTGGCATCAAAAAGTGCCGACATGACTTGATAGACAGTCACACTGTTGTCAGGTTTTACAGCTTGAGCAATACTCCAAAACGTATCAGCTGAAGTTGTAGGGCCATATTGGCGTACACCTTGAGTATTGTTTTGGTTAACAGCTTGATTACTGACTTTTACTTGGCCATCTGGCCCGGTAATTTTTAATGGCTCTGCAGCAATCGCTGAGTTAATCGAAGGGGTAGCAAAAGCCACTATTGCAGTAGCTATTAAGCTAACAAGACATGAAGTGCGAAAGTTCATCAATCCTTCCCTTTAAAGCACGTTAGTGTCACCACCCTGGTGACGAGCTTTAGGCAATTGTATTTATTGAGATTACTATAAACTAGATTCTAATGCCCTGCTACTGTTCACATCTTTAAAACATAAAAAGCCCGCATAATGCGGGCTTTTTAATCACTAGCTTGGGTTTTAAACTAAAAATTAATAATAATCTCTAATCAAAACTTCTGCGATTTGAACACTGTTTAGTGCAGCACCTTTACGAATGTTATCAGATACAACCCAAAGGTTAATGCCGTTTTCGTGTGAGATATCTTTGCGAATACGGCCAACATAAACAGGATCGCTGCCAGCACCTTCAGTCACTGCAGTAGGGTAATCTTCATCACCTTCAAATAATTCAACACCTTCAGCACCACGTAATACAGATTTAACATCCTCAGCATCTACTGGTTGCAAAGTTTCTAAATGAATCGCTTCTGAATGCCCATAGAAAACTGGAACGCGTACGGCAGTTGGGTTAACAACGATGCTGTCATCACCAAAAATCTTTTGCGTTTCCCACACCATTTTCATCTCTTCTTTGGTGTAGCCATTGTCCATAAATTTATCAATTTGTGGTAACACGTTAAACGCAATTTGCTTCGGATAAGTTTTAGGTTCAACTGGTAAACCTTGCAGAAGCTTAGCGCATTGCCCTGCTAGCTCTTCAATCGCTTGCTTACCCGAACCCGACACAGATTGGTAAGTTGCCACGTTAATACGTGAAATACCGTAAGCATCGTAAATAGGTTTGAGCGCAACTAACATTTGAATAGTTGAGCAATTTGGGTTGGCGATAATATTACGATTTCTAAAGTCAGCAATAGCTTCTGGATTCACTTCAGGGATAACTAACGGTACATCGATGTCATATCTAAAGTGCGAAGTGTTATCGATAACGACACAACCATTTTCAGCAGCAATAGGCGCCCATTTTGCAGAAACGTCACCGCCTGCTGAGAAGAAACCGATTTGAGCCTTTGACCAGTCAAAGGTATCTACATCTAAAATTTCGACCTGTTTACCGTGGAAGCTGACCGTATTACCGGCGCTGCGGCTGCTGGCTAATGGATATAAATTAGCAATCGGAAAGTTACGCTCTTCGAGGATCTCAATCATAGTTTGACCCACTGCGCCCGATGCACCTAATACGACAACATTAAATTCCTGCGACATAATTACAGCTCGACTCCTGAAAACCCTAAATTGGATAACCAATTTACATCAGTTTGCCCCATGTTGCCTACCTTTAATGCGCTAAATTCACGGCGATGAGTGTGATTTTTTCTCATATGATCAAACCCCTGGTTATTTAGAAACATTTTTCTAAATAATTCATCATCATCGCGCAAATCATAAACAAATCTGGCTAGCTGCAATAATGACTTTTCTTCACTAAACTTCAGAACATTAACTTGTTCGCTCCATAAAGCAGGCAGCAGTGAGTCCATCTGTTTATCAGCATCAAAGCCTAAGACTTTTGACAGGTTTTGGTACAACATATAAGTGCCGCGAGCCTTTCCCTCTAGAGAATAGCCTGCAATATGCGGCGTACAAAATTCGATATAAGGAACAAGGTCTGGCATAGGGTTGGGCTCACCCTCCCAAACATCGAGTACCACTTTTACATCTTGGCGCTGTTGCTTAAATTGGATTAACGCGCGGTTATCAATGACCTCTCCGCGGCAGCAGTTTAATAACCAAGTCCCTTGTTTTAAACTATTGAGACGGGCTTCATCAAAGAGGTACCAAGTTTTGTGCGTACCTTTTTTAGTAATCGGTACGTGTAAACTAATGACATCACAGGTTTCAATAAGAGTATCTAACGAAACAAACTCACGATCGTCACCTCTTTCAGCCAAAACAGGGTCATTAAGTAACACTTCAATGCCATAGGCCCTAAGGCATTTGGCAACAGCGGAGCCTGTATTACCGGCTCCAACAATCCCCACCACTTTACCTTTTAACGGACTATTAAAGCGTTGTGCCAATTCAAGCATTGCGATAAAGGCAAATTCTCCCACAGCGGTGGCATTACAACCGGGGGCATTGGAAAACGGAATATTGCGACTTGCAAGGTAATCTAAATCAATATGGTCAGTGCCTATGGTGGCACTACCTACAAACTTAAGTTTTTTATTTAACCCAAGTAACGCTTTATCAACTTTAGTGACTGAACGCACTAACAACACATCGGCATCTTCAACTTGCTCAGGCGTTAACTCCCTGCCATTTATGGTTTCAATTGAACCTAAATCACCAAACAACTGCTGAACATACGGCATATTTTCATCGGCAAGGATTTTCATTAATGTTTCCAGTAGGGGGATAAATACTTATGCGGCTTATTGTAACAAGATGAACAATCTATTCGAAACAATGGATTAAAAATAATTACTCAATCTTACTCATCACAACATGTAGAAGATTTGAGAACAAAGTAAAGCAATAATATTGCTCACCTAATCGCGTAACCGATTGTTAGATAATACTTTCTATCAAAGCACTATATAACGCGGCCATCACTTAAATAACGCTCAGTAGAGGGAAAATATGGGATATTGATAATTAGCCATTGCCATTGGGGCTGAGGTCGTCGCGACATTAGCACTTAAAGCATACTATGGATTTTCACATTCAACGCCAAGTACAATTTGTGTCATTGGTTACGCCATTGCATTTTATGCATTGTCACTAGTTCTAAAAACCGTTCCTGTTGGCATAGCTTATCCCATCTGGGCCGGAATGGAGATAGTACTCATTGCCGTAATTAGCGCAGTGCTCTACAAGCAAGTTCCCGACTTAGCTGCAATAATTGGTATGCTTTTAATTTTGGCCGGAGTGGTGGTAATTAATGTCTTTTCCAAAACGGTCAGCGATTAAAGATGAGTTATCCTTCGCTAATGAGCTAGATATCGACATGTGGCAATACAAAGCACAAAAAAAGGAAGCCTTAGCTTCCTTTTTCAATTATGCATAACGTAAATAAAATTACTTGTATTTACGCATCACCAGTGTCGCGTTTGTGCCACCAAAACCGAAGCTGTTGCTCATCACAGTATTAAGCTCTTTTTCGGTCATTTCAGTCACAATAGGCATACCTGCAGCTTTCTCATCGACATTATCGATGTTAATGCTTGGTGCGATGAAACTGCTTTCCATCATAATCAAACTGTAAATCGCTTCGTGAGCACCTGCAGCACCTAACGCGTGACCAGTCAAAGACTTAGTCGATGCGATTGCTGGCAGATTATCACCAAAGGTTTCACGCAGTGCTTCAAGCTCACGCATGTCGCCTACTGGCGTTGATGTGCCGTGAGTATTGATGTAATCAATTGGTGTATCAACATCGGCAAGTGCCATCTGCATACAACGAACCGCACCTTCGCCCGATGGAGCAACCATGTCATAACCGTCAGATGACGCACCATAACCGATAACTTCAGCGTAAATTTTTGCGCCACGTGCTAGAGCATGCTCTAGCTCTTCGACTACAACGATACCGCCGCCGCCTGAGATAACAAAACCATCACGGTCAGCATCATAAGTACGTGATGCTTTCGTTGGCTCATCATTATACTTAGTCGATAGTGCGCCCATAGCATCAAAGCCCATGGTTAGCGTCCAATCCACTTCTTCTGAACCACCGGCAAACACCATGTCCTGCTTACCCATTTGGATAAGTTCAACAGCGTGGCCAATACAGTGTGCACTAGTTGCACAAGCTGAACTGATTGAGTAGTTCATGCCTTTAATTTTAAATGGCGTTGCCAAACATGCACTCGCTGTGCTCGACATAATACGTGGCACGATATACGGACCTACGCGCTTAACGCCTTTTTCACGTAGTGTATCTGCAGCTTGAACCTGGTTTGCTGAAGATGCGCCGCCTGTGCCTACGATAATACCGACACGTGGGTCTGAATACTGCTCTTCAGTTAAATCAGCATCTTTAATCGCTTCTTGCATTGCAATGTGTGCATATGCTGCTGCATTACCCATAAAGCGCAGTGCTTTACGGTCAATATATTCTGATGGGTCAATCTTAATGTCGCCCCAAACATGACTACGCAGCTTCATTTCTTCAAACTGATCTGAGTGGGTAATACCACTACGACCCGCTTTTAATGATTCAGTGACTTCTTGCTTGTTGTTACCGATACTTGACACTACGCCAAGTCCAGTGATCACGACTCTTTTCATTATTAACTTTCCATTCTGTACATCTAGTACCAATTTTGCTGCACCAATGGTATCGCTTTTCATCCATATAAGTGGTCAGCTTTCCATAAGGAACACAAAAATAATGTCTATTATGAGACCTTACGTATAATCTTTGCCAAAATCTGCCCATAAAAAGGTACACTTCCGACAAGTAAAAGCGATTGTAACGCATATTTGTGAGCGTTCAATTTAACATTAAAGACGTAACCATGACAGTAAGTAAAAGTGTTCAGCAAATTATTGATACAAAATCAACCACTCAAGTGGTTATCGGTCAGCTTGGTTTAGACTCTCTAGACACGCTCGAATACCTGCTAACAAGCCAAAAGATTAGACATCATAAAGTAACAGTAAAGGTTTTTAGTCCTATCGATTCAGTATTAATCAATCTGATTAATAATAAAAGACTTGAACAGATTGCAGGCGAAGAAGCACTTTTACCTCTGGTTGCTATCGAAGGTTGCCAACGTCGAATATTAAATAACGGCCAAGTTATTATTGATTTTTATCTCGGCCCGATTATTGAGCTGTTACAAAAGATCCCAATGGTAAATGACAGCTTTATTGATGGCTGGATCGTTGCTGGAGATATTAATCTCAACTTGTTCAACGATGAACTTTTGTGGCAAATGGGTAAAATCAGTCACGAGCGAACTCAAGTTTATCTAAGCCAAACGATTACCGGCAGTGACAAGCTTAAAATTGAGCAGCTTGCCCAGCAAAGTGGCCTTTTTCAGCCAAATAAGCTAAAAAATGATGATATTGCTTTTCAAGAGAGAGCGGCGCTGCGTAGCCAGCTAAAAATAAAACAAGCGCCCTTCCCAATTGTTGCAGCTAGCGCTAAATCGCAAAATATTGCTATTATTGGCGGCGGAATTGCCAGTGCCAGCTTAGCGCTTTCATTAGCAGAACGCGGCCAGAAAGTGAGCCTGTTCTGCGAAGACTCAGCATTAGCACAAGCTGCATCCGGTAACAAGCAAGGTGCTATTTACCCGCTATTAACACCGGATAACAACTATTTAAGTCAGTATTTCCAGCAAGCATATCTATTTAGCCTACAAAGGCTTAAAAGCCTTGCAGCACTCGGCCATAAAATCGACTTTGATTTATGTGGCGTTGTGCATACAGGCCATGATGAACGCAGTCGTAAGCGAGTTGCAAAAATTATTGACAGCCACAGCTGGAACTCGTTAATTGCTGACAAAATCACAGCTAAACAAGCGTCTGAAATAGCCTCTGTAAAAATAGATGATGAGGGTATTTTCTACCCGCTAGGTGGCTGGGTGTCACCGCAAGATTTTACTCAAGCTGCTTTCAATCAAGCTAAAGTGCTCGCTGATGTTTCTTTGGCTCTAAATACCAAAATTAATACTATCGACTATCAAGCCGATGGCTGGTGCCTGACTAGCGATGAACAAGTGTATGGGCCTTTCAGTGCCGTCGTTGTGGCTAACGGTAAATCAATTACCCAGTTTAATCAGACCCAGTATTTGCAAGCGACAGGCTTTAGAGGTCAAGTGAGTCACGCTCCCTCACGAACAAAATTATCAAAATTGAGTACAGTGCTTTGTGCACACGGTTATATGACCCCAAGCAACAATAGTCTCCACTGTCTGGGGGCAAGCTACGTTAAAAATGCTCAACACTTAAATTATTGTCCGACCGAGCAAGTAGAAAACTTGAAAAAGATTCAACATAGCTACCTTCAACAAGACTGGGTTGAAGATATTGATATTTCGGGCCATAGCGCTCGTGTAGGTGTGCGGATGGTGACCCGCGATCACGCACCAATGATGGGGCCAGTACCAGACATCGATGCGATACTTGCGCTTTACCAGACTCATCAACTAACACCTGCAAGCCGTCAGTTTTGGCAATCAACTGTAGCGCCAACCCATAAAGACCTTTATGTTTTAGGGGGGTTAGGTTCTCGCGGCTTAAGTTCTGGGCCATTGGCAGCTGAAGCCCTCGCCGCGCAAATTTGCGCAGAAGACTTGCCTATTAGTCTAGATTTTATTGCACTACTTAGCCCCAATCGTATGTGGCTACGTAAACTATTAAAAGGTAAGGCATTAGAAGTTAGTAGCGATAGTTAAGTGTTCGCTAAACATTAGAAAAAAAGCGCCTTCTTGGCGCTTTCTGCATTGAATAAAACCTAATTACATCCGCACTATTGCGCTCCCGCTTCCATCAATGCATTTTTAAAATCATTTGCCCAACGGCGATAAACCGTTTTTACATCCCCCCAATTAAACACTTGGGTATTCTGACGCCACTGGTCAAAGGCTTGCCCTCTATCTGCAGCTTTTGCGAGCACCTCACCCGTTGCACCATCTTTAACGACCGCTAATAGCATCATAGAGCCCGAACTTTCGGTATAAGTGGTTCCCATTGAATTGAAGCTACGGCGGCTAGACTCTAAAGGAGCGCTTAAACGGATATCGGTGACAGCAGCCTGAATCACTAATGTATTTGGCCCTACTTTATCTACCAGCTCAAATGGCTGCTCACTATTGAACACATCTTTAACTGTTATTTGAAATTGTGCCGCCATTTTATCCAGGGCTTCTTGCGGTAATTCATAAGTGGCATTTAAACCGTCGGCTCTTTTATCAATGCGCGGTGGCTTATAACCATCAGGGTGATCGTTAGTCACTTGCACAGGCTCAAAATACAGCTTGGTATAATTGCGCCAATCAACATTTGGTCTGGCATAAGATAGGCCTAGCTTTGAGTGCTCAACTTTAACTAAGCCGTCTTTAGTTACCTCAGCATCTGGCCCTTGTTGTAGTCTTGCAGGCTCGCTAGTACAAGCCGTCAACCCAAACAAACTCAGTGAAAGCGCTGTTGATATAATGATTTTTTGCATCAATAAAGTCCCTATTTAGATCCGTTAATAAATACCACAGAACGATAATTTGTTAACAAATAACACGTTTTTCCCTTAAGTCTTTTAAATATGACACTTAGTTAGCAAGAGTCAAATAAAGACTAATGAGTACAAAAATAACATCGACGCCAAACAACTGTTTTACAGCTAACAAAATTCAGAAAAGAAATACAAAAAAAGCCACTAATCAGTGGCTTTTATAATCTGTGTTCGAACAACAACCCGAACTTAACGCTTTACTCGCACTCTGTTATTGGTATCACGGCTGGTGCGAATAAGATCATCACTAGCAATTGATGCAGACTTAGCCAAACGGTCATACAGTAATACGTTAACTGAGGCAGCCAAATTCATACAGCCTACAGTAGGCACATAAACCACAGCATCGGCGCTATTAACCACTTGCTGGCTAATGGTGCCATCTTCTGGGCCAAAAATATAAATGGCTTTCTCTGGGTGTTTAAATTCCGGCAAAGGAATCGCACCTTCAACAAGGTCCACACATACCACTTTGACATCAGAATCAATCGCATCAAGCAAAGACTCAACTTTCGTCAATGGAATAGAACTACTCGCGCGTTTGGTATCGGTATTATATTGCGCCGTGCCATTTGTGGCGGCCAGCTCATAACGTTTACCGGTATAAAACACTGCGTCAGCGCTGTAACAGCCTACCGCACGCATAATACCACCGACATTAGTCGGGCTTTTGGGATTGACTAAACCAATACCTACGAAACTACTCTTACTCATAAAAGCGTAAACTCATTCACTCTATCTATTCAGGCTTGCTTTACGCTGCCAGTTTTGCACTTAGTTGAGTCCAAGCATCACTCACTAATGTATAATCGCTATCAGCTAGCTCTTGTCGTGCTAATGCTAAACACTCAGACATTTTTACATCTAGTGCAGCAAGATCTTGCTCTGTTTCAACTTCTAGCTGAGACAACACCACTGCGAAGTGGCCTTGTAAGTAACCACTTGCAAATAACGCATCATCGTCACCTTCGGCAACAATGCTTTCAATCCAATCTTGTAGTGTTTGCTCGTACTGCTCAATCATCGAGGGCTCCGCATTTTCATTATTAACACGATGTAGATATTAACACCGCGCCAAAATATTCAATTTAGTTTTTGTTTATTTATCGCCAAACGGTAAATTCTGTTATACCAGATCTGGGTTTGCCACTTGATACATCACGTAATCATGGTATCCCGTGACCACTTTATAATAACCCGTTAGTTCGATATCCAGTTTAGGGTCGCCACTATCCACAATTAATGGTCTCCCTTCAAGTGCTTTTAGCTTTGTTTTTGTCGCTAAGATAACAATATTATCTTTGCCAACGCGTCTAATCAGCTCGGGGCTGAGTTGCTGATTACCGCGACCCAATATATGCCCCTGACCACCGATAAGAGTAATAAATAACTTTAATGGTTTATTTTCAGTTAGCTGCAATAGCCCATTCGCCGATAAGTCACTGGCGACGAGGGTTTCACCTTGAATAAGATCAACACCCAAAAGTGTGTTTTCAAGTGCAAGTTCTCCCATTACTGCAGCAACCGTGCTACCTGAGCCCATAATGCAAAGATTGTCTTCCATCAGCTCAATAGCTTCAGCGGCAAGATCTGCAAGTACTAACTCATCGCTTTCTTTACCGCCCATTTTTACTGCCTGTACATATCTAGGCTCTGCTGGCACCAGCATTTCACCAAAACGCCGTGCTCGAACCACTCCGGTTCTAAAGGCGACTTCATCAATATCCATCACATCTGCGCTCATTAGGCTAACCAAATCGCCATCAAGCAGCATTTTGACTACCATGCCTGACGCGTGAGGGGTAATACCGTATACACCTGAATGAATTTTCACTCCCGCTGGCACACCTAAAACAGGCAATTTGTCATCGGCAATAGCGTACACGTCTCGCGCCGTGCCATCCCCACCTGCAAATAATAACAAATCTAAGGTTTCATTAAGAAGCTCGCTCACCACCTTTTCCGTATCTTGCGCAGCGGTTGTTTCTGGCGCTTGATAAACCACTCGCGTGGTAAAGCCCATTGACTTAGCGAGGATTTCTCCCATGTCGCCTGATGCAGTAATGATTTCAATACGACTCTTATAAGGAGCAATAACCGCAAGCGCCTGCTGCATTCTCAGGTGTGACTTAGGTTCAGCCCCTTTTGCGATAGCTTCAGATACAACGCCATCACTGCCTTTAAGGGCTACACTACCACCAAGGCCTGCGAGCGGGTTGATGATTAACCCCAGTCGAAATTTGCTCACTATCAATACTCCATTTTTGACATTTTCTAGTTATTATTTGATTAAGCTATCTTGCTGTTTCAAGCTGTTCTGGTCGGTGCTCTTTCGGAATGAAAAACACGGCTAGCATGGATAAAAATGCGCAGCCTGCAGCGAAAATCCACGTTGATACCGCGCCACTGCCATCGCCCCAAATAATGCCACATAGCCATGTACCAAGCGCACCACCCACACCAAAACTTAAACTAGCGTAAAGTGCTTGGCCTTGGCTACGGCGGCTAATGTCAAAGTGTTTATGTACAAATTGAATTGAGGCCGCATGAGTTAAGCCAAAGGTAAATGCGTGTAGCAACTGGCTAATACTCAGGTAAATGATGTTTTCCACACCGTAGGCAAGTAATAACCAGCGTACTGCGGTTAAGCCAATACTGACAATAAGCAGTAGCTGCACACCGAATCGACCTAGCAGCTTTGGTGCGTACATAAACATGAAAATTTCAGCAACTACGCCAAGTGCAACAAAAATACCGGCAACTGACTCTGAGTAGCCTGCTTGTTTAAGGTACAGCACAAAAAAACCATAAAAAGGACCGGCGCTCATTTGCAGTAACATGGCTGACACTAAAAACCAAATAAGCGCTCTATCAAATACTAGCGGTTTGCGCTTAACACTGCGGTCGACAACAGCTCGATTAGAAGGCAATGGTAATGCGCTAATCAGCATACCGATAAACAGTGTCATACCAATATAAGGCAGAATTTGCGGTCCCCAATGACTAATAGCAAAACCGCCACTGACCACCAGCACGATATAACCAACACTGCCCCAGCTGCGAATAGTGCCGTAACGATTGGCATCGTCGCCTAATGTTTCCAGAGTAATGACTTCAAGTTGAGCGAGAATCGCATTCCAAAAGAAGGTATATACTGCAAGGCTAATGGCTAAATAGGCCAAGCCGCCATCATAGAAAAAAGTCAGATAACTTAATGCTGCGGCGCCAGCACCGATTTTGATAAGTTCTGAGCGCATACCGGTTTTGTCTGCGACTATCGCCCACAAGTTTGGCGCAATGATCCGTGTGCCCATTAAAATTGCCAGTAAAAAGCCAATTTCTTGAGCGTCAAAACCACGGCTATCAAAAAAAACGCCAAGATAAGGCACCATGATGCCAAGAATAGAAAAGAAGAAGAAATAACATGCACAGAGCCAGCGAAGTTGCTGCTCTGTGCTTTTTGGTTGAAACATTAACGCATTCCGATAATAGGCGTACTGCTGTTGACATCCATGTTTTGTGCACGGTGACGTAGTAAATGATCCATCAATACAATTGCCAACATAGCTTCAGCAATCGGTACTGCACGAATACCAACACATGGATCGTGACGACCTTTAGTGACCACTTCAGCGGTTTCACCTTGGGCTGTCATGCTTTCACCAGGCACACTAATGCTCGAAGTCGGTTTCATCGCAATATGAGCAACAATCGGTTGCCCTGATGAAATACCCCCTAAAATGCCACCTGCGTGGTTAGAGGCAAAGCCTTCTGGTGACATCAAATCACGGTGCTCTGAACCTTTTTGGTTAACGACTTCAAAGCCATCACCAATTTCAACACCTTTGACCGCATTAATTCCCATCAGAGCATGGGCAATATCAGCATCAAGCCTGTCAAATACTGGCTCGCCTAGGCCAACAGGTACACCCGTTGCCACAACTGAGACTTTAGCGCCGATTGAGTCGCCGCTCTTTTTAAGCTCACGCATATACTCGTCTAATGAATCGAGTTTTGATGCGTCAGGGAAGAAAAAGGCATTTTGTTCAATTTGATCAAAATCAACGGTTTCAGCCGAAATAGGTCCAAGCTGCGATAAGTAAGCGTGAATTTCGACGCCATGAACTTGCTTAAGGTATTTTTTAGCCACTGCACCAGCTGCCACTCGCATTGCAGTCTCACGAGCAGATGAACGGCCGCCACCGCGATAATCACGCTGACCATATTTTTGCTGATAGGTGTAATCGGCATGTCCCGGGCGGAACAAGTCTTTAATATTTGAGTAATCTTTGCTGCGCTGATCGGTATTTTCAATTAATAAGCCAATTGACGTACCGGTTGTTTGACCTTCGAAAACGCCAGAAAGAATACGCACTTCATCTGGCTCGCGGCGAGCAGTCGTATAACGAGAGGTACCTGGACGGCGTCTATCTAAGTCGTGCTGCATATCCGCTTCAGTCAACTCAACACCTGGAGGGCAGCCATCAATAATACAGCCAATTGCGACGCCGTGGCTTTCACCGAATGTTGTAACTACGAAATTCTGACCAATACTGTTTCCCGACATTCGTTTTATCGCCCTCTATCGCATTATTCTAATTATCATTTACCCGGTTTGCCGGTAAATTCCTCATCAATTACCAACCTTGTTGTAGGAGTACAGATTGGTATATCCCCACATAGCCTAAAGCTACTTGGTGATAAGCCGCAGCCTAAGCCGCGGCTAAACACTATTATTCACTATCTTTATAGATGGCGAAAAGTGATTCATTTTCAACTAGCTGATCACGGGTTAATACAAACACGCCGTCACCGCCATTTTCGAAGTTAACCCATGTAAACGGAACATCAGGGAACTGTTCACTTAAGTGCACCATTGAATTCCCCACTTCAACCACTAGTAGACCATCTTCAGTTAGGTAATCAGCCGCATTAGCAAGAATGCGTTTAGTCAGATCTAATCCATCACGACCTGATGCTAAACCAATTGCTGGCTCATGATGATATTCATCTGGCATGTCGCCGATATCTTCAGCATCAACATAAGGTGGGTTAGATACGATTAGATCGTAGTGTGGCCCTTTAGGGATCGCCGAGAATAGATCAGATTCCATTGGGAATACTCTATCCATTACCTCAAGCGTTTCAATGTTGATCTGCGCCACTTCAAGTGCATCAACGCTAATATCTAGCGCGTCGACTTCTGCATCTTCAAATTCATAGGCACAAGCAATCGCGATACATGCGCTACCGGTACATAAATCCAATACGCGGTTTACTGGCTTGTTATATAACCAAGGGCTGAAACGATTGGCAATTAGCTCTGCAATCGGTGAACGCGGCACTAACACACGTTCATCCACATAAAAATCTAAGCCGGCAAAGCGCGCTTGGTTTGTTAGATATGGAACCGGTAAACGCTCTCTTACACGGCGAATAATCAGCTCAACAATCTTATGTTTTTCACTAATAGTTAGATTAGAGTGAATAACTTGCTGACCAATTTCTTCTGGTAGGTGCAATGCATGAAATACTAACGCGACGGCTTCGTCCCATGCGTTGTCTGTACCATGGCCATAGTAAATATTTGCATCATTAAAACGACTGACACCCCAACGTAGCATATCGCCAATAGTGCGTAATTCTGTAACCGCTTCATCAACAAAAATCTTATCCAAAATTCACTCCAACTTTTTAATTCCGAATCATTGTAACTGAAGTCTATTCATAAGGCATCGGATTCAATAAAATAGAAGCATGAATAAAAGCAAAGATAATGATGAACTGGCCCTTTTTGCAGAGTTGACTAAAGGTATCACCCCTTTACAACAAAATAAGCGTCATTTTATCGCGGCACCTAAAGACCGCAAAATCATTGAAGAGAAAGAACAGCAACTGCATGCTGACAGCTATTTCTCGGACACTTATCAGCCGTTATTACCTGTAGATGGCCCAATGAAATGGGTTAGAGACGATGTGGATAGCTATGATGTGAAACGACTTCGTCGTGGCGACTATGTGCCTGATCTTTTGTTAGATATGCACGGTATGCGTCAAACCGAAGCCAAGCTCGAACTGGCAGCACTGATCCAAGCCTGTATTAAGCAGCAAAGTCATTGTTGTTGCGTAATGCATGGCCACGGCACCGGCATATTAAAACAAAATATTCCAATGTGGTTAGCTCAACACCCACACGTAAAAGCGTTTCATCAAGCAACCAAAGAATGGGGTGGTGACGCAGCCTTATTGGTACTGATTGATATTGGCGATCAGCCTTATCGTCGCTAATACTCAAACTCGTTATACGCCCTACAATAAAAATCAACCAATAAAAAAGTGAGTCACCTATCGATTAGATTGACTCACTTTTACTCATATCAATAAATACCGGCAAGCCGGCACTGTCCAGTACAGTAACCACTAACTTATCGAGTGCGGCGCATGTTGCCAAATAAGACTGTTTTTGTCAGCGACCCGTTCAATGAATGTCACGCCTGATGTAGCAAAAAGTGGTGGTTCTACACCTGCAACTAGTTCACTAACCAAATACCCTAATAAAGGCATATGTGCTAAAACCAATACATTGTTAGCCTGATATTGTTCAGCATAGGCAAGTACTAGATGAGCAACCTGCTCGGGATCTCCTGAAGGCACTAACTCATCTAAAGTAATCCACTTGTGAGGCTCAGGGAAATGTTTACTCACCTCTTGCCAGCTTTGCTGCGCGCGTAAGTATGGGCTAACCAATACGAGGTCAAATTCAGTTACGGTTTGCCCTAACCAGTTACTCATCAGTGCGGTGTGATGGCGCCCCATATCGGTAAGCTTACGCTCTCTGTCTGAATGAGCATTGTAGCCCGCTTCGCCATGGCGCATTAAAAATAGCTGCATACTGCTTTGCTACTCCCAATTTTTATAGTTATTGATTAATTGTAGTCTGAATCACTACTGCAACATACCGTTATTTAGTTATTAATTAGTCGAATACAGAGCCAGCAGCTAAAATGTGATCTTGTAGCGAGTTGAGCCGTAAACAAAAATTGCACCTTATTTAACCAAAATTGATTTAATTTAATTGTTTGTAACGGTTGTGTTTGAAGATAAATCGAAATAATGGCAAGTTAAGTTAATCTGTCTAACTCATTATTTTTACAACAACAGTTACCATTTAGGTTAGACCTTAATCTAGGCATAGAACAGCCCACTCATGGTTTGCCTGTTCACGATATCGGAGCCACGCCTTGTCAGAAGCTAAACAGATCAAAACCAGTCCTAATGATCATCGTCACTATCGCCATTTGACGCTTAAAAATGGCTTATCAGTACTTCTGGTTGAAGATCAACAAGCAACACAGTCTGCAGCATCGATGGCAGTAGCCGTTGGTCATTTTGACGATCCTGCTGAACGTCCTGGCATGGCACATTTTCTTGAGCATATGTTGTTTCTTGGCACAGAAAAGTATCCAGAATCAGGTGAATACTCAGCCTTTATCAATCAGCATGGTGGCACCAACAACGCTTGGACCGGTACAGAGCATACTAACTTTTTCTACAGCATTAACGCCGAGCAATTTGAAGCGTCATTAGACAGGTTTAGCCAATTTTTTATTGCGCCGCTATTTAACATAGATTTAGTCGATCGCGAGCGCCACGCAATTGAATCAGAATTTAGTATGAAGCTAAAAGATGATGTACGGCGTGTGTATCAAGTACAAAAGGAAACGGTCAATCCCGCACATCCTTTTTCAAAATTCTCAGTGGGTAACCTAAAGACGTTAGCCGGTGAAGAGTCTGCTCTACGTGAAGAGTTATTGGACTTTTACCAACAAAAATACAGCGCCAACATCATGACTTTATGCTTAGTCGCGCCCAAAAGTCTAGATGAGCTCGAAACGTTAGCTAAGCAATATTTTGGAGGTATTAGCGACCATGTGCGCAATGACAAATACCCAGATGTTGCGCTTTATTTAGCAGAGCAGCTGCAAGCGCAAATTAATATTATCCCGTTAAAAGAACAAAAACGTGTTGCGATTACCTTTGCTTTACCAGAACTTGAGCGTTTTTATAAACATAAGCCGCTTACATTTATTAGTCACTTACTTGGCTATGAAGGTAAAGGCAGCCTACTTTCTTATTTGAAAGAATCAGGCCTAGCGAACAACCTTTCCGCTGGCGGTGGGGTTAATGGCTATAACTTCAAAGACTACAACATTAGTATTCAGTTAACAGACCGAGGTCTTGCCCGGTTAGATGAGGTGATTAGCGCCACTTTTGAGTATATTGAACTTATCAAAACCCAAGGATTACAGCCTTGGCGCTATAATGAGCGAGCAGCCTTATTACAAGTCGCTTTTCAATACCAAGAGCAAGTTAACGCGTTAGATTTAGCTAGTCATTTAAGCATTAATATGCATCATTATGATGTTGAAGATGTGATCTACGGTGATTTCCGTATGGACGGCCTCAACTTTGAAGAAACCCAGCAGCTGTTATCTTTGATGACACCGGAAAACATGCGTATCCAGTTAATAGCATCAGAACTTGATACCAATAAAAAAGCGGCTTGGTATCACTCCCCATACCAAATAAAACCGATAGATAAACAAGACCTCATTCGCTGGGGCAAAAGTCCTATACGTCAAGCGCTTTGCTTACCTGATAAAAACCCCTTTATCATTAATGAATGCATAGCACGAACCGATAAAAGTAAGCATCCAGTGCCTACCGTCGTCGCCCAAAAAGCCGGTTACCGTATTTGGCACCGAAAAGACGATGAGTTTAACGTGCCTAAAGGCCACTTATACTTATCGCTTGATTCAGCGCAGGCTGCCGCATCACCAAAGCATGCAGCCCTTACCCGCTTATATGTAGAAATGCTACTCGACTATTTAACCGAGTGCACCTATCAGGCTGAGGTTGCAGGCCTCAGTTATAATATTTATCCGCACCAAGGTGGTATTACTCTGCATTTAACCGGATTTACCGGCAAGCAGGAAACCCTATTGGAGTTAGTAATCTCTAAAGCCCGTGAACGCAACTTTACCCAAAGTCGCTTTGACTTAATTAAGCGCCAAATACTTCGAGCCTGGTACAATCACTCACAAGCAAAACCTATTTCGCAATTGTTCACCAGCCTCACTGTAACCTTGCAAAAGCGCAGCTTTGAGCCTGCGAGAATGGCTGAAATACTCGAAGAAATTACCCTTGATGACTTGCATGTTCACGTTAAAAGTTTTTACGAGAAAATTCATCTTGAAGGCTTGGTATATGGTGATTGGTTAGAAAGTGAAACTAAGGTATTAGGCGATCGACTTGAACGCATTTTATCGCTAGTCACAACACCTAGCCAAGAGTCATCGCGTGAACTCATTGACCTTTCAAATAAAGGCAGCTTATTACGTGAAATACCAGTGTCACATCCTGATAGCAGTATTATCGTGTATTACCAATCAGATGTAACAACGCCTGAAACCATGGCGCTGTTTAGCCTGTTAAACCACACTATGTCTTCAACCTTTTTTCATGAGTTACGCACTCAGCGTCAATTAGGTTATATGGTGGGTACAGGCTATCTTCCTTTGAACCGTTACCCGGGAATTATTTTCTATATTCAATCGCCAACCAGTGGACCACAGCTACTGCTTGAAGCTATCGATGAGTTTATTGCTGACTTTGCCTACGCAGTATTACAGATCACCAACGAACAATGGGAAGCCACTAAACATGGATTAGTCAATCAAGTATTAGTGCAAGACTCAAGCTTAAAAGTTCGCAGCCAACGCTACTGGTCTAGCATTGGCAACAAAGACTATAGTTTTAATCAACGCGAACTCGTAGCTGAGCAAATAAAGCTGTTAACACGCGCAGATTTAATCAAGTTCATTATGCAAAAGATGCGAACTAAACATTGCGACCGTTTAGTCTTGTTTAGTACAGGTGACGCCCACCATGATCAAACACCGCTAGAGTCAGACAAAATGATTACTGACTTAAGGGCCTTTAAGCAAGGTGCTCCGCAGTTTGATTATTAATAAAGCTATCGCGATTGGCGGTAAAGTTCATAAAACAAATAAATGACTATCGTTATAGCAACTAAAACTAACTTCAGATAAAACCAGTGAAAATAGTTGAACTGGCTAAATTTCAAACCAGTTCAACTATAATCTAGCTACTTAATAGCTATCTTACAGCTTAACTCACATCTCAAAACTTAAGTTAGCAATGATTATCAACTACATTTAAGCCGCATTTTTTTGACAATACAGCCACTTTCTGAAAAAGTGTGAGTAACAAATAATTTATTCCTTAAACTGGCTGATAATTAAACAAAAACATATGCCTAAAATTATTTTAAACACTACGATTTTATTACTTATTAGCCTGCTTTGGCTCAAGCCAGCGATAGCGCTCACGCTAAATTCGACTTCTCTAGGCGTACCAGATGGTTTATCGCAGAGTAATGTAACCTCGATCGTTGAAGATGCAGACGGTTACGTGTGGATCGGTACCGTCAATGGCCTGAATAGATATGATGGTAAAGAATTCCGCCATTATTTTCCTTCTCCAGAAAATGAGCTACCCAGTGCCTTTATTCGTAGCCTGTTTATTAGTGACAGTGGCACGATGTACATAGGTACAGACAAAGGACTTGCGGTCTATGACAAATATAAAGACAGAGTTGTAAAATTAGAGTCTAACGAGTTTATTAATGAGCAAGCTGTATGGTCTATTTCCAAGAACGATAATAGTATTTTAATCGGAACTAATAACTCCGTTTATATAACACAAGAAGAATTAGAACCGTTTGAACTTAAGCTTGTAAACTCTTACAAAGGTAATTTCAATGGTGTAAAACAAGCTTTATCAATTAAAAATGAGATTTTCATAAGAAGCTATGATGGCAATGTAATAAAAGTATCTAATCCAGAAAATATTATTGCAAAAGATGTAAACCAAATAACGTCCAAAAACAACAAATTGATTTTATTTAGAGATGATGGCGTTTTCCAGGCACTCCCTATAATAGTTCCAGTAAATACACAGGACTATGTGAGTGTAACTATGAACCAACATCACACATTAGGTTTGCAAAATAAAACCATTTTCAACTTGAACGATTTAACCAAACCTAAAGTAATTGGTAAACTTGATATTTCAAGTCAGCCATTTAAAACACCGACAATTTATCGAGGGCTCACAAAAACATTTATATCAGATCAAAACAAAGGACTGATTATCATTTCAGATAGCAATAACTTGATAAAATCAACATTAAGTCATAAAGGAAATGTATGGTCTATAATAAAAAAAGATCCAAATTCTTTCATCGTTAGCTTTGATAGTGAAGACATAAATATATATAACACGCAATTTGAGATTACTAAGTCCTTTTATACTGGTATAAAAGGGCCTAAGTCTATTGTACTGAAGAACAACACTCTTTATGTAGCGAGCGCAAAAGGTTTACATTCAATTGACATTACAACAAGTAAAATTAAAACAATTGTCAACGAGTCATTTTTCGCTTTAAAGTTAAGTAATGATAAAAAAACTATTTTAGCGGGTTCATCTGATGGTGAGCTTATAATTTATAACATACCAACTGGTTTATTAAAAAGGCAAGTTATTGATAAAGGCAACCCTATTTTTGATATCATTGCCTATAACAATAGAACTTTTATAGCTTCACAAGGAGGGATATTTAAAGTAGAAAATGATAGTGTAACCCCCATTTATACAGAACAGTTCGTTATTAGCTTGTCTATTTCAAACTCCAGCCTTTACTTTGGAACAGGAACAAGCTTAAAGCGGTACAACCTAACAACTTCAGAAATTAACACTGTTCACTCCAATAACAAGCCCATATTCTCGATAGCGTCTGAAGGTGCCTACGTAACATCATCTTCAATCAATGAAATAACTTTAATAAACAAAAGTACCAATAAGGTCATCACACTAAACAAGGAACTAGGTACACAATTAGAATACAATGCTAACGCAATCTATAGCGATAAAGATATCACTCTCATAGGTGGAGTATCTGGAATAAGTATAATCCCATCGAAAACACTAAAAAAATATATATCAAAAATAATTCCTCCATTAGTAAATTTAAAAGAACTATTAATATTTAATATACCCGAGCAACCAGGTGGAAATGTCCTAGGAGATCAGTTCTCACAAACAAGTTCTATCAAGTTAAAATACTCCGACTATCCATTTACAATTTCATTCAATAGTCCAGGCACTCCATACGCCAACATAGACTATGTTTATAAAATGCAAGGGCTTTCAGAATCTTTTATTCATTCAAAAGGAACGAATTCCGCGACTTATACCAATTTATCACCGGGTAAATACAAGTTTTTGATCTATGCTATTGACCCTATAAACGGTAACAAGGGAAAAACCAAAGAGTTAGCGATCGAAATCACTCCTCCATGGTGGCTATCTAATTCAGCTAAATCTATTTATTTTCTATGTGCACTATTAGCCTCAATACTCATTATAAAAATAATATTGCGCCGTCGAGAAATTCAAAAACAGATCGCAAAGAGTGAAGAACGTTTAAAACTATCTCTTTGGGGCAGCGGCGATGAAATGTGGGATTGGGATATCGAAACAGGACAAATCTATCGTTCGAATATTTGGGGCTCTCTTGAGTTTCCCCAAGACGGTCAACGCTCAGGAACTGAAAGCGGTGAAAGCAATATCCATCCAATGGATCAAGATAGAGTTAGAGAAGCCCTTAACAAGCATTTTTATGGTGAAACTGATCACTTTGAAGCTGCTTACCGCGTAAAAGGAAAGTCAAATGATTGGGTGTGGATTTTAGATAGAGCCAAGATTGTTGAGCGTGATGAAAATGATAGTGCACTTCGAATGACTGGTACCATTAAAAACATCACCAATTTTAAACAAGCTGAAGAACAGCTAAAACTATTTGAACGTGCTATTCAAAATATCTCTGAAGGTATGTTCATTCTCGATAACCAGTTTACATTTGTGGAAGTAAATAAGGCTTGCTGTGATTTAAGCATGCTCACTAAGCAAGATTTTGTCGGTCAACTATTTAACTTTGACCTCTATCCAGATAGCTATTCAGAACAAATTCGCACGATCTTAAAGCAACAAGGCCGTTGGAATAACGAAGTTGAATCGGTGAAGGGTAATGGTAGTAGCTTTTTAATGGAACTTTCTATTGATGCTATTTATGACGAACAGGGCGAACTTTCTCATTATGTTGGTGTGTTTTCTGATGTTAGTCGTCGTAAGCAACAAGAAGAAGAATTGAGAAAACTGACCAACAACGACTTATTGACCAATCTGCCAAATCGTTCAAATCTAATGGTTACCCTAGGCAACCTAGTAAAAAGAGACTCTCACCATACCCTTATGGTGTTAGATTTAGATAACTTTAAGAAAATTAATGATTCTTTAGGCCACCAAGTGGGTGATGATCTTCTTATACAGGTCTCTGAACGAATACAAGCAGCAGTACCTAGCCATACGAGCATTTACCGTCTAGGGGGAGATGAGTTCGCAATTTTAGTTGATAAAAACCCAGATATAGGCTCTAGTGCCGTCCTTGCTAAAAATGTTATCCATGCATTTGAGACGCCCTTTGACCTTGTAAGTGAAAGAGTCGTTGTGGGTCTAAGTATAGGCATAGTGCTCTACCCTGAAGATGATCAAAACGAACAGGCATTATTAAGAAAAGCTGATATCGCTATGTATCATGCAAAATCTGCTGGCGGTAATCGATATCAATTTTATTCAGAATCACTTAATAAAAACGCAATAAGACAACTAGAAGTCGAAAACCTTATAAGGGAAGGACTCAAGGATGACTTATTTGAAGTGTACTACCAGCCGAAAATAGATCTCAAAACTGGCCAAATGGCAGGAATGGAAGCTTTAGTGCGTTTAAACCATCCCGAACACGGACTTATTCCACCGACAAAATTTATCCCTTTAGCAGAAGAGAATGGGTTAATCGTAGAAATTGGAGATGTTGTACTTAAAAAAGCCTGTTTTGCAGCGCAGAAATGGCGCAGCCAAGGCTTATTTAGTGGACGCGTTGCCGTCAATTTATCGTCGAAGCAATTCGCATTACCTGATTTACAGTTAAGAATTGAGTCAATTTTACGTCTTACTCAATTACCTGCAGCTAATCTAGAACTTGAAATTACAGAAGGCACCGTTATTAAAGAGCCTGAAAAAGCGATTAAAGTCATGCAGCAACTGTCTAAGATGGGAGTAAGTCTAGCACTTGATGATTTTGGTACTGGTTACTCTTCATTATCATATTTAAAGCGTTTTCCAATTCATACATTGAAAATAGATAAAGCTTTTGTAGATGATATAGACAAATCAGATCGTGATTTAAAAATGGTTGATTCAATCATCACTATCGCCCATAACATGGGGCTTTCAGTCGTCGGTGAAGGTGTAGAAGAACCTTCGCAACTTAATATATTACGTGCATTAAAGTGTGAAGAGATCCAAGGCTATATATATAGTAAAGCGGTTACCGAAATAGAATTTACCAAGTTATTACGTCTTGACGCGAATAACCAACAGCTTCCACCAAAAAGCGTTAAAACAAACTAATTTAGAACAAAAAATCAACCTTGGCACAACATCTGCAATTACCTTTTCATTAAGTCAAAAATATAACTTTATATTTAATACTCTATGAGAAGGTACAAAATGAAAAAGATAATTAAAGGATTAGTTACATCTACGGTATTACTAGGATCATTTTCTGCTATAGCATCACAACACACTTTAGAAAATTTAAATTTTAAAAGCTCTAAGATCTATGAAGGTATAAGCGAAAGCCTTTATGTAGGTATTCCAAATATAAAGTACACCGCGGGTATTCCAAACATTAAGTACACCGCAGGCATTCCAAACATTAAGTACACCGCCGGTATTCCAAACATTAAGTACACAGCCGGCATTCCAAACATTAAGTACACCGCAGGCATTCCAAACATTAAGTACACCGCAGGCATTCCAAATATTAAGTACACCGCGGGCATTCCAAATATTAAGTACACCGCGGGCATTCCAAACATTAAGTACACAGCCGGTATTCCAAACATTAAGTACACTGCAGGCATTCCAAACATTAAGTACACTGCAGGCATTCCAAACATTAAGTACACTGCAGGCATTCCAAACATTAAGTACACTGCAGGCATT
>NZ_JAKILC010000018.1 GCF_023283845.1 Shewanella marinintestina
AGAGTTGTGGCACCACCTGAATCCATTCCGAACTCAGAAGTGAAACGCAATATCGCCGATGGTAGTGTGGGGTCTCCCCATGTGAGAGTAGGTCATTTCCAGGCGCCAAATAACGATAAAGCCCGTTGCTAATGCAACGGGCTTTTTTCGTTTTTGTCTGGAAAGATGGCCACTCGGACATGGGGGAATAAAAAGCCCGAACGTAGTGAGGTTCAGTACCCATGTGGAGTAGGGTGAGGCCCTTGTGCTTATCAAATGAAGCTTAATGCAAGGGGTGAACGCGGAGAGCTTTTGACCTGCAGGAAATTCAGACTTCAAGGCATTCAATCGCTGTATATCCATATCCAAAAGACCTATATGTTTACTTCCGCGACTCGCTATAAAGGGAGTGTGTACTCCTAGATAGTTGATACACTCACCAGAGTCGTAGAGCATTTCTAGCGGGGGAGTTACAGCGAGATAAATACGTTCGGATTTTTTTATAGACTATGAATCTGTTATATAGATATAAATCATTATTCTTATTTAAATCCTCCCGATGCGCTGCAAGATTGCAAAGTACTTTGAGCCTTCTAACCCCTCAAAGGCACAGTTGGTTTCTAGTTACTGATTTATCGATACCTTAGTCGGAATTTCAATATGATTCGCTGAGTTTTGAAAGGCTGATATATATCTGTAAAACTAAGATTTAAATTCCTGTCAGGAAATTGGGACAAAGCATAGGGATGAAAAATATTTTGGTTTTAGAAACCGCAACGGGGCTGGCATTGTGTTGTTTAATCGCTCTTACAGGGATTTGGCAAGCTTGTGTCCGTTAAGGGCAACGGACACTGAAGCTGTAGTACTAGAAGAAAAAGAAGTAGGCGATGATAACGAAGGACATTAATGCGCCCATTATCACGGGATAAATTTGGTAACTGTCTTCTGCCCTGCGGGCACGCTTGAAACATAGGTTGACTAGAATAAGATTAAAGATGACCACCATCACTGACGTAATAGCGCCATGACGAAAAGACATACTCTTTATTTCTACAAATAGGTAAAGCAATACAACCCAGTCGAATAAAATCAAATATAGAAAAAGTTTCTGCAGAAAGTCAGGTCCTTTACGTATATATGAAGCAGGCATTGTGATCTCCTTATATTTCACTAAATACCCTGGTTGTTTAGCAATTAAATCGAAAGTAGCCGATTTAAAGTTTGTTACTGATGAGGTGAGTCTGAGATAAACTTATTGCGAGTCGTTATTAGTCGTCCATGATTGTGGGTATCGAACCCGAGTTTGATTGGCTTCTGCTACCTGCTTTGCCTGTTTTAGTACACTTTTTGCAGCGCTGTCTTCAACGGTTAACCCCATCATCTGCTTAAGTTGGTTTTCTGCAGCTGAGGTCATTACTAATACTTCTATACGGCGGTTTGCTGCGGCAGCTGGATCTTCGGCAATATAAGGTACTTGATCAGCCATGCCTGTTACTTGAATGACTTGGTTGCGATTAATTCCGCCGTATTCTAATACCCTTCTTGCTAAAAGTGCACGTTTACTTGAGAGCTCCCAGTTGGTAAAGCTTTTACCTGCATAAGGACTAGAGTCTGTGTGGCCTGAAATGGTTATTTTGTTTTCTACTTGGCTTAATAATGGGCCTAATGCCATTAATAGATCTTCAAAGTATGGCATCATCTCTGAGCTGCCACGAGTAAACATAAATTGATGTATATTATCATGCATTAATATACGTACGCCTTGCGGTACTACTTGCAGTTCGACATTAGCCCCCATACTTACATCACGAATGACATTATCGATTTCTCGTGCAAGAAACTCTAGTTGTGCTTGGGTTTCAAATTTTCCCGGCACTAAAGCGTTTAGTTTAGGACCTCTACCGGCTTTAGCATTTTCCTCGCCAAAAGGAATACGGTTATGCATGGCTGGGCCACTTTTATCTACACCTGTTGAGGTTGCTGGCAGCACGGCTTGCTGAATACCTAAGTTGCCGTTGAAATCCAACATTGAAGGTGCGCCGCCTAAATCAAAGGGATTAATCGAGCCGTTATCGTAAAGGTCGCCGTTTAAGTACTGCACAATCATGGTTCTTTCTTGCTGATCAGCAATCTGCATTATCCATAGCACCATAAAGAGCGCCATCATGGCTAATGTGAAATCAGCGAAAGCAACCTTCCAAGCGCCACCGTGGGTTGACTTAGTTTTAGTGCGTTTTTTTCGGCGAATGATAACTGGCTCGGGTCTGATTAACATTAGCTTTTTTGCTCCGCCATCCAACGTTCAAGCTCAATAAAACTAGGGCGATTTTCACTTTGGATCTGTTTGCGTCCGGCATCTATGGCTTGCATCGGCGGTTTGCCTTTGGCAAATGCGGTTAGGGCTGCTGCGACACAACGCATTTGAGCGGACTTTCTTTCTACCAAATGCTCAAGTGCTTTAGAAAGAGGGTCGAATAAACAGTAGCAGGCAAAGATACCAATAAATGTGCCCACTAATGCAGCAGCAACCTTTACACCAATCATGGTTATGGGGCCGTCTATGTTAGACATGGTAATAATAATCCCCATTACTGCAGCTAGAATACCAAAGCCTGGCATAGCTTCTGCTGTTTTACTTAGAGCATGAGATGGACGCATTCTATCTTCTTCGATACGGTGGATCTCTTCTTCTAGAATATGCTCTAAGTCATGAGGTGAGATTTTACCGATAGATTGTAATCTTAGGTTATCGATAAGGAAGCTAAGTACATTGGGATGTTCTAATACCGCGGGATACATTAGAAACAATGAGCTTTCGTTAGGGTTCTCAATGTGGTCATCAAGAATGCGTAATCCTTGTGCCTGTATTTGAGACATTAGCATGCCCATTAGGCCAAAAAGCTGAGGATAAAGCTCAGGATCTTCTTGTTCAACACGAAACAACTCTTTAAGTTGCTCAACCATTTCTATCAGGACTGGTTTAGGATTTGCTATCACTAGAGCGCCAATACCTGCGCCAAAAATGATCAGTATTTCAGCTGGCTGCCATAAAGAGACCAATGCTCCTCCAGCCCAAATATAGCCTCCAAACACTGAAAACATTATGATTACTAGCCCTAACAGTTTACTCATTCTATCTCACCTGATTACCGTTCCCATTGGTGGTAGACGTTGTGAAGTTGCTTAACAGCTTGTTTATGCAGTTGGCAAATCCGAGTTTCTGTCAGACCTAATGTTGCGGCAATTTCTTTTAAATTAAGTTCATGTTGATAGTAAAGCGACAGGATCACCTGTTCTCTTTTGTTTAATTTTGAAATTGCCTGGAATAAATATTCTTTTGCTGAAAATTGCTCCAATACATCATTGCTATCAACAAAGTGGCGTCCATCACTAATTAGTTCATCTAAGCTATGCATGGATTCTGATTGTGAAGCAAATAGGCGCTCGCGGTATTCAATAGGGCTAAGAGACATAGCCGCGGCAATTTCTTTGTCGCTAGGCTCACGCTCTAGCTGACGAGTCAGCTTTCTAATCATGTCATTTAGCTCATGGGCTTGCTGTCTTACAGGCCTTGGGCGCCAATCTTGACGGCGTAGCTCATCCAAAATTGCGCCTCGTATCCTTTGACCAGCAAAAGAAATAAAGCCGTTATCATATTCTCCAGGGTAGCGTCTCGCAGACTCGAGCAGTGCCATTAAACCAATCTGCTCCATATCCTCGATAGCTAAAACTGAACCACAATGGCTTCTTAGTTGGGATACTGAACGTTTTACTAAGGGTAAGTATTGCGTCATAACCTGGCCTTCAGAAAGTCGTCTTACCGCAGGATCTTCACTTACTTCTTGGTACGCAGATTGGGCTGTATTCATTGCAAAGACCTTTATTGAATAACCATACGAGTGAATAAGACTTCATCTAATTCAATGGCGAAGTCATTTTTAGCCAGCACAACCGACAGTAAGTTGTGTGCCTCTGTTTGTAACGATTCAAATTGTTTAGCGTTATTTAGCTCGTTAAAGTGCTTGTTGGAAAACATCTTCATTAATGAATTTCTAATAACTGGATCTGCTTGCTCAATGGTGTGAGCTACGTTCGCAGAGCGACTTTTGAAAGCCATTTCGAGCAATAGGTAATGAGGGTATTCGTCACCAGGAATAGAGATAACGAACTTTTCTAATGGGTAAAATTGTGCTGTTGGGGGAGTTTTCTCTGTAGCAAACAAGTCTTTATTAAGCAGTTGTGGAGACTGTGCTCCAAGCCAAAATGAAGCGGCTGTCCAGCCTAGAAGTAAGGCAGAAATAGTGATTTTTTTAGTTAATGCCATAGTTTTAGTCCTTAATTATGCAAGCAAATCAACGTAGTCTTGTTGAGGGGGAACAGTTCTCTCTGCAGCTGATTCATGCATTCCTGCAATTGAGATAACAGGTTGGTTTGGGTCTTGCTGCTGTTTGTTTTGCGACTCGCCTTGACTCACATCAACATCAATTAAGCCGCCATGATCATTAGCTAAATCGCTACGTAACCTGTCGAGGCCAGCTAACATTGCATCACGAATGACTGAGTTGGCGGCATGCATTTGAATATGTAGGCGATCACCATCTAAGCGTACGTTGAGTTCAATTTTGCCTAGTTCTGGTGGATCTAAACGGATCTCGGCTTGCTTTATCTGCTGATCTATTTGAAAACGAATCTGTTCTCTTAGGGGCGAAAGCATATCGTGAGCTTGCTGTAGTAGCGGTGCCGACTGAGTTACAGATACTGGTCCCCACTGTGCAATAGCGCTTTGTGAGCGGGTATTGGTACTAATTAACTGATTAGTCATTGAATCAAGGCCATCTAGATTAGTCGCATCTAGCTGTTGTCCATTGAATGACGTTTGTAGCGCAGACATATGCGATATAGCCGTGTTATTCAGCGTTTTTGTTAACCCTAAATCTAAGTTTAAAGTGTTAGATTGTTTAACTAGGTTTGCATTATTAAAGCTAATCGTGTTTTGGGTGTTTGTAAGGCTTTTTTCTAGATTTGAATTTATATTTTCAGGCGATTTTTGGAGATGTGAAGTGACGCTATTTGCCGTTACTGATGTAAGTTGTTTACCTAGAAAAACTTGATTTATTCTATTTTGAATATCACCTAAAACATCTATTTGGCTGGCATTATTTTGGCTATAAATGGCGTTGTTAGCGACTAAACCTAATGTAGTTATTTGGGTGTTTATAACAGAACTTTCAGATGTATAAGTCGTATTCGCTAGTCTATTCATGCTATCTGGAGGCAAGATTGTCTGCGGTTGAGCCAATGCGAAAGGCACAGCTTCGTTAACGCTTTCAGTGTCAGCATTGTCATAACTTGTCACCGATGATGCAGGCTTTATCTGGCCGTTAGTCAAGGGGTTAGTAGTGGGCGTAGTATTGATTAATACTGAGTTATTCATAATTAACCCCACCGCTTGCGCAGGTAAATTGATAAGCAGCAAGGCCATCTTGTTGCTGCTTAAAAATATCCATCTCTTGCTTTAATTGGCCTTGTGCTTGTTGCAATTGCTGCACTATAGCCTGATGAGTATTTGCGAGAGACTGGCGTGCAACTAGCTGTGATCGGCAAGTAGGCTTACCCGCTTTTATCAGTGCATTAATCATTTTTTGATTTACTATTGCCAATTTTTCCCAATCCTGTGCTTGAGCGTGAAACTGCAGGGCTTTTTCAAACCGTTGCCATTGCTCAATTGAGATTGGACCATCCAGATCTGACATCGGTAATCACCTTGGTTATAGGAGTGAGTGCACTAGTGCTGTTTTCAACACTAGCAACGACTAATTGGCGACTGCAGTAGTCATAAAGCTGATTCAGTTTTGTCGCGACTTCACCACCATTTTCGATATCCAACATTGAATCCAAACCGTGAACGATATTTAGGCACTTATTGATGCTTTGACCTTTATCCTCATAGCTTTTTCTTTGCATAAAACCTGCAGCGCGTTCGATCTCTTCTAGTAGACCATCAAGCAACATACGCACCATTTCATGTGGGTTTGCAGCCGCAGCTCTAGCATTAATAGAGGTTTGCTTATAAGCATTAAAAGGATCGTGCTCGTTTAACATTTTGCTAGAATTCCTTAATAAAACAGCGCACTGGCTGAGTTAAGTTGGTTAATGGTGTTTTCCATTGCGGTAAACTGTGAAAGGTAAATTTGGTATCTTTGTTCCATTTGGCGATCGTGGTTATCCATGCTGGTTTCAACACGTTCAATCTGCTTTTCAAGATTGTCTTTTTTGAGATCCATCGAGCCTTGGAATTTGGTGAAAGGGTCAATTAGGGTGTCGAGTCTATCGATATAGCTACCACTGTCGGTAAACATGGCTTGTATCGCATCAGGATCATCTTTTAGTGCTTTTGATAGCTTGTTTGAATCAATATCAAGCTTGCCGTCACGGCCCATTTCAACGCCAATATCCGATAAACGCATGCCGTTAGGAGCGCTATCAAATATGGCGTTGCGCATACCTTGTTGCAGCATTCTGATGCTTGAATCGCCCTTAAGTACGCCTAATTGGTCTTCGGTAATTGAAGAGTTAAAGTCGTCATCTTTATCGTCTTCATCTTTGTCATCGGTATCGCTATCTTTATCTTCGTTTTCTTTGTTGAGATCATCTAACTCCTGACTGCCCATTGAGCGAGTCAACTTGTTAATCTCATCCATTAAATCGTTAAAGATATCGACAAAGTCCTCTACGGCTTTCTCACTGGCGTCGGTATCTGATTCGATTCTAATACTGCTACTTTCACCAGCGGTATGGGCTTTATTAAGCTCGATTGATACGCCGTCGATAACATTGGCTAAATTGTTGCTGCTACTAGTGATATCGATACCATTTAGATTGACCATGGCATCTTGTGCTGCGCGGCGTTCAGTCATGCCCCAATCGGCACCATTCATAGTGACATTGATATTGTTTGCTGCGCCAGATTCCTTCGAAGAAAGCATAAGCTCAACTTGGCCACCAGTGCGTACCAAAGAAGCTTGAACTCCTGGGTTGTCTGGATGCTCGTTGATCATGCTGGTGAGATCTTTGACGGTAGCTGTGCCATCGGGATTGAGCACTGCCATATCTAGGCTTACACTTTTACCGCCAAGTTGGATTTCAAGTACACCTGTTGTTGGAATTAAAGTATCTTCACTAGCGAAATTTTTAGTCAGTTGGTGTGCTTGCGCAAGTTGCTGTACGTGCAGGTCATAGTTACCCGCTGGTGCGCCACTTTCGACCGTGATGCTGGCATTGTCATCGCTGATTGATGAGGTTTTGCTCTCAAAGGCATCACCGTTAATCTTTTCAAGATTACTGGTCATTTTATCTAGACTGCGTTCAAGGATCTTATAAGCATCAAGTTGTGATTCGTACTTGGTCTTGTTGCTTTCAAATATCTGATCTTTGCCCATACGCTCAGCGGCAATAAGTTGTTCGGCGAATGTGGCGCCACCCATACCTGATATCATTTGATCTCTCCAATTCGTCTATTAATGGCAACCTTTGTGCCATATATTTAAGTGGTTGTTTTTATAGGGTTGTGCTCTTGGTGTGTGCTTGCTATGACCTGGGTTTTTCCGTTTCCCATGGCATGAAGGGAAGTAGGACTTCCGTTATTGAAATTGGTTGATTTATTGCAAACCCTTATCTGATATAAGGCGACATTTGCAGAGGGAGGCTGAAGCGAAAGCGGGATTTTTTATCAATAAAAAAGAGCCCTAAGGCTCTTTTTGAGGTCGGGATAAAAGGGAGGAAGATTAGCCCAATAGACCCATAACCAAACCAGTGTTTTGGTTTGAAGAAGACAGAATGTTTGTACCTGCTTGAACCAGTAGCTGGTTCTTAGTCATCGCAGCAGTTTCAACAGCAAAGTCAGTGTCCATGATACGACCAGCAGCAGCTTTAGTGTTTTCGGTAACGTTAGTTAGGTTAGATGCCGTGTGACCTAGACGGTTGATACTCGCACCTAAGTTAGAACGTTCTGTACCAACAGCATCAATGATTGCATCAACGTTGTCGATTTGAGCTTTTGCTGTCGCAGAGTCAGTAATATCACCAACAAATAGCGCTTTAACGTCAGCGACTTTAGTTGTTACAGTTAACTGCTCAGAAGCTGTGTTAGAAGCACCAATTTGGAAGCCTACACCCGCATCTAAAGAAGTGAATAGCTTGTTTCCGCCGTATTCCGTGCTGTCGATAATACGGTTAGCTTCAGCGTTAAGTTCTTTGTATTCAGCACCAAGCGCTTTAATGTCTTCAGCAGAGTTCACGCCGTTAGCTGCTTGAGTTGCTAGTTCTTTTTGGCGAGAAGCAATATTGTTTAGCTCATCTAGTGCGCCGTCAGCAGTTTGTAGCATTGACGTTGCATCTGAAACGTTACGATTAGCAGTTTCCATACCTGTTACGTTAGCATTTAGGCGAGTCGCAATCTGTAGACCCGCTGCATCATCAGCAGCGCTGTTGATACGAAGACCTGTTGATAGGCGCTCCATAGCGTTGCCAAGAAGGTCGTTATTTTTAGTGACAGCATTTTGAGCGATGTTTGACGCGTTATTAGTCATTACAGATAACATAGGATATTCCTTTGAGTTTTAACGGGTTATTTGTTGTCTATAAACTTAAAACGACGCCTAAATCGAAAACTGAAAGCAGGGCTGAAAATCTTTTTAAAAAATATGGTTAAGCCTATGATTTTAATATTTAAATAATTTACAAAAATTAGATTAAAAAAAGCAAAGTTTTAGAAAAATTGGCTTTTTGTCGCTATAGATAAGCATATTTAGGCTTAATCATAGCGAACGATAATGAAGCACTCACTTGTTAGACCTCAATTTGTCACCCACTTCAATTGTATCGGCAGCGAATGTGAAGATAGCTGCTGTTATGGCTGGAATATTCATATTGATAAACAAAGCTATAAAAAAACATTAGCTCATAAAGAACTGAAAGAATTAGCCCAAACGGCACTTAAAAAAGTAAAGAAAAGTGAAGGGGTTTGGGCGCAGGCTGTGCTCAATGAAAATGGTGCTTGTGGGTTTTTAGATGACAACAATCTATGCCAGATCCATGCTAAAGCGGGTGAATCCCTCCTGAGTAATACCTGCAAAACCTACCCTCGAATGGCACACATGCGTGGCAATGATCGTTATGAAAGTCTATCTCTATCTTGCCCTGAAGCGGCACGTAATGTCTTGTTTAGGCCTGATCCATTTCTGTTTGAACAGCGTGAGTTTCATCATGATAAACGCCTTAAGTCCGCGCCACTTTGGGCTGAAAAGGCTTACGACTATTCAATTCAGTTACTGTTAAAGCCTGGTCAGCCACTAGAGTTGGGTTTGACCGCGATTGGTATTTTGATGAAGACGACAGATCGGGTGGCTAATCAAGAACTAAAAAGCAGCGCTATTGACGATATGTTTCAACAGTTGGTTATCCTAAGTGAGAACGGCCAGCTTAAGCAGCATTTTGACGGCTTTAATCAAGATACTGACATTCATCAAATGAATGCGTTTACCTCGATTCAATTATGGCTCAACACCAATAAAGTAAGACGTGGCCGCAGCCGATTTGAATTGATAAATAAAGCGATTTGCGCGTTAGCGGATGACAAGAAAAACATCAGCATGGCCAGTATTAACCAAGCTTGGCAGGATGTTGCGTTACCCGCGCTTGTTGGCCATGAAGCATTGTTTAGCCGTTACTTACTTTACTATTTCTACCATATGCAGTTTCCACAAGTTGATGCATTAACGCCTTCAGAGGCTTTTCGGGTGATGCTGACAGATCTATTTATGTTGCGCTGTTATTTAGCGGTGATGGCGGCTTATCACCAAGGCTTGTCTGAGCACGATATTATAATGTGTTTTCAGGTTTACCATACCAATCGCCAACATAAGGCTAACTATAGTCAGTATGTTACTGGGATATTGAAGCAGTCGAAGTTTGATGATTTGGCGGCAATTTTAACTTTACTCGCTTAGCAATATAGCGCTAAAAAATAAGGCGTCACCATTAAGGATGACGCCGAGCTCAATTGATATTTAAGCCAATAAAGAAGACACATGTGGCCGGGTGAGGTTAGCTTGTGCCATCAGGGAGTTTATTTTCAGTTTAAAAGGCGATGGCTGCATAAGGTTTGCTAGATCATTTAAAGTTGAGTCTATATTTAGCCCCACATCTTTTAGCTTATTGGCTTTGTGCAGCTGTTGCTGAATATGTAGCTGGCTGGTTTGTAGCTCTTTTAATTGCGTATCGACTTTATGGGCTGACTTAGCCACTTTAGCGAGTGATTGCTTAATTTCTTCGTGGCTATTGAAGCGCCATTGCTGTGGATCTTGCCAGCTGAGTTCGGGTTGCACTTTTATGGTTCTTATATCGCCTGCAGGCAGACGCTGCCCTTGCCCGGTCATCAATATTCCAACCTTAATTTGTTGCCATTGCTGGGGGTGACTTTTAAATATTGTCCGATTGTCAGTTGATTGCTGCACCTCAATATCAAGTGCGGCAAACCCTTGTTTGAGCTTTGCCGTTAATTCATGTGCTTGAGCATTGGCAGGCAAAAGCACTTGGGTTGAGTCTTTTCCTAATTGAATTTGAACAATTTCGTCACGGGGTTTAGGACTCGTAAGATCTACCGATTTTAAGCTAAAACTATGCATTGCTGCTGGCCGATTGGCTGAAATAAGATTGAGCTGGTGATCGATTAGCGGGGCATCTAAATAGCGAATATCTAGCTGAGATAATCGTTGTTGCAATTGCTGGGCGCGACCAATAAATTCACTGTCTACGCTAGCTTTTAAAGCTTGCTGCCCTTGGTTATTTAGCTGCTTTAATAAGTTTTTTGCCTGCTGCAATCCTTGTTCAGCAACTTGTTGTGCACTGATTTTATGTTGTCCTTGAGTGACCTTAGCCCACTTGTTATAGCTTTCTAATCGATGGCTGGGAATAGTCGCAGCTTGGTTATTGTTGCGCTCAGGCAGTAATGGAGAGGCAACCGTCGTTGGCGCAACCCTAGGGTTACGCTGTTGGACATGAAGAGAGTCTGAAATTCCATTTAGCATCGAATTTTCTTTAACTTAAATAATTGAATGTTATCTACAGGTGGTTAAACAGTGATAGTTGCGATACTTGCACAAAGGTTTGCTGAGTCACTTTTAATGCTGTCAGCTTAACATTGAACTCTGCCGTTGCCTGGGCATAGTCTAAGCCTTCAGTTTCACCAATAACCTCTTTATTAAATAGCACTCGTTCTTCATGGGAAGACTGCACTAAGCTCAGAGTATTTTGCTTGCCGCCAATGTCTGTAATGGCAGAGCTAATACTGTTAAGGCTGTCATCTAAGCTGGTTTGCATATCAATGGCTACTTGGTCAAACGCAGCATCACCTGGAGCGAGTGCAGGATCTTCTAGCGCTGCAATAAAATCTTTAGTCTGATTGAGGATATCTGCGCTGGCATTGGAGAATAAAAAATCAGCCGCGGTGCTATTGGCGGTCATCCAAGATGAACCTGAGGTTTGTACTTCTCGGGTGTTGCTATCGCCTTGGTAAACGTAATTACCGTCGGCATCTTTACCTATTGGCGCTGTGTCTGTTTTGTTGCCTGAAAATAGGTAGTTACCGGCTTCATCTTTGGCATTGACCGTATCTACAAAGGTTTCCAGCAATTCGTTCATTTCAGCGGCATAAGCGGATCTGTCTTCTGGCGATAGGCTACCGTTACTTGCTGAAATGGTGATTTCGCGCATACGACCTTGAAGCTCAACCATGCTCGACATATAGGTTTCTGAGCGGTCAAAGCTAGTCGACAAAGACTCGGTATTTTCAAGGTATTGATTGGTGGCGGCCATGTCTCTTTGGCTGCCAATGACTTTAACTGAGCCAATAGGATCATCTGACGGACGTAAAATGGATTTGCCCGTCGACATCATTTCATTGAGCTTAGAGATATCAAACGTCGACTTTTGTAGGCTGTGTAAATTGTTGCTGTAAAGATTCATCATACTAACGCGCATACAAATGTCCTTAAATACTGTTTAAAATGGTTTGAAATAACTGGTCTGCAGTCGCGATGACTTTGGCATTAGCTTGATATGCTTGCTGATACATAATTAAGTTGGCCCCCTCTTCATCAACATTGACACCGCTGGTGCTTGCCCATTGAGTTTGCGCCTCTAACTGCAACTTTTCGGCAGTATCTTGGCTCATTTTAGCTTGGCGTGAGGCGGAGCCGAGCTCACCAATTTTACTGGCGAAGGCATCGCCCATGGTGGCATCTACGCCCATAGAGCTAAATGAGATGTTCTTGTTCGCGAGTTCGACAAGATCTTTTAGATTGCTGTTGTCACCTGGACTGCCATCTTTACCAAATGCCAGCATGTCGGCACTAAAACCTGTACTTAGGGTTAAACTGCCCGCTGGGTTGGTTGGGTCATAACTAAATAGTGGCGTGGTTGGCGTATTACCATTTAAATCGGTACCGGCTGCTAAAACATTATTAAATTCATCGGCCATGGTCATCGCGAGTTCGTCAATAAAGGCTAGTGAGTCGACCATGCTGTTATCACGATAATCAATGAGTGCGCCTAAGCTGCCGCCAGCAGTTTCATCTAGTGGAAAATTAGATTGGCCAAACTGAATACTGACTTGATTAAAGCGTGGAGATGCCGGATCTGGGCTGACATTAATTTTTGATGCCGTGGTGCCCGAAAGTAACGGCTGGCCTTGAGCTAAAGAGATATTGAGCATGCCATCGGCATCTTCTACCACTTTAACATCAATAATCAGTGATAAGTCATCAACGGCAGCGTCTCTAGCATCTAACAAGGCTAATGGTACATTGCCGCTAGCCTTGGCTTTTTGAATATCCATATTAAAACTGGCGATGGTGGCAAGTTGCGCATTAATCTCTTTAGCTGAAGCGTGGATCTGCCCTTCGATTTGTGAAACCTGTGCGTTTAAGCCTTCGCTAATAGAGTTGAAGCGCTGGGTTATTGCTTTGGCTTCATTTAAAAAGCCTTGGCGATGAGCAATTTCATTTGGTTGCTCCATTGCTGAATTGAGCGAGGCAAATAGTAGGTCTAACCCTGCTGAAATATTATTGCCCTCAGAACCGAAGATCTGCTCTACCTGACCAAAGTAGCTCGACTGAGTTTTGGTATAGCTTAAATTACTGGTGGTATTCCACAGCTGCGCGACTTCGTATTGGTCTGAAATACGGCGTACGCCATCAACCATAGCACCTGAACCGCTGCCATAAATGCCGTTACCCACAGAGCTGAGCATGGCATGTTGGCGTGAGTAACCCGGAACCATAGCGCTAGCAAGGTTATTTGAGGTGACGGTCAAGGCTGCCATACTGGCATTAAGCCCAGACATACCAATATTGAGCATGCTCATGTTAAATCCTTATCTGTGGTGTAAATGAGTTAATTACTTGTTCATTTACTCAGGTAATTTGCTAATAAAGGGCAGTATCAATGCAGGTTGCATCGCGTGAGTTGTCGGCCCATTGTTTGGTTGATTATTAGAGGCGACCGTCTCAGGGCTAGACTTAAGTCCTGCCGATAATTGTTTAGTCATTACCTCAGCTAACCCCGTGCTTTGCATCTGGCTTAAACGGCCTGCAAGTTCGGCGTCATGCCAGTCGCGATACATACCGTCATTTTGCGACGACAGAGGGCTATCTTTATCAGCCATCACATCAGAAGCTGATCGCATTTGCTTTAATACGGTTTGTAAAAACTGTGCTTCAAACTGCTGACTAACTAGTTTAAGTGCGCCGTACTCGCCGTTAGCTTTGATTAAGTCGCCGGCATCAAGCTGGTTAAGATAACTATGGTTATTGTCGATTTTCATTAGATCACCACCAATTCAGCTTCAAGCGCACCGGCTTCATTTAAGGCTTGTAAAATGGCCATGAGATCCATAGGTGATGCGCCTAAACTGTTGACTGCACGCACCACATCATTAAGCGCAATGCCTTCTGGCCAGACAAACATATGCCCATTGCCTGTATCAATATCGACTTGGCTGTCGGTAGTAACCACGGTTTCGCCCTGCGCTTGGCCTAAGTAGGCACCATTGGGTTGGCTTACCGATTCTTTTTCAACTATGGTGACGGTAAGGTTGCCATGACTAACAGCCGCTTTACGCACCACGACGTCACCGCCCATTACAACTGTGCCTGTGCGGCTGTTAAATACCACTCGTGGTGATTTACGCCCTTGTTCAATTTGTAGTTCTTCAAGCATTGACATAAAGGTCACGCGTTCACGATTTGATTTTGGCGCACGTACAATCACTTTGGCGCTGCTGTCTGCTTCAGCAACGTCAGGGCCAAATAACTCATTGACTGCACGCTCAATGTTGCGGGCCGTTTTAAAGCTGGGATCGATAAGGTTAAGCACGATATTTTCGTTATCGTTAAAGTCACTGCTCATATCGGCTTCTAGTAGGGCGCCGTTGGGAATATTGCCTACGGTTGGCACGTTAATGGTAATAGAGCTGCCATTTCGACCTTGCGCCGAGACGCCGCCAACCACTAAATTGCCTTGGGCAACAGCATAAATTTCGCCATCAACAGCGCGCATAGGTGTCATCAGTAGCGTACCTCCACGTAAACTCTTAGCATCACCGAGTGATGACACTGTGATATCTAATGTTTGTCCGGGACTTGCTAATGGTGGCACTGTGGCATGTACCGCGACCGCAGCCACGTTTTTTAACTTTGGATCGGTTTTATCATCAATCTGCACCCCAAACTGCTTCAACATATTGACGATAGACTGGCTGGTAAAGCGCACTTGATTACGGTCACCGGTGCCATCTAAGCCAACGACTAATCCGTAACCTACAAGTTGGTTATCACGGATCCCTTGTACATCAACAATATCCATTAAATATCTGTGCTGTACCTGAGCTTGGACGGGTAGCAAAGATGATAGGCTCAACAGTACGCTGGCGATAAACAGGGCAATTTTTTTCATTAACACAATCCTGACTTTTACACGGAAACGGCTGATCACAATGGGAACCATGGGCTGTTAAAATATCGCGCCGCCCAACCCATTCGATTGCTATCTGAAATGGCGCCTTGGCCGCCATAAATTATGCGCGCATCGGCAATACGTTGGCTGGAAATTGTGTTGTCGTTACCAATGTCATCGGCGCGAATAAGCCCAAGTAGACGCAGGTATTCGTCACCTTGGTTGAGGCGTAGCCACTTTTCACCACGGATAAGCAGTGCACCGTTGGGGAGAACCTTAGCGACGGTTACAGTAATAGAGCCCGACAATTGGTTTTGCTGAGTGCTAGAGCCTGTGCCATTGAACGAGCGTCCCATATTTGCTTCGCCGTTGCCGCTGATAGCGTTACTACCCGTGGTAGCTTGGCCATCAATCGACATTCCGCCTGTTTTACTGGTTTTGGTGTCGGCACGTTTGCTTGAGTAAGTCTTTTCGTCGAGAGCGACGGTAAGAATGTCGCCCTCGCGAAATGCACGTTTATCTTTAAATAACGTCAGCATAAATCCAGGACGATAAACACTGCCATTTTCTGCTGGTGGCAGACTGTAATCGATTTCTGGTGGAGCCCACTCAGGTTTACCCGGCGCAGTATCTGCTTCTGGAATATGAGCAATACAGCCAGACAATAACATTGCCATTGCTAAGCTTAACCAAAGAGATTGCATACGGGCTCCTATGTTGAATATCATCATTTGTTAGTCGATAGCGTGCTGGTTTACAGCGCTTGGTTTAAGAACTTGAGCATGTCATCTGACGCTGATACCACTTTGGCATTCATCTCATAAGCTCGTTGGGTTGAGATCATCTCAACCATCTCTTCAACAACGTTAACGTTAGCGCCTTCGAGTGCGCCTTGGCGGATCTGGCCTAAAGCCTGGTCACCTGCAATGCCTTCAACGGCGGCGCCTGATGCACCTGTTTCGCGGTAAAGGTTGTTGCCACGAGCCTCAAGACCTGCTGGGTTGGTAAAGTTAACCAAGGTAATTTGCCCTAGCTCTTGGGCGTCGGCTTGACCAGCCATTTGTGCCGATACCACACCGTCGCTGGCAATCGTCACCGTTAGAGCGTCTTCAGGGATCTCAATATTGGGTACTAAAGGTAAGCCTTGAGAGGTGACCATTAAGCCTTCGCTGTCACGGTAGAATTGACCGTCACGTGAAAAACTGACTTCACCATTGGCTTCTTCAATTTGGAAAAAGCCTTGGCCTTCAATCGCTAAATCTAACTGCTGATTAGTGGTCAGCATGTCACCTGGGGTAAATACCTTTTGCGTGCCAACTACGCGAGTACCAGTACCTAGCTGTAAACCCGATGGCAGTTCGTTTTGCTCATCAACTTGGCCACCAGGTTGGCGCTGCACTTGATAAAACAGATCATTAAATGCCACACGATCGCGTTTAAAGCCGGTGGTGTTTACGTTTGCCAAGTTGTTGGCAATGGTGGTCATCTTAGTATCTTGGGCGGTTAAGCCGGTTTTACTGACCCATAAAGCTGATTGCATAGCGGTATTTCCTTAAAAATAGGCTTCAAAAACTGAGATTAGGCGTCACGTAACAGGCGGTTACCTGCTTCTGCCAGCTTTTCGGCACTCTTCATCAGTTTGACTTGCACTTCAAATTGGCGACTTAAGTCCATTGCAGCAATAAGCTCGCTTACGGCTTGCACGTTGCTGGCTTCAAGAAACCCACTACTGACCGTCACCTCGGCATTAACAGGTAAAGGTTGGCGGTCTTGGGTATAAAGTAAGCCATCTAAGCCTTTGCTCATCGTGTTGATATCGGGATTAACTAGCTTAAGCTGGCCAACTTCTTCAATCACGCCACCTTCGTCAGCCACTATGCTGAGTCGGCCATCTTCACCAACAAATAGCTCGCGGTACTCTGGTAGCACAATTGGCCCATCAACTCCGGCAACAGGGCGACCATCTAGGGTTAATTGGCCATTTTCATCTGGCTGAATCGCACCTGAGCGGGTATAGCCTTCACCGTCTTCAGTCATAACGGCAAATAAACCTGCGTCATTAATCGCCAGATCTAAGATTCTGCCAGTTGGGTTCATGGCGCCGCTTTGCTGGCTAAAGCCACTGCTTTGGGTTTGCGCTAGCACGCGGGTCTGCAAGCTGTTACCGGTTGCGGCTACAGTCATGGCATTAACGCGCTCTAAGTCTGCTTTAAACCCCGTTGTGTCAGCATTGGCCAAATTGTTGGCGCGAATAGCTTGCGCCTCCATGACTCTGGCGGCACCCTTGGCTGCGGTATAAATCATTCTGTCCATGGATTAGGCCTAAATCACGTTCAGCAAGGCTTGCTGCATGGTTGAGTTAGCGTCTAACACTTTGGCGTTGGACTGGTAGTTGCGTTGGGCGGTCATTAGGTTGACCATCTCAGCGGTGGTATCGACGTTTGAGCCTTCAAGGTACCCCCCCGCAATTGCGCCTAAGGTGCCGGTTGTTGGCGTACCAATAATTGGCTGCCCAGCGGCATTAGTCGCGGTCCATGCGTTATTACTGATCGGCGTTAAACCGTTAGGATTGTTAAAGTCAGCCAGTACCACTTGGCCTTGTAGTTGTTCTTGGCCGTTGGTGTAAGTACCAAAAAGCATACCGCTTTCATCTAAGCGGATGCCGTTTAGCTCACCAGAGGTGTAACCGTTTTGGCTAAGGCTAGAGTTGTTGTAATCAGAGGCATACTGGGTACTCTTGTCATAGCTTAGAGCGAGGTTGAGATCTGACGCGCCACCAACAATATTCGGGTCGGTAATATCTAGGCTGATATCTGCGCCGCTAGTCAGCATACCGTCTGAGTCAAACTCTAGTTCATGACCACCTGTTGGCGTTACATCGGTGTCACCCATCATGTAGTGCACAGACCAAGTATTGTCGTCAGTCTTAACGTAATACTGGGTTAATGCATGCTCTTTTCCTAGCGAGTCATAAGCCGTAACAGTACTTGATGAGTGGTAGGTTGAAGCGTCATCTGAGTCGAAAGGTGTCACCGCTGGGTCTATAGCCTCTACGCGAGCATCTAAGTTTGAAACCAAGCCAATATCGCTGGTGGCTTTTGCTGGTAATGAACCCGCTTGTACTTGTAGGTCGGCTACGTTACCTGTTTGCAGATTTCCTGCTGCGCTAACTGAGTAACCTTGTAAGCGGTTGCCTGCTGGGTCGGTAACAAAACCATTAGCATCTTGGTTAAACATGCCGGCTCTAGCGTAAGTGGTGGTGCCATCTTGGCCACTTAGTACGAAAAAGCCTTCCCCCTGAATGCCCATATCTAACTGGCGTCCAGTGTAAGTTAAGCTACCGCTACTACTGAAGTTTTGGCTGGTGGACATTACGTTTACGCCACCGGCTTGGCCGCCATTGTAAATCGCTGAAAACTCACTGCGACCACCACGAAACCCGACTGTCGACGAGTTAGCGATATTATTACTGATGGTGTTGAGATCTTGTGTGGTTGCTTGTAAGCCACTTAACGCAATATTGAACGACATAAATTAAGTCCTTGAAAATTAGTTATGAAACTTCAGAGATTTCCAGCACGGAAATCGTGCCAAGGCCATTACCTAGTTCAGCCATCATCATTCCTGACGCGCTGATAAAATGAATTTTTTCGATTTCTGCTTTTACAAATGTGTCAGCTTTCTTGGTTACTTCACCCGCAGTGGTATTAGCAACAATGCTGTATTCGCCAGCAGGTAGGCCTAATGCTTTAGGGTCGATAGTAAAAGGTGTGTCACCGACTTCTTGTGAACCTAAATTTAGGGTATGTACCACTTCACCATTGGCGTCGACGATATCGATATTGAGTTCTTCGACGGCATTATTTAGGAAGACTTTTCCCTCTAGCGGCTCCTCTTCGATGTTGAACTCTGAGGCTGGCACCATAGCGTCTTTACCGACTAGTTGTGCTGATTGCACAATGCCAAGGTTTTCCATAATCACCATTTGTGTCGATTGGTTAGCGCGCATCTGCTCCAAGCTCTCTACCTGAGAAAACTGTGCCAGCTGAGTTACGTATTCTGTGCCATCAACTGGGTTGGTAGGATCTTGGTTTTGGATTTGGGCAATCATCAAGGTCATAAATTCGTTCTTGATGGATGCGGCGTCGTTACCCGGAGAGTTAACGATGGCATCAACAGGATTAGTGTTGTTATTAGTTGCGCTAGTGACGTTCATTATTTCGCTCCCAGTTGCAGTAAGCCTTGCTGCATTGAGCGGGCTCGATTCATGATTTCAACATTGGTTTCAAATGAACGGCTTGCCGCCATCATGTCGGCCATTTCTTCTACGGTGTTAACGTTGGAGTAGGCTACGTAACCTTGTTCATCGGCATAGGGATGGTCTGGCTCATAACGTAAGTCGAGCGGCGCATCGGACTGCACTATTGCCGCAACTTCAACATGAGCCCCTGCCACTTGGCCTTCTTGGGTTTGCTGATAAATGGTCGAAAACACGGGTTTCAGGGCGCGAAAGGCCTCGTCTGGGTTTTCAGCCGCAGCACCAGCGTTAGCTAAGTTACTAGCAACGGTATTTAAACGAATGGTTTGGGCGTTCATTCCCGCACCAGCAATTTGATAGATTTCTGCAAATGACATAGTGGTTTACTGACCTTCGATTGCTGTGCGTAAACCTGAAATCTTCATATTGAGAAAAGTCAGGCTGGTTTGGTAATCCATCGCATTTTGTGAGTAGCGCGCTTGTTCTTTACCTAGCTCAACCGTATTTTGGTCGGCCGAGGTTTGGTAAGGCACACGATAGCTTGCTTGAAAATTACGCTCTGGAGACATGCCTGCATTGATCTGCAACATCACATTTTTAAAGTCGAGATCACGTGCTTTGTAGCCAGGAGTTTCGGCATTGGCTAAGTTACCTGCCAAGACTTTGCTGCGCTCAACGCGAAAGTCGAGTGTGTGTGGGTGAATGCCTAATGCGGCATCGAGGTTGATAGCCATTACGACTCCTAGTATGGTATGTCCAAATTTATTGCTGCATGAACAATCAATTAGTGTGCCAGTATTATTAAATTAGGATTTTCAATGGTTTGCTTTAATTTGGTGTCAAGTAACGGAATCTCTATTTCCTACTTCCTCTTCATTGTTTCCTGTTTATTTCCGCAGCTTAGTGCAGCGCAAACAAGCCACACAACGCCAGAGCAGATTGAGTATGCTCTACAGCAGTTGCTTAGTACTGAAATACGCCAATGGCAGCAGCAGGCAGGCTTAAAACAGGTCGACTTTATGCTGAATATTAAAGTCCCATCAGGAGCTAAGCGCTTGCCACTGTGTCCTAAAAAATTAGCTGTCGATGCTGCCAGCGGCATTCCAATTGGTAATGTTCAGCGCAAGATCAGTTGTCAGGAACTTGGTTGGAGTTTGTATGTGCGAGCCTCTGTCGCTGTGACTGCAACCATCCCAGTACTTAATCGAGTACTCAAGCGGGGTGAGTTGATTACTGCGGCCGATATTGAGTGGAAAAGCATTGGGCTGGGAGCACGTGACAAAGACTTAATCACCGATGCAAAACAGATTGTAGGTCAGCAAGTGCAGCGTAAAATTCGTCGTTATAAAGCCATAAAAGCGGTGCAGGTCACGGCACCTAACTGGGTAAATATTGGTGACCGAGTGATTATTGAAGCGAGTAGTAATGGTTTCTATGCCAAGATGCAGGGCGAAGCGTTAGAGGCGGGTGGTGCGGGAGAGGCTATTAGAGTTAGAAACCTGAGTTCTGGTAAGGTCATTTTTGCTTATCCACTTGCACCTGGACGTGTAGCGACTCAGTTTTAATTATTTGCCGTGAGCCGGTTAAATCATGGCTAAAAAAATGCCGCAGTTATTTCAGATTGAAGCCAAAGTGTCGCTTTAATTACTTAGTAAGCGAATTTGAGATAACCGTTATGGAAATTAGTAAGTTAAATAGCACAATCCATACTGAATTGGCGATGAGCAAGAGCAAAACCCCTGTCATGCCACTTGCTGAGGCGTCAGCTGTCATTAAACCTCAGCAGGAAGTGAGTGACGATTGTCGTCTTATTGAATCTGCACAGCCTCAGTTAGAACAGTTACCTGACTTTGATTTAGGTAAAGTTGCGCAAATACGCCAATCATTAATTGATGGTAGTTTTGAGCTAAATCTAGAGCAACTTGCGGAAACTATGGTTCAACAACATGGATAATGCAGTGCCTAGTAAGCGTGAATTAGTACAGGCGATAGTGCGTGGTATTAAGCAAGATACCGAAAGCTATAAGCAGTTAAAAAAGCTGTTGAATCGTCAGCGAGAGCTGATGCAGTGTCGTGATAATCGAGGCCTTAACCTGCATAACAAGCTGCAATCTAGCTTGTGCGAAGACTTAATGTATAAGGCAGATCTACGTCGACAGATGCTAGAGTCTTTAGGTTTTGCAGGTAACGCGAGTGGCATGCAAAGTTTGATCAATAAAATGCCGCCAGCCTCGGCAGGTCAAGTGACGCTGTTATGGCAAAACTTACTGATTACGGTTAAGGAAAGTCAGCAGGTGAACGAGGCTAATGGCAAATTGTTAGTGGCGCAGCAAGAGGTGATTAGCCAATTGCTTCATCCAGGTGGCGACAATAAGTTTGATTATGGTGCAATGCGAACCCTGTAAAACCGTTAAAGACCTGATAAACGGTATTATCTATTTTGGCTATAACTAGCTGCGAACATAACGCGCCGCTAGGTCATCCAACTGTTTTTGTTCTTGCTTCTGCTGTAACTGTTTACCTTGTTGCAAACGCTCATTGTAAAGCCACTGTATGCTTTGTTGACGCCCAAGTTGCTTATGCCATAAACCATGCACACGATGCTGCTCTTGTTGTAGTAATAGCTGTTTGCGGGTCAATTGTTTAAGCATAGGTTCGATGACTTGGCACATCTGCGCATTATTCTGCAACAACATCGCAGAGGCGCAGCGGCTATTAACCTCTGAGTAGTCGCTGATCATTTGACCTAGTTGTTGCTTTTGCTGCTCAATCCGGTTGATTTGTTGTTGAGCGCTATTTTTCTGCTGTCCCAGTTGACTGAGCTTTTTCTCTTCTTGTTGGCATAGTCGCTGTAGCTGCTTCATTTATGCGGCTCGGTCGTTAACGAAAACCCCATTTGAGTCACAAGTAACTCTAAAGCACTTAGACTTTGAGGAAGGTCGGCTAGAGTACGGGTTTCTTGACGCAAAAATGCAGACATTTGCGGATAAGCGTTAACAGCCATATCCATTTCTGGATCATGGCCTGCTTGGTAGCCACCAAGTGGCAGTAGCTCTTTTACTTCGTTATAGCGGCTATTGAGGTGACGGAACCATTGCCCTTGCTTTAGCGTCATCGGTGCCGCCACTTGCGAGGCTAAACGACTTACCGATGCACCAATATCAATAGCCGGGAAATGACCTTGTTCCGCAAGCTTGCGATTTAGCACTATATGGCCATCTAAGATTGCTCGGGCAGAATCGGCAATAGGGTCTTGCTGATCATCGCCCTCGGTTAATACGGTATAAAAGGCGGTGAGGGTGCCGCTAGGGTGCTGACTGTTGCCCGCCATTTCTACTAAGCTAGGTAGCAAAGCAAATGCTGATGGCGGATAGCCTTTGGTTGCAGGTGGCTCACCTAAGCTAAGCGCTATTTCACGCTGCGCTTGAGCGTAGCGAGTTAAAGAGTCAACCAGCATTAATACTTGCTTGCCTTGGTCGCGGTAACCTGCAGCAACTTGATGACATAAGCGCATGGCGCGCATTCGCATTAAGGGCGTGGTATCAGCTGGGGCTGCAATGACAACTGCGCGTTTTCGTCCCTCTTCACCTAATGCCTCTTCAATAAACTCTCTCACCTCACGGCCACGTTCACCAATGAGACCAACCACAACAATATCGGCCTCTGTAAAGCGAGTCATCATGCCCAGCAGGACACTTTTACCCACGCCTGAACCAGCAAAAAGTCCTAAGCGCTGCCCGCGGCCGACAGGGAGTAGGGCATTGATGGCCCGAATACCTACATCTAGCGGTTCGGTAATGGGTTTACGTTTGAGCGGGTTGGTGGTTTTAAATTGCAAAGGCACTTGGGGCAAATGTTTGATACAGCCAAAATCATCTAAAGGTTGACCTAAACCGTCGAGTACTCGGCCAAGCAATCCCATACCTGAAGGGATCTGGTAACGGCCTTCAATTGGCATCACCCGCGCACCGGGCATTAATCCGCTGGCGTGTTCAATCGGCATTAAGCAAAGGGTGTCTTTGTAAAACCCGACGACTTCGGCTTCAACTAAATGATTATCTCGGCATTCGATATGGCAACGGTCGCCAGTGGCGAGTTGACAGCCCACGGCTTCAAGTAAGAGACCGTTAACTCTGGTTAAGCGACCATAGACTTGAGCGACAGGGATTTTGGGCCAATTTAAGATATCAGCATTAAGCTTCAACGTTGGCCTCGTGTTGTTCTTTAGCTGCTAGTGGCATCTGTTGTAGATGCGTCTCCACTTGCGTCATACAGCGGTTTAAGCGTGTTTCAACTGAGGCATCAGCATCGGCAGTATCACTTACGATGCGGCAACCGCCGGCACTAATGCTGGCATCTGGCACTAGGCTCCAAGACTTAACCTTGTCGGCAGCCAACTCGTTAAGCTTATCAACGGCGCTTGGTTCTAAGTGAATTTTAACCTTGCTAGGATCATCTGGCAGTGCTGCTAGGGTTTCTTCAATGAGTGTGAGAATTTGTTGTGGCTGTAAGGTGAGTTCACAGCGGATCACTTGCAACGATACTCGGCGTACTAAGTCGAGAATTAACGACTGTTGCTGCAATATTTGCTGATTATGGCCCTCTTCAAGTACCGCTTGCAGTGCCCCTAAAGGCGCAATCAAGCTGTTGAGTTGGTCTTCAACATTATCTTTGCCTTTTTGTTGCCCCTCAATACGACCTTGGTTAAAACCTGTTGCATAGCCAGCCTGACGTCCCTCTTCTTCACCTGAGCTAAAACCTGCTTGATGACCCTTTTGCACACCTTCGTCATAGCCTTTATCGAAAGCTTGTTGAAAGTCCTGCCAGCCAGCGCCTTCTGTCTCGCTCGGGGCTCCAGTTTCAATTAATGGTGAAAAACGGTGACGGCGAGGGTGCTGGCCAACTAAACGCCAACGTGGATCGGCTTTATTTACTGTGTCATTCATTATTCAACAACCTGCTCTTCAAAGAGTTGTAGCTCTATTTCGCCATCATCCATCATCTGTTTTGCTAGCTCCATAATCTCTTTACGAGCCGCAATTGCTTGGCTTAATGGTACTGTGCCAATCGCTTCCATTTGGGTTTCTATTGCCGATGACATACGTTTAGGTAGCGCGCTAAGTAATGCTTGCTTTAAGTCGTTGTCGATGCCTTTTAGCGCGAGAGCAAGTACGTCGGCAGGCACTGCTGCCATGACCGCTTGCAAGGTTTCAGGCTTTTGGCGACCCAAAATAATGAAGTCAAACATGTTGTCTGCAACATTATTCGCGAGTTGTTTGTCATGTAGCTTGAGCATCTCCATAAGTTGCTCACGGTTGCCGTCAAAGCGATTGAGGATGTCGGCAACTTGGCGCACACCGCTAACTTGGGTATGGCTTTTGTCCATAGCATTTAGCATGCAGCGTTCTACCAATTGTTTAAGCTCATTAACCACTTCGCGGTCAATATCTCCGAGTTGAGCTATTCGCAGTAATACGCCGTCTTGATCTTCTGCCGGTAAGCTTTGCAGAACTAAAGCAGCATTTTCTGGTGGCAGTAGTCCGAGCAATACCGCTTGTAATTGGCAATGTTCATTGGCAATTTCACGAGCAAGCAACTGTGGGTCAACCCACTCTAAACGTTTTACTAAGGTTTTGATTTCGTCACCGTAAATGGTATCAATCAGGCCTTTAGCTACACGATCTCCAAGGGCAAGATCTAAAGTTTTTTGCAGGTATGAACGAGACGCTCTGGCAATACCTGATTGCTCTTGGTATCGATTGAAAAAACGACCGATAACGGCTTCAGCTTCATGTTGGGTAATGCTCGAGAGTCGCGCCATTTTATAGCTTAAGTGTTGAACATCATTTCTGTCTAAGTGCGCCATAACTTGAGCCGCAGCTTCTTCACCCATGCTAAGTAAAAGCATGGCTGCTTGCTCTAGGTTGTCCATTTTTAGTGTGATTGCATTGTTGTTCACGATGTAGATTACCTATGTTTATGGGCTAAGCCTGTTGGTGCTGCGGTTCGTTTTCGTTTTCGCGCTCACTGATCCAATGAGATATCACCTCAGCTACGCGTGCAGGTTCTTGGTTAGCCAGTAAGGTCAGATGATCCATCTGCACCGTTAGTGGTGAACCAGGTTCTGGCAGACTAAGGGTGCTAGTCCAACCGTTCGTTGTTTTGACGTTATCGAGTGACATTAGCGCATCAGCTTGCTGTGAATTAGCTAACGCTTCATTGGCTTCTGCAGCTGGTGGCATTAACGGAATCGCAGAGTCTTGGTTGGCATCTTGACTACCGTATTCTACGGTGCGAGTAAGGTGTTGGACCAATGGTCGTAGTACAAAAAAGATCATGCCTAGACCCAAAATCGCGCCGATTAAATAGCGTAGGTAAGCTTGATAACTGTCAGCTTGCCACCAAGGAAGCGGCTCATATACCACGGCTTTGACCGGGGCAAAATTAAAGCTGCTGATACTGAATTGATCGCCACGGTTTGCGGTGTAACCGATTGCGCCCTGTACCATATTACTAATTTGGTCTAGCTGTGGCTGTGTCCAGCCAGTGTCCCCAGCGGCTTGGTTATTTAACAATACAGCAATCGATAGGCTTTCTAGCTGCATTTGCTGATAGCGGGTGTGTTTAACCGAGCGGCCAACTTCAAACTGACGACTTTGGGTTTGATTTAGATTGCTGCTGGCGTTATTGGCTGCAGGATCGGCTGTCGGTGGTTGATTGCTCAGCGCTCCGGGGATCCCCAGCGCCATGTCTCCATTGCTTTGGTTAGTGCTCTGATTTTCTTGACTGATAACCGTTTGCGGATCAACTGACTCGCGAGTTTCTTCAACTTCGTTAAAGCTTACTTTAGCTGCGACTTGTACTTGGAAATTATCTTGCCCAAGAACTGGAAGTAACATGCTCGAAGCTCGGTTAATTAAGATCTGCTCTAGCTCTTGGGTGTATTCCAGTTGTTTGTCACGAGCTTGTGTCATGTCTTGGTTAGCATTGAGCTCGGCGCTTAGGTGATTGCCTTCTTGGTCGACAATCTGTACTTGCTCTGATGTCATACCGGTTACGCTACCGGCAACAAGGTTGGCAATTGAAGTGACTTGCTCAGCTTTTAGGTGTTGACCAGTATAAAGATCGAGCATGACTGATGCTGTTGGTAGCTCAGGTTTTTGGCGAATAAACAGGGTTTTCTTTGGGATTGCTAAGTGAACGCGGGCAGTTTTTACCGCCTTTAACGCCATAATGGTGCGCGACAGCTCGCCTTCAAGGCTGTAGCGGTATTTGGCTTGCTCCATAAATTGGCTGGTACCAATCGCCGATGCATCGAGAGATTCCATGCCCGATGGAACTTTAGCTTTTACGCCACGAGCGGCGAGTAGCATTCTAGCGTGACCTAGTTTATCTTCAGGCACGAGTACTAGACCACTTGTTGGGTCAAGTCGATAACTTAAACCTTCGCTATCTAACACCTCAATAATGTGTGAGGTTTCGACATTCTCTTGGTCACCATACAAAGGGCTATAACCTTGACCTGTACTCCAAAGCATTAAAACAATCACACAGGCGGCAACAATGGCCATAATCGCCAGCGTTGCTGCATGACGGTCGCCTAAGCTGAATTGCTGCCATTTTTGTTTTAGGGTGCCAAGGTGATCACTTTTACCTGAAGCGTCTGTTATTGCAGGGCTGGTTTGAGTCAATGTGGTTGACATGTTTTAGTTATCCTAGCTTAAAAAGGCCAATCGCTTGTTAAGCGTTATCGAATTAGTAATGAAGTTAATAAGGTTCAAATAGGCATTTTCATGACGTCATCGAATGCTTGTACTAAGCGATTTCGAATTTGAATCATGGCTGAAAATGACAAGCTGGCTTTTTGTGAGGCAACCATCGCCCCGACTAAGTCACTACTTTGGCCACTATCAACTGCCCGAACTAGCGCTGATGAAGCGTTTTGGTCGGCATTAATAGCTGAGACTTTTTGCTTCATTAACTCAGTAAATGAAGCAGGCTGAAAACCAAAATCCCGTGGGTTAGGGCCTACTTTGATTGCACCTTTTGCCATTTCAGTGTGAATACTCATTTGCTGCATGAGTAACTGAGGGCTAGTGATACTGGCATTTGACATGGATGATCCTTAAAAATCTGATTCTGGTTTAAGCGGCGTGACCTGATTGCGCCAAGATATTATCGATATCAATACCTTGTTCTCTCATTTGCACTAGCTTGTATCGCAACGCTCTGGTGGTCATGCCAAGTGCCTCTGCGGTGTGGTTACGCTGGCCATTGTTGCGCTTCAATGTATCGATAATGTATTGAAATTCTGCATGGCGTTTTGAGGCTTTAAGCCCTAACTCATTCGGTTCGCATAGACGCTCACCTGTTTGAGTGACTAAACCTAGTTCTTCTGCTTGCAGCGCTTGGCCGCGGCGCATAACTAGTGCGCGTTGTATGGTGTTTTCAAGTTCGCGAACATTTCCAGGCCAGTCGTGACATAAAAGCAGGTTACGTGCTTGCTCGCTGAAGTAACAAGGCTGATCTGCGGCAAGCATTTTGTAACGTTGTAGAAAGTGTTCTGCGATAGGCAGAATGTCTTCGCGACGTTGGCGCAAAGGTAATATTTTTATTGGTAGCACATCTAAACGATAGAAAAGGTCTTCTCTGAAACTGCCATCTTTAACGGCTTGGCGAAGATCTTTGTTGGTCGCCGCAATAACGCGAATATTGAGCTTTACTGATTTATGGCTACCTAAGCGCTCAACTTCTCTTTCTTGCAACACGCGCAATAATTTTGCCTGCAGGAGTAGTGGCATTTCGCCGATTTCATCGAGTAAAAGCGTGCCGTTATTGGCTAATTCAAATTTGCCAGCCTGATCAACATTAGCACCAGTAAAAGCCCCCTTAACATGACCAAAAAGAATCGATTCCAAAATGCTTTCCGGAATTGCTGCACAGTTAATCGCGATAAAAGGTTGCTCGGCTCGATTAGAGTGACGGTGAATATATCTCGCTAAAGGCTCTTTACCTGTTCCGCTTTCGCCAGTTAATAGCACAGTTGCTTCAGTACTTGCTGCGCGATGGGCAAGCATGAGTAGTTGCCTACTTACTGGCGCTGCACAAATAAGCTCATTATTGGGTAACTCTAAACGGCGTAATCTTTGTAATAGCGAGCAGAGTTGGTTTTGATCAATTGGTAGTAGTAAGTAATCTTGAACGCCTGATTGCATGGCCATACTCGCAAGCTCTGTTTGCTCAGGTTCCAATAAGGCGACTTGATGCTTGCCAGGGTAGCGCTGCAATTGCCGTGTAACACTGTCTAGGTTGCACTCCGATAGGTTAACCAAACTAAGCCAAGGGCACGTATTATCGGATTCTTGCCATAAGTGAAATCCTTGTTGGGCTAATAGATCCACACTTGATGTTGGGAGTTGTGCATCGATAAATCTTAAACTCGTATGATTCACTTGGATGCTCCTTGATAGGCCATTTTATTCGTGGCTGACTTAACCAAGCGCAAGCTGACACGACGATTTAATTCTCGCCCTGTAACATCATTATTGCTGGCTATTGGTGCTCTATTACCGTGGTGGCGAACTTGAATCATGCTGATTGGCACCCCAAGCTCAATGAGTCGAGACATCACTTCGTCAGCCCGTTCTTTGCTGAGCAAAAGGTTTGTTAAGTGATCGCCTGATGCGTCTGCATGACCATCGATGAGAATTTCTTTAATACTTGGATCGGCTTGAAGGTAACGGTAGACCGCATATAAATCTTGTTCATGGGAAGCCAAAAGATGGCTGGAGTTACTCGCAAAGCGTAAATCTAAACGGCGCAAGTAGCTAAAAGGCTGTGGTAAAAGTTGTTGCCGACAAATACGAAATTGGTTTGCTACTTTCTGAGTGGCGACAGGGCTAGAACTCACTTGATAATTTGTTTCGGCTGTAGAAATAGCGATTTGCCAAGTGAGCCCTTGTTCTAACGCTTCTAAGAAGGCTGCGGTATTTTTTTGACTAGAGGCACTCACGCCATGCCAGTTAAGTACAGTCGTTGGAGGTTGTAGACTGTTTTTGGCCTGCCACGCTGGAGATATTACAGAGGCGAGACTCTGGTTATTATTTAGGTCTAACCAGTCGCTTTGTAAAGTTAGCGTTATCGCCTCGCCAGGCTTTGCTATGAGTTTTAGTGTGCCGAAACTTTGCACTCTATGGGTTATTTCACAGCCAAAAGCATCCCCAGAAAAATCCCATAGGGCTTTTTCTAGATGTGTTTTATAGTTATTTGTTACAGCCAAAGCATTATTAGTGACGGCAACAAAAACAACGTTTAGACAGAGCAATATATAAACTGAGGCTTTCAATTTGTCATAACCCTTAAATGTAGAAGATGTTGTGTTTTTTATAATTCTATTTTTAAGGTTGCCAATTAAACACGTAATATTAAATTATGTAAAACTCTTTTATTTTTATTTTTCATTTAAATCAAATTTTAAGTAAATACTTTTGGTTAATATGTGTAAAACTCTTGCAGAATCAATAAAACTGTTTTAAAACCATCATCCATTACAGATTATCTAATAATGACACTGGCTGTTTTATTAGCTGTTATAGTGGTTTTTAGTTTGCTGTATGGTTTCAAGTCTTTGATTTTATGGTTTTTATTATTTATTTATAAAATAATTTAATTTTGGTTAAAGTTTTTGCTTGATTCGGTCGCCTTATAATTTGTTATTTGCGCTTAATTTTTGTTTAGGATGATTAATTAAATCCTCAATTAATTTAATGTGGTTTTTTTGACGTTAATTTGTTTTGTTTTTTTGAGTTGATATTTTGTCGCTAGTCATTTTAATAGCTTTTTTAGTTATTGCGTCGATATATTGACGCTATGTTGTTGAGGAATTTAGGGTGAAAACTACCGCGAAAGCTAATCTAATTAAATCCAGCCTCGGCATTAAAGTTAGGCCAGTTGTATTAATTAAAGAAAAGTTAGCTCGTAGCCGACTTTTATTACAATTAGAATCATGCCAGCGTTTAATGATGGATGTGGTCAATGAATTGCTTTTGCCAATAACAAGGCAGGGTCATTATGGCGTATCTAATATCTCGCTCAGCGTTAACAATGAGCCTTTAGTTCCAGAGCTTGACCATGCTTGGTTTTTGCTAAGCTATAACCGAGTTGAATTAGGTTGGTGGTCTATGGATAAATGCATCCTAGATCAGTTGGCAAGTAGCTATTATGGCTGTTACTCAACAGTGATGGCTTCGCCGTTACGTGCGCCGAGCCAATCAGAGTTTCGTTTGGTAAAACGCCTAATGACAGCTGCAATTACAACCTTGCCAATTACTGAAATTGATATCAGTAAACTCGAGCTGGAGTTGGTAATGAGCAAAACGCCTATTGCTCCGCCAGTTTGCTGCGAATTGAGTTTTCCTACAGGTCACCACGGTTCGCCAATTTATTTTTATATGGCTGAACATTTACTCGAATTAATGGCAGAACAACCAAGCCATTTTCAAGCTGATCCGTATTTAGCGGATAAATTAGCCCATAGATTAAAGCAAATTCCGGTGAAAACTCTTGTCGAACTCGGGCATCAAAGCATGCCTGTTACCTCTCTGCAGCGACTTGCAGTGGGTGACATCTTACCTATGAATTTACATTCTCGCTGCCCTATGACGGTAGGTAAGCGTCCACTTTTTTACGCCACAGTGCACACCCATGAAGGGCAGTTAGTGGCTAAATTGACCCAAGAAGTCTTTTTAATGGAGGAGCAACCCAATGGCTGACAATAGTATTTTGCAAGATGATGATTTTTTATTGGATGACGATTTTTTTGCAGATACCGCAATTGGTGAAACCAAAGCGTCGGCAAAGCCTGTTAAGGATATGTCTTTCTTTCAGCAGCTACCGGTACATGTGACTTTGGAGCTTGCTAGTGTGGAAATGTCTTTAGGCGAGCTAACTCAAATGGGCGAGGGAGATGTAGTGGCTCTTGATCGTATGGTTGGTGAGCCATTGGATATTCGGGTTAATGGTGCCTTACTCGGTCGCGGCGAAGTGGTTGAGGTGAATGGTCGTTATGGTGTGCGTTTACTTGAGGTTGAAGCCACAAGTTTAACCGGAGCCATTGACTAACTATGTGGCGAGTGTTGCTGCTTGTATTGCTAAGTTTCTCATCTACTGCTTATGCAGGGGACGGTTTTACCTTATTTTCATTAGCTGATGGGGATAAAACCCAAGCTGTTAACGTTAAATTAGAAATTTTGGCACTGATGACAGTGCTAAGTTTTCTACCCGCATTGCTGATGATGCTAACCAGCTTTACGCGGATTATTGTGGTATTGGCTATTTTACGACAAGCATTAGGCTTGCAGCAAAGCCCACCCAATAAGGTACTGATTGGCATCGCATTAGTCATGACTATCTTCATTATGCGCCCAACAGGGCAAGCTATCTACGATGAGGCTTTTCTACCTTATGACTTAGGTCAAATAGAGCTAACTGAAGCGGTTGCTCGCGCTGAAATTCCATTACGACAGTTTATGTTAGCGCAAACCCGTGAAACTGACCTGGAGCAGATGCTTAAGATTGCCGATGAACCTACAACACTTACAGCCGAAGAGATCCCTTTCTTTGTATTGATGCCTGCATTTGTATTGAGTGAGCTAAAAACAGCGTTTCAGATAGGCTTTTTAATCTTCTTACCATTTTTGGTGATCGATCTGGTCGTCGCCAGTGTCTTGATGTCTATGGGTATGATGATGTTGTCACCCCTTATTATTTCTCTTCCATTTAAGCTGATGGTGTTTGTATTAGTCGACGGTTGGTCGATGACAGTAAGCACTCTGGTAGCCAGTTATGGATAATCTTTTACCAATGGCGATTGTTTGCTTATGAAGCTCAATAACAACGATACAGCGCTGCTGTACATCTCTTTTACTGACACACTTTACCTGTTGCTGGGTGGTGTGATGTTAGCCTTGGTTGCTCTAAATGACTGGCCTGCAGTGATTGCTTTGCTTACAGGTATTGAGGCATAGGCTGTGAGCATAAATGAGCTAGCAGTTTTTGGGAGTTAAGTAATGGATGTCAACGAGCTTACTGCAATGTTTGCTGAAGCGATATTTCTGGTCGTCGCCATGGTTGGTGTATTGGTGGTGCCAGGTTTATTGGTCGGTTTACTGATAGCGGTCTTTCAGGCGGCAACCCAAGTTAACGAACAAACTTTGAGTTTTTTGCCGCGACTGATCATTACCTTACTGATGGTGGTTTTTGCGGGTGAGTGGCTACTGATGAAGATTTGCGATTTCTTCGATCGCCTCTTTATGAACATTCCACACCTTATTGGCTAAGGGGAAACCTCTGTTGCTGCTCGCTTTTAAGATGAATGGTTTTGTTGCTTACAGGCTAAGGGCTTCTCTTTGCTGTCGTTAACATCAGTGCAGATCAGCGCGTTTATCGGAACTTTCTGGTGGCCATTTTGCCGCATAATGGGGGCATTTATGGTGATGCCTTTTTTGGGTAATAATTATATCCCCTCCACGGTGCGTATTCTTTTAGCAATGAGTATTTCAGCATTAATTGCTCCGCTACTACCGCCTGTACCACAGGTTGATGCTGTTTCTTTTCAAGCGCTAATTCTAGCTGTTGAACAGCTTTTAATTGGCTTTATGTTGGCACTATTTCTGTCAATTATGATCCACGTAATGACCCTTTTTGGTGCCATGATGTCGATGCAAATGGGCCTTTCAATGGCGGTCATGAACGACCCGTCTAGTGGTGGTAGTAACCCCATTTTGGGCTTGTGGTTTATGCTTTATGGAACCTTACTGTTCTTGGCTCTCGATGGTCACTTGGTGGCGATTGGCGTATTAGTCGACAGTTTTAGGTTGTGGCCCATTGGCATGGGGGTGTTTGAATTACCTTTAATGGGGCTAATTGCTCGTTTTGCATGGATTTTTGCCGCAGCTTTTATGCTGGCTTTGCCGGCGATTTTAGCCATGTTAGTGGTTAACTTTACGTTTGGTGTGTTAAGCCGTGCCGCCCCATCCTTAAATGTATTTGCTCTGGGCTTTCCGATGTCGATGTTGATGGGATTACTTTGTGTTTTCTTTTCGTTCAGCGGTTTGCCTAGCCGTTATAGCGACCTTTGCTTAGATGCGCTATCTGCCATGTACCAGTTTATTGGAGGTACGCCATGAGCAATAAAGATAGCGGCCAAAGTAAAACTGAAAAAGCGACCCCACAAAAGTTACGTAAAGCCCGTGAACAAGGGCAAGTACCACGCTCAAAAGATCTTGCTGCTTCAGCACTTATTATTGGCTGTTCATTAATGCTGACTACGACCGGTGATTGGATAGCTACGCGAGTCGCTGAGCTGACTCGAATGAATATGTCTTTTACCAAAGCGCAATTAGATGAGCCGGGGATGATGACGCGGCATATGGCGCACTCGCTGTTAGAGATCCTTAATATTCTTGGACCACTCTTTTTAATGGTGGCAATCATTGCCATGGTTGCAGGAGCGATGCCGGGTGGGCTGATTTTTAGTTTTAATAATGCCAATTTCAAATATAGCCGAATCGATCCTATTGCAGGTTTAGGCCGCATAGCATCGGTTAAGTCTTTGGTCGAGTTGGTTAAGTCGATACTCAAGATAGTGCTGCTGTTGGGTATTATGTGGGTCTTTTTACAGAAAAACTTTCAAGCGCTAATGGCGATTAGTCAACTACCTGTAGATGAAGCGGTTACGCGTGGGCTAGATATGCTCAGTTTAGCCATGCTGTATTTGGGGTTAGGTTTACTGTTGATTACCTTTATTGATGTGCCATATCAGTATTGGCATCACCACAAAGAGCTGAGAATGTCTTTGCAAGAGGTGAAAGATGAACATAAACAACAAGATGGTAAACCTGAGATAAAAGCCAAAATTCGCCAAATGCAACAAAGAATGAGCCGCTCAAGAGCTGATATTTCAGTTCCCAAGGCTGATGTTTTATTGGTAAACCCGAGTCATTACGCAGTGGCACTTAAATATGATTTGGATAAAGCGGATGCGCCATATGTGGTGGCTAAAGGCACTGATGAGCTGGCTCTTTATATGCGAGATATTGCAAAGCGCCACGATATTGAAGTGATTGAGCTGCCTCCGTTAACCCGGGCAATTTATTACTCAACCCAGATTGAACAACAGATCCCAGCCGGGCTATTTGTCGCGATTGCTCACGTACTAACTTATGTGATGCAGCTACGCGCTGCAAGGCAAGGGATGCAGGCAAAACCAGAACCTTTGCCGCACTTCTTTATTCCTAAAAACTTACAACATGATTAAAGGTTATTTGAATTAATGAAATGGTTTTCGCGCGTTTTTGCTGGTAGCCCAAGCTATATAGGTATTCCAATCATGTTGTTGGCGGTGTTGGCCATGGTTATTTTGCCTTTGCCGCCTTGGTTACTCGACATTCTGTTTACCTTTAACATCGTCTTGGCAGTTATGGTGCTGCTAGTTGGCGTCTCGATTCGCCGGCCATTAGAGTTCTCGGTATTCCCAACGGTCCTGCTACTAGCAACCCTGCTACGACTTACCTTGAACGTAGCCTCAACCCGCGTGGTATTGATTGAAGGCCATGAAGGGGGCGATGCCGCAGGTAAGGTCATTCAAGCCTTTGGTGAAGTGGTTATTGGCGGCAACTATGTTGTCGGTGGCGTTATCTTCTTAATCCTAATGATTATCAACTTTGTGGTCATCACCAAGGGGGGAGAGCGCATCTCTGAAGTTTCGGCGCGCTTTACCTTAGACGCATTACCCGGCAAACAGATGGCAATTGATGCTGACTTGAACGCGGGCGTGTTGACCCAAGAGCAAGCGCGAGATCGTCGTCAAGAAGTGGCTCGTGAAGCTGACTTTTATGGCTCAATGGATGGCGCCTCGAAGTTTGTGCGTGGTGATGCGATAGCCGGTATTTTGATCTTAGCGATTAATATGCTCGGTGGTTTAGCCATCGGTATCTTTATGCACGACTTAAGTGCAAGCGAGGCATTTAAGACTTACGCCTTGCTTACCATTGGTGATGGTTTGGTTGCACAGATCCCGTCTTTATTACTGGCAACTGCAGCAGCAATTATTGTCACCCGGGTATCTGATGCGGAAGAGATGCCGGAGCAACTTAGACAACAATTACTTGCTAATCCTAAGACGTTAGCGACATCGGCAATTGTAATGCTGATTTTAGGCATTGTACCGGGAATGCCAACTTTTGTTTTCTTATCTTTTGCGGCGTTATTGGGTTTTGTCGCTTGGAAGCAAAGTTTGCGAGAGCCTGAAATTGCTGCAGCTGAAATAGCGCAGCAACGTGAGACGACCTTAACCGAGCCCTCGGCACCTAGCTGGGATGCATTGCCATACACGGATTTGATTGAAGTGCGTTTAGGTTATCGTTTAGTACATTTGGTGGAGCGCAGTAAAGGGGCTGAGCTACAAAAACGTTTAACCGGTATTAGGCGCACATTGTCAGAGCAGGCGGGATTTTTACTGGCTGAGGTGCGAGTGCGCGATAACTTGTCTTTGGCGCCTAATGCTTACCAAATAAGCTTGATGGGTAACCCTGTTGTAACTGCTGAGTTAGATCCTGATCGCTTGATGGCTATTAAGAGTGGTCCGGTATTTGGTGAGATTGATGGCGTGATCACCAAAGAACCAGCATACCAAATGGATGCGGTATGGATTGAGCAAGACAATAAAGCTAAGGCTCTTAATTTGGGTTACTCCGTGGTGGATAACGCGACGGTGATTGCAACCCATGTGAGTAAGCTCATTCGCGAGACTTTACCCGATATGTTGCAACATGATGATGTGCTGTCTTTGAGTGACCGTTTAGCGAAGCAGAGTCCGAAATTAGCCGAGTCGCTCAATAGTGCTCTAACGCCGATATTGCAGTTGAAGGTGTATAGATTACTGCTAAAAGAGCAAGTGTCTTTAAAAGATATTCGTACCATTGCAACCACTTTGCTTGATTGTAGCGAAAACAGTAAAGATCCTGTGTTACTCGCGGCAGATGTGCGTTGCGCGTTACGAAATTCAATTTTACATTCAATTGTAGGTGCTACACTTAAGCTTAACGTTATGACTTTAGCACCGGATCTTGAACAAACTTTAATGTCGGCATTAAATCAGTCACAGCAACAAGGTAAGGGCTCGTTAGATAGCTTTCCGGTGGACCCACAATTATTGGCGCAACTACAGCAGCGTATGCCGCAATTATTGGCGCAAGCTAAAGAGCACGGCCACAGTCCGCTGTTATTAGTATCACCGCAGTTACGGCCTATTTTAGCGCGTTATGCGTTGGCGTTTGCTCGTGGTCTGCATGTGTTGTCTTACAATGAAATTCCTGAAACACGCGAGTTAATGGTAGCGGGACAGCTAGGTTAAACGCAGTCTATTAGGGCTTTGTCTAGCTGTAAGCAGTTTAGTACAGAGAGTGAAAAGGATAGCCAAGCGCTATCCTTTTTTATGTCTCTATAAGGCTCTAGGCTTCGGCTAAAAACGTTAGTAATGCAGTTAATGCCTGATTACGGGCTTTATCACGCTCCATAAAGATTTCATGGCGGGCGTAAGGAATTTTGGTGAGCTGACATAATCCATTTATCGCGCGTTTCTGAGCACGATTATCAACAATAGTATCTTCTTCAGCTTGCAGGATTAACAAGGGGATTTTGCTATTACGTGCAGCTTGAACGGCTTGTTCACCGGCATCAATCGACTCGACCAACCAGTGATTGGTTGGCGAGCCAAGTTGTAACTGCGGGACTTGCTGATAAAGTTCGCGATAATCTTCGTAGCGTAATTTGCTATTAGTAAGGTCATTCTTATCAAACGTTGCTGCGTGATAATCTTTACCACCCAAAATGTAATTTGGTTGTTTATGGTTGTCGAGTAACGCAGCCAGTCCACGAATAAAACCTTTGGTTAATGGCAGCTTAATACCGTACATAGGCGCGGAAAATACCGCTGCTTTAAAGGTATTTGGGTACTGTTCTAGGTATAAAGTACCAATAGCACCGCCCATAGAATGACCCACAAGGAAGTATTTTCCCATCGGGTGTGGTTTAATAACATTGTCTATAAATTCGGCAAAATCGTCGACATATCGCTGGAACTTGTCGATATGTCCTTGATGTGGGTTTGAGGTGGTACGTGCCGATAGCCCCTGACCACGATGATCGACAGCAAATAAACTGTAGCCTTGTTCATACAGATCAAACATCAGCTCTTTGTATTTTAAGTAGGACTCGACTCGGCCGCTACTGATCACAATTGTTCCTATGCTATTAGGGTGGGTGATGCGGGCATAAGCAAGGGAAATATCGTCGCGGGTTTTAAAGCTCGATTGCGTGACTTGCTGCCAAAAAACTTTCTGCTCAGGGCTGTTCAGGTGATGCTCTGATGAGAAGCTAGCTGGAATAGTGGTGTTCATATAGGGTTCGGTAGCAATCGACATGGAGTGGTTCTATTAAGTGATCTTGCATGCAGTGTAGCAAACTTGCTCGGGCAGACTCTAGTGAATAAAAAGGCCGCTAACGCGGCCTGATATTTATCCGTATATCGCAGCAAGATTAAATTGCAGCCTTTTGTGTCGCGATAAAATCGTTGATCTGCTGCTCTAATACCGACATCGGCACTGAACCATTGGCTAGAATAGCGTCGTGGAAGGCGCGAATATCGAAGTTCTCACCCAGTTCTGCTTCTGCTTGTGCACGCAAACGCTTAATTGTTAACTCACCAATTTTGTATGACAAGGCTTGCCCAGGCCAGTTAATGTAGCGGTCGATTTCGGTGGTGACATTGTGCATTGAAAGCGCTGTATTACCTGCCATAAAGTCGATTGCTTGCTGACGACTCCAGCCTTTAGCGTGCATACCAGTATCCACGACGAGCCGCGCTGCGCGCCACATCTCATAGGTTAGGCGGCCAAAGTTACTGTATGGATCTTGGTAAAAGCCGGCTTCGAGCCCTAAGTATTCTGAGTATAAGCCCCAGCCCTCACCAAATGCCGAGATATAGCTGTAACGGCGAAAGTTGGGTAAGTCGGTTAGCTCTTGGTTGAGTGCAATTTGTAGATGGTGACCGGGCACGGCCTCATGTAGCGTCAAAGCTTCCATCTCGTAAAGTGGGCGTTTATCGAGTGCGTAGGTATTGACCCAGTAATAACCAGCCTCATCATCTCGACTAGAGCCAGAGTAACGTCCTGTGGTGTATTTAGGTGCTATTTCCGCGGGTACAGGCTCAATACCATAAGGCTGACGTGGTAGCTTACCAAAATACTTTGGCAGCATGGCATCGGCTTTTTTAGCGATATAAGCAGCTTCTTTGAGTAACTCTTCTGCGGTTTTAGGGTAAAACTGTGGGTCAGTACGTAAAAAGTGTAGGAATTCAGCAAAGCTACCTGCAAAACTGACTTGCTCGATGATCTGCTGCATCTCTGCGCGAATGCGTTTTACTTCTTGTAAGCCAAGTTGGTGCACTTCATCTGAAGTCATATCAAGCGTGGTGTAGTAGCGCACGCGGTTTTCGTAAAAATCCTCACCATCGGGTAGATCATAAGAGGCGATGCTTTCACGGGTATTAGGTATGTACTCGGTGGTCATAAACTCCAAGAAAGCTTGGTAGGTTGGCAATACAGTATTTGCGACCAACTCACGCCCTTGCTTGGTTAATTGGGCTTTTTCTACATCAGTAAAATGGCTTGGGTACTCAGTAAAAGGGGCAAAGTAGCCGCTGTCTTCAACCGGTACAATAAAGGCGCTAATGCTGGTTTCAAACCCTTGAAGAGTGACTTTAGACGGGGTTATACCTTGTGCTATGCCTTGCTTTAACCAGTAAGTTTGCTGATCGAAGTAGTTCGGTAGTGCTTGTAGCTGCTTGATATAGTTTTGGTAGTCTTCAATTTTGCTAAAGCGGCCTTTAGATATTGAAGCTATATAAGCATGGAAACCACTTTCGGCTGACAGTGGCATAAAGTGGTCATTATAGCGGTATTGGTCGACTTGGTTTTGAACTTGGTCTTGCAGGATTTGTGCGTTAATTTTATCGTTTTTATTAAGGCTGCTGCGGTCAATTTGTATTATTTGTGCGAGTAATGTTTGCCTGCGCTGATCGAGTGCCGCTAACGCTTGTGGTGATAAGTCTTGTAGCTGTCCGGCTTTAGAAGCATCACCCATTGAGTAGGCAAAACTTGGGCTGGCGTCGAGAGAAAGCTGCCAAGCGTTGTCGATTGCTGTTTGCAGTTGTGAATTAGTGACTGCTTGAGTCGTGTTAGTTTCTGCCGCATTGATTTGAGTGCTAGGTGCTTGGCAAGCACTAAGGCTGGCGACTAGCAAGGTAGGTAGCAGGTATTTATTCATGAATCATCCATTATTGTTTTAGTTATATTGATTGGTATTTACAAGATGATTATGCCGTGATGGCATGTAAAGATCACGGTCAAAGTGTATACAATTGTAATTAAAGATTTTGGTTCACTTTGCTGATTTTAGGCATAAAAAAACCGGCTAATGCCGGTTTTTTGCTAATCAAATTTGATTAGATAACACGAGAGAACTGCTGTTGTCTTGCTTTCTCACGGTAGTAAACGTCGAAACAGATACAGATATTACGGATCAATAGACGGCCTGTAGGGCTGATAGTGATCTTACGGTCTGTAATGTCGACGAGCTTATCATCGATGAAAGTTTGCAGTAGTTTAAGATCTTCTGCGAAGTACTCTTCAAAGTTGATGTTTAGCTTTTCTTCAATCTTCGCCATATCTAGGTCGAAGTGGCAGATTAGCTGCTTAATCACTACGCGGCGAATTTCGTCGTCACGGTTTAAGCTGCAACCTTTCCATAGTGCGTGGCCGTTAGCATCGATTGACTCGAAGTAAGGGCGCACATCTTTTTGGTTCTGGGCGTAGCAATCGCCAATCTGGCTGATTGAAGATACACCAAGACCCAATAGGTCACACTCTTCTTGAGTGGTGTAACCTTGGAAGTTACGGTGTAGACGGCCTTCGTTCTGTAGAATCGATAGCTCGTCATCTGGCTTAGCAAAGTGGTCCATACCAATGTACTGGTAGCCTGCACCCGTTAGCGTTTCGATTGTTTGATGCAACATATCGAGTTTTTGCTGAGGTGATGCTAAATCTTCATCTTTAATCTTACGCTGCGCTGCAAAACGAGATGGCAGGTGAGCGTAGTTAAACACTGATAGACGATCTGGATTTAAGTCCAGTACGCGCTGCATCGTTTCTGCAAACGTTTCTGGTGTTTGGTGCGGCAAACCATAGATTAGGTCGATGTTAGTTGAAACAAAGCCTAGCTCTTTTGCACGTGCCATTAGGTCGAAGATAAACTGCTCGTCTTGCTCGCGGTTTACTGCGATTTGCACCTTTTTATTGAAATCTTGCACACCAATAGAGATACGGTTAAAGCCCGCTTCTTTTAGGGTGTCTAGCATTGAAAGCTCGATTTCACGAGGATCAACTTCAATTGAGTATTCGCCTACGTCAGCTACATTAAAGTTTGCTTTAACCAGTGCTGAAAGCGTTAGAATTTGCTCAGGTGTTAGGAATGTCGGTGTACCGCCACCCCAGTGAATTTGGGTCACTAAGTAATTTTTAAACAGCGGTGCACGTTTAACGATTTCTGCCGCTAGATACTCAATGTATTGATCGGCTTTATGCTGGTGACGAGTGATAACTTTATTGCAGCCACAGTAGTAACAAAGCTTGGCGCAGAAAGGAATATGGATATAAAGAGAAAGCTTGTCACTCTTGCTGTTCTTAATAGAGGTCAGCAGTTTTTCCTCGGTAAACGAATCATCGAATTCCAAGGCCGTCGGATAAGAAGTATAACGTGGACCGCTATAATTGTACTTTTCGATCATTGACTGATCCCAACTAATTGGGGTGGGCTGCTTCAAGGCGTGTCCTCCGGCGTATAGTTTAGCAACATGTGAAGTATGCATGGTTATTTGTTGAATAACCTTGATCCATGTTGTAAAAATTTAATATGGGTAGCAAAGTATGACTGAATATCGCTGAAAATGAGGTTTATGTCTGTGGTCTTTAGAGGATTTTGTGCACAGACTCACCCTATATAAGCAAAATAGGCCATATCTGCGACCTAGATTGCATCTGTTTTGCGCTAACAACTAGGCTAGCATTAACACTAGTGTAGTGAACTTGACGTAAATTCACTCAAAAGCTTAGCTTCTTCTAAAATTTTCGCCTCTAACTCGCCTTCAGAGCGCATGCGAGCAAAATCGAGTTTCATTCGCTGTTGTTTGTCTAATTCTTTACGTTGCTCTTTGATGGGGTGAGCTTTGATGATTTCAAAATGCGCAAAGGTTGCTGGGTACTGTTTTTCAACCATTTCAGCCATACCAACTAATTGAAATAGCTTAGCTATGCGCATTACGCCTTCCGATAGTTCACAGCGGCCTTCTAACATTGCGCTGGCAATATAACGAATATTATCGAGTAGTTCGTCTGACTTAGCTTTGGCTGCGGCAGCTTGCTGTTGTTGCTGCTCTATTTTACGTCGCTGTTGTTTGCGCACTTGAATCACGAGGTAGGTCGCATACGCCGTAAGCGCGACAATAATAAGTGCACCAAGAATAATGAAGGTCGTTGTCATACTAAACCCTAGTTGGTCGAAGTGGGATACAGGTGACGATTATGGATAAAAAAATGGCATCAATAAAGATGCCATCGGTTTTATATAGAAGAATTTAGTCTTTGTCGAAGTAGTCTTTTAGCAGATCTGCACCAGACTCGAACTTGTCGAATAGGTCATCATCGTTAACTGACTTCTTGCTTTGCGGTGCATCATCTTCTTCATCAGTGATGCCTAGCTTGTCCATCAGCGTCTCAATTTGAGTGAGTTGCTTGTTCAGCCACTTTTGGTCTTCAGCGTTAAGGTTTTTACCTTCTTCAAGCATGTCTAACAGGCTATTGAGTCTTGGATCTTCTTCCAGCTTCAATAGTTTCTGCTCATCAGTTAGCTTAGGCCCTTTTGGTTTTGGCTCAGCTTTCACTTCAGCATGAATATTGAGTTGCACAGGCTTTTTACTACCGTGGCGTGGATCAGCACTTTTAGCCTTACCACCGTTAGCTTGGCTTTCAATCATCGAAGCGTTATGACGACTTCCCGCTTTATTGCCAGCAACTTGTTTTTTGCCTGCAAGAACACGATCTTTCTTCTTGGTTCTTGGGGCTAATTTTGGAGCATTATCGTTGCTCTTACGCATTTTCTTACTACGGGACATGATCGCTTATCTCGATAACTTAAAAGACTCTATTGCTGAAAAGCTGCTTGGCTTATGCAACAACGGAAGTTTGGTCGCGTGTTATATCAGATCCTGATGGTTTTTGCACCAGAATGAGACCGTTTGCTGCAAATAATAGCTTAAAAGCGCCTTTCTTTGCTAGAAACTCGAATGTTGCTTGTTGATAAAAGCTGACATGGGTCAGGTTATTCTTATGGTGCCACTTACCGAAAGCATTGAGATCACTCAGTAACGGTGTGCAAATTGCCATCCACCCACCGGGCTTGAGTAACTGAGTGAGTAAGTTCCACTCTTTAAATGGGAAGCGAAAATGTTCAAATACTCGATAACAACAAATGAAATCGTATTCTTGTTTTAGTGCACGGTTCCAAGGAGCAAGGCTAGGGTTATATTGATTGAGTTGATGACCTTTTTTATTGAGCTTTCTTAAGGTTTTATCATCGAGAGTGCGGCCAAAGTTGAGCCCCAATAAAGGCGTATGGCCATCTTCACATTGTTCGACCAAGTCTAGGACAAAGCGTGCAAGGGCTTTTTGCTTATTATTGGCGAGCCGATATTTTTGCAACTCAGCAGAGGGAGGCAGGTGTGAGTTGGCGTCGGCAAAGACTAATTGGCATTGCAGGCAATGGTATAGGCAGCGCTTTTTGTCGGCGAAAAACCGTGCGGTACGATCACTATGACAAAGAGGGCATCTACGCATATATTAGCTAAACCAATGACTTAATTAATTTGAGTATAAATCAAGATAGAAAACTGAGAAATAAAAAAAGGCGACAGATTAATCTGTCGCCTCTATAAAAGTGCTAATCCGCACCAATTCTGATTTCAAGTATCCATACTTGCTATGTGACTATCCCGGTCAATATCCATCTTATTTTTTGTCTGCTTTCCATGCATGTCTTATCGTTTATGGTCTTCCCGACACTTTATTTTTAGACCTGTCGCCATCCTGACAACAGTTTCCGTAGATGGTCTTTAAAGACACATCACAATTTTTATTCGTCCATCCAATGACGCCTAAGTAACCATCCATGTATATTTTTTTAAGTATCGTCCAGTGATAACAAGCTTCCCGCAAGTGCATCCTAAGCTAGTAGCTTCCTTTGCTGTGTTTGTATCCTACAAACACCTTCCTATTGGAGCGCGTTTCTCTGAATGTAAGGTTTAATGCTAAATAGCGTTTTGGCCTTCCTAACCAAATCCTTACTAAAATTCTTACGACCTGGACTTCAATTTGAAATCTCTACTCTTATTATTTTTAGTGAGTGGTCTCAATAATATTATTATTATTTAGTTAATTTATTCTTATATCTTAAATGTATACATACCAAAATCTGTAAGTTGTTATTAATATTTTTTGTACTAACAGTTGGGTTCATCTCGGTACGGGAGCTATTTAAACCTAGAACTGTGATCTCTGTCAAGTAGGTTTTTGCGTGAAGTTTACGTAAACGTAAACGGCATGCTATTAAAAAGGACGGTTTCCCGTCCTATTTAGTTAAGGCTAATATTTACTTAAGGCTTGATATATATTTAGATAATGCGTCGATGTCATCGTTGTTTAGCTTTTTAGCAACGTCTTGCATCATGCCATTTAAGTCGTTGTTACGATTTGTATCGTGGAACTTATTTAGCTGGATCTTGATATAATTTGCATGTTGACCGTTAATTGCAGGGAAGCCAGCAAGCTCCGCACCGTTACCTTGCGGTCCATGACATGCGATACAAGCTGTAATGCCACGGGTAGCATCACCATTTCGGTAAAGTTGTGCCCCAAGCTCTGGCACATCTTTAACATCGATATCTTTATGTTCTTGGCTAGCATAAAATGCAGCTAGGTCTGCAATGTCTTGATCGCTAAGCGCTACAGACATGCCACCCATGATTGGATCCATACGACCCTGTTTACCGCCAGTCTGTGCTGCACTGCGGAAATCATGTAATTGCTTTTCTAGGTATGTACTATGTTGACCTGCAAGTTTTGGGTACATGTCTATCATGCTGTTGCCGTCAACACCGTGACAAGCAGAGCAAACGATGGCTTTAGTTTTTCCGGCTTCAGCATTTCCTTCTGCCATAGCAGGTGCAGATATTGTGGCTAAAACAGACAGCGCAAGAGCTAACTTTTTCATGGCGTTCCAACTTCTTATTAAAATATTTGTCATGAGCTTACTAGGAAGACCCGCAAGCGTGATAAAATGTATTTTATGTGATCGGGGTAATATTTTACACGAAATTGTGAAAATGTAAGCAACTCTTCGATATTTAGCTAAGTAAGTTGATAAAATTTTGGAGTTAATTGTGAGTGAATCTCGTATCGATTTCCGTAAAGCAGAGTTTTTAATTAGTGCGCCAGACATCGCGCACTTGAATGAATACCTCCCTGGCGATGTTGGGGTGGAGATTGCATTTGCGGGTCGTTCTAACGCGGGTAAGTCAAGTGCACTGAATTTACTGACAGAGCAAAAAATTGCCCGTACCAGTAAAACACCTGGACGTACGCAGTTAATTAACGTTTTTAAACTAGATAAGCACCGCCGCTTGGTTGACTTACCAGGTTATGGATTTGCTCAAGTTCCTTTAGCACTAAAGCTAAAGTGGCAAGAAGCGCTGGGTGAATATCTGCTAAAGCGTGATTGCTTAAGCGGTGTTGTGGTCTTAATGGATATTCGTCATCCACTTAAAGATCTTGATATGCAAATGATTGAATGGGCAGTTCAGAGCCATATTCCTGTTTTAGCATTGTTGACCAAGGCTGATAAGTTAGGTCAAAGCGCTAGAATGAAGATGGTTAACGAAGTGCGCAAAAAATTAAGCCATTTTGAAGATGGCGTAAAAGTTGAGCCTTTCTCTTCATTAAAAGGGATTGGTAAAGGCAAAGTGTTAGGCATTCTTGATAGTTGGTGTAAACCTGAATGGTTAATGCAGCAGCTAGAAGCGGATGCAATTGCGGCTCAAGCCGAATCTGACAACAAATAACGAGTTATTGGTATATAGATCCGCCACGGCTTGTTAAATGACGCTCCCAAATGGGGGCGTTTTTTTATGGATTTTTTTCTGGCCTTTAGCGTAATAACACTGAATTTTCGCCAAAAAAAAACCGACGGCATAAACCATCGGCATAAATTAGCTCTTTTGGGGAGAAGCTAAATTCAACAAGACTCAAGTTCAATCAAACTATGTTGATATCGCTTAATGAACACAGCATAACTCGAATTTTGTTCGATTTAAAGTATTTACTCTAAATTTTCTTGCAGACGAAAAAAAGCCCCAGCGAATTAGATTCACTGGGGCGCCATAATTTGGCCATTTACTACAGAGTAGCAAACGTAAAAAAAAGGTCTGAAAGATAGAACATCTTAACCTCTGTACCCTACGCAGAGAATACTACTCCATTAACCGCTATATGAAAAACTGTTTTTGTAAAAAACAGACAATAATGTGATGGATATCCCAATGTTTGTTCAATAAAAATACACACTTTGATCTAAAAATTTCAGTTATATAGCTATATATCAACAATTTATGCCTAGTTTGATTGTTTTATGTTGTAGTGGAGCAATTTGAGATTGAACGCTTGTTTCATATAGAAAACTGTCTAGATAGATAAGTAACGAGAAAGATTTACTGCAGAAGTGTCTAAAACATCAATTTTTACGAGCTGTGTAGAGTATTTACGTGTGGTTTATAGAAAGTAGCGTTAGTAGCATCGATTTATTGTTAGCTTGCAAAGTTTATTGGGGGAAGTACCTCAAAATGAGTTAGCTGACGAGCCAATGCTGTCAGCTAACTTATTGACGTTATCGGTAACTAGTGAGCTTGTTCCCAGTTATCACCCACTCCAGCTTCAGCAAGTAGCTCAACATCTAAGTTAGCAGCTGCGGCCATCAGCTCACACACTTTAGCTTGTAGTGTATCAACCTTAGTTGCATCGACTTCAAATACCAATTCATCGTGTACTTGCATGATCATGGTGATTTCACCGGCTGTTTCCGTTTCAATCCATTGAGCAATATTGATCATCGCCTTTTTAATAATATCGGCAGCGGTGCCCTGCATCGGCGCATTAATTGCCGCACGCTCAGCTGCTTGTCTGCGCATCGCATTTCTATCTTTAATCGCAGGTAGATACAGACGACGACCAAATAGCGTAGAAACATAGCCAAGATCGGCAGCAATAGCGCGCGTTTCTTCCATGTACTTAAGTACACCTGGATAGCGTTTAAAGTAAGTGTCGATATAGCTCTGTGCTTCGGCTCTTGGAATGTCGAGTTGTTTGGCTAGGCCAAATGCCGACATACCGTAGATTAGGCCAAAGTTAACCGCTTTAGCGCGACGACGCTGATCGGTAGTGACTTCACTGAAATCAACATCAAACACTTCTGCTGCGGTAGCTTTGTGAATGTCTTTACCTTCAGCAAACGCAGTTAGTAGGCCTTTGTCTTGCGACAAGTGCGCCATAATTCTTAATTCGATTTGTGAGTAATCGGCAGCGAGGATTTTTTTACCTTGTGGGGCAATAAACGCATGACGAATACGGCGGCCTTCTTCGGTACGAATTGGGATATTCTGCAGGTTAGGCTCGCTTGATGATAAGCGACCCGTTGCCGCGTTAGCTTGGTGGTAGCTAGTGTGCACACGACCTGTTTTAGCGTTAACCATTAACGGCAGCTTATCTGTGTAGGTGCTCTTAAGCTTAGCTAGACTGCGGTGCTCAAGAATGATCTTAGGCAGCGGATAATCTAGCGCTAATTCAACTAACACTTCTTCTGCTGTTGACGGTGCGCCTTTAGGGGTTTTCTTGATTACTGGGTAGCCAAGTTTTTCAAAGAACAGTTCTTGTAACTGCTTTGGCGAGCTTAAGTTAAATGGCTGTCCCGCGATCTCATGAGCTTTATGTTCTAGGTCATCAATCTTACGCGCTAACTCTTCGCTTTGTTGGCCAAGTAGCATGCTATCAATCAATACGCCTTGTCGCTCAATATCAGACAGAATATTAACCAGTGGTAACTCTATATCAGTAAATACGCTTGCAAGCTCTGTATGCTTTTCTAGGCGTGACCACAAATGTTGGTGTAAGCGTAGCGTGATATCTGCATCTTCTGCAGCGTAAGGTGCTGCAGTTTCTAATGGAATTTGATTAAACGTAAGCTGTTTAGCGCCTTTGCCAGCAATCTCTTCAAAGCTAATATTTTTATGGCCAAGGTATTTAAGCGCTAAATCGTCCATGTTGTGCTTAGAAGCGACAGAGTTAAACACATAAGACTCAAGCATGGTGTCGAATTGCACGCCGCGCAGCGTTATGCCTGCATTAGCAAAAATACTGATGTCATACTTTAAGTTTTGACCGACCTTTTTAATCGATTCATCTTCAAGTAATGGCTGTAGTTTCTCAAATATTAGCGCTTTATCTAATTGCTCTGGCGCGTCAACATAATCATGGCTTAAAGGCAGATAAGCGGCTTTACCGGCTTCAACCGCAAACGAGATCCCGACTAACTCTGCTTCCATATAGTTGAGGCTAGTGGTTTCGGTATCTATTGCGATAAGTTCAGCTTGATTTAGCTTAGCTACCCAAGTATCTAATTGCTCAAGAGTTAGAATCGTGTCGTATTCAACTTCAATATCTAGCTTAGCTGCTGGTGCATCATCGTCAGTGTCTGCTGAGGCTTTGCTTGATGGTTTGTTATCGAGCACTTCTGCTAACCAGCGTTTAAACTCCATTTCGCCATAACACTTAATTAGCTCATCTTTATTCGCTGGCTCGATTGATAATGCACGCCAATCTTGTTCTAGCTCAACGTCTAGTTTGATGGTCGCTAACTCATAACTGAGTTTAAGCATATCGGCATGCTCAATGATTTTAGCCGGCATGGTTTTTGAGCCACGGAAGCCAAGTTCTGGCATTCTCTCTGGTGCAGCTAAGATTTTATCTACGCCACCGACTCCGGTTAACATGGCTAATGCGGTCTTTTCGCCAACACCTGGTAAACCTGGAATGTTATCGGCTTTATCGCCTTGAAGTGCCAATAAGTCGATGATTAGCTCTGGGCCTACACCAAATTTTTCAGTCACTTCTGCAGGACCCATGATGGTATTGGTCATGGTGTTAATTAGTGTGACATTGTCATCCACTAATTGCGCCATGTCTTTATCGCCTGTACTGATTAATACTGCGCGGCCTTCTTTGCTGGCTTGAGTAGCAATAGTGCCAATTACGTCATCGGCTTCAACACCTGGAATACAAACTAGTGGTAAACCGAGCGCTTTAATAATTTGATGTAAAGGTTCAATTTGGGTGCGTAGGTCATCCGGCATTGGTGGGCGTTGTGCTTTGTACTCTGAGTACATGTCGTTACGGAATGTTTTACCTTTAGCGTCAAACACCACTGCCATTTGTGATGGCTGATATTGATTAATTAGGCTACGCAGCATATTGATTACGCCATACACGGCACCGGTTGCTTCGCCTTTAGAATTCGTTAAATGAGGTGGAGCATAGTAAGCGCGGTAAAGGTATGAAGAACCATCCACAAGAATTAAAGGGTTATCGGCAATTTTAGGCATAATTTAGTATTCGTTTATCGGTATTCGATGATGGCGCTAGCATGCCATATTAGGGCAATTTCGGCCACGTAAAAATACATCGCAGCCTGTGGATAAGTCTGTGAGTGAAACTGAGTAACTCGATCTTGAGCAAAAAGAGGAATAAATGCGCGTAAGCGTAAGCTGTTGATATTTAATCAAAAAAAATTAATGTGTGAAGTGGCTTTTATTTTGATTATTTGAACTAATTATGTGGACTTTTTATTTTTATGCGTATTTTAAACCCATCCCTTGGTTAAATATTATTCACTTGCTAAAGTGATGACCTAACTTAGCATGATAAATAATCTGATCAAGCAATTTATTACAAGTTTGTTAAAACAATATGATATATAAAGAGGCTTTTTAATGAAAAAAGTAGCAGTTCTTTTAAGCGGCAGTGGCGTCTACGATGGCACTGAGTTACATGAGTCCGTTTTAGCCTTATTAGAGATAGTTAAAGCTGGAGCTAGTTATCAATGTTTTGCGCCAAATATTGCTCAATTACATGTGGTAAATCATCTTACTGGAGAAGCTGAAGAGACTGAAACACGTAATGTTTTAGTTGAGTCAGCAAGAATTGCGCGTGGTGAAATAAAAGCTGTAGATGAACTTAATATTAGCGAATTTGATGCGTTAGTTATTCCGGGAGGATTTGGCGCGGCAAAAAACTTGTGTAGTTTTGCAGTTTCTGGCGCAGAGCATCAAGTCGAGCCAAGCGTAAAAGATTTTATCTCGCAATTTGCGGTTAAGCATAAGCCGGTAGGTTTTATCTGTATTGCTCCGATTATGATCCCACAATTATATGGCCAGGGAGTCAGCGGTACTATTGGTAGCGATGCTGGCACTGCCGCGGCTTTTGATCTGCAAGGTGGTCAACATAAAGCGGTTGGTGTGCATGAAATTGTGGTTGATGAGGAACACAAAGTGGTTAGCACTCCAGCCTATATGTTGGCGGCCGACATTGTTGAAGCACATTCCGGTATCAGTAAATTGATCGAGAAAGTCCTGCAGATGGCATAGTTTTCTATTGTTGCTGATATTAAAAAGCCCGCAAATAGCGGGCTTAATTTATTAGTGGTTGTGCTACATTTTGAAGAGCTAAATACAGCACTAAACTTTGCGGGTCTTGCTGTCTATAAAGCCTTGAACAACACCAACTAATAAACCACCAAGGTGAGCACCATTGGCGATCGATAGGCCAAACATATCGGTAAAACCTAATACTAACCATAACAGCATAAAACCAATATAGGCAGGTGGCAGACCGATACCTGACTCTGGTCGCTTAACACCCATTATCCAGGTGTAGCCGACGACAGCATAGACAACACCAGACAAACCGCCAAATTGAGGCCCTGCCATAAAGTATTGCAATACGTTCGGCAGCGTGCCGCCAACTAACAGTAGGATGAACAGTGGCGCAAAGCCAATTCTATTTTCTATTTTGCCCCCGAGATACCACCACCAAAGCAAATTGAAAATGATATGCATGGCAGAAAAGTGCAGCAAACTAGGAGTAAATACACGCCAAAATTCATTTAATGTGGCTGAAGGAGTGGCGGTAAAAAATGATAGGTTATCGAAAATTGAGTTGGCAAAACCTAGGTTCATCCCAGCATAAATAATCACGCAGGTAAAAAATACCATCAGGGTGAGTGGACCTGCGCCAGTTATAAATTGGCTGACTAACTGCAGACTTGGACTACCATAATCTAGTTTGGTTTGAGTGTCACCGTTGTCCCATGATGCGGCTAGGTACTTTTCATCATAAGGGTTTTGGATAAAGTAGAGGTATTCTTGATGAGCACGTTCGAAATGGCTCTGCTCATGGATCATCAGTATCACGCCTTGTTCGGCGGGCACTAATTCACATTTAATACTTAGCCCTTTTAGGTAGTCGATGAGAGCGAGTGCTGCTCGGCTATTGGGAAGCCTGCCAATCTCTATCATGCTTTTACCTCTTGCGTATTTATAAGTTAGCTTGGTGCCAAGCGCTATAACCGCCATCTAAACTAAACACGTCATCAAAGCCTTGCTCATTAAGATAAGTTGCTGCGCTTTGGCTACTGATCCCATGGTAGCAAACTACAATAAGTGGCAGGTCCATATCGGCATCGCCAATAAAGTGAGCGAGATTGTCATTGGTTAAATTGACGGAACCAATAATATGACCGGCTTCGTAGCTAGCTGCATCTCTGATATCAACGATTTGTAATTCGTCTGATTCAGCTTGCATCTGAATAAGTTGATTAACGCTAAGATGTTGAAAAGCTGACATAGAAAACCTGTATTGATTAGATTAGAAAAAACCAAAGCGACTGTAATAGTCTTTAGTCGATATTACAGTCACTTCATCGGAGAATAAATCAAAAGCTGACTAATGATTTAATCCCAGTTGAGGATCACTTTACCTGATTGACCAGAACGCATGGCATCAAAGCCTTGCTGGAACTCATCAATATTGTAATGGTGAGTGATAATCGGTGAGATATCTAGACCTGATTGGATAAGGCTTGCCATCTTGTACCAAGTCTCAAACATTTCACGGCCATAAATACCTTTAATGATAAGGCCTTTAAAGATCACTTTGCTCCAGTCGATAGCCATTTCACCACCAGGAATACCCAGCATAGCAATCTTACCACCGTGATTCATGGTATCTAGCATTGAGTGAAACGCACTTGGCACGCCAGACATTTCTAAGCCCACATCGAAGCCTTCTGTCATGCCTAGTTCTTGCATCACATCTTCTAGCTTTTCTTTGGCAACGTTTACCGCACGAGTTGCGCCCATTTTCTCAGCTAGTTCTAAGCGGTATTCATTGACATCGGTGATCACCACATGGCGTGCACCTACATGGCGGCAAACCGCTGCTGCCATAATGCCGATAGGACCAGCACCAGTAATGAGTACGTCTTCACCAACAAGATCAAATGACAGCGCAGTATGAACCGCATTACCAAATGGGTCGAAGATTGAGGCCAAATCATCAGAAATATCATCTGGGATCTTAAAGGCATTAAAAGCAGGAATGACTAAATACTCTGCAAAAGCACCTTCGCGATTGACACCTACACCTGAGGTGTTACGGCATAAATGAGTGCGACCTCCGCGGCAGTTACGGCAGTGACCACAAGTAATATGTCCTTCGCCTGAAACGCGGTCTCCGATAGTGAAACCACGGACTTCTTGGCCCATATCAACCACTTCACCCACATATTCATGACCAACAACCATAGGTACAGGAATGGTGTTTTGGGACCATTCATCCCAGTTGTAGATATGAACGTCGGTGCCACAAATTGCCGTTTTACGGATTTTAATTAATAGATCGTTATGGCCTACTTCTGGCTTAGGCGCATCAACCATCCAAATGCCTTCTTCAGGCTTTAATTTGCTTAGTGCTTTCATCTTATAACCTATTACAAGCGGCGTTGGCTGCTTGCTAAATATCATTTAAAAAAGGCTACAAACGTAGCCTTTTGAAGGTAATTTTAGCTGATAATGCCCATTTCTTTAGCGATACGGGTAAAGGCCTCAATGGCTTTATCAATTTGCTCTTTGGTATGCGCAGCAGACATCTGAGTACGAATACGTGCTTGGCCTTTTGGCACTACAGGGAAAGAGAAACCAATTACATAAATGTTTTCAGCTAAAAGACGGTTGGCAAAGTCACCAGCGAGTTTAGCGTCACCAATCATTACAGGAATGATGGCATGGTCGGCACCACCTAAAGTGAAGCCCGCAGCTGACATGTGCTCACGGAAATAACGGCTGTTTTCCCATACGGCTTCGCGCAGTGCTTGGCCTGATTTCAGCATTTCTAGCACGTGGATAGATGCTGTCACAATTGACGGAGCTAGTGAGTTAGAGAAAAGGTAAGGGCGTGAGCGTTGGCGTAACCAGTCGATGACTTCTTTCTTACCAGAAGTGAAACCACCTGACGCACCACCAAGGGCTTTACCTAGGGTACCCGTGATAATGTCTACGCGGTCCATCACTTCGCAGTACTCATGAGTACCACGACCTTCTTGGCCCACAAAACCAACAGCGTGTGAGTCATCAACCATAACGAGTGCACCATATTGGTCAGCAAGATCGCACACACCTTTAAGGTTAGCAATCACGCCATCCATTGAGAATACGCCGTCGGTAGCGATCATAATGTTGCGTGCGCCGGCTTCTTTAGCGGCTTTTAATTGCGCTTCAAGATCGGCCATATCGTTATTAGCATAACGGAAACGTTTGGCTTTACATAAACGTACACCGTCGATGATAGAAGCGTGATTTAGCGCGTCAGAGATGATGGCATCTTCTGCGCTTAATAGAGTTTCAAAAAGACCTGCGTTAGCATCGAAGCACGAAGAATAAAGAATGGTGTCTTCCATGCCTAAGAATTCACTAAGGCTAGCCTCTAAGGTTTTATGAATATCTTGAGTACCACAGATAAAGCGTACTGATGCCATGCCGAAACCGTGGGCATCTAGGCCACCTTGGGCTGCTTTAATTAATTCTGGGTGGTTAGCTAAACCGAGATAGTTGTTAGCGCAAAAGTTGATAACTTGGTCGCCATTAACTTCAATTGCAGTTTGTTGAGGAGAAACAATGACACGTTCGCTTTTATATAAGCCTTCGGCTTTAACGTCGGCAAGCTGTTGATTTATTTGGTCGTAGAATGAGGTCTTAGGCACCTTTATTCTCCTTAATTAGCATTATTTTGATATTTGGAGTGGCGGCATTTTAACCTTAATTGACGCGGCTCTACAGCCTTTTTTTTTAGTCACATTAAGAGATTAATTAGATTAGGGAATGACCAAAGTTTAGATTAGTTAAACTAAGGCATTATCTTATAAAAGGTGAACTTATTGAAGGTTTTGGAGCTCTAATTGCGGGCCCAATTGCAATTGTTTGAAAGGTACAAAGTTTAAAGTCTCTCTCTAGTTTGCGCTGAGAACTGTTACAATCTGCGCGCGTTTATAGCACATTATCACTAGGAGTATAGCTCATGAGATTGTCCTTAATTATCACAACCTATAATTGGCCTGAAGCGTTAAGAAAGGTTTTGGATAGTGTTGCATTGCAATCGATAGCCCCTTTTGAGGTGATAATTGCTGATGATGGCTCTGATGATGTGACTCGAAAGCTTGTTGAGGAGTACCAATCAAAATTAGATTGTTCATTGTTACATAGTTGGCAAGAAGATAAAGGTTATAGATTGGCGTTAAGTCGTAACCGAGGAATAAATATGAGTTCCGGAGATTATATTGTCTTTATTGATGGCGATACGATTCTTGAGCGACATTTTATCCATGATCATATGCTCGCTGCAGAAAAAGGTGTTTTCGTTCAAGGTCGTCGTGCTTATTTAACGGAAAAAACTAGCAAGCGCTTGCTCGGTAACGAGCAAATGCCTCACTCCTTAACATCTGGGATTGAGCATAGAGATCAAGCGTTAAGATTACCTTTCTTGCCTATCAAGTTTAGGCAGACTTATAAGTATTCTCTGAATAGAGGCATGGGAGGGCATTGTGCTTTTTGGCGTAATGATGCGATTAAGGTTAATGGCTATAATAATGATTTTGAAGGCTGGGGACCGGAAGATTTAGAGTTCTTACAGCGGATGTTTTTTAGTGGTTTAATCTGTAAAAAACTCAGATTTACAGCTGCTTGCTATCATATTTACCACAACGTAAATACTAAAGGTTTCCTTAAGGAGTGCGTGGCCATTTATAATCAGACTATGCAAAAAAAAGAGTCATTTTGTGAAAGAGGCATTAATAATGCCTCCTCTTCAAAATAAATGGCTTAGCTTTTGCTAAGCCGCTTCTTTCGCCAATGCTATATAGTAGCTTTCTAGGCGTGAAAATGTTGCCTGAGAATCCGGTGTTGCATAGGATTTAAATAGCATGATTACTCGTAATAGCCCTTCATATAGCGACTCTTTGGTAATCGAGCCGATATTCGACTGAGTTTGGGTGAGCTTGTAACTGATCCAGAAGCTGACTAACATTTTAATTGTATCAGCAAGCGGCTTAACATCGGTTTCATTAACTGCCAAAAAGCCATCTTGATTGAGCTTTTCTAGTACGCCAGTTGAGCGGGCTAACACATCTTGTTGTGCTTTGAGATAGCGGTTTTTCAGCGTTTCATCGCGACTTAAGATATCTGCTAAGTTTGCATACATAAAGCGGAACTGCCATAGGGTATAAAACATGGCATCGAAATAACCAACTAACAGATCAACATCGACCTCTTTATCAACGTAAGGCTGAAACCCCGACTCAAGATGCTGCTCATACAAGCTAAAGATAGAGCGGATAATGTCTTCTTTATTGCGGAAGTGGTAATAAAGGTTACCTGGGCTAATATTCAGGTGGGCGGCAATATGATTGGTTGTGATAGCTCTTTCGCCATGTTCATTAAACAACTCTAAACTGGCTTGTACGATTTTGTCACGGGTCTTCATATTCATCCTAAATGATTAATATCCAGTATAATGATTACGTCTCAGGTGCTGAGCCTTAGCGTAAATGCTCGGTGTAATTACGCGAAGGTGTGACTATCATGTTAGCATTAACCTAATTCTTCAAGTAAAACTCTCTAAAGTACTTAATTTCATGAATCGTAGTCTTTATTCAGTCCTGCTATATTTAATTAGCCCACTCATTTTGCTTTATCTGACCTTTAGGGCATTTAAAAGTAAGGATTATCGCGGGCGCTGGGGCGAGCGCTTTGGAATTAAGCGACTAGCAAAGACAGATTTGTTAGTGCACTCGGTATCTATGGGCGAAACCTTGGCTGCGGTGCCGTTGATTAAGCAAATCCAAGCAAGGCATCCACAACTCAGTATTACCATTACTACGACGAGCCCGACAGGATCGGCTGAAGTCACGCGGGCTTTCGGTGATTCAGTACAACACTGTTACTTACCGTTTGATTTAGCTTGCTGTGTCCGCCGCTTTGTAAAACAGCTATCGCCTAAGTGTTGCATCATTATGGAAACAGAGTTGTGGCCTAATTTAATCCATTATCTAAAGCAGGCCGATGCGCAAGTGCTGCTGGCTAACGCAAGGTTATCTGCTAAATCCGCAGCCTCGTATCGTAAAAATTACAAGCTAACCTTACCTATGCTCAAGTTGCTAGATGGTATAGCAGCACAATCTGAGCAGGCTGCAGAACGATTTATTGAATTAGGCGTATGCCCTGATCGCGTTAAGGTTTGTGGTAGCTTAAAGTTTGATATCAATATCGATGTTGAGCGTGTTAATACTGCCAAGGCATTACGTAAACAATGGTTAGCCGCTGATAAACCAGTTTGGGTTGCGGGCTCTGTGCATCCTGGTGAATTTTCGATACTCATTCAAGCCCATACGCAATTACTACAAACTTACCCAAATGCGCTGATGATTATGGTGCCACGTCACCCTGAACAATTTGATACAGCGGCTGCTGAAATTAAAAATGCAGGCTTAACGCTAGTGCGTCGTAGTACTGAAGAGCCTGTATTAGCCTGCACTCAAGTTATATTAGGCGATACTATGGGAGAGCTACTGACGTTTTACGGTGCCGCCGATCAGGCTCTAGTAGGTGGCTCGTTAATTGTACATGGTGGCCATAACCCCTTAGAGCCGGCGGCTATGGGGTTACCGGTAATGATGGGGCCAAACTACCGTGATTTTAACGAAATCTCTGAGTTGTTACAGTCGGCTGGTGGCTTAACTGTAGTTGATGACGCAGCTGCATTAGCTGCCCATTTGATTGAGTTGTTTGCTAACTCAGAGGCTTATAACCAAGCAAGCTTGGCAGCAAAAGAGGTTGTGGCACAAAACCGAGGCTCACTGGCTAAACAGCTGAAGATGGTTGAAGCCTTTATTCATGGTTAACTTGGCATAGATTACGGCGTAAATAATTAAAGGTCAGCATTTTAAGCTGACCTTTTTATTTCACTGATTATTTCATGAATGTGGCTATGAGCATCACTATGACTTGAGTTTGGCTTGGTAGGCTTGATGTAGCTGTAACCAGTTATCTTCGCTGAAGGCTAATGTGTTTAATTTGCCTAGTTCTTTTCTGAAAGAGCGTAGCAAACGACTCATATTGGCTTGTTGCCATTGAGCGTTAGGTTTTTTCAGTTCGCCGCGGTCAAAATCAATCAGGTAAAACTTATCATCAGTGATAAGAATATTTTTCGCATTCAGATCAGCGTGATAAACACCGTAATTATGAAACTCAGCAATTGCCTTACCAAGAGACTGCCACTGTGACTCACTCATCGCTGTTTTGCTTAAACGAGCCACTAAATCTTCCGCGCCATCAACTCGCTCAATAATTAAATCAGCGCGATATAATAGCCCCGAGTGCTCTACATTGGCCGCGATAGGTTTAGGGACTGCAAAACCTTGTTTATATAAAGTTTCCAGTAATGCTAATTCTGCTATCGCACGTGTTTTTTGTAAGTCAGTAAAAAAGTATTGATCACGACTTATTTTTGCAATCAGTCCACCACGGTAGTAATGACGCAGTACCCACTGGTTTTGTTCGGCTTCGATTTTGCTGGCATCTACAAACCAAGTGGTATAACGGCCTTTAGATGAGCCTGTTATCGCTGATTTTTCACGCCAAAACTCGGCACCGAACCAACTTGGCTCGATATCTGATGGCGTGTGCTGGCAATATGCGATGCTGCCTTGAGATGTTTTTTTAAACTTCATAGGTAGAATTGTAAGTTAAACCGTGGAACCTGCAGGCATTCTACATTAAGATCGGTAGATTGCGCCAAATAACCTTCGAGCACTAATGAGCTTATCAACTTCAAGTGACAACCAGAACCCTAAATCAACGAGCATAGACTTAAGTAATGCTGAGTCGCTATGCCTTTTAAGGCTGTCTGCTATTGGTGATGTGTGCCATGCGGTTGCTATGGTGCAGGCAATTCAGCGCCGTTACCCGCAACTCAAAATTACTTGGATTTTAGGCAAAGTTGAGTACCAGCTATTGCAACACCTTGAGGGAGTTGAGTTTGTTATTTTTGATAAGTCTCAAGGCTGGCGTAGTTATTTTAATCTTAAGCGAGCGCTTAAAGGGCGTAAGTTTGATGTATTGCTGCATATGCAAATTGCTTTGCGTGCAACCATCGCCTCTTTAGCTATCCGCGCCAAAATTCGTATTGGTTTTGATCGTTTCAGAGCCAAAGAAGGTCAATGGTTAGTAACTAATCATGCCATTGAACCACAAGCTACACCGCATGTGTTAGAGGGCTTTATGGGGTTTGCCAAGGCGGTGGGAGTGACAGATTTGGCTCCAAGCTGGAATATTCCGGTACCAGCTACAGACACTGAATTTGCCAAAGCACTCATCCCAGATGAAAGCCAAGTATTGGTGATCTGTGCCGCCGCAAGTAAAGCTGAGCGCAATTGGCTATCAGAGCGATATGCTGCAGTGGCTGATTATGCAGTGACTAAAGGCTACCGAGTAATGCTATGTGGTGGGCCGACAGCTCTTGAAAAAGAATTAGCAGAGAAAATCCAAGCTGCCGCTAAGTCAGTCCTAGAAAATCAAGTCGGGAAGACATCCTTATTGCAATTGCTCGCCATCCTTAAACAGGCAAGCGTTGTGTTAGCGCCTGATACAGGGCCGGCGCACATGGCGGTAACCCAAGGTACGCCAGTGATAGGTTTATACGCCCACTCAAATCCAGGACGAACGGGCCCATATACCAGCCTTGACTCAGTTGTCAGTGTTTACGACAAAGTGATTCATGAGCAGAAACAAGGTGAAATCCCTTGGGGGACTCGTGCTAAAGGGGAGCATTTAATGGCTCGGATTGATGTTAATAGCGTGATTGCTGTATTTGAAAAGAGCCGTACACGTCCATAAATGTGTTGGGATTTTAGTTTTCCGTTACAATAAGCAACGATTGTGCGAGTTTTTATTTGTTGAATGATTACGCCGTTACGGCTGAATTATAAGAGAGTTGATGATATGCCATCTGCGCCAGTTTTTCTTTTTATTCCTGTATCTTCTAAAGAAGGTATTGGCGAATATATGCGATCAATGATAATTGCCAATGGTGTTAAAAAGCATTGGCCGGATGCCGTTATTCATTTTGCGTTAAGCAAACATGCGCCGTATGCGCAGTCATGTCCTTTTAATACTTTTATCTTAGAAAATTCAGCGACTAAGCAAGTTAAAGCTGTGAATGATATTGTTTCAGAACTAAAGCCTGACGTTGTCATTTTTGATGCATCGGGTCGTAAAGCACAGTTAAAGCATGCGCATGAATCCGGTGCCAAAGTTATTTTTATTAGCCAACATCAGAAAAAACGTAGCCGCGGGCTTAAGGTTGGTCGTAGCTTAGTGACTGATAGTCACTGGGTCGTGCAGCCGGAGTTTGCAATTGCGCCATTATCAGTATTCGAACGATTCAAGTTATGGCTAATTAACCGACCTCAGCCATTAGTTACGGGCCCTATATTTACTAACCCTGATGAAAGCCAAAGAGGTGCATTGTTAGCAGAATATGATTTGGCTGATAAGGCTTTTGTATTATTTAGTGCTGGATCCGGTGGGCATAAGTGTAACCAAGGTTATGCTGCAGATTTATTCCTAGATGTTGCTCTTTATGTGAGAGATCACCACAAGCTGAAGCCTGTAATTGTATTTGGGGATAATTATCCCAAGGAGTTACCTGAGATAGAAGGTGTGGTGTGTATACGATCACTCGCTAACGCGGACTTTATTAATTTGGTGAGCAGTGCCAAAGCCGCGGTATTAAGTGGTGGTGGCACTTTGTTACAGGCAGTTGCAATGCATGTTCCTACGCTTGGGATTGCCGTAGCAAAAGATCAACCTCCACGAGTAAAGGCCTGCTTGGACCGCGACGTTATCCTATCATCGAATTTAGATTTTTCGGAAATGTGTGGGGGGGTTGATCAATTATTAGCTCCAGCAGAGCTTGCGCGACTAATCAATAAAACGAAAGAAATTGACAGTGTGAATGGCTTAAAAGTCAGTATTGCCGATATTTCTCGTTTGTTAGAGGAAAAATAAATGGCTAATAAACGGATTGCTATCGTTATTGACAGCTTAGCTGGCGGTGGCGCAGAAAAAGTTATGCTTACGCTAGCAAACGAGTTGATAAAACAGGGACACGAGCCACATCTATTAGTGCTATTTGATCACTGTGAACATCATATTGAAAAGAATATTCCAATACACTTTTGTTTTGATAAAAAGCAAGATAAATACCTAGATAGCTTTTGGAACATCAAGAAATCAGCGCAGCGCTTAGATGAATGGATAGGAAAGGTAGAGATTAAAACTGGTAAGTTTGACCTATTTATCTCTAACTTAGATAAAACCAATTTATTGATGTCTCATTCTAAAGTGAGTCCTTTATATTTCGTGGTGCATTCTTCAATTGAAGAGCCGTTAAAGCGTAATAAAAAGCTAGGCCCCTTTGCCTACTTTAAAATGCTACGAGCTAAAAAAGCGCTAACAGGCAAACACCTGATAACGGTATCTGAAGGCATTAAGCAGGAAATTGAAAAGGTTGGTCGTATTGTTCCAGCCTCGATCACTACTATTTACAACCCTTTTGAAATAGAAAAGATTGAGCAACAAGCTCAAGAAGAGGTAACAGGTATACCCGAAGGTGATTTCCTTATCCATGTTGGGCGTTTCGCTAAGCCTAAACGGCATGATGTGCTTTTTGAAGCCATAAAATTAATGAAGCATGATATTCCTTTGGTTCTACTTTGTAATAACCCTAAAAAAGCGACAAGAGTAGCTAAGAAATTGGGCGTGCTCGATAGGGTGATTATCCCGGGGTTTCAGCAAAATCCATATCCTTGGATTAAGGCGGCCAAGTTAATGGTGCTGAGTTCAGATTACGAAGGTTTACCTACTGTTTTAATCGAGTCTTTAGTGTGTAAAACACCCGTCGTCAGTACTAACTGCGACCATGGCCCTAAAGAGATTCTTACAGGAGATTTAGCTCACTACCTTGTTCCTCGTCGCGATCCAGAATCTTTGGCATTAAAGATTGATGAGGCGCTAGAAAGTTATCCGCAAATTAGTAATATTGACCTACTGAAGCAAGTGGATGCACATCAAGTCTGTTTGTCTTATTTAGATTTAATTAACCTGAAATGATGATTCATTTTTGGCTTAGCTGTATTAAAAAGGTGTTTTAATGGATTTGTCTGCGCCTAAATTCTTATTTCTTCCAGTCTCCTCTGCAGAAGGTTGTGGAGAGTATATGCGCTCATTGATTATTGCTGATGGGATTATGGATAAGTGGCCGAATGCGACAATACAGTTTGCGATTAGCCAAGAAGCATCTTATGCGACGGAGTGCCCCTATTTCACTCATATTTTAAAAGATACGCCGACCAAATTGGTTGATGAAGTGAATGCTTTGGTGAGTGATTTTAAACCTGATGTCGTTGTTTTTGACGCCTCAGGGCGTAAAGCACAGATGCAACATGCTAAAACAATCGGTGCCAAGGTTGTTTTTATTAGCCAGCATAAGCGTAAACGAGCGCGAGGCATGAAGATTGGTCGAGCTAAGGTGACAGATAGTCATTGGGTTGCTCAACCTGAGTTTGTAATTGGGCCAATAAGTTGGCTGGATAAGCAAAAGCTACAATGGACTAAGTGCGCAGAGCCTATTGTAATTGGTAGTGTCTTTACTGCTCCTGATCTTATTAGAAAAAATGAATTACTAACAATGTATGGGTTGCAGAACCAAGATTATATTTTATTTAATGCAGGCTCGGGGGGCCACAAGGCTGCAACTGAGTTTGCTGCTGATGTTTTTTGGACTGAAGCAAATAAAGTAGCACAGCAAACCGGAATGAAATGTGTGATGGTATTTGGCTCTAATTACCCATATGCATTGCCGACATCTGATTCGGTTATTACTATCAAGAGTTTGGCTAATCAAGATTTTATTAGTTTACTTGAAGGAGCAAAAATAGCTGTTTTAAGTGGTGGAGATACATTATTACAAGCCATTAGCTTGGTTAAGCCCGTTGTAGCTGTTGCTGTTTCGAAAGACCAGCCTAAGCGGATTAAAATCTGCGTAAAGCACAATTTAGTCGTATCGTCTCAGCTTAATGAAAATATTTCCGAAAAAACGATGATGTTATTGAATGCTGATAACTTGCCTGCTTTACCGGCATTAGTACCGTCAAATGGTCTAGAATTAGCGTTGAAAGAATTATCCCGATTGCTAGCTTAATATTGAAGTTAGCAATTTATTTGAGGCGTTTGTTGATAAAAACAACGTAAGTAAAAAATGAATCGTACTAAAAAAATCACCCTAAAACACATGAGCAAGCTTAAGAAAGCCAATGCTAAACTGCAAAATAGTAATAAGCCTAAATACATTTCTAAGGCAGACAGAGCTAAGTTGGAGGCTTTAGAGGCTGAAAGTCCTGTGCAAATAGACAGCGAATAGGTTGTTTATTGCCCGAAAAGTCATTTTTCATGATCCAGATGCCATAATTCCGACACGGCTAATATTATTTACCCTAATGAATATGCCAGAATAGCCGGCTAATTTTGGTTTTGTAGGTTGTTTACTACAAAACCTAACGGATAGGAGTTTCATGAATACTGTATATTCAATCGGAGAACTAGAATCGTTTTTGGTCGCCATCTTGGTATTGTTTATCGGCCACACAGTCAATCGTCACGTTCCTTTTTTCAAAAAGTACAATATCCCAGAGCCCATTATCGGCGGCCTGGTTGTCGCAGCTGCTATCACAGTGCTTCATTTTCAGAATATTACCTTAGCGTTTTCACTGCCAATGCAAAATACGCTGATGCTGATGTTTTTCAGTACGGTTGGCCTTGCTGCCAGTTATAAACTGCTAGCCCGCGGTGGCAAAAAGGTCTTCATTTTTCTTGGTATTGCGTCAATTTACATCATTTTACAGAACGCGGTAGGTGTGAGCTTGGCAACTATGCTTGGCTTAGATCCCTTAATGGGTCTGGTTGCTGGCTCTATTACACTTTCAGGTGGGCATGGCACTGGCGCTGCGTGGTCGCAAACATTTGCAGACCACTACAATATGAACACCCTAGAGTTTGCTATGGCTGCTGCCACATTTGGACTAGTCATGGGCGGTATTATTGGTGGACCAGTAGCGCAAAAGTTAATTGATAAGAATAAGCTAGAGTCGTCATATGGTATTGGTGGCAACCACCATAAAGACCATCCAGATTTGGTGACCTATGATCAGCTTGAAGAAGATAACGTTACCGCTAAAAGTGTACTAGAAACCCTGTTTATAATTATGTTGTGTGTGGCGGGTGCCAGGTGGGTAGGGACTTTAGTTGCAAGCTTTGATATCAGCTGGTTAAAGATGCCTGATTTTGTCTATGCGTTATTTCTTGGGGTAATAATTACCAATCTAACAGAAATGACTCGTGGCTATAAGATGAATAACGAGTGCGTTGATATCTTAGGTACGGTGGCGTTGTCGTTGTTCTTAGCAATGGCGCTGATGAGCTTAAAGCTGTGGGAAATTTTTGATTTAGCCATTCCGCTATTGATTATTTTGATGGTACAAACTGTTGTTTTAGCTTGCTTTGCTTACTTTGTAACATTTAGAGTTATGGGCTCAAACTACGACGCAGCAGTTATGGCGGGCGGCCATTGTGGCTTTGGTATGGGGGCAACACCTACTGCAGTGATGAACATGGGGGCATTAGTTTCTCGTAATGGTCCGTCACCACAAGCGTTTATGGTTGTGCCTATCGTTGGTGCGTTCTTTATCGATATCGTTAACTTAATTGTGTTGCAGGGCTATATTGGTTTTATTCTATAAACCGTCAGTAGTCCAGAGAGAAGGCACGCTTAGCGTGCCTTTTTTGTTGTTCATTTTGGCTTAAACTAGATGGCGTCCGCCATCAATTTTCAAACTTTGTCCGGTCATATACTGACTATCAAGCAGGTACTTCACCGCTTTTAACGCTTCAGCTTCACCGCCTTCTTGCTGTATAAGCGCTTTTTTAAGTGCCTTTTGCTTATAGTGAACATCGTCATCGAGATTAAACATCAACATAGCAGGGGCTATGCTGTTGACCTTTATCTTAGGCGCCAGTTTGGCAGCAAAAGACAAAGTTAAGCTATGCAATGCTGCCTTACTCGCGGCATAGGCCGCGTGCTTCTTACTCCCTTTATCAACGACGTAATCGGTAATGTGAATGATATCGGCAAAAGGGGAAGCGTTATTGTGCAACAACGGCGTTAGCGCCTGATTAATGGCGTAGGGCGTGCTAGCGTGAATACGCATCATCTGTTCTATTGTGGCTAACGGATTGGCGTGATCAGTATCTGGTAGCCAGTCAGATGCATTATGGATAATGGCTCTGAGACTAGGGTATGACTGTTTGATGTTTGTTATCAGCTGCTCGGTTTGCTCTGGCTGATAAAAATCACAACTGTATAGTTGTACCCCCAGAGCTTCTAGTTGCTGCAACTCAGGGCGCAGGGTGCGATAGGTACCGATGACTTGATAGCCTTCATTAGTCAAATGAGTTGCTAAATAAAGCCCGACACGCTTACCAACACCGGTAATTAAAATTGTTTGCGCCATGTATTACCTATTTTGTCTGAGAAATTCACTACGGGTTGATGGATCGGATTTAAAACTTCCGCCTAGCGCAGTGGTTTGGGTTTGTGATTGGGTATCCATAACACCGCGAGATTTCACGCAGTAGTGAGTAGCATTAATGCTTACAGCCACATCATCAGTCCCAAGCAAAGTTTGCAAGGCCACCATAACCTGCTTAGTTAAGCGTTCTTGCACTTGGGGGCGCTGAGCAAAAAATCGCACGATACGATTGATTTTAGATAAGCCGATGATGTTATTTTTAGGGATATAGGCCACACTCGCTAAACCATCGATGGTAATAAAGTGATGTTCACAGGTGCTGACAACGCTAATATCACTTATTTTGACCATTTCATCGACACCCATCTTATTTTCAATTTGGGCTATTTTCGGAAAGTTAGCGTAATCAAGCCCAGCAAAAATCTCATTTACGTACATTTTGGCTATTCGATGTGGGGTCTCGCAAAGGCTATCGTCCGTAAGATCCAACCCTAGAGTGGATACGACCTCCGTCATTAAGCCTTTAATACGTTCATATTTTTGTTGGTTATCCATATCGGATGGAGTCAATGGTGTTTCCAACCCTTGAGAGATCAGGGCATTTCGTACTTGATCTGCTTGTGATAAATCCATAAGTACCTCCTAGCTTATGCTTGAATTTTTTGTGTGTTAGTCACGGTGATATTCAAGACTGAGCGATACTGAGTCGGCAAAACGTAAGGCGTGTGGCTTATCTACTGTTACGCGAGCAAACTGCACCCACGCATGATCACGGCTAATATCTAAAATGTCTGATACCAGCTTTTCTAGCAGTAGAAAACGACCTTCCTCCACATGTTGAATCACTGCTTTGGTGATTCTCTTATAGTTAAGTGCTTCTTCGACATTATCTTCGCGAATTGCGTTTTGAGCTGGGTAGTGAATCTCTATATTTATCACCACATCCTGCATTTTTTGTCTTTCTTCTAAGTTGAATCCAATAAAGGTCCGCAGACGTAAATTGGTTATTTTGATGATCGCATTGCTGGTGGTCATAGGCAGTCCTTTTCATTTAACTATAGGCCAGAGTACGCAATATTCAGTAATTTAGATCATCTGTTACCGTTTATTGCTCAGTAGTAAAGATCTAAATCGCTTGTTGATGCGTACTTATTTTTACTATTTAGGCTGAGATAAATGCAATGAAAAGTGAGAAAACAATTTGGCTAGGTTTAGGATACGCAGGATTGTTGCCCTTTATTATCACCACAGTAATGAGTTGGGCTGGCTGGGTGACACCTTGGCTGGATCCTAAATTTGCATTTATCAGTTACAGCGCCACCATTTTGAGTTTTTTGGCCGGTACGCTCTGGGGCCGAGTTCTGTCTTTGTACGCCAGCAATAACATCGGCAACTTGCTTATCTTAAGTAATCTTTATGCATTGCTGGCGTGGTTTTCATTATTGTTAGCGGTTCCTGCTGTGGGATTGGTAACTTTGTCTTTCGGTTACTTTAGTTTGCTTAGCATCGAAAAAAACTGTCAAAACTTACCTGTCGATCAAGAGTATCGCCGTATGCGAGTGAGGTTGACTAGCGTGGCACTGTTGACGCATTTTTTGATGTTGATAAATATTCTGTTTGGAGGGTAAAGATGAAATTAAGAATATTCTACGACTCATTGTGTCCGCTTTGTGATGCTGAAATGCAGCAGATAAAAGCACTCGACCATAACGATGATATTGAGCTACAAGATCTCAATCAAGATGACTTTTCTGAGAAATACCCCTATATCGATTTTATCCTCGCTAACCGTATTCTGCATGGTGAACTGGCTGATGGTACCTTAATCAAAGGCTTAGATGTGACTTACGAGGCGTGGGCTGCTGTAGGTAAGGAACGCTACGTAAAATTACTAAGGTGTCCACTGTTTAAGCCCGCAGCTGATCTCGGCTACCGTTTTTTTGCCAAACATAGATACCGCATTTCTTACCTTTTAACCGGAAAGCAGCGTTGTGAAGGGGGGACTTGCCCGCGTTAATTTCAGGTTCGACTAGAATTACTTTTGACTGTGATGCAATCAATAGCCCGGTTCATTCGTTATAGCTATTGAACATCTTACCAATCAAAAGGATTACTAACATGAAATCGACTAATACGGCAGTTGGTGCAACGGTGGCGGGTATTCTGGCGGCGAGTATTTCAATCGGCGCCCAAGCTGTGCCCGATCAGCCTAAAGAGTGGGAAAAGTGTGCAGGCATTGCAAAAGCTGGCGCTAATGATTGTGGTGCGTTAGATGGTAGCCATGGTTGTGCAGGGCAAGCCAAAGAAGACAATATGCCTACAGAGTGGGTGTACGTTCCAGCGGGCACCTGCGACAAAATAACCGGTGGTGAAGTTAAAGCGGTTAAACCGGCTAAAAGCTAGTGCTTAAGTCTGAGATATCGGGTGCAGGCATTGGCCTGCGCTTACCTCATGCGCAACAACTATTGGCCGATGAAAGTATAGAGGTACCGTGGCTTGAAGTGCTTGCTGACAATTGGCTGGTTGCTGGTGGGCTCAATCAACATTTATTACAGGCTGTAAGTGAACGATTCCCTATCGTATTGCACAGTGTTGGTTTATCTCTAGGCGGCCCAAACCCGCTCGATGTTAATTACCTGCAACAAATCAAAACGCTTAAACAGCAAACCGGTGCTCACTGGTATTCTGAGCACGCCAGTTTTTCTGGTAACGAAACATATAAAGTGGCAGATCTATTACCATTGCCATACACCCAAGAAGCTGTGATGCATATTAGCCAAAGGATTAGGCAAACCCAGGATTTTATGGGTGAAAGGATTTTATTAGAAAATGTGTCTACCTATATGAGTTGTCGTTACAACGAGCTTAGTGAAGGGGAGTTTATTGCTGCAATCGCAGCAGAGGCGGATTGTTATTTGTTGCTCGATATCAATAATGCCTTTGTCACTAGCGTTAACTTACAGCAGTCAATGTCGTCATTTTTGCAGACAATCCCAATCGAGCGAGTTAAGCAGATCCATCTTGCAGGATTTCACGATAAAGGGGATTACTTGCTGGACGCTCATAACCACCCTATAGACCCTAAAGTTTGGGCGGTATTTAAGTCTTATATTAATCAACATGGGGCCATACCTAGCATGATTGAATGGGATAGTGATTTGCCAACGCTAGCGCGATTACTACAAGAGCAGCAAGTTGCTGCAGGCATCTTGCGAACTGCAATTACGTCCGGTATTAGAGATAACAACGCTGGTGATGAACAATGCGCCTAACAGATTGGCAGTCGGCATTTATCGATGCTCTGGAGTCGAAAGGAAATGCTAACAGGTTAAATCAGCTTGTTAATGAGCGGGAGCTAAAGCGGGTAGATATCTATCGCAATAACACCTTCCAAGCGTTAGTGGGAGCCTTACAACTGGTGTTTCCCGTTTGTAAAGAGGTGGTAGGTGACATCTGTTTTACGCAGTTCGTTAAAGGTTATTGTCAACAATATCCGCTCAAGGATAGTAATTTAAATCGTTATGGTCGGGATTTTCCCCGCTGGCTAGCTGATGAAGTTAGCCAGCACTCAGCCTTTGTAGATTTGCCATATTTACCTGAACTGGCCGAGTTGGAGTGGCAAATAAATCAAAGTTATTACGCCATGGATTTGCCCACTTTTTTACAAGCCCCGCACTATCATTTAGATGCGTTGGCTGAGCTTAGCGAAAAAGTGCAGCAGCAAGCGATACTGTTGCTGCGGCCAGATCTGGCACTACTGAGCTGTCAGTACCCAGTGCAACAGGTATGGATTAGGCATAAAGAGTTACAAGGTATAGAAACTCCTGCAGGGGAGCCTTGTCATTATCTACTAGTCCATCGCGACCGATTTAAAGTTAGCTTGAGTGCTACAACTCAAGCAGAGATGCAACTGTTACAAGCAGTACAAGCAGGGCAAAACCTAGCGCAAATTACCCATTCCGAGCACGATATCAGCTTGTTGCCTAAGTTGATTGGGCGTCAGTGGATTTGTGGTTTCTATTTACCTACTCCTCAGAAGTCGGAACGTTAACATGGACAGAGAGTTGCTGCAGGCGCTGTATCGCTATTGTTACTGTCTAACGGCTCACTCCTCTCAAGCTGAAGACTTACTGCAAACCTCTATCGAGCGTTGGATCAAATGTCGAGCTAAACCAGCAAATCCACGAGCTTATATTAGAGCGATTATCCGTAATCAATTTATCGATGACTGCCGTAGGTTAAAGGTGGTGGACTTTGAATCATTAGATGAAAATGCGCCAGCATTGCTGGATGAAAGGTGTTTAGAAGAGATTTTTATTCAACATGACTTAATTGAGCATTTGTTTGACAGGCTAAATGCTGCAGAAAGAGAAGTGCTTTACCTATGGGCCGTTGAGGGGTTTAGCACCGCAGAGATTGCAGAAGATTTGGGACAACCTAGAGGCAGTATATTGTCGCGCTTACATCGTATTAAATTAAAGTCAGTTGCTTTAGAGCTAGATCAATCATCAAAGTTGGTAAGGGGGCAGACGAAATGACTAACAAACCTGATACCCCTGAAATCAATTTTAAAGCCAAGATAAAGCAGCATATAGAAAACCAATCATTAAGTGACAGCGGCATTGCAAGAGTGGAGGCGCTACTGACTGATATTGAGCAAAGTGAGCTTTTATCTGTAGGCATAAAAAACGGCGCTAAAAATTGCGATAATAAGAATACTCAAGCTGATACTGCTGCTGAGTTAGCAAATGAGCCCAGAAATAGAGGTTGGCATAGTTATCGATCAAAGCCGCTGCTGACAGTGGCAGCAAGTATTTTTTTATTGATAGTACTGGGTGCGCAGTTTTATTCGCATATTATTTGGCAATCGAAATTGGGGAATCCTTTTGGTAGCGCTAAGTCATCGTTGATACGGCAGACAATGGATTGGAAGATTGCCGAGGAAGTGGCAAAAAACCATATCAAGATGAAGCCATTAGAGGTGCAAACGCAAAGGCTATCCGATTTACGAGATTATTTTATCCAATTAGATTTTAAATTGGTTAGCTCAAGACTAATAACTAACAATAGTCAGATGTTGGGGGGGCGTTATTGCTCTATTCAAGGTTTGACAGCTGCGCAAATCCGCTTTGTCGAACAAGATAAAGCCATTACCTTATACGAGGTGCAATATGACCAAAGCTTATATGGCAAGCTGCCAATGATTGAAGCGGGTGATAAGCCCATTGAACATATTGTTAGGGGCGTCTTAGTGTCTATTTGGGTTGAAAAGGGCTTATTGATGGCCTCGGCTCGTTCAATTGAGTAACCGCTTTACTAGAACATTTAAACAGGGGCTGAGGCAATAGTGTTAAAGCCCCTGTTAAAATAAGACCTGTTCATTATTCTATTGTTGTGCAGCACCTGTATCTCTGCGGTATAGCTGCCACTGCTCGATTTGCTCTCCACTCGGTAAGGTACAAATGCTAGTGGTTAAGTCCACAGTACCACCTTGTTCGATACAGTTTTTAGTTGCCGGGTTCGGCAAACCGACCTGAGGCTTATGTTCTACGCTCGTTGTTGCTGCTTCTGTTCTTTGTGGATGATCTTTACGATACAAGGTCCACTCCTCTATACGTTCGCCACTTGGTAAGCTGCAATAGCCTACTTCACCCTGAGCTTGCTTCTCAATATCCACTGTTCCGCCTAGCGATACGCAGTAAGTTGAAGCGGGATTGGCAAGCTGAACTTGGCTTTTGACTTCTACTGAGTCTACCGGTTCTTTAGGGGCGGGATTACAGCCAGCTAGCAGTAGGATGGCTGTTGCGATAGCAGTGATTTTTACATATTGAGTTTGTAGTATACGAGTATTCATTAGCGACTCCGTGCGAGTTTTAGCAGGCTTGATATTAGGTTGATAATGTTACTAACGTAATAACAGCCTAAAAGGGTTATTCCATTGAATATTAATTTACGGAAGCTTTTTCTCGAGTTCAAGTCAGTCGTTGTAACCCATTTGTCTTAACTGTAAGTATAAAAATTGAAGTTTATTATGTTTATTCGCTATAACGACTTCACCGTTCTCTTTGGATAATTATTCTTTTTTATAGCTGGTTAGTAATATTTGGTATTGACGTAATAGGTTTTTGCGATATATCCAATCGATAAAGACCGCTTCTTTTAACTGACAATATCGCTCAAACTGTTTTTGGGCAGAAAGAGCGTACGTTGTTAATTAAGAGAATACTCATGGAAATAGTAAAAAAAGCAGGCTTCGCCCTATCACTGGGTTTAGTTGCTGTTAATGCCCAGGCTGACACCTTAACTCGTGATAATGGTGCTCCAGTTGGAGATAACCAAAATTCAATTACGGCAGGTAGTCATGGCAGCGTATTGCTACAAGACGTCCAATTAGTCCAGAAGCTACAAAGATTTGCGCGAGAAAGGATCCCTGAGCGAGTCGTGCATGCTAGAGGAACTGGTGTTCATGGCGAGTTTGTTTCTAGCAGTGACTTGAATGAGTTGACCCAAGCAGCACCATTTGCGAAAGAAGGCAAAATCACACCGGTTTTTGTTCGATTTTCTACAGTTATTCATTCAAAAGGCTCTCCTGAAACACTGCGTGACCCTCGTGGATTTGCTACACGTTTTTACTCCGAACAAGGTAATTGGGACCTAGTGGGTAATAACCTGCCCGTTTTCTTTATTCGAGATGCGATAAAGTTTCCCGATATGGTGCATTCACTAAAGCCATCGCCAATTACTAACCTTCAAGATCCAAACCGTTTCTTTGACTTTTTTAGTCATGAATCGACGGCTACTAACATGCTAACGTGGGTTTATACCAACTTGGGTACCCCTTCTAGCTACCGAAAAATGGATGGCTGGGGAGTACACGCTTACAAGTTCATTAATGATGAGCATCAAGTTAAATACGTTAAGTTTCATTGGAAAAGCCAGCAGGGGGTTGAAGGCTTACGCCCAGATGAAGTAGTTAAAATTCAGGGGCAAAACTTCAATCACCTAACAGAGGATCTGTATAGCGAGATCAATCAAGGCAACTACCCAAAGTGGGATCTTATGGTCAAGGTATTGCGCCCAGAGGATCTCAACAAGTTTGATTACAACCCGCTTGATGCAACAAAGATGTGGCTAGATGTGCCTGAAACCAAAGTCGGAACTATGACGTTGAACCGCGTACCGACCAACTTCTTTCAAGAAACAGAACAAGCCGCTTTTGCACCTTCTAATTTAATTCCCGGAATTGAACCGTCAGAAGATAAGTTACTTCAGGGACGTATTTTCTCTTACGCCGATACACAGCTTTATCGACTAGGGGCTAATTTGTCTCAGCTACCTATTAACCAGCCTAAAGTGCTGGTGGCTAATCATAACCAAGAAGGGGCGGCTAACTATGGTTACACAAGCTCTGATGTGAATTACCAGCCAAGCAAGCAGTTAGCGTTAGTTGAAGAACCGCGATACCGCGCAGTGCAGACACCGCTTTCGGGCACTGTGCAGCAAGCTGTGATAGCTAAGCAAGATAACTTTACTCAAGCAGGTGTTTTGTATCGTAGTTTGAGCAAACAAGATAAGCAGGATCTGATCACTAATCTGTCGGGTGACTTAGGTAAGGTGCAAGACACCGATGTTAAGCATCAAATGCTGAGCTACTTCTATCTGGCCGATAAAGATTTTGGTAAACGTTTAACCCAATCTGTATCGGGTGATTTAGGTGAAGTGAAAAGGCGGGCCAATATTTAACCGTCATTAATACCTATAGGGCTGGTGTTAACTATTTTTAAAAAAGTCCCGTGAGGCGCGTGTTGCTCTGTTCTGCCCAGTTTAGAGTGCGTCTTGCGGGCAACCATAATACCGATAACTCAGTTGATAATGGTGATTCATCGGCAGTCTATTGGGTTTAGGTCTGGACTATGGAGATCTAGTTTATGTATCAGTATTTTTCAGTGAAACAAAATCTTGCTTTGGTTTGGCTGACGCTTGTAGCCATTTTTTTTAGCACCAGTGATGTGCTGGCCAAGTCTACAGTTACTGTTCAGCCTAGTTTGGCAGACAAGTATGTTGGCGTAGATAAGGCTGTTACGACAGAAGAACGCAGTGATTTAGAAGAGAAGTATCAACTTGGCTACACTCAGCTTTTAGTGAATTACTTTTTCGCGGCCGCAAGAACGGGCGACGTTGAAGTGCTAGCTCATTTTGTTGACTCAGGGTTTCCAATTGATCAGCGTAATAGCGAGAGTTATACCGCTCTAATGGTTGCGGCTTATCATGGGCAACAACAAGCTACTGCAGTCTTATTGGAGCAAGGAGCCAATGCATGTTTGCAAGATAAGCGTGGCAATACTGCTATTATGGCAGCAGTTATTAAGGCTGAATTTGAAATTATAACGCAACTATACCGCCAAGAGTGCGAAGCTGGGCTAACCAATAAATCGGGAATGACGTTAGAAGAGTTTGCTAGATACTGGGGGCAAGGAGATAAGCTTAAGGATGCGAGCATCGCAGCAAAAAAACAAACGCAACCTTAAGGCTGCGTTTTTGATTTATCTCGTCGGTGGATATAGGAAGACCCCGACGGGTTAAAATAAAACTAAGTGGTTAGCCGCATACCTTACATTGTGGCATCTTCGGTAGTTTCATTTCGCGAAATTCCATGGTCATGGCATCGATCATCAAAATACGTCCCGCTAAGGTTTTCCCCATATTGGTGATCACTTTAATGGCTTCTACCGCTTGGAGACAACCAATCATACCCACCACAGGTGCCAATATGCCTGATTCAACACAGCTAAGCTGTTGCTCACCAAATAGTTTACTGAAACAATGATAGCAAGGTGTGCTGTCTTGATAGTCAAATACAGTGACCATGCCTTCCATACGAATTGCGGCTGCTGAAATCAACGGTTTTTTATGCTTAAAGCAACTCTGGTTGAGTTGTTCCCGCACTGCAACGTTATCGGTGCAATCCATAATGATGCTGTGCTGCTCTACAAGCGCTTCGATTTCATGATCATCGAGAACTGCGTTGATAGTATTAATTTCGATATGTGGATTTAGCGCCGTTAAGCTCTGTTGCGCTGAATCGACCTTTGCTTGGCCTACATTGGCATCTTGATGTAAAACTTGTCTCTGTAAGTTTGAGATCTCAACGGTGTCAAAATCCACTAAGGTCATTGAACCTGCACCAGCCACAGCTAGATACTGGCTCGCTGCACAACCTAAACCGCCAGCACCAATGATCAATACCTTGGCTTGCTTAAGCTTTTCTTGGCCGTCGAAATCCATCGATTTAATCGATATTTGGCGGCTGTAACGTAAAATCTCAGCGTCAGATAATATTTCATCCGTTGCCGGTTGTTCGGTAGACATCAATTGGGTCTCTTCAACTAAATCAGTACAGTGTTTGCGTTAGCAAAGCACACCATTAAAAGGTTCTACAGTGACTTGAGCACCATTACTTAGGCCATCACAATCTTGCGCTAAGATAATAAAGCAATTTGCCAAGGTCATTGAGGTCAGCATGCCTGAGCCTTGGCCACCGGTAATTGCGACTTCAGCTTCACCTGCTGCGTTATAACTTAAAATGGCACGTTGGTATTCTACACGACCTGCGTGTTTGCGGATCTCGCCTTTTAAGGTTGCCGTTAGAGTTACTGGTTTTGTTTGTGGTAAGCCCTGCATTTTGGTTAATAATGGCCATACTAGTTTATAGAATGTCACCATTGAAGATACTGGATTCCCCGGCAGTCCGCAGAATACGGCGTTACCTAAGTGACCAAAAGCAAAAGGTTTGCCTGGCTTAATAGCCAGTTTCCAAAAAGTAATTTCACCCTCTTCGTCTAAAATCTGCTTAGTGTAATCAGCATCACCAACTGATACACCGCCAGATGTCAGCACCATATCGGCACACTCTGAGGCAGTCTTAAAGGCTTGGCGAATGGCTTCTTTGTCGTCTTCAATAACGCCCAAATCGATCCATTCAATATTGCCACGGCTCAGCAGACCTTGAATACTATAGCGATTAGAGTCGTAGATCTGGCCTGGGCCCAGTTCGCTGCCAACAGGGCGCAGTTCATCACCGGTTGAGAAAAATGCCACTTTAACAATACGTTTAACACGTAACTGGCTAGCGCCGATAGTTGCCAGTACGCCCATTTCTGCGGCACCAATTAAGGTGCCAGCGGTTAATACTTTGGTGCCACTTGTAAGTTCTTCACCACGGTAGCGTACATTGGCACCCAGCTCTTTAGGGGCTTCAATACTGATTTGGTCACCATCAGCACTGACTTTTTCTTGCATCTGCACAGTGTCATAGCCACTTGGTAGTGGTGCGCCAGTCATTATACGAACGCAGCCACCTGCAATGCACTTACCTGTAAAAGGGTGACCCGCAAAAGACTGGCCAATAAGTTTTAGCGGAGAACCTGCATTAAGATCGGCAAAATTAAAGGCGTAGCCGTCCATCGCAGAGTTGTTAAATGGCGGGAGATCAATATGTGAGGCAAGATCTTCGGCGAGAACTCGGCCTAACGCTTGCGGTAATGTCACGACTTCAGAGTCTGTGATTGGCTTAACTTGTTCTAATAGTTTAACGATAGCCTGATCGGGATGCATGAGGCTAGGTTGAGAACATGGATCTGCATGAGTCTGCATCTATCTATCCTTGGGACGTTAATCGGAACGTTAAGTAAAAACGAATATAGTGCATTATGCCATGGTGATTACAGATGGCTATGATCTGCGCGGCAGTTTTTAAACACAATTAAAATAGAATAGTCATTAATGGCAATCATTAAGTTAGGGCTATTTGAAGTCTAACAAGCGCCTTAAGTCTGATTTAACTGACTTTTTTGTTAAAAAAGATCGTAATCAAGGTAACTTGAAATGCTGTAAATGAAAACTATTATTATTTAATTAACAATCACTTAAGTAAATTTTATTGCAATTATTAACTAGCTTGATAACAATGTGCGATAAACCGAAAGCATTAAGGATTTGATATGTTGGCCCAGAAGATGATTGACCAGTTAAATGACCAGATCAATATGGAGTTCTTCTCCTCTAACCTTTACCTGCAAATGAGTGCATGGTGTGAAGATAAAGGGTTTGAAGGTGCAGCTAAGTTCATGCGCGCTCATGCTGACGAAGAGATGGGCCATATGCAGCGTTTATTTACTTACGTGAGTGAAACAGGTGGTATGCCATTACTAGGGACGATTGAAGCTCCGCAAGCTGAATTTCCGTCATTGCTAGCGCTTTTTGAATACACTTATGAGCATGAACAATTAATCACTAAGAAGATTAATGAGCTTGCTCATGCAGCATTCACTAACCAAGATTACTCAACTTTTAACTTTTTACAGTGGTATGTGTCAGAGCAGCATGAAGAAGAAAAGCTATTTAAGTCTATCGTAGATAAAATCCGCCTAGTGGGTGAAGATGGTAAGGCGCTATTCTTTGTTGATAAAGACTTGGCACAAATGGCTGTTGAAGAATCAGCAAGCGTAATGACTAGCGCTGCAGAGTAAGCGTTAGCTTTTGTAAAAAATAGCAGCCACTGGCTGCTATTTTTTTATCTATGGTTGTATTGCTACTGCACTACTGCTAATCCAGTTGGCAAGGTTAAGTAGTCAAACGGTTTTGCTTGTTGTAAGTGCGCTAATAGCTTAATGCTTGGTAATGGCTTGGACATTAAGTAGCCTTGGGCATAGTCACAGCCTAAAGCATTCAAGAATCTCCATTGTTCAATTGTTTCAATCCCTTCTGCGACTAGAGGCAAATCGAGATTTTGCGCCATCATTACAATTGCTCTAATCAGTTTTTCGTCTGACGGATCGATAAGTATTTTATCAATAAAGCTTTTATCTATTTTGATGACGGAAATCGGGCATTTAGTTAGATAGCTTAATGCTGAGTACCCCGTGCCAAAATCATCAAGATAGATCTCTACGCCTAGTTCCTTGATCGCTTCTAAGACTTTTAGGCACATAGGTTTATCTTCAATGAGTATGCTCTCGGTAATTTCAATATGTACATATTGCGCGGCAATTGCGTGCTGCATTAATGCATCATTGAGTACATCGTAAAAACTAATACCTTTGGAGTTTATACATTGGCGGCCAGATACATTTATGGCCATATTAATCATTAACCCTTGGCTATGTAGCTGATTCAAGTCGGTTAGGGCTTGATGTAAGATCCATTCGCCCAAGGGTTCAATTAGTCCGGTTTCTTCTGCAATGGGAATAAAGTGTTCTGGTGAAATTAAGCCGTACTCAGGATCTTGCCAGCGAATTAACGCTTCAACACTGGTAACTGCGCCGCTACGCATATCGACGATAGGTTGATATTCAAGGTGAAACTCTGATTGCTTTACTGCTTTGCGGAGTCGTTGCTCAAGCTGCATTCTTGCGAGCATTTCAACGTTCATTTCTGGGGAGAAATACTGGTAATGCGCACGACCATCACGTTTAGCTTGGTACATGGCGGTTTCAGAGTTGTGCAATAGCATCTCAATGTCTTGACCATCCTCTGGGTAGAAGGCAATACCGAAGCTAGATGAAATATTAATTTCTTTGCCATCTAATATGAAGGGGCGAGATAGGGCGTCGCTGAGCTTTTGTGCTAAAGGCTCTGCACCTACACTTGTATTATTAAGTGGTGCGATGACAATGAATTCATCACCGCCAATGCGAGCAATAGAGTCTTGAATACCAAGTACGGCTTCCAATCTGGTTGCTGATTGTTTTAGTATTTTATTGCCAGCAGTATGACCATGTAACTCGTTGACGTACTTAAATCTGTCTAAATCGATAAAGAAAATAGCGACTTGAGTATTTTGTTGAACAGCTGCATCTATTGCATGTTGTAAGCGCGAAGAAAATAAGTGTCGATTGGGTAACTTTGTGAGTGAATCGTAATTACTCTTATACCAAATATCTTGCTCATACTGCTTGTTATTACTGATATCTAAAAATAATCCAATATGTTGTATCGTTTCATTGTGGCTATTTTTGACCGCCGTTATTTTTAGGTATTCAGGATATATTTGCCCGTCTTTGCGTTGGTTCCAGATCTCACCTTCCCAGCTACTATTATCTGACAGTGATTGCCATAGTTGTTGATAAAACTCTGGCGTGTGGTGCCCTGAGCTTAAAATACTAGGCTTTTTTCCTTTTACATCTTCAAGGTTGTAACCGGTGATCTTGGTAAAAGCTGGGTTAACTAGTTCAATGCAATTATTGGCATCAGTAACCATAATGCCTTCAGCTGAGTGGCTGAATACGGCTGAAGCTTGGTGTAGTGCGCGTTTGGACTTCATTCGCTCTGACATCATTTGGTTTATGGCCTTTGATATTTGAGTCAGTTCGTCGTTGCCATTTAGTGCGAGGTTGAGTTCTAAATCTGGATCTTTTGCTAGCTTTTCAACATCGTCAACTATGCAGGTCACAGAATCTATAAGATTGTTAGCAATGCTTCTACCTAATAAAAATACTAAATAGAAAAATAGCATTCCAGTAAATAAGCTGATGTAGAGATAATAAATAATCTGCTGTTTTTCTATCTCATTCTGACGGGCAATTTTTTCAGTCAGTTGTAGGTTGAGCTGATGTAGCTTATCGATGGCCACACTAGCAGATTGCCACCAAACTTGGCTGTTAACGACAGGGACTTGTCGTTGCAGTCGATATAAACTGCTATGTAAGGCCATATCTAAGCCTAGGAACTTGAGAGTTACATCGGCTTTAGGTTGACCAGTTTCTTCAGCATGAAGCACAAACTCCTGATAATTTTCAGCTGTTTGTCGTAGGGTATTAACTAAGAGCTGTTGGTTGGGGCTGAGTGTTTGATTGTGGCTTAAACTTTCTAAGGCAGCTTGCAGCGTAAAGTAGTTTTTCTTAAAACTTGCCAAATAGTCAGGGTTTAGAGTGGTCAAATAACCGTTAAAATTGTAATTAAGCCCGCCATAGCCAACTAAATCACTGATGAGTTCTGCTTGCTTTACTAAATGAATCTGTTGTTTTAGTTGAGCTCGGTAATCGGAAATTTGTTGTATTTGAGGGCTATTTAATAATTGACTGAAATTATCACGGTTATCGAGTGTCATCATAGTGAAAGCGTTTTCAGCAGCGTTATCGAGCTGAAGGCTGATTTGAGTCACTCGTTCGAAATACTCAGGTTCTAATATAGGTGCAGATAAAAGCTGATTAATTAATCCTCGCTCTTGGCCTGCTAACTCCTGCACCTTTAGCATATTAACTAAGTCAGATTGCACTAGTACTTGATAGGATTTATCGCTTTTAAAGCGCAGCTGCGACACAAAATTAATCAGGTTTAAGGTCTGTTGCGAATAGAAATCAAAAAATTCAGGGGTATTAAGTTTAATGATATCTTGCCGAGCAGCATCTAAATTCCGTCGCTCTGCGCTGGCTTTGCTGATGAGTTCTTGTAGAGCGTTAAACAGGTTTATATCGCTTTTAACGGTATTTATAGTTTCTTCAAGTGACGAGTTTACTAGTAACTGTTGAAATGCTTTATCAGTAGCAAGCCACTGCTGTTGAAGCTCCTGTTTATACAGAGTACCGCTGCTGCTATGGTAGCCCGCTGAGAGTCCACGCTCTTTTTGTAGTTCAAAAATCACCTTTTCTATACCCAAGGTAACTTGAGTTGTTAGCACGTTTGCCGATGCATCCTGATATTGCTTTAGTAAGGTCGCCGCGCTAACAATCGCAAGCAATACCAATATAAATACAGGTAAAGCTGCAGATAGAAGGAGTTTACTCCTTAAGCTTAATCGGCTTAATACGGATTGCATTCAGCGTTGACCCTCCACAGGGTATGGTTATGGCAGGGCTATGCCGTACTGATGAAATGTAAAAGAAAAGCGCGATGAATAATAACCATATAAAACCAAAGCTGTCCTACTTAATTAACTAAAGTCTAATCTAGGTCACGATTTTTAACGAATATATCAATTGTGTTTTTAATCAAGAGTTTGATTGATGTAGTTCTGGATTTTGTATGCAAGATCGCCTTAATTAGTTGACGATTAACCTAAAAAAAAACGGCAGTGATTACTATTAATCATTGCCGTTATTGCACAGGTGTTACGTATTACTGACTATTACGGTAAGCCACGATATCTTCAATCGTCAGTACTGGCATATCGTGTTGCTGACCAAAGTCGATAATTTCTGGCAAGCGCGCCATAGTGCCATCAGGTAATGTCACTTCACATAACACCCCAAAAGGTCTTAAGCCGGCAAGCTTCATTAAGTCTACCGTGCCTTCAGTGTGGCCGCGACGTTCTAATACTCCGCCTGGACGAGCACGTAAAGGGTATACATGGCCTGGACGAGCTAAGTCATCAGGTTTAGCGTTATCTGCAATCGCAGCCTTAATCGTGGTAACACGATCAGCCGCTGAAACACCGGTAGTGACACCTTGTTTGGCTTCGATACTCACTGTAAATGCGGTGCCGTACTGGCTGTTGTTGTCGCTGACCATTGGCGGCAGTTGTAACTGCTCGATTCGTTCGTCAGTTAAACAAAGACACACAATACCGCTGCACTCACGAATAAGCAGCGCCATTTGTTGGTTGGTAAGCGTTTCGGCTGAATAGATAAGATCGCCTTCATTTTCTCGATCTTCATCATCTACGACTAGTACACCTTTGCCTTGGCGTAGTGCCGTTAGTGCAGCGTTAACACGTTCGATTGGATTGCCATAAGCGGCAAGTAAAGACTGATTCATGGATAACATCCTTAAAATACGACATTGGGTTGACCAGAATCAGGGCGTACAGAAAATGGCACATACCTATAGCCAAAGGTGGCATTAAGGGATGCGCATAATAAGATCAACGCAGAGCCCCATAAAGCCAACCATAGCTTAAGGTTCTCTGGTTTTTTCTTATATTCTCTTTCATCCGGACTCAGTGTACTGACTTACATCAATACTCATTACCGTCGGCTCTGGAGTAGGTACAACCTTAGAAACGACGGGCGTCGTAGTTAAGGTCTGTTTACCAGATCTGCTGACCCTAGTTGATATTCAGCGCTATTTATATAGCGTAAACTAGGCGCTCGCGGGCTTTTATATGGTGATTTATCACTAAATAACTTACCGCCGGTGGGGAATTACACCCCGCCCTGAGAATTATCCCGGTTAATGCTCATTCAAGGGAAGAGTCATTAACCAAGTGGCGCTATGTTGCCCCTTATTGAATAAAATGACAAGCTGACGTGGCAAAATGGCGCGCTAGCGCAATAAACGAACAAAAATATCGATTAAAGTGTACTAACACTTCGCGCGTCAACTCCACGCGATATGACTATTTGGATGTAATGATATGACCTCGAAACTCCCAGTAATGCCACCTCAAGCGGCTAAAGTGCCTCACAGCATGACACTTCATGGCATCACGCGCGTTGACGATTACTACTGGATGCGGGATGACGAGCGTAAAGCTGACAATGTTATCGCCCACTTAAATGCGGAAAATGCCTATACCCAACAAGAGTTCCAGCCGTTTGCTGCTCTTAAACAACAGTTGTTTGATGAGCTGGTGGGACGTTTAGATAAAGATGAATCTAGTGTGCCTTATTTTTGGCATAAGCACTGGTATTACCGTTATTACAAACAAGGCTTTGAGTATCCGATTGTTGCCCGTAAAGCAGAGCTTGATAGTGATGACGAACAGATCATGCTTGATGTGAACGAACGCGCCGAAGGAGAAGACTTTTATGGTCTAGGCCAAGTGTCGGCCAGCCCTGATGAAACTAAGCTGATCTTCGCTGAAGACCTACTGAGTCGCCGTATCTACACCTTGTATTTTAAAGATCTAACCAGCGGCGAACTATTACAAGATAAGCTCGAAGGCACTGATGGTGGTGTGGTTTGGGCTAACGATAACCAACATGTTTTTTATATCGCTAAAGATCCACAAACCTTACTTGGTTATCAGGTGTTCCGCCATCAGTTAGGTACGCCGCAGTCTGCCGATGTTTTAGTGTATGAAGAGCAAGACGATGCGTTTTACATTGGCTTAGGTAAGTCACTAGATGAATCTAGTATCGAGCTATATGCCGAAAGCACAGTGACCAGTGAAGTCAGCGTGCTTGATGCCAATCAACCTTTAGGTCAATTTGCGGCTATTTTGCCAAGAGAAGAAGACCATGAGTATTCAGTTTCTAAGCTAGGTAACAGTTACTACATACTGACTAACTGGCAAGCGACTAACTTCCGTCTAATGAAAGTGGATATCGCTCAAGCAGCAGATAAGAATGCTTGGCAGGACGTTATTGCCCACGATATCAATTCGCGGATTGAAGATGTGTTGCTGCTAAATGACTATATGGTGGTGCAAACTCGCGAGCGTGGTATTAGCCGCATTCGGGTTTATCCGTTTAATGGCCAAGCATCATTTGAGTTAGCCTTTAATGATCCCGCCTATGTGGTTGGCTTTGATGTTAACCCAAGCCAAAGTAGCGATAAATTACGCCTTTATTATTCGAGCCCAACCACACCAGAGTCGGTATTTGAATATGCTCTAGCGCAGCCTAATGAGCGTAAATTGCTAAAGCAAGAGCAAGTGCTGGGTGAGTTTAATGCCGATGACTATCAAGCGGAGCGACTTTTTATTGAGGCTCGTGATGGTAAACAAGTGCCAGTAACTTTGGTGTACCGCAAAGCCTTATTCAATAAGGATGGTAGCAATCCTTTGTATCAATACGGCTATGGCTCTTATGGTTACACTATAGAGCCTGACTTTAGTTCATCAGTATTGAGCTTACTCGATCGCGGCGTGGTGTATGCCATTTCTCATGTTCGGGGTTCAGAGATGCTTGGCCGCGCTTGGTATGACGACGGCCGCATGTTGAATAAGCAAAATAGCTTTAACGATTTTGTTGATGTAACCAAAGCCTTGGTCGCGCAAGGCTATGGCGCTCGAGATAAGGTCGTTGCTGCTGGTGGCAGTGCAGGTGGTTTGCTAATGGGTGGGGTGATTAATCAGGCACCAGAGTGTTACTTTGCGGTGGCTGCCCATGTACCGTTTGTGGATGTGGTCACCACCATGCTTGATGAGTCGATCCCATTAACCACCAATGAGTATGACGAGTGGGGTAATCCTAACGAAAAAGCTTATTTTGACTACATGCTTAGCTATGCACCTTATGACAATGTCAGCACTCAGGCTTATCCGCATTTGTTGGTGACAACAGGTTTGCATGACTCACAAGTACAGTACTTTGAGCCAGCTAAGTGGGTTGCCAAGCTACGTGAATATAAGACAGACAGCAACATGCTGTTGTTTGATACTGATATGGAATCGGGTCATGGCGGTAAGAGTGGTCGTTATCGCCAATATGATGATACCGCCAAAGAGTACGCTTTCTTTATCGGCTTGTTAGGCTTAGATGCTGAGATAATTAAACAATAGCGCTAAGGGGTAATGTGGCTAAAGTTATCGATGCTGCAGAGCAATGTACAGAGGTGTTAGCAGCTGCCAAGGTACAAGGTAAAGCTAGTGCAGTGAAACAAAGCACGACTAAAGTAAATACAGCATTGTGGTTCCTGTATATGGTGCGCTGCGCTAAAGGCCAGCTATATACCGGGATCACTACGGATGTGGCTCGGCGCTTTAGCGAACATCAAAGTGGTAGTGCTAAATCAGCCAAGTTTTTACGCGGCAAAGGGCCATTAACCTTGGTTTATTCTGAAACCGTAGGCAGCCATTCTGATGCACTAAAACGAGAAATCGCACTTAAGAAATGGCCCAGGGCGCAGAAGCTAGCCCTTATTGCTGCAGTCGAGTGAGCGATAGTTGTTGTATTGGCTTGAATAAGAATGGCGTAACTAGTTTGTTTAACCAAGCGAGCTTACGCCATTTGTTTAAGTGCTGTGATGAAGCTATTCAGCGTATAAACTGGTAAAAAACCGGTCTTTCCTCGGAAGATAGTAGTCATCATAATCTACCGAGAATGCAATGCTGGTTGCTTTGCCTTTTAGTTCGTCTCTAGGCACAAAACCATAAACCCGAGAGTCGGCGCTATTACGGCGGTTATCACCCATCACCAGGTAGTGATTATCTGGCACAGTGACAGTATTAAACTGGCTCAGTTTATCGCTAGCCGCTTTTTCAATGCGAATATCGTGGATTAAGCCAAATAGGTTTTCTTTGGCGAGCAACTGCTGAGTGTCGTTCGATATCACGGCATAGTCTAAGGCTTGATCATTAATAAACAGTATTTCATTACGTAAGCTCACCGTATCACCAGGTAGGCCGATAACACGTTTAATTAAGCGTTTGTTGGCCGCAACCGATTCAAATACCACTATTTCGCCGTGATTAGGTTGACCAGTTGCTAGGATGGAAACATCAGTAAACGGCACTCTAAGATCATAAGCCATTTTATTTACGACGATGCGGTCGCCTTCTTTGATAGTCGGTTGCATAGAGCCTGTTGGTACCGAGTACCAATCAGCAACAGCGCTTCTGAAAACCGACATCAATAGAATGAATAGCACTAGCTGACGATTAGTTTTCCAAAGCTGTTTGAGTTTATTCATAAAGGCCTCGACTTAATGGGGTGGGCAGGGCACTACAGCAGGTAAATAGATAAAATGTTAGTTCGATCTGTCTTGCTGCTGTAGTGCCTGCGCCGGGAAGATGTTTGCTGTTATGTCAGTGTTTAATGCATGCTGACAGAGCCGTTGATGTTATCAACACTAAGGTCGCCAGAGCCAGACTCGATAATGCTTAGGCCAAGGGTGTTTTCAACGTCGATATCACCGGAACCATCATCAATTACAACTGTGCCATTTACATTCGCAACGCTTAAGTCACCAGAGCCGTCGTCAATATGGGTGTCGCCACCAATTCCCTGCAGACTAATTGAGCCAGAGCCATCTTCAAGGGTTAGCTTGCCTGTGGTGTTGCTAATATCAACTGAGCCTGAACCATCTTGGATATCGAGATTGTTACCGCCTTTAATCCACACATCACCTGAGCCATCATCGACTTTGATGTTAGCGGCAACGCCTTTGATTTCGATATCACCTGAGCCATCATCAATGTCTAACATCATGCTGCTAGGAACTTGAATGGTAAGGTCAATATAGGGGGAGCGCTTAAAGTTAATACTGCTGTCAAAATCAGCCACTAAGGTTGCGGTTGAACCATTCTGCTTGAGGCTGAGATTAGTGTCGATATCGCCATAGGTATAGATATCAGCAGTTACTTTAATTTGAGTTAAGCCATCAACACCTTGAATATTGAGATCTCCAGCACCAGTTTCGGCGACTAAAGTTTCAATTTGGTTAGCATCGACCTGTAATTGCTTTTTTTGATGATTTAGGGGGCCTGAACTGGTGCCGTTAACATTAATAATGCAGCCAGAAAGTGACATAGCGATAACGCCGGCAAGCAAGGTAGATGTTAGTTTCATCGGGTAACGTCCTTTTATTATTTTTGGTTGGCAGCATGGCAAGCTGCTTAGTTTTGATATTGATGAATAAGCAGAAAGCGTGCCAATAGGTTATCTGATTGTTTTAACTATGTTATCTTTATTTTTTGTTAGGCAGTGATTGTCGATAGTGGTGAATTAGCTTATTAATTTACGCTGAACGTTTATTTATTAGTGAAATTACTCAATGACTTATATGTGGCTTAATCGTGGGTGCTAAACCGTAAACATATAAGGTAGAAATCTTAGGGACGACCAAATATGGATTATTTATCGGTTAACCAGCAAAGCTGGGATAAGCGGGTGCAAACCCATGTGACTTCTGAGTTTTATGACGTTGCAGGCTTCTTACAAGGTAAAAGCTCGCTGCAAGAGATCGAGATGGCGCAACTTAATGTCGTTGGCAAAAGCTTATTGCATCTGCAGTGTCATTTTGGTCTCGATAGCTTGTCTTGGGCAAGAATGGGAGCAGAGGTCACTGGTGTTGATTTGTCTCCCGCAGCTATCACTCAAGCCAAGTCGTTGGCTGAGCAAGCGGAGCTAACGGCTGACTTTATCTGTAGTGATGTTTATAGCGTGCCCGAGACGGTCAAAGGCGAATTTGATGTGGTTTTCACTTCATACGGCGCCATCGTTTGGTTACCGGACCTTGATAAGTGGGCACAGGTTATCGCCAGCAAGTTAGTGGCTGGTGGTCAGTTTTATATGGTGGAGTTCCACCCTGCTCAAGCCGTATTCGAGGGCTATAACTATTTTCATCAGGATGCGCCAGATGTTGAAGATGAAGCGACCTATACCGAAAATGCCAACGACGACACCCATACTTTTATAAGTTGGCCGCACTCGTTAGCAGACGTGATTAATGCATTGATTAAGGCTGGGCTCGAGATCAATCGTCTCGATGAATACTCTTTTAGCCCATACAAGTGTTTTGCGGACTTAACTGAAGAAACGGTAACAGTCGAGTTAGCTGGTGGACGGCAATCATGTAAGCGCTACTTCGTTGAGCATAAAGGCCAGCGACTACCGTTAACCTACTCAATATCGGCGACGAAGAAAGCTATATAAAGCTTAGAAATAAAAACAGCGCTTAAAGCGCTGTTTTTTTTATGAGTAGCTGAGGGTTATTGATTGCCCCTTAATACAGGGTACTTCAAATATTGATTGTCGTAGTAAGGGCAGCGCTCATAAAACCAACGCAGACGGGCTTTAGGGTCAGCAGCAAATGCTTCGTCACTCAGCGCTTTATCAAACTCGGCCTGTAAGCTTGGATCATTGGCTAACATTTGCTGGGCCAAAGGCTCTACCGCATAATTTTCAATGTACTCGGTGCGAGTAAAGATAGGATTGAAAAAGCCCCATTGAAATAGCGAGTCTGGCGATTGTGGCTCTAATAATAAGATGGCGAGATCGCCTAATGGCTGCTTGGTATCAATGCGCACAGTGCCAGCTGGCAAAGTCATATTGATCGATTCTTTTTGCACTGTTGCGTTGACGCGCTGACGACCTTCGTAATCTTTGGTGGCAAACTTCGGCTCGCTAAACTGATATTGCTGCAAAGTTTGTTGCTGCGGTTTAGTCAGTGTCGTCATGCGTACTCCATGTACGCTTAAGCGTTCTATCACCTCTTGCCATTGCGGTGGAATGTAATAAGCCGCTGGGCGGTTGATGGTTACATCCGCTTTAGTGCCACCAATAACCGGCAGGTTAGGGTAGAGTTTAGGCTCGCCATTCCAACGCACAATCTCATTCCCACTGATGGCACTTTGTTCTAGCGTATAACCTATGCCTTTAAAGTCCCAGCCTTGTGCTTGCTGCTCTTGTTGCCATGACAAAGTCACTCGAGGCGAATAGCGATATTTATCTTGTTGAATAGCTGAGGTGAGCTTTGTACTGTCATCTGCAATTGCTTTCAGACTCGACTCGAGCATTACATAGGTGCCAAGTACACGTTGCTTATAAGGCTTAAGGCTATGATTTTCAATTAAGATAGTCGGCAGGTGGCGGGCATCGCCGTAACCGTTAGAGAACCTAGGACTGGCATTCCACAATGACATACCTTTAGTCATATCAGTGTTATCAATGGCAAAAACTAATGGCCCCGGAACATGGCCTTGCTCAGTAAGCGCAGACTCGATGCTTGGGCGATAGCGATTTTCTAACCATTGGTAGATAGCGGGGCTTTGTCCCTCGGCAAGGTTATAGCCAAAGGTAACGTCATATTGATAGTCGATACCGTCGGTGACATGCACATCGATATACAGGTCTGGCTGCCAAATATTGATGGCGCGCAGCATATGCTGCATCTCAGGTGCATCGGCTTTGGCGTAGTCACGGTTTAAATTGAGGTTTTGCGCAGTGGTGCGCCAGCCCATTTTCACTGGCCCACGTTGATTAACACGGTTATATTCAGTTGAGCGTTCATGACCATCAACACTGAAAATCGGTACAAAAAGCAGGTTGGCGTTATCAAGTAACGAGGCTTTGCCGTTAAATACTATGTCACGCAGTAACATCATCCCGGCATCTTTGCCGTCGATTTCGCCAGAGTGAATACCGGCTTGTACTAACAAGGTAGGCTTGTCATTGCGGGATAAACTTGCTGCATCATCAGCGCCTTCTTTGGAGGCGACAATCATCCAAATATCTCTTCCTTGCGGGCTTTTGCCTATGCTCACTTTTTTAAGCATATCGCTCTGGGCAATCAACTTATCTAGCCAGATAAAGGTTTCCTCATAACTAGGGCTAGTTTTAAGGCCATTTTGCTCAAAAGGCGTTGCCCATTGTGCATCTGCTGCAACGACAAGCGATTCGCTTTCACCTTGCCAAGGTTTGGTCAGCGGCAAAATTGCATCGTTCACAAAGGTGGTTGCTCGCTGAGGTGTGCTAGCGGGCATTGGTTCTGCGGCTAGGCTGAAGTTGCTTGTGCTGGCAGCCACTAAAGCAATAGCTGATAAGGGGATTAAGCGCATTGTAAGGTACCCAATTTAGAGATCAGATTTGAATTATTATGAGTCAGTTATATTTAATTAAAGCTGGGTCAAGTGCAATAGAGGAACTGTTTCTAAATATGCGCAAAATATCAGACTTGATGAGGTTACACTGAGGGTTTTAGTGACAGGTCTTGGTTGGTGCTTTTAAGTTTTAAATAGAATTGACGCGCACTGCACGCCAATTTATCACTTAGATTGGGCTCACTTCTACTTCTGTTTCATCTTCAAAAATCGCTTCAATGGGTATCGCAAATAATCGAGCGATTTTAAAAGCTAAAGGCAGGCTTGGGTCGTACTTGCCTTTTTCAATGGCATTGATGGTTTGGCGTGATACTTCTAGCTTTTCTGCTAAGTCTGCCTGGGTCCAGTCGCGCTCGGCTCTAAGCACTTTCAGACGGTTTTTCATCGGTAGTTAATCCTTCCTTTAATAATACCTACCATGTAGGTCAAGGCCATCAATGCAATGAGATAAGCGGCATTGAGAGGAGGCACAATAGCGCCATTTTCTAAAATTGAATAGCTGGAAAAACTAATAATTGTTACACCTACGGATAAAGCCAAAGCATCTAACTGCACTTTTCGCTCCATTTCATCTAGCTGGATTAAAAAGTGACGATAACTAACCAACATGGCGATACCAATTAGTGTATGTAGGCTAAATGTGCCGATAATGAAGATACTATTAGGCTGTTCACCTTTAGTTAGATAAGTGCTGAGCATTAAAGTGCCCGCCCACAACAGAGCGAGTAAGTTTACGCGGTTAGCATTTTTTAAATCGCGCTTGGGTAATCCTTTAGCACATATCGCATCGAGTATCTTCATGTTGCTGTTCCTTGTATTTTGATTAGGTGTTTCATTCAATGTAAATCAAGCTTGACTTAAAACTTAGTTTAGTATTTGAGAGGAGTCAAGCTTGCTTTACTTTAAGTTTATGAGACTTTACATGATGTGGGCAAGGAGTAGGGCTGGATAAATATTTAATTTTTATTATTTTCTCAGAGCACTTCTAGCCTCGAACTAAACAAAAAATCCCAGCCTAAGCTGGGATTTTTATGGGCAAAACGAGTCTCGTTCAATACAACAGGTTGGCTGTTGCCTGAGAATTATTGACTATGCGTTTGGGCCGGCGTCTTTAATTGAATCTGGTACCTGGTACTTTTCAAAGTTTGCTTGGAAGCTTTCAGCAAGGTGCTGTGCAAACTCAGCATATTTAGCTTTATCTTCCCAAGTGTTAATAGGGTTAAGTAGTTGGCTATCTACGCCAGCTACGGCAACGGGTACGTGTAAGTTAAGTTTTTCTAGGTACTCAGTTTCAACATCTTTTAGCTCACCCGACACAATAGCATCGACAATGGCACGAGTGGTTGGGATATCGAAACGCTTACCAATACCGTGTGGGCCGCCAGTCCAGCCTGTATTAACTAGGTAAACTTGGCTACCGAAAGACTCGATACGTTTCATCAGTAGCTCAGCGTAAACACCTGCTGGGCGAGGGAAGAAAGGTGCGCCAAAGCAAGTCGAGAAGGTTGACTGAATTGCTGCTGTTGAGCCCATTTCAGTTGAACCCACTTTAGCTGTGTATCCCGACAAGAAATGATAAGCCGCTTGCTCTTTGGTTAGCTTAGATACTGGTGGTAAAACGCCAGACACGTCACAGGTTAAGAACACCACTGCATGCGGCTCTGCACCGCAGTTATCGAGTTTACGTTGGGCGATATGCTCAAGCGGATAAGCTGCACGAGTGTTTTCAGTCAAGCTAGAGTTGGTATAGTCAGGTACGCGATTGTCATCGGTAACTACGTTTTCAAGCACGGTACCAAAGCGAATTGCATCCCAGATAACAGGCTCGTTCTTCTGGCTTAGGTCGATACATTTGGCGTAGCAACCGCCTTCAATATTAAACACGCCGCCTGGTGCCCAGCCGTGTTCATCATCACCGATAAGGAAACGTTTAGGGTCAGCTGAAAGGGTTGTTTTACCTGTACCTGAAAGACCGAAGAACAATGTAGTGTCACCATCAGCACCGACGTTTGCCGAGCAATGCATCGGCAGTACGCCTTTAGCTGGCAGTAAGAAATTCTGTACAGAGAACATCGATTTTTTCATTTCACCAGCGTATTTAAGGCCTGCAAGTAGTACCTTACGTTCAGCAAAATTGATAATAACCGTAGCGTCAGAGTGAGTGCCATCACGCTCAGGTACACATTCAAAGCCTGGAGCGTTCATGATCTGCCAAACAGGCTTGTCTGCTTCATTAAACTCTTGTGGCACGATGAATAAGTTACGTGCAAACAGTTGGTGCCAAGCATATTGAGTGGTGACTTTAACTGGTTGGTAATGCTCTTGGCTTGCACCTACTTCGAGTTCAGATACGAAAGTATCCTTGTCGGCTAGGTAAGCTTCAACTCGCTCCCAAAGAGCGTTAAAAGCAGCGGCTTCAAAAGGCTTGTTAACCGGTCCCCATTCAATATCGGCTTCTGAGCTTGGCTCTTTGACGATAAAGCGGTCATTAGGAGAGCGACCAGAGCGTTCCCCTGTTTTAGCGACTAAAGCTCCGTTTGCAGTTAGCTCGCCTTCACCACGAGCTAATGCAAGCTCGACAAGTTGGCCAGTTGAAAGGTTTAGGTACTCGCGGTTTGATCCATCCGCCATAGGTAAGGTCTCCATCTTTGAGGTCATAGTCAGTTGCTGATCTTTAATGCCAGCTTAATTTATTAGCGATTGTAACTTATGCAGCCACGAATATGTGTTCTTGATCAAAAAAAACGCGAAAAAGTGATTTTTAGCCACAACTGCAGACATGATATTTTGTTAGATGCAGAGGAAAAACTGAAATTTGGTTATAAAAAAAGCGCCAACTAAGGCGCCTTTAAATTAACTAAGCGGTAAGCTTACTGAGTCACATCGTTGCTTGGTGCGTTCGCGTAGATAGCTTCGATATCGATAGAATCAAAAATATACTTACTATTGCAGTATTCACAGCCCATTTCGACTTTGCCTAGTTCAGCAATAATTGCGTCGACTTCTTCTTTTGAAACGGTACGGATAGCTTTAGCACTGCGTTCTTTCGAACAGGTACATTTGAAAGTAACGGCAACAGGTTCGTATAGACGCACTTCTTCTTCGTGATACAAGCGGTGCAATACTTCTTCAGCTTCAAGGGTAAATAGCTCTTCTTGTTTAACGGTTTCAGTCAGAATTGATAAGTGATCAAACTCTTCGTTGTGATTACCGTCAGTTGGCAATACTTGTAAGAACATACCTGCTGCTTGTTTAGTATCGGCAAATAGCTTGATCTTAGTGGGTAACTGCTCTGACTGATGGAAGTAATCTTCTAAACATTCGGCTAAGGTATCTTTTTCTAAACCGACTACACCTTGGTAACGCTCACCGTCATTTGGAGTTAGCGTGATAACCATGTAGCCCTTACCAAACATTTGCTGCAGGCTTGCATCGTCAGCGATTTCTCCTTCCCAGCGTGATACGCCGCGAAGTTGCTGCAGGTTATTACCGTTAATAACTGCAAGCGATACAGGACCATCACCTTGTAGCTGGATGCTAATGTCACCGCTAAACTTTAACGTTGCAGTTAATAGTGATGTTGATGCCATTAGCTCGCCCAATACTTTTTGAATAGCTAATGGGTATTCGTGAGCAGCAATCACTTCTTGGTAGCTACTTTCTAGTTGTACTAATTCGCCGCGAACGCTGGCATTTTCAAATAAGTAGCGGTATAGGTTGTCTTTATTCATGGTTTCGGTCATTACATTTTCCAATTTTTAGCTCGCTTTAAAGCGCATAATTTGACGACGTTGCTTCTTATCTGGCTTCTGTTCCGGAGCCGGATTATTAAGAATATTCAAACGTCGTTGCTCGGCATAGGTTGCTCGCTTCGCTATGCTTTGCGGTGTCTCTTCATAAAGGGTTTGTGCTATAGACCCTTTTTGGCGATATTCTGATAATTGTTTTATGACGATCTCTTTTTCGTCATGTCCTTGCCTTAGTTTAATAGTGGCACCGACTTCAGCAAATTTACTCGATTTGGTTCGTTGGCCGTTGTAGTGTACTTTACCACCATTAATCATCTCTTTTGAGATGGCACGGGTTTTATAAAAACGTGCGGCCCAGAGCCATTTATCAAGCCTTACTTTAATAGCTTGTTGCTCGTTGTCGTTCATGAGCGACTCCAATGGTAAATTAACTATTAGTAAAGTAGGGGTAACTTCACAAGCTCAGCAAGAATATACAAAACTTTACGCTCTAGCTGGCAAAATAGTGGCAAGCTTCACACCCTTTTTAGGCGCGTAAAGTTAGCATATTTGACCAAATATCGCCAACATTGCTGCTGTTATGGGCTTGTTGCAATAAGCTGTGTGGGTTAGCATGAACCAGGTTTTGCAAAATTACTATAATCAGAACAGAGACCTGTACAGAGGGTCCACATAAATATGGATTTATTAGATAAATTTTTAACTAAAGCGGCCGGAGTGCCTCAAAAGCCAGTGAGTACGGCTGCGTTCAGTATTGGGCTGCTTATCGCTCTGTATTTGCTCGCGCAGATCACCTGGAAACTTGTGCCCGATAACTCAGCTTCTACGCGCTGGGCACCTACCCCTGTCACCACTAATTCTAGCGGTCAAGTTAATGTGCTTGGTTTGCAGCAACTCTCTTTATTCGGTAAACCAGATGCTGAAGGTGCTAAACCTAAAGCGGCGCCGGTTGAAGAGATTATTACTGATGCGCCTAAAACCTCACTGTCGATTCAATTGACTGGTGTCGTAGCATCGACAACGGAAAAGAAAGGTTTAGCGGTCATTGCTTCAAGTGGCAGTCAAGACACCTATAGCTTGGGCGACAAAATAAAAGGGACTTCAGCTTCATTAAAAGAAGTCTATGCCGATCGCATTATTATCACTAATAGTGGCCGTTACGAGACCTTGATGCTTGATGGCCTTGAATACAACACTAATGGCGCGGCTAATCAACACCTGCAAAAAGCCAAGAGTGCATCGAAAGGTAAAACTATCGATAACCGCCAAAACCGTGCGGTGGCAGCTGAGCTGAGTCAGTCGCGGGAACAAATCTTGGCTGATCCAAGCAAAATTACTGATTACTTATCGATCTCACCAGTTAAAAGTGGCGGTGAACTTGCGGGTTATCGTCTCAATCCAGGGAAAGATCGTGAACTGTTCAAGCAAGCTGGGTTCAAAGCAAACGATTTAGCTAAATCAATTAATGGTTATGACCTAACGGACATGGGTCAAGCATTAGAAGTGATGGCTCAATTACCAGAGATGACAGAAGTTGCCTTAATGGTAGAGCGTGATGGCCAGCTAATAGAAATAATGTTTAGTCTGCCAGAGTAATTTGAGCAGAAATAACAATAAAATTTGCAGTGATACCCATTGGTATTTGCAGCAACGAAAGGGTTTAGGGGAAGTATAATAATGAATAATAAGCGAATTAGACGCAGACTAATCGCCGGTATGGTTATGGGGGCTTCTCTGTTAGCGCCTCAACTTGCTTGGTCTGAACAATATGCGGCTAACTTTAAGGGCACCGATATTCAAGAGTTTATCAATATTGTTGGTAAAAACCTGAATCGGACTATTATTGTCGACCCGACGGTTCGCGGTAAAATCAATGTACGTAGTTACGATCTACTTAACGACGAACAATATTACCAATTCTTCCTAAACGTACTGCAAGTTTATGGTTATGCCGTTGTCGAAATGGACAACAACATCATTAAAGTTATCAAGGATAAAGATGCTAAAACTGCTTCTATCCGTGTAGCGGATGATAACGCGCCAGGGCTTGGTGATGAGATGGTCACCCGTATTGTCGCACTTTATAACACTGAAGCTAAACAACTTGCGCCTTTATTACGTCAGTTAAATGATAATGCCGGTGGTGGTAATGTGGTTAACTACGATCCATCTAACGTATTGATGATTTCTGGCCGTGCCGCTGTGGTTAACAAGTTAGTTGAAATTGTTCGTCGTGTTGATAAACAAGGTGATACAGCGGTTGAAGTGGTTAAGCTTGAGTTTGCCTCTGCGGGCGAAATCGTGCGTATCGTTGATACTCTTTACCGCTCTACTGCTAATCAAGCACAAATGCCGGGTCAAGCACCTAAAGTGGTTGCCGATGAGCGTACCAATGCCGTTGTTGTTAGTGGTGATGAGAAAAGTCGCGAGCGCGTAGTTAAGCTGATTAAAAAGCTTGATGCTGAGCAAGCAAATACGGGTAACACCAAAGTTCGTTATTTACGTTACGCCAAAGCGGAAGATCTGGTTGAAGTATTAACCGGTTTTGCTGAGCAACTTGTTGATGATAAAGGCACCCCACAAGCGGGTAGTGGCAGCAAGCGTCGTAATGAAATTAATATTATGGCGCACACAGATACCAATGCCTTGGTGATCAGCGCTGAGCCAGATCAAATGCGCACAATCGAAAGTGTCATTAATCAATTAGATATCCGTCGTGCACAGGTGCTTGTTGAAGCGATTATCGTTGAAGTGTCTGAAGGAGATGACGTTGGTTTTGGTGTGCAGTGGGCAACTGAAGGTGGCGCCGGTACTCAGTTTAATAACTTAGGCCCAACCATTGGAGAAATTGGTGCCGGTATTTGGCAAGCACAGGGTGAAGAAGGTTCTACTGTTTGTAATGACGGTACCTGTACCGAAAACCCAGATACTCGTGGCGATATCACCTTGCTAGCGCAGGCCCTTGGTAAAGTTAATGGTATGGCTTGGGGCGTGGCAATGGGTGACTTTGGCGCGCTGATCCAAGCTGTTTCGAGCGACACTAAGTCAAACGTACTTGCTACACCATCTATCACTACCTTAGATAACCAAGAAGCGTCTTTTATTGTTGGTGACGAAGTTCCAATTCTTACCGGTAGTCAAAACTCAAGTAACGGTAATAGCAACCCTTTCCAAACCGTTGAGCGTAAAGAGGTGGGTGTTAAGTTAAAAGTAGTCCCTCAAGTGAATGAAGGTAATGCGGTTAAGTTAACCATTGAACAAGAAGTGTCAGGTATTAACGGTAAAACAGGCGTTGACGTAACCTTTGCAACTCGCCGTTTAACCACCACTGTAATGGCGGATTCAGGTCAAATCGTTGTGCTTGGTGGTTTGATTAATGAAGAAGTACAAGAGTCAGTACAGAAAGTGCCTTTCTTAGGCGATATTCCAATTATTGGTCACCTGTTTAAGTCTTCTTCAAGTGGTAAAAAGAAGAAAAACTTGATGGTATTTATTAAGCCAACGATTATCCGTGACGGTATCACTATGGAAGGCATTGCTGGTCGTAAGTACAACTACTTCCGAGCATTGCAGCTTGAGCAGCAAGATCGTGGCGTTAACTTGATGCCAAACACTGATGTACCAGTATTAGAAGAGTGGGATCAAGAAGCGTATCTGCCTGATGATGTTAACGAAGTACTTAATCGTTACAAAGATGGTAAAGGCTTAGATACTAAGATGCGTCAAACAGATCCAACGTTGAAGAGCATCTCAAATAGCAAAGATAGCGATGCTGAAGCAGCGACAGATAAAGATTCTGCCGATGAGTGAAAATCAAATACCAGCCGATGAAGAGCTAGCTAAAGTTTCAAATGAACTTGGGTTAGTATCTGAAGAAGAGGCCGATCAGGTCTTTCATTCAAGCAGCAAAGAACGTTTGCCGTTTGCTTTTGCTCATCGTTTTAAGGTGGCATTAGCACCTGATGAAAATGAAGAACTATCGTTATACCATGCGCAAAGTACGCCGCTAAGCGCGCTACTTGAAGTTCGTCGTTACTGCGGCAAAGAGCTGCCACTGATTAAGCTAGAAGACGCGGCATTTGAGTCTCGCTTAACTCAAGCTTATCAGGCTAATTCGTCAGAAGCGCAGCAGATGATGGAAGATATCGGTAACGAGATGGACTTGTTCACGCTTGCCGAAGAGCTGCCGCAGACAGAAGATCTGCTTGAAGGTGATGATGATGCACCGATTATTAAGTTAATCAATGCCTTGTTATCTGAAGCTATTAAAGAAGAAGCCTCTGATATCCATATTGAAACTTACGAAAAGCAATTAGTCGTACGTTTCCGTGTGGACGGTATTTTGAAAGAAGTACTGAAACCGAATCGTAAGTTATCATCGTTATTGGTATCACGTATTAAAGTGATGGCGCGCCTAGATATTGCTGAGAAGCGTGTGCCACAAGATGGCCGTATTTCACTACGTATCGCGGGTCGTGCAGTTGATGTACGTGTATCAACTATGCCATCGAGTCATGGCGAGCGTGTAGTGCTGCGTCTATTAGACAAAAATGCCGGCAACTTGGATTTAGAACAGCTTGGTATGACCGAGTCAGTGCGCCATAAGTTCGATGAGCTTATCCGCCGCCCGCACGGTATTATTTTGGTGACCGGCCCAACAGGTTCGGGTAAGAGTACGACCTTGTATGCTGGCCTGACAGAGCTAAATTCAAAAGACACTAACATTCTAACGGTTGAAGACCCGATAGAATATGAACTCGAAGGTATTGGTCAAACCCAAGTAAACACTAAGGTTGATATGACGTTTGCCCGTGGTCTACGTGCAATTTTACGTCAAGATCCAGATGTGGTAATGATTGGTGAAATTCGAGATCTTGAAACTGCACAAATCGCGGTACAGGCATCGTTAACTGGTCATATGGTTATCTCAACCTTGCACACCAATACCGCTTCGGGTGCGATTACTCGTTTGCAAGATATGGGTGTTGAACCTTTCCTTGTGTCTTCAAGTTTGCTTGGTGTGCTTGCGCAGCGACTTATTCGTACCTTATGTCCAAGCTGTAAAGAGGAGCACACGCCCGATGATCGTGAACGTGAGTTACTCGGCATTACAGCTGACGACCCACGGGTGATTTTCCGTGCAAAAGGTTGTCAGGCTTGTGGCCACAATGGCTACCGTGGTCGTACTGGTATTCATGAATTATTGGTTGTTGACGATAACGTGCGCGAGCTGATCCACACTGGTCGCGGTGAGCTTGCGATTGAAAAGTATATTCGCCAGTCAGTGCCGAGTATTCGTCATGACGGTATGAGTAAAGTGCTTGCGGGTAAAACCACCCTTGAAGAAGTGCTGCGTGTCACTCGAGAGGAGTAAGCCATGCCAGCATTTGAATATAAAGCGTTAGATAAAACCGGCAAACAGCAAAAAGGTGTGGTTGAGGCTGATACTGCCCGTCACGCTCGAACTCAGCTCAGAGAGCAACGTTTAATGCCATTGGAAATTACACCAGTGGTAGAAAAAGAAAGTAAGGCTAAATCTTCGGGGTTGAGTTTTCTTAAGCGTGGAATTTCTACCGCTGAGTTAGCACTGATCACTCGTCAAATCGCTACCTTAGTCGCAGCAGGCTTACCTGTCGAAGAGGCACTAAAAGCGGTTGGACAACAGTGCGAGAAAGATCGTCTCGCCAGTATGGTTATGGCTGTACGTTCGCGTGTTGTTGAAGGTTATAGCCTTGCTGACTCTATGGCAGAATTTCCGCATATTTTTGATGAGTTGTACCGCGCGATGGTGGCATCGGGTGAAAAGTCAGGCCATTTAGAAGTTGTGCTTAATCGCCTTGCCGATTACACCGAGCGCCGTCAGCAACTTAAAAGCAAAATGACCCAAGCAATGATTTACCCAATCGTGCTTACCGTTGTAGCCATCGGTGTGATTGCTATCTTGCTTGCCGCAGTAGTGCCACAGGTAGTTGGTCAGTTTGAGCATATGGGACAAGAACTGCCTTGGACTACCGAGCTACTAATTGCATCGTCAGATTTTATCCGTGATTACGGTCTAATTGTATTAGGTGTGATTGTTGGATTGTTCTTTATGGCTAAGCGCTTGCTGGTTTCGCCGAAAAATCGCATGAAATACGACAGTATGTTGTTGCGTTTGCCTGTGATCAGCAAGGTCAGTAAAAGCCTTAATACCGCCCGTTTTGCTCGTACGTTAAGTATCCTAACTGCCAGCTCTGTGCCACTGCTTGATGCTATGCGTATTGCTAGCGACGTACTGGTCAATGTAAGAGTGAAAGCGGCTGTAGAAGATGCAACATTGCGAGTGCGCGAGGGCACAAGTTTGGGCGCTGCTTTGGCCAATACCAAACTTTTTCCGCCAATGATGCTCTATATGATTACCTCTGGTGAAAAAAGTGGTCAACTTGAGCAAATGCTTGAGCGCGCCGCGGATAACCAAGACCGGGAGTTTGAGTCTAATGTGACGATTGCTCTTGGGGTGTTTGAACCTATGCTGGTTGTTAGTATGGCCGCAGTGGTTCTATTTATTGTTCTAGCTATTCTTCAGCCAATTTTGGCGCTGAATAATATGATTAGTGGTTAATACTCACCGCTAGCGGCAACGCAGTTGTCACTTGGGGTATGAGATTTTTAGTTTAAGGAATTTGTTAATGCAAACACGTAATAAGCAAAAAGGTTTTACCCTTTTAGAAGTCATGGTGGTTATTGTTATTTTGGGGATCTTAGCTTCTATGGTGGTACCTAACTTAATGGGTAACAAAGATAAAGCTGACCAACAAAAAGCAGTTTCAGATATCGTTGCATTAGAAAATGCGTTGGACATGTATAAGCTAGATAACAGTGTATATCCAACAACAGAGCAGGGTCTTGAAGCATTAGTGCAAAAGCCAACTATCTCTCCTGAGCCACGTAACTACCGCGCTGACGGTTATGTTAAGCGTTTACCACAAGACCCATGGCGCAATGACTACCTGCTACTGAGCCCAGGTGAAAACGGTAAGTTAGACATCTTCAGTTCAGGCCCAGATGGTCAACCTGGTACTGAAGACGATATTGGTAACTGGAACCTCCAGAACTTCCAATAAGATGATCTTGCCGCGAACTAACTTAGCGCGCCAAACCGGCTTCACCTTAATGGAGGTGTTGCTGGTTGTTTTGCTTATGGGGCTAGCGGCAACGGCTGTCACCCTAGGTATGGGCGGTGCAGGTAAAGAAAAAGCACTTGAGCGCACTGCACAGCAGTTTATGCTCGCTACTGAAATGGTGCTCGACGAAACAGTTCTTAGTGGCCATTTTGTCGGTATTGTGGTTGAAGACACTAGCTACAAGTATGTGTATTACGACGAAGGTAAGTGGAAACCGCTAGAACAAGACCGTTTGCTGGTTGAGCGTGAAATGGAGCCAGGTGTTGAGCTTGTTCTAGTTCTTGACGGTTTACCTTTGGTGCAAGAAGACGAAGAGCAGGACTCTTGGTTCGATGAGCCTCTGATTGAAAAGTCAGCTGAAGATAAGAAGAAGTTTCCTGAACCACAGATTTTACTTTTCCCAAGTGGTGAAATGAGCGCATTTGAATTGTCATTTGTAAGCGAAGACGAGTTACAAAAAGATATCGAAGTGATGGTCGTTGGTGACGCACTTGGGCGCTTGCGCATGGGTTTTGAAGATGAAGAAGTCTTATAACCATGTCGATTAAGCAAAAAGGCATGACCTTGCTAGAGGTGATCGTGGCATTAGCTGTGTTCTCTATTGCAGCTGTGTCGATCACCAAAAGTCTCGGTGAGCAGATTGCCAATATGCCGATTTTAGAAGAGCGCACTATGGCGCAATGGGTGGCACATAACCAAATGGTTGATGCCCGTTTAGATCCTAAATTCCCTGAGATTGGTCGTAAAGACGGCCAAGTAGAACTGGCCAATCAAGAATGGTATTGGCGTAAAGAGGTCATTAAAACGACCGATGATAATTTTAGAATGATCCGCATTAGTATTAGCGACGATGAACGGTTTTCGCGAACTATTGCTGAAGTGAGTAGTTATGTACTTAAAGCGGATTAAGTCGGTGCGCGGCTTTACGCTGCTTGAAATGCTTATTGCGATAGCGATTTTTGCCATGTTAGGGCTAGCCGCAAATACAGTACTGAGCACTGTGATGAAAAACGATACCGCTACCCGAGAGTTTGCCGTTAAATTAAAAGCGATGCAGCAAGGTTTTGGGATTATTGAGCGTGATTTAAATCAGATGGTAGCGCGTACACCTAGATTGCTTGAGGGCGGTCGTGGCACCACCGTATTTCAAACTGGCAGTAATATGCTCGACTCGGAATCAGAGTCATTAGTGTTTTTTCGCTTAGGTTGGTTAAACCCAGACGGTTTATTGCCGCGAGGCAGTTTGCAGTCGGTGGCTTATGTGGTGATGGACGGCAAATTACAGCGTTGGTATTACCCATATCCTGAGCCTGAGTTTGGCGCAGAACCAATTAAAACTATGATTATGGATAAAGTCATTTCAGTTGAGTACGCGTTCTTTGCCGATGATAAATGGGAGCGTAAAACTGACGCGACTAAGCTACCTAAGGCCATCGCAATCGAAATTGAGTTTGAAGACATTGGTAAAGTACAACGTAAGTTTTTAGTACCACAAGGTGCGCTGGCTGGTAGCAATGATGACAGCAACAATGGCGGTAATAATAACGGCGGCAATAACAAGGATAATGACGACTCTAAGCCCGATGACGGCAATGCTAACGAACAAGGCGGAGGAAAGTAATTATGCCTTCTAAGCAGCGTGGTGTTGCCCTTATCGTAGTTTTGTTGATTGTGGCTATGGTGGCAATTATAGCCACTAACATTACCTCCCGTAATCAGTTGTCAGTTAGACGTACTTTGAACATGGCTCAGTACGACCAAGCGTTTTGGTACGCCATTTCAGCTGAAGAGATCGCCAAGAAAGTACTGAAACAAGATTTAGAAGATTCGGATACCGTGCATTTGCAGCAATACTGGGCTCTTGCTGACGTTATTTTTCCAGCTGAGAAAGGGGAAATAGCCGGCAAAATTAGTGATATGCGTTCATGTTTTAATGTGAATTCATTGTCGGCACCGAGTGAGAAAGTTGAAAATGGTCAACCTAAAATGCCATTGCCGGCGGTGCAATTTAAAGGTTTGTTAGTTGCGCTGGGGATGGATGAGTTTGCTGCTGAGAGACTTGCACAAACCGCTAAAGACTATATCGATGAAGATACAACTGCTGGACCTTATGGCGCGGAAGATGCTGAGTACGAGTCGCGTAATGTACCGTATCGTGCGGCAAATACTTTGATGAGTCATAAGAGTGAGCTGCGTGCAGTAATGGGCTTTACCCAGGATATTTATTTAAAACTGGCGCCTTACGTGTGTGCAATCCCGGGTAATACGACTCAGGTATTAAACGTTAATACAGTGCCAGTAGAACACGCTGCGATTATCGCAGGAATGTTCGATAACAAGATTTCTGTCGGTGAAGCTGAGAGCATCATCAATCAAAGGCCGATCGACGGTTATGAAGACATCAATGAGTTTTGGGAAAACTCATCGGTGGCATCACTTGCCGGCGACGCTAAGCTTAAGTCTAGCTTTGGCGTGACCAGTAAGTACTTCCTCCTCGATGCCGGCGCGAAAGTTGATACCGCGGTATTTAGATTAGAAAGCGTGCTTTACGGCGATAGTAAAAAATTAGAAGTGTTATCTCGCCAGTTTGGTGGGCAAAAATAACAACAGTCCTTTAATTGAAATTAGAGAGACTCGTGGAGATAAATCAGTGAGTGAAAGACTATTTATCCGATTAGGGCAAACCGCTGAGCAATCATGCTCTTGGCTCGTTTGGTCTGAGCAGGAACAAGAAATTATAGGTTCTGGCGAACTTAGTAACGCCAGTGCACTATCGACTCTTACTGAAAGAGCGGGTAATCGCGGTGTAGACGTATTAGTACCAGCATCAAGCATTACGCTAACCGAAGTCGATCTACCAGAAAAAAGCCAACGCCAAGCAATTAAAGCGCTGCCATTTATGCTGGAAGAAAATTTAGCGCAAAATGTTGATGAGCTGCATTTTGTGACTGGCCCCCGTAATGGCGATGCCTTAAGTATTGCAGTGGTTGCACATGAGCAGATGCAAATGTGGATCGAGTGGCTTAGCGATGCAGGGCTTAAAGCTAAGTGTATTGTTCCTGATTGTTTAGCGCTGCCGCTTGCTGATTGCGACTGGGCGGCAATGACGCTGGGTAAAGAAGTATTGCTGCGCACTGGCGCAGGCAGTGGTGTTAGCCTGAGTCAAAACTGGCTCAACATGGCATTACCTCAGTTATTAACCGCTGACGCACAAACTACAGTAGCTGGCTATACAGAGCTGCAACTTGCTGGAACCGAGGTAAAGACTCAGCCGCTAGATTTACCTATGTTGGTGCTGGCTAAGGGCTTACTCAATGCGCCAATGAACTTACTATCAGGCGTTTATAAGCCAAAGAAAGAATACGGTAAGCACTTATTATTATGGCGCAATGCCGCTATCGCATTTGCTGTTGTGGTGGTATTGGCATTGGTCAATAAAGGCTTAAATATCCACCAAATGAATACCGCAGCTGATGAATTACAAGCGCAAAGCGAGCAAATTTATAAGCAGGTTGTACCGGGTAGCTCACGGGTGGTTAACCTACGCTCACAAATGGGCAGTTATGTGCGCACCTTACAAGGTGGCGGCAGTGGTAGTGAGTTCTTTGTCATGCTTAGCGGCATGCAAGAAGCGTTTGCACAAGTACCTGCACTTAAGCCAACGACGCTGCGTTTTGACAGTAATCGTAGTGAGATTCGCATGCAGGTGACGGCTAAAAACTACGAGCAAATTGAGAAATTTAAAGAGATCATTGCGGGCTCTTATACCCTTACCGGTGGTGCCATGAATAGTGGTGAGTCAGAAGTCACCAGCACCTTAACCATAAGGAGCAAATAAGATGGAAAACTTTAAAGCTTGGTGGAATGGCTTAGTTTTGCGTGAAAAGCAGATGGTTTCTGCCTGTGGTGTGGTGTTAGTTATTGGTATTTTGTACTGGGGTGTTTGGACCCCGATAGCCAATTCTGAAGACGAGGCGCAGCGTAATCTAGAAGGTCAGCAAAGCACGCTGAACTACGTTAAGCAAACCGCCAACCGTATTGCAGGCCTAAAGCAAAGCGGCAGCAGTAATGCGTTCAGAGGCAGTTTAAGTGCTGCAGTTAACCAAACCGCAGGTGCATTTGGGTTAGAGATCACCCGTATGCAGCCTCAAGGCAATAAAATTCAAGTATGGATGGACGAAGTGCCATTCGATACGTTGCTGAACTATCTTAACGAGCTGGTGCAAAATAAAGGCTTGTCTTTAGAGAGTTTAGACTTAGCTGAATCAGATACTCCTGGTTACGTTAATGTGCGTCGTATTCAGCTGTCGAAATAAGGTGTTGTGGTGAAATTAGCAAAGAAGATAGCGTTAGGCTTTTTAATCTACTTAGTATTTTTAGTGGTGTTGTTTCCGGCCAGTATGGCGGTAAAGCTGGCTCCATTGCCAAGTAATGTCACAATTAGTGGTGTATCCGGTACTATTTGGGCGGGTAGCATCGATATGCTTAACGTGCAAAAGCGCCAAGTTGAGATGATTACCTGGGATCTAAATGTACTATCGCTGTTTACTGGCACGGTTAAAGCTGATGTAGTGATTGGCAGCCGTGCTAGCGCGGTTAATGGTAAAGGCACTATCGCCTATTCAATGTCGGGGCTCGATGCCTCAGGCTTAAGATTTGAAGCGCCGAGTAGCTTTTTATTAGGACGTACTAACTTACCTTTTAGAACCAAAATTAATGGTGACCTAAGTGTGCTAGTTGATACGTTTGAGCAAGGTTTGCCTTGGTGTGAGCAGTTATCTGGTAAGTTGTTTTTAAACCAAGTGAATGTCACTAACCAGTTTGGTAAATACCCTCTGGGGGATATTGCGCTAGGCCTAGCATGTCTTGATGGCAAAGTAGAATTGACCACAGATGAGAAGCTAAATGGTTTAGGTTTGGATGGCACAATTGTTCTGGCGGATCAAAAAATGGTGCAAGTTAACGCCAAAATCCGCGAAGTGAATACTCAGCCTGATGACTTGAAAAAGGCCTTATCTTTCTTAGGTAAAAAGGATAGCCAAGGTTATTACCCCATTACTTATCAAGGCCGATTACCTATCTAGTTAGCTTAGCTTTGATAGACTTTTAAAAAGGCGCTGTATCAGCGCCTTTTTTGTCGTTGATGGTCTACTTTTGCTGCAGTAACTCATCAAACAAGTGGTGATAATCTTCAATCGCAGGGAAATCATCAAACACCTTATTCGGCTTTTGGCTGTCTGGATTAGCAATACCAAGCTGATAACCGACACCAGCGAGCTTTGCCGCCGCTAAAATGGCTTCGTTATCATCAATAAACAAACAACGGCTAGGCTCAAGATTGAAACGCTTAAATAACTGTACCCAAAACTCGGGGTGCTCTTTTGGATAACCGGTTTCATGGCTGGATATCATCGCGTCGAGGCCTAGGGCTAAATCGGTATGCTCTAGTTTTAATCCTAGATTTTTAGGGTGGGCATTGGTAACCAAAATGCGAGATTTGCCCGTACGCTGTAAAGCCTCAAGAAAAGGCATGCTGTCTTGGCGCATCTGAATGCGTTCAACCAGCGTGCGGTGCAGCGCCATAATATCTAGCCCCATTTGCTGCTCCCAATACTCTAGGCAATACCAATTAAGGGTGCCTGCCACATTGTTATAGCATGCTTCAACCCAATCACTAGCCTCTTGCAGTGAGATATTGCGTTGTTCGCTGAGTACTTTAGGGATCAACTGCACCCAAAAATGATTATCGAAATGCAGGTCTAAAAGCGTACCATCCATATCGAGCAAAACGGTGTCAATTTCTGTCCATGGAAACATAGTTAGCTGATCCTAGAAAATTCATGTTGTAGATTGGGTGAACAATAGTAAGATTATACTGAATTAAATGACAAGTCGGCAGCGGCACTGGGATGTGTATGACTAAAAAAAATCAGAAACCGGAAATTTTGCACGCTGAAGTCGTTGCACAAAGCCGACTGTTTCAAATCGAACAAGTGCATCTAAGATTTTCTAACCAGGTAGAACGCCAATATGAGCGTATGAAAGGTAATAATCGTGGTGCGGTGATGGTGGTTCCTGTGCTTAATGGCAATCAACTCTTGCTTGGGCGAGAATATGCTGCAGGTACTCATAGCTATGAGCTGGGCTTTCCTAAGGGGTTAATTGATCCGGGTGAAGAAGCCCATGAAGCGGCTAATCGAGAGCTTCAAGAAGAGATTGGCTACGGCGCTAAAAAGTTAACTCATTTAATGGAGTTAAGCCTAGCACCGGGTTATTTTGCCAGTAAAATGCAGATTTTTATTGCTGAAGATCTTTATGAAAGTCGTTTAGAAGGCGACGAGCCAGAGCCGATTGATATGGTGGCTTGGCCGCTAGCAAATTGGCAAGATTTGTTGAATGAAGAAGATTTTTCCGAATCACGTAGTGTAAGTGCTTTATTTTTAGCGCAAAAACATCTACAACTAAGTTAGTCAAATCGACGTAGGTCATGGGTATTAGGCTGTTGGAGTAGTTATGAAGCCAGAGAATTATGTAGATCAAGTCATTGAAATTGCCACGCTTGCAGGTAAAAAGATCCGCGATATTTACCAAAAAGGTGAATTTGAGCGTGAGATCAAATCTGACAATACACCTGTGACCTCTGCAGATCTCGCTGCCCATGAAATTATTACCCGCGCGCTAACAGAATTGACGCCAGACATTCCTGTTCTTTCAGAAGAAGATGCTGACATCCCCTTTGCGGACCGCTGTGACTGGCAACGCTATTGGTTAGTGGATCCACTAGATGGTACCGGTGAGTTTATCGCTGGCAGCGGTGACTTCTCAGTGATTATCGCGTTAGTAGAACATAATCGCCCGATTATGGGCGTGGTATATGCACCGATGACTGAAGTTTGTTATTACGGCATTGCAGGATTAGGTTCTTACAAGCGTAAAGACGGCATAGAAGTGCGTATTAGTAGTAAACAGCTAACCAATGACTCTGATTCACTGCGCTTAGCAGTCAGTCGCCGTCAAGATCCGCAATCTGTGATTAAGCTATTTAATCAAGATAAACACTGCGAATTAGTAGTATTGGGTGGCGCAGCATTAAAGAGTTGCCTAATTGCTGAAGGTCGCGCTGATTGCTACGTACGTATTGGTCCTACGGGGGAGTGGGATACAGGCGCTGCGCAAATTATTGTTGAAGAGGCGGGCGGTCAAATTATGGATCTTAACCTGCAGCCATTAACTTATAATGAGCGTGAATCTTTAGAAAACCCTAACTTTATCGTGGTGGGATCTCCTGCTTTAGAATGGGATCAAATCTTAATCAATGAATGATGCGGTTGATTTTTTCCTTGCGACTAAATCAGACCTAATCGCAATCGATGCCCTCGAACAGCAATGTTTTGCTGGGCATAGCTACCCTGATTTTTTCTTTAGACAGGCATTAGATTGCTGGCCTAACGGCTTTTTGATCGCTAAAGATAGCCAAGGCTCTGTGCTCGGCTATCTGTTAGCATCGACGAGTGCAGAAGTTGATACTCACTGGGTTCTATCCGTTGCTGTCGCCGATACTGCTCGTGGTCAGGGCATTGGCGGCCAGCTAATCTCAAGACTGATCAGCACCTTACCGGCCGAGGTTAACTATTTGCAGTTAACCGTTGCACCAGACAATCCAGCTAAAGCGCTATATGCTCGCCATGGTTTTATTGAACATGGCTTTGAGGCTGACTATTTTGGTAAAGGTGAGCCGCGGTTATTGATGCGCTTTGCGAAAGCGGAGAACACCTAACCCTGATGTTATTGAGCCGGCGCTTCTTACCTTATTTTGTTACTCAATGCCTTGGCGCATTGAACGATAATGTATTTAAGAATGTGCTGCTGCTCTTAGTCGCTTATTCCCAAGTTGATGAACTTCCCATCGACGTTAATTTATTTGTCAATTTGGCCGCAGGTCTATTCATTTTACCTTTCTTACTGTTTTCCGCCCATGCAGGTCAAGTTGCTGACTATGTTGATAAATCCGCACTGATCCGCAGATTAAAATTACTAGAGTTAGTGATCATGTCGTTCGCGGTATTTGCGATTGTTAGTCACAGCTACATGGTGATGTTGTTACTGTTATTTTTAATGGGTGTACAGTCGGCATACTTTGGGCCGGTAAAGTATTCTTTGTTGCCAAGAGTACTTGATAACAGTGAACTCGTGTCGGGTAATGCATGGGTTGAGATGGGAACCTTTCTGGCTATCTTAGCGGGAACGATTTCTGCAGGATTGATAGTTGCTAGTGACAATGCGACTTATTGGGCGGCAGCCAGTGTATTTATCTTGGCTTTGATAGGAGCGTTAACAAGCTGGTTTATTCCAAGCATTCCTGCCCATTCACTGCAAAAACCGCACTTTTCTATTGTTAGGGCAACATTTGCCAATATTAAAAAGGCACGTCGCACACCGGGTATTTGGGTCGCGATTTTAGCCATTAGTTGGTTTTGGTTTGTCGGTGCAACTTATCTGACGCAATTCCCTAATTTTGCACGTATTACCTTAGCTGCTGACCCTACAGTGGTGTCCTTGCTGTTATTACTGTTTTCGGTGGGTATCGCTGCCGGCTCTTTTGTTTGTGAACGGCTGTCTTGTCATCAAGTTGAATTGGGTATTATGCCGCTAGGTTTAGCCTTGTTGGCAGGCTTTGGTATTGACCTGTACTTTGCGATCCCTGCTAAACCTGAGCTAGCAGCACTTTATAATCTACAAAGCTTTATTGCCGAAGCTGACCATTATCGACTGATGCTTGATCTGTTTATGATAGGGGGAGGCGGTGGTTTATTTATAGTGCCCTTGTATACCTACATTCAGGCACGGGCAAAAGATGGCGAGTGTGCCCAAGCGATTGCCAGCAATAATATTATCAATGCGTTGTTTATGGTGACATCAGCAGTATTTGCCATGGTTATTTTGAATGTTTTTCAGTGGCAAATTGAGCAACTATTTTTACTCTTAGCTGTGGGTAATGTGCTGGTTTTATGTTGGCTGTTGTTGGGGTGGCCTGAGTTACTGTTGAGCATGAGCAGTTATTACTACCGTAGGTTTAAACATAAAGTGAGCTTAGACGACCCTAACGCTTTGCATAAGCAAGCTAAGTTGATTGTGGTGACTGATAACCTAAGTTGGAGTGACATGATGTTACTTTACGGCAGTTTTACTCACCCAGTACATTTTACCGAGGGCATGATTCAACGGCTGAGTCTCAATCGTTTTTATCGTCGCGCAGTATTGTGCATTAGCTATTTGGCGAGCAGCGTAGACGATGCTACAGATAATAATGCTACAACGAAGGATGCTAGTACTGAAAGTTATGAGGCTGCAGAGCTTGATATCGACAGTGTCATTTGCGTCAGTGCTGTGCAGTTAAAGCAGGTTCAAGCAGAGCTAAAAGACTACACTTGTGTCACAACCAAGCTGTCAGTTAAAGCTGATGGAGCAAAGCGATTAGTTTTAGAAATACGCCCACTAACAGCAGGCTAATTAGTAAAAATTGCCAGCTGTTAATGAGGTAATAAATGCTTTATTGGTTATCTAGCCATTGGTGCATAGCCTGATGATCACCTTTAAAGATAATTCGTTCGGCCTTTTTATCGATTTGGTATTGATACATTGGGTCGTAGTATTTGACCAATAGCAATTCAATCCATTCTAAGTGTGCGCTGGTATCATTTTGGCTTTGCTGGATAGCTAAGGCGTTAGTGATAATAGCTTGAAACTCATCATGCTGCTTATTGCCAAGGCGCTTTTTAATTCCTGTAATGCTTTGGGCTAGGTATTCTGCAAAAGCGGTAAACCCTTGCTCTTCGCCTAATCTCTGAATATAACCACTATGCATTTTGTGTACATATTCGTTTAACAGGCGCGCTAAGCGAGCGTCTAAAGATTCTTCTAATACCAATACATTGGCAGTCTGCATACCAGCATAAAATGCTTGAGGCAGGGCTGAGCGGCCAATTAGGTAGCTTTCATCTTCTAGTAGCAAGTGTTTAGCTTCACTGTCTTGATGCTTTAATAGCGCAACAGCGAGTGCATTTTCAAAGTTGATTTGGCTTGGTTGCCCTTCATGGTAGCGACCAAAGCTAGAGCCTCGATGATGCGCAAGTCCTTCAAGGTCAACCGCCTCTTTGCGTTTGAGAAGAAAGTCGGTTTTACCACTACCAGTAATGCCGCTTAAGATCAGCATAGGCTTTACACTCGGTGCTGCGTCAATAGTTTCAATTAGAAACTGACGCATCGCCTTGTAGCCACCTTCGATAAAAGGGATATCTAAGCCCGCTTCTTTAATCCATTGCTGGGTTAGCTGAGAGCGCAAACCGCCACGAAAACAATAAATGTAACCGTCAGGGTTTTCGCTAAAAAACTTAACCCAAGCAGCGATTCTTTGCTGTTTCACATCGCCATGAACAAGGGAGTGCCCCAGTTCGATAGCGGCTTGTTGGCCTTGTTCTTTATAGCAGGTGCCAACTAAACGGCGCTCTTCATCTTCCATAAGGGGATGATTAACGCTGGCTGGGAAGGCTCCTTTGTCAAACTCGACAGGCGCGCGGGCATCCATAATGGGATGATCGCTAACGAGAATGCGGCGATATTCGCTTGCGCGCACTTTATTGAGTGACATTAAATCAGCTCCACGGTTTTACCCGCATTGTTTTCAATTAGCTGACCAATACAGATAGGTTCAATACCATTTTCAGTTAGCAGAGTGGTAAGTGCAGCTTCGCCTTCTTCAGCTACCGCAATGAGTAGACCACCGCTGGTTTGTGGATCACAAATAATCGCTTTTTGCTCTTCAGTTAATGTTGGTAAGTGCTCACCGTAACTGTCGAAGTTTCTATGGGTGCCACCAGGGATACAGCCTAATTCTAGGTAGTGACGTGCGTTTGGCAGCAATGGCAGTAAGCTCACATCAATTTTAGCACTAAGGTCGGCACCGTGGCACATTTCAAGTAAATGACCCGCTAGGCCGAATCCCGTTACGTCAGTTAATGCGTTAACTTGGGGGATCTTAGCGATTTTAGGGCCGAGAATGTTCAATTGGCACATGGCTTCAGCTGCTGTGTTTAGATCTGCATCGGCAAGCTTTTTCTGTTTTTGTGCTGTGGTTAAAATGCCAATCCCCAGCGGCTTAGTCAGGTAAAGTTTGTCGCCAGCTTTAGCGGTATCGTTTTGCTTGAGCTCTTCTAATGGAATTTGTCCAGTAACGGCCAAACCAAAGATTGGCTCTGGCGAATCAATACTGTGGCCACCGGCTAGCATAATACCTGCATCGGCACAGGCTTTACGACCGCCATCAACCACTTGCTGTGCCACTTCTGCTGGCAGTTTATTTACCGGCCAGCCTAAAATCGCAATCGCCATCATAGGTGTACCACCCATGGCGTAGATATCGCTAATCGCGTTAGTGGCTGCAATGCGACCAAAGGTAAATGGATCATCTACTATCGGCATGAAAAAGTCAGTGGTGCTGATAATACCTGTGGTTTCGTTTAGCTTATAAACCGCAGCATCATCGCGAGTCTGGTTACCTACTAGCAGATTCGGATCATCAAAAACGGGTAACTGGGTGGCAAGAATCGTGCCCAGCACTTTTGGTGAAATTTTGCAGCCGCAGCCCGCACCGTGACTATATTCGGTAAGTTTGATTTCTGAATCTGACATGAGCTTAAATCGCCCTAAAAAGGTAAGTAGCCGATCATAATAGACCCATACCCCAGTGACTTCAATCAACCGCAAGTACAAGTTGAGACTTGAGGCTTATCCTGCAGAGAATAATTAACCTAATCGGGCTTTTTTGGCCCGCAAATAAAAAGCCGCTCTAGTGAGCGGCTGTTTTGATAGGTATTAATGCTGGTTATTAACCAAAGCTTGCAGTAAGACTGTGCCAGCTTTTTTGTTGTTGCTTAAAGCGCTGTTTTAACTCTTTAACTTGGCTAAGTAGATGCTTATCAGCAAGTTGTTGTCGCTTAGCTTCGATCAAGGCTTTTTTAGCGGCGTAATAGTCAGCAAGATGCGTTTTAAGCATCTCATACTCAGCTTGAAGCTTGTCGATTATCTCTTCGCTATTAGGTAAGTGTGCCACTTTATTTTGTGTGCGCTTAAGTTGCATTTGCAGGCGCGCATGTTCAATGCGTTCTTGTGGCACTATGCGGCGGTTATCAGCTAGCCCCGCTAATGCTAAACCATCAATTAGCCACTTAGTTGGGTCGTATTGCCACCAGTGAATACCATTGCGGTAGTCATTTTCAAAAATATGATGGTAATTATGATAGCCCTCGCCATAGGTTAACAGTGCTAAGAAGCCATTATCGCGAGCGGTATTTTTATCTGTATAAGGCTGTGAGCCCCAGATATGCGCTAAAGAATTGATAAAGAAGGTGCAGTGATGCACGACAACTAAGCGTAACAATCCGGCTAACAGTAGCATGCCGAGAATGTCGCCATTTAACCAGCCCAATAGTATTGGTAGGCCAAAGTTCATAAGCAGCAATAGTGGAAGGTAATACTTGTGTTGCCACATGACGATTTTATCGTTCTGTAGATCACGCACGTTTTTATAATCATGGTAACGCTGGGATTGATATTCGCGCAGCATCCAGCCTATATGGCTGTACCAAAATCCCATCTTGGCTGAGTAAGGATCTTTGTCGTTATTATCAACATGTTTATGGTGAACTCGATGATCAGAAGACCAGTGTAGCGCACTGTTTTGCAGGGCTAGGGCGCCGCCAAGAGCGTATAGGAATCTGATTGAAGCGTGGGCTTTATAGGTACGGTGAGACCACAATCTGTGGTAACCACCGGTAATAGATAGGCCGCTAGCAAAAGCGAGCACAACAAAGGCTAGCCATTCGATAGCTTCAAATCCATAGGCTATTCCGTACCAAGGCACTAATATGACGGCAGAGGCAAATGTGATGGTGAACAGACTCACATTCATCCAGATGATTGGAGGTTTTTTCATTATAGTTCTATCTCTCGTTGAGCGTACATCTGTACGCTAATTTAACTTGGATAGTGATCTTGGTCAAGTTTGTTGATGCTGCGTTTTGTGTTAAAAAGCGGTATTATTCAAGGAATAATTTTTGTAAGTAGGTTCAAGATGGGCATTAGAGCACAACAAAAAGAGAAAACGCGGCGGGCACTTGTCGATGCGGCATTTAGTCAATTAAGCGCTGAACGTAGCTTTTCTAGCCTGAGTTTGCGTGAAGTTGCACGTGAAGCCAATATTGCTCCCACTTCTTTCTATCGCCACTTTAAAGATATGAATGAGCTGGGCTTAACCATGGTGGATGAAGGTGGTTTAACGCTTAGACAAATGATGCGTAAAGGGCGTCAACGTGCTGAGGCGGGCGGTAGTGTTATTCGTATTTCTGTTGAAACCTTTATGGAAGTTCTTGAATCGAACCCAAACGTTTTCCGTATTTTATTACATGAGCGTTCAGGAACATCTGCACCTTTTAGGGGCGCAGTAGCTCGTGAAATCGAGCACTTTATTTCTGAATTAGCACATTATACCGAAGCGACGGCTAATCGTGCTCCCGAGTTAGCTCACGCACAAGCTGAGGCGTTAGTGACATTGGTGTTTAACGCAGGTGCTGCAGCACTGGATATGAAACGCGCGGATCGTAAAATTCTGGCGGATCGTTTAGTTATCCAGCTGCATATGATTGCTAAAGGCGCAGAGGCCTTACAGCATAAAAAAGAGCAGAAGTAATCGAATGATTAAACGAAAAACGGCATCCTAAAGGATGCCGTTTTTTTTGTTGGACTGGAAGCTTATTTCTTTTCAAGAAATACACCAGACTCCATATGGTCGGTATATGGGAACTGATCAAATAATGCAAAACGAGTGATGTTATGAGTTTTGCTTAGTTCAGCTAAATTGTCGATCAAGGTATGCGGGTTACAAGAGATGTAAACGATACGCTCATAACCTTGTACCAATTTTACTGTGTCTGCATCTAATCCAGCGCGAGGTGGATCGACGAAAATGGTATTACAGTTATAGCTATCTAAATCGATACCTTCTAAACGTCTAAAGCTACGTTTTTTCGCCATCGCTTCAGTGAAATCTTCAGCTGACATGCGAATGATCTGCAAGTTGTCTACTTGGTTAACTTTAATGTTGTACTGGGCAGACTCAACAGAAGGTTTAGCAAGTTCAGTTGCTAATACACGGTCAAAGTTTTGTGCTAATGCAATAGAGAAGTTACCGTTACCGCAGTAAAGCTCTAGTAAATCACCAGTGCTATTTTTGGTGACATCAATAGCCCATTCAAGCATCTTAACTGACACTTTACCGTTAGGTTGAGTAAAGCTATTTTCAATCTGGTGGTATTGCAACTGCTTGCCGGCAACATTAAGTGACTCAACCACAAAGTCTTTATCTAAAATGATTTTTTGCTTACGAGCACGGCCAATCAAATTCATATTAAACTGAGTGCTTAATGTTTGCTTGAGGATTTTAGCTTGTTGCTCCCACTCGCTATCAAGTTGTTTATGGTAAAGCAGCGATACTAAGATCTCACCACTTAGGGTTGATAAGAAATCAATCTGGAATAAACGATGGCGTAAAATGGTGTTTGGCTTTAATAGTTCAACTAAAGCAGGCATCATTTTATTGATCAGTTCACTGGCAGGCAGAAACTGATCGCAGCGAACTTTGCTATTTAGCTCTTTATCGAACATATAGTAGTAAAGATCTTCGCCTTCATGCCAAACACGAAATTCAGCACGCATACGGTAATTAGCAGGCTCTGAGCTAAATGCTTCAAGCTCTGGAGTGTCAAAATCAGCAAATAACTGAGTTAACTTGACGCGCTTTGCTTCGAGCTGCACATCATAGGTTGTAGGATCCATTGCTGCTAAATTCATATCTTGATCACCGTAGGCATTAAATTAGGGGCGGAATATTATACTAGATAGCTGGGATGTCCAGTTTCTCGCTTCCGATTTTACCTAGCTTGTGGGAAAATTCTAAAGCAATATAGTTAATCCTGCTGCTCGATCGTATATTTGAGCGCGCACCTTTATACAAACTGATGTCATTTTATCTTATAGCGGAGAATACTTTTGTCGGGACCTATTCTAATTTTTGATTCGGGTATTGGTGGTCTATCTATATTCGATGAAATCAGAAAAGCACTACCAGGCCAAAGTTACTGCTACCTATTTGACAATGCTCGTCTACCTTATGGTGAGCTGGAAGAGTCAGTATTAGTTGAAGGTTGTGTTGAGCTAATATGTGAACAAGTCGCGCGAACTAATGCCTGCATGGTCGTTGTGGCTTGTAATTCTGCTAGCACTTTGGTGTTACCTGCATTAAGAGAGCGACTATCTATACCTATTGTTGGCGTGGTACCAGCAATAAAGCCTGCCGCACAATTATCAAAAGCGCGCCATATAGGATTGCTAGCAACACCGGGCACAATAAAACGCTCTTACACTAGAGAGCTGATTGAGCTATTCGCTGAAGGTTGTAAGGTTGAGTTGTTTGGTTCTTCTGAGTTAGTGATGCTCGCGGAGGCCAAATTAGCAGGTGAAGAGATCGATTTAGTTAATCTCGCTAAACAGCTCAAGCCAATCCAATTAACCAACCTTGATACGCTGGTACTCGGTTGCACCCATTTTCCAATCGTTGCTAAAGAAATACAGCAAGTATTAGGGCAAGGAGTAACACTATTGGATTCAGGTAAAGCGGTTGCGCAGCGAGTGTGCTTTTTGTTGGAACAACTAGGAAGTACAGCAAGCACTCAGCAACAAAAGCATTGGTCAGCTATTTACACTACAGAGGGGATCAATGAAGGGTTAACAACCCGACTAGCTGAAAAAGGCTTCACTACTATAGTGTCACGATCTTCAGCTAATCAAGGTTAGCTATACATCACTATTATGCGTTGTCACTTTTATCTGAATCTTGCGATTTAGCTTCGCGCACTTTTAATGTTCTTTCTTGGAAGTCGAACTCATTCAGTTTAGCCATGGCTTTCTTAGCGCCAGCTTCTGACATTTCAATAAATCCAAAGCCCTTACGACGACCAGTCTTGCGATCTCTAACTAAACGTACAGAGTTTACTGGGCCAAACTCACCAAATAGCGCCTTTACTTCACCTTCGTGTACACGATAAGGAAGATTACCTACATATAGTGTCATGGTCGGACCGCTATATGGTTCGTTGCTGTTAGTTGTAGAAGCAGGCGTTTTAGATTGAAGAGAAAAAATAACGCTCGCGATGATAGCACCAGTAAAGAAAGCAATGGCGCCGTTTAGATCCGGTGCAATTTGAAAAATAGCGAGTGCACCTATAATGGCTACGGCCAAGACGATCAAGAATGACTTCTGCATAAATATAATCTCTAAAGAATAAATGAATTGATAACTAACTGTTAATAACCTGCCATATGGTAATGAATTATTAGCCAATAGACTAGTGTGTTGCTGAAAAAATGAACTTTATCTATAACCTAGCATAAAGTTGCTGCTGTTTTAGCCATAAAAAGTAGGATAAATAAGCTAAAAACCGAGCTTTGTTGAAAAGTTCAGCAGGCGAACATTTATTTGATAAAAAGCACTTGCGCTCTTTTTGAATCTCCCTATAATGCGACCCCACTGACACGGTGAAGCAGGCAACTAGCCAAGCACACAGAGTTAGAGAGATTAACTTCTACGGAAATTAGTCTCAGGTGACAATCGCTTTAGAAGCTCAATTTGATGTGACTTGTATAAAGAATCATCGCTTGAAAAACTTCTTAAAATAAGCGCTTGACGCCGACACTAGGAAGTGTAGAATACGCCTCCTCAGCCAAACGACCTAAGCGT
>NZ_JAKILC010000019.1 GCF_023283845.1 Shewanella marinintestina
AATAAAAAAGCCAGTTGCTTAACAACTGGCTTCTAGAATTCTTAAATCATTCTGATACAGATCAGAAGTTGCCGTCGTCGATTGGCGTGCCTGACTTTTCAGACTGAATGCACTGGTAAATCTCTTCACGTTAGGTTCATTACGTAGAAGAGACTTCTGCTATTCGTTTATACAATCAACTAAAGCAGAGTTAAGCTAATAAAAAAGCCAGTTGCTTAACAACTGGCTTCTAGAATTCTTAAATCATTCTGATACAGATCAGAAGTTGCCGCCTTCAGATGGCGTGCCTGACTTTTCAGACTGAATGCGCTGGTAAATCTCTTCACGATGTACAGAGACTTCTTTAGGTGCATTTACACCAATTCTTACTTGGTTACCTTTAACGCCTAATACAGTGACTGTTACTTCGTCACCAATCATCAGTGTTTCACCAACACGACGAGTCAATATCAGCATTACTTTGCTCCTTTAGTTCCTAATTCTGCTTTATACGGCATTATTCCGTTATATTTGTATTATAAGGTTAGCTTAGTACAAATTAACAGTATTCTATTGGAAAAGCGTCAAATAATTACACCTTTTCGGGTATTTAATCACAGTTTTTCAGTTGAAACCTTTTTAACCACTTTAAGAATAACTTTTATCCCTTGCGGCTATTATCAAGCGTTAACATTAAACTAGCATGAATTAATACATTCCCCAAATCAAAGCCCACATTATTCAAACTTTATACAAACAACTCCCTAATAGTGCTGATAAAAAGTGCAACTACATTCAACATAAGCCAATTAACGCCAATGCCGTTTTTTATACTCAAAAATGGTCATTCTTCGAAATCATGGTAGATAAAAACTAATTCGACCAAATTTAGGCAAATAGTCCATAAACTGCCTTATAGAAATGGAAAGAACTACTTTACAGCTATAAAAAAACGCCCTCAAGGGGCGTTTTTAAGCTTAAAATTTAATGGTTAAGCAAGCTTAGCGGTGATCCACGGTAGCACTTGCTCTAAAGCTGTATCTAGGTTTTCAGGTTGGCTACCGCCAGCCTGAGCCATATCAGGACGTCCACCGCCCTTACCGCCAACCTGAACAGCAATTGATGCAACCAATTCACCCGCTTTAACTTTGCCAGTTAGATCCTTAGTTACACCTACAATCAGGTTAACCTTGTCTTCACCCGCAATAGCTAATACTACAATACCTGATTGTAGCTTTTGCTTAAGCTCATCTTGTAAGCCGCGAAGCGCACCAGCATCGACACCTTCAAGCTTTTTAACAAGCACTTTAGCACCGTTTACATCAACGGCTTCACCAGCAAGGTCAGCACTTGTTGCTGCAGCTAATTTATCTTTTAACTGCGAAAGTTCTTTTTCAAGCTGCTTTGTTTTATCAAGCTGTGCTTTAAGCTTAGCAACAACCGATGCACTATCACCTTTCAATAATACAGCCGCTTCTTCAAGCTCAGCCTGTTGCTTAGCAACATAAGCCATAGCTGCAGCACCGGTAACCGCTTCAATACGACGTACACCAGCAGCAATACCGCCTTCTGATGTGATCTTGAATAGTCCGATATCACCAGTACGACCGACGTGAGTACCACCACATAGTTCGATAGAGAAGTCGCCCATAGTCACAACACGTACTTCAGCATCGTACTTTTCGCCGAACAGTGCCATTGCACCTTTTTCTTTAGCGGTTTCAATGTCCATTACTTCAGCTGTTAGCTCGTGGTTACGACGAATTTGCGTATTCACTAGCTCTTCAACTTCTTTTAGTTCGTGAGCTTTTACGCCTTCAAAGTGAGAGAAGTCAAAACGTAAACGTTCAGGGTCAACTAAAGAACCTTTCTGGCTTACGTGAGTACCAAGTACCTGACGTAGAGCCGCATGTAGAAGGTGAGTCACTGAGTGGTTTAGTTCAGTTCTATGACGTAGTTTTTTATCAACATTAGCCGCTACAACTTGACCAACCTTGATAGACCCCGCTGCTACACGGCCGATATGACCAATTGCTTGAGCGTACTTTTGTGTATCAGTAACTGTGAATTCAGCACCATCAGCAATCAATACGCCTTTATCGCCACACTGACCACCAGACTCACCGTAAAACGGTGTGTTGTCTAATACGATAACAACATCATCGCCAGCAATAGTGCTATCAACTGACTCACCCGCTTTAAAAATTGCAGTTACAATCGCTTGGTTATTTAGCTCAGTGTAACCAGTAAAACAGCTTTGCTCTTCAATTTTCAGACCTTCGTTATAGTCTGTCTCGAATTGACCTGCAGCTTGTGCACGGCTGCGCTGCTCAGCCATTGCAGCTTCAAACCCTGCTTCATCAACAGTAATATCACGTTCACGACATACGTCAGCAGTTAAATCTACTGGGAAGCCATAAGTATCATAAAGTTTGAATGCTGTTTCGCCATCTAGCACCTTAGTCGTTAACTCGTTTAGCGCTGCATCCAAAATACCTAAGCCGCGCTCTAGAGTACGAGCAAATTGCTCTTCTTCAGCTTTCAGTGATTTCTCAACAATCGCTTGGGTTTCTTGTAAACCTTTTGCAGCATCAGCGCCCATCACTTCAATAAGAGTTGGAACCAGCTTGTAGAAGAAGCTTGCAGTCGCACCTAGCTTGTTACCATGACGCACTGCGCGACGAATAATACGACGAAGCACATAACCCCGACCTTCATTTGACGGCATTACACCATCGGCAATTAGGAATGCACATGAACGAATATGGTCAGCAATAACGCGTAGAGACTTATTCTCAAGATCTGTAACGCCTAGTATTTCCGCTGTTTTCTTGATTAATGCTTGGAAAATATCGATTTCATAGTTTGAATGTACACCCTGCATAATCGCAGCGATACGCTCAATACCCATACCAGTATCAACAGATGGCTTAGGTAGCGGTAACATTTCACCGTCAGCCAGGCGGTTGTATTGCATAAATACGATGTTCCAAATTTCAATGAAACGATCGCCATCTTCTTCTGGAGTACCTGGGCGGCCCCCCCAAATGTGATCGCCATGATCATAGAAAATTTCAGAACATGGACCACATGGACCAGTGTCACCCATCTGCCAGAAGTTATCTGATGCGTAAGCAGCGCCTTTATTGTCGCCGATACGGATAATATTTTCAGCTGCAACACCTATCTTCTTATTCCAGATCTCGAATGCTTCGTCATCTGTTTCATAGATAGTGACGCATAGGCGCTCTTTTGGCAGTTTTAATTCTTCTGTAAGGAATGTCCATGCGAAATGAATAGCTTCTTCTTTAAAGTAATCGCCGAAACTAAAGTTACCTAACATTTCAAAGAATGTGTGGTGACGAGCAGTGTAACCAACGTTATCTAAATCGTTGTGCTTACCACCTGCACGTACACAGCGCTGTGAAGACGTTGCACGAGAATAGCTACGCTTATCTGCACCCAAAAACACATCTTTAAACTGGTTCATACCCGCATTAGTAAAAAGCAGTGTTGGGTCGTTCGCTGGAACGAGAGAACTACTATCTACTACCTGGTGACCATTTGTGCGGAAATATTCCAAAAAAGCACTTCGCAGTGCTGCAGTGGTTTGATACATGAAACCGTCCTGAATTAGGTTGTGCAAATAGCCCTTAACGAGCTGAGAGATAAATTTTTATGGATAGCATTATAAGCAGAGTCATGGCTAACAACCAGCCCTGTTGATACAAAACTGCTTCGCTAATAAAGAAATTACAGCTAGAGGAGAGTTGCTAGGCAACTAAATAGATTTATTAGCTCAATGTTACTCATGTACTATAACCAATCAGCCACTAAATTAGCCTGCGTCAATAGCTTTATAAACACCATAAAAAAATCGCGGATTGCAAACAGCAGCTCCGCGATGATTAAGTTGACTAGTCAATAAGCAATATTAATGCTTACAACAAGCTAAGTGGTTCATCCACTAGTAATATCGGTCTTAGAAAACTTCACCCGTTTCTAAATCCACATTGTCACCAGCAGTGTCTGCCGCATTACCAGCATCAGCAGTATCTTTCTCACCATTGCCTAAAAGCATAGCGCGCAATGTTGTTTCAATTTCATTTGAAATTGCTGGGTTTTCGATAAGGTACTTACCAGCGTTAGCGCGGCCTTGGCCAATCTTGTCACCTTTGTAGCTATACCAAGCACCTGACTTTTCAATTAACTTGTGTACAACACCTAAGTCAACTAACTCACCAGTGCTGTTGATACCTTGACCGTATAGGATTTGGAATTCAGCTTGCTTAAATGGTGCTGCAATCTTGTTTTTCACAACTTTAACGCGAGTTTCGTTACCAATCACTTCTTCACGGTCTTTAATAGCACCAGTACGACGGATATCTAGACGAACAGAAGCGTAAAACTTAAGTGCGTTACCACCGGTTGTTGTTTCTGGATTACCGAACATTACACCAATTTTCATACGGATTTGGTTAATGAAGATAAGCAAAGTATTTGACTGCTTAAGGTTACCTGCAAGCTTACGCATTGCTTGGCTCATCATACGTGCCGCTAAGCCCATGTGAGAGTCACCAATTTCGCCTTCAATTTCAGCTTTTGGTGTCAATGCTGCTACTGAGTCGACAATAATAACGTCAACCGCACCACTGCGAGTTAGAGCATCACAGATCTCAAGCGCTTGCTCACCAGTATCAGGTTGAGAACAAAGTAAGTTATCAATATCCACGCCAAGCTTTTTAGCATAGATAGGGTCAAGTGCGTGTTCAGCATCAATAAAGGCACAAGTTTTACCTTGCTTTTGAGCTGCAGCAATCACTTCCAATGTCAGTGTTGTTTTACCAGATGATTCGGGACCGTAGATCTCTACGATACGACCCATTGGTAATCCGCCAGCACCTAAAGCAACATCCAAAGCAAGCGAACCTGTAGAAATAGTTTCTACATCCATTGAACGGTCTTCACCTAACTTCATGATTGAGCCTTTACCAAACTGCTTCTCAATCTGACCTAGAACGGCGTTCAGTGCTTTCTCTTTATTTGGATCTGTCTTCATTCCTATATCCTCTGGAGCACAGTGCGATCTGATATTGGCACTGTATTATCTATTCGGTGACGACTCGTTAAGCCTTGGCTAGAGCCTCAATATGAAACTAGTATACTGTACAATCATACAGTATCAAGTACTGTGTAAAAATATTTTACAAATACATATGAATCAACCGCTTACTAATATTAAATAGTAATGCACAGTATTTTATTCACCAAACACTGTAAGAATTACGCCTAAAGCTCACAAAATATTGTTAAGATTAGCGCCAAGATTGTGTAAGGCGCTACTAGACGCCGCAGTAAAATGACAGGCAAATAAAATCGATGACTGCTATTGATCCTCAAGGTTTAGAAAAACATACCCCAATGATGCGTCAGTATCTCACTCTAAAAGCTCAGCATCCTGATATGTTGCTCTTTTACCGTATGGGTGATTTCTATGAACTCTTTTATGAAGACGCCAAACGTGCATCAGAGTTACTTGGGATCTCTCTTACAGCTCGAGGCAAGAGCGGTGGTGACCCTATTCCTATGGCTGGTTTGCCTTACCATGCAGTTGAGGGCTATTTAGCTAAATTAGTGCAACTACGCGTTTCAGTGGCAATTTGCGAACAAGTCGGCGACCCTGCCACATCAAAGGGCCCGGTCGAACGTAAAGTCGTTCGTATCGTGACCCCTGGCACTTTAACTGATGAAGCACTATTACAAGAGCGTCAAGACAACCTTCTTGCTGCACTTTATCAAGGTAAAACAGGTTATGGTTATGCCACTTTAGACGTGGCATCTGGACGTTTTGTAATTACAGAACTTGCCAATACCGAAGCCTTAGAAGCTGAGCTACAGCGCACTAACCCTGCAGAGCTACTATACAGCGAAGACTTCTCGCAAATGAGCCTGATTGCAGGTATGAACGGTACTCGCCGTCGCCCAGAGTGGGAGTTCGACTATGATACCTGCCATCGCCTTTTATTGAACCAGTTTGGCACTAAAGACTTACGCGGCTTTGGCATCGAAGACGCAAGACTATCGCTGCAAGCAGCTGGCTGCTTAATGCAATACGTTAAAGACACTCAACGCACTGCACTGCCGCATATCAACTCGATTGTACGTTTTAATCAGTCAGACAGTATCGTTTTAGATGCTGCGACCCGTCGCAACCTTGAGCTCACCGTAAACCTCCAAGGTGGCCGCGATAATACTCTTGCTTCTGTGCTTGATAACACTGTTACCCCTATGGGCAGCCGTATGTTGCAGCGCTGGATCCACCAACCACTGCGTAACCATGAAATCATTCGTGCAAGACAAGCCTCAATTAAAGAGTTATTGGGTAACGGCAATCATGAAATTCTTGCCGAAGATTTAAAAGCCCTAGGCGATATTGAACGTATAACCGCACGTATTGCATTACGTAATGCACGCCCTCGTGATTTTGCTCGTTTACGTCAGGCACTGGCGTTATTACCGCAACTGCAGCAAACATTAACTCAGGCAAATGCACCGCACCTTCAATACTTATCTCAGGTCATTGGCGAGTTTCCACTAGAACTTGAGCTATTATCTAATGCCGTTGTTGATAACCCACCAATGCTGATCCGAGATGGTGGCGTTATCCGTGAAGGCTACAATCAAGAGTTAGATGAATGGCGTAAATTAAGTGAAGGCGCCACAGATTACCTACACGAACTTGAAGCGCGTGAAAAAGAGCAGACAGGGATCTCGACGTTAAAAGTCGGTTATAATCGCGTGCACGGTTACTACATAGAAGTGAGCCGTCGCGAATCTGACTTAGTGCCGCTAAGTTACCAACGTCGACAAACCCTGAAAAATACCGAACGCTATATTATTCCTGAGCTGAAAGAACACGAAGAAAAAGTATTATCAAGCCAAGGCAAAGCACTCGCGCTTGAAAAGCAGCTCTGGGAAGAGTTGTTTGATCTTATCTTACCAAAACTACATGAGTTACAAGACTTCGCTCAAGCAGCCGCAGAATTAGACGTACTGTGTAACTTTGCTGAGCGTGCTGAAAGCTTTAATTACCATTGCCCAGAGTTAACTGCCACGCCGGGAATTCAAATAGAAGCCGGTCGTCATCCAGTTGTCGAGCAAGTAAGTAAGAGCCCATTTATTGCTAACCCAGTAACTCTGAACAATGCGCGTAGAATGCTTGTGGTTACAGGTCCAAACATGGGCGGTAAATCAACTTATATGCGTCAAGTCGCTTTAATTACTTTGATGGCACATATTGGCTGCTACGTACCAGCTGGACACGCTGTCATTGGCCCAGTCGATCGGATCTTCACCCGTATTGGTGCATCAGATGATCTTGCATCTGGTCGCTCAACTTTCATGGTAGAAATGACGGAAACAGCCAATATCTTACATAATGCCACACCTAATAGTTTGGTATTGATGGATGAGATCGGCCGCGGTACATCGACCTATGACGGCCTTTCTCTTGCTTGGTCTGCAGCAGAGTATTTAGCCAAACACTTGCAAGCGATGACACTATTTGCCACGCACTATTTTGAGCTGACGCAACTGCCTGAACAGTTAGAAAATGTTGAAAACGTGCACTTAGATGCGGTAGAACACGGCGATAGCATTGTGTTTATGCATGCCGTTCAAGAAGGTGCAGCGAGCCGTAGTTATGGCTTACAGGTTGCGGCGCTGGCTGGTGTGCCTAACTGTGTGATTAGCGCTGCTAAACATAAGCTACACCAGCTTGAAAGCCGTGATCATGATGTACAGCAAAATAGCGAGCAGCAAAATACCCAACAGAGCATAAGTTTTGCCCCTAGTGCCCCATCTCCAGCTCTAGAAGCACTGCAAAAACTCAATCCCGATGAGCTAACGCCAAGACAAGCACTGGATTACTTGTATAACCTTAAGAAGTTAGCGCTTTAAAATGGCTGAATAATAGGCACAAAAAAAGCGCAGCTTATACTGCGCTTTTTATTTATCTAATCTCAGAGCGAGACGGTATTTTATGCTTTAAAGATGGCCTCTACCGATAAACCCTGTGCACCTAGTAAGTCTTTCAGACGCTTAAGCGCCTCAACTTGAATTTGACGAACTCTTTCACGGGTTAAACCAATCTCTTTACCGACATTTTCTAAGGTCGATGGCTCATAACCAAGCAAACCAAATCGGCGCGCTAGCACTTCACGTTGCTTAGTATTAAGTTCATCTAACCATTTGACTACTGACTTAGACATGTCTTCATCTTGGACTTTATAGTCTGGACCAACATTATCATCATCCGCTAGCACGTCCAGAAGTGCTTTATCACTCTCGCCACCAAGCGGTGTATCAACTGAAGTTATTCTCTCATTAAGCTTGAGCATACGACTTACATCGCCACTAGGTAGATCGAGTTGATCGGCGATCTCTTCCGCTGTAGGCTCATGATCTAGCTTATGTGCTAGCTCTCTTGCTGTACGCAAATAAACATTGAGTTCTTTAACTACATGAATAGGTAATCGAATTGTGCGAGTCTGATTCATAATTGCTCGTTCAATCGTTTGTCTAATCCACCATGTCGCATAAGTTGAAAAACGAAAACCGCGCTCTGGGTCAAATTTTTCTACAGCGCGAATCAAACCTAAATTACCCTCTTCGATTAAATCAAGCAGCGCTAAGCCACGATTATTATATCTGCGGGCAATTTTTACGACCAATCTAAGGTTACTTTCGATCATACGGTTACGTGATTTCTCACACCCTTTGAGGGACTTACGTGAAAAATACACTTCTTCCTCAGCACTGAGGAGTGGGGAAAATCCTATCTCACCTAGATACAGCTGTGTGGCATCTAAGTTTTTTTGTAAATCATCTTGTACTTGTTGTTCTAATTCTGCTTCTTTGACGTCCTGTTTAGTATCGATTGACTCATTTACGGAGTCGCTTTTTACTTGCTCTGCTACTACGGCATTATTGGTTCTGCTCATAATATCTCTCCCGAATTTTTCCATTAATTACTGCACGTCTCTATCCTCCGATTTGCCAAATTTGGCGACCTAAAAACTATTTTTTAGGTAAAAATTTAATTGGGTTAACTGACTTTCCGTGATATCTGATCTCAAAATGCAGCATCACTCTATTTGTGCCTGTACTTCCCATTTTCGCAACTGTCTGTCCAACATTAACAACTTGCTTTTCTTTAACTAAGATCTTGTCAGCATGAGCATAAGCACTTAAATAGTCATCACTATGTTTAATAATGACCAAGTTACCATAGCCACGAAGTGCGCTACCTGCATAAACGACTCTACCGTTAGCTGCAGCTCTGATAGCATCACCTCTGTTGCCAGCGATCTTTATCCCTTTATTTCCCTGCTCTTTGGCTGAGAATGTACCAATTACTTTACCGTTAACAGGCCAAGACCACTTGCTCACCGTCTTTGGAAGTGTGGCTTGCCTGTGGATAACTTGGTTAACTTCTTGTTGACTGGTTGTTACAGAATACGCAGCCTTTGAATTTGGATCAAGCGGTTTTTTTGACCAATCTTTTTTACTACTTTCGTTTGACGCCTTGGCTACAACACTCTGTTTTTGTGCACTTTTACTTGGTTTTGGTGTGGTTTTAGTCACTTTTACAGGTGCTTTTTTTGCAACAGAGGTATTTGTAACAGATCGTTTAGAGCTAAGACTCAATACCTGTCCAGGGTAGATGGTATAAGGGGTTGGTAAGCGATTAGCTTTTGCAATAGCAGCAAAATCTTTATTAGCTCCCCATGCAATAGAATAAAGCGTATCACCTTGTTTTACGATATAACGAGTCCCCGTTATTGATCCTTTACTGATCGATGGGGTTGATGGACCGTTTAACGATTCTACAGGTGCTGGGCGATCAGCCTGAAAACTACAACCTGATAATAGTAGCGATAAGTAAACGCATAAAAAGCAAGACAACCTCATTATTTACTTATCACCTCAATAATCTAAAATAGTTAATTATACTTAAAACGAATATTAGGCAAGTTCGCCATTTACCAATGGCACAAAACGAACCATCTCAATCACTTCTGATGAGTATTTCCCTGCAATACGGGTCACTTTTAATAGCTGCTGAGTTTCCCCCCCAACAGGGATAACTAACACACCACCGTCGGCTAACTGCGCTAATAGTGCTTCAGGTATTGAACTTGCGGCAGCCGTAACCATAATCGCATCATAAGGCCCTTTGCTTGGCCAGCCTTGCCATCCGTCACCATATTTAAACGAAATATTATGTAGATCCAGTCTTTTTAAGCGCTGACGAGCCTGAATTTGTAAGCTTTTAATCCGCTCAACTGTACAGAGCTGCGGTACTAACTGTGCCAATATGGCAGCTTGATAACCTGAGCCCGTTCCAATCTCCAATACCTTAAGAGGATTATCTTGCAACAGGATTTCCGTCATACGCGCAACAATATAAGGTTGAGAAATAGTTTGCCCTTGACCTATAGGAAGAGCCGTATTTTCATAAGCCTTATGCCCAAGAGCGGGATCAAGAAACTGCTCCCTTGGCGTATTTGCCACCGCTTTTAACACTGGCTCATTACGGATCCCAGCCTCATACAATTTTCTTGCTAAGTTCAATGCTGATGTTGAGGCAACAGGATTCATAAATCAGTTTTCCAATATTTCAAAATAAACATACATAAATTAAAACAATACAAACGCTAACTCGTTAGCGGCGTATTTAATCAGCGACTTGTGTTAACCAACCTTCTAAAGCACTTATCTGCTCAAATGCAGTTAGGTCAACAGTTAGCGGCGTAATAGACACGTAACCATTAGCTACCGCGTAGAAATCGGTTCCCTGACTTGCATCTTGCTCATCACCCGGAGGGCCTAACCAAAAAATTTCTCTACCTGCTGGATCTTGAGTTCTGACCATACCTTCTGCTCTATGACGTGCTCCCAAGCGAGTAATCTTAATACCTTTAACCTCATCTATCGGTAAGTCCGGCACATTGATATTCAAAATTTTGTCTTGAGCAATTGGCTTATCTTGCAGTGCTTTAACAATTTTTAACGCGTAATGTGCAGCGGTGTCATAGTGCTTTAACTCGCGACCTGCTAAAGATATAGCAATGGCAGGAAAACCAAGAAAGCGCCCTTCCATCGCCGCTGCTACAGTCCCTGAATACAAGGTATCATCACCCATATTCGCGCCAGCATTAATGCCTGATACCACCATATCTGGCTCATCTTGATAAAGTTCTCTAATTGCAAGGTGCACACAATCGGTAGGTGTACCACTGACTGAGATAAAACCATTGTCTAAGGTATTGAGTCGTAATGGATTGGTCAAGGTTAACGAGTTACTTGCACCCGAACAGTTTCTATCAGGCCCAACAGTCAGCGTCTCAGCAATTTGATTTAACGCAGCAGTTAGTGCAGCAATACCTTCAGCGTTCACTCCATCGTCATTACTGATCAAAATCTTCATTGCTGCGCCTCTGCACTTCTTTGCTCAGCGAGCATCTTTTGGCGCGCGACTTCTTGAACATCTTGATAAACAAACAGCTCACGAAGTAACGATGTCGCATAAGAGCCTGATGGTAATGCAAATTTTAAGGTAATGGTATCTTCATCTACTTGATATTGCAGATGTTGTGGCTCAAGTAACAATGCGCGCCTTTCCTGGTTAAGTCCTGCTTGCTCTAAACCATCTTTATCGATTGTTAGCGCTTCAAGTGCTTGTGCCTCACATTCTGCAGCCTCAGCCTGTGCAAGCGGTAAACCACGCCCCCATAACGGCGCAGATAACTGGATATCTTTTTTGGCCAAACGCTCAATTAAGATGTCATCCCATTGCTCTGCCACAAAATAGCTCTTACTGCCCGCAAGCATCACGCAGTCACCTGTAAGCGTTGTTGTACCGTGCAGGGCTAAGCGCCCTGATACCGCCATATTAAATAGGTTTGAGCGAACTGCAGATAAATACATACTACGCTTGTTTCTATCTTTTACTTTGCGACCAGTAAACATCTGGCGGCCAAATATAAGGTTCTTGCCATCATGCCCAAAACGCTGCTCACCAAAGTAATTCGGCACACCTTGCTCTGTCACAAGTTCAATACGTTTAATAACATCACTCATATCACTTACATTGCGCAGTGTTAAGGTAAAACGATTGCCCGCTAGTGCGCCTATGCGTAATTTTTTTGCGTGGCGAGAAGCACTTAACACGGTAATTTTATCGCTATTTAATTGTTGCCAGTCTGGCGTTTCTTTGCCAGGAATGCGAACTCCAAACCATTGCTCTGTAACGGCATGCTTATCTTTTTGTCCAGCATAAGTCACCTCTTTAGGGTGCACATGAGCAAAACTCGATAACATTTTGGCGACTTCAACCGTATTTAGTCCTTCCTTACGGATGTGCAGCAGATGGTGCTCCCCCTCACCTGTTGGTGAAAAAGGCAAGATTTCTTTTACTTGAAAGTCACTGTTATGGGTACGTAGATCCGCCGTAGATGTCGGCTTGCCGTATAAATAATGTAATTCGCTCATATCGCTTACTTGTCTCACTAATCTATCTTGCATGCAACCGTGAGGTTACAGTTATTCTGGCCAGCCCTATAAGCGGGCATAAAACACTAGGATTTAATCATCAACACTACAGCTTCAACGGCTATGCCTTCTTTTCTGCCGGTAAAGCCTAGTTTTTCAGTGGTAGTCGCTTTGACGTTAATATCGCCAATATCAGTGGCTAAGTCACTCGCAAGCACTGCTCTTATCGATTCAATATGTGGCGCCATTTTAGGTGCCTGAGCAATTACAGTCACATCTAGGTTAGATATAATAAAGCCCAGATCCGTAGCTAACTTATAACAATGTCTCAATAGCACACGGCTATCGGCGCCTTTAAAATCAGGATCTGTATCAGGGAAGTGCTTACCAATGTCGCCAAGGGCCATAGCCCCCAAAATCGCATCAGATATAGCATGCAGTACTACGTCACCGTCAGAGTGTGCAACTAAACCCACATCATAAGGTACTTCAATACCACCTAAAATTAATGGTGGCTCACCACCAAACTTATGCACATCAAACCCATGACCGATTCTAATTTTCATTGCTTATCCTGTTAATGCGAAACCCGTTGATGTCTCTATTAGTTTTCAACCAAAACTCACTGTTCATTGCTTTTTAGAAACAGCGACGCTAACTGTAAATCATCAGGGTGAGTGACTTTTATATTATCGGCTCGTCCAGTAACAACAGCAGGCATAATTCCAGCCCATTCCATTGCAGAAGCTTCGTCAGTAATTGATGCCCCGGCCGCTAAAGCATCGGTTAAGTTTTTCTTCAAACTAACCACTGGGAAAAATTGTGGTGTCAGTGCATGCCATAACTGCTCACGGCAGACTGTTTCTGTAATTATACCTTGTGCATTGGTACGCTTCATCGTATCTCGCACCGGTGTAGCTAAAATGGCCCCTTGGGGGAATACAGCTGCAGATTCAATAAGCTTATCAATATCAAAATGGGTTAAACAAGGGCGTGCAGCATCGTGAACTAACACCCAAGCATCTTTTTTAGCAACTTCGAGACCAGCTAAAACTGAGTCTGCTCGCTCTTTACCACCAACGATAGCCTGAAGTTTAGGGTCCGTAGCTTGTGGTAGCTTAACGAAATACTCATCATGTGGATTAAGGGCGACAATCACCTTAGTGATTTTAGGATGAGACAGTAAGCAATCTAGGGTGTGGCCTAGAATGGTTTGCTCATTAAGCGCCAAATACTGCTTTGGAAGCTCAGCTCCCATACGGCTACCTATGCCGGCAGCGGGAACAATAGCAATAATTTGCTGAGGAGTTTGGCTCATATTCGAGCTCCATAAAATGCTGGCATTTAGCTATGACCAATAAAGAAAATAAAGCGGAGAAGAAATAACAAAACTAGTTTTCAGGGAGGCTGCTACGCTCTCCTCCAACGACTCGGAAAAATGTCTCGCCATCTTTAACCATGCCGAGTTCATTTCTAGCTCGCTCTTCTAGTGCTTCTGTACCACTTCGAAGATCATTAATTTCTTCTCTTAACACTTGGTTACGAGCGACTAATTGCGCATTACTTTGCTGCTGCAACTTGATTTGTTCTTGCAGATGAAAAGACTCAGCTAAGCTTTTCTCTCCTAACCAAAGGCGATACTGAAGCATGGCAAGTAAAGCAATTAATACAAAAAGAAGGCGTTTCATGATTCAAAATAGAAAGAAATTGAGAATAGTAGACAGATAGTACAACAAAAAAGGCCACCGAGTGGTGGCCTTTTTAAAGTTTATAGCGTTTTATGCTTGTCCTTTGATCTCTTTAAGACCGTTATAAGGTGCTTTTTCGCCTAACTGTTCTTCAATACGAAGTAGTTGGTTGTACTTAGCAACACGGTCACTACGACATAGTGAACCCGTCTTGATTTGGCCAGCTGAAGTTGCAACAGCTAGATCTGCAATCGTTGCATCTTCAGTTTCACCACTGCGGTGTGAAATCACAACAGTGTAGCCCGCTTCTTTCGCCATGCGAATTGCAGCAAGCGTCTCAGTTAAAGAACCGATTTGGTTAAACTTAATCAATATTGAGTTAGCAATATTGTTATCAATACCGCGTTTTAGGATCTTAGTGTTAGTTACGAATAAATCGTCACCAACAAGTTGGATCTTGTCGCCCATGATTTGAGTTTGGTAGGCCCAACCATCCCAATCTGACTCGTCTAAACCATCTTCAATAGAAGCAATTGGGTACTGCTCAGTTAGTGACTTAAGGAAGTCAGAGAAACCGTTTGCAGAGAATACTTTGCCTTCACCAGATAGATCGTATTGACCATCCTTGTAAAACTCAGATGCGGCGCAATCAAGTGCTAACGTTACGTCAGTACCTAGTGCGTAACCGGCTTTCTCAACAGCAACCTTGATGATCGCTAGTGCGTCAGCATTTGATGCCAAATCTGGTGCAAAACCGCCTTCATCACCTACTGAAGTGCTTAGGCCTTTAGACTTAAGTACACTCTTTAGGCTGTGGAATATTTCAGCGCCCATGCGTAGCGCTTCACGGAAGCTCTTAGCACCAACAGGTTGAACCATAAATTCTTGGATATCAACGTTGTTATCAGCATGCTCACCGCCGTTCAAGATGTTCATCATTGGAACTGGCATAGAGTACTGGCCTGGCGTGCCATTTAAATCAGCAATATGTGCGTATAAAGGAATACCTTTAAATGCTGCTGCCGCTTTAGCTGCTGCCAAAGATACGGCTAGGATCGCATTAGCGCCTAGCTTATCTTTGTTTTCAGTGCCGTCAACGTCGATCATGATTTGATCAAGCTCAGCTTGAGCTGTCGCATCTTTACCCATTAACGCATCACGGATAAGTCCGTTGATGTTTTCAACCGCTTTTAATACACCTTTACCTAAGTAACGTGCTTTGTCGCCGTCACGTAGTTCTAGTGCTTCACGGCTACCTGTTGATGCGCCAGATGGTGCCGCAGCCATCCCCATGAATCCGCCTTCTAAATGAACTTCAGCTTCAACAGTTGGGTTACCGCGAGAATCCATGATTTCGCGACCGATAATGTTAATAATCTTAGCCATAATGCCCTCGATTTAAGTTTTAAAGATAAATTTAAAGATAAAAGTAAAACGAAATTCTGTGCAGTTATTACATCGCTAGAAACAAAAAAACCGCCCCCATAGCATGGAAGCGGTTTTGGCGTAATTAGTCTTCTAAATCACGTTTTTGGTAGGCTGCTGCCGCGGCAACAAACCCTTCAAATAACGGCTGACCATCACGAGGAGTCGATGTAAATTCAGGGTGGAATTGACCCGCTACGAACCATGGGTGGTTTGGTAGCTCAATCATTTCAACCAATGAACGGTCTGATGATAGACCGCTGAAGATAAGGCCTGCCTTCTCTAGGCGCTCTTTGTAGTTGTTGTTCACTTCGTAACGGTGACGGTGACGTTCTACACAAGTGCTACCTTTATAAGCTGCAGCCGCTTTAGTGCCTTCTTCAAGGTGACAAAGTTGAGCACCTAGACGCATAGTGCCACCTAGATCTGATTCTTCATGGCGCTCTTCAACTTGACCATCTTCGTTGATCCACTCAGTGATCAAACCAACGACTGGATGTGGAGTCTCAGGCATAAATTCAGTTGAATGTGCACCTTCAAGACCAGCAACATGACGAGCGAACTCAATCAGTGCAACCTGCATACCTAGACAGATACCAAAGTATGGAAGGTTGTTTTCACGGGCAAACTTAGCCGCCATGATCTTACCTTCAACACCACGTTCACCGAAACCACCAGGAACTAAGATACCGTCTAAACCTTGAAGCACTTCATCGCCCTTAGCTTCAACATTTTGTGAATCAATGTACTTTATATTCACAGATACGCGGTTAAATAAACCTGCGTGCTTTAGTGCTTCGTTAACTGACTTATAAGCGTCTGGTAGTTCAATGTACTTACCTACCATACCAATAGTCACTTCACCCGTTGGGTTAGCTTCTTGGTAAATCACTTTTTCCCACTCAGCCAAATCAGCTTCTTTACAATCGATGCCAAAACGCTTAGTCACAAGTTGGTCTAAACCTTGTGCTTTTAGTAACGCAGGGATCTTATAGATACTGTCTACGTCTTTTAGTGAGATAACTGCACGTTCTTCTACGTTACAGAATAGAGAGATCTTCGCTTTTTCGTTTGCAGGGATCGCACGATCACCACGACAAACCAATACATCAGGAGCGATACCAATTGAACGTAGCTCTTTAACAGAGTGCTGCGTTGGTTTAGTTTTCACTTCGCCTGCTGCACCGAGGAAAGGAACAAGCGTTAAATGCATAAATAGGGTTCTATCACGGCCAAGCTCAACGCCTAACTGACGGATAGATTCTAGGAATGGTAGTGATTCAATATCACCTACCGTACCACCAATTTCAACGATAGCCACATCATGACCTTCACCACCTGCAAGCACTTTCTCTTTAATAGCGTTAGTGATATGTGGGATAACCTGAATGGTTGCACCTAAATAGTCACCACGACGTTCTTTACGAAGTACTTCTTCATAAATACGACCCGTAGTAAAGTTATTACGACGGTTCATCTTAGTGCGGATGAAACGCTCATAGTGACCTAAGTCTAGATCGGTTTCAGCGCCGTCTTCTGTCACAAACACTTCACCGTGCTGTGTCGGACTCATGGTACCTGGATCTACGTTAATGTATGGATCCAGCTTCATAATGGTTACGTTTAGGCCGCGAGCCTCTAATATTGCAGCCAAAGAAGCTGCTGCAATGCCTTTACCTAGTGATGAAACCACGCCACCAGTAACGAAGATATACCTTGTAGTCATGCTGAACCTGAGAAAATGAGTTGGAAATATGTGCTTGTAAGAAAGCACTAGGACGGGGCAATATTATACCAAAGCAAGCTTGATTCGACAAACTACAATTAACCTAAAAGCTAAGTTATTTATTTGCTTCATCCAGTTTAACCTTATCCCAGTAGCCATCAAGCTCTGTTAATGTGTGTTCTGTCATCAAACGACCATCGGCTTGAGCGTAAGCTTCAACACCACGAAAACGCCTTTCAAACTTATGATTTGCTTGCCTTAATGCCTGTTCAGGCTCAACGCCTAAATGCCTTGCAAGGTTCACGACAGCGAACAATAAATCCCCCATCTCGTCTTGTACTTTATTTTCATCGACAGATTCTTGCTTTACTTCGTAAAGCACTTCATCAATCTCTTCATGGATTTTTGCAACGACAGGTTCAAGCTCTGCCCAGTCAAAACCCACTCTAGCGACTCGCTTTTGAATTTTAATTGAACGAGACAAGGCTGGTAAACTTTGAGGAATATCATCTAAAACCGAATTAAGCTCACGCTCACTACGTTCAGTCTCTTTCAATTGCTCCCAATTTTGCTTTATCTCAGCAGTACTACTTGTCTTTAAGCCATCAAATACATGCGGATGGCGTCTTGTCAGCTTATTACAGATCCGCTCAACCACAGTATCAAAATCAAATAAGCCTTGCTCTTTTCCTAACTGGCAATAAAAAACCACTTGAAATAACAAATCACCTAGCTCATCGGGCAGCTCTTCCATCGCCATACGTTCAATAGCGTCCGCCACTTCGTAAGCCTCCTCTATAGTAAAAGGCACTATTGTCTTAAAGCTCTGTGCCAAATCCCAAGGGCAACCGGTTTCAGGGTCACGCAACTTTTGCATAATTGCTAACAAAGGTTGGGTATCACCTATATGCTTCGTCATTTAAAGGATCCTAATTTATCTATTAAAGTTACTGTTACGCGGCATATTATCAATGTAAATATGACTGATGGTACAACAAACAAAAACGGCAACCTTAAGTTGCCGTTTTATCAAGCTGCGCCCCATTATACTCTGCGGGCCTGCATAACACCGTCAACTTGATTAATCTTGGACAGGACTTTCGATACTCCTTCAAGATTATAAAGCTCTAGCTCAAGTTCAATTGTAGCGGTTTGAGTTTTGACATCTGAAGTTGAGCTCAATGCCATCACATGGGTCTTTTCTGCAGCAAGTACCGAAGTTAAATCTCGCAATAAACCAGAACGGTCATTAGCTAAGATACTTAAACGAATTTTATAACCGCCTGAGTAATTCTCACCCCATACCACTTCAACAGAGCGTTCAGGTGAGGCGCGCACAAGTTCTTTAACTTGATCGCAATCGGCTCTGTGAACCGAAATACCGCGGCCTTTAGTGATAAAGCCAAATATTTCATCACCAGGCACAGGCTGACAACATTTAGCGATATGGCTCATCAAGTTACCGACGCCGTTAACTTCAACTTGACCTTTACCTTTTTTAATCGATTTACTTTGGCTCTTCTTAACTAAGTCTTCAACCGCGGCTTCGTCGCTTAAGTCTTTAGTGCGTAACCGACTTTGGACGTGATTAACAACTTGGTTAAGGCGTACGTCACCACCGCCGATCCCTGCTAGCAGATCGTCCATACTCACAAGATTAAAACGTTCAACCGCTGATTGCGCGTCTTTAAGTATAAGTTGGCTCTTAGCAAGTTCAGCCTCAAGCATCTCTTTACCAGCAACGATATTCTTATCTCTATCTTGCTGCTTAAACCAATGCAGAATTTTTGAACGTGCTCGTGATGTTCGGATATAGCCTAAATTTGGATTTAACCAATCGCGTTTAGGGTTCGGGTGCTTAGAGGTAATAATCTCAATACGCTGCCCTGTTTCTACTTGATAAGTAAACTGCACAATGCGGCCGTCGACTTTTGCACCAATACATTTATGCCCCACGTGGGAATGAATATAGTAGGCAAAATCAAGCACTGTTGAACCTAATGGTAAGTCGACCACTTCACCGCTAGGGGTAAATACATAGACCCTGTCTTCAAATACTTGGCTACGAACTTCATCGACTAAATTGCCGCTTTCAGCCACATCTTCTTGCCACTGCAAGATTTTACGTAGCCAATTAATCTTCTCTTCATAACCGCTTTGCTTACCGCTAGCACTGCCTTCTTTATACTTCCAGTGCGCAGCCACGCCAAGCTCAGCATCTTCATGCATCTGCTCGGTACGGATTTGAATTTCAACCGTCTTATCTTCTGGCCCGACGACAACAGTATGAATAGACTGATAACCATTAGGCTTAGGATTGGCAACGTAATCATCAAATTCACGTGGAATATGTTGCCAAAGGGTATGCACTACGCCTAATGCACCATAACAGTCTTGAAGACGATCGGTGACAATACGTACCGCACGCACATCAAACAGCTCATCAAACTTAAGCTGTTTACCTTTCATCTTCTTCCATATGCTGTAGATATGCTTAGGTCTACCATATACCTTGGCCCGAATATGGTCTTTATCTAAACGCGCTTGTAATTGACTGACGAAGTCGTCAATAAAGGTTTCTCTGTCAAGGCGCTTACCATCAAGCTGCTTTGCAATATCTTTATAAGTTTGCGGGTGCAAGTAACGAAACGAGATATCTTCAAGTTCCCACTTTAATTGACCAATACCTAAGCGGTTAGCCAATGGTGCGTAGATGTCAGCAATCTCTCGCGCAATAAGCACCTTAACTTCTTCATCTGCATTCTTGATTTCACGCAGTAGGCAAATACGCTCGGCAAGCTTAATCACTACCGCTCGCACATCTTCAACCATCGCCAGTAACATCTTACGAATGTTGTCGATTTGAGGTTCGCCATTACGGGTTTGATTATCTATTTTTAACGCGCCAATAGCATTCATGGTTTCAACGCTAGACACTAAAACTGAAAGCTTTTTGCCAAATTTCTCCTCAATATCTTCTTGAGTAATCAAATCAGCGTCAAAGACCACAAATAAGATAGCGGCTTGTAAGGTTTCAATATCCATATTCAGCGGCGCGAGAATTTCAATCATCTCACGCGCACGCTGTAAGACAGCAACGCTCGCCTCTTTCTTCTGTCCCACGAGCAATTCGACCTGCTCGATTAGGGTCAAAAGAATTTGAGCTTCCGAAGCATCACTTAGATAACGTTGTACCCACTCTTCAAGTTGAAAGTCAGGATCGCTAAAATGTGCTTCACGAACAGATACCATTTTATTTAATTCCTTTACATACTACAGTTAGAGGTTAACACTCACTTAACCTCACCGTTTTAATTCATACGCTCTATCTTCAGCATTCAGCGGTTATTGTCAATCAACAAAAGCTGACAAATGCACCTAAAAACGCTGTTAACAGCAGACTTTGATGTGTATGAGTTATATTTAAGCAAAAGGTTTCACTAAATGTATCTTTTTGTGTCTTTTTGTCTATTTTGCTAACTCAAATAAAGCCATCGACTCTAAGTGATGAGTTTGTGGAAACATATCAATTAAACCGATTTTTTTAAGCTGATATCCCTGTTTTAAAATCACTTCGCTATCGCGCGCAAGGCTTGCCGGATTGCAAGAAACATACACTAACGCTTTGGGCTTAAGTTTCTTAAGTGACAGCATGCTTTCATAGGCACCAGCACGAGCAGGATCAATCAACATTTTGTCAACTTTACCTAGCCAAGGCTCTTTCGACAGATCGGCACTTAAATCCGCATGATAAAAAGACACGTTTTCTAAGCCGCTGTTTTTAGCGTTTTCACGTGCTTGGGCAACCATAGCTGGCACCCCTTCTACGCCAATCACCTCTGCGCCGTTTTTAGCCAATGGCAAACTGAAATTACCGATCCCACAAAATAAGTCTAATACACGCTCACCAGATTGTGGCGACAGCCAGTCAACCGCTTGGCTAACCATCGCCTGATTAACCGCGCCATTAACTTGAATAAAATTACCTGGCGAGAAATTAAGCTTCGTTTGGCTATTTTCAAAACCGTAAAAAGGTTGCTCACCCGTACCATTCAGATGCTCAGATTCGCCATTATCATCTTGTAATAACACAATGACATCATGCTTAACGGCAAATTCAGCTAGACGAGTCCTATCTTTATCCGACAATATTTTAGTTACCCGCAACACGACAAAATTGCCGTTATCTGCTTGGGTCAGCTCAACATGACCTAACGCCTTTTTACCGCTTAGTTGATTAAGTACAAATGCTAGATCAGGGATCAACGCCGATAACTGCTCAGCTAATACCGCACAAGATTGGATCTCAACCACATCACTGCTACTACTAGCTCTAAAACCTAAACTGATATGTTTGGTATTTTTATCAAACCAAGTAGCCAAGCGCGCACGGCGGCGGTAATGCCAATTTTTATCGCTAATGGTTTCACATATTTCACTCGCTTCAGCTTGAGCAAACTTGCTCACTAAGTCGACTAAGGTCGCCGCTTTATGAGTCCGTTGGGCATCAATGGCAAGATGTTGTAAGTCACAACCACCACACTTAGCAAAATGTGGACAATCAGGTTGCACTCGTTCGCTTGATACTTGCTCAATTTTTAGTAACTTGCCACGAGAGAACTTTTTTTTCTGCTCGGTCAATTGTACCGACACGGTTTCGCCAGGTAAGGCACCATTGATAAAAACAATTTTGCCATCGTGATGGGCAATCCCCGCCCCAAGATGATCAAGTTGAGTCACCTTTAGAGACAACTTTGACGATAATTGCTTAGATCTATTTGGTTTTGCTTTAAAAAATTGTGCCATTTTGCTCTCTAGGTAGATAAAAAACTGGCCAAAATAGGTTAACATCTGGCAGTCTATCGAATACTCACACTATATTTAATGGTAACCCATACACAGAATGAATGATGCCAACAATATGACCAAATACAGCCTAAGATCATGGGTTCTGGTATTGGCGTTAGCCCCAACTATTTTAGTGGGGATTTTATTGGGTGGCTATTTTACCATAAATAGATTCTATGAACTCGAAGATACGCTCATAGAGCAAGCAAGTAATATCATTGAGCCCCTTGCCATCGCTGCTGAAGTGGGTCTTGAAAGCAAAGATTTTGAAACCACCAAACGTCTAATTACCTCTGCACAATTAAATAAAGCCTCTTTAGTACAGTTTATTGCCATCTTTGATGAAGATAACCGCGTTGTGGTGACCTCACATCACTATAAAAATCACGAAGTCATGCGTTTTGATAAACCCTTAGATTCAATGCTGCGGACACAGCTTGAGCAAGTCGGTGATAGTATGATTTTACGCAGCCCTATTTTCAAAAGTAGTAATGCGCCGGTGCAAGGTTTTGGTGGCAGCCAACAAGCTGGTACCGATGTAATAAAAATTGGCTACATTGCCATTCTTATTAATAAAGAAAATGCTTTACTCCAGCAGCATCGAGCTGCTGTTGCTGCATTTATTATTGTACTCATTGGCGTACAACTAAATCTGTTTTTCACCTTCCGTTTAGTTAAAAACGTCACCCAGCCAATTACTGAAATGGTCAGGGTCGTAGCTAAAATTCGTGAAGGTAAACTGGATACTCGCCTTACAGGCAACTTAATCGGTGAGCTCGACCTGCTGAAGCGTGGTATTAATGCCATGGCGGGGTCGTTGTCAGAATACCATGATGAGATGCAACAAAACATCGATCAGGCTACCTCCGACTTACGGGAGACGCTAGAGCAAATTGAAATCCAAAACGTTGAACTGGATATGGCTAAAAAGCGTGCTCAAGAAGCCAGTCGGATCAAATCTGAGTTCTTAGCGAATATGTCCCACGAACTTAGAACGCCGCTTAATGGGGTGATAGGCTTTGCCAAGCAGTTATTAAAGACGCCGCTACATTCTAGTCAACAAGATTATATTCGTACCATCGAGCGCAGTGCCACCAACCTACTGAGTATCATTAACGATATTCTCGACTTCTCCAAACTTGAAGCCGGTAAAATGGTACTGGAAAACATTCCATTCTCACTGCGCGAAACTATTGAAGAAACCGTAACCTTATTATCAAGCAGCGCCCGAGAAAAAGAGCTGGAACTCGTTATAGATGTTGATTCACGTATTCCAGAGGACGTCACTGGCGATGCGATGCGCTTTAGCCAAATTATTACTAACTTAGTCGGTAATGCAATTAAATTTACCGATAAAGGCAGCGTGCAGCTCAAGCTACAATTTGAAGAAATTAAAGAAGGTAAAGTTCATCTTCGCTTTGAAGTCATAGATAGCGGTATTGGTATTGATGAACAACAACAGTCATCATTATTCCAAGCTTTTGGACAAGCTGACTCCTCAATATCGCGTCGTTTTGGTGGAACCGGACTTGGCTTGGTCATTACTAAAAGATTGGTTAATCGTATGAGTGGCCAAATTGGATGCTACTCCGAACCGAACCAAGGCTCGACCTTCTGGTTTACCTTGCCGCTGAATATTAGCCAATATCCAATTAATGACGCTCTACCTTTAGCAACACTAGAAGGTAAGAGTATTATCTTAATGGGTGCAAATAACCTTACCCAAAACGCTATCGAACGTATGTTGCAGCGTTGGGGGCTAAAAGTCACCTTGATTCAAAATACTAAGCAACTTGAATTTATCAGCACTCAATCAAATTTCATTTTTGACTTTGCGCTAATGAGTTGCCAAGCCATTACTAAAACAGATGAACCAGCAAGATTATTAAAGCTCGTTAAACCTAAGGTGAATTACTTGCTATTGATCTCTGATTGTATCGAGCATGAAGAGGTCTTCTCACAACTTAGGCCGCATGTAGATAAACAAATATCTATGCCGGTTGGTGAAAAGCTACTATCGAGTTCATTACTCGACCCACATTCAGCTTCAATGCATGACAACCTTATGCCTTTAGCACCAATAACGGCACCTGCAACTTTAGAAAACTTAAGTGTACTTGCTGTTGACGATAATCCTGCCAACCTCAAGTTGATCGACACACTACTAAAAGAATTAGTCACACAGGTCCAAGTAGCAAACAATGGTGATCTAGCCGTAAAACTGGCTAAAGAGCGCAGTTACGACCTGATATTTATGGATATTCAAATGCCGGGAACTGATGGTATTAACGCCACCAAACAGATCCGTAGCAACTCAGCGAACCGTAATACACCGATCATTGCCGTTACCGCACATGCGATAGCAGAAGAGCGAGAGCGTATATCTTCAAGTGGCATGGATGGCTACTTACCAAAACCAATAGATGAAGCAGCACTAAAAGGCGTAATCACCCGTTGGAAAACAAGACCTAAATTCACCCATTTTGACCAACGCACATTGAATTGGGATTTATGCTTGACCCAGGCGAATAACAAACCAGACTTAGCTCTGGATATGCTTAAGATGTTATTAAAGTCATTACCTGAAACCGTAGAGCACATAGAACACGCGCTCAACACAACAGATAACGACAAAATGCTAGCCTGCATTCATAAACTGCACGGTGCCTGCTGTTACTGCGGCGTACCAACAACGCAAATGCTTTGCCAGCAAATCGAGTCAGGACTTAAGCGTGGCGATACAGTCGAAGATGTAGAACCGGAAATACTAGAGTTACTTGATGAGTTAACTAAGGTAGAATCTGCCGCTAATCAAGTGATCTCCCAGCTATCAGTGGATATATAAGATGACAAACAAACAGGGATTTTTTAAACGCCTAAAAGCACTAGAGTTGCCTCAGAAGAAGCTTTTTGCGGTTGCCCTATGCCAACGCATGCTGCCTAATTATCAGCTTTTCTCTGAAGTATGCGAATTTGGCGATCCTAAAGTACTCGACACTTTGCTAAATCTACTTTGGCAGTCGATGTACGACAACAAGCTAAAACTGAATATTGATATTTACCTTGAACGACTTGAGGCTAACACACCAGAACCGGCTGACTTTGATGTATATGGTGTCTACCCTGCGATGGACGCCGTTGTCGCACTCACTTCACTTATCAGTGCGCTACAAAGTAAAGTTGAAGAAGATATCGTCAATATCAGTAAACTCTCTTCAGCCACAGTTGCAAACTATATTGAAGCAACCTGTGAGCAAGAGTTTGATAATGAAGACGCACTCGATGATTACATCTTTGCTCATGAAGTGATGCAAGAAGAAAAAGAGATGCAAAGCTCTCTTTTAGATATCATTGAAGACAATCTCCATATGAAGGCTGACTTTATTAAAGAGTTACGCCGTGAAATCGTAGAGATTGGTGTATCAAATATCGGTATTGAAGCCAGTAAATAAGTTCAAGCCAGTTAGCTACAGTTAATTTTAAACTAAAGCGCATTGCGGTTAATCCAATGCGCTTTTTTAATGTCTGTAAAAATCAAAACAAGTAATAATACCAATCAGTATAAAGATTTGGTCGCTCAGCGAGAATTTAGCGCTTCTGAGGCAAGGTCATTAAGTGCTCCTGCTTTAATGACATTCGCTGCATCCATGCCGCTCGCAGCGAGTGAAGAGCATAGTTATTCTACGGTTAAGCGCACTCTTTGTTTGTAAAAAGTCGCAGCATCAGAATCGCTAAAACTCGCCATTCTGGAGCGTTTTTGGCTGCCTACTTCTGCGTTAAATAGCCTCGTAAGGGAATCGCCATTACTTCCGCTATTCGCCTTGAATTAGTTGCCAAAAACGCTCTGAGTAGATCAACTTCTTATACTGATTGCTATAACTCAGCTATACATTGAAAACAAGCTTTCTGCCTTAGACTGCATAAACTCAATAAACAGTTTTACTTTTAATGGTTGATGACTGCGCTGATGGTACAAAATTGAAATTCGTCTTTTTTCACCAATCCACTCTGGTAACAACATTTGCAGCTGTCCAGTCGCTAACTGCTTTTTGACAAATAACTCCGGACCGTAAAGAATGCCGCCGTTATCTACAGTTGCCTCTACAGCACCGTGTAAATCACTTAAGGTCAGTTTAGCGTTACCATCGTAATAGAAGGACTCTCCATTAGGATGCTTTAACGACCAGTTATACAAAGGCCACACTTTTATTAAATCATGCAGCTCAAGTTCACTCGGATGCGTTAACTTAGCAGCCCTAGCAATATATTGCGGCGATGCAAAGAGGCCGTAATTGAGTACACCTAAAGAGCTTGAGATCCAAGAAGAATCTGGCTGAGTTCCGCCAACAATCGCGACATCAACGCCTTCATCAATTAAATCTATTACGTTATTGTTCTGAGCAATATGCAATTGAATATCTGGGTAAGTTTCGCAAAACTCATTTAATGTTTTTATAAAAATCATTGAGACAATAGATACTGGCGCTGCAATACGTAGCGTACCTTCAGGCTTATCTACCGTTGCTCCACTGATACTGTCAAATTGAGCAACAATAGACTGGTACTGCTGAAACAACGCAATCCCCTCTTCAGTCAGTCTCAATTTACGAGTATTCCTCATCAGCAGTTGCTTATCTAATACCGTTTCTAACTTGGTCAATTTTCGACTAACTGTCGCAATAGGCATATCAAGCTCTTTAGCTGCTTGAGAAAAGCTGCCCGCATTAACTAGATGCACAAATTGGTAAATCAGCTGTAATTCCAAACCAAAGTTGGTACTCATCAATAATTGACCTTAGCGTTAAAACAATAAAACCCAGTAATAATAGAGCCTCTATAGTATACCAAAGCATAATTATGATAGTGTGCTAGCTCAATGTTATTAGCATCCCTTTACTAAAAAAATCGATATTTTATAGACGTATGCCAGCGATACTAACGCCACTACTTGCCGTATTCGGTATCATGCTTTTAGGCACTCTAGTGCAAAAAGCCAAACTGTTGCCAACTGAAACCGATCAAGTACTCAATCAATATGTGTATTATATTGCCTTTCCAGCCATCATGTTGATCACCTTAGCTCAAACTCCTATCAATGATATTTTGCATTGGGGTTATATAGCGGGGTTCAGTGTAGCGATGTTAATGAGCTACGTAGTCACCTTTATCGTGTCATTACTCTTTAACCCTCAGCAAACTGCAATTGCAACAATGCGTGCCCTTAACGCCACATTTGGAAATACCGCATTTATCGGTATTCCTCTAATGGCGATGATATTTCCTGGCGAACAAATTGCACTTGCCGCTGCCGCCATCGCCAGTTTGCTTTCGGTGTTAATCTTTGCCGTTGCCTTAGTATCACTAGAAATGATCAATAAGACTCAACAAAGCAGCGCAGCCAAAATTATTAGCTTAGCTTTAGTAAAAAACCCGATTGTTGTCGGTAGCCTTTTGGGGATCGCAATCTCAGCAATAGGCATCACCTTACCCGATAGCTTTGCGTTAATGATCCGCCAATTAGGAATGACATCCAGCCCCTGTGCGTTATTTGCTATTGGTATGGTGTTAGCTAAGTCGGGCCAGTATCAAACATCACCACAGTTTATAAGCGCTAAACAAGCATTCGATATCAGTAGTATTAACCTTATTAAGTTGGTGGCTCAACCAGCCTTTACCTACATATTGATGCTATCTTTAAATGTTGAAGCGCAATTGATAGCTATGGGGGTTATTTTGGCTGCGTTACCAACAGCAGCAAGTGTTTACTTACTCGCTCAACGTTATCAAACTCAAGTGATAACAAGTGCGCAAGGGATCTTATTAGGCACGATTATCACCTTTATCACATTGCCATTGTTAGAACGCTTTTTACTACATTAGGAATCGCCTTATAAAAGTGTTGTTTTAAGCAGCAATTATGCAACAAATATCCGCCTAAAAAACAACTAACCCAACCTTTATGTAGCCTCTATTACGCTAATATAATCAGGGCGATATATCAGATTTTACCAACCCCAAAGAATGACAAAAATAAATTGGTCAAAAAGTAATTTGTAGATTATTATTCGCCACCTTTTTTTATTCACTGCTCAAAAAATGACAAAGTTTGTTTCTTTTCTGCTGTTTACCATCGTTTTATTTATCTCACCAATGGCGCAATCTTTTACTCTTAATTCACAAGAGAAGACGTTTCTCGAACAGAAAAAAACACTCATTGTCGCAATGCCTAACACCGGGTTACGCACACACTGGAATATCGATGAGCCAGATACAGAAGGCGTCTATGCTCAATACTTACAAGAACTCGGCCGTGTTTTAAATATTGCAATAGAATTCAAAGGTTACGATAGCTTAAGTTCACTGCATCAAGCTGTATCTTCAGGTGAAGCAGATCTTTCTTTAGGTTTTACACCTACAGCTCAGCGTAAAAAAAACTTGCTCTTTTCTACGCCTGTTTTTGAAAATTACAAACTACAGTGGTTACGCAATTCAAGCTATCGCAATACCTCTGCGCAAGACATGCACTGGGTTTGTGTTGATGGATCATTTTCCTGTGCCGCGACAGCTGAAAACGGCTATAAAAAACTAACTAAAGTCGATTCATTGGATAACCTTATCCATCACTTGTCTACAGGCAAAGCCGACAGTGCAATGATCCACTTTGGCGCTGTACATCATTACTATCAAACCGTTGCAGTTGGCGATTGGCTAGGCGATATAGTGTTTAATGAAAATACTAAACCGATTTTGTCCTCATTTATTACAGCTAAAGACAATGCGATTTTGATGGGGATCCTCAATCAATATCAACTGCAGTATCAGCAAGCTAAAGTCATCAATCCATTTAACTTTAGCAACTTGAGTATGTTGCATAATGAGTTGACCATTGAAAGTATTTATCAACAATACGGCAGAAAGTCGATTCGCTATACGATAGAAGAAGATCTCTACCCTTTATCTTATAGACAAGAAGGCAGCAGTGAAATTAGTGGTTACATACATGATGTCATGAAAATATTTGCTCTAAAAACAGGGCTAAATCTCGAGTATGTCTATCCTAATGGTCGTGATGTCGATTTGATGCTAGAAGAAGCTGAAGTCGATCTTATTCCAGGACGCTTTATCGCAGCGAATGATACCTATAATAAGCTTACAACTACCGATGCATTCCATAGTATAAAATGGTCCTACATTCGTACGACCCAACAATACAAACAACCTAAAATCGCTATTTTAGACCGCACGACTCATTTATCCGTTCTAGAAACAGACAAATTTAAAGGTATTGATTTAGCAGTTTATTCTGATTTTTCAGTATTAAAAAAAGATATTGAGCAAGGTGTTATCACCCATGCATATATTCCAGACAGCATAGCTGAACATTATTTATATTACGGTGATGAAACAGACTTTGAACTGATTAATAATGACAGCACACCAATAAGTCAGCTAGGCATTAAACTTAACTCAGAGTCTCATGCTCTAAGAAATATGCTTAACGTGGCTATCGACGTAACCACAAAAAATGAAATTGATCTTGCTGTACAGAATCATAAAAAGATTAATACTCAATATGGCTATGATAAAAAGCAGACTAAAAGCACAGTTTTATCCCTACTCGTACTTATTTTAATTGTGATATCGGCAGGTCTGTTATGGAACAAAAAACTAAAAGGCTACTTAACAGAAGCTCGCGCAAGTAGTAAAAAAAATCACGACCAAATGCAGTGGCTAACTAGCGTATTAAATAGTTTTCCGGGAATGGTGCTGATCTCCGATTCAAACGGTAAAGCCCTACTATCTAACAAGGCTTACAACGATTGTTTCAAGAGTTGTGTGAACAATAACTGTATTGCCAACGGGACTGCATGCTCGTTTCTAGATGTCATTAATTCTACTGGCCCTGACATCAAAAACGAGATCCTACACATAGGTAAAAATGACTGCACAATTGATGGTAAATACTATCGTGTTTCGCGTGAAATCGTTCACTACAACGACGGGCACCAGTATCACATCACTGTATTTGCAGACTTTACAGAGCTAAAACAACGTAAAGAGCAGCTTAAGCGATCACAACGACAAGCCGTCGACGCATTAAAAGCACGCGAGTCATTTTTAGCGATTATTAGCCACGAGCTAAGAACACCACTCGCTGCTATGATTGGCTTAATGGAACTATTGAATCCTGAATTAAAATCGGCAAAGAACAAAGAGTTAATGAGTAACGCGCTGTCTTCTGCAGATAGATTAAAGGGGCTTGTTAACGACATTTTAGACTTCTCGAAAATGGAAGCAGATCAGCTACAGCTCGATTTATATTCCGGTAATATATTTAACGAGATTGGTACTACATTGAGGTTGCTTGAAGCCAGTGCTCAAAGCAAAAGAATCAATTTTATTCTTGATTGGCAACCAACCTCTCAATGTTACGCAACACTAGACTGGATGCGTTTAAGTCAGGTTATTAATAATTTAGTGAGTAACTCGATTAAGTTTACCCAGCAAGGCTTTATTAAAGTCATCGTTAGCAATACACCAGAAGCGCTACTGCTGACCGTTGAAGACAGCGGCTGTGGCATGAGCACAGAGCAACAAAAAACATTGTTTCAACCATTTATTCAAGCCGATGCCAGTATTAACCGAAAATATGGCGGAACAGGGTTAGGCATGTCAATTGTGCAGCATTTAGTGGAGCTTATGAACGGCCAAATTACAGTAAACAGTAAGCTTAACCAAGGCACTCAAGTTAATGTGCAGCTGCCAACAATGTTCTCTACGCTAACTGAAGTATTAATTGCTGATGCACAGAGTCATGATGAAATGATTAATAATTGGTTAAAAGCTTGGGGGATCAAACTACAGACGAGTCATAATCAGATCTCATCAACCTCGTCTACAACCAACATTTATCCCGATCTGCTGTTAAGACAAGTGCTATTAAAAAACAATAATCAAGCCTTACAATCTTCCGCCGCCAGCAACCAGTACAGTGGCACGGTCGTTGTGGCTGACGACGATCCAATTAATCGATTTTTATTCCAACAACAGCTGAAAAAACTGGGAGTAGATGTTGTAACTGTTAATGACGGTATAGAAGCATTGCTGTATTTATCAGCTAATCGTAACAGCGTTAGTATGCTTATAACAGATTGTCATATGCCTAATTTAAATGGCTATGAACTCGTACGAAAATTACGTGCAAGGCCTGATTTTGCTGACTTACCTATAATAGGCTGCACAGCTGAAGACTCACGCTTAGTGGCTGAAAAAGCCAATGATGCTGGCATGACCGAAGTCATGTATAAGCCCTATCCCTTCACTCTTTTAAAAGAGACGGTTAGTCGATACTGCATTGAGGTTTTCCCAGATGCAAATCAAGACAAGTTGGAATGGTTAAGCGAGTATAGCGACGAAGAGCAGTTAGAGCTGTCAGCAATAGTTAGAGACTCGTTACTCGCTGACAAGCAACAAATTGCAACAGCCGAAATACCACTGCAAGCATTAGGGCATCGCATTAAGGGCGCAGCAAATGCACTTGGGTTAAGCCAACTTGCAGCAGCGGCAGAGCATTGTGAAACCGTCACCGAAATTAATACACCTACAGCTATTTCAGCACTTAATAAAGAAATAGATAACGTCGTTAATGCCATCAATAGCTGGCTTAGTACACAACTCAATTGAACATATTGTGCTAATCAAAATTATCAGCTTAGTCATGAAAATGACAATAAAACTGATTATGACTAAACCCATGGCTGGCGGCGTAGATCTCTGCCAATAACAATCCACTTTTCTCGCTTAGCTATAGCTAAGCGAACAAACTCATTATTCGTTTGGATCAAAATAGCGATGCAATCTTTTCAAACTCTTAAACTCCTAGTTATCGATGACGCACCAACTTTTTTGTTCACCATTAAGAGCATGTTGGTCAAACTAGGATTCTTAGAAGTTAACGTCCTCACAGCTAAGTCTGCCAAATTGGCACTCGATCTTGCATCAAACAAACAATTTGATGTGATCATTTGTGACTTTAACTTTGGTACGGGGATGAATGGTAAGCAGCTATTTGAAGAGTTTAAGCACCTGAAATTGCTTACTGATGAATCAGTATTTGTTTTGGTCACCGGAGATAATTCAGCCGCCACAGTACGGCCTATCATCGAGCTAAAACCCGATGAATACCTTTTAAAACCGTTTAATGCTATTACGCTAAAGCAACGTTTATCGATGGCGATACGTCGCAGACATAAACTAGCAGGCCTTTATGCAGCAGAGCGATTACTTGATGCAGAGCAAGGCTTACAACTTTGCGATGAAATGGCACCATTTCATCCTGAATACTACTTTGTGATTGAACGATTTCGTGGTGTTTTCTTAACAATTTTACAGCGCCACGAACAGGCAAAATCCGTTTATCAGTCAACTCTAGCTAAAAAAGATTTAGATTGGGCCAAAGTAGGTTTAGCCAACTCATTGGCGAACTTAGGCCAAATTACTGAAGCCGAAAAGATAATAAACCAGCTGTTAATCGCTTCTCCAAACGATACACAGGTAAAGACTGAAGCTGCCTATATCAAGCTTAAAGACAGTGATATACCTGCTGCCATTTCACATTTAGAGCTCGCAAGTCAAATTGTACCCGGCAACTCAGAACGAGAGTTAATTATCGTCAATTTATGCTTGTCAGTTGAAGACTATGCACAAGCACTCGCACGTTATCGTTTGTACCTTGAGATCAATAAAGATACATACCGCAATAATGACTACAGTAAGCTCAGCTTAATCCGTGTGATCTTGTATCAAGCACGCTTTGCTACGAATAAAGCGGCGCTATTAGAGGAAGCTAAACACCACCTTCGCTCAGTTATTGGCACCGAAAATGAAGCTATTACCCACGAAATTGAGCTGATTAAAGCGCATATTTCAATGGAGTTAGGTTTTTACCGTTCAGCAATCAGCCTACTTAAGAACCTGCACAACAAAGAGTGCTTTCAGCACTTTTACGCCACCTATCACTACGCTTGGTTGCTTAATATCATGAGTGTTGAAAATGAGTTTAACCAAGCTATAAGCTGGTGCAGTCAAAACCTAGGCTATGAAAGTAACCAAATTATTTTTGCCAGCAAAGTGTCCATGTTAGAAGGCTTAAAAAGCCATAATGAAGATAAAAAAAGCTGGTTAAAAGAGCAGTATCTTATGGTTAAAAATGGCGACCTTGATAAGGTCACTTTATTAGAAACCTATTTGGCCATTAACGAAACTGCACCACTGCTAAAAACGGTATGCTTAAACATTATCAAGTCGTTGACTTACGTTTGGCCAAGGCGCTATGGCGTTGTTCAGGTAAAAGAAATCATTCAGCGTTGCGACAATGTGGTGAGGCAGCTTTACGTGGAAGATGAGCTCTTAACAATTAACTACCAAGAGTATTATCAATCAGCATTAGATAAATGCAAAGGGCGAGTTGATTAAGCGCTTATAGGTAAGAACTTTTTTCTTTAGAACATCGTTATTCTTAACGACAAGTCATATCCAAAAAAGTGGTTCCCGTTGCCCACCGTAGACACATGCCTTGAGACCCGCGGTTGGCGATTGGTAACTGTGAAACTACCGCTTAGAGCACGTCATTTTGTAGCACCAAACAAAAAATACTTGGTGCTTTCATTCAAAAACTAACCACAGCAGTGCTATTTGGCAATCCCTCTCTAATTAAAATTAAGCACAAGTTTTCAATTTTTGAAAATCCAATCTTTTATCCCTACACTCATAAAGCGTGATATAAAACAGCTTTAAATAGCCAATAAAAATTTGGTTGAATCGACAATATAGCAATACATAGCCATAACGAAATTCACCTAAAAGCCCAAGCAATGTAAAAATGAAAACGTGATAAACCTCAATGGATTTATCAACCAGGTATTTACTGTATAGATAAACAGTATATACTGTGTAGTTATACAGTGTTTTGAAAAGGACATCACTATGCTTTGCCAACTCAGTATCAACAACTTTGCTATTGTGCGTTTTCTAGAGCTAGATTTTAAAGCCGGCATGACCAGTATTACTGGTGAAACAGGCGCGGGTAAATCGATTGCTATCGATGCCCTCGGGTTATGCTTAGGTAATCGTGCTGACGCCAATGCTATTAGACCTGATGCGACTAAGGCCGAAGTAAGTGCCCGTTTTTTATTAAATGATACTCCAGCAGCTAAACGCTGGCTTGAAGATAACGATCTTGAACTTGATGATGAATGTATTTTACGTCGCACAATAAGCAGCGACGGACGTTCACGAGCCTATATCAATGGTAATCCAGTACCACTTGCGCAAATCAAGGCACTTGGACAGCTACTTATTGGTATTCACGGCCAGCATGCACACCATGCCATGCTTAAAAGTGAGCATCAACTGACTCTGCTAGATAGCTATGCAAACCATAAGATGCTTATCGATAGCGTAACTGCCAGCTATCACAGATGTAAGACGATTGAGAAGCACCTGCACCAATTACAGATGTCACAGCAAGAACGCCTAGCTCGTAAACAACTTTTGCAATACCAAGTTGAAGAACTAAATGAATTTGCGATTACTGAAGGTGAATTTGAGTCGATTGAGGCTGAACACAAAAAGCTTGCTAATAGCACCGCGTTAATTGAGCTTTGTCGCAGCCAGCTACACATACTGCAAGAAAGCGATGAAGGCAGCGTTGAGTCACTGCTTAATACCAGTATTAGCCAAGGCCAAGATCTGGAAAATTACGATCCAGAGTTAGGCAATGTGGTGTCAATGCTGAACGATGCCCTAATTCAAGTGCAAGAAAGCAGTAGCGAAATCGAACGCTATCTAGATGGTTTAGAGCTCGATCCTGAATATTTTGCTCACTTAGAGCAACGGATCTCTAAAGCTATGCAGTTAGCCCGTAAGCATCAAGTCAGCGGCATTGAGCTATATAGTTACCATCAAACCTTATTAGAAGAACTAGCCGATTTAGGCTCTGACGACGATAAGCTAGATGATATTAAGCAAGAGTTACAAGCTAGCCGAGATGCATACTTACAACATGCAAAAAAGCTTAGCCAAAGCCGTAGCCGCTACGCTAAAGAACTTGATAAACAAGTGACTCATTCTATTCATGAGCTGAACATGCCAAAAGGTAAGTTCAACATTGCAGTTAACTTTAACGAAGCTGTCGTTACGCCAACAGGCTGTGACAACATTGAATTTATGGTCTCAACTAACCCTGGGCAGCCATTACAACCTATTGCTAAGGTTGCATCAGGTGGTGAGCTGTCACGTATCGGTTTAGGTATTCAAGTGATCACTGCTAAAAAGGTCTCTACGCCGACGCTAATTTTTGATGAAGTGGATGTGGGGATCTCAGGGCCAACGGCTGCGGTTGTAGGTCGTATGCTGCGCAGCCTTGGCGAGTCAACGCAGGTATTTTGTGTGACCCATTTGCCACAAGTTGCCGGTAATGGTCACCAGCATATGTTTGTCAATAAAAGCAGTAAAGCCGGTAAAACCGAGACTTCAATGATCGCGCTTGATAAGACCCAACGTATTGAAGAGTTAGCCCGCTTACTCGGGGGCGACACTATTACTAGCAATACCTTAGCTAACGCTAAAGAGTTACTTCTGAGTTAATTCTGCAAGCGAGTGCTATGAGTAAATTCAACAATATGATTTTATAAACTTCAAACAAAAATGCAGAGCCTTAGCTCTGCATTTTGTATGCTGATAGTTAACTCGATTAAGCAAAGTAGTAAGCTAAACCTTGTAAGCATAACAGTGAGAAAACACCAGCAAGCACGTCATCAATCATAATACCAAAACCGCCATGAACTTTAGCGTCAAGCCAGCGAATCGGCCACGGCTTTAAGATATCGAAAAAACGAAACAGTGCAAAACCAATGACTAACCATTGCCAACCTGCAGGCGCGGCAACCATGGTTATCAATAGCCCAGCTACTTCATCCCAAACAATTGCGCCATGATCGTGGACACCCATATCTTTAGACGCTTTGTCGCAAATATAAAAACCCGCAAGCACGCTAATCATAGTCAACGTAACATACCAAGATAGACTTAGTGGTGCCATTAATAGATAAAGCGGAATAGCAGCTAAAGTTCCAAAAGTACCCGGTGCTTTAGCAGCAAGCCCCGTGCCAAATCCCAATGCTAAAAAGTGAATAGGATTCTTTAATGACAGCTTAGCTAAGGCTGCATCTTTAGAGAGTAAGTTCATTAATTAAAGTGCTCAAAGCCTAAATTTACTGGCTCAAAAGGTTTGTTGTCGTTTAATAAGGTTAACTGGCCACCTGTACAGATCTGACCTATTTGGGTAAAGCGTACACCTGTTTCTGCCAACGCTATCTCTAATGCGCCCTTTTGCGCCTCAGGTACGGTAAAGAGTAGCTCATAATCTTCGCCACCGGTTAGGGCGTAGCTTAGTGCCATTTCAGCAGTGGTATTGCGTTTAAGTTGCTCTGAAAGCGGTAAACGGTCAACATTAATTACAGCCCCCACTTGTGAGCTTTTAATAACATGCTGAATATCAGACATTATGCCATCAGAGATATCAATCGCACTTGATGCAATAGTGCGTAGCGACTGGCCAGCAAGCACTCGTGGAGTCGGCCTATAATGACGATTAACGAGGTAAGCACTGTCTTCAATATCTACAGTGGCTTTATTACGCAAGATATCTAAGCCAAGCGCCGAGTCACCTAAACTGCCTGTAACATAAATCCAATCACCATTCTTAGCACCTTGGCGGGTTAAGCCAACATCTTTTGGTAATTGGCCATTGATAGTAATGGTAATTGCGCGCGGACCACGAGTTGTATCGCCGCCAATAAGCGCCACACCATAATATTCAGCGATTTCAAATAGGCCTTCACTAAATTCAGCTAACCAGCCCTCATCGACATCTGGTAGCGTTAACGCTAATGTCATCCACGCAGGTTCAGCCCCCATTGATGCAAGATCTGACAAGTTTACTGCTAATGATTTATAACCAAGATCCTTGGCGGGCATATTGGGGAAAAAGTGCACATTCTCGACTAAGGTGTCGCAAGAGATAGCTATAGACTTACTAGCATTTGGCTGCACAATAGCGCAGTCATCACCAATACCAATTACAACATCTTTGCGCGACTGAGCGCGCCCAGTAAAGAAACTTTCGATTAATTGAAATTCTTTCACAATACCAATCACAAATATAAGAGAGAGTTCAAGGAGGTTGCGGTAAGAAACCAGACCGTTGCTTTAGCAAAGATAAAGAAAACCACATGCTTTGCTCAAAGCGCTAATGCGCGGACGATTATAAGTTCCCAGCCAGAGATAACAAAAACGGCATCCGAAGATGCCGTTTCAATTATTTATTGCGTGCTACCAGCTTATCTAGAATGCCGTTAACAAACTTATGTCCATCTTCTGCGCCGAATGCTTTTGCAAGCTCGATAGCTTCGTTAATCGCTACCTTATAAGGCACATCCTTGCGGAATGTCAGTTCATAAGTTGCGATACGTACAATCGCTTTTTCAACTGGATCCACTTCATCAAGTGGACGAGTCACGAATGGAGTAATTAGCTCATCCAATTGACTCTTCTTTGTTGCAACGCCGCCTAAAAGCTCACGAAAGTAAGCGATATCAACGCCAGCAACATCTTGTTCAGTTAGAAACTCATGCTCAACATCAGCAATATTGTTACCACTTAGCTGCCATGAGTAAATGGCCTGAACGGCTAAACGGCGGGCCTTACGGCGCTCTGAAGGCTTCATTAAATTGTCCTAAATTACAGCTGTTCTTCAAGTGCTTGCAGAACGTTAACCATTTCTAGCAGACCAAGTGCAGCTTCGCCGCCTTTGTTACCTGCTTTAGTACCCGAACGCTCAATAGCTTGTTCAATGGTATCTGTGGTTAAAACGCCGAATGAAACAGGAATATCAAACTCAAGTGCAACTTGAGCTAAACCTTTATTACATTCGCCTGCAACAAAATCGAAATGAGGTGTACCACCACGGATTACCGCACCTAGTGCGATGATTCCGTCAAATTTTCCGCTAGCCGCAACACGACGCGCAGCAAGAGGCAGTTCAACAGCGCCAGGCACTTTAACTACAGTGATATTTTCATCTGCAACTTGGCCAAAACGCTTAAGAGTGTCAACCGCGCCATCGAGCAAACTATCAACAACAAAGCTGTTAAAACGTGAAACTACGATCGCAACTTTGGCGTTTTTCGATTCGATATTACCTTGAACTACGTTCATTTATCTTACCTAAATTAGCTTAATTACCCTGCATAGGGACGGAAGAGGCGGTATGATACCACAGCACTCCGCGCTGATCTCTATGCAATTAATAAGAAAAGTGTGAATTTAAGCCCCAAGTTGACAGTCAACCTGAGGCAAGTATTTATTCTGCTATATAATCAGTTACTTCTAAGCCAAAGCCTGAAAGAGAGTGGTAACGCTTTGGCGAGCTCAATAGTCGCATAGTCGTCACACCAACATCAGCCAAAATTTGTGAGCCGACACCCACTTGGCGAGACGTTCCTTTCCAAGGTGCTGCAGCTGGTGTACTACCGTTATCTTCCGCTTCAAAAGCTTTTACTTTCGCAAGAATGTCGCTGCTGTGTTCATGGTTGCCCAATAACACAAGTACACCGCCTTCATTACTAATGCGTTCCATTGCTTTTTCTAACGGCCAGCTACGTTGCTGATCACGCTCTGAGTGCAATAGATCATTAAAGGTGTTTTGCAGGTGAACGCGCACTAATGTGTTTTCGGTCACTTCACCTTTAACCAATACATAATGCAATTGGTTATCGATAGTGTCGCGATAAGTCAGCATCTCAAACTCACCAAAGCGAGTAGGTAGCTTACATTTTGCTTCACGAACAACACTGGTCTCTTTTGTGTTGCGGTATTCGATTAGGTCAGCAATAGTGCCCATCTTCAAACCGTGCTTCTCAGCGAAGATCTCTAGATCTGGACGACGCGCCATAGTGCCGTCGTCATTTAAAATTTCAACAATCACTGATGATGGCTCAAAACCAGCAAGACGCGCTAAATCACAACCTGCTTCTGTATGGCCTGCACGGATAAGTACCCCGCCTTCTTGCGCCATCAACGGGAAGATATGGCCTGGCTGCACGATATCAGCAGGCTTAGCATCTTTACCAACAGCGGCAAGCACAGTTACTGCACGATCTTGCGCTGAGATACCTGTAGTGACCCCTTCAGCCGCTTCAATAGAAACAGTAAAGTTCGTCGAGAACTGGGCGTTATTGTTAGTTACCATTAACGGCAAGTTCAATTGCTGACAACGTGCTTTAGTTAGTGTTTGGCAGATAAGGCCGCGACCAAAAGTAGCCATAAAGTTCACCGCTTCTGGCGTCACCATGTCAGCAGCCATAATTAGGTCGCCTTCATTTTCTCTGTCTTCGTCATCCATCAAGATGACCATCTTACCTAGACGAATATCTTCGATGATCTCTTCTATACTATGTAACGCCATGTTCAGACCTTTATTTTTTGCCACTACAATGAACAACTTGCATCGAGGTCAATGCTCTCTTGTAGTGAGTTATTAATGATTATTCTTGTATCTTCCGCTTAATATAAGCTGATTAAGACAAATTTAATCGCCAAAATAGCCTTAAGCCAGTATTTATCTTAAAAATCCTGAGCGAGCTAACAGTTCCATAGTCACTTCAGACTTAGGTTTACTGTCTTGCGCTTGACTGCCATAGCTCATCAAACGCTCTAAATGTCTTGCAATTAAGTCCACTTCAATGTTAACGCTATCACCAGCTTTAAGATCCACTAATGTAGTTTCACCAGCTGTATGCGGCACAATAGTCAGTCTAAACTTATGCCCTTGCACCTCGTTAACCGTTAAGCTGACACCATCAATAGTTATTGAGCCTTTATGAGCGATATAACGCCCCAGCTCTGATGGTGGAGATAACCAAAACTCAATAGCTTGACCGCGAAATTGCCTATCGTCCACATGAGCAATACCGTCCACGTGGCCACTTACCATATGCCCGCCTAAACGAGTCGTTGGTGTCACCGCTTTTTCAAGGTTAACGGCTTTTCCTACTTGATAATGAGAGAAACCCGTCAAAGTTACGGTTTCGGCAGAGATATCTGCTACATAACCATCGCTCATGAGTTCGACTACGGTTAGACATACGCCGTTAGTGGCAATACTGTCACCCAGTTTAACGTCTGATAAATCTAATTTGCCGCTGGCAACGGTTAAGCGAATGTCGTCACCGCGACGTTCTACTTTTCTTAAATGACCAACAGACTCAATAATCCCAGTAAACATAGATTAATTACTCACTCTTAACGTTAAGCGGGTATCTTTGCCCACTTTACGTTCATCGATTAGGTTGATTCGCGGGATGTCTGACATCGTTTGGAAATCATCTAGCGTAAGTAAATTACGCCCATGCCCGCCTAAAATCTTCATCGCTTGATACAATACCAATTCATCAGCCAAGCCTTGGTTCAACACTGCGCCAGCCAAGGTTGCTCCCGCTTCTATCAATACAGAATTACACGTTTTACCCAGTAGAGTTAACAAAGCCTGCAAGTCTATGCGGTCATTAACGGTTGGTAATACTTGTTGCGACACATGTGCAGGCCAAGCAGCTTGAACATTTGAAGGGTAAGGTTTGCTACTCACCAATAACACTGGCGAAGCTTGCTTAAATAAGTTTAGCTCAGCACCAAGACGCGCTTGCGTATCGACGACAACACGCAACGGTTGATGGATTTCAGCAGGTGCGAGTTGATTTGCCAACCAGCCTAACTCGCTATGACGCACATTAAGACTTGGGTCATCAGCGAGAATAGTTTCAACGCCAGTAACCAATGCACAATGCCGCGCACGAAGTCGCTGTACATCGCTGCGTGCTTCAGGGCCTGTTATCCACTTAGACACACCATTTGATAATGCAGTCTTGCCATCAAGACTTGCTGCAAGCTTTACTGTTACCCAAGGCAACCCCATTTGCATGCGTTTTAAAAAGCCCAAGTTAACCTGCTTTGCCTCTTCAGTCAGCAAGCCAACATCCACTTGAATCCCTGCATCGCGTAGCATAGCAATACCGCGGCCAGACACCTCAGGATTAGGGTCGGTTACAGCAATAACCACCCGACTAACACCATGCTCTATTAATGCTTTAGCACAAGGCGGAGTGCGGCCATAATGGCTGCATGGCTCAAGCGTGACATAAGCAGTAGCGTCTTTAGCATCATCCCCTGCCATGTTTAACGCATAGACTTCAGCATGAGGACCACCAGCACGGATATGATAACCTTCACCGACGATTACGCCATCTTTAACGATAACGCTACCTACACTAGGATTTGGACGGGTGGTGTACATGCCTTTTTGTGCCAACTGAATGGCAAGGCTCATCATTTGACTATCTTCGCTAGACCACATAATGGCGGCAATTCCGATTGTTGATTTGATGGAGAGCCCAGTCGTGAACTGCGCCCTTGTCACTTAGATTACTTTCTAGGTTATTTTTGTAGCTTAGCGATAGCGTCGCCAAACTCTGAAACATCTTCAAAAGCGCGATAAACTGAAGCAAAACGAATATAGGCAACTTTATCTAAGTTAACCAACTGTTCCATCATCAAGTTACCGATCATTTCAGATTTCACTTCACGTTCACCTGTGGCGCGCAAAGTCGATTTAATCTTAGTCAATGCCTGCTCAATTTGATCCATTGATACAGGTCTTTTCTCTACGGCTCTTAACATGCCACCACGCAGCTTTTCTTCATCAAAAGGCTGGCGACTACCGTCTTGCTTTACCACACGCGGCATCACTAACTCCGCGCCTTCAAAAGTAGTAAAACGTTCGTGACACTGAACACACTCTCTACGTCGACGCACCTGGTGGCCGTCAGCGACTAATCGCGAATCAATCACTTTTGTGTCAGTTGCGCTACAAAATGGACAATGCATTTAGCCTCCGGTTAGAAATTAGGTCGTTTCACTCACTGGATTTAGCTAAACCTCAGAAAGTAGACTCGAATCAAAAGTATGCTTGAATACAAACAAAAATGGCCGCATAAATGCGGCCATTGGAGTCTACCTGATTTAACCCTTAAGGTTAACCGTAAACAGGGAACTTAGCGCACAATTCTAGAACCTGAGCCTTAACGCGCTCGCTAACGGCTAGATCTGAAATGTCGTCTAAGATGTCACACATCCAGTTAGTCAGTAACACTGACTCTTCTTCACCAAAACCACGACGAGTGATTGCTGGAGAACCAATACGTAGACCAGATGTCACAAATGGTGAACGAGGATCGTTTGGCACTGAGTTTTTGTTTACTGTGATGTTAGCGTTACCTAGGGCAGCGTCAGCATCTTTACCAGTGATATCTTTGCTGATTAAATCAAGCAAGAACAGATGGTTGTCAGTACCGCCAGATACCACATCGTAGCCACGCTCGATGAAAGTACGTGCCATTGCTTTAGCGTTAACAACAACTTGCTCTTGGTAAGTGGTGAACTCTGGGTCTAGTGCTTCTTTAAATGCAACCGCTTTAGCAGCGATAACGTGCATTAAAGGACCACCTTGACCGCCAGGGAATACCGCAGAGTTTAGCTTCTTGTAGATATCTTCATCGTTGATAGCAGAAAGAATCAAACCACCACGAGGACCTGCAAGCGTCTTATGGGTTGTTGTAGTGACAACGTGTGCGTGTGGCATTGGGCTTGGGTAGATACCTGCTGCAACTAGACCGGCAACGTGAGCCATATCAACAAATAAATATGCGCCAACTTTGTCAGCGATTTCGCGGAACTTGCCCCAATCAATGATGCCAGAGTAAGCGCTGAAGCCCGCAATAATCATCTTTGGTTGATGCTCAACAGCAAGACGTTCCACTTCAGCGTAATCAATCTTACCTGTTGTTTCGTCAATACCGTACTGAACTGCATTGTATAGCTTACCAGAGAAGCTTACATGAGAACCGTGAGTCAAGTGACCACCGTGCGCTAGGCTCATACCAAGAACGGTATCGCCGCCTTGAAGCAGTGCCATAAATACGGCCGCATTAGCTTGTGAACCAGAGTGTGGCTGCACGTTTGCGTAAGTCGCGCCGAATAGCTCTTTTGCACGAGAAATAGCAAGCTCTTCAACAATATCTACATGCTCACAACCACCGTAGTAACGCTTACCAGGGTAACCTTCAGCATATTTGTTAGTTAGCTGTGTACCTTGCGCTTCGATAACACGAGGACTAGTGTAGTTTTCTGAAGCAATGAGTTCGATGTGCTCTTCTTGGCGGCGCGTTTCATCTTCAATTGCTGCAAATAGTTGTGGATCGTAATCCGCGATATTCATATCTTTTTTCAGCATTACTCACTCCAGCTGTAAAATTGTTCTAGTAGGGTTGCGCGGTATGATACAGCGCATTCGATCACAATCCCAGTATTTACAACATGAAATTACTTGCAATTCTAGATGAGTGAGTTTTGTAAAAAGCACTAATAGCAGCTAACAACAAGTAAATATTGTTATGACCGATATCAAGCTGACACACACTGAAACTGCGCGAATTCAGATTTAAGTTCTGCATTGAATCGAGTAGAATTGCCAGCAATCAACATAGAAAAAATACAATCAAAGAGAATTAAACATGGCTCAATTTGTATATAGCATGCTTAGAGTGGGCAAGATTGTCCCACCTAAAAAACAGATCTTAAAAGACATCTCATTAAGCTTTTTCCCTGGCGCTAAAATCGGTGTTTTGGGTCTTAACGGCTCTGGTAAGTCTACCCTACTTCGCATCATGGCGGGTCTTGATACTGAAATTGAGGGTGAAGCTCGCCCAATGCAAGATCTTAAAATTGGTTACCTACCGCAGGAACCAAAGCTAGATCCAAACCAAACAGTTCGTGAAGCCGTTGAAGAAGCCGTTGCAGACGCCAAAAACGCCCTAGTACGTTTAGATGAAGTCTATGCACTTTATGCTGAGCCTGATGCAGATTTTGACGCACTTGCAAAAGAGCAAGGTGAATTAGAGTCAATAATCCAATCTCAAGATGCGCACAATCTAGATGTGGTTTTAGACCGTGCAGCTAACGCACTGCGTCTTCCTGATTGGGATGAGAAGATTGAAGTGCTATCAGGTGGTGAACGTCGCCGTGTAGCGATTTGTCGTCTGCTACTAGAAAAGCCTGACATGCTGTTACTTGACGAACCAACCAACCACTTGGATGCGGAATCGGTTGCATGGTTAGAACGTTTCTTACAAGAGTACACGGGTACTGTTGTGGCAATTACCCACGATAGATACTTCCTTGATAACGCAGCAGGCTGGATCTTAGAACTTGACCGTGGTGAAGGTATTCCATGGGAAGGAAACTACTCTTCTTGGCTTGAGCAGAAAGATGCCCGTCTAACGCAAGAATCTGCCACTGAAAGCGCACGTCAAAAGACTATCGCCAAAGAGCTTGAATGGGTACGTCAAGGCGCTAAAGGCCGTCAGTCTAAAGGTAAAGCACGTATGGCTCGCTTCGAAGAGCTTAATACTAACGACTACCAAAAGCGTAACGAAACCAACGAACTCTTTATTCCGCCAGGACCGCGCTTAGGTGACAAGGTTATCGAAATCAATAACCTGACAAAATCTTATGGCGACCGCGTACTGATTGATAACTTGAGCTTCTCAGTACCAAAAGGCGCAATCGTCGGTATTATCGGTGCTAACGGTGCGGGTAAATCAACATTATTTAAGATGATTTCCGGCGTTGAGCAGCCAGATAGCGGCACCGTAGAGCTCGGTGAGTCTGTTCAAATCGCATCGGTTGAACAGTTCCGTGATTCAATGAACGATAAGAACACGGTTTGGCAAGAGATCTCTGACGGCCAAGACATTATGCGTATCAACAACACTGAAATTCCAAGCCGCGCTTATGTAGGCCGCTTTAACTTCCGTGGTGGCGATCAGCAAAAGATCATCGGTACATTGTCAGGTGGTGAACGTAACCGAGTGCATTTAGCTAAGCTTCTACAAGCTGGCGGTAACGTACTGTTACTGGATGAGCCAACCAACGACTTAGACGTTGAAACATTGCGTGCACTTGAAGAAGCACTACTTGAGTTCCCAGGTTGTGCCATGGTGATTTCACACGACCGTTGGTTCTTAGATAGAATCGCAACTCACATCCTAGACTACCGCGACGAAGGTAAAGTTAACTTCTATGAAGGTAACTACACTGAGTACTCAACATGGTTGAAAGAAACCATGGGTACAGACGTTGTTGAGCCGCATCGCTTAAAGTACAAGCGTATGGTTAAGTAACACTCATCGTACATATTCAAAGGAGGCTTAAGCCTCCTTTTTTATTGTTCTAAAACAATCAATCCGCCTGCAGCCCCAATTTCCAGTACAAATATAACAAGCGCTCTTTTATTAAGCCAAAGATCCTCCACTCGAGAAGCACAAATATTTTGCATTTCGGCAACAAAATCCTTATTAAATATGCCAAAATGCCAATTGGTATAAATTAACCAATTAAAACGGCAGCAGTTTCCCTGTCTCTAAAATAATAAAAATGCATTTACATCAGTAAGGCTGCAATTAATGGACAAGAATGCAATGGACGATAAAACTCGCTTATCTCAGGCTAACAGCAGTGCCACTAGTGCCCCCTCAATAACCACTCAAGAGCCTGCTATTCCAGCCAAAAAATCAACCGGCTTTTTAAACAGCATTAACCATTTTCGCGGTATTGCGATTATCTTTATTGTGATGGCGCATTGTTACCGCCCTGCGGGCTGGGAAGTGGAAACCTTTGCCGACAAAGCTTGGTTTAACTTGATGATGAACGGCACGGTCTTTTTTGTGTTTATCTCAGGCTTTTTGTTCCACCATGTGTTCTATCACCGCTGGGACTACAAAAAGTATATGAAAAGCAAAACTAAATTTGTTTTCCTCCCCTACTTAATTTTGTCTTTACCTTGGATTGTTTGGCACCTTACTGTAGGGACCGACCCGATGATGCACAAGGAGATGGCAGATATTACAGGCCCTGCCGCGGCTGCAAGCTGGTATGTCATAACCGGTCGTACCCTGACTGCATATTGGTATATCCCCATGGGAATGATGTTATTCGCCTTGTCGCCTTGGGTCATGTATCTCATTAAAAAACAGCAAGTCCTCTACTACGCTATTCCTCTGTTAGTCATTGCGATCATGGTACATAGACCCATTTCAAACCTAAATGCGATTCAATCTTTAGTCTACTTCTTGCCCGTCTATTTACTTGGAGTTTGGGGCTCAGCCCATCGCGATAAACTGTTCCCTTTTATCGATAAATATTGGCTCGCTATGCTAATAACAGGTATTGCCCTAGCCCTTATACAAGCGCAATACTTTGGTGCGGGAACACTAAATAAAGCCCCATTTGAAATGACAGTGCCTGACTTAATGTTGCCGCAAAAAATCTTGCTCACGCTAGTAATATTGGCGATTTTAAACAAGTTTGAGCATATCTCGATTGCACCACTGCAAAAGTTAGCTGAGGTCAGCTTTGCCATTTACTTTATTCACCCTTGGATCACCACTCCATGGTGGATGCTCTATGACAGTCCAGATCTATTTGGCCTTGCCGGTAAAGGAAATGTGTTTACCACCTTATTAGTTACCTTGGGCGTGATTGCGATTTCCTACGTTATTGCAATCATCATCAAGAAGTTACTGAGTAAGCGCAGCCGTTATTTAATTGGCTGGTAAATAACTTATTACCTTGAAAAACTTGATTTAAAGACACAAAAATAAGAAGTACAACAATGACTAAATCTTTATTATTAGCGGTCAGTTTACTGACTACCACTTGGCAACTGCAGGCATCAGAGCCTGTTGCTTATCAATTTGACGGCCCTTATGTAATCGATAATTTGGCAGAATCGCAGACAGTCACTAATGGCAATCAATCACAAACCGCTTATTGGATTTGTAATGCTAAGCTACAGTCCACTGTAATCAGCAATAATAGCCTTAAGCGCCCTGATAACTGTGGTCAATTACCTGAGCCGCTGCTCAGCGATGCCATTAAACAAGTGATGCCTGATAGCTACAGCGGTGTTAATAATATCGTTGCCCTCAGCGATGTTCATGGTCAATACGATGTTTTAATCAGCCTGCTTAAAAACCAAAAAATCATCGATGCTGATAATAACTGGGCTTTCGGTGATGGTCATATGGTTATTACCGGCGATATGTTTGACCGCGGCGACAAGATAAACGAAGTCTTGTGGTTTGTTTATCAACTGGATAAACAGGCAAAAGCAGCAGGTGGCATGCTACATCTACTCATGGGCAACCATGAACAGATGGTACTTGGCGGCGACTTAAGATACGTGCATGAGCGCTATGATCTGGCCAGTGAATTAATGGCAAAAAGTAACGATGAGCTTTATGGCGCCGACACCGAAATCGGTCAGTGGCTTAGAAGCAAACACACCTTAGTGAAAATCAATGATGTACTTTACATGCATGGTGGAATTAGCAGTGAATGGTTAGATCGCGGGCTGACAATCGCGCAAGCCAATAGACTATTTAGAGACAATATTGGTAGACCCAAAAGCGAGCTTAAACAGGATGAGTTATTAAACTTCCTGTTTTATGGCAACGGACCCACTTGGTATCGTGGCTACTTTAAAGATAATTTTACTGAAACCGAGCTTGATAAAATTCTCGCTTATTTCAAGGTTAACCATATTACCGTCGGCCACACCTCACAAAAACAGGTGCTAGGCCTGTTTAATAATAAGGTGATAGCCATTGACAGCAGCATAAAACTAGGCAAACAGGGCGAGTTATTACTGATTGAAAATAACCAATTTAGTCGTGGGTTATTCGATGGTTCGCGACAAGCGCTGTAACAGTCTTAATTTGCCCCAGTACAGCTAGTTAAACACTAAGCACTAAAAATAGAGCCGACCAACAAGGTTGGCTCTTATAGTCGTATCTGAGCTTACCCTCTGAGGCATTAACAACTAACCCCATTTCTATTACAGGCTTAACAGTTGCGATTTAATAAGCTTTGCCTCATCAAAACAACTTGTATCGGCAAGCACACACGAACAACCTCCTCCTAGGCTCATTACGCTAAATGATTCAGTTCCCTCCTTTGCCGATGAAACCAAGATGATAATATTGATAACGAAAGGTTAACTTTGATCCATTTAAGATAAAACCATGTAAAACATTAACTTATACTTTTCCTTACTTTACATTGCTTTACTCTACAAAGGCCGTTTTTTATCTAAAATAATCCCAACTTTGGTAGGGTAAGTAATCATTCATGAAACCATCTTATTTTTTAATTCCTTTAATCTTGATTGTCGCGGGTGCTGTTTCGTATAGCAGCTACTCAGAAGCTAAACGCACCGACACTAAAGATCGTCCTGTGCGCACCGTCCCGGTTGTAACTGGATTGGTCGAACAGCATGACTTATCTCAGTCACTGTCCTTGATTGGTAAGCTCGATGCTGAGCAATCGGTATATATTGCACCGCAAATTGCAGGCAAGATTAAGTCTATTCAAATCAATACTGACCAAGAAATCAGTCAAGGCCAGATTTTAGTACAACTTGATGACGCCAAAGCACAAGCAGCCCTTGCAGAAGCCAATGCTTACCTCGCCGATGAAAAGCGTAAACTTAAAGAATTCCTTAAACTCATTGATAAAAACGCCATCACTAAAACTGAAATCGATGCCCAAACCGCCAGTGTGGATATGGCACTCGCTCGCCTTGCAGCGGCGCAAGCCGACCTTGATTACCATTACTTAAGCGCACCATTTTCAGGTACTGCAGGCCTTATAGATTTTAGCCAAGGCAAAATGGTCACTGCGGGTACAGAGCTATTATCACTTGATGATCTGTCAAGCATGCGACTTGATTTACAAGTGCCTGAAAACTACCTGTCACAGTTAAGTGTTGGCATGGCCGTTAGTGCTAAGAGTCGTGCTTGGCCAGATCAAGCCTTTATCGGTAAAGTCATCGCCATCGATTCTCGCGTCAACCAAGACACCCTAAACCTCAAAGTCAGAGTGCAGTTTGATAACCCTCTACATCAATTAAAGCCAGGCATGATGATGTCTGCAACCATGTTATTCCCGAGCGTTTCTGAGCCTGTGATCCCAGTACAAGCGCTAGAATACTCAGGGACTAACCGCTTTGTTTATGTTATTGGCACTGATGGTATTGCTAAGCGCACTAAAGTTACTTTGGGCGCACGTATTGATAATGAAGTACTAATCACTGAAGGACTTAGCATTGGCGATAAAGTGGTGGTTCAAGGTTTAGTGAATATGCGTGATGGTCTGCGTGTGGATGATTTAGCCGAATCAGCCCTCGCTAAAAAACCAGCCAATGAAGCGAAAGAAGAACAACAAGCAAGAGGAAGCATCTAAATGTGGTTGTCTGATGTTTCAGTAAAACGCCCGGTTGTTGCCATAGTACTGAGTTTATTACTCTGCGTTTTTGGCGCAGTCTCTTTCACTAAACTTGCTGTTCGTGAAATGCCGGACGTTGAGAGCCCTGTGGTTACCGTAATGACCACCTATGAAGGTGCCTCTGCCACCATCATGGAAAGCCAAATCACCACCGCATTGGAAAGTGAGCTAACCGGTATTAGTGGTGTTGACCAGATTCAGTCTGTTACCCGTAACGGCATGTCACGAATTACGGTCACTTTTCTATTAGGTTGGAACCTAACTGAAGGTGTCAGTGATGTACGTGACGCAGTTGCCCGCGCACAGCGCCGTCTGCCCGATGAAGCAAACGATCCTATTGTGTCTAAAGACAACGGTACTGGTGAGCCATCGGTATATGTCAATTTAAGCTCGTCTGTAATGGACAGAACACAGCTAACGGACTACGCGCAGCGGGTACTTGAAGACAGGTTCAGCCTAATATCAGGCGTGAGTAGTGTGGATATCTCTGGTGGCTTGTACAAGGTCATGTACGTACAGCTTAGTCCAGAGTTAATGGCTGGTCGTAATGTTACTGCCGCCGATATCGTGAAAGTACTCAATAAAGAAAACGTTGAAACACCCGGCGGTGAAGTACGTAACGACACCACCGTTATGGCTGTTCGTACCGCGCGTTTATACCAAAGCCCTGAAGACTTTGAATATCTGGTTATCCGCACAGCAGGTGATGGTTCGCCTATCTATCTAAAAGATGTCGCTAAGGTATTTATTGGTGCAGAAAACGAGAACTCAACCTTTAAAAGTGATGGCGTAGTTAACATCTCACTAGGTATTGTTGCGCAATCTGACGCTAATCCGCTGGAAGTTGCGCAAGATGTGCATAAAGAAGTTGATCTCATCCAAAAGTTTTTGCCGGACGGTACTAAGCTGATTGTTGACTATGACTCCACGGTATTTATCGACCGCTCGATTGATGAAGTCTTCAGCACACTAGCCGTTACCGCCCTATTGGTTATTTTAGTGCTGTACATCTTTATCGGCCAAGCAAGGGCGACGTTGATCCCTGCGGTAACGGTACCCGTATCGCTAATTTCAGCGTTTATCGCCGCTAACATGTTTGGCTACTCGATTAACCTTTTAACCCTAATGGCATTGATTTTATCAATTGGCCTCGTGGTTGATGATGCCATCGTGGTGGTAGAAAACATCTTCCACCATATCGAGAAAGGCGAGCCGTCTATTTTAGCTGCCTACAATGGTACTCGTGAAGTTGGCTTTGCCGTAATGGCAACCACCGCGGTGCTGGTGATGGTCTTCTTGCCGATCTCATTTATGGAAGGCATGGTAGGTCTGCTGTTTACAGAATTTTCAGTTATGCTCGCGGTTTCAGTGCTGTTCTCGTCGCTAATCGCACTGACCTTGACTCCAGTACTTGGCAGCAAGATTCTGAAAGCAAACGTTAAACCGAATCGCTTTAACTTGATCGTTGATAGCGCTTTTAGACGTCTGGAAGACGGTTATCGTAAAATGGTGACCAAAGCCGTATCACTGCGCTTAGCTGCGCCATTAGTGATTATTGCCTGTATCTTAGGCAGTGGCTGGCTAATGCAACAGGTACCAGCTCAGCTTGCGCCACAAGAAGATCGCGGGGTGATTTTTGCCTTTATTAAAGGCGCTGAAGGTACCAGCTATAACCGTATGGCTGCCAATATGGAAATAGCCGAAGACAAACTCATGCCGCTTTTAGGGCAAGGCGTAGTCAAATCTTTTAGTATTCAAGCGCCTGCTTTTGGTGGCCGCGCTGGCGATCAAACCGGCTTTGTGATTATTCAGCTAGAAGACTGGAACGAAAGAACCATTAACGCCCAGCAAGCCCTTGGCGTGATTTCAAATGCATTAAAAGGCATTCCTGATGTTATGGTAAGGCCGCTATTACCTGGCTTTAGAGGTGGCTCAAGTGAGCCTGTGCAATTCGTTTTAGGCGGCTCTGATTACCAAGAGCTATTTAAATGGGCAACAATGCTTGAGGAAGAAGCGCTATATAGCCCGATATTTGAAAGCCCTGAAATCGACTATAAAGAGACTTCACCTGAGCTGGTCGTCACCGTTGATAAAGAGCGTGCAGCCGAGCTTGGAATAAGTGTTGCCGAAGTGTCTGAAACCTTAGAGATCATGCTCGGCGGTCGCAGCGAAACCACCTTTGTTGAGCGTGGTGAAGAGTACGATGTTTACCTGCGCGGTGATGAAAGCAGTTTTAGTAACGTGGCCGATCTTAGTCAAATCTATATGCGTTCGAGCAAAGGTGATCTAATCACCTTAGATACCATTACCCATATTGAAGAGGTGGCCTCGGCGCTAAAACTGAGTCACAACAACAAGCAAAAATCGATCACCTTAAAAGCGAACTTAGGCGAAGGTTACACCTTAGGCGAAGCACTCGACTTCTTAGATCAAAAAGCGATTGAGATGCTGCCTAGTGACATTAGTGTTGCTTACACTGGCGAGTCTAAAGACTTTAAAGAAAACCAAAGCAGTATCTTTATTGTATTTGGCTTAGCGCTTCTGGTGGCTTACTTAGTGTTAGCCGCGCAGTTTGAGAGCTTTATTAACCCATTAGTAGTGATGTTTACCGTACCTATGGGCGTGTTTGGTGGTTTCTTAGGTTTATATCTAACTGGCCAAGGACTGAATATCTACAGCCAAATTGGTATGATCATGCTGATTGGTATGGTGACTAAGAACGGCATTTTGATTGTAGAATTTGCTAACCAACTGCGGGATAAAGGTCTTGAGATTGAGCAAGCGATTATCGACGCATCGACTCGACGTTTACGCCCTATCTTGATGACTGCGTTCACCACCCTTATTGGCGCAATACCGCTAATCCTATCTACAGGAGCAGGCGCAGAAAGCCGCATTTCCGTCGGTACAGTGGTGTTCTTTGGTATGGCCTTTGCTACTTTTGTAACCTTACTGGTTATCCCAGCCATGTATCGCTTGATTTCGGTAGCAACGAAGTCCCCAGGCTATGTAGAGTCGCAGCTAGAGCTTGCAATTGTTGAGCATCAACAACCGGCGAACAAGCAAAGCTAGTGCCTCAATTAGACTGTTGAATAGCGGTAATATTCGCACTTAATACTGGTACTTAATATTCGAACTGAGCACAAAAAGGAGCGGCCTTATTAATATAAGCCGCTCCTTTTTTGTAGGTCTAGGTTTGCTGTATATAAGCGTGTAACTAATATAAAACGGCAATTGCTTGAGTCTTTTCTATACTCATAGTTAAGCCACTAGCGTTGTTAACTGCTAGTCAATTTGCTAATTAGAGGTCACGCTTATGGATGAAACTGACTTTTGCTCAAAAGAAGAACAAGATTTAACAGAACAACGCACAACCACAGATGTTTATGAAACCATTAATGTAAATGGCCAATTTATAGTGGAGCGCCGTCAAAACGGTGACAGCCGAAGCAATGCAAAACTGCGCGCTTATGACCGTCGCCAATCAACATACTCCCACTTTGCTGAAGTCGATATCTATATCTAGCTAATGCCCTTTGTTTAACCATTTAGTTTTAGATACTGGGTTAAAGCTTTAACCTAGCCGCTAGCCCAATATCTAAACTCGAACCGTTCACTATTCACCAAGATCATATTCCACAATGCAGACTAAAATGCTTGCCTTAAATACCCGGCAGACACAGTCACAAATATAAGACATGAGTGCGTAAACCATAGAACTGTGAGATAGTAACGTTTGTTATTCAGTTAGCTAGATTAAGCCAAGATAACGATATTTTCTCTAGCTACATGCCAAATGAGCCATAAGTGAAAAAAATAGCCCTATTCGTTGATGTCCAAAATATTTATTACACCTGCCGCCAAGCTTATGGCAAGCAATTTAATTATCGAAAATTGTGGCAACACTTAGGCTATGAGGGAGATATTGTGCAAGCAACCGCTTACGCAATACACCGCGGAGATGACGGCCAACTCAAATTCCAAGACGCCTTAAAACACATTGGTTTTGACGTGAAGTTAAAGCCCTTTATTCAGCGCAGTGATGGCTCAGCTAAAGGTGATTGGGATGTGGGGATCACCATCGACATTATGGAAGCCGCTAGTGAAGTCGACTGTATTATTTTACTTTCTGGCGATGGTGACTTTGACTTACTCATGCACAGAATCCAACAAAAATATGGCGTTGAAACACAAGTCTACGGCGTACCAACGCTAACAGCCAAATCACTGATTGATTCCGTCAGCCAGTTCCACGAAATAGATAATAGCCTTTTGCTTTAAGCTTACACATGAATATAGGTTTGCAACAATTAAGGCGCCTATCTGCAGCATAGACGCCTTGCTAAGGCTATTTTAAATAGCCACTAATTAGCTAAATCAGCCACCCCTCATCACTTCTACCTTCGAGCGGTAGCTTAATACCAATCAGTATAAAGATTTGGTCGCTCAGCGAGAATTTAGCGCTTCTGAGGCAAGGTCATTAAATGCTCCTGCATTAATGACATTCACCACATCCATGTGGTTTGCAGCGAGTGAAGAGCATAGCTGAACGAGGTTCAAGCTCCCTTTTTATTTATTAAGAGTCACAGCTTCAGAATCGCTAAAACTCGCCATTCTGGAGCGTTTTTGGCTGCCTACTTCTGCGTTGAATAGCCTCGCAAGGGAATAGCCATTACTTCCGCGATTCGCCTTGAATTAGTTTGCCAAAAAACGCTCTGAGTAGATCAACTTCTTATACTGATTAGTATTAGTACAAATCAGCTTATAAGCTCGGCTATGGTCTTAAAACGGCTACGTCGAAAGTATTATTTTACGCTAGTTATAAGTTAATTTAGGAGTTTATTTCACTATTTACCGAGTTTTAGTGAGCTTAAAGTCATTAAAACCTTTGTTTGTGTCATAAAATTACAAAATTAGTAAGGCAGATCCGATTTTCGGGCTGATTTTGTTTAATCCGGTGTTTTATTAGAGATTGATCACACCTTTATTGCGGTAGTATTGGTACTTTAATTACCAGAAAAGATAACAACTTTTAACATTAAGCGTAATAGGTGATTCTTATGGCTGCTAAATTTTTTATCCCATCTGTCAATATCTTAGGGCAAGATGCTGTTACCGAAGCAATTGGCGACATTAAGTCTCTAGGCTTTAAAAATGCATTAATTGTTACAGATAAGCCGCTGGTTGATATTGGTCTTGTTGGCCAAGTTACCGATAAGCTTGCCAGCAATGATATCCGTTCAGTCGTCTTCGATGGCGTGCAACCAAACCCGACTGTGGGCAACGTTGAAGCCGGACTTGAAATATTAACTGCCAACAAATGTGACTTTGTCATTTCTTTAGGTGGTGGCTCTCCACATGATTGCGCTAAAGGTATTGCACTGGTTGCAACAAATGGCGGCAGCATCAAAGATTACGAAGGCTTAGATGTATCAACTAAGCCACAACTACCACTTGTAGCCATAAACACCACAGCCGGTACTGCAAGTGAGATGACACGTTTTTGTATTATTACCGACGAACAGCGTCACATAAAAATGGCGATTGTAGATAAGAACACCACGCCAATTTTATCAGTGAACGACCCAGAACTTATGCTACTTAAGCCAGCAGGGCTAACCGCTGCAACCGGTATGGACGCGCTCACTCACGCCATTGAGGCATATGTATCAATTGCGGCTAACCCAATCACTGATGCCTGTGCAATTAAAGCCATTGAGCTTATTCAAGGCAACTTAGTTGAAGCGGTTGAGAATGGCCAAAGCATCGAAGCACGCGACCAAATGGCCTATGCCCAGTTCCTTGCCGGTATGGCATTTAACAACGCAAGCCTTGGTTATGTTCATGCAATGGCTCACCAATTGGGTGGCTTCTATGACCTACCGCATGGTGTATGTAACGCACTGTTACTACCGCATGTTCAAGCTTACAACGCCCAAGTTGTGCCTGGACGCCTAAAAGATGTCGCTAAAGCTATGGGCGTTGATGTAGCAGCAATGACTGATGAGCAAGGCGCAGAAGCCGCGTTAACAGCCATTAAGCAACTATCTGTTGCAGTGAATATTCCAGAGAATCTCACTAAACTAGGTGTTAAAGCTGAAGATATTCCAACGCTTGCAGATAATGCACTTAAAGATGCTTGTGGTTTCACTAATCCTAAACAAGCAACCCATGAAGAGATCTGCCAGATCTTCACTAACGCACTTTAAATTCTGCAAGTGCATAGGCATTAGCTTTAATGGGTAAGCGACTTATCTAAAGTAACTTATTCAAATTGATTAGCCTAAAACGATTGACTGGTATATCGGTCAATCGTTTTTTATTCTTAGCTATCAGCGTCATTTCATTACAACACGCTTTAGCAAACAGATTTTACCAAACCGGCTTCACCAAATAGGCATACTGTTTCATAAACAAAAGTAACCTAGTCACTAATCTAAAATATCCTAGTCACCAGTCAAAAAGCTTACTAAGCGATTATTATTCTAATCAGCATCTTTGTGAACTTTTTTGCCTCTAAACCACCCTATTAATACCTACAGTCCAATTTAATTGGGTTTAAGCGATACAAAAGGTTACATAGTTGATATAATCGACTAGTTCGCTTTTTCCCTGCAAAAGTTAAAGCAAGCTTTAAAGCCCACTCTACGGAGTGGGCTTTTCCCTTTCTGCGTTATGATAAACATCGCTAAACTCCAACACTTATCTTGAAAGCCCCAGCCTCAATGCACATCAAAAAAGTCGAGTGGTTTACTCCTTATTATCTATATCTAAACAAAGCCATACATTTTATCGGTATCGCTATCAAAAATAACGCCCTAGGTATTGGTTGTTTTTCAAGCATTAAAAAGGCCTGCTATTACAACAGGCCTTTTGTTTTACTCATTAGCAGCTCTATGTTTATGAACTATGTTTATGAACTAGGTTTATGCAATAATTTTAAGCACTTAATTCATAACCTCTGTTAGTTTACGCTCTTAGCTTGGCTCTTTAGTTGCAGCCGGCTCAACATCACTAGGTAAGCCTTTAGCCTTTTCGCGCATCTTTTGCATCATCACGTAAAATACGGGCACTAATAAGGTACCAACGATAGTGGCCGCTAACATACCACCAAACACTGAGTAGCCTAATGCGCGGCGACTACCGGCACCAGCACCTGAAGCGATAACTAAAGGCAATACCCCTAACAGGAAGGAGAATGCCGTCATCAATACCGCACGAAAACGCAATCTTGCCGCAGTTTCACCCGCCTCTAATATGCTTTTTCCTTCTTCTCGTAACTGCTTAGCAAACTCGACAATCAAAATCGCATTTTTACAGGCGAGGCCAATCAGCAGTACCAGACCAATCTGCGCATAAAGGTTTAGATCTGAACCGACCAAGAGGATATTTAAGAACGCACCTAACACCGCAATCGGCACCGCGAGGATAACCGCAAACGGAATGGTCCAGCTCTCGTACTGCGCCACCAAAAATAAGTAAGTAAACACTAACGCTAACGAGAAAATCAATGGCGCTAAATTACCCGCCTTAATCTCTTGGTAAGTTTGCCCTGTCCACTCAAACGTATAGCCGGTTGGCAACGATTCATTGGCGGCGCGCTCCATGGCAGTAATCGCATCACCCGAGCTAAAGCCCGGCGCCGGGAAACCGTTAATGGTCGTCGAGCTGAACATGTTGTAGTTGTTCATCACGTCAGGGCCTAGAATCGGCGTCACAGTCACTAAGGTACTTAGCGGCACCATTTCGCCAGTATTAGAGCGCACATAAAAGCGCGAGATGTCTTTGTCTGAATCACGATACTCAGTCTCAGCCTGCAAGATAACTCTAAAGACTTTGCCATAACGGTTAAAATCATTAACGTACATAGAGCCGAGCATGGTTTGCATGGTTGAGAAGATCTCATTAAGTGAAATACCTAACGCCTTGGCTTTATCCCTATCAACATCGACAAACATCTGCGGCACATCGGCGCGGAAGTTACTAAAGGCCATCGCAATTTCAGGTTGCTCATTGGCTTTCATAATCAAGGCTCGCATGACAGAAGCGAGCTCTTGAGGCGTACGTCCTTGCGTGTCTTGCAGCACAAACTCAAAGCCACCGACACTACCCACACCTGGAATTGGCGGCAGTGAGAATGCCATGGCCTTTACTGCAGGGTTGGCCGCGTATTTAGCTTGAAGTTTGGCAACAATGGCAGACTCTGCCATATCGGCTGATTCACGCTCGCTCCAAGTCGACAGGGTGACAATCATCAAACCACCGTTTGAAGACACAGAGCCGGTCAAAATACTAAAGCCACTGGCATGAATCACGTTTTCAACACCCGGTTCATCGCGCGTTAGCTCAACTAAATCACGCATCACCTCTTCAGTACGGTTAAGCGAAGCGCCATCGGGTAGCTGGATATCTACCATAAAGGCTTTTTTATCTTCCATTGGCACAAAGCCTGACGGTAAGATTTTCGCGATACCACCGGTTAGCAGAATCAAGCCAACATACACTATGCCCACTAATGCCAACTTGCGAGTAAGTGATGATACTAGCTTCATGTACTTACCGGTAAAGCGCTCAAAATGCTTATTAAACGCCGCATGGAACCCTTTAGTATGTGTCTTAGGCGGACGCAATAATGAGGCGCACAGCGCCGGGCTTAAGGTCAGTGCATTGACTGAAGAGATAAGCACCGAAATACAGATAGTCACCGAAAACTGTGCATACATTTGACCGGTGATCCCCGGCATAACCGCTGTCGGAGCAAACACCGCGAGTAATACTAAAGTGGTTGCAATAATCGGCCCTGTTACCTCTTTCATAGCTTTTGAGGTGGCTTCTTTCGGTGATAGTCCCTCATCTTGCATTAGACGAGTGACGTTTTCGACCACCACAATGGCATCATCGACCACGATACCAATCGCTAAAATAAGCGCGAATAGCGACACAGTGTTAATACTCATGCCAAAGGCAAGTAAAAAGGCAAAGGTACCAATTAAAGAGACAGGAATTGCGATTGCAGGCACCAGCGTTGAGCGTACATCTTGCAAGAAGATAAACACCACAAAAACCACCAGCGCTATAGAAATAAACAGGGTTTGTACCACTTCCTTAATCGAGGTTTCAACAAACTCAGTGGTGTCATATAAGACTTCATATTCAAGATCATTAGGAAAACGCTCTGACAGCTTTGCCATTTCCGCTTTAATCGCCTTACCGACTTCAAGTGCATTCGCATCCGGAGATTGATAAATAGCAATAATCGCCGACGGCTTATTGTTTAACTTACCTTGAGCATCATAGGTTTGTGAGCCAAGTTCTACACGAGCCACATCGCCAACCACCACTTTAGAGCCATCATTATTGGCTCTGATCATCACATCGTAAAACTCCTTTGGATCTTTAAGTCGTCCTTTGGTTTGCAGCGTGTACTGAAACTGCTGCTCAGGATCCACCGGTGCGGCGCCAATACGCCCCGCTGCAACTTGAATGTTCTGCTCTTGCAGCGCACCAATAACATCGCTTGCGGTAACACTCAAGCTGGCCATCTTGTCAGGGTCGAGCCAAATACGCATAGCATAATCTAACGCACCAATCACTTGTACTTTAGACACGCCGTATTGACGCGCTAGCGCATCCTTAACATTTAAACCGGCATAGTTAGTAATAAACAGCGAGTCAAAGGTCTCGTCAGGTGAGACAAGGTTAACCACCATCAGCATATTAGGGCTTTGTTTTTCAACTTTTACCCCCTGACGCTTTACCTCTTCCGGCAATCTTGGCATCGCTTGTTGCACACGATTTTGCACTTTTACCTGTGCCATGTCGGCATCAGTGCCCACTTCAAAAGTCACATTTAAAGAGTAACTGCCGTCATTAGCACTTTTAGACTCCATATAGAGCATGCCTTCAACACCGTTAACTTCGGCCTCTAACGGCTGGGCAATAGTATCTTTTACAATATCGGCACTGGCGCCAGAATAACTGGTTGAAACGCTCACCTGTGGCGGCGCGATTTCAGGAAACTCTGAAACCGATAACACAGGAATTGCGATTAAACCGACTAAGGTCAGTACAGTTGAGATAACAAAGGCAAATTTGGGCCTGTTAATAAAAAAATCACTAATCATGGAATTCCCCTGTCGGCGTTAAAACGCACTCAAAGCGATAGGCATCTGCGCCGCTTAAGTAGACAAAACAAGATATGTTCATCAAGACAACTCCTATTTAGTTTCGTCTTCTTTAAAAGGGATAACTTCTTGCTCAACAGGTTTGACTTTTATCCCGGGACGGATTTTTTGCAATCCTTCTACCACAATACGTTCACCGTCTTCTAAACCACCTAACACTCGCCATTCAACACCAAAGCGGTCACCCAGTTTGACGATACGCTTTTGCACTTCATCTTGCTCATTAAGCACCATCACAAAGCGCCCTTGCTGATCTTCCTGCACAGCAGCTTGCGGGATAAGTAAAGCGCTCTCTGTAATCGGAGATTCAATCACTAAGGTAACAAACAAGCCGGGTAACATGAGTTTGTCGTCATTTTTAAAGGTAGCGCGCACAGGCAAGGTACCTGTTGCGGCATCAACACGGTTACCGACAAAGTCGATATGACCAATCTCGTCAAACATGGTGCCGTTAGGAAGACGCAAACGCATGACAATATCGGTGATTTTAACTTCGCGTTGTTCTGCCTTAGAAAAATTTTGCTGCGCTGTAATAAGCCCCTTTTCTGGCACTTGGAAATTAACCCACATAGGTTGAAGTTGCACCAAATTAGCCATCTCTGACTGAGGGGTAATAATGTCACCGGTACTGACTTTAGAGTGGCTAATACGCCCTGAAATCGGCGCATAGACCTTGGTATAGCTCAACTGCAGCTCGGCTGCTTGTACCGCAGCTTCTGCCTGCACAACACCTGCTGCAGTGGTGAGTTTACGACTGGTTAACTCATCCATATCCTGCGCGCTAATCATGCCATCAGGCAATAATCGACGACCACGCTCCCAGTTCATCACCGCAACATCTCGTGAAGCTACCGCTTGCTTTAACACCGCATGTTGCTGCGCCAGCTCAGCTTTATAGGTCGCGGGATCGATTTCAAATAATAAATCGCCTGCAGTAACGTCATCCCCCTCAACAAAGGCACGCTGCAGTAATTGTCCCTGAATTTGCGATTTAATCACTACGTCCTCTGAAGCGCGCGTACGTCCAACAATTTCAGATTTAGGCGTGATCATTTCAGTATGAGCAGTATTAACAATCACGCTGGGTAGCATAGCTTGTTGCGGTGCTGGTGCATCACCACAAGCCGACAAAGCGACAGTCGTTGCTGCTAACATCCATAATTTAAGGTTTGAAACTGATGAACCGGCCATTTTAGCCTCCAGAGGGGTAGGATATGTGCTTTATTTTTGTCCTGAAATTATAGGCTGCCTCATCAAGCAAAAGAAACCTTTTTGTAATGAAATCGCAAACTTATTAACATTAGACATCTAAACTAAGCTCTGTTTTTATATTGACGTAAATTATCGACTCAGAACCCCAAACGCACTTAAACTGATGCTTTATTAGTCAAAGCCGCTACTTATTTACCTTCATAAGTAAAAGTGAGAGCTGGAACAAGGTTATTCAGTTAAATGTCATGGTAAACAATAGGTACAGCAACTAGAGTGTTAACTAAGCGTTATGTTTGTGCGCGGTAGAAATAATCGATATTCAGTTAGCTCAACTTGCTCGAACTACACAGAAAGTACGCTCAAACTACGCAAGTGGTTGACCAAGATAAAAAACGATGCCTAAGATGGCATTAGTCACAGCGAACAGGTAGGTAATTTATGACAGCAATCTCTCATGTATACAACTACACAGTCCGATGCCCGCACGTTAAGGATCCCGCACACCCAACAAGCTGGCGTAACCATGTTGAGCTCAATCGCTCTTGTGAAATCGCACTAGACAGAATTACTAAGTGGCACGGCCATTCTGGCAACCGACTATTTGAACATGAAGGCTTTGTCGTCAGAGAGTGCGAACAGGAACAAGCCTACTTCGCCATGCAGAATGACCGCCTCAAAGATGACAAACATGCTTTGGTGACATTCAAGGTGTTTATGGATAACAAGACCAAAGACACTTCAGTACAAGAAATCATGGAACATGTAATCGAAGACTATAAGTCTCGCTTAAGCAAACTCTAATAATTGCCGGCATGTTTTATCTCCTTAAAGCATGCCGCATTTTAGCTCTTGTTGTTACACCGAGTCAGATCACACTTCTAACATTCTAGTCAAAGTTTATCTCCTTCCTTTATGACCACCTAGCCACAAAAAATATGTAAAAAGTTAACCTGGTAAAATTTTAAACCGTTAAGATTCAAGCAATTAAAATTAAATAGTTAATTAAAAAACCACCTTAAGCCAATTCAAGGGCTTAATTGCCGTTTTTCACATCTACTGCTACACTTTTTAAGCAAACTTACCTGTCTACTTTTCACTTGCAGTACAAGCATTGAGCAACTAAAAACAGCCTCAAAACTGCATAGTTAACTCGTTAATCGGCAAGTTAAACCCATATTTAATTTACAGTTTTATCTAATTAAGGATTTTAAAACTCATGCATGAAATGGCTAATATTGTCATCGTTGGTGGCGGCGCTGGTGGTATGGAAATCGCAACAAAACTTGGTCACCAACTTGGCCGAAAAGGCAAAGCCAGAGTTACATTGATTGATTGCGCAGAAAGCCATGTTTGGAAGCCCCTTCTGCATGAGGTCGCTACAGGCGCCTTAGATATCGGTATTGATGCAATTAGCTATCGTGGCCACGCTGCCCATCATGGTTATCACTTTCAACAAGGTGCAATGACCGACCTTGACCGTGAAGCCAAGCAAGTGATCCTTGCGCCGATTAATGATGAAAAAGGCAACGAGCTTTTACCTGCACGCCGCATTGATTATGACTACCTAGTGATTGCTATTGGCAGTATCGCCAATGATTTTAATATTACTGGTGTACGTGACCACTGTGTATTCTTAGACAGCACTGAGCAAGCCATGGAAATTCGTACCATGCTGCTTAACAAATTCATGCGTTATGCAAGCCACCACCAACTTGATGATAAAATCAAAATTGCCGTTGTTGGCGCTGGTGCTACAGGTGTCGAAATGTCAGCAGAGATGCATCACGCGGTTGATCAGCTGCGCGGCTTTGGCTACAAAATCGATAGCAGCCTGCTTGAAATCACCCTTATTGAAGCCGATGAGCGCATTCTACCTAAGGTAGAAAAAGAAGAGATCTCAGCTTCTGTCGCCAAAGAGCTTACCGCAATTGGTGTAAAGGTGATGACTAGCACCCGCATCAATCAAGTGACAGAAGAAGGCTTGCATACCTCTGAAGGCGAATTTATCCCATCTGATATGGTGATTTGGTCAACCGGTGTTAAAGCGCCAGATTTTCTTAAAGAGATTGGCGGCCTAGAGAGCAATCACATTAACCAAGTCATGGTTAATCAAAATATGCAGACCACCCGCGATCCGGCAATTTTTTCGATTGGTGACTGCGCGGCTTGCCCGCAAGAAGATGGCAGTTGGGTGCCACCACGTGGTCAGTCTGCACGCCAAATGGCACTGATGACTGCTGATAACATTAAGTTATTGTTAGCAGGTAAACCGGCGTCAAATAACTATGTTTATAAAGACTTAGGCGCCTTGGTTAATCTATCCAAGTTCCACACTGTAGGTAACTTAATGTCGTTCATTGGTGGTGGCGTCATGGTTGAAGGCAAGATTGCGCGTTTTGTTTACACCTCACTATACCGCAGACACTTAATTGAGCTGCACGGCCCAATTAAAGGCACGCTATTGATGTTTGCTAAAGGCATCAGCCGCATTGTGCACCCACATTTGAAGTTGCACTAATTTAGCTTTATGAATGTTGCTGGTATTTTGCTTTAGCACCAGCAACATTTTCTGCCAATTTGAGTTGGCTTTCTCAGTCCTGCGACACTTATAAATCAAACTTCGTTTGATAAAAGGTCGTGAGCTTCCAGCTCACATGCGGACTTAAGGTTAGACTGCGTCTAACAACTAACGTCGCGGCGCTTCGCCCGCACCCGAGCCAAGGGGGAAAGCGCTTGTCCCCCTTCGCAAACCCTCAGCGCCCCTAACGAAGTTACATGCATTAGATACGGACCTCATACTCCAATAAAAATTGCCTAACTGCTCAGATGGGACATCCATGTCCCGCCGAGCCTGAACCATCATCCATGATAGTTCTTCGGCATTTTTATCTACATACTTCGGAAACTTCGATGGGGAATTGGTGTTTTCTTTTAGCCTAATAACTTCATCTAGCTTTACAGCTATGGTTAGAAACGAAACAAGCTTCTAACTCACTTTTGGACATAACTGTGCTAGAGCTTAAGCTCTGAAAATGACTCTTGGCATTAAGAAAACTATGGCAATCCTATATGGGGTAACGCCGCGTTAAGTAGTGAGCAAGGCCACCACTGAACCGAAACCATACCATCTTAAACACAAAACCCAACGATGGAATGAAAATGCCATGCGTTGAGAATCAGTCTTAAACGCTTTGTTATGAAGATTTTTTATTGCTCGCACCATAATAGACAGAAATAATATTACTGTTTGGAATTACTATAGCGGTTGAATTGTCATCCATATCTTTAAGTAAGAATGTATGGTTTGTTGTTCTAAGTAATAATACATATGGTTTATTAGTATCCAACTCTTTTACCTTATCCTTAACCTCAATTCTGACAGATTCAACTTGACCTGTTTTAACATCTAAGTAGTTGAAGTTAGCAACTTGCCATGCAGTAGGTATGCTTAAGAGACAAAAGTATATTGGTGCGCTTGCGATTGCCTTTTTAATTTCCTCAGGGTAGCTATCCAGACCAATTTTATACATTTTTAACTGCTTAGCTTTAGGAGTTAATTTTTCTTTATCTTCATTTGATAAATTTTCAATATTTCCAGCACTATCGATCTCATCTATAAGAGCACGAACCCTTTTAGCATGATCTTTCTGTTGCCTCAACAACCAGAAAAATTTCACATAGCTAATTGGAATAATGGGCAGTAACCATAGAAACAAATCTCCCTCTCGAACAATAGAAAGAACAAAATCTTCAAAGGTAAAGTAATCCGTTGCTTTGATATTGAAGTAGTTGAGGAATTTACTAGAACTAAAGTAGCCTAGGATTGAGATGTAAATAAATCCAAACGTGAGCAGTAACGTGGGGTTCTCTTTAAGAGTTTTCTTCACTGTAAATATATTCCAATTGTAAGATTTTCCGAATCTTCATAACGCCAATTAACAGGCAAAAAATTGTTGGCTAAAATAAGCGACGAAGGAGCAAAAGCCAACTGTTTTTTGTTCTTGTTAGCTTTCTTTAACGACTAAACTGAAAGCTTTCTACCATTTCTATTCTTTGTTTTAAGCTGTCTAGACTAATAGAGTTTCTGAACCCACTAAAACTAGTCGAAATTTGAACTATTTTGTCTGAGTAACGTTTTTGCTCTTTACTAGAATTCTCATCATTCTCTATATCTTCATGACGTTTCAAAGAATTTCCAACAGTATTATTATAATTATCGTACTTAGCCCCGATTAAAAAGCTTTCTACTAAAGCGCAAGAATGCGAATCTAGCAATTCTGATTGGGGAATCATGGCATAAAGGTCACTAATTAACTTTTCAGGTGTATCACCCTTATTGATATAGTCATTATAGTTATCATAATGGTACTCTTTAGCAATTATTAGAAATGCTAATAATGCAGGGTAAAGATATGTGTTTTCAGCTGTAGATTGGATGACCAAATTTATCTTCGCAAAAAGTTGTTCAACTTCACGTAAAGATAATTTTTTAGCCTTAGCTAATAATTTAAATGTATCTTTTAGATGATCCTTATCATATTGGAATTCTCGATATAGCATTCTTTTTTGAAAGAAGTCATTAAACCCAAAATTTATATAAAGTTGATCAATAAATGCATCTAGATCATTTTCAGGTAGAGTATATTCAATATCAATAAACCGCCTTAAATAGCCTATAGCTTCGAACTCAGCTCCATATATGCCTTTTACGCTGTGAGACAATTGAACCTTGTCCATTGCTAAAACGAAAACCAGACCTTCAATATCAAGTAAGTGTTTTATCCTTTCAAGTAATTCAATTGCATAGGTTGGTCTACACCTATCTAATTCATCAATGAATATGAACAAACGGGTCGATTCACCTCCTTCATTACTTAGGACTTTAGAGACGCCAGATTTAAATTGGGCAATTGCTTCTTTATTTTTTGTATATTCTGCTAAAAAGTCTTTGGTTAAACCTTCCATCACTTTAGATGACTCATCCTCAATGATTTTTTCAGCATCTAAAATACCGGCTGTACCTACTTTTATTAATGCAGGTAGTCCTTTCCTTAGAATATGAGAACCTGCTTTTTTTGTAGTTTCCCACGCTTTATTTTTTTCTTCATCACCATTAATTAATGCTTCTATACTTTCGTTTATTTCACCAAGAAAAGCCTGCAAAGGATCACTAGCAAAGTCAGTTTCCCAAGCACTAAAATAAATAGAATTATGCTCCTTATTTACCAACTGAGCATGCAACATTTCTAGGAATGTTGTTTTCCCTTGTCCCCAAGGAGCATTTACGGATAAAACTATAGGTGAACTAATGTTCTCTAATAAGGTAGAAAAATTATCAACATGAGGTTGACGGTTCAACCTGTCATTTTTGAAAGGGTTTTCTGACTCGACTATGACTTTATGAGATTTAAATTCCATTTTGCACCTAGTGTGATGTGAAAGCTAACAGCTTATTATCCAGCGTCTCAGATAAATCCCTGCACTTTTTTTAATTTACGTCAAAATTAGCAACGTAACTCATTGATGTAAAGCCGTTAATCTTACTGGTGTTAACAAATTTGAATTTACCTTGCCCGCAAAGTAAAGCAGAACATTTATCGGGTCTCTTGTAAGATTAAAGCGGAAGAATTGAGCTTAAAGAAAAAGGACTGGCATTACTTATGGTGTACGCCAAACCTTTCATATTAGCTTTTCTATAGCCAAAGCTTACTTGTGCTACTTACCATTTTTATCAGTGAAAATGATTTGGGGGCAAAACTAAGTTACGGCACACACAGAAAACACCAATTTCCCATCGAAGTTGCCGAAGTGCGTAGGTAAAAATGCCGTAGGACCATCAGGGATGATGGTGTAGGCTCGGTGGGACATGGATGTCCCATCTGAGCCGTTAGGCGATTTTTATTGAAGCATGAGGATCAACAACTTCGTTTGGGGCGTCATGGTGGATGCAAGGAGGATAAGGACGAGCAGTCCTCCTTGCCCGGGTGTGGGATGGAATCCCACGACTTTAGTTGTTAGACGAAGTCTAACCTGAGGCGAGCTTCAGCAGTATCTGCACATGCGGTCGTTCCTTCACATCCATGTGTTCACGACATTCGGACATCCTGTCCAGCACCCGCTGCAGGCGATTGATAACCATAAAGCTAAAACGCAAAACACGCTTCCATGTAGCAACGAGTAAAAATGAAATATAATCAGCCTTCATTTCAAGGCTACTCTCCCCCTGTTGCAGGCGATTAATAGCGACGAAACTGCAAGTTTCATACACTCTACTTGGTAACACCAAGCCAAAAATAAATGTAATCAACCTTCATTCCAAGGCTAGTCTAATAACGTGACACACTACCCTAGCGCAGCTTATAAATTGCTGGCAATATGCCCGCAATCTAATAAGAAATGGAATATCATTCAGTGAAACAGTTAGCTTTAATTAGCGCACTATTATGCAGCTTGGTCATTACCGGTTGTGCAGAACTCAAAGACGCTGGACGGCAGATAGGTGACACCACTAAAGAAGTGACCACAGATATTGGCCATGCGACTCGAGATACCACTCGCGCAATCGGCCACGCTTCTAGAGATGCGGTTAAATCGGTGAAACAAGATCTTAGCGAAGACTAGCTGTTGAGCAGACTTTACTAACACAAAATATAAAACAAAATATAAAAACAAAGGCTCATTATGAGCCTTTGTTTTTATTCGCTTGTTAACTCATCAGTTACACACTAGGCGGCATTGGCGCGCATACCGTGGGGCGTGGGTAAACCTTGCTCATTAACATGCACAAAGACAATTTTGTCGATACTGGCAATAGGTAAATGAGTCAGCTTATTACGCACCTTACAGCTAATGGTTATCGAGGTCGCGCCGGCACTGATCAGCTCTAGACCAAATTCAATCACATCCCCTTGCCTTGCGGGCGCAATAAAATTAATTTCATTCATAATCTTGGTAACGTGACGCTGACTTTTCATTTGGCAGCCAGCATAAATTGCAGCCTCTTCGTCAATCCAACTTAACAGTTGCCCACCAAAGAGAAAGTTTGCTGGATTAAGATGTTCCGGCTTTATAAAACGGCGGCTATAGTATTTCATATTAAATTCCTTACTCCTGTTAAATACCTAATAAGGAGTAGCAAATATACAGCCAAGTTTTCTAAGCCTTATAAATCAGCAGCTTATATAGTCCTAGACTCACCTCAGTTAAATATACTGCCCTGTTTTAGCGCTTTATTGCGCCAAAGTAGGGCTTATGCCTAAGCAATATACCAACCGTGATATTGATAAAGCCTGCTTAGTCGCTGCGTGCCTTTTATTACAGCGTTTCATTACGGCTCGGTTTATTAAACCTCTATCTTCAGTTTGCTTGAGTCAATTTTAGCTTAGCAACAAAAACGACATAAATTCGACTCAATAACGTCATGCTTGTCACTGACAATCACACCGCCACAAGGAAATCTTATATAAACCTTACTAATTTACGGTGACAATAGTGAATAATATCAAAAAAATAGCTGTGATTATCTCTTGTAGTCTCGCACCTATCGCAGCTAACGCTGCTGTATTACCCGATAACCAAACTAACAGCCAATGGTATAAAGATAGCGCCAAGCTTGTTAGTGACAAAACCCAACAGAGCACACCAACTAAAGCTAAAAACGTGATCTTATTTGTGGGTGACGGTATGGGGGTATCAACCTTAACTGCAGCGCGCATTTTTGAGGGCCAACAACAAGCTGGTAACCAAGGCGGCGAAGAGAACTTCTTAAGCTTTGAGCAATTCCCTAAAACAGCGTTAGTGAAAACCTATAACACTAACCAACAAACCCCTGATTCAGCAGGCACCATGACGGCAATGGCGACGGGCGTAAAGTCAAAAGCCGGCGTGCTGTCAGTATCTGATACCAGCCTGCGAGCCAACTGCCTGTCTTCAAAAGGCAATGAGCTAATCACCTTAGTCGACTTAGCAAACGCTAAGGGCTTATCTACCGGTGTAGTGAGTACTGCGCGCATTACTCACGCAACCCCTGCTGCAACTTATGCCAATTCACCAGAGCGTAACTGGGAAGCTGACTCAAACTTACCCGATGAAGCGATAACCAACGAGTGTAAAGACATCGCTTATCAACTGGTTATGCGAGATGAAGCCGATGCGCTAACGGTTGCACTTGGCGGCGGACGCCGTAACTTTATTCCACAGGATACAACCGATGGCGAAGGTAAAACAGGCCGCCGCGCCGATGGTGTTGACCTGACTCAGGCTTGGACCGACAACTTAAGCAACTCAGCTTATGTGTGGGATAAAGCCGGTTTTGATGCCATTGATGTTAGCGCAACCGATCACCTGTTAGGTCTATTTAACTCATCGCATATGCAGTATGAAGCAGACCGTTTAGACGACGTTGCAGGTGAACCATCGCTAACAGAGATGACCACTAAATCCATTGAATTACTCAACAAGAATGAAGATGGCTACCTGCTAGTGGTTGAGTCAGGTCGTATCGATCATGCTCACCATGCCGGTAATGCTTATCGCGCCATGATGGATACCGTCGAGCTATCAAACGCCGTTCGCGCGGCTGTTGAAAACACCAATCCAGAAGAAACCTTAATCATGGTCACTGCCGACCACAGCCATGTATTTACCATTGCAGGTTACCCAAAACGCGGTAACCCAATTCTAGGTTTAGTGCATGGTGTTGATGGCAACGTCACCATCGCTAAAGACGGCAAACCATACACTACTGTTGGCTACACCAACGGCCCAGGAGCAGTTGTCGGTATTCGTGATGACTTGAGCTCTGTCGATACCCAAGATAAAGAGTTCAAGCAACAAGCATTAGTGCCAACCAGCAGTGAAACCCACGCAGGTGAAGATATTACCTTGCATGCAATGGGTCCTGGCTCCGACCTTCTTCAAGGCGTTATGGAGCAAAATGTTATCTACCACATCATCAATCAAGCCCAAGAGCTTGGTGGAACCAAATACTAAAAAGATGAGTACTAAATCTTTAGCAATATCGAACCACTACTGATTTTAACTGGCTCAAAGCCAGAAAAAGTACCCATTTATGGAGTTTAAAATGAATAAAAAATTACTGGTATTAAGCATGTCTGCAATCTTAGGTCTGGCAGCTTGTAGCGATGATGGTGACAAAGGCGACCAAGGTGAGAATGGCAATAATGGCCAAGATTGGACAACCGTTAACCAATGGTATGTTGATGGACAGTCTCGTGTTACTCAAGCTCAAGAGTTAACAGTGAATAATGAAGCTGGCGCAGCGAAGAACATCATTCTTTTTGTGGGTGATGGCATGGGGATCTCAACTGTTACTGCGGCGCGTATTCTAGAAGGCCAATTACAAGGTCAAACCGGTGAGGAAAACTCACTGTCGTTTGAAACCTTACCTTATGTTGGGCTCGCTAAGACCTATAACGTAGATGGACAAACGCCAGATTCTGCTGGCACCATGACAGCTATGGTCACAGGCGTTAAAACCGATGTCGGTGTTATTGGTCAGGCCGAGGGCGTAATTCGCGGTAACTGCGCCTCAACCGAAGGCCAAGACTTAGTGACCTCATTAGAGCTTGCCGCTATGGCTGGACTATCAACGGGTGTGGTATCAACTGCACGTATTACGCATGCAACACCAGCAGCAACCTACGCCCATGCCCCTGAGCGTAACTGGGAAAATGATGCTGACCTACCTGATGAAGCCGTTGCCAATGGCTGTAGCGACATTGCTGTACAGTTGCTTGATTTTGATTACGGTAGCGGTATAAACGTGGTGATGGGTGGCGGTCGTCGCTCGTTCATCCCAACCTCGATTACTGACCCTGAGGGTAAGTCTGGTCGTCGTGAAGATAACCGCGACTTAACTACTGAGTGGCTCAGTAAATATACCAACGCTGCTTATGTTGCCGACCGTGACGCGTTTTTAGCGCTTGATCCTACAACCACGGATCACGCATTAGGCTTGTTTAATTCATCACATATGGAATATGAGTTAGACCGCACAACAGTTGGCGCAGCTGGTGAACCATCGCTGGCTGAAATGACCGCTAAATCTATCGATATTTTGCAGAAAAACGACAAAGGCTTTGTACTGATTGTTGAAGCAGGACGTATCGACCATGCGCACCACGCTGGTAACGCAGCGCGTGCCTTACACGATACCATTGCCCTGTCTGAAGCTGTGCGTGTTGCCATGGAAAAAACCTCGTCAAAGGATACCTTACTCATGGTCACTGCCGACCATAGCCATGTGTTTACCATTGCGGGTTACCCAACCCGTGGTAACCCAATTCTTGGTCTAGTTAAAGGTAATGGCTCAGACGGTCAACCTGCGGTGACTAATGCAACCGATGCCAATGGCCTGCCATACACAACAGTGGGTTACACCAATGGTCGCGGCTACGCCAATCTTGAAACCGGTGGCGATGAGCGCTATGGCTATGCTGAAGCTCCTGGGCGTTTCGACCTCAACTATGTCGATACTCAAAGCGCTGGCTTTCATCAAGAAGCTTTGGTGCCACTAAGCAGCGAAACCCATGCTGGTGAAGATGTGGGAATTTTTGCAAGTGGTCCTGGCGCGCATTTAATCCAAGGTACGGTTGAGCAAAATCATTTATTCCATGTGATGAACCATGCCGGCAATCTGGTCAGTAAAGCTGAGGCCGCTCAATAGTCATGGCAAGCTTTAAAATTGCTATCGCTATAACTATCGCGAAAGCAAAACTCACCGTATTTACATTGACTAAGTAAGCCTATTATTGCCACCGAGCTAACTCGGTGGCTTTATCTTAGCGTTAAATTAAAACCTTAATCCTCTTAGGAGACAACATGCTACTTTCATACTTTTCGTTATCAACATGCTTTAAAGCTAACGCCGGTAAGCCACAGGTGTTATTCAACAAAGCTGCCGTTTTTAGTAGCGTTATCTACTGCGGCTTGTTCGCAGCCATGTTGGTAGTTATCCCTAGCACAGCAATCGCCAGCAAAATGGCATTAGCCCCATGTGAGCAAATCGACCCTGCACATGTCAGTGCAACTTACACTGTCACCAATAACGCAGGTCAGCAAAAAACCATCACCTTACTAAGAAATAATGACCAATTAATTTATCAGCGCAGCCCAGAAAGCTTTGAGCTTTGGGATAGTAATGGCGAATATGTGCGTTACTTTCCTGCTCAGCAACGTTCTATCTCTTACCGCAAAGGTGACTTACTCTCGTTAAATATGCATTTTGATTTTGAGCAGTTGAACCATCTGATCCCGCCAAGTGCACTGCAATCGCTAACTCAAGTTAAGCCAACCGCGAATAACGCGATAAATGATGTTTGCCCAGCTAACGAACGCTACCAAGGTCAGTTAGGTCATAGTCAGTTCGAGATTGATTGGGTAGAACATTTAGCACTGCCAGCAAACATGCATATCAGTCAAGATGGCATGCAGCAACAGTACCAATTAGTGGCGATAAAAACACTTTCAGATAAAGCATTTTCTGCACTCACGGCGAATTACCGCGACTTAGATTTTGCCGATGTGGGTGACAATGAGTCCGACCCTTTTATTGCAGAGATGATCCATCAAGGCTTTATTCAGCATGGCAGCTCAGGTTTTTACGATAGCCAAGGTAATCAATTATCGAGCAACAGCCAAGGCCACCAGCACTGAGGAATGGTTCAAAATGTAAGTGCTAATTTTGGTGCTAAAAACAAAAAACCTAGGCAATGCCTAGGTTTTATTGTTACGCGATAGCTGCAGGCAAATTAAGCGCGATGCAACAACCCTTTTAATTCAACAATAAAGCGTTCGACGTCAGCTCGTGAAATATCTGCGTGGGTAACCAAGCGGATCTTCTTGCCAGGACTAATTAGTATACCTTTGACTTTTAGATCAACGGCTAGCGCTTTAACATTAATTTCGTCATTGACCTCTGCAAATACCATATTGGTTTGCACTTGTGACATATCAACCGTGAAGCCTTCAATATTGGCCAACTCACGAGCTAAATAAGCTGCGTTGTCATGATCTTCTGCTAGGCGCTCTACTTGCTCAGTTAATGCTAATGTTGCAGCAGAGGCGAGAATGCCCGCTTGACGCATACCGCCACCAAGCACTTTACGCCAACGACGCGCCTTAGTAATTAAGCGTTCGTCGCCCAATAAAATAGAACCTACTGGCGCACATAAACCTTTTGAAAGACAAATCGACACTGAATCAAAATACTGAGTAATCTCAGTCATCGCAATGTTTTGTGCAACGGCTGCGTTTGCAACACGCGCACCATCTAGATGAATTTTCAATCCACGCTCAAACGCTAACGCTTGTGCTTGGGCTAAATATTCTTGCGGCACAATTTTACCGCCGATAGTGTTCTCTAAGCTTAATAAACGAGTACGCGCAAAATGAATATCGTCAGGCTTTATCGCGGCTTCAATATCACTAAGCAAGATACTACCATCAGCTTGGTTTGTTAAAGGTTGTGGCTGAATGCTGCCTAATACAGCTGCTCCACCGCCTTCAAACTTGTAGTTATGAGATTGCTGGCCACATATGTACTCATCGCCACGCTCACAATGACCCATTAATGCCAGTAAGTTTGCCTGTGTACCTGATGAGGTGAATAGCGCATTATCATAGCCAAACATCTCTGCGGCCATATCTTCAAGGTAGTTAACACTTGGATCATCGCCATAAACATCATCCCCAACTTCAGCCTGACCAATTGCGGTGCGCATAGCAGCCGTAGGCTTAGTGACCGTATCACTGCGAAAATCAATCATTGTTAACCTCAAAGTATCTTGATCTGGAATGTAAATAAACAGCCTAATACTACTGCTAGGTGCTGGCAATCGCCAGCAAAAAACCAAAGTTTACAAACCGCAACAAATGCCTAGTTTGCAGCATATCTTTCAAATTCAAAGCAAATTGCTATAAGTTAGATATAAAGAAATCATAAATCTAATCAAATTATTAACAAAGCCCTTTAAATATGTAGACCCAAGTCACACCCAACAATAAAAGCATTAGAAAATATAATGCAAGAATACAACTTTTATCATTGTATTTAAGCCGTAAAAAGAGGCAAAATCGTCTCCCTTTTATTTAGCTAGTGCAAAAAATGTTAGAAGTTAAAGTTATCAGCTTTTTATGGCTCGTCGGTATTCTTGCTGAAGCAATGACTGGCGCACTGGCTGCAGGTAAAAAACAGATGGACCTTTTCGGTGTCGTCATCATTGGTTGTGTTACTGCCATTGGCGGCGGCACCTTGCGCGATATTTTGCTCGGCAATTACCCATTAATCTGGATCGAAAATGTCCACTATCTGATTGCTATCGCTGCTGCCTCATTACTCACGGTAATGATTGCACCTTTGATGCGTCATTTATCGAAATTGTTTTTAGCCATCGATGCTGTCGGATTAGCTGTTTTTTCAATTATCGGCGCACAGAAAACCTTATTGCTCGGCTTTAGCCCTGAAATAGCTATTGTAATGGGAGTCGTTACCGGGGTTTTTGGTGGGGTAATCAGAGATATTCTGTGTAACCAAGTACCGCTAATTTTCAAAAAAGAGCTTTACGCATTAGTGGCGCTATTAACTGCAGGTGCCTATGTCGCAATGAAGCTATATGGGGTACCTGAGTGGATTAATTTATCAATATCTCTGGTATTTGGCTTTAGCTTCAGAATGCTGGCTATCCATTATAAATGGTCAATGCCAAAGTTTGATTATCAGTATCAATCAGACAACGCGCATTAAGATAGATAATATCTACACACAATAAAAAGGTCGGCTTATGCCGACCTTTTTTGTAGCCATCACTTTAATCAATAAATCGATTAAGCCGCTGGCGTTTCTTTTACATACAGATCCATTTGTGGATATGGAATGCCAATACCCGCTTCATCTAATGCAACTTTAATCTGCTCTAGAATTTCAAAATGTGCTGGCCAGTAGTCAGAGCCTTTTACCCAAGGACGAACCACAAAGTTAACTGATGAGTCAGCAAGCTCAGCTACCGCAACAGTATATGCAGGATCTTTCAATACATACTGGCTGTTTTCAAGAATGCTAGTTAACACCTTTTTGGTTTCAGCCAAGTTCGCATCATAAGACACACCAATAACAAGATCTAAACGACGTGTTTCCATCGCAGAGTAATTAATAATCGTGCCATCCATCATTGCTGAGTTTGGTGCAATAATCACTTTATTATCAGGAGTAAGCAGCTTAGTAGAGAAGATAGTGATTTCATCTACTGTACCGGCAATGCCTGCCGCTTCAACGTAATCACCAACACGGCATGGTCTAAATAGCACCATTAATACACCCGCAGCAAAGTTTGATAGCGACCCTTGAAGCGCTAGGCCTACCGCTAAACCGGCGGCACCAATCACAGCAACTAACGACGCGGTCTGTACACCGATTTGCCCTAGAGTGGCGACAATCGTGAACACAAACACCAATGCCCAAGCCATATTGGCAACAAACGATACAACAGTGTTGTCGACTTTACGCTTTTTCAGCAACTTAGTAGTGAGGTTTTTAGCGACATTCGATAAGAATTTACCGATGATAAAAATAACAATGGCAAAGACGACTTTCATGCCATAAGTAACGATCAGCTCTGGCGCTTGGTCCATTAAACCTTGCAAGTTATCCATGTATATACTCCCTTAAATTATAAAAATATAGCTATTGAACAATAACAATAAACTCAACTCGGCGATTTAATTTACGCCCATAGTCGGTTTGATTACTGGCAATTGGGTGATGACTTCCCATGCCTTTAATCTGAAATCTGTTTTCTGCGAAGCCAAATTGCTCCACTAATATAGTTTTGACTTGCTCTGCTCTTGCCAGCGATAACGGCTGGTTAACACTATCTTTGCCCACCGAATCGGTATGACCAACCAAAGCTAACGGCACTCGGGTTGCGCTCAACCAGCGGCTTAAGTTTTGAAAAGCACCTTGTTGCGACATCGAAACTTGTGACTTAGCAAATTCAAACCTAACTGCAATAGATGACGCCTGATTACATGAGCTTGGATATAATTGCCCTACATCGGTGATAAAGCACAATGTAGGCATTATATTTAGCTGTTGTATTTGCTGCGTATTCGCTTGTAAAACACTGCAACCTCTGGCATCGACACGTTGCAAAGCGACAGTGCTGGCACAGGCATCTTTAAGATCTGGCACTCCATCAAGATCTTCATCTTGCCACTGCCTTGCCGATAAGTTGCTGGTAAACAAAAATGCTGCAATCCAAATAAACAATATTGCTTTCATCGCCCTCACCTATTAAGCCGTCAATACCAGGATTTATTTAACCAAGGCGCTATGCTCAACACTCAAGACGACCTAAGCAGCCAAAATCCAATTCAGCAGCCAAATGTCAGCCGATAACATTTTACCCCCAATAAACACAAAAACACAGTCAAATAATTAACTTATGCATTACAAGCATAGTTAATATCTGGTATTTTTCGATATTTAATCCACAGCCTAAAAGAGCCTTGGCACTGAGTCAGTAAATCCTGCAATGAGATGTGGACTGAAACGTAATTTGAATTTCCATGAAGGTTTAGTCGTTGAATGATTAACAACCAGAAGAGTCATACAAAAAAACCGCCAACTTAAAAAGTTGACGGTAAAGGGTTAGCAGATGAAATAGTATCTATTGCTATAAATCATAGAGGCGCTGTTTTTTCAGCTTGTTTTAGCTTCAACTTGATGCGCACGTTGTCGTAGCACCAATTAAATGCCACGGCATAAAAAAAGAAGAATATTAAAAACGCAGCTTCTAACGCTAAAGACTGCAACAGAGTAATCCCTAAAAACCATGCCACGACTGGCACTGTAATAAAGATAATCCCGCCCTCAAAACCTAAGGTATGACCAATTCGAGTCATTAAACTACGGCTTACTCGATCAGCACCAAACTGCTTATCAAACCAGATGTTATAAAAGTAATTCCACACCACGGTGTAAAGGCTAAGGCCTACCCCTACAGCTAGCATCGAGCTAGCGTCCTTACCAGAAAACAATGCCGCTGCTGGAACGATGATCGCTAATGCTATCGCTTCAAAAAGAACGGCGTGAATAACTCTATCTTTAAATGTCATAACAAGGTGCTCTACAGTTAAGTTGCAGTCATTATCATCTTTAATTACGATAGGTAAAAATCATATACCATCACCTTTACTGATATGTTATCTATTGAACAGCTTTATTCATTCGTCACTACCGTTGAAACAGGCTCGTTTTCTGCAGCAGCAAGAAAACTAGGAAAAGTGCAATCGGCCATAAGCCAGCACATCATCAATCTAGAGGTCGATACTAATCAAACTTTGTTTGATAGAAGCAGCCGTTACCCCACTCTCACTAAAGCTGGAAAGCAATTGCTACCGCAAGCAAAAGCCGTCATCGCCCAACACCAACGGCTTAACTTGCAAGTTCAGGCGCTAGATAAACAAGACGATTTGAAACTGACACTGGCCGTCGATGAGGGGATCCCCTATGATAAATTTACCGCTTTACTTAAAAACCTTTCAAAGCTCTACCCTCTATGTGAGCTCGAACTCCTTTGCGCATCTAGCCTAGATATTATTCACTTAGTGGATAGTAAGCGCGCTAACCTTGGCATTGTATTTAGTGAGTTAACCTACCCAGAAGCAATAGACTTTGAATCTTTAGGCGCCGTCCAGTTTGAGCTATTAGTTAGCCCAAGCCATCCTCTTGCTCAAGAAAACTCATCGCATATTGATGTGCTTAAGTTGCATCGTCAGCTCTTAATCGGCGCTAAAGAGGACCGCAAAGGCTGGTTTAGCACCCCGCACTCACCAGATGTGTGGCATGCCGACAACTACTATATGTTGCTGGAGCTAACCAAAGCAGGCTTTGGCTGGGCCTTATTACCACAACATCTTTGTGAAGAAGCCATAGCGGCTCAACAACTTTGCAAACTTAAGATTGATTTTGAACAGTTAGGTTGGCAAGCTAACGTCGATGTTATTCAACATAAAAGCCGATCAGAAAATCAGTTTAATAAACAAGTTAGGGCTTTAATGCGCGGCTTACTTAACTAGCAAAACCTTGCTGCACCATGTTGTTTATTTGATAAAGCGCCATAAGGAAGCCAATGGAAATAAATACAGCCGAAGCCTTAGCGGCACTGCTCACCAATGAGCAGCAATGTAAAACGCTAATCGAGCTTAAATTAACAGGCCGAGAAATTAAGCTCTTGCCCCCAGAAATCGCTCAGCTAACCTCACTGGAAATATTGCATTTATCCGGCACAGAGGTCATTGAGTTACCTAAAGAGCTAGGCCAGTTAACAAAGCTAAAAGAACTGGAATTAGACATGTCAGGGACTGAGCGACTACCAGCAGAGATCGGCAACCTAGTCTCTTTAGCAGCGCTTAAAATCGCATATCCAGCAATGACGACACTACCAAGTCAAATTACTGATTTGCCTAATTTAAAAGAATTAGATTTTATCTGTTGCGAAAAGGATGCTTTACCAGAGCAGATTTGGGGGATTACATCACTTGAAAAGTTAGATCTCTCTAGCGTATGTGACGATATCGAAGAGTTATCTGCAGAGATAGGTAATTTAATCCATTTAAAAGAATTAATCCTAAATGGTTGTTGTTTAGTGGCGCTACCTAAAGAGATAGGCAAGCTCACATCACTAGAAAAGTTAGATTTATCTGATAATGTCTGCCTAAACAATTTACCCGCAGAAATTGGCAATTTAGCGCAACTAAAAGAGCTTAATCTATATTGCAGTGAGATTGAGATATTACCTAAAGAGATCGGCAAACTCACTAACCTAGTAAAGCTAGATTTAAGCTATTCCTTGCTAACTGAGCTGCCTAATGAAATAGAAAACTTAACCGCGTTACAGTCTCTAGGTCTTAGGAATTTACAATTAACCAGCGTACCAGAGTCACTGGCTCATTTAGCCTAGTAGTCGGAGATTCGAGACCAACATTCGAGACAAAAAAAACGGCCTTTTGGCCGTTTTTATTCAAACACTTAAAAGCTACTTAGCTTCAGGTTTTGGCGGATAATTTAACAGTAACGCGCCAATCGCTTCGTTAACCACTTCAACGCGCTCTTCTGGTGTATCCTTGTCACGCATAGTGTCTGCAACAGAACCTCTCCAGATTAACTTACCGGTTTCAGCATTAACTAAGTCAAGAATTAAGGTACCCACTTCATATTCACGTACAGTGGTTTGTGTATGACCTACACCGCCACCCCAGCCCCAACCTGGACCGTAATAAGGGTTATAACCGTAATTTGTGTTGAAGGTATCAACATTAATTTTCTTGTCGACTTTAGTTAAGTAGTTAACTAATACATCAGCAGTTTCGGCGTCGCTTGGCGTTAAGCCTTTAAGCTGTAGCTGATCATCAACGGCTTTGCGCACGCGTTGATCCATTAATCCATCTAGATGATACGTTGCATCTGCAGTTTTCTTTTCGACCCAAGCGTAGGTTTTCACTTCTTTAAAGTTTACCCCTGGATCATAATCTGAGCTTGTTTTAAGTGAACTACATGCACTTAGGGCTAGCGCAGTAATAATGACCAATAACTTTTTCATGTTTTCTCCAACAATAATCTTACAGATATTAACCGCTTAATAATTAGCTTACAGAGCAATGTCTTAATCTACAACTCAATTTTAGTAATTCACCCACTTGTTAAGCTTGACTTAAGAACGCCACTTAATGATAATGATTATCAATTACCTTGTTGAGTATATCATTATGTTTTGGTTTATCGCAGCGTTTGCTATCGCCAGTGTCGTCTTTATTATCACGCCGGAAAAAGTGTCTAGCCATTCTGACACCCAGCCTTCTTCAGTCGATAAACTTACAAAACACTCTTTAGTTATCTTACCAATACTTGTGCTTAGCTGGCTGGTTATCGCTATTGCCAGTGCACCAGTGACTCATTTTGCCGGCACCGCAATTGGTTTTGTTTTAACCTCATGTGCCATCGCCTTACCAAGTACCCACAAATACATCGCTTTGTTGGCAACACTGACTTTTGCATCGTTACTGATTGAACTTGCGCTATACTTTTAAAACTCAAACGCTGTTAGGTGGCTCGACATCCTAGCAGCGTTAATATCATCAGAATCAGTTCCTCCAAGCCTAAACCTCTCCCGAAAGCCAAGTAACTTTGCTAAACTGGCGCTATCAGTTCATCAACGACCATATATATGAAATCCGATCCAAACGTATCTTTAGTCTATAGCACCGATGGCGGCAGAATTGCGCCTGAAAAACAAACCCAATCGGCACCTGAAGGCGACGGTATTGTAAGAATTCATAAAGACAGTAAGGGTCGCAAAGGCAAGGGTGTTTCTGTCATTAAAGGCTTGGCGCTTCCTGAAAAAGAGTTAAAAGCATTAGCCCAGAAACTAAAGAAACAATGTGGTTGTGGCGGTACAGTTAAAGAGTTCAACATTGAAGTACAAACTGACAATAGAGAGCAAATCAAGACTTTGCTAGAAAAGCTCAATTACACCGTTAAATTAGCCGGTGGTTAACAGCAAGCTGATATGGAAAAGTCTATGGACAGTTTACAGAACCACTTTTTAATTGCGATGCCCTCTTTGCAGGACACCTATTTTGAACGCTCACTGATCTACATCTGTGAGCATGACGAAAAAGGTGCCATGGGAATTGTCGTCAATAAGCCGAGCGGTATCATCGTCGATGAACTTCTCGATCAAATGGAGCTAAATGAAGAGCCAACACCAGTAACTGGCATCGAAGGTGAAGTACTCCTTGGTGGCCCAGTAAATCCTGAGCGAGGTTTTGTGCTACATACAAGCCAAGACGGTTGGAATAATAGCGACGAGATCACCAATGGGATCATGCTGACGACATCGCAAGATGTATTGACCTGTTTAGGCTCGAATAAAGCCCCTGAAAAGTTTCTTATTGCCTTAGGGTACGCAGGTTGGACACGTGGTCAGCTTGAGCAAGAAATTATTGAAAATACTTGGCTATCAATCCCCGCCACTCCAGAGTTATTGTTCGATGTAGAACATGAGCAACGCTGGCAACAAGCCACTGAATCGTTAGGCTTTGATATCTGGCAGCTCTCCAACCTTGCAGGGCATGCGTAATAACGCCAATTCAAGATAGATTATTAGATAGGAATAAACTTAAATGGGCGATAAAAGCGTCTTAGGATTTGATTACGGTACTAAAAGTATTGGTATTGCGATTGGACAAGAGCTCACTGCTAGCGCAAGACCACTATTATCAATTAAAGCTGTAGATGGGATCCCTAAATGGGAAGAGATTGGCGCATTGATTGAAGAGTGGAAACCAGATCTCGTTGTTGTAGGCTTACCACTCAATATGGATGGCACTGAGCAAGAGATGACCCAAAGAGCGCGCAAGTTTGCCAACCGCTTAAGTGGTCGCTTTGGCGTAAAGGTTGCTACCCAAGATGAACGTCTAACCACTGCAGATGCCAAAGCACGACTGTTTGAAATGGGCGGTTATAAAGCGCTAACCAAAGGCCAAGTTGATGCTATGTCAGCAGTATTAATTGTTGAAAGTTATTTTGAGAATCAATACGGCGAGTAAAAGCTAGCAGTAAAAAGATTGGCTCAATATAAAAAAGGGAGGCTTAGCCTCCCTTTTACTTTTATCTATGGAGATAAAAAACTTAAATGTGCGGCTTAACAATATTGGCCATCATCTTAATGTGTGCATCATCATCGTTCAGTGCGGCAATATAACGATAGTTTTCACCGCCCGCCTGTTCAAAAATCTCACGGTTTTCACCTGCTATCTCTTCCAGCGTTTCTAGGCAATCTGCACTAAATGCCGGGCAGACAACCGCAATATCTTTAACCCCTTGCCCAGGTAATGACTCCATCGTTGCGTCTGTGTATGGCGTTAACCATTTGGCTTTACCAAAACGCGACTGGAAAGTTGTGATGTAGTCATCTTCAGCCAATCCCAGCTTTGCAACCACCAGTTTTGTGGTTTTCATGCAGAAGCAATAATATGGGTCGCCCAAGTGTAAGTTACGCTCAGGCATACCGTGGTACGACAGAACCAGTTTTTGCGGCTTGCCATTGGTCTCAAAGTCTTTAGCAATCGAAGCGGCTAACGCATCGATAAAGTCAGGGTGATCATGATAGGTATTAATAAAGTGCAGCGCTGGCAGATAGCGCCAACTAGTCAACTCTTTTGCTATCGCATCAAATGCCGATGCCGTTGTCGGCGCAGCATATTGTGGATATAACGGGAGTACCACCATTTTATCAACGCCTTGCTGATGCATTCTTTTAAGCGTTGATGCCACAGATGGCTCACCGTAGCGCATACAAAACTCTACTGATACGTCTTCACCAGCTTGCTCAAAATAGCTTGCTAACTTTTGTGTCTGCCGACGGGTAATATCCATAAGTGGCGAGCCTTGCTCGGTCCACACTTGCTTATAGAGCGCCGCAGACTTTGCTGGGCGTACACGTAAAATAATCCCGTGCAAAATACACATCCACACTAGCTTCGGGATCTCAACCACACGGGGATCGGCCAAAAACTCCGCTAAATACCGCCTAACCGATGAAGCTGTAGGTTCATCTGGCGTGCCTAAATTCATCAGTAGCACACCGGTTTTGCCACGCTTTTTATGTCCGACCTCTTTGGTCAACCCAGAATACTTAGCCAAGGTAACTCCCTAAACTTAAAAATGTTATGTGCTGATACGTTGAAAATAACTTAAAGATCAACAGCAACAAAAAACTGGCAATAAAATATTGCCAGTTTGTGCTTAATTTAACTCTGAATAATCAAACCAATCACTCAAGCGTATTAATCTAAATTAAGTGTTACACCATCCATCGAGCTGCTACTTGTTGGATCTGAGCTCTGCAACTTGATCATCAAACGTAAATCGTTTGGCGAGTCAGCATGGTGCAGCGCATCGGCGTAACTAATTTCTCCATCGGTATAAAGCTTTAATAATGCTTGGTCAAAAGTCTGCATGCCTTGTTCATTAGATTTAGACATCGTCTCTTTCAATGAGTGCAGCTCATTCTTAGCTATCAAGCTCGCCACGCGTGGAGTGTTAATTAGTACCTCAATTGCCGCGCGTCTGCCAGTACCATCACTTTTAGGCACCAGTTGCTGAGCCACAATACCGCGCAAGTTTAACGATAAATCAAACAACAACTGATGATGCTTACTTTCTGGCACTAAGTGCATAATACGGTCGAGCGCTTGGTTGGCATTATTGGCATGTAATGTTGCCATACAGAGGTGACCCGTCTCAGCAAAAGACAGTGCAAACTCCATGGTCTCTTGGCTACGAATTTCACCAATCAAAATCACATCTGGCGCTTGACGCAAAGAGCTCTTAAGCGCTGCATCGAATGACTCAGTATCAATGCCAACTTCGCGCTGGGTGATAATGCTCTGCCTATGGTCATGCACAAATTCCACAGGATCTTCAATAGTCAAAATGTGTCCGCGGGCATGGTTATTACGGTAACCCACTAGTGCAGCGAGTGACGTTGACTTACCTGTACCTGTGCCACCTACCATGATCACCAAACCACGTTTGCTCATTACCAAATCTTTCAAAATTGGTGGCAACATCAAATCATCGACATCGGGGATTTGGGTTTCAATTCGACGCATTACACAGCCGGGTGATTCACGCTGCCAAAATGCACTGACACGAAAACGACCATAATCTTTCGCAGAGAAGGCAAAGTTACATTCTCGCGACTCGTGAAACTCCTGCTTTTGTACATCCGTCATTAATGACTCTACAAAGTCTAGAGACTGCGCCGGTGTAAACGGGCTTTCACCCAATTGACGTAATTCACCATCGATTTTAGCGCTCGGTGGAAATCCCGCAGTAATGAACAAATCTGAAGCTTTACGCTCAATCATCACTTTTAGAAAAGGACGAACATCCATAGATTAACTATCCCTATTAAAAGTTAGCTTGTTTATTAGAGCTTTTTGCTAAGGCATCTTCACGAGTAATTTGGCCTCGATTAACCAAGTTTTGTAAACATTGATCGAGCGTCTGCATACCGTGAGCCATACCCGTTTGAATCGCCGAGTACATCTGCGCCACTTTATCTTCACGAATAAGGTTACGAATAGCTGGTGTACCCATCATAATTTCATGAGCGGCAACTCGACCACCACCGACTTTTTTGATCAGTGTTTGTGAAATGACTGCCTGTAAAGATTCTGACAACATAGTACGCACCATGCCTTTTTCACCTTCAGGGAAAACATCGACCACACGGTCAATAGTTTTAGCTGCTGAGGTGGTGTGCAAAGTACCAAACACTAAGTGACCAGTTTCAGCCGCCGTCATTGCTAAGCGAATGGTTTCAAGATCTCGCATCTCACCAACTAAGATGACATCCGGATCTTCACGAAGTGCACTACGAAGCGCCGCATTAAAACTATGAGTATGGCGATGTACTTCACGCTGGTTAATCAAGCATTGCTTGTTTTGATGTACAAATTCTATCGGATCTTCAATCGTAAGAATGTGGTCATGGCGGTTTTCGTTCACGTAATCAATCATCGCCGCCAAAGTGGTACTTTTACCTGAACCGGTTGGGCCAGTAACTAATACTAAACCGCGCGGGAAACTAGAGATCTTTTTGAAGATTTCAGGCGCGCCTAATTGCTCCAAACTTAAAATATCGCTCGGGATGGTACGAAATACAGCTGCAGCACCGCGAGACTGATTAAAAGCATTAACACGAAAACGCGCTAAACCCGGTACTTCAAAAGAAAAATCTATTTCTAAATGTTCTTCATAGTCCTTACGTTGCTTATCATTCATGATGTCATAGACGAGACTATGTACACCTTGATGATCTAAAGCAGGTAGATTTATCTTTCTCACTTCACCATCAACACGGATCATGGGAGAAACACCTGCAGAAAGGTGTAGATCTGACGCATTGTGTTTTACACTAAAGGCAAGTAACTCTGTGATTTCCATAGTTTGGGATATCCATTCAACCAAAAACTTACAAGATGACAACAATAACAGACAGACTCGCAATCGCCCAGCATCGAATCAGCCTAGCAGCGCAAAATGCCTCTCGTCGGGCAGAAGATATACAACTTTTAGCGGTTAGCAAAACCAAGCCTAATGAATACATCATTGAAGCCTATCAAGCGGGTCAACGCCGCTTCGGTGAAAACTATGTACAAGAAGGCGAAATGAAGATTAATTCACTTAGCCAAGAGTACCCAGATATTGAATGGCATTTTATCGGTCCTTTACAATCAAATAAGACCAAAGTGGTCGCTAGCCTCTTTGATTGGATGCATACAGTTGACCGTGAAAAAGTGGCTAAGCGCTTAAGTGAACAGCGTCCAGACGATATGCCAGCGCTTAATATTTGTATTCAGGTCAATATCAGTAATGAATCGAGTAAGTCAGGCGTTGCAGCAACTGAAGTGTTAGCAATGGCTAATAGCTTAGCAGTGCTACCTAATTTGGTATTACGCGGCTTAATGGCAATTCCATCAGCCGATGTTGATGAGCAAACAGCCAGCCAGGAATTAGCGGCACTGCACAACTTATATTTGCAACTTGCACAGCGCTTTGACACTGTCGACACGCTATCTGTCGGTATGAGCAATGACTTAGAACTTGCTGTAGACCATGGCTCAACTATGGTACGTATTGGTAGTGCCATTTTTGGCGAACGAAATTATACCGTGTAATTTATACACCGAGTAAAAACAGCAATATAAAATGGATTAAAGTCGTATTAACATAAACCGCGGCGTTAGCTATTTTTAACGCTGCTGCTTGTATTTAACGATTCAGCCCAAACATTAATAACTAAAGTAGCTATATACCAACTAAAACAAAAAGAGATCTTCATGACACAACAAAAAGTATGCTTTATTGGCGCAGGTAATATGACCCGCAGTATCGTTAGCGGTCTTGTGAAAAGTGGTTACAACCCAGCCCTTATCGAAGCCACAAACCCAAGCCAACCTAAGCTAGATGCCATGGTCAGTGACTTTGGTATTAATGTGTCTAATGACAACGTTTCTGCTGCTCAAAATGCAGATGTGATTGTGCTAGGCGTAAAACCACACTTTATGGAAGTTGTCGGTGAAGAACTTAGCGGCTTAGATCTATCTAACAAACTGATTATCACCATCGCCGCAGGCGTAACCGCTAAACGTTACAGTGATTTTTTTAAGCAAGAGATCAAACTAATACGCACTATGCCTAATACCCCGACGCAAATAGGTGTAGGCTTAACAGGACTTTATGCTGGCGACGATATATCTGCCGAGCAAAAAGTAATTTGCGAAACCTTGATGGCAACCGGTGGTGAAATAGTTTGGGTTGAAAAAGAAGCAGACTTAAACCAAGTTATCGCCCTTGCTGGTAGCTCTCCTGCTTATTTCTTCCTATTTTTAGAATCTATGGTGGAAAGTGCGGTCAAAGGTGGTATGTCAGAAGTCGCTGCTAGAGAAATGGCACAACAAGCAGCGCTGGGTGCGGCGTTAATGGTTAAACAAAACCCAGATGTAAGCTTGGCGCAACTTAGAGCTAACGTTACGTCTAAAGGCGGCACTACAGCACAAGCAGTCGAGACCTTTGAAAAAGGTGATTTACGAGGCCTAGTCGACAGCGCAATGAGCAATTGCATCGCCCGCGCTGAAGAAATGGCAAAGCAGTACTAATTTAATTTAAACAAGTAGAGTAAATAGATGAATGCATTTAGTTTTCTAATCAGCACAGTATTCGACTTATACCTGATGGTCGTGGTACTGCGTATTTGGCTACAACTCGCTAGAGCCGATTTCTATAATCCATTTAGCCAATTTATTGTTAAAGCGACACACCCAATTGTCGGCCCGATGCGCCGCGTATTACCCTCATTTGGTAGCTTTGATACAGCATCGTTTGTACTTGCGATTACGGTAGTCGTACTCAAGTTTGTGATTTTAAGCTTGATGGCTGGCGCAGCGATTAACGTGCCAACGTTACTGCTCATCTCACTTGTGTCAGTGATTAAAGAAGCTGGTGTATTACTTTTCTGGATGTTAATTCTACGTGCGATCTTGAGCTGGGTAAGCCAAGGGGGTAATCCAATTGAAATGGTCATGGGTCAATTAACAGAGCCATTACTTGCACCAATTCGCCGCATATTACCACCCATGGGTGGTTTAGATTTATCACTGTTAGTGATGATGATTATCCTAAACTTTTTAAACATTTTGCTCGCACAATACGTTCCATTTTGGGCTAGCGTATAGTGACTCCAGCACAGATGCAGCAGGGAAACCTGCTGCTACAACTTTATATCCAGCCTAAAGCGAGTCGCGATCAGATTGTTGGTCTTCATGGCGAAGAAATCAAAATAGCCATTACCGCTCCCCCCGTTGATGGAAAAGCTAACGCTCACCTCACTAAGTACCTCTCTAAAGCCTTTAAAGTACCTAAAGGGGATATTGAAATCGTTAAAGGTCAAATGGGTCGCCACAAGCAAGTTAGGATTATCGACCCGAAACTTATCCCTGAGGAAGTACAAAACCTATTGTAACCTTGTACTTACCATTACTATGGGGCATTGAGGCCGGTTAAGTTCTATACTGTTATCAAGATATCATTTAAGGAAAGCTAATATGATCCGCTTATTAACCACTATGCTAGTGCTCTGCTTTTGTCTAAGCAGTACCGCATTCGCCGAACAAAAAGAAAAAGTGGGTAATTTCGATATCCACTATGTCGCTCTCAGCAGTACCTTTTTAACTCCCAGTATTGCTAAGTCATACGGGATAAAACGCAGTAGTTACACAGGTATTATTAATATCGCAGTGCTCGATACCAGTGTAGAAGGCAATCCTGCGGTTCCGGTAGAAATTTCGGGGGTTGCCAATAACTTACTCGATGCTCGGATTGATCTGAAATTTAGAGAGATTCGTGAAGGTGATTCCATTTATTATATTGCTGAAGTCCCTTACCGTGACGACCAAGAAATTAACTTTAAAATTGCGGTTAAGTACGATAAAAAGCTCAACACTACGCTAACCTTCAAGCAAAAATTTTACGTAGAATAATTGCCAAATCACTAAAAACAGGGGCCAAGCGCCCCTGTTTTTTATTGCCTTTCTACTATCGAAAAAACCGTATCTCGGCTATTATTGCCGCCATTATTTTATGACTCATCTACGGGCTCCCAATGAATCAAATCGTCCTTGCTAGTGGCAATAAAGGTAAACTAAAAGAATTTTCAGAATTAATGGCAGATTACGGCGTTGAAATCTTGGCTCAAAGCGAGTTAAACGTAGCTGAAGTACCAGAAACCGGTACCACCTTTGTTGAAAATGCCATTATAAAAGCAAGAAACGCAGCAGAGGTGACCGGCCATGCAGCGATTGCCGATGACTCTGGTCTAGAGGTCGATTTCTTACAAGGCGCACCAGGAATTTACTCTGCGCGCTATGCGGGAGAAGGCGCTAAAGATGAGCAAAACTATACAAAATTGCTTAATGCACTTGATGGTCAAACAGAACGTAATGCACGCTTTCAGTGTGTATTGGTTTACATGCGTCACGCTAAAGATCCAACTCCAATTATCTGCCAAGCTTCTTGGGAAGGTACAATAGGTTTTGCTCCACAAGGCGAAAATGGCCACGGCTACGACCCCATTTTTATCCCTGCGGAGCACGATTGCGCAGCAGCAGATCTAAGTAGTGAAGAAAAAAATAAGCTTAGCCATCGTGGTAAAGCACTTGTGTTGTTAATTGAAGCCATGAAGCAACAAGGTATTTTTAACTAATGCTAACCCTGCCACCGTTAAGCCTATATATTCATATTCCTTGGTGCGTACAAAAATGCCCTTATTGCGACTTTAACTCACATGGTCAACATGGCGAGTTACCACAAACAGAATATGTTGATGCACTGATTAATGATCTCAAACAAGACCTACATTATGTGCAAGGCAGACAGCTTCACACCATTTTTATCGGTGGCGGAACTCCATCCTTATTTGACGCAGCACATATTGGCCGCTTACTGACAGAGGTTGATGCACTTATCCCCTTTAGCGACAATATTGAGATCACCATGGAGGCCAACCCAGGTACGTTAGAGCATGATGATTTTGCAGCTTACAATAAAGCCGGTGTCACTCGTCTTTCTATAGGGGTACAAAGTTTCTCAAGCGATAAGCTCAATTTACTCGGCCGTATTCATGATAAAAATGAAGCACAGGTTGCCGCACAAAAAGCAAAAGTTTCTGGTTACCAAAGCTTCAACTTAGACTTGATGCACGGCTTGCCTGATCAGAGTTTTGACGAAGCATTAGCCGATATTGAAACCGCGGCAGGTTTAGCACCGCCACATCTGTCTTGGTATCAGTTAACGATTGAGCCAAATACCCTGTTTCACTCTAAGCCCCCGCAACTACCAGATGATGAGAATCTATGGCGGATCTATGAACAAGGTCAAAAACGGTTAGCGGCGCTTGGCTACCAGCAGTATGAAATCTCTGCCTATGCCAAAGAAGGCTACCAATGCAGACATAACCTCAACTACTGGCAATTTGGTGATTACTTAGGGATCGGCTGTGGTGCTCACGGCAAAATCACCCAGATTAACAACACTAATGTTAATGACAGCAAGATTGTGCGCACTGTGAAAATTAAGCACCCGAAAGGCTACTTGACCGCAAATGACTACTGCTACGAAACAACTGAAGTCGAGCAAGAAGATAGGCCTTTGGAGTACCTAATGAACCGCCTTCGTTTAATGAGTCCAATTCCAAAGATTGAGTTCGAACAGCGAACAGGTCTTGCAAGAGCGACGATTAGCGAAGGGATTAAGCAAGCCTGCGCAAAAGGCTTAATGACTGACTCAGAAGAACATTGGCAGCTCACTAGCAAAGGTCACTTATTCGTCAATGAGCTACTGTCACAATTTTTGTAATGTGCATTAATTCATACTAATACGCAAAAAATAAAATAAGCCATTGAATTAAATGGTTAATAATCACCACCCAGTGAATACAGACACATTTGCTAACACTTAGATCAAAAAATTAACCAGCGGCTTCTTTAGGATAACAATCATAATTCTAAGGAAGCCCAAAAAATGCCTATAAAAACAAATATTAGCTTTATTGCCCTTTCGCTCTCTTTGGCATTTAGTGCCACTGCGATTGCAGCCCCTACCTCGATAGCACAATTAAGTCCAAGTGAGAGTGTTGCTCATAAGGCACATAGTGAATCAGAAAAAGCCAACGCTTTATTCGAAAGCATTTTCATGGAAAATGTTATGGCTAGTCCAATTTCACAAACTCACCTAGGTATCAAAACCGATTATGATAAATGGGATGAAATGGGTGACGCTGCTGATGATGCCGCTCTTGCTCGCGACAAAAAACACTTGGCTCAGCTAAAGCAAATCAACACCAGAAAACTCGACCGACAAACATTACTGAGTTACCAACTGCTGACACAGAAACTTGAGCAAAGTATTAAAGATGATAAATGGCGCTACCATAACTACCCGGTTAACCAGATGTATGGCGGCCACTCGCAAATAGCTTCTTTCCTAATTAACCAACATCAAATTGGCAGTGTCGAAGATGCCAAGGCTTATATTAGCCGCTTACAAGGTGTACCTAAGCGTTTATCACAGCTACAAACTGCACTAGAGGTCCGTGAAGGCAAAGGCATTATTGCGCCGAAGTTTGTATTCCCATACGTGATAAATGACAGTAAGAATATTATTAACGGTGCGCCATTCACCCCTAGTTCAAACAAAGAAGACAGCGCACTATGGAGCGACTTTAAACGTAAAGTATCAAAGCTTGAAATAAGTGATAGCGACAAAGAAAACCTATTACGTCAGGCAAAACTTGCTCTTGTTGAAGATGTAAAACCTGCCTACGACAAGCTTATTGCCTATATGACTAAGCTTGAAGCCAAAGCCGATACCCGCGATGGTGCTTGGAAGTTTCCTGAAGGTGAAACCTACTACAACAATGCCCTTGCACGTACGACAACAACGGATATGACCGCTAACGAGATCCATGAACTAGGTTTAGCGGAAGTGGCACGTATTCATAGTGAAATGCGCGCCATTATGAAGAAGGTTAACTTTGAAGGTTCATTGACTGAATTCTTTAAGTTTATGCGTGAAGATGAGCAGTTTTATTACAGCAATGATGACAAAGGTCGCCAAGCTTACCTAACGGAAGCGACGGCATTAATTGATACCATGAGCAGCCGTCTTGATGAAGTGTTTAAGGTCAAACCTAAAGCACCGATGATTGTGAAGCAAGTTGAAGCCTTTAGAGAAAAGTCAGCCGGCAAAGCGTTTTATAACAATCCATCACCAGATGGCAGCCGCCCAGGTACTTACTACGCAAACCTTTATGACATGAAGGCAATGCCAAAATATCAAATGGAAGCACTGGCATATCATGAAGGCACGCCGGGTCACCATATGCAGATAGCGATTGCACAAGAGCTTGAAGGAGTGCCTAAGTTCCGTAAGTTCGGTGGTTATACAGCCTACATAGAAGGTTGGGGTCTTTATAGCGAGTACTTCCCGAAAGAGATGGGCATGTATTCTGACCCATACTCAGATTTCGGTCGTCTCGCAATGGAACTATGGCGCGCCTGCCGTTTGGTTGTTGATACCGGTATTCACGCTAAAAAGTGGACTCGAGAAGAGTCTATTGAGTACTACGTATCTAATACACCAAACGCCAAGTCTGATGCAGTGAAAATGGTTGAACGTCATGTAGTCATGCCGTCACAAGCAACCGCTTATAAAGTCGGTATGCTTAAACTATTAGCCCTTAGAGACAAAGCGCAACAAGCTCTTGGTGATAAATTTGATATCCGTGATTTCCACACCATTGTACTCAAAAATGGCCCTGTACCATTGGACGTACTAGAAAGTGAAATCAACTTATGGATTGAACAAAGCAGCTAGTTAATAGCATTAAACGAAAAAGCCTCGTCAGCAAATTATTGCTGACGAGGCTTTTTTATCTAGAGCTGTTAAGTATTATACCACTTAGTATAAGAAGTTGATCTACTTAGAGCGTTTTTGGCAAACTAATTCAAGGCGAATAACTGAAAGAATGGTAGCTCTCTTGTGAAGTTATTCAACGCAGAAGTAGGCAGCCAAAAACACTCCAGAATGGCGAGTTTTAGCGGCTCTGATACTGCTTTAACAAGCTTGAACGTAGAACAACTATGCTCTTCACTCGTTGCATTGTCTCAGTGTCGCTAAATTCTCGCTAAGCGATCAAATCTTTATACTAATTGGTATTAGTCATAATCACCGACATTCGGCACGCTAAAGCTTGCATCATTCCAAGGCCATGGCACTTTTGCCATAAACGCCGCCAGTTCAGGCGTATCAGCATGTTGTTCACGGATCACCATCATGGTTCTGTTTACATGAAATTGATGAATTGGCTCTTGCCCACCAATGGCAATAAAGTATTCGGCTAGCGTCGCTAAATACTGCCTTTTATCGGCTAAGCCTAGCACCGCATCAGCCATTACTGGCGCACCTTTCAACCCCGATAAATCCGCGGCACAGCGCCAACTCGCAAACTGCCTAATAATACTTGCCAATAACTCTGCGCCCTTTTCATCGTAAGCTGCTGAGGCAAACAAATCATATTCACTTAGCACGGCACAACTGTCGACTTGTTGCGCCACAAAACCAAAAAATAATGATGTTTGACCACTTTTAAGATAGTGCGACTCAAGTGCAGGCATAAGCGCGTTAAGCTCTGTAAGTGAGTGAACCTTGGCAGCCGTATCATTGACATTTTGCAGACTAATATCAACTTGGCCATTAGAGGTCGGGACTTCTGTCAAGCTAGTCGGCATAGACAAATTTAACCCTAGAGACTGACATATGATTGGCACAACGCTGTTGACTAAGCATTCACCCTGTTCTTCAGCGGCTCTATGAGGTTCACTAATAGCAGTCTCTACACTATTGACCTTCCTTTCTTGAAGATCCACACGCCAAATCAGCGCGTCTTCATCTTCACCAACAGCCACGATCAATTGCTTATCAATTTTACCTTTAATGACAACGGGATCATGTTCAAATACTTGGACTGAGCGCTGGTTGCCATTGTTACTATCTTTCATCAACTTGTGCAATGGCAATATAGAGTCGCCAGTTAACGATAACTGCTGTACAACACCGTCCTGCCACCCCAGCCAAACACTGTTGCCATCAGCTGAAATAGTCGCTGACGTAAGACATTCAATAAACGTTTGCAACTCGTCATGGTGTTCAGAACTGGTGTTCCCCGCCGCAATCGCCGTCAATGATTCAATAAGGTCTTCAGCCTGATATTCTGCACAAATCTGTGCAGCTTCAAGCACTCTGACTTTATGGCTCCACAGTACTTTTTTTTGCTTAAAATCGATAAACTGCAGTTCAAAGTTAAAGCGGAGGTTCTCATCACTAGACTCTAAGACACTGAGTGTTTCGGTGTTAGCAAGTAATGCAACGCCGCGCTTTTTATCCATAAAAAAGGTATTACGCACAGAGATCTCTTCGGGCGCAGGCTGACCTTGAAGCGGATATATCTGAGTCTCTGCAGTCATTGGATTAAAACTGACAAGTTGATGCGTTCTACGCTTTTCACGCTGATAGAATACGAACTCTGTACCTTGGACGCACACCATGCTGTCATTAACAAACTTAAACGGCATTTCGTAGTTGCTAATGGCAGTATCATTAAGCTCAAAATGACTGACATTTAAATTCTTAGCTGTTATATCAACACAATACAAAGAGCTTGCACTGCGTCGTCCACCTTTAGGCGCCCCCGCTATCCATAATTTACCATTGCTGATACAGGCATCCTTGGTTGGATATAGACCGAGTGATGCGATGGCAGAGAGACTCTGTTTACTCGGTTCCGCAGCATTAAATCTCGAGCTAAAAATCCGCCCTGTTGAGTCAACAGCGATAAACTGCTGGTTATCAAGCCACTCGGCAATCAATAGCTCACAGTTTTGAGTTTCAAGCAGTTCAAACTGACTAATAACGTCAGTATTAAAACCGGTACGCTTAATTACTTGTAACTGTATAAGCCCATCATAAAACAAACCGTGGTGCTGAAACGAATATTCGTTAGAGGCTAAACAAGTGCTAAGCGTCTCTGTAGAAGCAGTATCTTTATTTTCTATAAGCTCAATATCTAAAAGTTCAGTTTCAACATCAGAGCTTTTAGTTACAGAGCCTAAAATACGAGGGAAAAATGTCTTAATAAATTTATTCAATGTAATACTCGTCTCATAAAATAAATGACTTTACGCCATACATGTCACTATTGCTGAAGATAAGTAAGCAGCTTAAAGCTATAAAGCCAACACTTTCAAGTGCTTTATGATGCAAGTAGCTCGTCACTCGCTATCTTTCTTTTACGATAAGAAATTATGAAACTATTTGAAGTAACAGAAATAGAAAGGAAAGCTAGAGTTTTAATAAAGCCTAGAAAGAAAAATACCCCGGTTAAAGCCGGGGTAAACCAAAATTAGGATGATGGTTTTAAGGCTGACATTGTTTTAGTTCGTAAACTTCTGTCAACATTGAAACAAAACTGCTTTTAGCTGCTCTGTATATCACAACAAAGAGGGGTCATTCTCAACTGCAGTATAGGGCTCAGAGCTTTTGAATCAACTGACTGCAATTGTATTAAAATGAGAACAAACTTCAACCAAAATGATTTCAACTTGTTTAGCCAAGCCTAAATTCAACTTAACTAAACAAGCCACACAACACGCATAAAACACTGAAATAAAAGATAATAAGCAACCTCTACATTAGAGGTGGTTCACACTGTTCATTAATTAGAACAATGTTTCCCCAATTTACTTACGTTTTGCATACAATTCTTTAAGCGGTGTGTCCCAATATGGAGGCGTGCCGATATGATCCTTAATAAAATCAATAAAAGCGCTTACCTTTGGCGCTAAATGTTTACGTCTTGGATAAACAGCTTGTAACGGTAAGTGATGCGTTAACTGCCAGTCTTCTAGAATAGGGACTAAGGTACCTTTTTCAAGCTCATCTTCAAGTAAGTAACTAGCAAGATAAACCACACCTAAACCACTTACCGCTGCAGACTTTAATGCTGGTGCATTATCGACTCTAAAATTACCTGTTACACCAATTTCACAGTAATCATCACCTTGTTTAAACTGCCAAATACTGTGCTCATGCCATTCGCCTTGATATACCAAACAATTATGATCAACTAACTGTTCAGGACGATTGGGTACACCATGTTTTTCAACATAAGAAGGTGATGCTGCCAGTAGGAATTGGCACTTCATTAATGGCCGTGCCACCATACCAAGCGGTAGCTGCTCAGACATAGTCAATAGCAAGTCTAAACCTTCGCTGACGACATCAACTTTATGGTCAAGAAGGCTAACTTGTAATTCAAGTTCAGGGTGTTTTGCCATAAATTCAGGCAAGGCAGGTATTATATGCATGGTACCGAAAGATTGAGAAATACCCACTTTCAATACACCACGAGTTGCATCATTAAGATTATGAACACTAGCAACAGCTTGGTCAGCATCTCTTAATAGCTCTTCACCTTGGGCATATAACAGCTGACCGGCTTCGGTCAAACTTAGACTTCTGGTGGTACGCTGTATTAACTGAACACCCAGTTTGTGTTCCAAGTCGGCAACTTGAGTACTAACTTTAGACTTAGATATGCCTAACTTTCTCGCTGCAGAGCTAAAACTGCCTGCTCGTGCCACATGGGTGAAAATTGCGATTGGTTCTAAAAGTTCTAACATGTAAATCGCCTTAAGGTGTTTACGACAGTAATAGTACTTCCATCGCTAAGACATGAAGTTTCATTTATAAAAACAATATCTTAAGTGAATATATGTACGCTAGAGTAGGATTTTTATTATGAAACCAATTATTGGTTTTTGCTTTTATTTTTAGAAGTATACCAAAAATTCCCCATAACTCATCAAATATGTCATTTTGGGGTTATTACAAGACTATGTTTCAGTGTTGAAATTCAAAAGGTTTTAAAATAGAAAAGCCCCTGCACAAAGGAAGGATGCAGGGGTGTTGCAAGGCTGTCAAAGGCAACAGGTTAGTCCAGTAAGATTTACTTCAGTACGGTTTACTCTAGTAAAGTCCCGTTCGTTTGCTCCACCAAGGGATAGCTTGCCAATTCAGGGATAGCTGTACGAAGCTGCTTTTCCAATACCACTAAAGACTTAAAGTTTTGACATAGCTTTTCACTACGCGCTTCAATATCATCAGCTTGCTGCTCGATCTGCAGCTCTATTTCTTCGCCAATAGAATCCATTTTTACTGAGAAAGACTGCATTTTTTGCTCAAATGAGTCGCCGTCGCCAGACATCATTTGCGCGCCTAGAGACATCATCATGCTTCCCAAAGAGTTTTGAACTAGCTGTTCCATCTCTTGTTCAAACTCTTCCCCAAAAGCATCTTCTAAAGAAGACTCTGTCGCGCCTAGATAAAAAGTATCTCCTTGCTGATAAGCAACCTCTTCAATGCGCTCCTCAAGACCAGCCATCATCTCATCAATTTGCGCCCCAGCACTATCACCAAGAAGCGGAGTAAGCGCTAGACTTACCGCAGTTGAAGCTATTGACACCGCATCATTCACTAACGTAATAACTTCTGGTACTTGCGAAGAAACCTCATGCGAATATTGTTCGACTAAAGCTTGTTGCTGGCTACTAAGTGCAACCTGCTTGCCATTAACAAATAGTTTGTCCATTTCGATACGATACTTTTCATCACCAGTTTCGCTAACAACCAGCTTTTTAGGCTCAACAGTTATATCGTAATTAAGCATGACTTCGCATTCATTATTGACGTCATGCTCACTGTGAGCTGCCACAGTCTGTAAGCTAGACGCTGATAACAATACGGCAGTGATCCCGACTGAGGTAAGTAGTTTTTTCATTGCATTAATCCCTTATCGCTTAGTATCTAAATGATTTATTCAATCTTGACTAGGATAAAGCACAGAGCATGCCAAAATAGCTAAAGCTATGTTTTTAAATGCATTGATAGATATTGCAACTTGAGGTTGTTGATTTTGAATAATCGAATGGATGATATATTTAGCCAATTAAACTAACAATTGGCTAAATATCAAAACTTACTGATATTGCGGTTTTTCTATATCGAGCTGACACTCGATTTAAAATATTGACCGACCTAAAGTCTGGCTCAATGCTTCGAGCATTGCAGTACCAGCTAAGGAGTTACCGTTTGCATCTAACTCTGGAGACCATACGCAAACCGACATATCACCGGGGATCACAGCAATTATGCCGCCACCAACACCACTTTTACCTGGCATACCAACACGATAAGCAAACTCACCAGCGCCATCGTATAGACCCGAGGTAGCCAATAAAGCATTTAATTGCCTATTTTGCACCGGACTAACCAACTGTTTTCCAGCAAGGCTCTTACCTGAATTAGCAAGGTAAAACATGGCACGAGATAGATCTGCGCAACTCATACGTAATGAGCAGTAGTGAAAATAGCTATGCAGTACAGTATCGACATCATTATTAAAGTTGCCAAATGACTTCATCAAATAAGCAATAGCCGCGTTACGTGCACTGTGTTGATATTCAGATGCTGCTACAACTTTGTCGTAACCGACCCGATGATTTTCACTTAAACCCCGCACAATTTCGAGCATACGGTGTTTAGGCGCGCCAAGCCGACTTTGCAGTAAATCTGCAATAACTAAAGCACCCGCATTAATAAATGGATTTCGCGGTAAACCTTTTTCTAGCTCAACCTGCACCAGAGAATTAAATGAGTGACCCGAGGGTTCTTTACCCACACGTGACCAAATTTCATCTTCTTCATACAACATTAGCGCTAAAGTAAGGCTAAAAACCTTAGAGATACTCTGAATAGAAAAGGGCTCGAGATAATCTCCAGCCCCTATAGTGACACCATCAGCGGTTGTCACTGCAATACCCAGTTTATTAGCATCAACCTCGGCAAGTGCAGGAATATAATCCGCCACTTTACCTTGGCCTAAAAGAGGTCGAACTTTTTCGACGACCTCTTCGAGTAATGCCAATTCAGGCATTAACCCCACCAAATATCATAAAGCTCGCCAATCTCGAGATCCGATACTGGTTGTGCGTCAAAGAATGCTTTAACGGCAGCGCGGTTTTCTTCAGTACACTTACCAATACCTTGAGTAGCAATAATACCTTCCCACTCTTTATGACCACCGCCGTGGTAACCAAGGTCTGCAGGTTCAATCACTTCGTCGATAAACTGATCAACGATTGCATCAATTTGCTCTTCTGTTACTGATTCATTAAATGTCCAGTTAACGTCAAATCCAAACTCTTGGAACTCATCTACGCGTAATTTTTTACGTAAGCGACGGCTACGGTTTGCTGCCATGGTTGTTCTCCTAGATAACTTATTTTTAAAGTATATGTTTTTTGGGGCGATTAAACGCGCTCAAACATAAGATCCCAAACACCATGACCTAAACGGTGGCCACGCGCTTCGAATTTAGTTAGTGGACGATGATCTGGACGCTCAACAACGTCACCTGTAGCAGACTGGTTTTTATAACCAGGTGCTGCAGTCATTACTTCCAGCATATGTTCACTGTAGTTTTCCCAATCAGTTGCCAAATGGAATACACCGCCAACCTTAAGTTTACTGCGGATCAGTTCAGCAAAAGGCGCTTGAACGATGCGACGCTTATGATGACGCTTTTTATGCCAAGGATCTGGGAAGAAAAGTTGCACACGAGACAAGCTACCTTCGGCAATGCTGTTCTCTAGCACTTCAATTGCATCATGGTGATAAACACGTAAGTTCGTTACACCAGCTTCTGCAGCTTCAGCTAAACACGCACCAACACCAGGTTTATGCACTTCAATACCAATGAAGTTAAGCTCTGGAGAGGCTTTTGCCATTTCAACTAATGACGCGCCCATACCAAAACCAATTTCTAAAACGGTATCAGCTTCACGGCCAAACACTTCAACTAGGTCGATAGCTTCTGGAGTGTAGTCAAGACCAATTAGCGGCCACTGCTGCTCCATTGCTTGAGCTTGACCTTTAGTTAGGCGGCCCTCTCTCAACACAAAGCTTCTGACTTTGCGAAGGTATTTACCTTCTTCATTGAATTCAGCGGTTGTTACGTCGCTCATTTTCGCCCTCACTTAAGGCTGCGCTAGCATTAGACAGCTATTATTTAAAAAAGAAAGGCATTATCCAAAGTTAAACCTTCAGTGCAAGCCTTATTGTGGCAAAATTATACCAAGAATCTCAGTTTGTGCGAACAGTGGCTTTAGTTTGCCATTAAATCAATAGAATTGTGCCTATCTTTAATTGACTTTGTCACGGATAAACCTAGGTCAGTGCCTTGTTTAAAGCTTTGCCTAAAGTTACACTGCGCCGATGAAAACTACCGCAGCTTTTTCAACTCGAATTATCGAATGGTACGACAACTTTGGTCGTAAACAACTCCCTTGGCAACAAAACAAAACCCCATATAAAGTATGGATTTCAGAGATCATGCTACAACAAACGCAAGTAGCGACTGTTATCCCCTATTTTGAAAAGTTTATTGCCCGCTTTCCTGATATCGAAACCTTGGCCAAAGCAGATCAAGATGAAGTCCTGCATTATTGGACAGGATTAGGTTACTATGCCCGCGCACGTAACTTACATAAAGCAGCGCAAATCATGCAGTCAGAGTTTGACGGTAAATTCCCGACTGACTTTGACCATGTATTAGCTCTGCCAGGGATTGGGCGCTCAACCGCTGGTGCGGTGTTGTCTTTATCGCTTGGGCTTAACTTTCCAATTTTAGATGGCAATGTAAAGCGAGTCTTAGCCCGTCATGGTGCTATTGAAGGTTGGCCAGGTAAAAAGCCTGTTGAACAGCAACTTTGGCATCTAACCGAAGCTTTTACTCCGGCAAAAGATATTCAAAAGTATAATCAGGCTATGATGGATATTGGTGCAACAGTTTGTACCCGTTCCAAACCCAACTGCCCACTCTGCCCCGTTGCTATTGACTGCAAAGCCCAATTAAGTGGGCGCCAAAGTGAATTTCCTGGCAAAAAACCAAAGAAAACGATTCCAGAGAAGTCTGCTTGGTTACTGGTCATAGAAAATGAACTGCAAGTTCAGTTAGAGAAACGTCCTTCAGCTGGTATTTGGGGAGGACTCTGGTGTTTTCCACAATTTAGCAGCCGAGCAGAATTAGACTCTTATATTTCAGATAAGCAGTTAAAACTGACTTCACAGCAAGAGCTGTTAGGTTTTAGACATACATTTAGTCACTTTCACCTCGATATCCAGCCAATACTGATACGAGTAAGTGGATATTGCGATAACCAGATCATGGAACAAGCTTCCACTGTCTGGTATAACTTAACTCATCCACCTAAAGTTGGTTTAGCCTCAGCTACCGAGCGAATTTTAGCCGACTTAGGTTCAGTATTAAATAAGGAGTAATCATGGCTCGCACAGTAAATTGCGTGTATTTGAATAAAGAGGCTGAAGGCCTAGGTTTTCAGCTGTACCCAGGGGACTTGGGGAAGCGTATTTTTGACAATGTGAGTAAAGAAGCTTGGGCCCTTTGGCAATCTAAGCAGACCATGCTGATCAATGAAAAGAAATTGAACATGATGAATGTTGATGATCGCAAGTTTCTTGAAGAGCAAATGATCAACTTTTTGTTTGAAGGTAAAGACGTAGAAATCGAAGGCTACGTACCGCAAAAAGATGATGAGTAACACCTAAAGGCTCTATTCACTGCACAATACATAAGGCGCCGCTTAAACTTTTAAGCGGCGCCTTATTACTATAAATAGTATTTCGCTTGGACTATTGTCGGATCCCTTCTATGACCAAATCTAACATTACATTTGCAGATGCAGGTCCTAAATCGACTTTCACATCATAATCCTTTAACGCAAACTCAGTGCTTCCGGCAAAACCAGAACGGTAACCGCCCCAAGGATCTTGTCCCTCTCCTATCATTTGCGCATCAATGGCTAGCGGTTTGGTCACCCCATTAAAGGTAAACTCACCATTAATAACAAAATTTCCGTCACCTTTATCTACTGCCGAAGTAGAAACAAAGTTTGCCTTAGGGAATTGTCCAGTATTTAAAAAGTCACTGCTGCGTAAATGCTTATCACGTTCGGCATGATTAGAATCTACGCTCGCGGTATCAATCGTCACATTCACTTTTGAGTCTGCAATATTATTTGCATCAAAACTAAAGTCGCCTTGAAATTGATTAAAGCGTCCGACAACAAAGCTATAACCTAAATGACTGACTTTAAATTCGATTGATGCATGTGCACCTTCTGTATCTATTTTATAGTCCGCAGTTTGCACTATATTGGTCATACCCAGAGAAGTGGTAAGTGAAGCTTTTCCAAATAGAGTGTAGATACACGAGGGGAAATTGATTGTTATTTGAAAGCGTGCTGAACACAAACTAGCCGAACAATCAAAATGAAGTAAAAAAGCACTTGCAGGATTTTTTGAGTCGCTATAAGATACGCGCACTCCAAACGAGACAGGCTTTAAAGCCAAGAAGTTTGCAGTAGCAAATCTAAGATTTACTTAACGTAATACTTAGTTGCCCGAATAGCTCAGTCGGTAGAGCAGAGGATTGAAAATCCTCGTGTCCCTGGTTCGATTCCGGGTTCGGGCACCAACATTTATTAAT
>NZ_JAKILC010000020.1 GCF_023283845.1 Shewanella marinintestina
CCCTTGCCATTCGCTAGTAGTTAACGTTTAATAACAGCATGTTATTGAACGGTGACCTTCCTACAGAGGACTTTCACCTCATTAGTTCATGCCCATGCTGGGCGTACACAAGTCGTTAAAGCAGGACAAATAACAGTTGGCTTTTGCTCCTGCGTCGCTTATTTTAGCCAACATATTATTTGCCTCTTAACGAGGCGTTATACCCTACAAATGGAGTTCAAATTAACAATGGAAGTTAATGAGCAATACAGTCAGGAAGCAAGAATGCAATTAGACTTTTATTCCTTTATGGCTGTTGCGATATGGGTATGCTTTGGTGTTGCTATTACGTCAACTGTAGCAATGCATTTAGTTGTCACCACAGCGGCAACTTCGGCTGAGGTTGAATCATCAATGTTTCTGTTTTCCTCCGCAGTGTATGGCTTTTTAGGATTTCTTTTTTCACTTTTTGGCTCTGCTGGCATATACCCCTTTTACAAATTTTGGTGTGGTAAAAAAAGAGGCCAGCGTGTTACTGGGCGCTTTGCCTTTATCAATCGCGGTGTATAACAAGCTGCTAAATTCAGATTCACCAAGGCTGTCATGCCATTTGCTGAGCAAATCGCCAGCCAGCAAATGGTTCACTTATTTATTGGCAGGCGTTACCGTATATTCACTTGTCATACTTTCCTTGATAAGAGTCATCACTTTAAGAACGTTGACTCTAACTTATTTCTGTCCAGAAACGAGTTTGAGCTTTAATGTTAATGCTCAAAGCGCGAAGTATCTTTGGGCTATAAACTGCCATGATAAATACTTTCTCCTAGAATGAACTTTCACCTCTCTAAATAGCCAAGAAAGACTTAAAGTCTATTTTGGCTATTTCGCTTAGGTGTCATTTAGCCGGATTTATAGTTAGTCGTTTCCGGTGTACCAGTATTTCAATACGGTTTCTGCGGGTTTGCCACGAATCGATTGTGAAATATTGGGGAAACCCTCGGCACTTGGGACAAGTGTTTCTGATAACCAATAGCCGGTGTGAATATCAACGCTGGAAATTTCAAAACTATCTTGGTCGGCGATAGCCTGCATAATGCCTTCAATACCGATTAATATATAAATGATAAAAATTAATTATCATTTATATAATTATTGATAATTTTAGGTTTTAGTTGGCGGTACCTATAATCTCTTCATCGAAATGAGTAACCCATTAAACAGTAAAGAGTGGAGCAAGATTATGAAGATGAGTCATGTAGGTATTATGGTCGGTGATATGGATAAAGCCGTTGAGTTTTATACTAAAGCACTGGGTCTAAAATTGGTTATGGGGAACACCAAAGTTGTCGAGGAGCGTGAAACGGCTATTGGTAGAATGTGTATTGCGGTTTTTGGTGAAGGCTTTAAAGGTTTTAATATTGCTCACTTAGTAACAACAGATGGCATTGGTGTTGAATTGTTTGAGATGGTCGATCGCCAAGAACGTCATGAAGTGGATTTTTCGCGTATTGGTATTTTTCACTTTTCACTACAGACAGATGATTTTGAAGGCGCCATTAAGCGTACTGAAGAATTTGGCGGTAAGGTTAGAATGGATATCATGCGTTATCATCCAGAGGACGATAGCAAGCAAGCGAAAATGGTTTATTTGGAAGACCCATTCGGTAACTTGTTTGAACTGTACTCTCACACCTACGAAGAAACTTACGCTTCTGACTACGACTAATTAATAGTGCCTTAGTGAGTTTAAAAAGGGTTAGCATGGCTAACCCTTTTATTTATCTATCACTTTGTAGTTAAGTTACGTGACTTATGTCACATTGGTGCGGTTCTTGGAACGCTTTGACAACACATAGTGTAACTAAATTAGATTAACTGCTTTTAATGTTATTTGGCATTTGTATAATCCCGTTCCGGCTAGAGCATCTTGCTCACTGCCAAATTAATGCAAGCCGATACATGGACAAGTGACCAACCCACGGAGCTGGACCGGCAAAAACTTATGTAAGTTTTAGATACTTCTGTCTTGTATCAATGGCCGGATAACTCAAATCGATCGACAAATATCACCTGTGACTTCTTGGGTGGTTTTTGCCGACATTCAATGTCGCTTTTTTCAAAGCGTTTTCTACGCCAGCACTCGATAGAAAGTACCGACAACTTACACTTTTTAGCTCTATTAGGGATAAATGATGTCGTTGTTAATTAGCTTTTTTGGTATAGGTTTCTTAATTCTATGTGGGTGGATTTTTTCTGAGAACCGTAATGCCATTAAGTGGCGCACTGTAGTGGGCGCATTTGCTTTGCAAGCGGTATTAGCCGCATTGGTATTATACGTGCCAATGGGTCAAAACATTTTAGGTGCAGTGAGTCAGGGCGTGGCCTCTGTACTCAGTTTTGCCGACGAGGGAATTAAATTCCTGTTTGGCGATCTTGCAACCAACAGCTTTGTATTTGCTATCCGTGTACTTCCTCTTGTTATTTTTATCAGCGCATTAATTTCTATGCTGTACTACTTCGGCATTATGCAGTGGGTAATTAAAATTATCGGTGGTGGCTTGCAAAAGGTGCTTGGGATCAGCCGCGCTGAATCTTTGGTGACTACTGGTAATATCTTTTTAAGCCAAGGTGAATCACCGCTACTTGTTAAGCCTTTTCTACCAAAAATGACTCGCTCAGAGCTATTTGCGGTAATGACAGGTGGTATGGCGTCGGTTGCGGGTAGCGTACTCGGTGGCTATGCGGGGCTAGGTGTTGAGCTTAAATATCTTATTGCGGCAAGCTTTATGGCAGCGCCTGGTAGCTTGATGATGGCAAAATTATTAGTGCCTGAGACTAGCAATATTGAGCATCAACAAGAAGTCGATATGAGCAAGAGCGAACATGGTAACGTGATTGATGCCCTTGCTTCTGGTGCTATGAATGGCATGCGCGTGGCGGTGGCTATCGGTACCATGTTACTTGCTTTTATCAGTGTCATCGCTATGTTTAATGCTGGTATTGAGCAAGTAGGTAACTGGTTTAATTTTGATGGTGTGACCATGCAAAGCTTACTGGGTTATATCTTTGCTCCTGTTGCATTTTTAATTGGTGTGCCAGTAAGTGAAATGATGATAGCGGGTAGTTTTATTGGCCAAAAACTGATTTTAAATGAATTTGTTGCCTTTATGGATTTCACTGCCGTTAAAGATCAGCTGTCACAGCATTCGCAAGTGATAATTACTTTTGCCTTGTGCGGCTTTGCTAACATCGGCTCTATTGCTATTCAGCTTGGTAGTATCGGGGTTATGGCGCCTGAGCGTCGTAGCGAAGTGGCAAACCTAGGTCTTAAAGCTGTATTAGCTGCAACACTTGCAAACTTGATGAGTGCGGCATTAGCTGGCATTTTTATTAGTTTGTAATTATGCACTGACATATCAATAAAAAGGAGTCCTTTAGGACTCCTTTTTTGTTTTAGCTGCTATGACATCAGTAATGTCTGGTTGATCTTAGTTTAGTGTTGCATGCCAATATCTAGCGGGAACTGCTTAAAGCACTGGTAGATAAGTTAATGCACGCTTATCTCGAGCAATCATAGGGTCAACCACAAGCTCTTTAAATGTCGCGCCATCACGGTTCATCACTGTGCTCATTAAGCTAGGTGAGCTTGCAATAAGCTGTTCGAGCTTTTCGATTTGATCTATCAGTCCTAGTGCTAAGGTGTTTTCTGCCGTAGCTGCATAGTTTTTACCTTGTAGCGATAGCGTTTTCAGCGTACTTACTGCATCGTTCGCAAGATGGATCCCCGCAAATTCACGCCACACTCGAGCTTTTTCTTCACCTCGGTAGTCACTGTCGTGTGACGCTAACACTACCTGTTTAAGCATCATTTGCAGTAGGTTACTTTTGCCCTTCATTTCAAAACTAAATTGTGGGAAACCAAAATAACGTCCTAGAGAAGTTGCATAGTTAGGTAAGGCTTCAATTTGTTGATCAACATAATCTACGTCACTGCTGTAGTACTGTGGATCAACAGCCTTACAAGTATCAGTTAAATAAGGATTGCTCAAATAACCGTTAAGCTCTGCAACCGTGTTGCCCATTGTCATCTGGCATAACATACCTTCAAGTTGGTCGTGTACTTTAGGGTAGTCAGCTAATGCGTAATAGGTACGACCAGTGGTGCTACGTGGTGACTTACGAGTCAACAGTTGACGCATAGCAAGCAGCTTATCTGGCCACATACCTAATACGTCTCGCTCATTTACATAAGGATGATTAGGGCTTGAAGCGGGAGCTTTTAATCCATTAAGTAGGTGCCCATTATTCACACTTACATCGGCATAAACCAAATCTTGGTAATCAGCAATAATGTCAGCTTTAACAAGTAGCTCTTTTAACTTGTCGCGATCTTGGTCGAAGTTAGTGATGATTTTACCAAGTTCAAAACCTTCATCGAGCTTACTGCTATTTAAGCGATAAATACGACTGAGAATATCTTCCAACGAATGTACCTTTGACAACGCTCGGCTGTTATCGCTGTTCATTTTGTAGGTAACATGCAGATAGATATCATTGAGTCCGGCGGCGGTTAAGAAAGTTCCGGCTGCATCTTCAACGGCACGTTGTGATGCACAGAACCAATAATCTTGGTGGCTTGGACAAAAATCAGCGAGATCACTTTGATCAAAGGCAAATAATTCCTCAACTGATGCGGTGTCTTCGACAAACTGACGAATGTCATTGAAGCCACGTAACCTATCTATGGTGTAAGGCAGAATATTGTCTTCAAATAGCGTTTGACGATTATGACGCACATTCATAGTGTCGTAACTGTCATGATATCTATCAATATAATACTGAGCGATATCATCATTATTGGTACCCGCATCGAAGCGGTTACAGTTACTGTTTAATGATACGTGACCATCGGTACAGAAAGCGAAATAACGTAGGTCATTTTCTGCTGCGATATTATGCAGTGCACCATATTGAGTGTCGCCAGTAATGTTGCCTGCGCTTAGCTCCTTTATGCGCAATGCATCTTGCTCTTTGAGTGACACAAGGTTGCCGTCAGTTGTTTCTACCTTACGGGCGTAGCCAAAACGCAGTGCTGCTAAGTCATACTTTTGTAAGGTTGTGGCAAAGCGGTCTGCGTTGTAATCCATCTGGCTTGAAAAGTCAGCTTTAACTGTAAGGTTAGGATAGCCAGCGTCACTAAATGCTTGGCTAAAGTCGGTAACTTCTTGTTCGTTGAAGAAGTTGGCTTGATCTCGGCTGCCGGCAAAATTATGTCTTAGGCCAAAGTTATGCCCCAGCTCATGGGTAAGAGTTCCGGCAAAAGCTTGTGCAGCAAGCTTATTGACTAGGCTTGCTTGAAAGCTAGCAGGCATCTTCTCAATGTCTTTTAGCTTTGAACCTACAATACCATCGATCCAGAATTGGCTATCTTTCCAATCAATTTCGTGACCTTTAATACCTCGGGGGAGTTCACGTAGTGCGCCGCCTGCTAAGCCAAAGGCTTCGTTGACGCTCATTAAGTTGTGCTCGGCCCAAAAATCTTCAGTCTTGTCATGTAAAGTAACTAACTCTTCAAATGGAGTATCGTTAGCATTGTCATTGGACAAATTGGGGATTACAGCCTTTGGTTGAGCTTGGTTTCTTGGCTGTTGTGACATGATGTCAGTGCCACTGGCTTGGTTTGCAATCAGTTGGTTAGCGGCAACTTCACTGGCACGTGATAGTGCGTTTGGTGATGGTGCATAATCCACTCCGGTAAGTGCTTTTACTGAATTAGGATCTAACATGCCGCGGTTATAGTCGAGCTGAACTCGGCGGTAATAACGGGTGGAACCTTGCTCTAAGTTCGCACTGTATTGATCTACGCGTCCACTAACGATCTCACCTGTCAGTGGGTTAGCTGCTGAGGGACCATAACCGGCTAAACCATTGTCTAATGGCTCATCAAACAGAGTAATGTTGCTGTAACGCAAATCACCATGACGGTGTTGATGTGCTTGTTCTAGCTTGATCTTTGGTAGGCCAGTTTTAAACATTTTATTTTGGATATTGATAGCGGTAATACTTTCATTTGCCGCGTCTAAGAAGGGCTTATTCTTGCCCTCAAAGAAGTTATTACTCAGGTAATAAGTGATTGCTTCTTGTTTGGGATTAAAATGATTCAGATATTGGCGAACATAACCGTCTTTACCTGCTGAGTGGTTACCATCGCGATATTGGTGTTGGGTTCTAAAGAAACCAAAGGTACCGTTTTCGTTTTCGCTGTAAGGAACCGTTTCAAAGTCTTTACTGGCGAGTTGGTCAAGGGCAACAATAGAAATATATTCTGTTGTTGTGAATGACAAGTTGTCAAAATTTCCTTTAAAGAACTTCCCAAAACAAGCCGGATTAGCTTGATAGGTATGTTCAATTTCAAAGTTGATCACACCTTTAGCCAGGTCCATCTCGTAGCCTTTCCAGTCACCATCGTGAACTAGTCGAGCAGATTCAGTTTCAGTTGTGCACTGCTTGAAGGTCACTAGGTCGGTGTAGTTTTCTTCAGCAATTTGTGCAGCCTCGTAATGAGGAATGAAATACTTTTTTTGATCCCAAGTAATGTCGCGGTCATTGACCTCTTCTTCCTTATTGGTGCAATCGTTCCAGTTATCCTTTTGACATTGAAAATCAACATAGTCGCCGGGAATCGTCAACACTGGCGCTTTGTTATATTCATTGTCGTAGCGTGAATCATGCTCTAGGCCAATGGTGTCACGGTCAATTTGCCTAAGCTGAATACCGTTTTCTGTCATTCTTAAGGTTACAAGTTTTTCATCACCTTGAGAAAAGCCATGAATAGGCGCTGAATAACGTGGAGCGTCACCTAGGCTGCGAGTGTATAAAAACAGACGTTCAGGCTGTTTAACCGCAAGCTCAGATAAAGAGGTAGATGTGGTTGTTTGCTCAGTGGTGGTTGTGGTGTCTGTTGTTGCATTTTTGAGATCTTGAATCGAGATCATTTTCTCGTCTTTTTTGACCTCTTGATAGGGCTCATCACTACCACAACCACTTAGTGCCAGTGCACTTAATATGGCTAAGGTGATTACTGATTTTTGCATAGGTTCCTCTCTTCTTAATGTAAATTAATGTTGTTTTTATAGGTATTTAGTTATTGATAAATAGAATACTGAACTGCGTTTGTCGTAAAATTCGAACCCCTTTGATGGACCGCGTTCAGGGTCGTAGAAACTGCCGGTGTTGTTATGGCCGATGGCAGCAACCCAATTTTGAGCAAACTCCCAACCAATCTCTTCACTCATGGTGAAACGGTTGTCGTAGCGACTGGTATTAAACTTTTTTGCCATGCCATAAGATCCATTGACATCTAAATACCAGCCATCGATAAATTGCCATGTTGCATCAGCTAGCAAGTCAATTTGGTGTTCAACAAAATGTTCGCCTTGGCGACCTGTCTCGTATTTGTATGCGTTGTACTTAAACCTAGGCGACAAGTAAAAATTCCAGTTTTTACTTGGACGATAGAATAAGTAGCCCGCAATACGGGGGGCTGCTCTAAGTTTGTTTTCTTGACTGGTATGGCTGGTGGGCAGAAATACACCTGCACTACCGATGTAGGACCAGGCATCAATTAGCTTCTTGGAGGGGGGGCGATATTCTAAGAAGGTGTCATAGAAGTAAGATTGATTGTGGTGTAGTTCGACTTCTCCACCACTAGATAAGCGCAGACTGCCCCAGTCATCTCGATAAGCGATACGACCATTGCCACTGAGTGCTTGGTAAGAGCTGGGCTCAGACTGTGCAAATGTATTACTTGCCGCTGTGGCACTGAGATAACCAGACCAATGGGATGAACTCGAATCAATCGCAGCTGCGACGTTTTCGTTGTCAGCCATTACTGGTGCACAGATCAAGCTTGCCAGTGTGATACATGCAATGGGGATCGCGGCCGTTATTCTGTTTTGGGTGCAGCCGCGTGCACTCAAACAGGGTGAGTTTTTAAAAGGCATATTTCCAACCTAATCTTCAGTTTGTTGAATGAAAGATCCCAAGCAAGGCAGCGCATTACTTGAGGAGCTTTGGGTAGATTTATCGTTTTAATGTTGGCAGCGAGTGCCTATAACCCAATAGCAGAGGGATATCGAGTTAAGAGGGAGTTCCTTTTACAGGTTTAATCCAGCTTAAAAGGAAAGATTTGAGTTCAAGGATGCTTTTTGGTGTTTTATACCTGAGGATGGCATAAGAGGGTAACCCTGCGGACAGGAACAATAAGACAAATAGTGTGGCCGATAAGGTGATTGAATTGAAGTTAATATCTTCAACGGTTATCGCAAACGAGTTTAAATATGATGGATCACACTCAGCAACAAAGCGTTCGCATAAGGCGCGGTTGATTAGGCTGTCTTTAAGTTGGATATTATTGGCAAATAATTGACGATCTTGATGAGTTACTGCCAATTCTTGCTGTGTTAGCGTGCTTTCAAACAAGCAGCTGGTGATATGAGCTAGCATGACAATGCAACCCAATATAACGAAGCTTGTAAGTTTTAAAGCCGCTTGTTTCAACATTTATCCACTCAGAAAAGATAATTAATGAATAAAAACAAATGATACAAGTTGATACATATGTTTTTAAAACGAAATCTCAGTCTAAAAAATAAACATTTGTTTATCAATGGCAAATTAACAAAGCAATCAAATGTGAGATCTTGCTCGCACATTTGTGCTGAGTAGGGTACTTTTTTGCAGTATTTGTTACTTTTTATTAACTATTGGCGTGTGAGCATATGGATAAATGGGCATGCATTTTGTTTTTTAAAAGGGAGGTAAAGCTGGAGTTGGGGGAAATGGAATAAGCTGAGAAACGAGAAGCGGATAGACAATGGCTTATCCGCTTGAACGGGTTGCTAAATGCTTAAGGGTAATTTATTTTTTTTCAGCCCTATACTTATCCATAACGTCTTTCGCCACAGCTTGTCCCCATTGCTGGCCTGCCATCATAGACTCTTGCATAATATTCGGTTGTACCCTGATTAGCTTTTTACCTGCTGGAGTGTCATAAAAGGCATTAATTGCTTGGATCTCATCTTCAGTAAGGTACTTCTGGTAGATTGGTACCGTCATTTCTATTAAATCTTCAGGGTTGAAGCCAGCCATATAATCATCCCAAAAGGCCTCTGGCGCATCGGGGATCAGATTTTTAAGTGCGGGCAACATTTGATTCATTGCTTGTACCCCTAGTTCACCAGCACCGGTTTTATTCATGAGTTGCTTAACGCTTTCTGCTGAGGCTTGCTCTGCAAAGGCATTGTTAGAAAAGGCGAGCACGGCTAAAAGAGGGAGTAATGCGAATTTCATAATGAGCATCCTGCTGGTATTGAGAAAGAGTGTAATTTGCCGAACGTGATTGCCGACTGCTTAAGTTGATTTTCTGCTTGTTATCTCAGCCAGCTATAAGCGTAAACTGACTAACAATGCTACCGAGTAAAGTACCGTATTTCAGCGTTAAAGGTAAACTGTTAGCAATTGATTTTGACCAAATATTTGTTTAATCGAATTCGATATATGTAAAGTGTGGGTTGTCGATACATACCTGCATACTGCTAATCTCATCGAGGATTACAAGTGTTGGTATTGCTCCCTCAAGGTTTCCTTGCTGTTGGTTTAGTTTGATACACTCTTGTTTGTATTGGTTTCTTGCGGTATCGAGCGCAATACCTTCGATAGTTTGGTTGTTTTTCAGCGTGAGTTTTATTGGGTATCGGTATAAACAAACAATTTCGATGTAGTCATATTGGTTGCAGCTAATCATATTTCACCTTTGCCCTAGATTGAGTCTATGTTCTGTCAGCAAGATTCATGATGCGGGAGATTAGACATAAATTGAAGCGTTTTGCAGAACAGCTGAAAATAGCGTTTATTAAATACAAACAAGGCCCAAAACTGGACCTTGTTTACAAAGTGATTGATAACACTAAAAGTATTATTTAAAACGATTTTGCAGATAATCAAACACCGCACGAATACCGAATGCTTCACCGCCAACTGGGCGGCCAGGAAGCTTGCGAACGTTGTATGCCATTACGTCAAAGTGACTCCAGCTAATGCCTTTATCAACAAACTCTTCTAAATAAAGTGCTGCTGTAATTGCGCCACCAAATGGGGTTTTAGCACAGTTTGCAAGGTCGGCGATATCACTGCCGGTTAAGTCAAGATAAGGTCTGTGTAGCGGCATGCGCCATACTGGGTCGTCCACTTTTAAACCAGATGCGGTAAAGCCGGCTGCAACTTCTTCATCATTACTGAAAAAGCCCGGTAGTTCGGTACCTAGTGCAATGCGCATGGCCCCGGTAAGAGTGGCAAAGTCGATCATTAATTCTGGTTTATCGTTGTTGGCTTCAGCTAATGCGTCACACAAAACTAAACGGCCTTCAGCGTCAGTATTATCAATTTCAACAGTAATGCCTTTACGTGTAGTAATAACATCGCCCGGTCTAAATGCATTGGCTGACACCGCGTTTTCAACTGCAGGCACTAATACGCGTAATCGTACCGGTAGATTGTGCGACATAATAAGCTGAGCAAGACCGATAACATGGGCTGCGCCGCCCATGTCTTTTTTCATTAAACGCATACCTGAACCCGGTTTAAGGTCTAGTCCGCCTGAGTCAAAACAGACCCCTTTACCTACGAGGGTGAGTTTAGGTGCTGACTCATCGCCCCAAGTTAGGTCGATTAAACGCGGTAGGTTTTCACTGGCACGGCCAACCATATGAATAGTCGGATAGTTTTGTTCGAGAAGTTCATCACCGATGATTTGCTTTATCTCTGCACCAAATTCTGCAGCCATTTCTGTCATGGTGTCACCTAGGTGCTGTGGCATCATGTCAGCTGCAGGAGTGTTGACCAAATCACGCACTAAAGACACTGAACGGATAAACTTATTTGCTTCATCAGCTTGTGCTTGAGTTGGTACAACGAGTTGCGGCAGAGCTTGGTCATTTTTTTTGTAACGGTCAAATTTATATGCACCTAGTCCCCAGCTAAAAGCAGCCGTTTTTACCTGGGCTTCGCCAGCATTAAGTACATATTGGCCAGCGGGTAGTTGGTTGGCTAGTTCACCACAAAGCCAGTATGAATCGTCACTGTTACTGACAAAAATAACCTGCGCTAATTCACCGTCAGCATTAGGAATAAGGCTTAGACCTTGACCTTTAAATTGAGTGCTAGTGAGCCAGTTTTGTGTTTGCGGGGCTTGATCGGCTAGCCATTTTGCAAAAGTATCGCTATTAAAAATAGATAAAGGGGTGCCTGAAGCACCGGAGATAATAAGGTTGCTCATGTAAGGACTCGTATTGTTATTAATAATGAGAATAGCTTGCACAATAGAGTAACAGGCCTTGCGATTATGAGAAAGGTAACAAGGGCTTATTTTGAGCGCTAATGAAGGTTGGTTTTCAGCCTAGAGGTGTTGCTGAGGTAGTGGCAATTTTTAGTCGTGTATGTGTTAATTGGTATTCAAAGTGATGAGCTTTTGAAGAACTTGAAGAACTTGAAGAACTTGAAGAACTTGAAGAACTTGAAGAGGCTAAAGCTGGATAGTTGCTAGTTAAACTTAATTACTCAGAAGTTGACTCTAGTTTCGCTTTTATTGCATCGCGGCGTATATTGGCCTTACGTTCTGACATATTGTTAAACGAGCTAGGAAGTACGTCGACGCCAACTATTTGGCCAAGCTTAACCACTAGCGGAATCGTGATGGGAGCAAAAGGCAGTACGGCAAACATACCGAGGCCTAGACCTTTTAATAGATCGGCAAACTGCTTGTTGGCTTCAGTCAGTTCTTCTTTTGAAGCTTGCCTGCAGGTATAGCGCTTATAGGTGACTAACATATCTTTAGTCTCCTGCTTTTCTTGAGCAAGCGCATCTTTTAGCACTAACATGTCGCGTTTTAAGCGCAGCCAAAATCGGCGTCTTCCGATACGGATCACGCGAACTGGGGCTTTATGTATGTGGCTATAGATTTTCATGGCGGCGATTGTGCCACAGTCGACACATTAAACCTAACCTCAAGCGAGTATAAAAAGGTAATAAAGTGTCAACTGCGGGGTAAAACAGCATTTAGTGGCTTGATTAGCCTGCGCGTAAACTCAGAATTTCGCTAAGCACAATCGGTTCTGGGTAGCGACAAAATGCAGCATCTTTTTGGTCAATGGCGTAAATCGACATGCGGTCTGCCAGTTCATTACCTTCAATCCCGACGTGGGCAGCAACGTGCTGAATACTGAGCCTATCTTTTAATGAGTCATAAAGCTCATGGGATTGCTGAATGATATCTAAGTTTTTGATATCGCCAGCAACCTTACGTTTCCAACCTTTGGTTTTCCAGCCATAAGCCCAGTTAGTGATGCAGTTAATTGAATATTGAGAGTCACTCAAGATCTGCACAGTAAGTCCTTGTTTAAGGGCTTTTTCTGCTAGTAATAAGGCTTGGTGTAAGGCATTTAACTCGGCTGAATTGTTGGTGCCATTAGCGTTATAAAGGCCATAATAAAGCTCGGTTAGTTTAGCGTTTAGATAAACCGCTACACCGGAACCAGCTTTGCCTGGATTCGGCTCGCAGCCGCCATCGGTAAAAATAGACACATCACAGCGATTGAGATCGATATCTAAACTCGCTTTGGCTGCGGTTTTTGCTTTAGCTGGGCCAGAGGTGGTTTTTTTCGCACTATTGCCATAGTTGGTGCCATAGCTTGGCGCTTTGGCAAATGCGGCTTTGGCTTCAGCTTCACTTGGGAAAGACTTATATTTAGCTTGTGGAAACTTATCAACTAGCTTTTTAGTGTAATCCCAACTAGTAAAAATACCGGTTTCACGGCCAGCCCAAACCACATAATATTTTTTAGCCATAAAGCATACATCCTGAATCTTTATAAAGAGGATGATTACAACGTAATGCTGTAATCATTCAATGGTTACTGGTCTTTTTTACAGTGCGCAAGTAAATCGACGAAGAACTGAGAGCCTTTACGCTCGGCAAAAGCTATATTGCGCTCCGGAATGGTCTCTGGCTCATCGTAAGTGGCTAATGCCAACTCCATACTTGCCTCACGAATAATATGCAGCGTTGGGTATGGTGAACGGTTAGTGTAGTTTGCCGCTGAGTCTTGAGCTTCATCTTCAAAACAGTAGTCGGGATGGAAGCTAGCTAACTGATACTCGCCTTCATAACCTTGTTCTATGAGAAGGTCATTAGCAATATCGACTAAATCTAAATAGAGGTAAAAGCCTTCAAAACCGCGCGGTAAAATAAACAAGGTGGTTTCTATGTCTTTATTTTCATCTAAGTAAATACACTCGTCGACCAGAGCTTGCAGTACATCTTGCATACGTGATTCATCAATAACCGCATAGCGAATACTCGCACGCTCGATTTCACGTCGTGCAAAGGGGCAAATGTTATATTTCATAATCACTTGCTTAACCCAGTTTTCGGTTTCTGTTGCGTATGCTTGTAATTCGGGATCGATAACCTGAGTCATTTGGTACTGCCATTGGAGAGTTATGGCCGGATCATAGGCAGGATCGACAACACAAGCAAGAGCGCCATGGTGACATTGAATATTTTCTGTTGTCTTTGGTTCTTTAGTAATCGCTTTAATGCGACGCCAAAGCCTAGCCATACAAAAGCACTGGGCACAGCAATAAAAAAGAACACTAAAGCGATGGTGAACACTTGTGGTGTAAGCGCTTGGCTCATCGTTGTAAAGGTGGCGACAGCGCCAATTCCCATGATCCAAGCCTTAGGGTTTACCCACTGAAATGCAGCCGCTTGTAAAAATGACAGCGGAGCCGCAGTATCTTTACCGTTCATTTTGGCACTGCTGTTAGCTATCAACCAAGCGAGATATAGCATATAGCTAATGCCAACATATTTGATGATGCTATGCAGTAGCGGATAGGTTTGAAATACAGCACTAAGACCTAACCCAATCGCCAGTACCATAGTGGGAAAGCCGATGCAGATCCCTGATAGGTGAGGTAGGCTACGTTTAACACCAAAGTTGACCCCTGATGACATTAACATGATGTTATTGGGCCCAGGTGTGATCCCCGATGAAAAGGCGAATAATGCGATGGTTAAAATCAATTCCATAGTCAAACTCAAAAGTTAGTGCAGCAACAGCATAGTTAGCCATCTTAGATTATCGATGCATAAATAACAGCTAATCTACATCATAATGAGGCATTCTAACGTTATCTATACACGAGGGTAATAGTAATATGGCTGGGCTTCAGCTCTAGCTTGACAAGATAATAAGTCATACCTTTTTGTTATATAAAAAATCATAAAACGGTAGTGGTGATTTTTTACTCGTTTTTGGTGGTTTTTTATTCACGCCCTAGCGGTGATTTTGGTTAAGTAGTGGTAATTTGACGCTTTTATATTATGCCATCAAAAATACTATTCAATAGGGATTTGCACTACTAGAGTATTGGTCTGCAGTATTGTTTTTTCATTCAATTGAATTCTCAGTTTTAATGGGTGCATTTGATTCGAGTCTACTTATGCTGCGGTGTCTCTGCTATTTACCTTTTTACATGCAGCCATCTGTCTTTTCTTAAATTTATATCCCCTCATAAGAGCAGTAAGACCTAAGCATTTAGCGAGGGTTTTCAGTTAACTCGTTTCTTTTTGCCATTTATTTGACCCTTGAATGTTCATTCAACAGTTTGACGCAATTTCTTCTCTGCAGAGAATGGAGGTTAATTTTTGCACTTGATTATGCATATTGTATAAATTATAAATTAAACGTCTTTTGTTAACAAAAGATTAACAATCATAAAAATAATACAATTAAAGACACGGCGTTTAACGCTCATCATCGTCAGTTTATCGCTTCTTGCAGTTAGGTGGTTTTACGACGCAGCCGTGCATAATTTGGAGTCAAACATGTCAACTAAATCATCAGTTTCATTGCTTAAACGCAGCCCGTTTAAGATCCATGCTATCGCTCTGGCTTGCAGCGCTGTTTTATTACCAGGCGCGGCACTTGCAAAAGGGGAAGTTGCTCCAACAGCAAAACAGTCTGCTAAACCTGCACATGGAAAGGCGACAAACAATCGCTTTGAAAAGGGCGCTAATATCCCTGGTCAACAAAAAGGTGCGGATAATAGCCAGCGCCAGCAAGCACCAAAGAGTAAGCCTGCAAAAAAGATTGAAGGGCCAATGGGCGCAATAGGCCCTGCAGCAGAAGCTGAAGCAAATGAGTGTAGTAGTGAACTTGCAAACTTAGGTGGGCAAGCGTTATTTGATTTTGTCAGGCAAGCGGATATTTCGTGTATTTCTGAGCTTTACTCTCGAAACGATGCAGCGTCTGTTGCCGCTTACCAAGTTGAAAATGTTGTTTCTGTAGCTAATCAGGCCAAGAATATTGCAGCAAGTTACGATAGCCGCAGTGGATCTGAAATGCGTAACTTGTTCTATTTTCTACGTGGCGCATTTTACATTGAGTTCTACAACGACGACTTAACTTATAGCGATACTCAAGCAGCAGATGCGCTATATTCAGTTCTGCTTGAATATGCAAAAAATCCTCACTTATTTGATCTAAGCCAAGATGCTGGCGATACCTTGTCTGAGTTTTTTACTTCTTGGTCTAGTGCGGATCATATTTTAGAAAGTGTGCCGGTTATCACCGACTATTTGCAGCGATTTGATGCGAACTTTTTAGCAAGTAACCGCCATCGCGCGGCGTTAACGAGTGCGTTAACCACGCTTTACTATGGAAGTTGGGAAGAAGACTACAACAAGAAAGCCATGGAACATGGCGACTTGATTGATGCACTGCTGAATATTGCGACTAGTGATTACATTATTAATTCAGCTTATCAATATGAATCAACAGACGCTTTTCATGAGTTTGGTCGTTTCTATGAATATCAACAGTACTGGGATCTTCCACAAAGCCTAAAGACACGTTTAAACGATGGCGTGCAGTTATATATGGGCAAGTTTGAGCGTATGTCTGCTGAATGGGCTGATGGTGCAGGCTACCTAGATTACTACAACCCTGGAGAGTGCGAGCAGTTTGGTATTTGTGGCTGGGAAGAAGAGCTTGAGCAAACGGCTTTACCGATTAACTATAACTGTAGCGATACCATCTATATTCGTGCGCAGCAGCTAACGGATAATGAGTTACAAGATTCATGTGATCTCATGGGAGCTGAAGAAACCTTATTTCACAATGTATTGGCAACGGGTTATCAACCGGTAGCTGATGACTTAAATGAAAGTCTAGAAGTGAATATCTTTGATAGTTACGCAGACTATGCGCAATACGCTGGTGTTATTTTTGGGATTAGCACAGACAACGGCGGTATGTACTTAGAAGGCACGCCTTCACAAGAAGGGAACCAAGCAAGATTTATTGCACATGAAGCAACTTGGACTGAAGATATTTTAGTTTGGAACCTCAAGCATGAATATGTGCATTACCTTGATGGTCGTTTTAACCTTTATGGTGCATTTAATTATTTTGATATCGATACGGGCAAGTCGGTGTGGTGGTCTGAAGGTTTAGCTGAATACATTTCTAAGCAAAACCGTAATGATGGCGCTATTGATTTAGGTCGCTCGCAGGCTTATAGCTTAAGCGAGATTTTATCTAACACATATAATAGCGGCTCAGAGAGGGTATATAGCTGGGGTTATTTAGCGGTACGTTTCCTATTTGAAAACCATAGAGACGATGTTGATGCTTTACTGGTTCTAGCTCGTGGTGGTGACGCAGCTGGCTGGTTAGCGTATATCGACAATACAATCGGTCAAAACTATAACAGTGAGTGGAACACTTGGTTGGCTTCAGTGACCAGTAATGATGACACTATAGATACCGGTATTGTTGTGCCTGTCGACTCCGATGGTGATGGTGTTGCTGATAATCAAGATGCATTCCCCAATGATCCTACCGAGACACAAGATAGTGATAACGACGGTGTAGGCGATAACGCTGATGCTTTCCCTAATGATGGCTCTGAAACGGTTGATACTGACGGTGATGGCGTGGGCGACAATGCTGATATCTTCCCTAATGATCCTACGGAATGGGCAGATTCTGATGGTGATGGAATTGGTGATAATGCCGATACCGACGGCCCAATTGATCCGGTTGAAAGCTGCGGTGTGGCAACCATAACTGATGGTAATCTCACTAAAGAGCAAACTGAGTGTGTTGCAGGGCGAGATATTAACTACTTCTATACTTATATTGATGAAGATAATACGCCGCTTTATATATCAACAGCTGGTGGTAGTGGAGATGTTGATGTGTACTTCAATCAAAGTATTTGGGCTAAGCCATCTGCTTATACAGAAAAGGCAGCAACAGCTGGTAATAATGAGCAATTAGCGGTAACGGCAAATCGTGGTTGGGTTTATATCAGTTTAGTGGCGAATGCTGAGTATGAAGGTGTCAGTTTAAATGTGAGTCTAACTGATGGTGGTGATACAGGTACAGACCCTGTAGCGGTTGCCGATGCTTGTGCTACGCAATCACCATACAGCTATGGCGGTGTTGAGTTTGGTGAAGCTGTTTGCATTGCAGATGGTCACTCAAGCTATTACTTCTATGTGCCTACAAACACAGCAGAGGTAACGGTTGCAAGTGGTCACGGTAGTGGTGATGTTAACTTGTACGGTAATAGCCAAACTTGGGCTGGACCTGACTCGTTTGAAGTTAAGTCTGAAAACCAAGGTAATGTTGAAAGCTTAACGATTAATACACCTGCTGAAGGTTGGTATTACATTAGTGCTGATGGCGCACCATCAAGTACTGGTGCGAGTTTAGTGGTGGATATTAAGTAAGTTATTATTGATGTCGGAAAAGTAAAAGCCGGCTCTGATGAGCTGGCTTTTGTTTGGTATCGCGTTAACGAGCATGCTGATTATTAGCCACTGAAAGAGCTAACTCACCATAGATAAACACTTAAACATGCATGCAAATTAATATCTGAGCCATATAATGATATCTATCATCTAGAATATAAAATTTAATCGAAAGAACCCGTTGTCGATATCTGCATCATCGATAATGAAGTGTTGCCAACCAAGCTCTATTTGCCAGTTTGGGCTTAAGGTCCAATATAATGATATATCGCTAAAAGGGTCATATCCGTTACTGCTAGTTGTTGTGAGCTGTTGATTTACAAAGCTAATTATGTCGCTTTTCCAGAACCAGATACCACCACCAACTTTCAAGCCTATAGGTTCATTGAATTGCCAAACATAGCTCATGCCTATATCAAAGCCCGCTGCTGATAGTGGCCCTAGGTGAGAAACCTGTTTAGCAGCTTGCTCAGGGAAAAGAGTAAAACCTTTGGCGTTGAAGTGATAGTCACCTAGATTTTGATAACCAAGATTGACTTGCCAATTTGAGGTTATCTTATATGCAATGCCTATGCCCCAGCTAAAATCGTTTGGGTCTGTTGATATTTCATTATCATCTATTCCTGCACTCTCTAGCTGAGTTTGCGTTAGCGTCGTTGATGTTTTGCTATAGCCTGTTTGCATGTTAGCAATCCACTCAGCTTGAGCTGGACTACAGACAATTAAACTAAACATAAGGATTGATATTGGCCGTTTACAGTGTCTGAATAATCCTATAGTGAGTAAAGCAACTAGCGCAAGGATGTTAATTGAACCGCCACTGCTTTCATTTGTAATAGTGATTTCTTTATAAGCATTTATTGTCACGTTAAGTACTCCTTCTGCTTCAGCCTCAAGTTGGTCTTTAACACCGTAAGTCACCTTGTCTACACCTTCGAAACCTTGCTTTGGAGTATATTGAATTTGGTTATCAGCCGTAATGCTAGCAAAACCAACTTCCGCACTAACAAAAGTCAGACTGATATTTTGGCTATCAATGTCATTAGAGAGCACATCTACAATGATGCTCGTTCTGTCATTAGTCGATGCATTATCGTTTACCGTTATCGGTGCTAGATTCACTTTTACAGAAATGTAAATTAGTGCAGTGGCACTATTTCCCGCATCATCGATAACGGTATAGCGTACTTCGTCGTCGCCCAAATAGCCTTTCGGTGCTTGATATTCCAATATCCCATAATTGTTAATATTCGCAGCGCCAAGCCGTCCTTGAACGCTCTGGAGCGTAAGGCTGCCTCCTTCTGGGTCATTATCATTTAATGTTGGGTCGAAGATCAGTAAGCTAGTCTCGAACAATTCAAGTGCGTCATCGTTTGCCTCTGGAGATAAGTTATTTATATTGGTTGTGGCTATGCCACCGGGATCTGTAATGTTGAAGTTAGCTTCACCGTCATCATCATTTGGTCCGCCATCAACGATGGTTAACTGAACACACCAAGCACCTTCAATTAAGCCTATTTGCCAGCTACTTTCTCCAGGTGAAGGGCAGTATCCGGGTTCACCTAAAGTACTGTATATGTGGTTATTGTCATCTTCAACAAAGTTGTACCACCCGTTAGCTTTATTGTATTTTCGATAAACAGCATCATTAGGGATGGCATTTGTAAGTGGCATAACAATACGGTATTGATTGCCTTGAACAGGCAGTCCACTGGCGACAAAATCAAATACGCCACTGGTAAAACGATATTCACTGTCTGCTGGTAATATATCGCTTTCATCAAGGAGGAGGGTGTTTTGTTTGCCACCAATGGCAATGCTGCCTACTTCAATACATACCCCTGCTTCTCCTTCAATAAGGTATTGCGCTTGTTCATCTTCACTTTCAGGCTGAACATTACAGCTTGGTAATGCATCCATGAAGTTAGCAATACCATCGAGATCATCGTCACCAAAACCTTCAATGTTATCAGGGATCATGTCGCCGTCACTGTCTGTATTATCGAGTGTGGGTAAGTTTGATACTAGATTTAGGTTGTGCTGAGCCAGAGTCGTTAATAGTCCGTCTGATACCTCTACTTTTATTTGGTAGTAGCCAAGTTCAACATCGGTAGGATCAAAACGTATAACGTCGTTTGATGGGTCTAAATCTTGGATTTGTATATTGTTAAAGTCCCATAGGATACTCAACTGGTCATTCTGGTTAATATCCAAGTATTTAGCTGTAATGCTGATCTCTCCTCCATCTTTAGAGAGTATAACGCTCTGCTCACCATTTTGAGTGACATCTAGCGATACCTGAGGAGCAACGTTGTGGTTGACGATATGCAAAATATGGTTGGGTTTATAACCACTATTGACGACATCATCGAGAACCAGTTCTAACTTTTCATCGGATTCACTAATCTCATCATTAAGGATCGCAATTTCTAATGTGACTTCTCTTCCTGATGTGATGACTGCTTGCTGGCTAGTCAGGCGGTAATCTGCATCTATTTGTGCATTTCCTTCAAGAACAAAGTCGATAACAACCGGGTATTGTGGTGAGTCACCATTCAAAGATAGAGTGACAAACGCTGATGTACCTTCTAAAACCAATTGATCCTTATGGAAGTTAACCAAGGGATAAACGTCCACCTGTTGGCTTGCGACTTTCGTGTTGCCATTGTTGTCAGTGGTTTCCCAGTAGACAAGGTGACGACCGGGTTGGAATAGAGGTTGACCATATTTAAGGCTGACAGGTAGAGGTTCTCCTTCACTGTCAAATGCCGTAGCAACACCTAGATCGACGCGTGTGAATAAGCCTTGAGCTTGGACGCTTACAGCCTCTGGTACAGTTAGTGTGGGCAGAGCCTCATTGTTAGGAGTGATTTGCAGATTTACTTCTGCTTGGCTGCTTTCACCATCAGGATCAACAATTAAGTAGCTTAAGTTAATATCGCCAGTCATACCTGAACTTAAGGTCAGTAGTAACTGTTCATTTTCTATTTCTACGTTGCCTAAGCTCGACTCTGCACTGACGAGGGAGAGTATATCTTCATCGATATCTTCATCGTTGGCTAATACAGGTAAACGGTACTCTCCGCTTGGTGTATAGTCGAGATCAAAGGTGTCATCTTGTGCATAGGGAGCGTCGTTTACGGGAAGTATTTTGATGCTCACTTTAATAGGGGATGAACTGGATTGTTGATCGCTCACGGTGACAGTGAAGTTGTCATTACCGTGGAAGTTTTCATTGGCTTGATATGTCCATTTAGTGCCACTTGTGTCAAGGGAGCCTTGTTGAGGCTGATTAATTAGGCTAATAGTTAACTTGTCGCCTTCATCATCTTTTGGATCTAGGCTAAATACCAGTTCAGTGTCCTCTAATGCTTCAAACTGAGTACTGCTTAGGGTCGGAGTATCATTGATATTGATCACTTCGATACTAAATGCTGGCAAACTTGCAGATGCGGTTGTGCTGTCGGTGACGCTGATAATGATATTACTGTTTATGCCCACATCGTCATTGGTAGGTGTACCTGACAAACTACCATTGGCGCTGTTAAAACTTGCCCAGCTTGGTTTATTACTGATCGTAAAGTTGTGAGTGTCACCATTGTCGGTATCAAGTAGCGTTGGAGTGAAACTATAAAGACTATCTTCATCGACAGAGCTGGCTGGAACACCTGTGATAACCGGAGTGAAGTTATATGCTTTATGTACACTATCTGTGGCTTCAGCACCTTGGTTTCCTGCTTCATCGGTTAATGAGAGGGTTAGCGTAAGTGTGCCTTCATTTAAGCCGCTGACATTAATATCGCTCACGCTCTGAGGGTCACTGCTAATGATACCGCTGCCAGTAATTGAGTTGCTACCATCACTTATCTGATAGACATAGCTTTCCCCACTAACGCCTCCTGTGATGATAAAGCTAAGTGCAGACTCATTATTAGCGTCAATATACTCTTGTTTTATCTCTACTTCGTAGTTAACGGGGGCTGACGTATCTATGGTCACTGCGTTGGAAATGGTGACCACTTGGGTGTTGCCAGCAAGATCGACTGGTGAGAGGTGGGCGTCATAAACACCTTCATTTAAGCTGTCTGCTAGCTCGTTATCTAACCAGTTACCGCTGTTGATATCACTGAAACTGTCGGCATCGAAAGGCCCAAGTATGGTGCTGTCGTCAGCCTCCAAAGTGAAAGATAAGCTAGCTATTCCTCCTGCATCGGTCACAGTACCTGTAAGCGATGGCGTGGTATCGACACTTGTGATCGATGTGATGTCTGCACTTGGTGCAATATTGTCATGGGTTAATGTAACAAGATTGACAGCTTGAGCACTGTTACCTGCGCTATCTTTAGCGATAACTACATAGTTAGTCTCCGTGTTATCGGCTAACGAGAGGCTGATATTCCAGCTATTTGCCGTAACAATACTCGATGTAACAGCTGTATTATTGTCGGCGATACCATTGTTATCCGCATCTTGATAGAGACCGACCGATACGCCATTTTCACTCTGACTCCCTTCAATGGTGATGGCTGTTGTGGATTGATAGATTGGAGATATTGGACTTAAGATGACGGCATTATCTGGAGCGATAGAATCTTCAAGAAAACTTCCTATGGCCACATCTGAAATATTGCCCGCAGTATCTTGGCTACGTAATACAAAGTGATTATCAGAATCTTGGTTAAGGTTGAGTGTCAGTGACCATGACCCCGAATTGGTGCTACTGCTGGCTAAAGGTGTATTACTGTCGGCAATACCATTAGCATCGCTATCGGAGAGTGCAACAATGGTGATCCCATCTTCTGGGTAATCGGTTTGAGTTAAGCTGATGCTATCGGCATTAATGGTTTGTGATGGTTGAAGCGGTGTTGCCGATGCTGGAGCCAGCGTATCGACCAACAAATTTGTTTCTGTTAATGCTATAAAATTAAAGTCTACAGCGTTTCCGTTGGCATCTTGAGCTGCATCTGAGTTGCTTTGAACTGATGTTAGAGTGACACCATCGCTGTCATTATCTCCACTAATAACATCATAACTAAAGGTCAAGTTGGATGAGTTATGTCCACTGGCATAAACTGCCGTTCGACTTGCTCCACCAATTAAGAGAGTGGCGGTGGAGTTAGAACCAGTTAAAATAACGTTATCATCAAACTGTACTGAGACTGTGATGGTTTCACCCGCTTTTAAGTGGCCTGTATTTAAGGCCACTGATTGAACTATTGGACCTAAGGCATCTTTAGTGACGGTGTCAGTTACCGCTGCAGCTGAATTTCCGTTTATATCTGTGACTACAACAGAAAGGGTCAACGTGCCATCACTGAGTGAGGTCACATCGATATTGGAGATGCTGTCACTTGCTGAGGCTAAAGTGCCAGTGCCATTGACGCCAGCTCCACCACTGGAATTGATGGTGTAAGCGAAGCTTGCTCCTGCTTCAGCCCCCGTAAACGTGAAGCTTAGTGCGTTATCATTTGATTCTAAGATAATGCCTTGATCAATACTGACACTGTGGCCAGTTGGCGCAGTACTGTCCTTGGTGCTGCTGTCATTAACCGCACTCGCACTGTTCCCTGCAATATCGGTTAGTATTAGGCTAAGGTTGAGAGTGCCATCTTCAAGGCTGCTTACATCAATATTGTCTATGGTGTCTGTGGCCGTGGCTAAATTACCATTACCGGTAATGGGTGTACCACCACCTGAACTACTGAGGTTATAGGCATACAGGCTAGCAACCTCACCAGCGGTGAAAGTGAAGCTGATAGCATCTTCATTGCTGCTGTTGACCGGATTTTGGGTGATTGCCACGCTATGACCTGAAGGCGCGCTGGTATCCACTTCAATACTCAAAGCTGTGCTTACAGGTGAGTCATTACCTGCAGCATCGGTTTGAAAGGCTTTAATCGAATGACTTGTACTGGACAGAGTGGGCATAGATGTAGACCAGCTTCCACTGCTGACACTTGTGGTTGTTGATACTTCTCCACCATCTAAAATTCCATCGTTATCTGTGTCACTAAAGAGGGTAAGGGTTGCGCCTGTTTCACCATTACCTGAAATCTCAGGGGTTTGATCTGAGGTAATATCATCACTGTCACTGCTACCTGTATCTGAGCTGGTACTCATATCTAAGGCTGCGGGAGTTGCTGGCGCGGTGATATCATACTCAATGGTGTTATCTGTACTGGTGCTGGCTTGGTTGGTTGCGCCAAATGTATCTGTTACGCCTCCTGCTAACACCTGAGCAATAATGTCACCTTCGTTGGCACTGATATTGGTTGTAACTGTAAAGCTAGTACCTGAGCTTGCTGAAACAGAGGTAACACTGGCAGTGACATCACCGCTCAGGTTGATATCTGTTACGTCAAAGCCAGAAATAGACTCATTAAAGAGCACATCGAATACTACGGTGGCATTGTTGGTTGGATCGTTTTGACCACTGCTTTGATTAATGGTCACAGTAGGCTGAGCATTAACCGTGAGGGTCATGGTGTTATCACCTGCTGCATCACCAGTTCCATCATTAACATTAAAACCAAAGATTGAGCTAGTACTGCCATTTGGAAGATATTTAAGAAGGTTTGAATCTAGGTTGGCCTTACTTATCGTGGCATTGGTTGCTAGTGCAGATTCGGCATTATTAATCGTGCCACTGCTATCACTATCTATCCATAAACTGCCATTAACAGGGGCTGCAGTTAAGGTTATATAGTTGAGCGTGTCGCCCTCAGGATCGCTGTAACCAAAGTCAGCTGTTGCTATGGTAAGCACTTGTCCCTCGTTGGGCAGTAGTGTGTTATTAGTGCCCACAGGCAGATCGTTGAGAGCGCTTACTACGACTGTGGTATCGATATTACCACTACTGCCACCATCCCCATCTGTGAGGAGAAAGCGTACCGTTCGCGTTGACTCAGTAGGGGCAAGATTATCGCTATTTTCATAGGTGATTGCGCGCACCAGTGACTGTACTAGGGCAGGTGTGGCACTGGCGTTGAAGGTGACGGTAAGGTCGTTTCCTTCAGATATGGCGTTGGTAAGGGTACCGATATTGGTCGCGCTAATGGTGATACTGGCACTCGCTAACCCTGTTGTGGTGACAGTGTTGTCAAAACCAAGAATATCTTCACTAGCATCTTTATTGGTGGGGATTGTAACCATCAGTGTGCCGCTATTGAGGTTAATTGAATCTACATCGGTAACCGTCGCATTGGCGGATATGTCGATATTTTGCTTACCATCACCTTCACTGTAATTAAGATTATCACCAGCGAGATTGCTCAGGCTTGGGTTGTCATTAACAGTAGCAACTGTCACTGTGATATCAGCATTAGCTGATGTGCCACCATCACCATCATTAATAGTTAAACGGACATTTCTTGCGCCAGTGGTTGGGTTATCAGTATCGCTGTTTTGGTAAGTTAATGCTTGTACTAAAGTCTGGACATGAGCTGGGGTGGCTGATGAGTTTAAGTTGATGACAAAGTCATTGCCCGCGGCAATGTTATTGGCCAAAGTTCCTATTGTGCCAGGGCCGGTGATAGCGACGTTACTTCCCGCTGTTGTACCAGCTAAAGATACTGTGCCACTAGTATCAATAGAGAGGATATCTTCAGCGGCATCCTCACCTGAGGTAATAGTGAGGGTTAGGTTACCGGCATTGAAATCTGCGCTGTCACCATCGGTGACAGTGGCTACAGTCCCTTGATCTATTATTTGACTTCCGTCACCTTCACTATAAGTAAAGCTATCACCATTGAGGTTAGCGGTTATTGGGACGGCGTTGGGAATAACAGCAGGGCTCACATCAATATTATCTAAGTTGATTAAGATGTATCCAGCGACATTCTCATTGTTTCCAATTCTTATCTCGTCAATATTTTCGAAATGGCTGGTTGCTGGTGTAAATGTTTGAAATCCGGTAAGCCCAGTTTGATCCCATGATTCAGTGCCAATTAAGCTATTATCCCTATAGGCAGAGACTCTGTAGATATCATCCCCGCCTGCGAACTCTAGTTGAAAGGTGACTAGGCTAAATTCACTGCCATCAGTAGTGAAAAAATTAATAATATTTGAGTTATTGCCAGCATCGTCGTTACCTATGGCTCCACCACTTATCAAGCCAATAAACTCCTCTCCCGACCCACTGACATCTTGGTCGAAAGTAAAGTCTCCATGAACATACGGTTGACCAAGGCTTGCATTTGCTGCCACACCTGTAAAGTCCACATCGGCAGCACTGTACGCTAATGGGGAGAAGAGAGCCGATGCAAAAAGTGTCATTGTGGGGAGTGATAGCCTGTCCATGGTGTCATCCTGGTCAATATTAAAATAGAGCAGGTAAACTGCTCTGGGGACTTAGTGAATGTATTATCGTTAACTTCTTGAAGGGAAAAGTCCCTGCATCGCGATAATAAAGTTGACCACCTGATAAGGTGGTAAGTTGTTTACGGCGCTGTTATGGCCAGTTGGCTGAGTATTGCCACTGAGTTGGGCTGTGGTATTGAGCTGTGCTTTAAAGGGTTTCATATTGCCATTTGACTCAGAAGCATATGAGGGTACTGCGCGCGAGCCTGAAATCGCCGTCGCCATATAGTTATCAATCGGTGAGTCTTGTGTGGCATTCTCGCTTGAAGCGGGAATACTGATCCCGAGCTCAGCAGAGATCGGTGCCTCTATATTCGTTAGCGAGTGCACATGAGAGGGCATATGGTTAATATTTAACGTGTTGGTTTGGCTCCCTGACTTTTCTCCCATTTTTCTAGGTGTGAGTCCTGGTCCTGATCCTTGGTGCATTGGAGTGCGACCGCGGAGCTCGGGTAAACCAAACGTAGTACGGCCATCGCCACCAAATTGAGTGCCAAGCAGAGAAAACATGGCTTGGTTTTGTGAGATAGCGATTAATGCACCGTCACATTTTGCATAGCCAACAGGGGCAAAGTTAAACCCCACCATCTTGATCTCGCCGATAAAAGGTTCTGACATTGTTACTCTCCTAATCTTGTTATTTTCATCTTTTTTAGTATGTTGGGTACAATCCACCGACAACATATAGGTGACCTAACATGGATGGTTTACAACTCGCTTCACTGGAACTCAAGGCTCATAGCGAAGCAGACTTGCCCTTTTTACTGCAGCTCTATACCTCTGTTCGCCGCGATGAGTTTGCCGCAGCTAATTGGCCTGAGTCGCAATTAAATCTTTTTCTATCTGAGCAGTTCAGTGCTCAGTACCACTACTATTGTCAGCATTACAGCACTGATAAATTCGACATTATCTATTTCCAAAATCAAGCGGTCGGTCGCCTGTTTGTTGATTACTGGCTGGACGAACACCAAGAGATCCGTATTGTCGATATCTCTTTGATGCCTGAGTATCGAGGGATCGGGATTGCCAGTTGTCTGTTGGAACAGTTATTTATTGAAGCTGAAGCCTTAGGTTTAACCGTGAGCATACATGTGGAGCGAAATAACCCAGCTAGAGTGCTATATGAGCGTTTAGGCTTTAAGTTAAAAACGCAGACGGACGAAGTGTATCTGCTGATGGAGTGGAGAGCGGAAAATAGAGTAGCTGCACAACTCATACCTTAAGCTCCACTTCTCTGTTGATCACGATCTCATATTGAGTTTCTGAGATGGCTGAGCAAAATAGCCACTGTTTGCCAATGATTGGATGACTGAAGGTGTAACACCCTTGGGGCACACGATTTGGTAAGGTGTCTTTAAGGCGTGTGGTAAAGCTCTCATAGTCTTGACAGTGGGCAGAGCCGGTAACAATTTCATCTATTATGAGTTCAAGTTGATTACCTTGGGAGTCTTCAACATTGACCGTTTTGCCAATAAGTTGCTTGAAACTTTGATAAGAGGGGATAAGCGCATTCATTGCGTGAGTAGTCAAGACAGAATCCTTTTGTCTAACGTTGTTAACATCCTTGTCAAATTTAAAGTAGCTGAAAATATAGCGTTTGTCTAAATATTAAATGAGTGAGATTCGATTTAAGCAAAACTAAAAGCGAGATAAGTTCGACAGTCAGTGATAGTCAGGTTAGGTTAATGTTTAAGCGGTTATTCTACAGAACGATATTAGGAGGGCTTTACACTGATGATGAATAAATATATCTCGATAGTTGTACTTGGATTGTCGCTATTAACGGCGTGCAGTTCAACAGATAGTGCTGAGCGAGCATCTGCGACTCGAACAACTATGGTTATAAGTGGCGATTTGAGTTTAATTAATAGCCACTCAAAAGCTTTTAGTTGGCATCCAACTATGTTTGCTGTTCACGCAAATGATACTGTAGATAGTGAAATGGTTATTCAACATATGCAAAAAGCCATCACTAATGTAATGCAAAAAAAGGGTTATCACTTAGCAAATCAAAATGAAACCCCTAGTGTTCTAGTCGGTTATGGTTTGGCTTTAGAATCAGAAATGAGTGATAAAGAGATATTAAAGAAAGCGGGATTAGTAGCAGGGCTTTCTACCGCAGGTGTTGATGATAAGTATGAGAAAGGCTCAGTGCTAGTCGCGCTATTTAATCCTATGAGCCCTATGCCAGTTTGGCGTGTATTAGCCCAAGGTTTTACTGAGTTGGATAAAACGACTGAGCAGCGAGAACAACGTTTTGAGGAGTTACTGTCAAGTATGTTAAAACCTGTACCGGTACACTAGCTTCCAAGATTAAAAGGCTTTTATGATTAAATTTGAGCGATTTTAAAAGTGATAATTTTCATTTACGTTAAGCAGGACTATATTTTCTTTAGGAGATAAGTATACAGGACTACCTAAGGACAATAGATGAAATGGATAAATCTTACGGCATTTCTATTTGCGCTCATTGTTGGCCAGGCTGTTGCTGATGATTGGCAAAAAATTGGCGAGAAAACAGTTAGCTATAAAACTGAAACCGATAAAGTTAAGGTGAAAAAGGCACAACAGCGGATAAGTCATATTAAGCTTAAATGCATTCAAGGCACTGTGAATTTAGATCAAGTGGTTTTTAATATGATTGACGGCAGTAATAAAAAGATCAATAACCTTGGCGTGTTAACCAAGGGGGTCTCAAGCCGTAGTATGAGTGTGCCAAGTGGAGATTTAAAGTCTATAGAATTGACTTATGATAGCGTTGGTAGTCAAACTCTTGGAGTCGTTGGAGCGACTAAAAAAGCTAAATTACAGATAATGGCTAAAGGGGCGAAAAATTAAATCGGCTCGTTATCATTGGTCGCTTTATTGCAACCTCTATTAAATGAGCCGATAAAATCTTTCTACTTCAGCTTATTATAGGCTTACACTTATCTCGTAAGAGCCAAACTTACGCATGTTTATCACTCCAGTATCAAAAATTAAATACTGGCCTTTTATACCTAGTAATATGCCTGATACTTCTGGGTTTTTATCAAAATTATGTGAGCTGATTTTGGTGGGGAAGGTCTCAACTGGATAGTTAATAGTTTGGATAGACTCATCTAACGGCGTCACAGAAAATTCACCATGCTCGGCAGTAATAACTTGCAAGCGCTCTGCGATTTGTGGAATAAGCGTTGCCGCTTGCTCTTTTAAATCGATGTCATCTGCATTGCCTTTAAGCATAGTACGCCAGTTTGTTTTATCGGCGATTAACTCTGCTAATGCGGTTTCTACTAATCCAGATAGTAAGCGGGTTTCCACTTTAAAAATAGGTAAGCCCTGAGTTGCGCCTTGGTCTATCCAACGCGTTGGCAGCTGAGTATGGCGGGTAATACCTACTTTAATACCGGAAGTATTCGACAGATACACATAATGCGGTACAAAGCAGTTCGCTTCACCCCAAGATGGCTCGCGGCAAGTCCCTGCAGCAAAGTGACAGGTTTCTGGCTTCATGATGCACATGTCGCAGCTTGCAAGCTTCTGCATACACACGTAACAATGGCCTTGCGAATAACTCTTCTTGGTTTTTTTGCCGCAGTTACAGCAAAGGATTTTCCCTGTATGAGTCAGAGTTAACTGACTGCCAATTAGCGGATTAAGATCCAATAACTCTTCGCCAACAGGTAGTTGATATTGCACCACGTTATTCTCATCTAAGTGGCTGCGCATTTTTCTTAATGTTCCAAGCATGACATTTCTATTTTTATCAGTATTTGTCTTAGTCTAACAGATTGTTAATCCACATTTGGAATGGTTTTTTCGATTGCTTTAGGCAAAGGATCTCTGCAGCTGCTTGAGCAATGAGCATGAATACCGTTTGTTTATTTATGTGTTATTGTATTTCTGGTATTGTCGAATTATAATCAATGGCATGAATGCGAATATCGAGGTAATGATGTTAACTGATTGGCTTAAACATAAAGAACAGCTAAGGCACTATGTGCTGAAGAACATTGATGATAAAGATGCTGTAGATGATATTTTACAAGAGGTATACATCAAAGCCAGTGCGAAGCTGCATCAACTTAACTCCCGTGATAGCTTGAAGAGTTGGCTTTATCGGATCACACACAATGTGATTATGGATTTTTATCGTAGTAGGCAAGCTTTTGATGAACTTCCTGATACCTTGGTAGATGAAATTGAAGAGCTAGCAGCGGTGCAAAAAATGGCTGAGTGTTTACGGCCTATGTTTGATTGCTTACCTGAAAAGTATCGTGAGCCAATGTTGCTGTCAGAGCTTGATGGTTTACCTCAGCAAGAAGTCGCCGATAAACTTGGTATGTCACTTTCAGCGACTAAAAGCCGCATTCAACGAGGTCGAGTAAAATTTAAAGATTTACTGATGACTTACTGTGATATTGAAGTGGGCCGTCAAGGCGTTATCGATTTTAAGCCAAAATCAGAGTGTCTGCATTTACAATGCGCTTGATACCGCATAGTTAGAAGTGCGGTTTAATATCGCTCATTTATGAACGTGGGCTTATAGCGAGTTTAGTTACTGAACCAAGTTATAGTGCTTACGTTAAAGAGCTTAAGCATGTTAGCTAATTTCCTCTCGCTGCAACAGCCTATCACTGGCTCTTAACCATAAACATTCTAAACGAACATTCAACGTTGAATACTTAAGTTCAAACCATCCTCCCTTATACCTAACATGTGCCACAACTGTGTCAGTTTTAAAGGTCGAATGACTACTGGTCGATATTCGCCTCAAAAATAATTTAACGTATTTTGCGTCTTTTTTTCTTTAATCGCGTCCTAGTGACATAGACGATTAAGTATCGGAGAAAAATATGTTCAAAGCGACCCCAAATAATAGCCAAAGTACGCATAAATTTATTAAGAGTGATAGCAAGATGCTCAACCAAGTGTACGGTACTGACCAAGTCGTACCTTACTGGATAGCAGACATGGAGTTTCCTATCGCGCCTGCTATTACTGCAGCGATGAATAGCCTTATCGATAGAGAAACCTATTCCTATGAATTTGATTCAGAAACGGTGTTTAGCTCGATTAGCCATTGGAATTACCTGCGTCATCAATTAACTCTGGAACCAGCGAACTTCGTACAAGTACCTGGTGTGTTAAGTGCGATAGGCATACTTATTCGTGAATTTTCGGAAAAGGGGGATGGCGTACTTATTCAAACTCCTGTGTATCACCAGTTCCGCCGTTTAATTGAATCGGCTGGCAGAACCGCAGTGAGTAATACATTAAAAGTACAGAATGGCCGCTATGAGGCGGACTTTGAAGATTTTGAAAACAAGTTAAAGCAAGGCGATGTAAAAATTGTACTGCTATGTAATCCGCATAATCCAGTTGGGCGCGTATGGCAAAAGGCAGAGCTTGAGAAGTTAGTCACTATTGCTAAAAAGTATCAGACCTTGATTATCAGCGATGAAGTGCATGCCGATATTATTTTTGCTGGTAATGAATTTACTAGCATTACTGAACTTGGCTATGATCAGAGTATTTCGATTATTGGTTCGCCAGCAAAAAACTTTGGTTTAAACAGTATTTCAAATGGCTATATTTACAGTGATAACACTGATATTAAAGATAAAGTTAAAGCAAGCGTTAGCTCTATGGCACTCGATCACGGCAATGCGTTTACTACCTACGCAACGATTGCTGCGTATCAGCAGGGGATGCCGTGGTTTGAGGCGTTTTTAGATTACACCCAAGCTAACCGAGATTGGATCACCGAGTATTTAACTGTGCAATTGCCACAAGTTAAATTCTACCAACCAGAAGGCACTAACCAAATTTGGCTCGATTTTAGCGGCTTACAACTCGATTCTACTGAGCTAAAAAGCTTATTGACTCAAAAAGCGAAATTGGCACTAACACCAGGTACTTGGTTTGGTGAAAGTGATGAGAACTTTTATCGCCTCAATTTTGCCGCGCCACTCGAGCAGATCCAAGCTTCATTTGAATTGCTAAATAGCGCAATCAGTCAGTTACAAAACTAATTATTAAGGTTTAGCATGGCTCTACAAAAGTTAAAGAATTTAATTATTATCTCGCTAATTGTCCAACTAACTTAACTTGTTTGGCTTAAGTTAGCGAGAGAGGAGAACACAAATGGCTCAAAACATTATTAAGGGCATTCAAGCGATAGCAGCTGAAGCTCGTGAAGTGGTAAAAGATATCAACATTGAACAAGCAAAGGCGCTTTATCAAAATGACGATTACGTTTTTGTTGATGTGAGAGAAGCATCTGAGCGTGACAAGCTTGGCGTTATTCCAGGCGCGTTTACTTGCCCGCGTGGCATGCTAGAGTTTTTAATTGACCCTAGTTGTCCGGTGCATAACCCTATATTTAATCTAGATAAAACCTACGTGTTTTATTGCGCCCATGGCTTAAGGTCACTTTACGCTGCTAAGCAAGCGCATGATATGGGATTAAAGCCAGTGCTGAATCTAGCTGGTGGTTTTGCTGCTTGGCAAAATGAGCAAGGTGAAATAGAAACTAGCACCGAATAGCTGCATGACTTTATCGTTAATGCGGAGCAAAACTCATGTGAACGCTAATAATAGTTAAATATCAGCGAAAGCTAAGATTAAGCCATTACAATTGATTGATAAACAGATAATCGTTAATGAATATAGAATCCATTTGGCAACAATACCGAAATAAGATTAAAGCATTTCTTCATGCAAAAGTGTCAAATCCAGATGATGTTGATGATCTCTTGCAAGAAATTTTGATTAAGACTTTTGATAATCTGCACTCGGTACAGTCTGAGGCAAAAATTAAGTCTTGGCTTTATCAAATTGCCAATAACGCCATCATTGACTTTTATCGTAAGCGTGGTCGTGCAGCGAAAATTGAGGGCGAAGAGTTATGGTATGAACAAAGTCAGGAAAGTACTGAGCAGGCGCTTTCTCGTTGTACTGAACCTTTTATCAACGCATTACCTGAAGATAGCTCTGCTTTATTAACTGCAATTGATCTCCATGGACAATCTCAAAAGGACTATGCCGCTGAACATGGTATTAGTTATTCAACACTTAAGTCTCGAGTGCAAAAGTCTCGTGAGCGCTTACGGGGGCTGTATGAAGAGTGCTGCCATTTGTCGCTGGATAAACAGGGGAATGTTGTAGAGTTTGATCTTAAAAGTGGCAATTGTAAGGGCTGTTAATTACTAACCTATTGCAGCGAGACTCGATAATAAATCGATTTGATCGAGTCCGCTGTTAATAGGTTTAGCTTTGCGCGAGTTCTAACAGCTTAGGTAAGAAACGCGTATCGCTATTAGCTATTTGAGTTTGTTCGGTAAGTACTTGCTGTAAGATCTCATGAGTGGTTAATGGGTTTGCCAATACCACTCTAAATACCACTGCCTTGATATTCATTAGCTGGTGGTTTTCTGGGTTTATTCGAGTTCGAGACACAAACGATGTACCTTGTTCACGCTGAGTCTTTTGCACAAACTTGGTTAAGCCATCAAGCAATTGGTTAAATTTGCTCAATGTTTCAGTGTCACCTAATTCTCGGGCTTTAGCCATCGCGATTTGTACGCTGCGCGGCACATAACGGTAGGTTAGAAGACACAGCTCTGGTTGAGAAACGAGCTCGAAATCAGCTTCTTCGATAATTAAGTCGGCAAAGTAACGTGCTTTTTCAAGGCTATTATTGATTAAGATCTCATAGCCATCACGGCCAATCACCTTAAGACAAGCATGAACTAGCATCGCCATACCGGGGCGGGAGCCCTCTAACGTTTGACTACCTAAATCCTTTGAACCCTGACGTAAAATATATTCAGCATGATGCTTAATGGCATTGGCAAAGGTAGGATCTTTAAATAGCACCATCCCCGCGCCCATTGGCACATACATCTGCTTATGGGCATCAATGGTGACAGAATCTGCGCGCTCAATTCCCGCAAGTAAATAGCGATATTTATTTGATAATAGACTGGCACCGCCCCAAGCTGCATCAACATGGAAGTGACAATTAAGCTCAGCCGCCAAATCGGCCAGTTCATTGAGTGGATCGATATTGCCGGTTTCTGTAGTGCCCGCAACACCAACAATTGCCATAACTTTTATGTTGGCTTGTGTAAGTTGTGAAGCGATTTCTCGCATTTTTACCACATCAACTTTGTTGTCGTTTAATGTCGGAACTTGAATAATATTTTCGCGGCCCACGCCTAACAAATCGGCTGTTTTAGCCAAAGAATAGTGACCACGCTCAGAGACTAATATAGCCAAATCATCGTAGCCGTAGTGACGTAGACCTTTAATAAGCCCTTGCTTTGAAACACCTTTAAAATCACCATCAGCTTTTAATAGCTGATTACGAGCAGTCCACAAGGCTGTGATGTTAGCAACGGTGCCGCCAGAGCAAAATGCACCTAGCGATACATTGGCGCTATGCATCCAGCTTTGGTAGAAGCTTTCATCTTGGGTATAAACTAAGTGATGCATCATACCTAGAACTTGGCGCTCTAGAGGTGTGAATGCTTTAGATGTCTCAATTTTGACCAAGTTCTGATTAAGGCCAACCATCATTTTTGATAGTGGTAACACAAAGTAAGGTAGCGCTGAAGTCATGTGACCAATAAAGCTAGGCGCCGAAGTATGCACTGAATGAGCAACGAGCGTCTTCATCATATTGTCGGCATAATCAGACACAAACTGCGGTGATGCAGGGATATGGTATTGCTGAAAATCTAATTCGACTTCTGAAAGTGGCTTTTCTACTGCAACAACGCTCTCTTGCAAAAAACCCATAAGGTTTTGCGAGATATTCTGTTCAATCACACTAAGGGTTGAGTCTGGAGCTTCTGGAACTGTAAAAATTCGCAGTAATGCCTCTTCAGAAGCGGTCGCTTGTCTTAGTGTCATTGGGCTATCAATCTCTACTTATCGCGCTGTTATTACAGCCTTTCAAAATGGGAGGCCACTTTACTTTATGCTGTTTAGTGCTTCAAGCATAAAAACCATAATGGCTAGTCTTACACCTATTGGTATTACATTAAATAGACTATCTCAGTTAGCGCAAGAGTAAAAGGGCTAGGGGCAATGCTGGCGATGAAAGAGAAGGGGGCGCCACTATGCGCCCAAATAATGATTATTTATTCGTAGCTAATGCATACAAGGCGGCGATATTTTTAGAAGTACAGTAAAGGTTATGCTTAGCACTGGCTAACACTTCGGCTAATGGTAATGCTCTTGGAGTAATAGAGAACAAAGCGTCAATACCATGTTGTAGTAAAATGTTAGCATCATCACTTACGCAACCTGCAATAGCGATAACCTTAATATGTTGTGCTTTGGCAACTGCCGCCACACCCATTGGCGTCTTACCGTGTAAGGTTTGACTATCAAGACGTCCTTCACCTGTTATCACTAGATCGGCACCTTTAACTGCTTTAGCTAAGTTAACTGTTTGCATTACAATATCTATGCCCGGTTTTAGTTCGGCGCCTAAGAAGGCCATTACGCCTAAGCCCATACCGCCTGCAGCACCCGCTCCAGGATAGCTTCGGTTATCGACAATGCCAGTTTGGGCGATAATATCTGCATAGTGGGCTAGGGCTGTGTCGAGTTGCTCAACCATTTTTGGCGTCGCGCCTTTTTGTGGGCCAAAAATGGCGGACGCCCCTTTTTCTCCGCACAATGGATTGTTAACGTCACAAGCGACTTCAAAACTACACTTTGCAATAAGTGGATGAAGATCTGTTAAATCAATTGCTGCTAGTTGTGCTAATGCTGCACCACCACTTGTTATGGCTTTACCTGATGCATCAAGTAAATGAGCGCCGATAGCTTGTGCCATACCCGCGCCGCCATCGTTTGTTGCGCTGCCACCAAGGCCAATAATGATGTGTTCAATGCCGCGGTTTAAGGCATCTACAATAAGTTCCCCTGTACCATAGCTTGTGGTGACAAGTGGATTGCGATCACTCAGGGCTGCTAAATGTAAGCCTGACGCCGCGGCCATTTCGATAACAGCAGTCTTTTTATTATTAGGATGGTTATTGCCTAAAATGCCGTAAAAGGCTTGAACCTTGTTTCCTAAAGGGCCAGTTACGTTGACTTTGATTATGCTACCTTGAGTGGCATCAACCATAGATTGCACGGTACCTTCACCACCATCTGCGACAGGCATTTTGACGTACTCGGCATTAGGTAGCACTGTGCGAAACCCTCGTTCTATCTCATTTGCCACTTCCATTGCGGTTAAGCTTTCTTTAAATGAGTCTGGGGCTATCACAATTTTCATGGGTTTTCCTATTGGTAGTCTGTCAGATTCAACGTTGAGGCAGACTAGCATTGAGGTATTTAAAGGAGTTGAAGCTTGGCGAGCTTAATATCGTTTAGCGCTCGCCAAGTTAGGTGCAGTGGTTAGTTATAGTAGGACTAAGCTTAGTAGGTATACCATCGCCATTGCGGTCACACCTTGGATCAGTGTCGCCATTGTTTGCGCCTTATAAGCTTGTTTAACACTCATACGGCTAAACTGAGTGACCACCCAAAAGAAGCTGTCATTTGCGTGAGAGACTGTCATTGCACCTGCACCAATCGCCATAACGGTCAGAACACGGCCCATATCGCTGGCAAGACCAATATCACCTAGCATAGGTGCGACTAATGCTGATGTTGCCACTAATGCAACAGTTGATGAGCCTTGAGCTGATTTAAGCGCTGCAGCCACCACAAACGGCATAAAGATACCAATACCTAAAGCAGATAGTGACTCACCTAAGAAGGTACCAATATCAGTGGCTTTTAATACTGCACCAAATGCACCACCGGCACCGGTGATAAGTAAGATTGGCGCAGCTACCACTAAGCCTTGGCTAATGCGGTCGCTAAACTCTTTAATTTTATCGTCACCTTTTAATAGTGATAATGACAACAATAGACCAATCATTAAGGCGTTAACAGGCTGACCTAAGAAGGCTAAAAACTCAAATAACATGCCATCGCCAATAGGCGCTGATGGGAAGTTAGCGATAGAGCCTAAACAGATAAGTAAAATCGGTACAAAAATAGGTGCAAATGCGCGAGTAGGGCTTGGAAGTTCGCCGTAAGCTTGCTTTAGATTATCAAAGTCTTCTTTTTGATTTAGTAATTCTTCAGCACCTTCACCATCTGGTTGCGTGTTAGCAAAACGGTTAGCCCATAAAGTACCGGCTAGCGCGGCTACGGCTGCGACAAAAATACCTACAAAAATCACTAAACCAAGATTTGACTCAAGGCCTAAGTTACCCGCTGCTGCAATTGGACCGGGTGTTGGTGGTACAAAGGTGTGAGTGGCGTAAAGACCTGTTGCTAGAGCGACGCTCATTGATACACTCGAGACCTTCATTCGGTTGGCCATCGATTGTTTTAGTGAGTTTAAGATTACAAAGCCAGAGTCACAAAATACAGGGATAGAAACGATATAACCAATGATTGACATGGTTAATGTTGGGAAGCGTTTGCCTAGTACTTTAATGACGACATCGGCCATGGTAATGGCTGCGCCGCTTTTTTCCAGAATCGTACCTATGATGGTACCTAATACGATAACTAAACCAATGTAGCCTAAAATCCCCCCAAAACCTGAAGTTATCGTTTTAGCGATATCGGCACTTGGTAAACCGTAGGCAAAAGCGGCTAAGAACGACGCTAAGATCAAGGTCAAAAATGGATGGAGTTTAAATTTAGCAGTAGCAATAACGATAAACGCGATCACTGCCAGCAAGATCAGTACTAAGCTCATAGGGTATCCCTGTATGGGTATTTTTTATTTATATGTAAGGTTTTGTTGTTTAAGCCAAATTGGGAGCACTGTATGAAAGGTGCTGACCAAGGTATTTCAGGCCAAAATATTATGCGGTGATGAAATGAAAATTTCTTTGGCTGTAGTCACTAATTTTAAATGTTAAAAGTCATATTTTTTGTGCGTGCGCACAAAAAGTGTTTTGAAAACAAATATCAATCGTTTGAGTTTTCGGTGGCATTATCCGTATCTTTGCATTATAAAATGTACAACTTATTTAACGAACAGCATTTTTAACGGTAATAACAGCCTTTAGCTATTAACGGTATTTTATTTGCGAAGATGGCGGTTAAATCAGACACCTTTGTTATTCATAACTTTAGGTTGTTAGCACTGGTTTTATTCATTAAATCGAATTATTAGCTGCTTTCGCTTAACACCACTTGACCAATATAAAGTTGCAAAAGCCCATCGAGTTGATTGATATTGGTACCCGTGATCCTCTGGATTTTTTCGAGCCGGTAGCGCAATGTATTTCGATGAATAAAAAGTACATTGGCACATTGCTGTAAGTCACCAAAGTGCTGCAGATAGGCCGTTAAGGTTTTAATTAGTTGGCCACTTTTATCTGCAATGAGTAAAGCTTGGTAAGGGGAGAGTAGTTCCTTACCGCGCCAGTTATCCTTTAGACCAGATAGCAATACAGACAATGAATAATCTTCGTACAGGTATTTACTTTGCTTAGGTTGCATTTGTTGACCAATAACTAGGGTTTCTAGAGCGGTTTGGTATGAACGGTTAAGATCTTCAGCTGCAGGGAAATAATGACCAAGTGATATTTTTAGGCGGCTAACAAGTGTTTTGGGCAGCCGAGCAAGTAATTGGTCTATACGTTCGCTTTCTAGAACGGGGTCCCAGGTTTTACCATCAAGAAAGGCGGGCTTTAAAATTACGAGTTCGGTCATTGAAGTCATCGCGACCAAATTACCTCTTGAAGGGTTCTCTAATAGGTGGAGAACTTGTTTTAACATTGAATTTGCAGCAACCTCTTCTTCATCGGCTTGGACTTTTATAAGAGCGACAACCCTAGGTGCATCAAGATCGATACTCAGCTGAGAGGCCCAGTTCCGCTGATGGGAGGTAAATGGTCCCTCCGTTTTGATCAATTCAATGATCAATTCCTCTTTTTGTCGATAGTGCCACTGGGCTTGTTCTATAGTGTTAGCTTGCTCTACGATAATTTCGGCTGTCATTTTGAGTAGTTCACCATAACTGCGTAACTTTTCAGGTTCACCTGTAATGCCGATGACGCCAATGATATCGCCTTTATAGTGCAATGGCAGGTTGATCCCAGGTTTCACGCCTTGGAGGGTACCTGTACTTTGTGCGCTAATCTCAACCGTGCGCTGCTGGCTGATGGCAAGCAATGCGCCTTCATGGATGGCGCCAATACGATGAGATTCACCAGAGCCTAAAATGACGCCATGATTGTTCATCACATTAATATTGTGACCAATAATTTTCATCGTACGTTTAACGATTTGTCTCGCTAGGGCGCCATCTAAAAAGTACACGTGGGTTCTCACTAAAAGGAAGTTAATTAAAGTGCTATTACAGTGCCTTAAACGAAGCTAATGTGGCAGTCATTTTTTAGGTTATTGTGAGCTTACAAGTATTTGCTGGTGTCGATTAGTTCTGAATTATTAATTGTGCGACTCGCTGTTGTAATTGAGGAATAATTGACGTTTCAAAATCAGGATGCCGCTTTAACCAAATGTTATTTCTAGGGCTTGGGTGTGGCATTACCAGCGTTTTTGGCCAGCGTGTTTGCCAGTTTGATACTGATTGGCTAACGCTAATTTTTTGTTTTAGATGCCATTCAATTGCATACTTTCCTACAAGTAAAGTGAGCTCAATATGCTCAAGCTGGGCTAAAACATCATTGCGCCACTTTACTGCGCACTCTGGGCGGGGAGGTTTATCACCGCTCTTTTTATCTGCAGAGGAATAACTGCCAGGAAAACAAAACCCCATAGGCACAATGGCAAACAAATTAGGGTCGTAAAATTGCTCTTTAGTCACGCCTAACCAAGCTCTAAGCCGCTCGCCACTCGCATCGTCAAAAGGCCTGCCTTTGTGGTGAGTCTTTTGCCCTGGCGCTTGTCCAGCAATAAGGATCTTGGCGTTCTTACCTAGCTGAACAATAGGGTTTGCTCCTAGTGGCAAACTATCGGCGCAAATTTGGCATTGCTCAATATCAGTTTGTAGTGGAATAAGTTGTTGTTCGCTAGGCATCAGTAACCTCAGAGTTAACGCTAAATCGCTAGCTTAATTGGATGATCTTGTACGCCCAATATCCTAAGTAACTATAGGCTATAGCTAATGTCGCCAGTGATATGAACTTTACTTTTATGTCGGCTTGACTAACCAGTGCAACATGGGCGCAAGCGATAGCAAATACTGCAATAGGGGTAATATAGTACGCGCACAATAGCAGTAGAATCGCCGCAAAAGCGATAATGAGTGCGCTATTTTTAGTTGGCGCTTTATTAGCTGACAAGTTAAGTTGTAACGGTAATAAACTCAGACCTACGCTAACGATTATCACCCCAATATTCATCGAGATTGCGCCCGCTGTATCGAAATAAATTAGCGCGACAAATAGGGCTATCACAGCCGGAATGATAGCGATAAGAGTATGCATTTTAGCAAAATTACGTCTGTGGTATTTACCTGTGAAATAGAACAGGCCATTTAGTAATAAATTAAACAAGCTAAAGCCGCCTAAAGTAATGGCAAGCATCAATACGTTAGTGGTGTCGTTGGCCATTGCAAATGCTGGCAAAGGAGCGAACATTGCAGTGACAATAGTCGCTTTAAGAGTGGTTGAATGAGTCATGAAAGTACTTTAGATGAAGTTAATAATATTAAGATCCCTTAAAGCCGCAATAAGTTCAAGGACATCGCTGATTTTAGTGTTATTTTTTGCAAACTTTTATCTTCAGGGTGATCTGCTTCACTTTATTGGCTGTTCGATATTCGTATTAATGGATGGCTGTTATTACTTTGATTTGAGCTCATAAGTTTGAGGCAATAAAAAACCCGCATTGAGCGGGTTTTTTGATTGTTACAACTATTTACTACAAACGGTAACTCATGCTTAGCATGATTAGGTGTGCATTGTAGTCGTGGCTATTACTGCCAAAACTTAACACATTCCAAATTCCATCTGGAGCGATGTTGTTGGCTGCATCGTTATCTTTGTAGTTTTCCATCTTATAGTCTAAACGAAGATCCATTTTCTCTGTCGCTTTGTATAAGGCGTAAACATTAACGTTGTGGACTTTGGCGTAGTAATCACCGTAGTCACCAGTAATACCTTGGGTGACTTGAGTGTTACTGTTTGAATCTGAGTAAGTGTAATCAACACCTAAACGCAGTTTCTGTTCCATTAAGTTGTTGTAGCTAAAACCTGCACCAAGTACATCGACTTGATCTTCAACTACACCAAACCAGTTTGGTGTACCAAAGTTGCTACTACCCGCTTGCTCTGAATCAATGTTTTGACGGTTATAAAATGCCGTTACAGTGATGTCGTCATTGATTAAGTAACTTACACTGGCGTCATAACTCATATCTTTTGATTCAGTTAAGCCAATTTGCGTTTCGTTATAATCATCAAGCGCGTAGCGAGCACCAAAATCTAACGTCAAGCTATCGATTGGGCTGTGAGTGACACGAGCTTCAATTTGAGTACGATTTCTATCTGCAAGATTGTACTTGCGAAGCAGATCATTTTGCTCACTTGAGGTCCATTCAGACGCTTGGTAAGTCGAACCATCACGTTGGCCGTAACTACCTTTTATCCACATGTTCCAGTTGGCAAAAGCGCTAAGTTGGTATTTCGCCCAAAGCGTGCTTTCTTCAGTCGTTTCACGGTCTTGGTAGCTGCGTTCATCCTTACGATAATCATAACCACCTTCAAGCTTATGACCACGAGCCAGACGGTAGTCTGCACCTAGTTTTGCTTTGTGAGTCGTGATGTCGTATGGAGTGTTATACGCTGCTTGGCCTGTTGTTGAGTCGATTGAAATCTGCGTCCACTCTTCAACATTAGTCTTGTTATCACGGTCGCTATAATCATAGCTTGCGTTTAAACGTAATTGACGATTAATACGCGAAACAACCTTAAGGGTTGCACCTTGAGTATCAACACGACCATCTAGCGACTCTGTAGGCAATTGGTAGCCATAACCAGAGGTAGTGAAGTCTTGATCTTGCGTCATCTGACCAAAGTACACACGACCATTCATGATAGTGCGACCTGCCACGTATTGACCTAGAACAGAAACCGTATGGGCTTCGTTATCTGGATCTAATGACATATAACCAGTGGTTTGTGCTCCAAAAGTTGGGCTAAATGCATTATCAAATGACAGCTCGCTGTAGGCGTTTTTGAATATAGAACCGTTATAGTTCACCGCCGTATACCAGTTGTTACCAGCAAAGCGCACGCCAGCTTCAATAGTATCAGTCGTATAATCAACTGGCTCAGCAATCATCATTGATTGATTGTAAAAGCTACCTGAAGCTTGCTTTAAACCTGTTTTGTCTTCACGTTGGTAATTAACGTAAGTGCTCCACAGTGTTTCAGCTTGGTATTCAAAACCTAATCCTGCGCGTTCACGTTTAAGTGAAAGTTCAAGTGGATTAAGGCTTGAATATAAGTTTGTCATGTCTTGCGTGCTGCCGCCATGAACCCAATCACCTGGTAAGGTGAGGTCATCGCCACCAACTCCCTGATAAGGACTCATTGCCTTATCAGTTTTATAGGTAGCGATTTGACGATAGTTAAGGTTTAGATTGTATTGACCTTGCTTACCAACATTAATGTCAGCTCGGCCGTTTTCCATACCTAGATTGTCAGCTTCAATTGTTGCTTGATAGCCGTTGTCACCTATGTACTTAACATCAGCGTCAACTTTACCAGCAAAACCGTCTTCGGTGGCAAAAGCATTCGCTGAGCGGATGTCGTCACTGTCGCTATAACCTGCGCCAATACCTACAGTGCCCGAAACGCCTTTTTCAACTTTACAGTTTTTACAAACCCACTTCTCGAATTTTACTTTTTCAGTATTCGCATTTTGAATACCGTAACCGTCAGCAGCGATAGCTGCGCCAGATAGCATTCCGGCATTCGTTAACAAAGCGAGCGTGACCAAATTTAGTTTGAATTTCATCTTCTCGTCTCCTTAGCGCTGGAATAGCTTGCCAGATGGATGGTTTGAACCATGGATCTGGTTGTGACAGTTCAGACAGCTACGACCACCCGTCATGGCATTGCCGCCAACAGATGAACCTTGTTCTGTGTTGCCAAATAATGCCTGACCACTATGCGCGGAAGAGTGACATTGCTGACAAAGCTGTGGAGCTCGAGTTTTAAGCATACCTTCGTTTACGCTGCCATGTGGATTATGGCATGCTACGCAGTCTTCAGTTACGGGTGCATGCTCCCACAATTTTGGGCCGCGTTTCTCTGCGTGGCATGAGTAACATGTTTCGTTAACACTTGGCTTAACAAGATCTGCATCGCTCATGGTGCCGTGTGGATTATGACAATCACTACACACCATCTGCGCCCATTTCATAGGGTGGCTAGAACGCTTGTTCATGTCAGCTTTTTGCTGAGTATGACAGCTAGTACAGACTTCCATCTCAGTATTTTTAGACAGAACTGGATCTTTAGCCGTGTGCACTGAGTGACAAGAGGCACAAGCGACGTCTGCATTGTCATGGTGACCACCATTCCAATCCATACGCTTGTCATCTTTATGGCAGCTCATACAAACACTGTTTTGTAGCTCTGGTGATAATGTTGATTCTGGGCCAAAGGCGATCATTGGCTCGTTACCGCCGCGGTTATGTTTACCCATTGGGCCATGACACGCTTCACATTGAAGGCCAGCCATTGGACTTTTGCTTGAGTCAACAGAACCATGAACACCTTTGAACAGATCCATCACTTTTTCAGATTTACGGTGACACATTAGGCATGAGTCTGCACCTTTTGGTGAGTACTTACCCTCTGCGAACTTTTGATCCAGTGTGGCTTCAACTTCATCAGGTGTCATTTTAGCATCCCACTTAGAGGCCATTGCTGTATGAGCAAAGCCAAGTGAAAGTACTGCCGACGCCATTAAAGCTGGTAGTAGGGATTTTAATCTTTTTGTGATTTTCATAATAACTTCCTAAACTTGCACAATTTTTAAGAGAAAGTGGGGGAGAGGACTCCCCCTTTTTCAACACTCTTTAACTCAGCCTTTTACAACTGGAGTTTGAAAAGAGTTGCGCAAATTACATCTTCACCGCAGTGTGATCGGTTGGTGTAGGAGCATGACAGTAGAAACAGGTTTCTAGCTGCGCAGCATCTTCTGCAATGCCTTTCTCAACATTAACCAACGCGCCTTGACCTTCAGCGTGGGCTGCAAATTTAGCTTCTGATTCAGGGCTATATACGTGACAAGACATACACGTTGCAGCAATAGGAGTTGAGTACTCTCCACCAGCTGTTGCTAGAGCACCTTTCTTCTTGAATGCATCAAGGTTTAGGTCGTTGTGACACTGGTCGCAAGTCATACCAGAAATTGCAGCGTAATCACCAGCGCTGTGAACTTTGTGAAGCTTCAGTTCAAGAGCACCCATGTTTGCGCCGCCGGCGTAAGTGCCGTCTGGAGTATGACAAGCCACACAGCCATCAACTCCAACAACTGTCTTACCGTCAACGATTTGAGCTAATTGCTCGCTCATTACAAAGCCTGGGTGGTGAGTGCCTTTGTGGATTTCAAAAGTATCACCGTGACAGCTAACACACGTGTCAAAGTTCACAGAGTCAACATGGCGCATGCTAGGCGCTTCGCCAGAGAATGTTGCGAAAGCAAGATCTGCTTTCATGCCTGTGTAGTATGCGTCTAGTAGGTAACCATCTTCATCTAAGTTGCCTTCAACAGCCACTTTGTCACAATCAACAAACTCACCATTTTCAGAACACATAGATAGGCCAGAGAATGTGAATGCAGTGTCTGCATCATCCGCGCCAAATGTTAATGCTTTAGTGGTGTATACAATGTTGCCTTCTGCATCAATTGTTGCAGCAGCGTCAAGCTTGCCGTTAAGTACTAGGTTAAGGCTATCTTTTCCGTAGTAACCAAGTTTAACGTTATTTGGACCGACGTTAGTTGTTGCTTCAACACGTTGTAGCATAGGCAGTAGAGTGGTTGCATTAACCGCTTCGCCATTAGCGTCGATTAGTGAAACTGTTACTGTTGCTGTCTTATCTTGATTGACAACTAAAGCAGTGTTCATGCCGTAAGTGTCAATAAGCGCTTTAGTTTGTGTAAAGCCTTCAGTGTGGATCTCTTCAGTCCAGCTAGCGTTATGACATGCGATACAGTTAGAGTTATCTGCTTGCTGAGAGTGGCCTTGGCCAGCTACGAAGTCGATATTGGTGTGACAGCTAGTACAAGTTTCCATTGTTGGAACACGTGACCAGTTACCCCATTCGCTTAGTTCATCACTACCTTCAGTTGGTGCAACGTGACAAGTAGTACAGTTGTCTTGAACGATAGCGTGAGCTGTTTCAGCGCTCTTATCCATGTCTCTGCCGTACATTTTTGCGTTGTTATGTACGTTATGGATTAAGTGGTTATAAGCAACTTGAGGTTTGCCTTTGCTGTCAGCAAGTTCTTGTGTATGACAAGCAGCACAGGTTTCTGAAGAGGTGTAGCCGTGATAAATCTTTTTGCCTTCAGCATGGCAAGAGTTACAGGTTTCAGTTGCAACAACGTCTTTAGTGTATGTTGCTTCATAACCGGTACCAGAAAAATCTTGAGATAGTTCGGTGCGTGGGACAGTTGTTTCGCCATCAGCTAGTGTTGAAGCACTTGCGATAATGTTATAACGCTGAGTTAGTTCAGAGTTGTAACCTTCAACCGGAATAGTAAAACGGTAGTTACCGTTCTTTTGGTCGACAAACTCTTTTTGTGAACCAATGTACTGCCATTCTGCACTGTTACCCGCACCAGTAGCGCCCTGAGGGATAAGTTGTACAACTTTCTTCACTTCAAGCGCTGTAAGACCAACAACGGGTAGGTCTTCTTCGTTTGTCGCGAATACGTTAATTGTTGGAACGCCGTCAGCGTAAGTTACATCAGTCACTTTTAGGTTTAGTGTGTTGATATAGTCTGCAGCTGGGCCACCTGGGTTACCAGGATTACCGTCTTTACCATCGTCGCCACCACAACCGGTTAAGGCCATAGAGACAGCACCTGCTGCTAGAAGCAGCGCTATTTTAGATTTTTTAACATTCATCATTTTTTCCCTGCATAGGTTTGGCACTGTCTTAAACGTGTGGCTCGTTTTAGGGAAGCCGACTGTAATTTTTTAATTGCCGCTTAAGTCAATGCTGGAAATAAGATTCCCCAAGGAAAGGCTAACGTAATGTAGGGCTAAAATCTGCATAACAGATGCTAAGATGTGACCTAGATCTGTCTATTTCTAAAGAGGTATAAAAGGGCAAGGTGAGAGAGAGTGAAAGTTAACAAACTTGAGGGTATGTGTATGGTTAGTATGGTAATGGTTTTTAAAGCTTGTTAAGTGTTCTGCATATTTAAAAAGGGAGGCTAAGCCTCCCTTTTTCATACTAGCATTTTGCTAAAGGTTTAACAGCTTAGTGGCTGCTTCCCCAGTTCGCGTGTGCTTCTAGTAGTGATGCATCTTTGTGACAAGTTGAACAAGTTTCTTGAACATCTAGCTTCTCGTACTCAGAAGCTGGAATACCTAGAGTGCTAAGTGAAGCTCCTTCTTGTACCAAGATACCGCCCATTGACTTGATGTGCGAAGCAGCTGATTCATCTAACGCGTATGGCGCTTGGTGACAGCTTACACATGCTGCTGTTTGTGGAGAAACAACAAGTTGTTCATTCACACCTGGAGTATACCTTCCGCCATCAGTTGTACCGAAGGCTACTGGGGCCGCATCGCCATTAATGTGACTTAGAGAGAAGCCATCTTCACCGTGACACGCTTGACACTCAGCTTTTTTGAAGAACATGTCTCCAGAGCTGTCGTATAAGTAGTGCTTGCTGTGAACGATATAAGCTAGGTTTGAAGAACCTGCTCCTTTCTTATCACGAGTACCGTTATGACAAGATGCACAACCATCAATATCATTGGTGTAACGGTGAGTAATAGAAGTGGTATGACACTGTTGACAGTCACTCATTTCTGCATGCTGAGAACGCGGTGTTTCCGTTACGGCTGTACCATCTTGTTTAAAGAAGAAAGTGTCAGAAACTAAGTATGGTGCTTCTTGACCGTCTAATTGGTCACCAGCGTCAGAACCATCACCTTTAGTTGGTGTGCCGTCACTATTTTCTCCTGGTACATAAGTACAAGCTTCACGAACCCCTTTTTCACCAAAACAAACATGTAGTTGACTGCTTAGAGCAATAGTCGCCCCAGCATCAATAATTGGTTCAATGTTGAAATCAGTAGCCGTGATAGTCGCTGTGATAGTGCCATCAGCATTAGCTGTTAACTTGTTCCAACCGACTTTTTGATAGTTCACAAGGAAGTCATCAGTTAGTACGCCGTTTACAACGATAGCACTGTTGTAGCCACCATATTTGTATGGACGTTTGTCGATTTGATCAAATGGCACTAGTTCTTCGCCATCTTTTACGCTGAAGTTAGCTGTAATCGTATCATTTGCATATGTCATGCTATTGAAAACAACTTTTAGCTCAGTGGATTGAGCGTTATTGTTTTCTGAATAGTGACCACGTTCTGCACCACGGTATCCATCAGGATCGTTGTGACAGCTAACGCAATTTTCTTTGCTTTCAGCGATTTGGTTATTTTCGCTATCCCAATGCCAGCTTGGTACTGCATATGGGCTGTTGTGACAGTTCATACAAGTTGCGGTATCAACATCACCTTTCCAAGCATCAGCCATTGCTAGATTTTCGTCAGGTTGGTGACAAGTTAAGCAGTTTGAAGCTGATTGTGGGTAAATACCGTTGTAGTATGAGTGGCTGTGGATTTCATGAGCCATACCCTTAATAGAGCCATCATACTCATATGGGGCGCCTACAGCGTTGCCGTCTGTATCTTTGTCTTGCTTCATGTAAGAGTTGTAATCAGCATGACAGAAAGTACAAGATTCTAGAGTTACGTGCTTGCCACCGTGCATTGATAATGCACCATCTTGACCTGGACGGTGACAAGATTGACATGTTTCATCTGCGATTACAGCTTTTGGCTTGTCTTGAGCTGTATCAGAACTTGGCTGCCAGTAGAAGAATGTGTTATTGACTAGGGTAGAGCCTGCGTCGTTGGCAGATTTAACACCTAGATAGATACCATTTGTTACTTCTGCGTCGTAAGCGTACTTTTCAAGCGTATCAACAGCTTTGTCTAGTACTAACGTGTAGCTACCGTCACCGTTGTCAGTTAGGCAGTTTTCGCAGTTTTTACCTTGGAAGTATGAAGAACCTGTGTAATGGCCTTCACCTTTATCTTTATTGAAGTAGCTCAACCAAATTTCACGGTCTGCACCTTCAACGTTAGTGTCGTCGATATCTTTAACTTTGCCCATACGGCCAAAAGAAACTGCACCGATATCATTTTGCTGTAAACCAAAAACAGCTGCGCCATTTGCGTCAGCAAGATTAAAGTTTACCGTTAGGAAACCATCTTCGCTTACGCTAGCAGATGTAACTTCAGCTTCTACTTGAGAAACTTCGCCAATTGGCTTACCAACTGGACCTGGTTTGCCATCTTCACCATTTTTGCCATCATCACCACTACAACCTGTCATTGCTAATGAAAGCAATCCTGCTGTAAGCAATGCTTTTGAAGCAGCACTTAGATTAAATTTGTTCATCATTTTATGTCCCTGCAATAGTTTTTAATCATCACTAATTGCAGCTCTTTATAGGAGAACAAACTACATGTAACCGCAATTAGTGTGTGGAATTTTATTTCCAACTCTAAGGCTAACCAAGAGGGAGCCATTTAGCAGGTGTTTTAACGCCTTTATGTGATTAAGGTCAGACTATTTCTTTAGAGGTAGTTAGAAAAGTGTGTTTTTAGGACTATTTTAATTATCGATTAATAATTACTCTTTGATAAAAGCAAGGTTGTTGCGTAAATGTAGTCGGTTTTAAGGGCCGGTTCTAGGGTCTTTATGTAGATGTTTTTTCTTTATTTGCTATAGATATAATCGTGAATAAATAATTTTTTAGCAAAATTAAGATATGAAAAAGCGAGAAGAAAATCTTCTCGCTTTTTGTTTAAAGTTAACTGGTGCTCTCTTTCTATATCAGAGAGGAAATTAAGCTATTTATAGTTACTAGGGTGTACTTTATCTACCCCGAAAGATTTACCTTCAGCGTGACAAGTTGCACAGCTTTCGCTGCCAGTATAGCTACCTAATGGCGCGCCAAATACACCGCCATTTGACTCCACGTGAGCACCAAAACTCTCTTTGGTGTGGCATGAACCACATGCTGCTGCAATCGGTGAATATTCAAGTATGTCATTACTGCCGTTTTCGCCTTGGTTTAATACTGCAGGTAAGTTAGCGGTATTTTCTAATGCTAACTGGCCTTTTTCATGACAAGAGGCGCAATCACCGTAATGTTTAGTAAAGGTGATGCTTTCATTACGATTACTATTTACTTTGGTACGCTTATTGGCATGTAAGGTATGGATCATCACTTTATAATCAAGTGAGTTTTCTAGACCAACTCGGCTGCCTTTAAAGGCACCATCTGCGACCGCGTGCAGTGCTTGACCTTTGTGACAAGATACACAGCTACCATCAGTTAATGATAAAGGTTGCTCTTTACTATCTGGCATATGGCATGAGCCACAAGAAGTTCGTTGGTGGAACGATAAATCAATTGCGTCATCGTGACAGGCTTGGCATGCAGATTCAGAGGCGCTATTAAAGCGCACTGTAGCAACCTCTCCAATCGCTGCAAAAGCTGCGGCGTCAGTCGTTACTGTGGCTGTGATGTGTTCTTCAGAGCAAGCAACAGCTGCTTGAGTATCACGAGAGGCACAAATTGTTAAATGACTCATTAATGCGCCAGTTGTAAATTCAGCGCTATCAAGCTGCACTGTATATTGATAGCCATCGCTGCTAGGCTCTATGATAATCTCGCCGGCTGCAATGGCGGTGCTATCGGCTAAGTTGATCATTTTGTGAGTCGCTGTTAAATCGCCTCTAGTCATTTTCCATACGTCAGCAAAGTCATTGTGCTGATTTTCTACCACTTGAATATTAAGCGCACTAATCGCTTCATCTTCGTGTGGGGCTAGAGCATCTTGTCCTTGATAATTGACGTTAAAGCTCAATGTTTGTGTGTCTGCATCAAAAATACCGTTAGAAACCGAGAACTCATAAGCTTCCTTAGCATAGGTAAGCGTTAGCTCTTTGTTTAAGTGGTATTTAGCTGCACCCATAGGGTTGCTTTCATCGGCATGACAAGCTGCGCAGTCGCGTTCAACATATTGGGGGAATTGCTCTGAGTGGAACAGACCACGCGAAGTGCCGTCCCATTCTGGTGCGGCAAACTTTTCATGGCAGCTTAGGCAAGCTTCTTGACGATGAAAGTGGAAATTGTCAGCTTGAGCTGGGGCCGTTTCACCTTCGATATGGCAAGATTGGCAACTCTTGCTATCTGCAGGGAAGGTAGCATCACTGTAATCATGTGCTTTGCCACCATAACCAATCATAAAGTATTCACCTTTATGGATTTGATGCAGCATTGAGCCAAAGTCGATAGTCGCCCCCGTTTCTGGATCACCAGAGTATGTGGTATGACAAACGACACAGTTTTCGATTTCGATACGCTTACCGCCGTGTAATGACAATTTTGGCGCCCAAGCATGCTCGTAGTCGTCATTGTGACAACGTATGCAAGATTCTTGTAGTTCAACTAAGTTACGTGTTTCATCCGTTTCAGCTGCCCTATCTAAAGCAGGGATAAAGTCGTAGTGAGTGTTGATTAAGGTTGCGTTAGAGACCACATTTGTAGGCTTTAGCTCAAGGGTTACTCTGTGAGTTAGTTCACTATTGAATTCGGTGTTCAACCCTTCAACTTGCTCATATTCACTGAGTGACTTAGAAAATGTATAGCGGTATTCACCATGGCCTAATACCTCAATACAGGCTGTTTTACAGCTGGTTTCGATATTTGCTTGAATTTGTGGACCTTGGTGCTTATCCCAGCCTTCAGGTAATGCTTGCCCGTCAGCGATATCGCCAGGCTGTTTGACGCTATTTATATAGCTAGTCCACTGGTTGGCCTTAACGCCTTTATACTGTTCTACTTCTGGCTCAGGTGAATCATGCCCCGGCAAAGGTCTATCGCGTTTTTGTAATACATCAAGCTTAGCAATACCAAAGCCGAGGGCGTTAATATCTTCGAACGACTCTAGGCCTGATACTGCTACACCGTTTGCAGTGAGTAGCTCGAAATCTACGGCTACTGATCCTTCGGTTATTGTGGCATGTAAGATATTAGCCTGTAAGCTAGTAGCTTGCTGAATATCTACACCGATATTACCATCATTGCCGTCTTCACCATCTTTACCATCACTGCCGCAACCAACGAGTGCTACTGAGAGTAGACTTACTCCAATGGCTGATTTGACAGCATGTTTAATTTTATTTTGGTTCATCATCATTTTTCCCTGCATAGATTACTGCTATGAGATTTCTATCTCTATTTAACAGGAGGATTACCTCAGTCAGATCTTATCCAAAAGAGGTAGATCTATATAAAAGCAAAGACCTAAATGTGAGCTGAGTCATTGGTTTGATTTTAGGATGTTACCTTATGTTAATTTTGTTTATTTTCAATTTGTTATGATTTGCTTGAGAGCGGTTTTAAGTTTGGGTTAATATTTAATCACCCAAGCTTAAATTAGGCTTAAGTAATTAAGTGTATTTGGCGGTAAAATTGATATAAGTCAAAGTTTCTGTGGTGTTTTTTATGGTTAATTTAACTTTATGTTCACACTTTTCGCGGTCAAATGTTGCTTATAAGATCTTTGATGGTTTTTGTTTAGTAATTTCTTGTGTGGTTGTATGTTGAGTTCGTTGATGGTGGCTCTCTATCGCTTAAGTTCTAGATAGCTAAGGTAATAAAAAAGAGGCCGAAGCCTCTTTTAGGTGTAATAACTGAATGCCTTTACGGCATTTCTCTATTATCGGGTTTAGTTACCGTGGACCTGTATTAACTGCGCGGGACTATGGCAAGTAGAACAAGCTTCTGCTGAACGAGTTTTAACGTCATCTGCACTCATGCCATCTAAAATACCGCCGTTAGCAACAATATGGTTAGCACCTGAGTCACTTAAGTACTTTTGGTGACAACTTAAGCATGTACCCGTATCTGATGATACCCAAATATCCGCTCCAGTCTCTTTATCACCGTAGCGCCATACGCGGTCGCTCGCTCGCCCTAACTGAATACCGTCAGAGGTATGGCAGGTTGCACAATCTGTTTTCAATACCGTACCAGATTGCACTCCGGCATATTTCAGGTAATGACCGTCTGCTTCGTGAGCTTTAAAGGCATAACTAGTCGGTTTTTTACCCCCAGGGTAACTATCATCAGTTTTGGTTGTTTTATCAGAAGTATGGCAGGTCTGACAGTTGTAACCATTGTTGTAATGATAGTTTTCTTGGTTATGACAGCTTTGGCATTTAGCGGCATCAATAATTGAGCGACGCATAGCAGCTTGCATAGTGTCATCATTGCCGCTACCTGACCAAACAAAGTGATAAGGTGCTTCTTTAACTGCCACTGAACGCGTCGAGTCAGAGCAGGCTGTCATTTTTATTTCTTCAACAGCGTAGCCACCATTGTTGAAACAAACCTCGATAGTTGACCATAGCTCAAAAGTTTTACCGGTTGCATCCGTTGGCATATCGAAGGTATCAGCAACAATAGTAAAGGTTTTCGTTGCTGTATCATAAGTGCCATCTTCAAGTTTAAAGCGGCGATTGCTGTAAGACGCATCGGAGTATGCTGGGAAGTCTTTATCGCTGTCCCAAGCAACAATGACTCTTGTGCTTTGTTTGATAAATTCGCTATCTACGGCAATACCACTAGCATCAGTCACTTGCACATCGAACTGCAATTTACCCATAGGGTCTAGGCCGATATTACTGAACATCACACCCATTGCTTCAGCATCAATATAAGCTTTAAGCACATCGCCGTGACGCTTTTCTGCGCTGCCAGTACCACGATAGGTGTCTGTAGAGTTATGACAAGATACACAATTTGTACTGCTATGAGATTGTGATGGCTTTTCAGTGTGACAACTGACACAAGCTGTGTTGCTTAGATCGGCCTTAAATAAATCGGCATTGGCTGGTGCACCTTCTCCCTCTACATGGCAAGAGGCGCAATTTGCAGCGGGTTTTTGTGGGAACATAACTTTGCCATAGTCATGTACGCTGCCGCCATAACCTACGACTTTATAAGGGGCTGGTACCAAACCATCTGGCGTACTAGTTTCACGGTCTTGACCTTTATGGATAGCGTGGATCATATAAGTGTATTCGATGCTATTACCACTTTCTGGGTCACCAGATGTGGCGGTATGACAGCTTGCACAATTTTCAAGAGCAATACGACGTCCGCCATGTAGAGCAAGGCTTTCTGGTTGATGACAGGTATAACATGCGGCGATGCTCACTACATTACGGGTTTGAATATCCGTTGTGGCGCCAGTAGAAGGTTGCCAATCATGGTGGGCATTTGCGGTCGCTTGTGGCAACTTTAGTTCTAAAGTGGCTCTTTGGGTATTATCTTCGCCATAGGTGATTGTTAAAGGCTCTGTCACATCGGCAATGTTTTGTTGGAACGTGTAGCTATAGCTACCGTCGCCATTATCGACTAAGCAATCATCGCAGTTACTTGCGGCCTCAACATTGGCCTGGTATTGAGGAGATGGGTTGAGATCGCTTGTGTCATCTGGAGGCGTACCAGGCTCTTTTAATGCATTAATATAAGCCTGCCATTGAAAACCACGGTTATATTCTACATCGTCAATCGTTTCGCTTACTTGAGCCAGTTGAGCTATGCCAAAGCGCAGGTCGTAGTCTTTATTTAAGCCTAGTATCGCAACGCCGTTGGCATTTTCTAAGTTAAAATCTACTTTAACTACACCATCAGTGATTGTGGCTTCAGTAAATTGCGCCTGAATACTGGTGGCTGAGTCAATATTGACGCCAACAACCCCGTCTTTACCGTCGGCTCCATCATCACCGTCGCTACAACCAAACAACATGGCTGAGGCTGTTAATGCCAGTAAACTCAGTTTTAAGTGTCGATTTATCTTATCCATAATTTTGCGTTCCATTCTTATGTCGCGAATTGTTTTACTTCACAAACTGTTGCTCATCATTTAAATCGAGTTAGGCCTAATATTAATTATTAGGCCCTATTTTTATTGTATTGGGTGGACTTTTAACACATCGACCGCAGCATCTTGCCCGTGACAGGTGTGGCAACTTTCAGTGCCTGCTGTAGCATCGGCTTCGGTGCCTTTAAATACTCCACCTTGCTGGGTCATATGCGCCATGGCGCTATCGTTTAGATGGCAGGCACTACAAATGGCTGATGTCGCGCTGGTAAATGTGCCATCATTAAATGCTAGGGGCTGGACGGCATTATTTAGAGGAAGGGCTGCAGTTAATACGCCTGAATCATTGGTCGTATGGCATTGTGCGCAATTGCCGATATTGCCAGGATAGTTAATATCAGGATAGCTTTCACGAGAACCTGCGTGCAAGGTATGAGCTAGATGCTTATAGTCTGCAGTAGAAGCTGCAGGATTTGCAGCACTTGCATCAGCTTGCATATTGGGGTTATGACATAACTGACATTGCCCCTCAAGATCGTTGCGTGTTCCATGGTAGTTCAGTTGTTGGTCGCCATGACAACTACCACAGGTTTCGTTGGTTACAACGACTCTTCGGCCTTGGTCTGTTAGTGCTGTGGCGCTAAAGTACTGGTGACTAGACTTTAGCGTTGTGGTTGAGTCAGAGTCGGCGCAATTAGCTAGCATTGTCTGATCACTACAAAGCTTTCCTTGTAATGCAAGAGCACCTTTATCATTTACAGGATCTGCACTCAAAGTTAGCCCGCTAATTTGATAGTGGTAAACCCCATTACTACCCGATATTGGTGTTGTATCTTGCAACTTGATTGATTTCGCACTGCGGGTTGTGTAGTCAACGCTAATACCAAAATTTGCATATACGCGAAGGTCGTTAATAAAGGTAAGTTTGTCTGCACTATCAGCATAGACTTCATTGGTAGCAGGGTTTGACAGTCGTACTGAAAAATTAACGCTATCACCATCCAGTTCAGCACTGACAATTTCTGCATTAAACTGCCCAAGAACTGCATCTGTATTGGCTTGGCTGTGCGCGCTCATGGTCCAGTCTGAGTTATGGCAAGCAACACAATTACTGTTATCAACTTGAGCTGGATGGCCTTGGCCTGAAGGGAAGTCAATATTGGTGTGGCAGCTACCACAAGCTTCCATTGTTGGCACGCGCGCCCAATTCATGTTTTCGGTTAATGTTTCATCGGCAACATGACACGTTTGGCAATCTGTAAGTGGTACTGGAAAGCCGGTAAGGTGCTTGTTATGTACCATAGGTGCGAATACATTACCCGGGTTACTTACCTTATCTACATTATGGCAAGTAACACAGGTTTCAACTTCATTATATTTACTACCATGAAATGAGAGATCGTTATGACAGGTATTACAGGTACTCATATCTATTAGGTTTCGTGTATAAGCGGGTTCGCTGCCTTGATCTTGCCAGTCATAATGTTGGTTGGTGATAGGCAAATCTGTGCCATCTGGTAGATTGTCGCCACCGACTTTTATCACAATGCGCTGTGTCGCACCGGGCATAAAGGCAATATTGTTCATACCATTAAATGCGCCACTGAACGTATAGCTATATTGACCATTTTTATGGTCAATAAACTCTCCATCGCAGCTGCTATTACAGGATTCGGAGGTAAAGTATTGCCATTGGCTAGCATTACCTGCATTGGTAAAACCTTGAGGTAATAATTGCGCAGCAAGGTAAGTGGCTGAAGGAATACCTACCACGGGATCATCGGTTTCATTAGTAATGCGGTAATTAACGGTAGCAATGCCTGATTCGAAAACGACTTCTCTAATGGTGATATTCAGTGCATTGATTTCATCGGCTGGGGGGCCGCCTGGTTCACCTGGGTTGCCTGGTGAACCATCATCTCCACCACATGCGGCCAACATGGTAACAAGTGCTAGAAGCGCTAATGCTTTTTTTACGGTTATATTGATACTTTTGGCTATAGCACTACTAACTATCTGTGCAAACGCGATTTTTTTCATATCGATACCCTTCGATTTAATGCTTTGCGATTTGATCTTATTCAATTTGATGTCCTCAATTCCGTTTTATTGGCACGACTAATCGATGTAACGGTTCAACGGCTAAAGTTCATAACTAAAGGTGAAACCAACATAGTGAGCGTTATAGTCGCTGCTCATATCGCCAAAGATTAAAACGTTAGGAATTGCATCAAGTGCTAGCCCTTGATTTAACCAATCTGAGTCTTGATAATTCTCAAAAATCCAATCAAGGCGTAACGCTATTTTTTCGTCCAATTGATATTTGGCGAAGGCGTTAATGTTGTGTTTTTCTGAGAAGTAATCACCGTACGGTGAACTTAGGCCTTGAGTGACTTCGGTGTCGCTTTGGCCGTCTGAATATGAATACTCTAGGCCAAGATCTAACTTCTTATCTAACAGGTGACGGTAGTCGATTCCAGCGCCAACTAAAGTTGATTTTTCGTCTGTGTTTACATACCAATTTGGTAACCCAAAATTACTGCTGCCTGCTTGGTCGCTATCACGCCAATCTTGATTGAGGTACGCATTGATAATGATGTCATCACTTAACAGATAGCTAGCAGAGATATCGTAACCATGGGTATCAACTTGCGTAAGACCTACTAATGTATCGTCGTAATCATCGCTGCTGACTCGAACATTTGCACTGGCTGACAATGCTGTGGCTGAGCTGTAACTTACGTTAAGCTGATATTGCTGACGCTCTCTGTCTGCTAAATAGGATTTTCTAAGGTATGGGTTACTCTGGCTATTTGTGGTTGTTATTGGGTTATAGGCGCTGCCTGTTCGGTCACTGAACTCTGCTTTTAACCAGGTTGACCAATCAGAGGATATTTTGTAATTCACTTTGGCAAACACACCATTCTGGCGCAGTCTGTCTCTGTCTAAATCACTATAATCATTGTGATCGTATTGATAGCCTGCATCTAGGTATATCTCTCGATTAAAGCGGTATTTCGCTGCTAATTTTACCTGCTGCTTGGTTCTATCATATTCTGGGTTATTAGCTGTACCCGCATAATAGCTATCGGTTATAACCTGAGGGTAAGGGTTAATTGCTGTTTTGTTATCTTTATCAGAGTAATCATAACTTGCTCTAATATTTAGCCCACGTAATACACGGCTATTGTATTTGAGTTTCATGTCAGTTGTATCAACTTTGCCATCTAAACTTGCTTTAGGTAGTGCAGGGCTTGGGCCGTTGACTGTTGCAGGTAAAAATGCATCATCTTGAGTAAAACTTGCAACACCAAGGTACATCAAGACTTGATGTCCATTTCCACTAAGTTGCGCATTGGCACCAACTCGATAGGCTTTGTTGTCTGGTGCAACCGCACTTTGGCCACGATATGCTGCGCCAAAGGTTGGGGTAAATGCATTTTGCCAAATCATAGAGTTGTGGTCGTTACTGTACTGACTAAAGCTGGAATCAATACCAATTAACCAACCTTTACCGTTAAAATAGATTTTTGCACCAAACTCGTCTGTCGTGTCGTCGATTGGTTGAGCTAACATGGCACTATTAGTTAGGAAGTTACCAGAGAAGGTGCGCTTACCTTGTCGCTTTTCATGTTGATAATTAATGTCTGCTTGATAAAAGCTGCCTTTATAGACTGCATCGAGTAAATATCTATCTCGTTGAGTTTTTAATTCAACATTTCTAGCATCGTCATACAAGGTCGGCATTTGTGAAGTGACCGCTCCAGTTTGCCAATTTGAGGGTAAATATAGGTTGTCACCCGAGCTGGAATAGGGAGTTAATGCGTTATTGGTATTGTAATGGGCCAGTCCACGATAGCCGATACCAATTTTGTACTGCCCAATACGGCCTGTTTCTAAGCGGGCACTGCCTATGTCATAGCCAAGTTTGTTGGCTACAAAAGTAGTTTGATAACCTGAGTCTGACTTATTGTTTAGGTCGGCATCAAGATGACCAACAAGTCCATCGCTATCGGTTCCACTGGCATTAGCAAAATGAATATCATCGATGTCATTATATGCCGCGCCTACACCTACGCTGCCATTAAAGCCCGTCTCGATAACACAGCGTTTACACTCCCACTTAGAGGTGTTGGCTTTTTCTCTATTGGCATTTTGTAAGCCGTAGCCTTCAGCAAATACGGGTGAAACACTGGCGCTTATTGCTAGCGCTAGCATAGTGAGTTGTGTAGTGTTTTTTTTGTGTACAAACATAACGGCCACTCCTTGTTAGCGTTGCAGTAGTTTGCCTGACGGATGATTTGAGCCATGAACTTGGTTATGGCAATTCATACAGCTTTGACCTGCATTGAAGGCATTAGGGTTGCCCCCAAAAACAGCATTTGATGTGTGGCCAACCGATGCATGACACTGCTGACATAACATTGGCGGCTTAGTGATTAGCATTGCTTCATTAACACTTCCGTGTGGATTATGGCATGTAGCACAATTGTCGGTGACGGGGGCATGTTCCCAGAGCTTAGGGCCGCGCTTTTCTGCATGGCAGGAATAGCAATTTTCATTAACGCTCATTTGTTTTAGGTTGGCGTCGGCTAAACTTCCGTGGGGGTTATGGCAATCACTACAAACCATTTGCTGCCATTTTAAGGGATGAGCTGAACGTTTATTAATATCGGCTTTTTGCTGGGTGTGGCAACTAGTACAAACGGCGACTTCGGTGTTCTTGTCTGCGATGGGATCATGCCCAGTATGTACTTGGTGGCAATCTGCACAGCTGACATCTGCGTTATCATGGTGATTACCTTGCCAAGCCATGCGATTATCATCGTTATGGCAACTCATACAAACGCTATTTTGTTTTTCGGCAGGAACGGGGGAGTTGGCGCCGAAGGTAATCATTGGCTCTTTGCCACCGCGGTTATGGTTGCCTTGAGGACCATGGCAAGCTTCGCATTGCAGATCTTGCATTGGAGACCCTTGAGCATCACTGCCGTGTATACCATCAAACAGTGCCATGACTGTTTCACTTCGCCTATGACACATTAGGCAGGAATCAGCGCCTTTAGGAGAGTATTTCCCCTCAGCAAACTTTTTATCGAGTATCGCTTCAACTTCCTGTGGATCTTGGTCGTCCCAAGGGGCGGCAAACACGTTGAAGCTAATAATTAACATTGCTGATAATAAGCCACGCGCAATTTTGCCAGAGAACCATCCGGTGTTCTTGTTCATCATCTCATCCCATTCGCTTTAATAACGATATTTTTGATAATTTAATATTAGCAGTTTTGTAAATTACTAATATTTAATCATAGCGAGTTTTGGTGACAATTCCATAACAAAAGTGGGGTATTTATAATAAAAGCAGGCTGATTTTAAAGCGATTTAGTATGGTGTTTAGACTTTAGTCTATGAATGAATTTTTATTGTTAACAAATTGGTAGTGTAAATAATAACCATTATCAGTAAGTGGGTTCTGTCAGATGCCATTTATCTTTTAGAGAAGCGTTTATTAGTTGAGAGATTTATCACATAATAGCGAACACAATTGAAAATTATTATCGTTTACAAGCCCAAATGTTGATCTAGGTAAAGTTATTACTCTTTTGCCTCCTTTAGAATCAACACTAATTTCAAAGAGAGTCGGGGCCTGTAAATAGGTGGAATGCACAATGAAGTTAAGTGAATTGAATCCGGGCGATATCGCCAGAATTTCTCAAGTAGGTCAAATTGACTTACCAGCCGTAGTTAAACGCAAACTCCTTTCGATGGGGATCACCCCTAATACTCGATTCTCATTGATCCGCAGAGCGCCGATGGGCTCAGGTGTTGAGTTAGATATCCGTGGCAGTAAATTATGTATGCGTCGCGATTTAGCAGATATTATTGAGGTTGAAAAAGCGAATGGCTAAACAATTTAACTGTGTCACAGTAGGTAACCCAAACGCGGGTAAATCTACGCTATTTAATGCACTTACCGGCTCTAACCAACAAGTCGGTAACTGGTCTGGTGTAACTGTTGAGAAAAAGACGGGCCACTTTGCTTTACAAGGTAGCGACGTATTCTTAACTGACTTACCGGGTATTTATGATCTTCTACCTGCTGGCAATAGCTGTGATTGTTCTTTAGATGAGCAGATTGCTCAGCAGTACCTAGCAGAACAAGAAATTGACGGCATAATTAACCTTGTTGATGCTACTAATATTGAGCGCCATTTGTATCTTACGATTCAATTACGTGAGTTGGGGATTCCGTTAGTCGTTGTGCTGAACAAGATTGATGCGGCGCTTGAGCGTGGTATCAAGATTGACGTGAACAAGATGAGCCAAGAGCTCGGTTGCCCTGTTATTGCTGTGTGCTCTCGTGAAGAGAAAGATATTGAAAAGGTCAAACAGCAATTCGTCGCGCTACTTGACGGAAAAGTCTCTGAAGCACCACTGGTTTTAGCGTACGACACTGAAATTGAATCAGGTGTAACCAATTTACTCGCTCAAGATGATTCTTTAAGCCGTGGCCGTGCATTAGCTATGCTAGCTAATGGTTTAGGCTGTGGTAAGTGTAAAAACAGCCAAATGGCTAGCGAAGTCGAGCAATACTCGCAAGCGTTATCTAGCCAAGGCAAAGATATCGAAATCATGGTTGCGACAACGCGATTTGATTTTGTTGAGCGCGTGTTTACGGGTTCTGTTGATAGCGATAACCGTGAAACCTTTACCGACAAGCTTGATAAAATCGTGCTGCACCCTGTTGCTGGTATTCCGGTTTTCTTGTTTGTTATGTATTTGATGTTCATGTTCAGTATTAACGTGGGCAGCTCGTTTATCGACTTCTTCGATATTACCGCTGGTGCTTTGTTTGTTGATCACTTAGGCGCGTTTATGACGAGCCTAGGTTCACCAACATGGTTGGTCACTATTATTGCTGGTGGTGTTGGCCAAGGTATTCAAACCGTTGCGACCTTTATTCCGGTTATCGCAGCCTTGTTTTTGGCTCTTTCCGTACTTGAAGGTTCAGGCTACATGGCCCGAGCAGCGTTTGTGGTTGATGGCTTGATGCGCCGTATTGGTCTGCCGGGCCGTGCCTTTGTGCCTATGATTGTCGGCTTTGGTTGTTCAGTGCCAGCCATTATGGCAACGCGTACGCTAGGCAGTGAGCGTGAGCGCATTGTGACCGGTATGATGGCGCCGTTTATGTCTTGTGGTGCACGTTTGCCAGTTTATGCATTATTTGCAGCAGCTTTCTTCCCTGAGTCGGGCCAGAACTTAGTATTCTTGCTGTATATCATTGGTATTTTTGCCGCGATTGGTACAGGTTTATTACTTCGTAACACATTATTACCAGGCTCAAGCAGTGCGGTAGTAATGGAACTACCAAGCTACGAAAAGCCAAAGTTCAAAACGGTAATGGCGCGCACTGGTAAGCGTACTAAGAGCTTTATCATGGGCGCGGGTAAAACCATTGTTATTGTGGTGACTTTGCTAAACTTTGTTAACGCGATTGGTATTGATGGCTCATTCGGTCATGAAGACAGCTCTGAGTCAGTACTGAGTGTTGCAAGCCAAAAAGTGACACCGTTGTTCTCACCAATGGGTGTAGAGCAAGATAACTGGCCTGCAACGGTTGGTATTATTACCGGTATTTTTGCTAAAGAAGCCGTAGTTGGTACTTTGAACAGCCTATATTCAGATGGCGGTGCGGGTGATGAAGAACTAGCACCATTTAGTGAAACGCTAACAGAAGCGCTAGGCACGATTCCTGAGAACCTATTTGGTATTGCACCTGAAGATCCACTTTCAATCTCTGTGGGCGATGTATCATCTGTAGAAACTGCATCGGAAGAATTAGAAGTTGATACCTCTACCTTCGGCGCACTGCAAGCTGGTTTCGCCGGTGTCACAGCAGCATTTGCTTACCTACTGTTTGTTTTACTCTACACGCCATGTGTAGCGGCAATGGGCGCATTAGTTAACGAGTTTGGTGGTCGTTGGGCAGCATTTGCAGGCCTATGGACATTTGGGTTAGCTTACGGTGTAGCGACAGTGTTCTACCAAGCGGCAACGTTTGCACAGCATCCATTGCAATCAAGCCTTTGGATTGGTTTCTTTACTGTGGCGCTAGTGGTATTTTATGTTTGGCTTAAGAGAAAGGGTAAGAAAACCCAGACTATCATTCCAGGCATTAAAGTGATTACGGAATAACGCGAATAGCGTATACTGTTATCAAGTAATAAAAAGCAGCGATAATTCGCTGCTTTTTGCGCTATATATGCTTATGCTATAGCCAGTAGAGTAGGTTTTTAAGCCGCAATCGTTGATCCTTTACAGAAACTGTAGGATTATGCGTTTTTAGTTTTTAATCATCGTTCGCAAAGAGGATTTCCATGAGTCATGTGGACACTGAAGTACGTCCTAGTAACTTCATACGTAATATCATAGATGAAGATCTAGCCACGGGTAAGCATTCGAGTGTTCAAACTCGTTTTCCGCCAGAACCAAACGGCTTTCTTCACATCGGCCACGCTAAGTCTATCTGCCTAAACTTTGGCATTGCACAAGACTACAAAGGTCAATGTAACTTACGTTTTGATGATACCAACCCTGAAAAAGAAGATATCGACTACGTTAATTCTATTCAGGCTGATGTGCAGTGGCTCGGTTTTCAGTGGGATGGTGACATTCGTTATTCGTCAAATTACTTTGACCAACTACATCAGTACGCCGTTGAATTAATCAACAAAGGCTTAGCTTATGTATGTTTCTTAAATGGTGACGAAACGCGTGAATACCGTGGCACGCTTAAAGAGCCAGGTAAAAACAGCCCATTCCGTGACACCACACCTGAAGAAAACTTAGCGCTATTTGAAAAAATGCGTTTAGGTGAGTTCAAAGAAGGTGAGTGTTCACTGCGCGCTAAGATTGATATGGCATCACCATTTATGTGTATGCGTGATCCAATCATCTACCGCATTCGTTTTGCTCACCATCATCAAACAGCTGACAAATGGTGCATTTACCCAATGTACGATTTCACTCACTGTATTTCTGATGCGATTGAAAACATCACTCATTCTCTATGTACCCTTGAATTCCAAGATAACCGTAGATTGTATGACTGGGTGTTAGATCATTTAGATGATTTCCAAGCGCCAAACAGAACACGTCAGTATGAGTTTTCAAGACTTAACCTTGAATACACATTAATGTCTAAGCGTAAGCTAAACGACTTAGTGGTTCGCAACTTGGTAACAGGTTGGGATGACGCACGTATGCCTACAATCGCGGGCTACCGTCGTCGTGGTTATACAGCAGCTTCTATTCGTGAGTTTTGTAAGCGTATTGGCGTGACTAAGCAAGATAACATGGTTGAAGTGGCCATGCTTGATGCTTGTATCCGTGAAGAGCTAAATGACTTCGCACCACGTGCGATGGCAGTGATTAACCCAGTTAAAGTGGTTATCGAAAACTACCCTGAAGGCCAAGTTGAAATTATCAACGCGGCAAATCATCCTAGCAAGGAAGAGATGGGCAAGCGTGAGCTATCTTTTGGTCGTGAGCTGTTTATTGATGCTGATGACTTCCGCGAAGAAGCAAATAAGAAGTACAAACGTTTAGTGCAAGGCAAAGAAGTACGTTTGCGTAATGCATACGTGATCAAAGCTGAACGCTGCGAGAAAGATGCTGATGGCAATATCACCACTATCTTCTGTACTTATGATGACGAGACTTTGGGTAAAAATCCAAGCGATGGTCGTAAAGTGAAAGGTGTTATTCACTGGGTTGAAGCTACAACTGCAAAACCTGCTGAGCTGCGTATGTATGAAAGATTGTTCAGCGATCCGAATCCAGCAGCAGCTGAATCTGTTGATGAGGTACTAAACCCACATTCACTAACGATTAAGCATGGTTTAGTTGAAGCAAGTCTTGTGAATGCCGAAGCTGAAAAAGCTTATCAGTTTGAGCGTGAAGGTTACTTCTGTGCTGATAGTAAAGACTCTACTTCAGACGCGTTAGTATTTAACCTAACCGTGCCATTAAGAGATTCTTTCGAGTAAGCTTAATTTAACTGATGCTAGCCATAAAGCATGAGTACTAAAAAAGCCGACATTACGTCGGCTTTTTCTTGCTTTCATTTTAGTCACTTATATTATTTGCTTGGTTTTAGCTTACTAAACAGACAAAGCGGTATTACTGATACATAGGGCCAAAACCCACACTCCACAGAATAACGCTTGAAGCCATTAGGCCAACTAACAACACTAAACCTGCTGTTACTACAGAGCTTGCGTAAATAAAGCCTTTTTCTTCAGGTATATTCATAATAATCGGCACGCCTGTATAAAGCAGGTAAACCGAGTATGCTAGGCCAGCAAGGCCGACAACCATAATAAACCACAGCGTTGGGTATAAAGCCGATAAGCCGACCATAAACAATGGCGTTGCGGTATAAGCCGCGAGTTCGAGTGCTTGGGTATAGCTAGGTTTTGCATCAAAGGTTTTAGCCATCCAAAAAGCAAGATAGGCGAGGGCGAATAGCCCAAAATACATTCCAGTAGACATGATCATAGCGCTTTCAGTTGTTAGGAACTGACGCTCTCCAACTCCTAAGTCCCAACCAATTTGTGAGGTACCAATGAATGCACAAATGGCAGGTATTAGTGCAATGATGACAATATGGCTTAAGCTACTGCGCAGCGCTTCGTGGTTTTTTTCAATTGTGTGCCACTCTTCTTTTGGATGAGTGTATAGCCCCATTAAGTGATTCAATATCATTATAGTTATCCTCGTTGGCTTTTAGCTTTTATATTAATTTGGCTCGCCAAACTGCAGACGAACTTGTTACAGCTCTAAGGTTATTTATTGAACAAAATCTGCTAAGAGTCAAGCCTGTCAAATTAAGCATAGGTCTAAAGCTAGGATTGTGCTGAGAATTGCTGATAAAATAGTGTCACTAACAATGCCTGATGGACTCAAGATGAACTCAGCTGTACAGCAATTATTAGCACCGATTAACTCCTTTCTAAAATGTGAAACTCCAGATAGTTGGATTGAAGAAGCTAAAAAGCCTGAGCGCTTAAAAGGTTTGCTAATTGATCATTGTAATTGTGAGCTGAAAGCAGCTCAAACAGCGATGTTTGTGGTACGTAAATATGCGGTGGACGAGCAAAGTGGCAAGATTTTGCAAGACTGGGCTAAACCGTATTCTGATTTCGTTTATAGCCAAGATAGAAATGTCGAAGTCTTCTTAAATGGTAATAGTAAAAAGAATGAGCTCGCGGCAGAGTTGGTTGGACGTAGTGACTTTGCGCATAGTGAAGAATTGATCGCGAAAATGGTGCGACTAATTAAAGAGGAGTTCCACCATTTCGAGCAAGTGTTAGAAATTATGCACCATCGAGGTATTGACTATCAGAGTGCCAGAGCGGGTCGCTACGCAAAAGGTATGATGAAACAAGTTAGAACTCACGATCCGGTAACTTTAGTCGATAAACTAATTGTTGGTGCATTTATTGAAGCACGTTCTTGTGAGCGTTTTGCTAAATTGGCGCCGCATTTAGATGAGGAACTAAAGAAGTTTTACATTTCCTTATTGCGCTCTGAAGCACGCCATTATCAAGATTATCTAACGCTAGCGCAGGCTATTTCAGCTACCGATATCAGTGATAGAGTCACCCACTTTGCCACAGTAGAGGCAGCGCTGATTTTAGCTGATGATGCAGACTTTAAGTTTCACAGTGGCTCGCCTATAAATACAGTTAACACTGAAGTAGCTTAAGCTAAGGGCAGGTAAGTATTAGCTAAAGAACGGCAAGTTATCGATTACTTGCCGAAAGGGAGTTCAATCAGTTCTACACTGTCTTTACTAACACTTAGCATGCTGCCTTGTTCATACCAATCTCCGACCACAATACGGCGTTTACCATTGGGTAACTGATGGATTGCTGGTCTATGAGTATGGCCGTGGATCATTTGCTGAGTATCTGTAACCTTAAGCAATTCGTTTACAGCATCCGGTTCAACATCCATGATGGTGTAACTTTTTTGCTGATTGCTGCTCTGGCTCTTGCTACGCAGTTTTGCCGCAATACCTAAGCGTTTGGACTTGGGTAAATGGGCATAAAGCCATTTGGCCCAGCTTTGATTTCTGAATCGACGAAAACGTTGATAAGCCTTATCGAGTGTACATAAGCTGTCACCGTGCAGGATCACACTTGGCACCCCGTATAAATCGATTGTGTAGATTTCTGGGAGCAAGGTCATGCCGCAGTCTTGGGCAAAACGATTCCCTATCAAAAAATCTCGATTACCGTGGATAAAGAAGATAGGCAGTTTTAGAGATGCTTTTTTAATTGCATTAGCTAATTCATTTGCAAAAGGCTCTGCAATATCATCACCCACCCAGACTTCAAACAGATCGCCTAAGATATATAAGGCATCAGTATCGTGAAGTTGAGTCTCGAGAAATTTAAGAAAGGCTTGGGTAATATCGGGGCGATCGGCACTTAAGTGCAAATCGCCCACAAATAAAGTACGCATCGAAATAATATTACTCTTCGATGGTTACTTTTTCGATGACAACAGCTTCAAGAGGAACATCTTGATGCATACCACGGTTACCAGTGCTAACAGCTTTGATCTTGTTAACAATATCCATGCCTTCAGCAACTTCACCAAATACGCAGTAACCCCAGCCTTGAGCTGACTCAGACTTAAAGTCTAGGAAAGTGTTGTCGCCAACGTTGATGAAGAACTGAGCTGTCGCAGAGTGTGGATCTGACGTGCGAGCCATAGCGATAGTACCGATTTTATTCGATAAACCGTTGTTTGCTTCGTTTTCGATTGTTTCGTTAGTGCGCTTTTGGCCCATATCTTCAGTGAAGCCACCGCCTTGGATCATGAAACCGTCAATTACACGATGGAAAACAGTACCATCGTAGAAGCCTTCTTTGACATATTTTACGAAGTTAGCCGCAGTGTTTGGTGCTTTTTCAGCATCTAGGGCTAGCTTGATTTCGCCGTGGTTAGTGTGCAATGTAATCATATTTAAAACTCTCGTTATTTAGTACGTTGTCGATTATGGCTGGATTCTAACGTAATTGCCCTATGCCATAAAGCTCTGAGTGTTTAGCTTAGTGAATTAACCACTGCTTTTAGCCTGTGTTTGTACTGAATTTAGACAACTAGACAGGGATTGTGGCTTCAGGTTAGCAAGGCTTGGATTATAAACTTGCCTAGATCCTGCTTATCTAATCATTTTTGCGAACTCTCGACACGAAAACAGCTTGGAACAGCGACTTTTGCAATGGTAGACTGAACAACACATTTTTACAGATAGCCGTTGAAGAGAATAATCAATGTTGAAGCTTTACAATAGTCTTACCCGCCAAAAAGAGCAGTTTGTGCCATTACAACCAGGAAAGGTTGGCATGTATGTGTGTGGGGTGACCATCTATGATTTATGTCATATTGGCCATGGGCGTACATTTGTATCTTTCGACATGATTGTTAGATACTTAAGATACAGCGGTTACGATGTTAATTTTCAACGTAATATTACTGACGTAGACGATAAAATTATTAAACGCGCTAACGAAAACAATGAAAGTTGTGACGATTTAACTGAGCGTTTGATTGCAGAGATGCACCGTGATTTTGATGCACTTAATATGGCGCGCCCTGATAATGAGCCTCGTGCAACATTGCATATGCCAGAAATCATCGACATGGTTGAAAAGCTTATCGAGCGTGAGCATGCCTATGTAGCTTCGAACGGTGATGTACTATTTAGTGTTTCTTCATTCCCTGAATATGGCCGTTTGTCTGGCCAGAATCTTGAACAGCTACAAGCGGGTGCTCGCGTAGAAGTTGAAGATGCCAAGCGCGATCCAATGGATTTCGTATTGTGGAAGATGTCTAAGCCAGGCGAGCCAACTTGGGAATCGCCATGGGGACCAGGTCGTCCAGGTTGGCACATTGAATGTTCAGCAATGAACAGCAAACATCTAGGTAATCACTTCGACATTCATGGCGGCGGTTCTGATCTGCAGTTCCCACACCATGAAAATGAAATCGCGCAGTCATGCTGTGCTCACGATACACCGTATGTAAATTACTGGATGCATACGGGTATGGTGATGGTTGATAAAGAAAAGATGTCAAAATCTTTGAATAACTTTTTCACTATCCGTGACGTGTTAGGCCATTACGATGCGGCAACTGTGCGTTACTTTTTGTTGTCTGGTCATTATCGTAGCCAGCTTAATTACTCAGAAGATAACCTAAAGCAGGCAAAATCAGGTCTTGAGCGCATCTATACCGCGCTTAAAGATTTAGATTTAACTGTGACGGCTGCGCCGGCTGAAGCGTTTATCGCTAAGTTTAAATCAGCGATGGATGATGACTTTAATACACCAGAAGCCTATTCAGTGTTGTTTGACATGGTGCGTGAAATCAACCGTCTTAAGCTGACTGATATGGCTAAAGCCTCTGCGTTAGGTGTTGCGCTTAAAGAGCTTGCAGATGTGCTTGGTATTTTAGGCCAAGACGTTGATACCTTCTTTAAGGGAGAAGGTAGCGATGATGAAGTTGCTGAGATCGAAGCTTTAATTGTCGAGCGTAATCGCGCCCGTGCAGAAAAAGACTGGCCTGCAGCTGATGTTGCACGTGATGGTTTGAATGCATTAGGTGTGATTCTAGAAGACGGCCCAGAAGGCACGACTTGGCGTAAGAAGTAACTTTTTACCAAAAGTTGAACGACAAGACACAAAAAAGCCTGCAGATGCAGGCTTTTTTAATCTTTCAAATATACTGAGAAGTATTATTTAAAGAGCTGGTGACTGTAGTTAGTCGTGATACTGCTCGCAAGCGTATAAGGTGTTTTCTAGCAGGCTTGCGATGGTCATTGGACCTACGCCGCCGGGAACTGGTGTAATAAAGCTTGCGTGCTGAGCGGCAACGTCAAATTCAACATCGCCCACAAGCTGACCATTTTCAAGGCGGTTAATCCCCACGTCAATAACGACTGCGCCAGGTTTAATCCAGTCACCCGGAATAAAGCCTGGTTTACCAACAGCAACAACGACTAAATCAGCACGTCTAACTTTATCTTCAAGGTTACGAGTAAAACGGTGACAGATAGTCGTCGTACAACCTGCTAATAAAAGCTCAAGTGCCATTGGGCGGCCGACAATATTAGAGGCCCCGACAACCAGCGCATCTAAACCATAGGTATCAATTTCAGTAGACTTGAGCAGCGTCATGATCCCCATCGGGGTGCATGAGCGTAAAACAGGGCTACGCTGTGCAAGACGTCCGACATTGTATGGGTGGAAACCGTCAACATCTTTGTCTGGACGAATACGTTCAATGACTTTTGATTCTTCAATATGCTCAGGTAGCGGCAATTGAACTAAAATGCCATCAATACTTGGATCTTCGTTACATTCGTCAATTAGTGACAAAAGTGCTTCTTCTGAGGTGCTGCTGTCTAGATCGTATGAACGAGACATAAAACCGACTTCTTCACAGGCGCGGCGCTTGCTGCCGACATAAACTTGTGAAGCTGGGTCTGCTCCTACAAGTATTACGGCTAAACCTGGAACTCTTTGACCAGCCTCTTTGCGGGCGGTTACTTTATCTTTGAGTTGCGTTCGAATGGTTTGCGCAATCGCTTTACCATCGATATTTTGGGCTGTCATTGGGGTTGGTGTCCTTTATACGGCGCGATAATGGAAAACGGCGACATTTTAGCAGGAGAGCCGTAAACTGTCATTGGTTAAGGCAATTAACAATCAATTCTAATATACGGATAATCGCATTCTATAATAGGGAAGTCTGTAATTTAATTTATAATGACGTATTGTTATGTTTCATTAAACGTTTATAAGTGTAAGAAGCTGATTGGCGCGTATTAATGAAAATCAGTACTGAATTACTTAATATTGATGCAATTTCTAGCTGATTGGTTAAACAGAAAGCTATTAGCTTGCAAAGTAATCATGCAGGTAAGTTTTTTGAAGAAAGTCGTTGACGACTTTTAGGTGTGGGGGTACTATGCGCTCCGTCCTCACCGAGCAGCAAGTTGTTGTCCTTGAGGGCCAGAAACAGTAAAGAGTATCCCAGCGTGAAAACGTACTTTACATTAGGTTTCACAATTTCGGTGATTAGCGCAGCCCGGTAGCGCATCTGGTTTGGGACCAGAGGGTCAGAGGTTCGAATCCTCTATCACCGACCATATTTAAACTAACGTGGAACGTTAGTTGCCCAGTTCAGGAAATGAATTTATTTTCATTACCGAGCGCCCGTAGCTCAGTTGGATAGAGCACCCGCCTTCTAAGCGGGTGGCCGCAGGTTCGAATCCTGCCGGGCGTACCATTTTTGTGGTGATTGTAGCTCAGTTGGTAGAGTCCCGGATTGTGATTCCGGTTGTCGTGGGTTCGAACCCCATCAGTCACCCCACTCATTCTGTAAAGAAGTAAAAAAAGCGACCCTAGGTCGCTTTTTTTACGCCTGTAAATCACGCTTTGAGGCTCGACTCTGGCGCATTCCATAGCTATAATGTCGCGTCTTGATAATTATCAACTAAAAGATACCTGTGCCGATCGTCAGTATTTATGGGCATTTTGGTTAAATTTATGGATCAAGAAACGAATACCTGAATAGTTGAGTTTTCGACTATTGCAAAGGACGATAGACATATTTCGAGGTAAAAAAATGCAAGTTTCTGTTGAAACCACACAAGGCTTAGAGCGTCGCCTAACAATTTCTGTACCTGCTGAGCAGATTGAGAACACTGTTAAAGAAGCATTAAAAAGCGAAGCTAAGCGTGCCCGTATCCCAGGTTTCCGTCCAGGAAAAGTACCTGTAAGCGTTATTAATAAGCGTTATGGTAAAGCTATTCGTCAAGATATCACTGGTGAAGTGATGCAGCGTAACTTCGTTGAAGCAATCATTGCTGAGAAGTTAAACCCAGCTGGCGCACCGACATTAACTCCTGGTTCAACTGAAGGCGAAAACTTTGAGTTTGTTGCTACTTTTGAAATCTACCCAGAAGTAGAGCTTAAAGGTCTTGAGTCAATCACTGTTGAACAGCCTACTGCTGAAGTTACTGAAGCAGACGTTGATGCTATGATTGAAACGCTACGTAACCAACACGCTACTTTCGAAGTAGCTGACCGCGCAGCGGCTGAAGGTGACAAAGCTAAGATCAACTTCGTTGGTTCAATCGATGGTGAAGAATTCGAAGGCGGCAAAGCTGACGATTTCGAACTTCAACTAGGCAGCGGCCGTATGATCCCAGGCTTCGAGTCTGGCGTTGAAGGTCACAAAGCGGGTGAAGAGTTTAACATCGAAGTGACTTTCCCTGAAGATTACCATGCTGAAAACTTAAAGGGTAAAGTAGCGACTTTCGCTATTACTCTTAACGAAGTTCAAGCGGCTAACCTTCCAGAAGTTAACGACGAGTTCGCTACACTATTCGGTATTACCGAAGGTGGCATCGACGCACTACGCGGCGAAATCAGCAAGAACATGAGCCGTGAACTTGAGCAAGCGCTTAAAGCAAACGTTAAAGAGCAAGTTCTTAATGGTCTAGTTGAGCAAAACGACATCGAATTGCCTGCAGCACTAATCGAAGGCGAAGTAGAAGTATTGCGCAAGCAAGCTATGCAACGTTTCGGTGACCAAGCGGCTAACATGCCTGAGCTTCCAGCTGATCTGTTCACTGAGCAAGCAGCACGTCGCGTTAAAGTAGGTCTACTACTTGGCGAAGTGATCAAAACAAACGAGCTAAAAGCTGAAGATGAACGCGTTCAAGGTTTGATCGCTTCTATGGCTTCTGCTTACGAAGATCCAAGTGAAGTTGTAGCTTACTACAACGGTAACGAAGAGCTTATGCAAAACATGCGCAACGTTGCTCTAGAAGAGCAAGCTGTTGAAGCTTTGCTAAAAACTGCAACTTTGACTGAAAAAGCAGTCAACTTTGAAGAATTTATGAACAAGGCTACAGGTCGCGCGTAACCATCGCTTGACTTAAATGGCTATTAGCCATTTATAATGGCTCGTATGAGGTTCCTCATGCGGGCCATTTTTATTTAGGGAAGTTAATCATGCACAAAGCGCCAGAATCAGTACTTAACGCACTCGTTCCTATGGTTGTTGAACAGACAGCTAAAGGTGAACGTTCATATGATATTTATTCTCGTCTATTAAAAGAGCGAGTAATCTTTCTTGTTGGTCAAGTTGAAGAACATATGGCTAACCTTATCGTTGCTCAGTTACTGTTTTTGGAGTCAGAGAGCCCAGATAAGGATATCTACCTATACATTAACTCACCTGGTGGCAGCGTGACTGCAGGTATGGCAATTTACGATACAATGCAGTTCATTAAGCCGAACGTGAGTACAGTATGTATTGGTCAAGCGGCGAGCATGGGCGCATTTCTACTTGCAGGTGGAGCGCCAGGTAAACGCCATTGCTTACCAAACTCACGAGTGATGATCCATCAGCCATTAGGCGGTTTCCAAGGTCAAGCATCAGACATCGCTATTCATGCTCAAGAGATTTTGGGGATCAAGAACAAGCTAAATACTATGCTTGCTGAGCATACTGGCCAGTCTCTAGAAGTGATTGAACGTGATACTGACCGTGATAACTTTATGAGTGCTACTGAAGCTGCTGAATACGGATTAGTCGATTCAGTGATGACAAAACGAGACTGATTTTTACGCTCCTCTGAGCTATGCTCAAAGAAGTTGTATTGAAAAGATCCAAGCAGTAGTTTGACTGCAAACAGAGGTAAAGTAATGGGTGAAAACAAAGGTAACGGTGACAGCGGAAAATTGCTGTACTGCTCTTTTTGTGGAAAGAGCCAGCATGAAGTAAGAAAACTCATCGCTGGACCTTCAGTATATGTTTGTGATGAGTGTGTTGAACTCTGCAACGACATTATTAGAGAAGAAATCAAAGAGATTTCACCGAAACAAGATCAGGACAGATTGCCGACACCTCATGAGCTGCGTGCGCATTTAGATGATTACGTTATCGGTCAAGATAAAGCTAAGAAAGTGTTATCTGTAGCTGTGTATAACCACTACAAGCGCTTAAGAAATGCAGGTCCAAAGGACGGCGTTGAATTAGGTAAAAGTAACATCTTGCTTATAGGCCCTACAGGTAGTGGTAAGACGCTACTTGCAGAAACGCTTGCACGTTTTCTAGATGTGCCATTCACTATGGCTGACGCGACTACCTTAACCGAAGCCGGTTATGTAGGTGAAGATGTTGAGAACATCATTCAAAAGCTACTGCAAAAGTGCGACTACGATGTAGAAAAAGCGCAGCGTGGAATCGTGTATATCGATGAAATTGATAAAATCAGTCGTAAGTCTGATAACCCGTCAATTACTCGAGATGTGTCCGGTGAAGGCGTACAGCAAGCATTGCTGAAGTTAATCGAGGGTACGGTGGCAGCGGTTCCACCACAAGGTGGTCGTAAGCATCCACAACAAGAGTTTTTACAAGTTGATACTTCTAAGATCTTGTTTGTTTGTGGTGGTGCGTTTGCTGGTCTTGAAAAAGTTATCGAGCAACGTGCACACGTAGGTAGCGGTATTGGTTTTGGCGCGCAAGTAAAAGGTGAAGCAGATAAGAAAAATATCTCTGACAGACTTTTACAAGTAGAGCCTGAAGATTTAGTGAAGTTTGGTCTAATTCCAGAGTTCATTGGTCGACTACCAGTACTTGCGACGCTCGCTGAACTAGATGATGAAGCGTTAATCCAAATCCTGTCTCAACCAAAAAATGCAATTACTAAACAGTATGCTGCATTGTTTGAGATGGAAGGCGTGGATTTAGAGTTTAGAGAAGATGCGCTTAAGGCTATTGCGCTTAAAGCACAGACTCGTAAAACGGGCGCACGTGGTCTTCGTTCAATTGTTGAAGGCATTCTGCTTGATATCATGTATGACTTACCATCAACGAACGATGTAGCTAAAGTAGTTATCGATGAATCAGTAGTAAAAGGTGAATCAACCCCTATTTTGATTTACGCTAACAACGAAACACAAGCAGCGACCGCTGAATAAACTATCATCTACAGTTAGATAGATTAAAAGGAGCCTATATGGCTCCTTTTTTGTACACTTCTTTAATTAATTCTTTTTCACCATTGAAACCTATCTAATCATCCCAATATACTCATTAGTAATCATAAAAAACGGAATCGAGCTATGACCCTAGAGCGTGATGCGCGAATCGAACTACCCGTACTACCACTCAGAGATGTGGTGGTTTATCCCCATATGGTAATTCCGTTATTCGTCGGTCGAGAGAAATCTATTCGTTGCTTAGAAAAAGCAATGGAGCAAGATAAGCAAATTATTTTAGTCGCTCAGCGTGATGCTGAGTTAGACGATCCTACCAGTGACGACATTTTTGATGTTGGTACTGTAGCTTCGATACTACAGCTATTGAAATTGCCTGACGGTACCGTAAAGGTATTAGTGGAAGGTGGTCAACGTGCGCGTATCGACAATTATTCAGAACAAGATGATATCTTCCAAGCCACTGCTCACTATCTCGAGTCTGAGCCTCTTTCAGAGAAAGAAGAGGAAGTGCTGGTACGTTCTGCTGTTGGTCAGTTTGAAGGTTATATCAAGCTAAACAAAAAGATCCCACCAGAAGTATTAACATCATTATCAGGCATCGATGAAGCGGCTAGACTTGCTGATACTATGGCGGCTCACATGCCACTTAAGCTTGAAGACAAACAGTCTGTGCTTGAAATGGTAAATGTAAGCGAGCGTATCGAATACTTAATGGCGATGATGGAAGCGGAAATTGACCTACTACAGGTTGAAAAACGTATTCGTAGCCGTGTTAAGAAGCAGATGGAGAAGAGTCAGCGCGAGTACTATTTGAATGAGCAGATGAAGGCCATTCAAAAAGAACTTGGTGATATTGATGAGTCTCATGATGAGTTTGAAAGCTTAGCGAAAAAGATTGAAGAAGCACAAATGCCTAGCGAGGCGAAGGAAAAAGCTTCTGCTGAACTTAATAAGTTAAAAATGATGTCACCAATGTCAGCTGAAGCGACAGTGGTGAGAAGTTACGTTGAATGGATGGTGTCTGTGCCTTGGCATAAACGCTCGAAAATCAAACGTGATTTAGCGAAAGCGCAAGATGTACTTGATACCGATCACTTCGGTCTTGAGAAAGTTAAAGAGCGCATCTTAGAGTATTTAGCGGTTCAAAGCCGTGTTAAGCAACTTAAAGGTCCAATCCTGTGTTTAGTTGGGCCACCAGGTGTAGGTAAAACTTCACTAGGTCAGTCTATTGCGAAAGCGACAGGCCGTAAGTATGTGCGTGTAGCCTTAGGCGGCGTGCGTGATGAAGCGGAGATCCGTGGACATCGTCGTACTTATATTGGCTCTATGCCGGGTAAAGTGATCCAGAAGATGTCTAAAGTGGGCGTTAAAAACCCATTATTCTTGCTTGATGAAATCGATAAGATGAGTAGCGATATGCGTGGCGACCCTGCGTCAGCACTACTTGAAGTATTAGATCCAGAGCAGAACTCAGCGTTTAGCGATCACTACATGGAAGTCGATTACGACTTGTCTGATGTGATGTTCGTGGCAACGTCTAACTCGATGAATATTCCAGGTCCGCTATTGGACCGTATGGAAGTCATTCGCCTATCGGGTTATACCGAAGATGAGAAACTCAATATCGCTAAGCAGCATTTATTGCCTAAGCAGATTGAGCGCAATGGTCTTAAGGCTAAGGAAGTGACGGTAGATGATAGTGCAATTATTGGCATTATTCGTTACTACACCCGAGAAGCCGGTGTGCGTGCACTTGAGCGTGAACTTTCAAAGATCTGCCGTAAAGTGGTTAAGAACATTTTGCTTGATAAGAGCATTAAACATATTGAAGTTAACCAAGAAAATTTGAAATCTTTCTTAGGTGTACAGCGTTGTGATTACGGTAAAGCAGAGTCTAACAACCAGATTGGTCAAGTGACAGGTTTGGCGTGGACAGAGGTTGGTGGTGATTTACTGACTATTGAGGCGACCTCAGTACCAGGTAAAGGTAAATTGACTTATACCGGCTCGCTAGGCGATGTAATGCAGGAATCAATTCAAGCTGCAATGACGGTTGTTCGTGCCCGTGCTGAACAATTAGGTATTAACCCTGATTTTTATGAGAAGCGCGATATTCACGTGCACGTACCTGAAGGTGCAACGCCTAAAGATGGTCCATCAGCGGGTGCGGCAATGTGTACTGCACTGGTATCTAGCCTAACGGGTAATCCTGTTCGTGCCGATGTGGCAATGACTGGTGAGATCACTCTTCGTGGTGAAGTTTTACCGATCGGCGGCCTGAAAGAGAAATTACTAGCTGCACACCGCGGTGGAACTAAAGTTGTTCTTATTCCAAAAGAAAATGAACGTGATTTAGAAGAAATCCCACAAAATGTGATAGCAGATCTAAAAATCCATCCTGTGAAATGGGTAGATGAAGTACTGAAATTGGCGCTTGAACGACCAGTTGAAGGCTTCGAAGTAGTTTAAAACGTGGACTAACGCAATAAATTGCAGGAATGCTTTAAAAAAACAGTAAAAAGGGCTTACCTCTGTATCAAGCTGTGGTAGCCTAAGTCTGTGGAGAGTCAGTCGCTCCAGCCCTTGGAGTGACTGGTTTTGAGTAGTATCCTAATTTATTTATTTGGTTTTCCTATAAGGCTTGAACTTTGGTTCTAAGCTTGTTATAAAAAGCCTCCGCAGACCGCTCTAGACAAGAATTTGGGTGCGGCGCACAAATTACATTCAAGGGGATGACATGAACAAATCTGAACTAATCGAGAAAATCGCTTCTGGTGCTGACATTTCTAAAGCGGCAGCTGGCCGTGCATTAGACTCTTTCATCGGCGCTGTTACTGACGGCCTTAAAGAAGGCGATAAGATTGCTCTTGTTGGTTTCGGTACTTTCGAAGTGCGTCAACGTGCAGAGCGCACTGGTCGTAACCCACAAACGGGTAAAGAGATCAAAATCGCTGCAGCAAATATTCCAGCATTTAAAGCTGGTAAAGCTCTAAAAGACGCTGTTAACTAATATAAAGTTAGCAATGCAGCCTTTTGTAAGGCTATTGTAGAAAAGCACTGTTTAGCAGTGCTTTTTACAAATAGAAAAGGCACAAGTTAAGTTACCCCTTAATTTTGCCAGCAGGAGTTTGAAGTATTTTTTCTTCTCCTTTAAATTACAAAAAGGCGCATCAAACAGTGATGCGCCTTTTTATTTTATTAATCGCAACAAGCGAGAAGTCTGATGTTAGAAAAGATTCGCGAAGGCTCACAAGGCGTCATTGCAAAAAGTATTTTAATCCTTGTGATACTTTCTTTTGCATTTACGGGTGTAAGTAGTTATTTAGGTTCTTCAACTGAGGTTGCTGCTGCTACCGTAAATGGTGAAGAGATCAGCAACTCAGCTTTAGAACAAGCATATCAAAATGAACGTGGTCGTTTAGAGCAACAGTTAGGTGATATGTTTGCGACTTTGTCAGCTGATGACAACTATATGCAAAGCGTAAAGCAGAGCGTATTAGAGCGTTTAGTTGCTGAAAAGTTGCTTGATCAAAATGCTGCCGAGTTAGGCCTTCGTGTTTCTGACGAGCAGATCAAAGCCGCTATCATGACTGAGCCTGCATTCCAAACTGATGGTGTATTTGATAACGATCGCTACCAAGCTATTTTGCGTCAGTTAGGTTATCAAGCAAACACTTTCCGCGATATGATGCGCACTGATATGACTCGACGTCAGCTTGTAGCGACCTTAGTTGGTTCAGAGTTTGTTCTACCAGGTGAAGCTCAATATGTAGCGGATCTTCAAGGGCAGACTCGTGATATCGGTTATAAAATCATTGATGCGACTCCATTCCTTGCAGACATCAGTGTCACTGATGAGCAGATCCAAACTTATTACAATGCTAACCTTGCACAGTTTGTGCGCCCAGAAGTCGTTAGCCTTGATTACATTGAGCTTGACGCTAAAGAGTTAGCGAAAGACATCAAAGTAACTGATGCAGATGCACAAGCTTATTATGACGAGCATAAAGCCAACTACACCCAAGCTGAAAAGCGTTTAGCGGCGCATATCTTAGTCCAGTTAGGTGATGATGAAGATGCATCTAAAGCGAAGGCCGAGGCTATTTATAAGCAACTTCAAGAAGGCGCTGATTTTGCTGAACTTGCAAAAACAGATTCTGAAGACACGTTCAGCGGCGAACAAGGCGGTCAACTTGACTGGTTCGAAGCGGGTGTTATGGAGCCTGAGTTTGATACAGCATTGTTTGCCCTAAACAAAGGTGAATACTCAAACGTTGTCAAAACTAACTTCGGTTACCACATCATTAAAGCACTTGATATTCAAGCTGGTGCTCAAGCACCATTTGCTGATGTCAAAGAGAAGATTATTGCTCAGCTTCAAGATAAAGCCGCAGTAGATAAGTTCTACGAACTACAGCAAATTCTTGCTGATACTAGCTATGAAGTTCCTGATACTTTAGTCGAAGCGGCTAAAGACTTAGATGTTGACGTTAAAACAACACCAGAGTTCACGCGTAATAATGCACCAGAGCTATTTAGCAAGCCAGATCTGCTTAAAGAAGCGTTCTCAACAAATGTGTTAGTTGATGGCATGAATAGTGATGTACTTGAAGTTGCGCCAAACCATGTTGTAGTTATCCGTGTTAACAGCCATAAAGAGGCTGGTACAATGGATTTAGCTGATGTGCGTAATGCGATTGCTAACCGTCTAAAGCAAGAGCAAGCAAATGAAGCTGCTCGTAAGCAAGCTCAAGACGCGATGACTGCTGTTGAAGCATCTGGTATTACTGCTGACTTTACCACTGAAGATAAGCTGGCACGTTTTGCCCAGAATATTGATGGTGCAATTGTTAATAAAGCATTTGCAATGGCACAGCCTACTGATAAGCCATCAGTAGATACTGTAGCGCTTGCGAATGGCTATGCAGTTGTTGTTCTAAAGCAAGTTAATGCAGCTGATGGCGTTGACGCCGCTCTACTAGATTCTCTAAAGCAACGCTTAAGCTCTCAGTACAGTGAGAATGACTATCGTGCGGTAATCGCTTCTCTAAAAGCTAAGGGGGAAGTGCTTTACCCTGTAGCTGAATAGCAGTGAGCATTACTGAATAAATAGCGTCTAGCTTTTTAACTAGGCATTAAAAACCGGCTAATAAAGCCGGTTTTTTTATGTCTTAAATTAGGCATGATTTAACTATTGCTCAGAAAGTTAGCTTAATACACTAAAGTGGATAGAGTTCTCATTAATGAAGGCAAAGACTCGAGTGATCCTTCTTTGGGGCGGAGAAGGTCTTGTTATGTGTTTATACAGGGCATTCGAAGGGAAAGGCGTTTTTTATAGCGGAAATAAAAAACGCTGTAATCAATGATTACAGCGTTTTATGGTTAGCTCTTGTAGCTACTATGATTAGATTGAAACTACGTCAAACTCAACGTGTGGGTTAACGTCTGCTTCGTAATCAATACCTTCTACACCGAAACCGAATAGTTTAAGGAATTCTTCCTTATATTCACGGTAATCAGTCAGTTCAGCTAGGTTTTCAGTCGTCACTTGTGGCCACATATCACGGCAATGCTGCTGGATCTCTTCACGAAGTTCCCAGTCATCCAAACGCAGACGGTTTGACTCATCAACGTCAGCCTTAGTGCCATCAGCTTTGAATAGGCGCTCATTGAACATACGGCTAATCTGCTCTATACAGCCTTCATGTAGCCCTTCTGCACGCATCTTCTTAAATACCATTGCGATGTATAGCGGCATTACAGGAATAGCAGAGCTTGCTTGAGTAACAACACTCTTTAGTACCGCAACGTTTGAACTGCCACCCGTTGCCGAAAGCTTTGCATCAAGAGCGTGAGCAGCCCGGTCAAGATCCATTTTGGCTTTGCCTAGTGCGCCGTGCCAATAGATAGGCCAAGTTAGCTCTGTACCAATGTAGCTGTAAGCAACCGTTTTGCAGTTGTCAGCAAGAACACCGGCTTCTGATAGAGCTTGCATCCATAGCTCCCAATCTTCTCCACCCATCACGGTGACAGTATCAGCAATCTCTTGCTCAGAAGCTGGCTCTACGCTTGCTTCAATGATTAGGTCTTTATTGGTATCTACAGCCGTAGCGGTGTAGGTTTCGCCAATAGGCTTTAATGATGAGCGAATAAGCTCGCCGCTATCAGGCATTTTACGTACTGGAGAGGCAAGTGAGTAAACCACCATATCAATTTGACCTAGGTCTTGTTTGATAAGCTCAATCGCTTTTTGTTTAGCTTCATGGCTAAATGCATCACAGTTAATGCTTTTAGAGTAAAGGCCTTCCGCTTTAGCAAACTTGTCAAAAGCCGCTGAGTTGTACCAACCAGCAGTACCTGGTTTAGTTTCAGTACTTGGCTTTTCAAAAAACACACCTAACGTGGCTGCATCGCTGCCAAAAGCTGCGGTGATACGTGAAGAAAGACCATATCCGCTTGAAGAACCAACAACTAAGACTTTTTTTGGGCCGTTAGCAATTTTGCCTTTTGCCTTGGTAAAGTTAATTTGCTCAAGGACGTTAGCTTCGCAGCCAACAGGATGGGTCGTAGTACAAATAAAACCACGGATTCTAGGTTTGATGATCATATTTTTTGATTCTCTTAAAAAATTGTCTCTAGGATAATTAAACCGACATCAAATGGCACTCGTTTTTGTCGAAAATCGGCTTTTTTATCAGTGGTAGGAGCAGTTTAGCACGCTCAAGACTGTCCATTTTGATATTGGTTTTCACCTCATTTAAGGCGAAAAAATATGTTTAACAGAGTTACTTTTTACGAGTAAACAAACTCTGCTCTTGAATTAATCTTTGAGTATATTCGTGTTGTGGTGCATTAAATAATTGTTCTGTATTGGCTTTTTCTACCATTACGCCTTTTTTTAGCACCATTATTTTGTCACTTACATGACGAATAATATTCATGTTATGTGATACAAAAATATACGATAAGCCCATATCCTGCTGCAATTCTAGCAATAAGTTTAGGATCTGTGAGCGTACAGATAGATCTAAGGCTGTTAAGGCTTCATCGGCAATAATAATTTTAGGATCTAACATAAGTGCTCTAGCAACGGCGACTCGTTGTTTTTGTCCTTCAGAAATCATGTGAGGATAAAACTCTACGTGTTCAGGCAATAACCCCACTTTTCTTAGTTTATCAATAACTTGTGCTTTACGTTCATGGCTATCCAATTTTGTATTAAATTTAAGGGGCTCATCTAGCAGCTCGCCAATGGTTAACCGTGGGTTGAGCGAGGTATTTGGATCTTGAAAAATCATCCGGATCAATCGACAACGTTGCTTTAAGTCTTGTTTTTCTAAAGCCTCACCTTCAAAGAAGATTTCACCGCCACTTCGAATTTCAGCGCCTACAAGAATGCGAGCGATGGTACTTTTGCCTGAGCCTGCTTCACCTACAATGGCTAATGTTTCGCCTTGATTAAGTTCAAAGGAAACTGGAGACAAAGCATGGTTATACTGACGCTTAAAACGTTTATAGCCAGCATAGTAACTTTTACTTAAATCATTAACTTTAAGAAGGGGTGTCGTCATTACATGGCTCGCTGTTATAAGGGAAATGACAAGCAAAATAGCGGTCTTTTTGATGACATAGACTTGGCTTGCTGACGCAACGTTTTTGCGCCTGTGGGCAACGTGGACCTAGGCGACAGCCTATCGGCAGATGTTGCAACGCGGGTGATGAACCTGGCAGTGTCTGCATAACCGATTTATGAGCTAAACCGCCAGAATAGTCTGGCATATTGTCTAAAAGGGCTTTGGTGTACGGATGAAAAGGCTGCTCTAATACTTCAGCCGTAGGGCCTGACTCCATTACCTGACCACAATAGAGCACAGTTAGTTGATCGCACCAGCCAGATAACGTGTCTAGCTCATGACTAATCAATAGAATTGATACGTTATGAAGTTGATTGAGTTTACTCAAAAGCCTAAATATTTGTGCTTGAGTACTTAATTCCATTGAATCGGTAGGTTCGTCGGCAATTAACAACCTTGGCTGGTTGGCAATAGCCATAGCTATCATCACTTTTTGGCATTCACCAGCTGAAAGCTCCCAAGCATAGCTGCTCATAACCTCTTCAGTGTTTTTGATACCTACTTTGTGAAGCCACTTTTGTGCGATAGCTTTACGGGCTTTATTGCGTCGCCAAAATCCAATCTTTTTGTCTAAGGGCATTGCTTCAATAAGCTGGCTGCCTACCGTTATTGCAGGATCTAAACTACCTGTAGGATCTTGGAAAATAACTGCAATTTCGCTGCCCATTAAATTACGGCGTTGTTTGGCAGACATATCCATTAGGTTCTGCCCATCCCACATCATACGGTCAGCGGTGATTGTCCAGTTATGGCCTGGCACCCCTAATATAGCGCGCGCGAGTAATGTTCGTCCTGAGCCAGATTCTCCAACAAGGCCATGTAGCTCACCAGGGTTAATCATCAGGCTAACGCGCTCAAGTGCTTTCACTCGTCCTTGTGGGGTGTCGAGTTCAATGGTGAGATTACGAATATCGAGTAATGGCATAATATTAATTTCTGATGGGCGATAACGCCGATCTCAATCCGTCACCAACTAAATTAATGGCTAAAACGCTGCACAATATGGCAACTCCTGGAATGGTAACAGTCCAAGGTGCGGTCAATAAGTTATCCAATCCTTGCGATACCATAGCTCCCCATTCTGGGCTTGGCGCTTGGGCGCCCAGATTTAAAAAGCCGAGTGCAGCAATATCCAAAATAGCAGCAGAAATGGCGAGTGTAGTTTGAATAATGACGGTTTCCCAGACGTTTGGCATAATGACATACCAAAATACCTGAATAGAATTGGCACCATCGAGTTTAGCGGCGGTAACATAGTCTTTTTGCAACTCTTCATGCACGGCTTGGTGGATAGCACGGACAAACTGCGGTGTTAGTGCAATACCTACAGCCCAAAATACATTATCTAAACCGGGCCCCATAACGGCTACAACAAGGATCGCAAGTAGCAAGGATGGGATAGAAAGAAGTGCATCTAATAAGTGACTTAAAATTGATGATTTTAGTCCTTTCATCATGCCTGAAATCGAGCCGATAATAAAACCAACGAGTAATGATGCGAGAACAATGGCAAGTGCCATTCCAAATGTCAGGTGCGCACCATGGAGTAGGCGACTAAAAATATCTCTACCTAAATCATCAGTGCCAAGAAAATGTTCAACAGTACCACTCGCATCCCAAGATGGCGGTAACAGCAAAGCTAGTGGATCTTGTTGCTCTGGCGAAAACGGCGCAATCCATGGACCAAACAAGGCTAAAGTGAGTAAACAAAAAACAGCCCAAAGCCCCATTAATGCAAATGGGTTGTCGGCAAATGCTTGCCAAACCTTTTGCATCGGAGAAGGAATATGGTCTTCTTGATAGATTCTAATTCGCGGCATAAATTTCTTTCCTACTAAGCGGATTATAGGCTGTATGCAGCACTTCAATTAAAATACTAAAGAAGATAATAATGAGCGCAACGCCCAATACACCGCCTTGGATCACTGTGTAATCTCGCTGATAAATGCCTGATACGAGCCAGCTTCCTACCCCCTGACGAGAAAATATAACCTCGACTATCATAGCGTAGCTAGCAAATGTGCCTAACATTAGGCCCATATTTTTTAATACAGGAATGAGTGCGTTAGGTAATGCATGACGTAGCACAATTGTACCAGTGTGGAGTCCTCGAGCTTCAGCAGCTTTAATATAAGGTTGTTCCATGATGGTCAACATGGCAGCACGAGTAATACGCACTACTACCGTAAAAGGTAATACAGCTAATGTTATTGACGGCAAAATGATATGAAACACAGCGTCTTTAAATGCCGATACGCGGTAGATTGAATCTGACAGTAAAGTATCGATCAACATAAAGCCTGTGACAGGTTCTATTTCGTAAAGCAAATTAATCCGACCAGAAACGGGTAACCAGCCTAATTCAACGCCAAACCAAAGTGATAAGGTCAAACCTAGCCAAAATACAGGTATGGAATAGCCAGTTAAGGTTATTGCCATAATACTGTGTTGAGTGACCTTGTTTTTGCTTAACGACGCTAAAACACCTAATGGAACACCAAATAATACCGCTATGAGTCCGGCAACTATAGCGAGTTCGAAAGAGGCGGGTAAAGCTTGTGTCAATTCCTCAATCACAGGGCGTTGTGAAGTCACTGATAGACCTAAATCACCACTTAAACGGGTCTGAGCATAGGCGATAAACTGCTGTAGCTGATTACCGTTTAGTTGGTAATTATCAGTAATATTTTGCAGTTGTGTTGAAGTAGGTGCCGCTATCCCTGACAGCGCATAAGGTCTTTCGACAGGGAAATGCCCTGTAGTGATAAATAGCACAGTAATCAATGCGATAGTTGTAGCTATAAATAGATTTAAGCGACGAACTAAATAGCGACCCATTACAAATCTCCTTCAGGCGCTATCGTCTTAGCATTTTCAAATGAAATCCCGCCAAACGGGGTGAGTTGAGTTTGTTTCACATTTTTACTTTTAAACGTTAGCTGTGTGGCATGGGCAAAAGTCATCATAGGGACGTGCTCGTTAAATAGAGCTTCAGCCTGCTGATATAAAATTTTACGTTCTGGCTCTGAAGTGGTGGCTTTAGCCTTAGCTAATGTGCGATCCATTTCTAGATTACACCATTGTGCGCGATTGCTTGAGGACGCTAAAGAAGCGCAGCTCATAATTGGTGAGAAAAAGTTATCAGGATCGCTATTATCGGCATTCCAACCTATTAATACCGAGTCATATTGATTGTTATTTAGCTTTTGGTTAAACACACTCCAGTCAAAGGTGACAATATTGACCTTAACACCAATATTAGCCAAATCAGCTTGGATTAGCTCGGCGGTCTTTAGCGCATTTGGATTATAAATACGGGCTACAGGCATAGCCCAGATATCGATAGTGAGATCTTTTATGCCAGCATCTGCAAGTAACGCTCGTGATTTTTCAGGATTATAGTGATAACTACTTTTGTTGTAATGATAGGCCCAAGATTGTGGCGGCAACATACCGGTCGCTTTAATTGCTGTCTCCTGGTACACGGCACGTAGAATATTTTGCTTATCAACGGCGTACGCTAAGGCTTGGCGTACACGTACATCATCAAATGGCTTCTTTTTAGTATTAAAGGCCCAAAACGCTACGTTAAATCCAAGCTGGGTATCTATCTCAAGGTTCGAATGTTGTTTGATGACAGGTAGTTCACCCGCTTTGGGCAGAGCTGAAACACTACAATCGCCAGTAATTAGCTTAGTTAATCGAGCACTACTTTGTGGAGTAATATTAAAAACTAGTTGCTCAAACTCAGGTGGGGTGCGCCAGAAGTTGTTGTTTCTATGATAACGAATATATTCATTCTTAACGTAATTAACCAGTTTAAAAGGCCCTGTGCCAATAGGCATTCTGTCGAGCTGCTCTGGTTTGCCCTTTGCTAATAAATTATCGGCATACTCTTTTGACAAGATAACTGAAAAGCCTGTCGCCAAATTAGCTAAAAACGATGCGTTCGTTTGGTTTAGATGGAAGATAACTTCGTCATTCGCTACCTTTTCAATGCGTTCAACCTGTTGGGTGAAACCGATACTCTGGAAAAATGGGTAACCAGTTTTAGAGATAGCATGGTAGCTATTTTGGCTATCGATAATACGATTGAAGGAGAAAAGCACATCGTCGGCGTTAAATGTACGTGTAGGGCTAAACCAATCCGTTTTATGGAACTGTACATCTGGGCGTAATTTAAAACGATAACTTAAACCGTCATCATTCGTTTCCCATGAGGTCGCTAAAGCAGGGACGATTTCGCCAGATACAGGGTCATAATCGACTAAACTGTCGTATAACTGCTGTGAGGTGGCGTCAATAGTGGTACCAGAGGTCACCAATTGCGGATTAAAAGTCTCAGGATTGCCTTCAGAGCAATAGACTAAACCAGTGGGAACTTGCTGGGGGCCACAGGCGATGAGGAACAAGTTAATCGCAGAGATCCCAGTGATCAACTTAATTCTCTTTAACAGCAGTTTCATTTAACAATCATTTTTGAGCTGAACGTTAATAGCTATTTTAACAGTGCCCGCTAGCTAACAGCAATTATTTATCCAGTAAGTTGTATTTCTTTAAGATCCCGCGCAATTGGTGATAGCTTAAACCGAGTAAATCCGCGGTCTTCTTCTGGTTAAATTGCCCAGCCTCTAATGCTTGCTTTAGTATTTGTATTTCACTTTGTTCACAATGTGTTTTGAAGTCGATAGGGAAGTTAACGCTGTTTGAATGCCCATTGCTATTTGAAACCTGTAGCTGTTCTTCCGAAAGGTCCGTATTTAGCGGAGTTTCCGTAGGAGTTTTTTGTTGACGCTCAATAGTTTTAACACGCTTAGTCGGCCGATAAGGTGAAGCAAACGGATCGATAATAATCTGCTCAATCGCTGCATTAGTATCAGCGTTACGGTATACACTGCGTTCAACCACGTTTTTCAGTTCTCGAATATTACCTGGCCATGGGTATTCCATAAGCTGCTCGATTGCACTACTACTAAAGCCCTCAAATAATTCCAATTTTAATTGCCTTGCCATACCCACAGCAAAGTATTCTGCTAATGGCATGATATCTTCAGCACGGTGTCTTAATGGTGGTAAAGTAATGACATCAAAAGCGAGTCTGTCGAGTAAATCAGCTCTAAATTCACCAGCATCGGCTAAAGTGGGTAAATCCTCATTTGCGGCGCAAATAAGACGCACATCAGTTTGTACGGTTTTACTGCCACCCACACGTTCGAACTCGCCATATTCAATCACTCGTAGAAGTTTTTCTTGAATGAGCCCCGATGTATTAGCAAGTTCATCTAAAAATAGGGTACCACCGTCTGCACGTTCAAATCGGCCTTGATGCTTTTTACTGGCTCCGGTAAAAGCTCCTGCGTCGTGGCCAAAAAGCTCACTTTCAAGTAGATTCTCACTTAAGGACGAACAATTAAGTTTGATAAAGCTTTGATCCCAACGTTTTGACAAGTAATGTAATCGCTCAGCAATAAGCTCTTTACCTGTTCCACGTTCACCAATAATTAGTACCGGCTTAGATAAAGGCGCGACTTGGGAAATATGCTCAAGAACTTCCAATAGTGCATTGGATTGTCCGATAAGATTATCTTGTTGAAATTGCTTTCTCACAGTTATTTAGTCTTTCACGCTAATAATTGGTGAAAATAATAATATGATGCTGAGTTTATAAATGAAAGTAAAAGTTAAATAATTGTTTAAGCTGTTGTATATTATAGGTTTATAAAACTTGGCACGGAAAGTGGATTATATTTATCGAATCCAACGTTAATTAGAGGAAATTATTATGGGAATCTTTTCACGCTTTGCAGACATCATTAACTCGAATATCAGCGCATTACTTGATAAGGCTGAAGATCCAGAAAAAATGGTACGTCTGATCATTCAAGAAATGGAAGATACTCTTGTTGAAGTACGTTCAACCTCAGCTAAAGTGCTAGCCGAGAAAAAAGAGATCATCCGTCGTATCGCTAAAGTACAAGAGCAAGTTCACGACTGGGAAAGCAAAGCTGAGTTAGCCTTGTCGAAAGACCGTGAAGACCTTGCTAAGGCTGCATTAGTAGAAAAGCAAAAAGCTAATGACCTTGCACAAACGTTAGCAGCTGAGTTAGTGGTGGTAGAAGAGCATATTTTACGCCTTAAAGAAGAAGTTAACTTGCTACAAGAAAAGTTAGCCGACGCAAAAGCTCGCCAAAAGACCATTATTATGCGCAAGCAGACAGCATCTTCTCGCTTAGAAGTGAAGAAGCAGCTTGATTCGAGCAAAATAGATAACGCAATGAGCAAGTTTGAGCAATATGAGCGCCGCGTTGAGGGGTTAGAGTCTCAAGTTGACGCCTATGACCTAGGTAATAAGAATCCACTTGATGATGAATTTGCTGCCTTAGAAGCTGAAGATTCTGTAAATGCAGAGCTTGAAGCGCTTAAAGCAAAAATGAAGGACAGCAAAGCTAAATCTAAAGCAAAGTAAAAACCAAAAAGGAGTTGAGTTATGGACGCAGATATTTTGATGGCCCCAATTATTATTTTTATGGTCATTGTGGCTCCAATATGGTTGATACTTCATTACCGCAGTAAGAGGCAAGTTAGCCAAGGACTTACAGAAGAAGAGTTTAACCAGTTAAACGAGCTTATTGCTAAAGCAGACAAGATGTCGCACCGTATTGAAACACTGGAAGCAATCTTAGACAGCGAGGCGCCGCAATGGAGAAATCGTCATGATTAAGATGACGATCCCCACCCCGGTTAATAAGCAACATTATTTAAATAACTCATAGGAGGAAGTGCAGATGAGCGAAGGAAATAGAACGTTATATCGAATTCCTCAATCAGGTAAAATTGCAGGTGTTTGTTCAGGGATTGCAGATTACTTTAATTTTGAAACTTGGTTAGTCAGAGTCGTTGCAGCTTCAATTTTTTTACTCGGCGGCTCTGGCATTGTGTTAATCATCTATGTGCTACTTTGGATGATTTTGGATATTAAGCCCGGCACTGGTAAGAACGAAGTCTTAAATAAAGAAATTGGACTGAAGAAAAAGGTATGGCAGTCAGGTGAGCCAGCTAAAATGGCATTAAGGGACGTAAATAGCCAATTTAGATCACTTGAAGTGAGATTGCAGAATCTTGAACGTCATGTCACTTCTGATAATTACGACCTTAAAAGTCAAATCAACAATTTATAGTGGCACGAATTCAAGCCACAAATAAGCGATAAATTACAGTTCAATGACGGGGCAGGTTATACTGCCCAAGAACTTTCTCTAGCGGGTTTTACTTCATTTTATGTCAAGTCTTAAACGCTCCCTCAAAAAACTCAGTAAAAATACTCAAGCTGTTGCGCTTAGAACCACTGATAAAAACTTACGCCTAGCGGTAACGGGTTTAGCTGGCGCAGGTAAAACGGCTTTTATCACCGGCTTGGTTAATCAACTACTGCATAGTGGACTTAGCGAAACTAGTGCTCACTTGCCTCTTTGGAAAGTTGCTCGCGATGGTCGCCTTTATGGCGTAAAACGCGATATGCAACCAGACTTAACAATTCCAAGTTTTAATTATGATGCGGCAATACAATCTTTAACCGCAGAACCTGCCAGTTGGCCAGTATCGACTCGAAGTATTAGTGAATTGCGGCTCGCGATTAAGTATCGTCCGGCAAAAGGCTTATTATCAAAATTTACCGATAGCGCGACACTTTATTTAGATATTGTTGATTATCCTGGTGAGTGGTTGCTCGACTTGCCTATGTTAAAACTGTCATTTCAGCAGTGGTCTAACACCCAAGTTGAAAGAAAGGCGATATTTGAGCGCTCTAGTTATTTCGCAGAATTTAGCCAGTTAGTGCAGAGTGTCGACTTAGCGGCCACTGCAGATGAGCTAAAACTGCAGCAAATCGCTGATTGTTATCAAAAGCTATTACAAGATTGTGTGACTAACCATGGCTTTTATTATGCTCAGCCAGGACGACTGTTGTTACCTGGTGAACTTGAAGGTACACCTGTTTTGGCATTGTTCCCGTTGCTTGAACTGGACGAAATAGGCTTTGAATCGTTAGAGCAATCTGCCGCAAACAGTTTCTATCACACCTTAAAGCTGCGCTATAAAGAGTACGTGGCGCGTGTGGTTAAGCCTTTTTATCATGATTACTTTGCTAAGTTTGATAGGCAGTTATTGCTAGTTGATTGTTTTACCCCGCTAAATCGCGGGCATGCTCAGTTTGAAGATATGAATTCAGCGATACATGCGGTGATGGAAAGTTTTCAATTTGGTCAGTCGAGTTTATTAAAACGCTTATTCTCACCGAAAATCGATAAACTACTGTTTGCAGCGAGTAAGGTCGATCATATTACTCGAGACCAACAAGGTAATGTACTGTCATTACTGACCCAGTTAGTTCATCAAAGTCAGCAACATGCCAAATTTGAAGGTTGTGAAGTTGAAACGATGGCTATTAGCGCTATTAAATCGACGACTCATGGCATGGTTAAGCAAAATGGTGGTGAGATAGAAGTTGTGCGCGGCACCGAACTTAAGCAGCAGACTCCTGTAACGCTATACCCGGGCGAAGTCCCTAAATCCTTACCTTCTGCGGACTTTTGGAAAAGCCAGGGGTTTGAATTTGTTAATTTTGCGCCAATGAAAAACCAACAATCCCGACGTAGCAGTGCGGATTTTGAACATATTCGTTTAGATCATGTATTGCAGTATTTGCTTGGTGATAAATTGCAGTAGCTTTTATCCAGCGTGTCGCGACAGTGTAATTAAGTGAGTATTTATGTCAGCAGGTGATAGTGCCATTAAAAAGCAGCAAAGATTCGAAGAGAGTGAATCTCAAGTTGAGCTAAAGATTACGGCTGCCAATCGTTTTGACGATGAGGTCGAGTTTGTAGAAAAAGATAACTTTTCTGATACTGAATTAGAGGAGCTTGTTGACGAGCGGTTAGCTGGGTTTGACTCGTTAGAGCAAGATCATACAAACAAGAATGGTAACAGAAAAAAGAGTTTACTTGCCAAGTTATGCTTGTTAGGTATCGCGGTGGTTGTTTTTGTTGAAATGGTGATGAGTCTGCAAGCGGCTTTTAATCAAAGTACTTGGCTATTTTCACTTTATGCGGGGGTGACTGGCTTGGTCACTCTGTGGGCGGGTAAAGTCAGCTTTGCTGAGTGGCGTAAGCTAAAATCGTTAAAGCAGATTGAAGATACACAAAGCATAGGTAATCGATTAGTACAAAGTATGCAGATGGGCGAAGCCGATCCATTTATTGATTCAGTGATCGATAAGCTACCGCAAACAAAGCAAACCAGTCGTTATCTAGACAGTGTTACATCTGAGCATAATGATGCTGAGAAATTGGTTTTATTTGACTCGATTGTGTTAATCGAACGAGATTTAGTGGCAAAAAAAATAGTTCGCCGTTTTGCGCAAGAGTCGGCACTATTGCTAGCCGCGAGCCCACTTGCTGTATTAGATATGGCAATTATATTGTGGCGCAATCAAAGTATGATTAATAAGATCGCTGCTTGTTACGGAGTCGAGCTTGGCTATTGGAGCAGGATAAAGCTGATCCGCAGTATCATTGCAAATATTATTTATGCAGGTTCTAGTGAGATTATCACTGACTTAGGTACGCAATTATTGTCAGTTGAAATGTCGGGTAAGCTTTCCGCTAGACTCGGTCAAGGTTTAGGTGGTGGATTGTTAACTGCAAGGCTAGGGTATCAAGCAATGTCATTGTGTCGGCCTCTAGAGTTTAATGAGCAGTCTAAACCTAAACTCTCAGGGATCCATAAAGAACTCCTTATCGATCTTAAAGCGTTGTCAGCGAATGTATTATCTAAAACAATGAAGGCTGATAAAAGCGTACAATCTCGTTAGTTATAAAAATAGAGTTCAAGAGTATCCCAATAGCGTTTAACGTTATTGGGATTTTTTATCTGCGCTTAATTTCTGCTGCCGGACTGCTTAGTTTTTACTTCGATAGCTGACTTCATAAATTCTCACTTGTAACATATTATTTACAATTAATTGTTTGTCAATTGTGTACAACGAGTGTGATTTTTAATCGGACTAGTTCATGTTTGATATCTAAGGTTAAGCCAAACTTTGCTGTTCATTTCCCTATTAAACATGTGTTGGCTGACTTTATTAAGCTAATTTAAACAGAACTGGCGCTCACAACGATTATAAAGTTAGTTAGCAATAAGGCGGGTAAAATATGCAGCAGAAATGGCAACCGGCAACACAAGTTATCCACGCAGGCCATGAGCGAAATGAAGCGGGGGCTTTAGTAAGTCCTTTGTGCCAAAGCGCGACTTTTGTATTTGATAATGCAGAGCAGGGCGGAGCAAGGTTTGCGGGAGCCGAACCAGGTTATATCTATACCCGTTTAGGTAATCCTACGACTGCGGAGTTAGAGCGCAAACTGGCAGCTTTGGAGGGCAGTGAAGCTGCGGCCGCTACAGCATCAGGTATGGCGGCTGTCTCGGCCGCTTTATTAGCCAATCTGAGTCATGGTGATCACTTAGTTGCATCGAATGCTGTCTACGGTTGCACATTTTCATTAATGAGCTCTCAGTTGGCAAAATTTGGCATACAGGTAACATTGGTTAATTTTAGCGATAGCGCAGCAATTGAATATGCCATTAAACCAAATACCAAGGTGATTTTTTGTGAAACTCCGGTTAATCCGCATCTAGATATTTATGATCTCGACATGATTGCAGCCATAGCGAACAAATACAGTTTGACTAGCGTCGTCGACAATACTTTTATGACGCCATTACTCCAACAACCAATTAAACACGGTATTGATATTGTTATACACAGTGCGACTAAGTACTTAAATGGCCACGGTGATGTCATTGCAGGTATTGTGTGTGCCAGCAATCAACAAATGGAAGTGATTAAGTATGAAGTGCTTAAGGACGTCGGAGCGGTTATTTCTCCGCATGATGCTTGGCTAATTTTACGAGGATTAAAAACACTCGATGTACGTCTAGAAAGGCATTGCGATAATGCACAAAAAGTGGCTGAATATTTAGAGCAACACTCTAAGGTATCTAAGGTTTATTACCCAGGTTTGAAAAGCCACAATGGGTTTAAATTACTTGGATCGCAAATGCGCAGAGCTGGTGGAGTCATTGCCTTTGAATTGGATGCAACGTTAGAAGAGTCGATTAACTTCATTAATCAATTATCACTCTTTTCTATTGCGGTTAGTTTAGGTGATGCTGAGTCCCTTATTCAGCACCCCGCGTCAATGACACATTCCCCCTATAGCGATGAAGAGCGAACCCAAGCAGGTATCAGTGATAGTCTATTGCGGATCTCTGTTGGTTTGGAGTCGGCTGAAGATATTATTCAAGCATTAAATTTGGGTCTAGATAGATTAACTTAATCTCAAGATCCGCTATGTCATAAAAAAGCCCAGTTTAATGCTGGGCTCTTAGTCTCATGTTAATAAAGCTAAATATCCCAAAACATATGGGCGATGATGTAAAGTACTATCATACTAATAAAGTTAATGATAACCCCCGCTCGCATCATTTCAGATTGCTTGATGTAGCCAGAGCCATAAACAATCGCATTAGGTGGGGTTGCTACTGGTAACATAAAGGCACAAGAGGCCGCGATACCAATTAGTACTGATAACATGACGGGGGATAGGCCTAGAGCTTCTGCAATTGCAGCAAATACGGGGACTAACAATGCAGCGCTCGCTGTATTACTAGCAAATTCCGTTAGCATGACCACAAACGCAATCACAACAAAGGTAAATAAAGCCATGTGAGTATTACCGAAAATATCGGTGATCCAATGAGCTAGGAATACGCTGGTGCCGGTTGCTTTTAGAACAGCACTTAATGTTAGGCCACCACCAAAAAGGATCAGTACGCCCCAATCAGTTGTTGTTTCTATTTTTTTCCATTTAACTAGGCCAAGACCCGCTAACAGTACTACCGCACTGAGTGCAACAATCGTATCGAATTTTGCTATTCCACCTAAGGCCTGTGAGATCGGTTTACTGAAGATCCAGCAGCATACAGTCGAGATGAAGATCAGTAGGGTAACTTTTCCTGAAAATGTCAGTGAGTGCTGTTCTGTTTTGACTTCGCAAATCATTGAAAGGTCAGGTTTAAAATACATATAAAGCGCAATTAGCATCATCGGCAGCATAATCGCGACAGTAATAAGACCAAACTCTAACCAGTCAGCAAAAGATAAACCAACTTGGGCTGCAGCAATGGCATTTGGTGGGCTACCAACTAAGGTTCCAATACCACCGATATTTGCCGAATAAGCAATGCCTAGTAGTACAAAAAGGTAAGTGTTTTTATGTTTTGCAATATCAATTTGATGCAAGATCCCAAGGGCTAAAGGTAACATCATTGCAGTTGTTGCAGTGTTACTGATCCACATAGACAGACCTGCCGTGATCCCGAATAGCATTAAACAGGCTACAGATAAACGGCCTTTAGAAACCGTTAGCACTTTTTGGGCTATAAGTCGGTCAATTCCTTGGTGGTTAAGCGCCGCAGCTAATACAAAACCACCAAAGAATAGGTAAATAATTGGGTTGGCAAAGTGACTCATGGCAGACTGAGTTTCAAATACACCAAATAGCACCGCTAGAATGGGGATCATGATTGCTGTGACACTGATATGAATGGCTTCCGTTAACCATAAAATCGCAGCAAACACGAGAAGGGATAAACCAGTATTCACTCCTTCTTCGAAAGGTAAGAAGTTGTACATTAAAAACAACAGCAACAAATCGGCAGCAAGAATAATTAAGTTCTTCTGCTGTTTTGACATTTTACCATCAGCATTATCGGGTACTTTTGTAGATTCAAATGACATTGGAATGTCCATTATTATTTTAGATGGCTCACTTTAGTTCAGCTTACTGCAAGTTCAAAATTCAGTTTGCCGTCGCAAACTTTCAAGATTGAGTGCATATTTTATGGTGTTAAGTCACTTAATTTTGTCTTTTGTGACTGGCTTGACTGTTTTTTGTTCTGCTGTTTCGATTTTTTTATACAAAAAAGCACTAATTAGATTGAGGACCCAAGTTACTGAAAGTTAGTTGTTATCACCTAAGTGTGATCGGGATCGCTTTAGTGTGCTGATGGATGTGATGGTAAGCTCCTGCTAGCGAAATTCGAGAGCATGATCTACCTTTTAATCGTGGCCAAGGAAATGGATTGCGGCCATTAATTTAAGGATAAATAAAAGGAGTTATTATGTATAAAGTAATCTTATCGGCTTTTTTACTGCTATCTATCTTCACAACTTTTCCATCTCAATCTGCCACCAAACCAGCAAAAGTCAATGCTGATACAACCGTGCAGAAAGCTCAATTAATTAAACTTAATAGTGCGACGGCTGCCGAGCTTTCCGCTTTAAAGGGTATTGGTGAAACCAAGGCGGCAGCCATTGTTGAGTACCGTAAGGCAAATGGGAAATTTGACTCTATTGAACAACTCACAGAAGTAAAAGGAATTGGTGAAAAGTTTATAGAGAAAAATCGAAGTAGATTAAGCCTGTAGATAAAATGTTCTTTGTTACGTTAAAAGCTCTTTTTTAAGAGCTTTTGTTTATAGAATCATCGATTAGACCCAATCTTGGCAAACTTAGGCGATAATCACTTGATTGCTGGTGATGCATGATAGATAATGCGTCCGTTCTTTAGAGCAAGCCTCTAACAGAAATCGATGGTGACCCTAGGGTCCCTCCGCAATGATAACTTGTGAACTCGGCCAGGCCTGGAAGGGAGCAACCGCAGCAAGTGACTCATGTGCCGGAGTGCGGCTCTAGGGGAGCCTCCAAACTAAAGTCTAATCAAAGACTTATCTCAGAAAGACCTCAGGTGATACACTTGGTGGTACACTCGATGAGAAATAGTTTATCTAAAACTCCCCCATATTTATTTCAATCTCGTCATGGCATTTGGTATGCGCGAATAGTCGTACCTGAAGCTCAGCAAAGCTCCCTTGGTAAACGTGAAATCAGAAAGTCATTAGCGACTAGAGACCGTCTTGAAGCCGTTCGTAAGTCTTGGCAGGTGTTAAGTCAACTTAGATGTGTTGCCGATGGTGATACTCAAGGCACGACTGAGAAGGTTCATACTCAAGCCTGTACGCAAGAGGCCGTAAGACCTACCAAGGTTTCTGCCGCCACTATTACTACCCAAAGCAACAGCAGTCATCCTAAGCTCCCAAGACTCAGCCAAGTTGTAGAAGAGTTTTGCCAAGAGAAACGTAAGCAAGGCGCTTGGTCACTACACAGTGAACAGGTTAACCGTCAGACCTATAAAGATATGATTGGTCTTCTAGGTGATATACGTCTTGAACAGTTCACACTGGCTAAGGCATTAGAATACAAACGACACTTCTCATCTAAAGCTGACCTTGCAGTCTCTACAGTTAACAAGCGACTGACTCGAGTCTCTTCATTATTACAGTGGGCAAGTCTTCATTACGGCACTAGCAATCCGATGGTAGGCTTAAGTATTAAAGTGTCGGCAAAGGTTAAAGCCTCTAAGGCTCGTGATGCTTTGAGCGAGACCAAAATCAAACAGCTATTTAGGGAAATCCCACCGACCACCGAGCATAAGATGCCTTACCGTGCATGGTTGCCAAGGCTTGCTGCTTATACTGGCGCGAGGCTAGGGGAGTTAGCTCAACTATATATAGATGACTTTACCGTTATTGATGGTTACCCCTGTATCCACATTAGAGCGACACATCCAGATCAATCTATCAAGACTGCGACCAGTGAACGTGTCATCCCTATTCACCCTAAGTTAATCGCTATGGGCTTCCTTCAGTTTGTTGATAAGCAACAGGCTAGCGGCCACGAACGACTATTCCCAGAACTTAGGAAGATATCGACTCGTGGTTATTCACATCAGGTCTCTAAATGGTTCTACACCTTTAAGCCTAAGTTAGGTTGGGGGGAGCGAGACACCTTACATGGCATTCGTCATGCAGTGGCTACTCAGCTCAAACATAAAGAGTTTAACTCTGATATGGTCGCAGGTTTGCTTGGTCATTCTCATGGCTCGATAACCTTTGACCGCTATGGCAAAGAGTACAAGATAGAGAACATGTTGAAGTTAGTTAAGGCATTGGCTTGGGAGTAGCTCAAGTTGTTCAGCTTTTGGCGGGGTATTTGTTTTTTGGAACTGATGTGCTTGTATTTTCTAGATTATGTGTGGGCTTAGTTCTTTAACTCCTTTAAATTTCGATATATTTCTCATGTTTTTAACGTAAAGAGTCATTCGTACAATATTTGGACTTGCTGAAAGTACCTAACTGGGCGACTATTGCATTTAGAATCATTGTCTTACCTTTTATTTGGAGTTGTTCATGACTGCGGAACTTGTGACTCGTTTGGTGTTTGTTGACACCTCTGCGTATGAAAAGAAAAACTATCAATTTGGCCAGCATGCATTGGGGCGTCTTCAGGAGCTTGTTGAAGATGAAAAAATTCATCTTTTGATTACTGATGTAACAAAGCAAGAAATAGAAGCTCATCTGTATAAAAACGCTAGTGACGCTGCAAATAAAGTTAAAAAACTTACCAAAGAAGCAATGTTTCTTAGAAACACCCCAGATCTAGACTGTCATGGTATTTTCTCCGATGTTTCATCCGATGAAATTTATAAAGTTGTACATAATAAGTTTATCGCACTAATTGAAAATGGACTCGTAGACCTAATATCAATTGACACGGTTGATCCCAAAATAGTCTTTGATGCTTATTTTAAAGCAAAACCTCCATTTGAAAAAGAGTCTAAAAAACATGAGTTTCCTGATGCATTCGCACTGGAAGCAATCAAAAACATAAGCTTGGAGCGTCAGAACTCTGTTTATATTGTCAGTTGTGATGGGGATATGCTGTCTTTTGCTGAAAAGGAAGATAAATTTATTCCACTTGAGTCCGTTGATGAACTGATTGACCTTGTCGTTCGTCATGATGAGACACTAGCGGAGCCAACTAGATTTGCTGATGAAATATTTGAGGGCTTGGCAGCTCAGGTTATTGAACAAGTAACAGACTATTTAAGAGATAGTGAATTTACTTACGAAAATTCTGATCCTTTCGAAGATATTATTAGTTCAGTTGAAATTGACTCCGTCTCTATTGCAAAAAGTAATTTACAAGAAGTATCTAATGAACATGCTGAATATGAAGTTGAGTTTGATGTCACGGTCACAGCACACTATTCAGTCCCTGATTATGATCGTTCACCTTGGGATCCAGAAGACAAACAGTATGTATTTATTCTTCGTAATGAGTCTATCGTTCAGCATAAAGAAACTTACAGTGCTTATATCAGTATCTCTTATGAAGATGGAGTCTGGTAAGCCCCTAATTTCTTAGACACTTAACTGTTTCTCAAAGTACTGCTTTTCGAACTGCACAGGAGACAGTCCATTATTACTACCATGACGACGCACTGGATTATAGAA
>NZ_JAKILC010000021.1 GCF_023283845.1 Shewanella marinintestina
CCTTGCCATTCGCTAGTAGTTAACGTTTAATAACAGCATGTTATTGAACGGTGACCTTCCTACAGAGGACTTTCACCTCATTAGTTCATGCCCATGCTGGGCGTACACAAGAATTTCAAGCGGGACAAAATACAGTTGGCTTTTTGTTCACTACGTTCACCTATTTTAGCCAACTGAATTTTGCCCCTTAAATGGGCGTTAGCGATATTGCAGGAGGCATAGTTGGGTAGATATCAATTTAAAAAGCATTATTATATTAGCCCCTTAAGTGAACCACTTTTATGTCTTCTTTTATGTATTCCATTTTTGTTTTTTAGAGAAAGTATTCCTGATAATCTCTGGGGAAAAGCTATTTTTCTTATAGGAGGTATACCGTTCCTATTAATTTGGCTAGTTGATCGTATTTATAAGGTAATTAAACACCCAAAATTATTTGTATTTGATTTAACTTCAAACAGTTTAATTATTGATGATGCTGTTTACTCCTTTGATGACTTAAAGTTTTTTTATATATCAGAAAATGATGATGCTTTTAAGATGGAGTTTGAGTTTCCTAGCCCTAAACAATTTGAAGCAGGATATAACCTTAAAACACTTGGTATGTATAAACTTGACTCATCACTACAAGAGTTTAATGATTCAATAAAAAACATGAAACATATAAAAACGTTCTCATAGGATTAAACATATTGCTAGAAAGGCAATTAAACGGAAAATTTACAGTTGGCTGTTTTTCGTTCACCAAACATTTTAACCAACTGTAATTTGCCCATTATTTGGGCGTTACCACATATCTGATTGCCATAGTTCCCTTAATAGCAGCAGTCATTTTCAGAGCTTTAACTCTAACCAATTTCTCTCCAAAACCGAGTTAGAGAACAATACTAGCACTGCAATAGCCATAGCCATAGCCATAGATAAGCTGCCATTGTTCATCCTCGTCTACAATATTTTCAACTTGGGTCGGTGACCCGCTTCAGGTTAAATCAATATGGGTAATATTGAGGGAATAGTCACTCTTAAAAGTAATCAAATACAGTACAATATCGACGGTTGTAGGCTACAAATTGTATTAGTGCCTACTAGGCTTTCTGTTAGTAAAATAACCTTTCTGTTAGCAACAGAATAGATGTGGCCGGTTAAATGTCTCCTTTGATGGCGAATACTTAAAGGCTGAGCAAACTCAATAGTCTGACAAATAACGATAATGTAAGCTAACGAAACCACAACCGACTAACTAGCTGATGATAAGCCAAGCAGTTTAAGCTTATGGTCACTTCCCTACTAAAACTATTCAATCAGAGTTGTAATATGCACGATATTCAAGAGTTAAGTGGACTTTATGAAAAGCAGGTAAGCCGATTAATTGAAGAAAATATCGAAGGCTTAACATTCTATGTTAAACAAGAAGCCTTCTCACACATGACTATCTCTGCAGCCTTTTGGCATGGCGATTTATACTGGAATATTTGGAATAAAGACGGCAGCAAGTTTGAGCCACACCCGAGACTCTCACATGATGAGTTTATTGTTGAAGACGTGTATTTTGATAACGATGAAGCAACGGTAAAGCTGCGAGCTGTTTATGCCAATTGGAATGAGGCCACTGCAAACGATGATGGTGAAGAAGACGATGAGGGTGAACATTTATTCTCACGGCTGATCAGACAGTCACATCAGGCATTGGCTACTGCATTTCAGAGCGATACTGTTACGCAGCAGCTAATGAGCATATTAGTGCAAAATCCATACTTTGAAGCGGCGCAGTTTAACCAAGCCGTCCGAGTTGAAGATCCAGATGGTCAATTTGAATTCAACTTTTTGGATGTAACCAATAAAGAGTAACGGATAAAAATAACAAATAACTATAAATAACTGTGACATCCATTTTTATTTACTTCAATACAGGCTAAAGCTCATCATTGAACTTGGTCGCTTCCGTCACATATAAACACCCCATGGATGTCGCATAAGCACGCTAGCAAGAACTGAACATGATTGACGAGGAAACTGTCGGTTACTAAAGGGAATTTCATACAGCTGAAATTCCAAACATTTGTTTGGTAATGTAAAAAGTGAACGAGAGTTTTAAATTAGACTAACTACAATCAAGCCAACGGTGACAATTCGCGACGCCCTGTCGTCGTTTACGTTCAAGGTGTTCACAATAAGTGGTTAACTCTTGTGTATTGCCCACTGGACCTTTGAATATTGTCGTGAACTCTGCAGTCATTTTAAGCCAATTTTGAGCGGGAATATTCAAACTATTTAACAATTGCTCTGAAGAGAGACTGATAGCCCCTCTTTTATCATGTCGTTGAATACAACCCGTATCATCAATCAGTTGAAGGTAACTTTTAGCATTAAACATCAGCTCTTCGGGCATGTCTTGATGTTCATTTCCCACAAAAGGCAGTAACGCTTCTGGTTGCTTCCCCTTAACCGCTGCTTTTATACGTAATTGAATATTCGTGAAGTCTGAGGATTCTGGTGAATTAGCCATCTTTGCTCAAATAGACCTCTCTACGAGTAAAGAATAATCAACATAGGCCATACAATCCAAGACTGCAGCCTCATCTAGCGATGCTGGAGACTTAAACCGACCTTCCCAAAACCGACCTTTACTCTGATCCTCCATATTAGCCTTTCGGGCTATGGGTTCGTTCAACGCCCACATAAACCATGATATATCCATCAATCTCAATCGGTACTCTTTTCTTCGTTTATTGATGATGGCTTGCAGATAGGACTCAAGTGGCTCGCCTTTAACAAAGTATTGATTCAAGCAGTCACCTTTAAACAGCTTTTGCCATTGCGCAACAACCTCGATATCAGACCAAGATTTCACTAATTCTGCATCAATCCGCAATACAAGATGCAAATGATTAATCATTACCGCAAACGCACAAATATCAATGGCAAACACCTTTTCAATCTTGGTATTGGCATAACAAACTCCTCTATTTAGCCTGAACTAAAGTCTAGTAAAGGAAACCTGCATTCACAATTCTGGGTGTCTCAATTAATTCTCCTAATTATCGAGGCTAGGTAATTCTTTATCCTTTTATTTACATACTTACTCACTCTGTTAAAGTTAACTCTTAGTATGGCCTTCGCAAAAAGAGTGTCTGTCATGTTATGTCAGCTCAACTTGCTACTCAAAATACTCCAGACGCAAAGAGGCTTCCGTGAACAAGGATGTAGAAGCAAAGAAAAGTAAGCAATTCGCTCATTACGTCGCCAGCATACTGTCCGGTATAGTGACTTATTTTGTAAAAAGCCGCTTAGAAACCGAACTTGCCATTTTGCAAGATTTAGCATTTTTGTTAGATTTAGGCTTTTACTTAACTCTATTTATCCCTTTTTACTTTTTCATATCTATGTTTACCCATTGGCTTTATTCTGGAAGTAGTAAACCCGATAGTTAACCCACACAAAAAACGATCAGCTTCAGCTGTTATCAATCATAAGGAAATGACATGAGAACATTTATTATCGCCGCAACACTCATATTTAGTGCAAGTACATTAGCTAACCCGTTTAAAAGTGAGGTTGTTGAAGTGTCAATTCTAGCCAACGACGAAACACGAACTTTTAAGTTAGTTTGCCAGCCTACAGTGCCTGTTGGAGAGCTTCCAAAAGACTGGGTTAATACTTGTAATGATATTGGTAAGAAGATCTTAGAATTGGCAGTCGATAAAGGAGTCAAGGTACCTAACATTGACAAAGCATTTGGTATGGCTGGCGAGTTCTCTCAAAATGCGACTGCAGCATTACCTGAAAACTTCATTCCTGAAAAAATTATTAGCCGTGAGTTTGGTGGTTAATGACTTCTAAAGAAGCCCTCAAACTAAAATGGATGATTAAAGGTTAGCTTGAAATAGCCTATACAGAGCCTGCTCACTTATACGAAAAACAAAGTTTATATGCTGAGAGCGAATATATTGATCGCGTAAACATTCCCCCTTAATGGTGCAATTGTGCAATTGTGCAATTGTGCAGCAAGTCAACTTTAATGACAGCGGTCTTAACCAAGGGCTATGTCAGAGTTTTTATAATAATGGTCAGCGGCCAAAAGAGTGTCATTACCTAGCAGACAAACCCCAAGGTGGAGTCTGGGTTGGTATCAACAAGATAGCAGCCCTTGATCAATCTTGGGAGATGCTTAAAAGTTAATCCCTGATAAACCCTAAACAAAAGCCATCAATAAATGATGGCTGTTTGCTTTATTAAATCTATTTTAAAAACAGCCTAAATCTGCAAAATACGCCTAAGAAAACGGCGCTAAGTCAGTGAGTTTACGCTATCCCCATCATCATTTTTCTGACTTTAACTATCTGGCTAAATTCACTCATCTCTTTTGAAGATAGCTTACTTGCCATTGGGATCTTAGCCTTCATAGAATCAACTGGGCGACCATTAATATGGAACTCATAATGTAAGTGAGGTCCAGTCACGCGACCAGTATTACCAGACAAACCAATCACTTGGCCACGAGAGACTCGCTGTCCTTTGTGAACAAGAAACTTAGATAAATGCAAGTAACGGGTACGATACTTATTACCATGGTCAATAACGATGTACTTGCCGGCAAATCGGTGGTTGGTCACCAAAGACACAACACCATCGCCCGGTGCCACAATTTTAGTACCGATAGGGATAGCAAAATCAGTACCGTTATGCGGTGAGTTTCGGCCTGTTACTGGATGGTGACGATGAGGATTAAAACGCGAACTAATACGGTAGTTTTTTTCTAAAGGAATACGCTGAAACGCTCTTGCTAAACTCTGACCTTGTTCATCATAAAAGTTACCATCAGAATGTTGGTAAGCATTAATACTGCTTGAGCCGCGATCGATAGTCACCCCAAGCACATGGCTGTTACCCGTTGCTTCACCATCAATATACTGATCGTTCATCAGTACTGAAAATTTATCGCCTGCACGCAGATCACGGGCAAAGTTAAGCTTCTCTTTTAATAACGATTCAACACGCTGGATTTCAGCAGCATTAAGCCCCATTTTTTGCGCTGATGAATAGAAAGAACCGTGGATCTGCCCCGATATTGCGCGGTCACGCCATATGCCTTCAATATTGATTTCATCGACATTAAACGAGCCATCGTCAAAACGACTAAAAATCACTTGCCTAGACGCATCAAAGTAAAGGCTAAGCTTTTGCAGTTCACCGGCATCATTTAACCAAAACTGAATGTTATTGCCCGGTTTTAGTGTATCAAGCGCGAGTACGTTTAAGTCAGCTTCTAACACCTTATACATGGTTTGTTGATCAACACCGCCTTGCTCGAATAAGCCGCTAAGCGTATCGCCTTTAACGATTCGTTTTTGAAAATCAGCAGCGGGTTCGAGTTTATCAGTGCTGGGAATGTCGATATTTTGAGAAAGAATGGCGTCAATATCGAGCTGAACCGGGATCCGTTGGGATAATAACTCGTGATTGTTAGGCATTAGCGTTGCAGCACCAATGATTAACACTGAGCCTATAAGCACTTTTCGATGAAAGGACGTTAACCCTACCAAACGGTTTTTCGACATATTTGAAAAAGAATATTTACTTGCGCGCAACCTATGCCTCGACTTTCATTATTATGATTATCTATTTGACTTAAAAACCCCATTAAAACGAGGTTTGATGCCAAGTTATATCAAAAATAATGCAATATACAAACTGATCTACGGCACAAAATAAGCAGATACTTGTAAATAAAAAGCCGTTTTAATGGCTAAGCCTCTTGTATCGACTCGCTTAATTAGCCAATACATTCGCCTTAGCCATTTTCAATACTAAGCTAACTTAAGGCAGCGTTATGCTTACTTCACTGCCATTAGCAGTTTTATTAATATCGATACGGGTGCCGATCTGCTCTTTCATCTCAGACACATGGGAGATAACACCAATCATGCGCCCAGAAGATTGCAAGTCCATCAAGGTTCTTACCGCTAGATCTAGCGAGTCTTGATCAAGACTACCAAAGCCTTCGTCTATAAACAGCGTATCAAGCTTAATGCCGCCCGCATAAGCCTGCACCACATCCGATAAACCCAGCGCCATCGACAGCGCCGCCATAAAGCTTTCACCACCACTAAGCGTTGCTACCGGGCGCACCTTAGAGGTGTAGGCATCTTCGACTTCTAACTCTAAACCTGAAGCCTTGTTGCCCTTCGCGCGTTCTTCTTTACGCTGCAACCGGTAACGGCCTTTACTCATCAACTGTAAACGGTGACTGGCTTCAAGTAACACATCATCAAGCAGCACACTGAGCACAAAGCGCTGTAGGCTGATTTTGTTACCCGTTTGCCCATTGGCAACGTCAGATAATGTGCCGATAACGGCGTATTCATCTTCAAGCTTTTTAGCTTTAGCATCAGCCTCTTTTAGTAGATTTTGGGTTTGAGTTAACTGCGTCACACGCCCTTGTAATGTTTGCCATTGATTATCTGCTGCCTGTTGCTGGCTCTGGATATTGTTAAGTTCGCTCTCTAGCCCTGCTAACTCAGGTTTAACTTGTTCGGCTAATTTTTCATTTAGCGCAGTTAATCGGGTGTCATTTGCGGTGCACGCTTGCTGATAATGACTAATTTCATCAGTTATCGCTTTAAGCTCGTCTTGAGATAACAAAGCTTGAGTCAGTGCTTGTTGGTCACTAAAGCCCGCGCTTAGCAACTGTTGAGTTAATTCTGTTAAGGCTGCATCGCTGTGGGCCGTTGCTTGAGTCAAACTCGCTTCACTTGCCGTCAAAGCCGAGGTATTAGCAGCATCTAACTCTGCCGCTTGGCTATGATGTTGACGCGTCGAATTAATCGTACTTTGCAAAGCAGCTATTTGCGCATTAACGTGTGCAATCGCGCCATTTAACGCATCCACGCTACGATATTGCTCTGGGATTGCCGCGAGTGCATGTTTAAGTTGACCTTGCAGCTCAGCAAGTTTGTTTTGTTGCTCAGAAAAATGCTCACGCTCTGTTTCAAGCTGCGTTTGTAACGCCTTTTCCTTCGTTTGCCATTCTTGCAGCTGGCCTCTAATTTGAGTTAATTGCTTAGCGGCATCATTCGCTTGCTGCAACTGTTGTTGCAGCAGAAGTAATTGTGATTGCAGATTTTCAAGCGATTGTTGGCTGGCCTCGCCAATTTTTTGCAATAGTTCAGCGGTACGCTTTAACTGCTCTTGATATTTAGTATTGAGGCTTGAGTATTCCGCCCTTGCTTGGTTAAGCGCCTCATTAGCCAACTCTTCAGCGTGCTGCGCCTGTTGCAGCTGCTCTTCTGTTGGCAGCGCTTCGGCGCTTTGCGCTGGATGAGGATGCTCTCCACTACCACATACTGGACAAGGCGAACCCGGGCTTAATTGCAAAGCTAAACTCGCCGCTTGGCCGCGGTGCCAAACTAACTGTAACTGCCTATGCTGAGTTTGCGCCTCGGTAAACTGATTACGTAGCTGGCCGCCCTTCTCTTTTGCCTGTGCTAACGCTTGCTCGGTGCGACTTGCGTCAAGGCTTGCTTGTTGCCAAAGCTGATAACGTTCAATCAAGTCGGTTTGAGTGCTCAATGCTTGCTGCGCGTTGACTTGCTCTGCAGCGAGTAACTCTAATTGCGGTAATTGCAGTTCAGCTTGCTGCTTTTGTGCTTGCAATGCCTGTAGCAGAGCTTTTTCGTTAATGCCTTTTTGTTTAGCTTGCTCTAACTGCACACTGGCTTGATTAACCTGATGTTGCAGTGCATCTAACCCTTGTAATTGCGGCAATAATTGATTTAATTGCTGCAATTCATTTTGAGCACTTTGCAGCTTTTGCTCATGTTCAGGCAAGGCATCGACTTTTGCTTGGCTCTGGGCTAACGCCTGCGTGCTTTGTGCTTTGGCCGCTTGTGCATTAACGCAGGCGCTTTGTGCTTGTGCAACTTCTGCGCTGCGGGCAAGCGACACATCTAACACAGGTTTGAGTTGCAGCGCCTGTTGACCACTTGCAAGCTTTGCTTGCTGCTGCGTGATGATTGGTTTTTTATCATCAAGTAATGCGGCGGTTTGCTTAAGCGTATCTAGGGCTGCAAAGTCGCTGTTGAGGAACTTAGCTGACTCAAACTGTTTATTCGCCTCAATTAGCGCCTGCTGACTTTGCTGCTTTAGTGCCGCGGCATCGTTAAGCTTAGGTTCTAGCTCGGTCAGCTCTTGAGCAAGTTGTTCATCAGATCCAAGACCTATGTTGGCGAGCATGCCGTCACGCTTATTACGATGGTCGCGCACTTCAGCTTTAATCGCCGAGGCTTGAAACTTGAGTTTATCTTCAATTTTGCGGTAAATTTGCGTCTGAAACAGCTGGCTAAAGATCTTTTCTCTGTCTTTAGAGTCTGCCATTAATAGCTCGCGGAATTTGCCTTGTGGCAACACCATAACCTGACGGAATTGATCGGCATCTAAACCGGTTAATGTTTCAATTTCAGCTGTCGCTTCTGAGACTTTACTCGCCACCAGCAAATGCTCTTCGCCATCGCTATCAATGTAATATAACTGGGCTTCTGGCTTTTGGACCGTGTAGCCGTCACCACTTTTTTTCGCCCGTTGCTGCTCAGGGACGCGGCGAATACGATACTGTTTATCGCCGAGGGCAAAGCTGAAAGTCACTTCCGTTAATAAGCTGTCTGGCGCTAAGTCGCAGCGCATTTGGCTGCCCTCACGCTCATCGCCTGTGGTTTTACCATACAGCGCAAAACAGATGGCATCTAACAGGCTGGTTTTACCCGCGCCAGTTGGACCATTGATTAAAAATAGTGGATTAGAGCCCAGCGCCGTAAAGTCGGTAACTTGGGTTGAGGCAAATGGGCCAAAAGCACACATCTCAAGCGTTAATGGTCTCATGCTGTGCGCTCCACTTTATGTAACTCTTCTATCGCAGCGGTCATTGCTTGTTGCTGCTCATCTGTCATCGGCTCACCTGAGACTTGAGCGAAAAAGTCGCTGAACATATCAAGCTCACCCTTTTTAATATGATCGCGGCTCAGCTCTACTTTAGTGTTGTCGCTCATCAGTCCGGTGCGCTCCAAATGCAAGACGTTGGGATATACATCCCTTAGCTTGCCCATAGCATCTAAAATAGCGTTTTTATCGGTCAGTCTAACCATCAAATAGTCTTGATTGTGAGCATCGGTTTTACCCTGCTCTAATAAGTCTGCCATTAACCCCTCGATAATGCGCACATCGCGCATGGCGGTTAACGGTAATAGTTCAAAACTGGCGGTGCAATCTTCAGCGATGTCCACTAAGGTGACCGACTTATTTTGGTGTTGCTCACTAAAGGAGTACTTGAGCATTGAGCCGCTGTAACGCACATGCTCTGCGCCCTTATATTGCGGCCCATGTAAATGTCCGAGTGCGGTGTAATTAAAGGGCGTAAATAACGTCGGGGAGATCTTATCTGCGCCGCCAATACTCAATGGCCTTTCAGATTCAGACTCACTACCACCATCGAGGAAACAATGGCTCACCACAATTTTGGGCAAGCCGTGACTATCGTGCTCATGCACTTGCTCTAGCAACTTCGCCATCGCCTCTTCATGGGTACTCACTTCACAGTCAAAGACATGGCGCACAGTCGCAGGGTCGGCATAAGGCAAACCGTAAAATACAGCATTTCCTTGTTTACCCTTTAGCTCAATGCTTCTAACATCTTTATTCAATGGTCCAATAATATGCAGACCACTGTCATTCATCTGCCTTGCAGCAAAACCTAAGCGCTCATGACCATCGTGATTACCCGCAATCATAATCAGCGCAATGTTTAACTCATTGACCAAGCGATTAACTACCTCATCCAATAGCGCTACCGCATTAGCGGGCGGAATTGAACGATCATATATATCACCGGCAACCACCACGGCATCAACATCATGCAGGGCTGCAAGTTCAACGATTTGATCTAAAACAAAGCGCTGATCATCAAGCAAGCTTTGATTATGCAGCTGCCTGCCAATATGCCAGTCAGAGGTATGGATAAATTTCATGTTGTCTCGTTTTACAATGAGGAGATATGGCAGTGCGTTAGTTAAGGCTTAGCGCGCTAACTTTCCGTTTGAACTGTTCATTTTAGTAAGGTAAATAGTAAGAAAACTCAGCCTATTACACAATAGGTCATTCGGTGCAGCGAAATCGACTGTATTATCCATCAGCAATCAAACCTATGTTCAACGGCACCCTGTTGATTAAAACTACGTAATTGAACAAAAAATTTACGATTTATTCAGCAAAACATGATGAATGCCAAATTAGTCACTAAAAATTAAAAAAATGAGTGCACTTTATTCTGACTCTTGTTACTACAAGCATACTTAGGCAATAGTGGTACGAGATAGATGCAGTTTTCAAAGTTTGGTGAAAAATTTAATCGTTACTCCGGCATTACCCAATTAATGGATGATCTTAATGATGGCTTGAACACACCTGGCGCTATCATGCTTGGTGGTGGTAACCCTGCAGCCATTCCAGCAATGCAGGATTATTTTCACCAAGCCGCTGCGGATATGCTTGCTAAAGGCGAGTTAGTCGCAGCACTCGGCAACTATGATGGGCCTCAAGGCAAAGACAGTTTTTTAAGCGCCTTGGCTAACTTGCTCAAACAAACCTATGGCTGGGATATCAGCGAAAAAAATATCAGTTTAACCAACGGCAGCCAAAGCGCCTTTTTTTATCTGTTTAACTTGTTAGCTGGTAAACAAACTGATGGTAGTCACAAGAAAATATTGCTGCCATTAGCACCTGAATATATCGGTTATAACGACGCTGGTCTTGATGATGATATTTTTGTCTCTTATCGTCCTGAAATTGAGATGCTCGATAACCGCATGTTTAAATATCATGTGGACTTTGACAAATTAGCTATTGATGACTCCGTGGCGGCAATTTGTGTGTCTCGGCCGACAAACCCAACAGGGAATGTGCTGACCGACGCCGAGGTAGCCAAGCTGGATGAACTCGCTCGCGCCAACAACATACCGCTTATCATTGATAACGCTTATGGTACGCCATTTCCTAATATCATTTTTGAAGAAGTCACGCCGTTTTGGAACAGCAATACGATTTTATGTATGAGCCTGTCGAAACTTGGTTTGCCGGGCGTGCGCTGCGGCATTGTGATTGCCAGCGAAGAAATCACCGCAGCACTATCTAACCTCAATGCGATTATCAGTTTAGCCCCAGGCGGATTTGGCCCTGCCATTGCCAAACATATGATTGAGTCCGGTGACTTACTTAAATTAAGCGAAACCGTCATTAAGCCGTTTTACCAGCAAAAATCTGCTTTTGCCGTTGAGCTGCTACAGCAATCGATTAGTGATAACCGCTTTAAGATCCACAAGCCTGAAGGCGCCATGTTCCTTTGGCTATGGTTTGATGAATTACCGATTACCACCATGGAGCTTTATCAGCGTTTAAAAGAGCGCGGGGTATTAATTGTGCCAGGTGAGTATTTCTTCTTTGGACTCGAAAATGATTGGGAGCATGCAAGCCAATGTTTGCGCATGAACTATGTGCAAGATGAAGCAAAAATGCGTGCGGGTATCGCCATAATCAGTGAAGAGGTCACTAAGGTTTACGCCGGTAAATAATCTATTATCAAGAGGCTGCTTAATAATATTGATATGCAGCCTCGACTTCTTTTATATCCTCAGCGCAAATTTCAAGTCTCGATGCTACCACTCACTAGAATATGCGTTTAATACCAAGCTAATTGAACTGACTTCTCATCAGCAAATCATCACGCTTAAACAAATACAGTAAGTTTAAGTGCTCAACCAAAGTACGACTAACAACCCACTTAATGGTCAAGAAACATACTTAATAAAAAATTATATTTTTAGTATTTTTATTGAGATAATAGAACCACTTATTTGTATATTTTTCAGCTAAAGATTTCATTTTGAAACCTTCCTGTCGCCTTTATTCATAATCCACATTGCTATTTATTAACGCTACAAACTGACTGTTAACACTTATTAAATTTTTAGATCCAAATTTACCGTTCCAAATTAAAAGCCATGTTCTCTAAGACCTAATTGCGGATAGGTTTTAAAGAAAGCACCTTTGCTTTTGGTAATGAGAATATAGAATGAAAAAACTAATACTTGCTGTAGTTATAGGCAATCTATTGACTGCTTGTGGAGACGGCTCAGATGGGGCAATAAGCCCTTCTCTCCCTTCTTTTGACATCATTAATGACAAACTTTGCGAAGATACTTTTAAGCAGACACTATCCACCAGTGAACACTTTTTCTGTAGCACTGAATCAAAAGAGCAAATTAGTGACAGTAATGCACTAAAAGCGAACGCTTACCCAAGTCTCGAAGCTTGCCAAGCTGCGCTCACCAACTTAGTTACGGAACAAGACACTTATACCAACAAGCAATGCTTTAGTGGAACGATTGAAACCATTCCACCGACAGAGATTTTACCTGCAATAAAGACCTATCAAGGCAGCTTATTACTTAATGGTAAAACCTTATCTGGTCACATTACCTGTAATGACCAAATCTTAGGTAATACTGGCCATTTTACTTTTAAAGATGGTGATAACGTTAGCTGCTCTTACGGTTCATTAGAATTGTTAGACCAGGATATTCCATTACCTGAAGGCTGGACTCGCGATACCCATAACGCAATGGCGTTAGACATGAAAGATGAATGGTCACACGCCATCAGCATATCTGATGGTGCAAAAGTCCTGTCAAAAATCAGCACCTGCCCAGCTATCACAACAGAGCTCTGTTTAGACGAATTAGATAGTTTTGATGTTGCACCGCTGTTCTCTAGCGGAAATAACCAAGACATTGATGCATTTTTAAATCCACCAGCGGCAGAAGAAACAGACGAAGTCGATAAAGCGCCGAGTTCCCATGTCGATAGCGCATTAACTCCTGAAGTTACACCAGGTGCTAAGCCAGATATTAATGCCGACTTTGTCTCAGCATCAGCAGAAGACGCTTATACCTATAAACCGAGTGCAGATGCTCAAGTCTTAACCGAAAGCGTATTGAGCGACGTAAACGGCAAACCTATTGCGGGTATCAACTACTACACCAAATCCTCGCGGGGGATCACTGACTCTACCGGCACAATATCTTATGTATGGGGAGAGACTATTACATTTGGCCTAGACACTTTTACCTTTGGTTCGGTCAAAGGTAATCAAGTTGAATACAAGCTATCTGATGTTTCTGAAAATGAAATCGTTAAACAAAACGTTGATGCACTAACCGCTCGTTATGCTAACACTACAAGTGACTCTGTGACTTTTAGTGACAACGTACACAGTGTTTTTGCTCAATACCCTAACGTTATTAACGAGATCATTAATCTTAATTTGCCAAATGGTGCAGAGATTGAAAACAGTGGCTATTTCGTACCTAACGAATTTAACGCCCAGTTTGCTACAGGTTTAGCACAAATTGTCGATAGCGAATTAAACCAGAACCCTAATGCAGCGCGTCTACAAGCATCGCCACTACTGCAAAAGGGGCAATATGTAACCAACACTCTGACTCAACTTTATACTGACGTTGACCAATTCCATGTATTCCATGACAACTCAGCATTCTACGGTGAAGTGGGTTATGCACGTTTTATGCGTTCAATGAATACATCAAACACCGCATTCCCGCTATTGATGCCGCGTAATGACGTGAACTATTGGTTACCATTTGGCTCAGAGCAAGCTTACCGACGTGATGACGGCTTCCCGCATGTAACCGACGCAACAATTATTGATGCAGAGTCTGACGTTACACTTAAGCGACCTGAGAAGGTAGGTAAAGACACCGCCACATATAATTTACCCGTGGTGACAGCAGGTGAAATTGGTCAAGGTAACGTAGTGTTTATGGGTAACAGCATGTACCCTAACATTTTAAGCACACCTGAAAGCTACTGGGCTGGTAAGGAAGATGCAGGCAAAGACAACGGCAGTATGCCGCGATTCTTTAGCAATATGTTTACTTGGTTTACACCTGAATATGCTAACGGTAAAACCAGCATAAATGTTGGTTCAAATATTGGTAAAGTTTGGCAGTCTAACGTTAACTCAAACAAACAATATGACTTTTATATTGATGAGTCATACCAACTCAATATGGAAGCTATTGCGTCTGGTAGTTACGATGCCATCGATCCAAAAACAACCCCAATCTTAATTCTACAAGCTTATGAAACAGGCCTTTTTGGCGACGGCATGAGTGTTAAGGTGCTTGCCGATATAACTAAGCCATTACTGACAGAAACAGATATCACAGCATTAATAAAGTACATTAACGCCGGTGGTAATGTTTTATTCATGGATGGTATTGAGCAACTAAACCCTGAGCCTATTGCACGTTTAGCCGATACAGCTGGTATATCATTGGGTGGTGCAAACCTTGCTCGTACCCGCCAAGCATACTGCGGTGAAAGTTATTATTGCCAGGCACCTTATCCTAATGCACGCTCTAGCTTTACCGATATGCTAGTGACCTATGAAAAGTTCGATGATATGTCTAAGTTCATAGTGAACCAAGATGGCACAGTGACTTTTCCATCCCCTATCGATAAGCCTGAGTTTGGTGTAGCCCAATACAAAACGACGAATTCTGAAGGTATTGAGCAAAATAATTTTGCCTTTTTTAGCGCCAAAACAGAAACTGAACGCTTAGAAGCCGTAGCCAAAATTAAGTCTGCTTTCCCGAAGGTTAAAGAGTGTACTGATCCTAACTACGATTATGAAATTGGCTGTATTGAAACGCGTAAAGGCCATGGTTTTACCACTGGACAAAGATATTACCGTCCTAGATTTACGCGTTATGAAATGAGCCCAGATGTTGTTGCAACTATGGTTAAGGCCGCTAATTTAGGCGCGAATGTTGAAAAGCTTTATCAACACGAAATCTATTACCGCAGTAAAGGCAAAGAAGGTAGCCGTTTATCACTTAATGAGCTAAACCAAACCTACGACAACTTATCAATCTGGTTCTGGAATGACGAGCAATATAGCTATAACGCTGATGTACAAGACGAGTTAGGCTTTAAAAAAGCCACCGAGTTTTTGAACTGTTATACCTCTGATGCACATCAACCTGACAATGCTTGTGCAGCAGACACTTTTGCAAAAATGCAAAGTTATAACATGCTGACAGAAACCGGAGAACTAAACCCAAGTTATCCGTTGAACTACCAAGAAAAGCCGCTTACTCGTATTATGCTTGGTCGCTCATACTGGGATAATGACATTAGCGTCGATACCAGTATCTACCCTGGTAATACAGCTGCAACTGGCAGTAACGCTAGCGTTAAAATTGAAACCTTTAATAATGCAGTAGTTGGCACAGCTAACAACATGCAATCAACGGGTTTATGGGCCATTAAGCGCACGCCAGTAACGGTAACGGGTGATCATGATGCCACGATAACCATTGCTCTTGTTGATGATGTTACAGGTAAGCACCAGCATGAACTCGCGTTAAAGCGTCCTTCTCGCGTGCAAAAATCGTGGACTCATAAAGCCGGAACAAGCACTGAAATTCTTGCACCATATGGTGGTCTGATTTATATCAAACCAGCTAAAACTGACAGCTTAAATACTGCTGAGTTTAGCTTTAATGGCGTTTTAGAAGCATCAATGTGGAAAGCTGGTCAGTGGGTAAACCAGGTGAATACAGGTGTACCACTTGCAGAAATCATAACTGGACACTTTGTTTATACAACCCCGGTTAACAACGTAAGTAACACTGATATGGCGACATTTAGCCAAGGCATGAATGACTTTGCAGAAAAAGCCAGTAACTTCCACGCACGCGACAACACAATCGGTAATATGCGCTTTACTGGAGATTTATTGCCTGAGCACAGCCACCGTTTTGTTAATGACGCGCAGATTTCAATTGGTGCAGCCCATTCTGGTTATCCAGTAATGAGCACCACCTACAACCGTAGCCACGACACTATTCCTACTAATCCAGTGAATGACTGGTTGTTATGGCATGAAGTGGGTCACAATCTAGCTGCTGCTCCTTTTAACGTAAAAGGTGCTACTGAAGTTGCTAACAATATCCTTGCACTTTATATGCAGGAACAACGTGATAACGGTATGGGCGAAATGGATAGAATTAAGACTGATATTCAAAAAGCGCCTATGATGATTAACCGCGAGCACGGCCATGTGTGGAGTCACGGTGATGCTGGTTCACGCTTAGTGATGTTTGCGCAATTAAAAATCTGGGGCGAAAGCCACTTTAAGGTTGCAGAGCACTTTAATACTGGAGAAGTACCATCGTATTTCGGCGCTGATGAAGGCTGGAACATGATTAAGATGATGCATCGTGAAGCGCGTAACATCGAAAACCAAGCTTGTTCAGCACAAAACTCTTTAGATCTACGTGAAGGTAATTTGCTAATGGCCTGCGCATCTCAAGTATCTGGTTATGATCTAACTAGCTTCTTTGAAGCATGGAACCCAAGCGAAGTATCTGTTGTAACTGCTGACGGCACACGTGATTATGAAGGTGGTATCACCACCAACGGCGTTGCTTATATTAAGTCGTTAAACCTAGCAACGCCTGCGATCAAGCCAGAAACCATTAGCTCAATTAACTAATTTGACAAAAAGCTGAACTGATACGAATAAGTAAATTAGCTTTCTATCTGAATAGAAAAAGCCCCTTAGATTAGCATTTAAGGGGCTTTTTTATGCCAAACCTAGTCAACACCTACCTCTGCTATTGAGGTAAATCAGCCTGATGAGCGCTGATAAATCGCGCCATTTCACTTTGTGCTCGTTGCTGAGCACTTGCCAAACTATCTTGGTCAGTCATTAATTCAACCACTTCGTAATAGCATTTAATTTTTGGCTCAGTACCTGATGGTCTAACAATCACTCGAGCACCATTTTGCAAACGATAAATTAATACATCACTCGCAGGCAGCGCTATCTCCTCGCTGGAACCGTCGGCAAACAGACGCTTGCCAATACTGATATCATCGGTCGAGACAACATCATGTCCGGCAATTTTTACGGGCGGGTTTTGACGTAAATAAGCACCAATATTCGGCGTTGTTGGTTTAAGTGCAATGCTAACCTGTGCGTTCAAATGGAAGCCATGCTCGCGATAAATCGCTTCTAAGCGGTCCCAAATAGTTTCGCCTTGACTGGCAAGTTCAGCTGTTAACTGAGCAAAGGCCACTAAAGCTGATAAACCGTCTTTATCCCACACCATTGAGCCCACTGTGTAGCCTAAAGCTTCTTCATAGGCAAACAAGAAACGATTGTCATCAGTCTCTTCGCTCATACCGACATTCGTTAGCCACTTAAATCCAGTAAGTGTGGTGCGGCAATTTGCCTGTAAGCTTTGAGCCACTTTTGACAATAAGCTCGACGAGACAATGGTAGTGCAAGTTAAGCGCTCATTTTCATTAGCGTGCGTCAATAAGTAATGGCCGAACAGCACACCGACCTGATCACCCGTTAGCATTTGGTAGTCGCCTATATCAGAACGCACAGCAACGGCAAAACGATCGGCATCAGGATCATTGGCACAAGCTAGCATAGCGCCGTGCTTTTTCGCTTCTGCAATCACCATATCCATGGCGCCCTTCTCTTCTGGATTAGGGAAATTCACCGTTGGAAAGTCGCCATCAGGCTGCGCTTGCTCGGCAACCGAGTAAACCTTGGTAAAACCAGCATCTTTTAGCACATTGAGCGCCATCTCATTACCCACACCATGCATTGCGGTATAAGCTAAACTGACCGAGTCTGGTTGGGTGTTATTTTGCAATACTGCCGCTTGATTAACGCCTTGCCGATAAGCTTGATAAAACTCATCGTCAAGCATCACTAGCAAATTTGCCGCTTGTGCTTTGCTTGCATCTAGTAAGGTAAGCGTTTCGGTCGCGGCTTTATCTATACAGGCGGCAATACCACTATCATGAGGCGGAATAATCTGCGCACCATTACCCCAATAAACTTTGTAACCGTTATATTGTGGTGGATTATGGCTTGCGGTCACCACAATGCCTGCCGCGGCGCCTAAGTGTAATACCCCAAAGGCCACCAGCGGTGTAGCAGCAACATTAGCGGTAAGATAAACCTTTATACCCATCGCAGTTAATACACCTGCTGCGTCCTGAGCAAACTGTTTTGAGTCATGGCGGCCGTCATAACCAATAATAACGCCTCGGGTGGAGACATCGCTAATTTGCCCTTTTAGATATGCGCCAAGACCTGCAGAGGTTTGTTGTACAACTAAACGGTTCATACGTGTAGGACCAGCCCCAACTACACCACGCAGCCCTGCGGTCCCAAATGCTAGCCTACCTGCAAAACGCGCTTCAAGTTCGTTGGTATTATCTGCGTCGACTAACTGCTGCAACTCATGCTGCATTAGGGGATCGGGGTCGCTTTCAATCCAATGCTTTACTCTCAATGCCAACTGCGTGTCCATAACTCACTCCATTTGCTATCTACTCGGTAACGCTTTACTCATCACTAGAATAATCAGCTGAATAACAAACTCAGCACAGCATCACCGCAACCTTAATTAACTAAACACTAAGCCTAGCAGCAACCTAGAACAAGACAATTTGCATTAAATTTTTATCATCACGACTTGTTAGGCTTTGATTTTGCTCAAACGATGCACTGCAATAAACATGTTTAGCCAGCGAGAGATAACTTACCCGCTTCAGAGGTAAGCAAATTCATAGATAATCATGTAAAATCGAGCTAAAGCTTACCTAATACCTTGTTGTCATAGTCAAACATGAACCCGTTGAAAATAGAAACCCATATCAAAGTCGAGTCGAACGAAGTTGATGCAGCGACTTTACTTGCTAATCAAACCCGTTTATCAAAGCAAGTGATTAAGCAGGCGATGCAAAAAGGCGCGGTATGGCATAGCCACGGTAAACAGACTAACCGCCTACGCCGAGCAAAAAAGCCATTAAAGGTCGGTGATGAACTGCACCTTTATTACAACCAAGCCGTGTTAGAAGAAACTATTACCGCACCCGAATTGTTATTTGATCAGGGGCAATACAGTATTTGGTATAAGCCATTTGGCGTACGTTGCCAAGGATCAAAATGGAGCGACCATACGACCATCAATCGCTTTGCAGAAACTCAACTTGAACCAGCACGCAGCGCTTATATCATTCATCGTCTTGATTTAGCAGCAACTGGACTTATCGTGCTCGGGCACAGTAAAAAGGTCACAGCTGCCATTGCACACTTATTTGAAACTCGCGCACTGGATAAATTTTACCAGGTCATTGTTGAGGGGCTGTTTCCTGAAGGCAATATCAGCATTGATAGTGATGTTGATAATAAATCGGCGTTATCCCATGCGCATATACTTGAGTACAACAGCGAGCTAAATCAGTCTAAGGTGCAAGTTAAAATCGAGTCTGGTCGTAAACACCAAATCCGCATTCATATGGCGAGTTTAGGCCACCCTGTTGTCGGTGATAGGCAACATGGTAATGGCGGCGACAACACGCCTAACCTGCAATTAACCTCATGCCATTTAAGTTTTATTTGCCCCTTAACTGGCGAGCACAAAGTCTTTGAACTACCGCAAAGCTATCGCCCTGAGTTTCAACTCAATTAAGTTCGATAGCTATTAGCGGTGTTACTCAAAGCCCACATAGTTTTGTGGGCTTTAAGTTGTAGCTTCAGACCTTATATACCGCCAAATACACTATCGCCATTACCCTCTAACCATAAAGGGTATTGCGCCATAACTTTGCTGAACATTGGGCTCTGTAAAAAGCCGTCCAGCCAGCTTCTTACTTTAGGGTAAGGTGATTGCAGGTACCATTGCCGCTCAACCCTAGCCATTTGTCGAATAAAAGGCATGATCGCAAGATCGGCAACACTAGCGGTATTGGCACATAAATATAGATTGCAGCTAAGTCTATCCTCTAGCATTTGCAAATAAACTTGGCACGAATTGCGATGCAGAACTAACTGGGTATCATGGTAGCGCTTAGCGCTACGGTATTGCTCTAAGCAAGTTTTAAACTCAGTATCAAACAGCGCCACTAGGCTATGCATGTCAGTCTGCTGACTATTATTTATAGCGTTGCTTTTATGTTGCTCGGTGTTAGCAACACTTAAAGCCTTAGCATTACGGCGAAGTAAATAATTACTTGAATCACTTTGCTCAAAAGACCACTGCATGATCTCCAAGCTTTGCTCTAATACCTGCTTATTTTCCAGAACTAAAACAGGTACCGTACCTTTGGGCGAAGCCCGCAGCATTTGCGCAGGTTTTTGGCTCAATACAACTTCACGTAATCGCACCTTTTGTCCTGATGCAGCAATAGCTAAACGCGCACGCATCGCATATGGACAGTTTCTAAGCGAATACAAAATGGGCAAAGCAGAGAGGTTATGCATAGAGGATTGACTCATTTATGAAAGTAATTGAGTTAACGGACTATTTATACCAAACCTTTACAAAATAAAGAAGTGTTCCGTTTGAAAGCTCATTCAACGTTCATCCATTTTACAAACAAGTTGTTTAAAAATAGCCATACTGCAAAAAAGAACATTGAGTAGAAATAAACAAGTTTAAGAGTTTAACGAACAAGGTCCGCGCTAATTAGGAGCTTGGCTTGTTTTTTGATTATGATAACTTTAGAGTGGCTTTACCCTGGTTAGCGCAGTAAACACCTTATGTCGTTAACCGGAAATTATAATAAGAGTTAGCAGAGGATTTTGTGGAACATCTAACCATTGCCGTCGATTTTTTATTAAACCATAAGCTATTGCTTACCGTGTTAATCATTGTTCTTATTTCGTTGATTAAACGCTTAGTGATCTCAAGAATTCGTGGTGATGTCGCTTTTTTAACTGAAGTGCAGCGTAAATGGATGTCGCGTACTAAAAACGGCACCTTTATTTTAATCATTGTGATTTTATTTATGCTCTGGCAAACAGAGATCAGTAAATTTGCTTTATCGGTAACGGCTATCGCCATCGCCTTTGTTGTTGCCTCGAAAGAAATCATCTTGTGCTTTACCGGCTCGATACAAAGAGCAAGCTCACGTTCATTTGTGATTGGAGACTGGATTGAGGTGGGTAAAATATGTGGCGAGGTGATTGAACACAACCTAATGGCAACGGTTATTCAAGAAATTGACTTACACCACGGCCAATACCACTTCACCGGTAAAACAGCCACCCTACCAAACAGCATGTTCTTTAGTTATGCGGTAAAAAACCTTAATTTTATGAAGCGCTATGTTTACCATGACTTCAACATCACAGTGGTTGAGTTTGTTAACTTGTATCCGCTATTTGCTGAGCTATATGAAAAAATAGAAGCACATTGTGAAGAGTTTAGTGAAGTTGCCAAGCGCTATAACAGCGTGATAGAAAAACATGCTGGTGTCGACTTACCAGGCGCAGAGCCGCACATCCACATTACCAGTGGCATTAACGGTGAGCAGTTTGTACATATTATGATTTTCTGCCCAACAGAACAGGCCATTCATTTAGAACAGTTGATCAGAGAAGACTTTATGATTGCCTACCATGAAGCTTTTGGCAAAGATGAGCGGGCTTAATTAGCTCGAATGAGTCACATCGAGCACTCGCTTGGGCATAACGGATATTATTCAAAAATGGAAACTCCAGAGTATGCCAAAGCCTTTCATAGCAGACTCTTATGAACCACCGAAGAGCTTCGACAATCCTGTTTTTCACTTTAGAGTGCTTGAAGAGCAAGTTGCTGAATTAGATTTTGAAGCCGTAATGTCTAGCCAACAAAGACTGCAAGGTATTTTTGGTTCAGGCTCACCATGGCCCAAAAGTGATATGACTCTTGAAGAAAATATCGCTAGCCGAAAAGTCCATAAGCAAGAATTTGCATTACGACAAGCTTTTGCTTATTCGGTGTTTAATAAGACAAAAAATAAATGCTTAGGCTCTGTTTATATTGACCCAAGCGATTCACCTAATTACCAATGTGTCGTCCATTTATGGATCCGTGATGATAGTATCGAGCTAGATCATGAGCTTTATCAAACGGTACGTAAATGGCTATTGGAGGAATGGCAATTTTCTAATGTAGCCTTTCCCGGACGATATTTTGAGTAGCAAAAATCAACTAAAAAGGTTAGATCAACTGTCAGGTGTTAGTTACCAAGGAAGGATTGGTTCATGTTTGCTAGTTTTATCAATAAGTTTGGTTCTACGCTATACGTCCAAATATGGGAGAATCGGATTAGAGTTATCGATGTAGAAACAAATAAGTGCTTTGATGAAAAACCGCTACTGCAAATTGACATTCAAAAAAATGGCAAAAGGCAGGTCACTGCTTTTGGCAATGATGCTTACGTTAATCCGCTAAATCCTTTTACTCATCCAAGAGCGTTACTCAATGATTTTTTTATTGGGGAGCGCTTGCTTCAAGAGATCGTTAAAAAGCTTATTGGTAAAAAGTTCATCTCACTCGCCCCCGCAATCATTATTCACCCAATGGAAAAAACGGAAGGAGGTCTCACCATGATTGAAATCAGAGCCTTTCGAGAAATGGCTTTGGGAGCTGGCGCAAGAGAAGTTGCAATCCACCAAGGTAAGGCGACATTAGCAGCAGGTTCAATAAATTTCAAAGATGTAGCAAAGCAAGAGCAAAACTTGGCTAGAAGTAGTTTGGTAATAAACAAACCTTTGCAGTAACAGACTTTTACAGTTTCAGTTGCCCCTATCAATTAGCAAGCTATTGACGAATTAAGTAGCGATGATAAAAAAACGCAGTGCTAAATTGGCACTGCGCTTTATCTGTTTTAAATCTAATGTATTAGTTTGACCACTTGATTTGAAACTCAATCTCTTCTTCTGAGTCGCCGCGTTCATGCTCGATACTGTAAACTGCACGCACTGGCACGTATATACGCTCACCAGCGATTTGAATTTCAAATTTTTCACCAGACTCAATCGTATCCGCTAGGCGCCTAAGCTTAGCCACGAACTCTTCATTACTATAAGTTTTCTCTATGTCTCTATCTGCTTTATCACTCATTTAAATATTCCCTATCGACTTGCTAATTAATACACTGAAAACAAAAAACACCCGCTTTCAATCCAGCTTCTGCCACACTTCAACCTCTTTAAGCTCACCCTCTTCAGTGCGCTCACTGTGCCACTTATCGCCCACAATACTATAGGTGAAAGCAAATGATACACCCGGTTTAACGCCAAAAGAATTGAGTTCAGGGTATTCGACATAGTCTTTAGCAGTAAAGGTATAACTCCCCGCCCCTGCGGCCCAAAATTCGCTAACAGGCTTAGCATCTGTGCCAGTATTTTTCACCGTAGTGAAACTAAAATGCTGCGCAGATATTACTTTGATGGCACTTAGCTTTAAATCACTGTAATCAACCCATTGACCTTTTCCATCTAAGTACTTACCTGAAATAAGCTGCCAACTTCCAATAAATGGGTTTTCGCTAGCAATAGCCATTACCGTCATGACTGACAGCAGTGAGAACCCAGCAATGATATTAATCAATATCCTGTTCAACAAAATGCAAATTCCTTTTAATTTTAAATAATTTAAAGCCCAAACTTTATCGCAGAGTCTAAGCTAATGGCAAATTAGTTTGACCTTAGTAAACCGCTTTTCCAATTAGCTGTTACCAACAACTCCACCACACAAATAACCTGTTGATTATGTTTAAATTCAATTCGATTATGCTATCTATGAACTTGACTCCAAGAGTTGTTCTAAATAAAAGTTGAATCATCTTTTTCTTTCTAGCTGTTATATCAATTGATATCACTACAGAAATAACACTTTTCATTATTTAATATTAGGATTAACGTAACTAACATTACTAAGCTATCTGAATAACACAATGGCTATTCGCTGGCGACGGCCATTTAAAGGAGTTCATTATGATGACACTGCTCTTTGTTTTGTTTTTAATTGCGATGATATTCGCAGTTAACAATAAACGTACCCTAGGATTTTATAGCTTTGCGATATCTCTCGTTGCCAGTATTTTTTGGTTTTTCCATCATGCTAGCGATACGTTAGCCATTTTATTATAGGTGATGACATGACAGAGCAACTATCAAGACAATTGAATGCACTCGGTGCCATTGCTATCTCTTTAGTTCTGGGGTTTGGATTTTATGCGCAATTTGCAGCTGGAGAGCTGCCCTGCCCACTATGTCTATTGCAGCGCGTAGGGTTTGTCGCAGTGATGTTTGGACTTATCTGTAATGTGATCTTTGGCCCTAGACCGGTTCATTATGCCATCATGATCTTTGCCGCTTTATTTGGCGCAGCTGTGGCGCTAAGGCAAGTGGCTTTGCATGTTATCCCAGGAACGCCTTTCTACGGCGATGCATTCTTCGCCTACCACTTTTACACTTGGGCTTTTATCACCTTTAGTATTATTGTCTTTGGTACAACGGTGATGTTGTCATTTTCATCTCAATATCAACCCACACGCTTTCAACCATTAAGATCTATGCCATTGTTAAACCGAATCGCCGTCTTTTCTGTATTGGCTGTAACGGCGCTTAATGCGGTGAGTACTTTTGCGGAATGTGGGCCATTTCAATGCCCCGATAACCCTGTGAGTTATTGGCTATTTAGTTAACTGTCACCACTATACCGGCATATATAAACGAAAAAGACAGCAATTAATTGCTGTCTTTTTTATCACAAGCCATCGTTAAGCCTGTGAAACTAAACCTCAGCTAATTCGGTTTGTTAAGGCTTGCCTTTAAATATTGCATCCCATCAGCAATACTCACTAACGCGCTATAACCAAGCTCTTGCTTAGCCGCGCTAATATCGAAATAGTGACTGGTTGACAGCTGACGCGCGACAAAGCGTGTCATGATTGGCTCATCTTTTTTACCTAATAAACGATATACCGACTCAAGCACACAACCTGCGATATACGCCACCTGAGTTGGCACGCGTTTGCTTACAGGTGGCAAATTCTTGCACCCGAGGATTTTATTTAGCATTGCCGCCATTGTTATAGGCTCATCATTACTGAGGTAATACGCTTTGCCCGCGCAAACCGCTTGAGTTGCCTTGTCACTTTCACTAAGCCTTAGTGCTGCCAATATGTGCGCATAAGCGGCGTTACCGACATAAATCGTGTCGACCAGCTTATCTTGCTTTCCCACAAGCTTTAACCTACCTTTTGCTGCTCGCTCTAACACTCGCGGCACAAGATGAGGATCATTCGGCCCCCAAATCAGATGCGGCCTTAATGCTGTAGTGCCAAGCTGCTTACCATTACTCAGTAAATCCCCATTAGCAGCTAACATCATTTGTTCAGCTATCGCTTTAGACTCACCATAAAAATTTAAAAAATTAGCGGCATAAGGCGCCGACTCATCATTGCCATTCTCGTCTACGCCAGCAAAGGTAACACTCGGTGTGCTGGTATAAACTAGATGAGCGATATTCGCTTGTTTACAAGCACTAATAATAAAGCGCGCGCCGTCAACATTGGGTGAATAATAGCTTTGCTTACAGCCCCACACTCCGGCTTTCGAAGCGACATGAAACACCAAATCGCAGCCTTGCATTGCGTTGCATAATGATTGCTCATCGGCGATATCACCTTTAAGCATATTAACGCCCATCGTGCTCAATGCAGGATAATCACCACGGGCAAAACCGGTGACCTTAATGCCGGCAGCCAGCAAGCGCTCACAAATAGCTTGCCCTAAAAAGCCGCCTGCACCGGTAACAAACGCATGACTGATATTTTGCTTAAGCGCGGTTAATGCCACTTGCTCTTGAGGTAGAAAGTCATTAAGCGCTTTAGGCATAATAACCTCATCGGTTTGAACTGAAGCAGACAAGATAATTTATTCCTTAATTTGCTTTTGCGCCCAAACTGCCAGTTTTTCTCTAAAAATCTTAGCGTTATGACGAATATCAACGGGAAAATCGGGGTGAATTAAGAATCGCTCAATCCCTTGGGTTTGCGGGTGTTGCTCGGCAATCGCTTTAAGTTCGCTATAAAGCACACCTGATAGTGAACAAGCAACTGACTGCTTAAGTTCAATGCAAATTAATGGCGTGACTTTGCCAGCAACCACCACACCAACTAATGCGCTGCGCTTAACATCGCTATGGGTATTAAAGATCCGCTCACAAGGAATGGAGTAGTAACGCTTTGGCTGGTTATAAGTAGTCGGTATCGCATCGGCATCAACCCTGTGAGCTTTACGGCCGCACATCCACAATAAACCGTTATTATCTAGGTAGCCTAGATCACCCATTCGATGTCGAACACTGCCATTATCTGCAATTTTAGCCACCTTAGTAGCACAATCACGTTGATAATAACTTGCACTCACCATCGGGCCTTTCACCACGATTTCGCCAATTTGATTAATGGGCAAACATAGCTCGCTCTGCCACGTATTAATGGCTTGCTCGTCGATATCAATGATAGCGATTTCAACGCCATTAATAGCTCGGCCTACACAAATACCGCCGCCGTTATCCGTTATCGCCGTGGTGTCGAACAGTTCACTACTGGCCATTTTACTGATAGGTAGCGATTCAGTCGCGCCGTAAGAGTTAAGCACTTCAACATCGGCATTTAGCATTTTGCTAAAGCGTTGAATTGACGAAATTGTTGCTGGTGCTCCGGCTGAAATAACCCGTTTTATAAAAGGTAGCTTGTGAGACTGTTGTTCACCCGCTTGGCCGAGACGCTCGATAAGCGCAGGGTTTACAAACATATTGCTGCATTGATATTTATCGATTGCGGCAAAGATAAACTCGGGGTTTGCGGTGATAGGCTTACTGGCATCCATATCTGGCACAATTGACGCCATGCCTAGTGCGGGGCCAAACAGTGAAAACAACGGGAATGTCGCTAAGTCGCGCTCGCCCGATCTGATTTGATAATCGTTTTTAAGCGCGCTAATTTGCGCTTCAAACATCTTATGTGAATACACCACACCTTTGGGTGTGCCAGTGCTACCGCTGGTAAATAAGATGGCTGCCATTGCATCGCTATCGAGCCATTGCATGGCAAATGCTTGATTATCACCAGCTGAATTGGCCGCCAATACGTGCTCTAAACTGGTTGCGCCAGTTAATGCGCCAACAAGTTTACCGCCACCGACATTAATCTGGAATTTAACGCTGGACTTACCCCAGCCAAATAAACGTCTAGCAATATGGGCTTTAGGGATCCCGATAAATGCATCGGGTTTAGCCCCAGCAAAACATTGCTTTAGGTTTTTAACTCCCATGCCGGGATCAACTAAAATGGGGATAATGCCAGCTTTAAACAATGCAAAGGTGAGACAGAAAAAGTCAATACTCGGCGTAACCATCAACACGGCTTTCATACCCGGTCTAAGACCATGATGCACCAGCGCTGCAGCAAGAGTGTCGCTCTTAGTATGCAGGGTTTGAAAGTCCATCTCTTGGTATTGCAGACTACTTACCGAATGGCCGTTCGATTGCTGGACAGCAACCGCGAGTGATGTAGGGATCGTTTCTGCGGCACTAACTAAATGACGGCACAAATTTGCGCCGTCATTTTTTATATTGCTCTGACTTACCATCGCGATTAGGCTACCGATTCTTGCTTAGCATCTGTCGTTGACGCTTCGGTTTCTGCGATAAAATCTTTGATATGACCAATCACTTCATCACTGGCATCTTCAAGAATGTAGTGACCGCAATCGCTAAACTCATGCACCTTGGCATGCGGCATTCTTTGTTTCCACTCGGTTAAGAAGTGCTTATCGAACACGAAGTCTTGTAAGCCCCAACAGATCACCGTTGGTACATCTTGAAACTCAACTAAGCTCGCCGCAATATCTGATACCAAATCATAATTACGGTCACCCGGCTTTAACGGAATATCTTGTACAAAACGTAATGTCGAAATACGATTTGCCCATGAGTTAAATGGTGCAACATAGGCTTCACGAATATCTTTATGCATAGCTTTACGTTTTACACCCACATAAGATGCAGCCGATGAAAATGCATTAAACCCACGCACTAAGAATGTACCTAGCAAGGTATTACGACAAATAGACAGCGCCCATGGGAATGGCTTGCTAACTGGCAAATGGAATGCGCCAGTATTCAGAATAACCAAACGCTTAATGCGATCAGGATAGCGCGCAGCGTAACCCATACCAATCATTCCGCCCCAATCGTGAACCACTAAAGTGATGTTTTGTTTAACATCTAGGTGCTCAAGTAGCGCTTCTAAATCGTCAATACGGTTTTTAAGGGTGTAATCATAACCACTGTCATCAGGCTTATCAGATAAACCACAGCCAATGTGATCAGGCACAATACATTGATGCTTATCGCTCAATTCGCTGATCAAATTGCGGTAATAGAAAGACCAGCTTGGATTGCCATGTACCATAACAACTGGCTCGCCTTGACCTTCGTTAACGTACTGAAGCTTATTGCCGTTTCTATCTAAATAATTGCGTTTAAAAGGGTGCAGAGTGTCTAGCATGACGTTTCCTATCTTTCTTATACTTGTCGTACGTTGTGTAAGCTCAGTGGCAAACCTAAGGTTTGAGGGAAATAACACGAGCATTTCTGCTCGCGTTAAACATGCCTTACCACTTAAGGCCTAACATCATGCAGTTCAAACCACTGCCTATACCTAAAAAGCTCACTTGATCGCCGCTCTTTAAGAAGCCTTGATCGTGTGCCATAGCTGCTGTCACAGGTAATGAAACCGTGCCCATGTTGCCCAGCAACTTATAGGTTGGAAACTCTTTTTCTTCCGGAATATTTAATGCACTAAGTACGTTACGACGGTTTGATGCACCTACTTGATGACAAATCACTTTATCGACTTGTTCAACTAGCCAGTTGCGTTGCTCTAGGAAATGACTCCAAGTATGACGAGCGAGCTCAACACCTTCTTTAAGCAGTGCAACACCGTTAGTACGCATAAATTCGCGGTACAACTGAGGACCCGCTTCTTCAAGACCCCATTGGCATAAATCATAATGTTCTGGCGCCGATAGATGGCTAGCACCTAATAGCTGGTGTTGACGATTGCCTTTAAGGTTTAAACTGCCGTCGGTCAACAAGACTGCCACGGCGCCTGAGCCACCAGTTAGCGTTGCTAATGACTGCGCATAATTTTGCATTGTCGGTTCAGCCAGCATTTTATCGATAGTGATATCGACAATATGACGCGCTGATTCACAAGACACCACAAGGCCGGCTTTAATTTGACCAAGCTCAATGCGGTTAGCGATATCTAAAATGCCCGAAAGCACGCCCAAACAAGCATTACTGATATCGTAAATAGCCGTGTCTTTAGAGACGCCAAGCTCGGCAGCAATACGGCATGCTGTTGCAGGCTCATGTTGATCGCGGCAAACACCGGTATAAACCACTGCGCCTAAATCGCTAATCTGTACGCCTGTTTCAGCAATGGTCTTATGAGCCGCTGCTAACGCTCCATCAGATAAACGATGGCCCTTTGGCCACCAGCGTCTTTCATGTATTCCGGTTAACGTGGCAAGTTGCCCCATTGGAATACGAAACTTTTGGTATAACGGCGCTAAACGAGACTCAAGCTCTGAAGTCGACACAACTTCTGGCGCTAGCTCGTAGGCCATACTATTAATAAAAACGCGGGAATATTTCATGAAACTGCTTTTAGTCGCTCACAAGATTGGCGGATAAACAGCCTATCAAGATTGTTATTTATTATTAACCAGCCATTTGAGCAAGAAAATCCCAATGATTCAATAAAAAACCGCATTACTGAGATCTTTTAATCAGATTATTCTTAGCCTTCACTGTATAAATGGCATCACTTTTCGCGCGGATTCAATCACAGCTAACTTAATTACAACTTAATAAACAATTTGTTACAGCAAGATTAAATTAAGCCAGCCCGATTTTTCTATTTAAATGCGTGAATTAACGCATTTCGTGGTGTAATACTGTTTGCACAAAATTCACTCAAATTTACCTGATAGCCCTGCTCTTCTAAGAAGCAAACTCTGTCAAGCAATAACCATTGTTCGAGAACGGCCCTAAAAAGATGAGCAACCAAATCAATTCTGCGAGTGAGTCTTTGACGCTGCTCACCGAGCATCAGATAAAGCTCAAAATCGATATTTACAGGTAAGCTTAGCGCTTTAGCCTTTGCAGCCCAGTGACAGAAGTCACTAAAGTCGCCATTTAACTGACTTTGCTTAATCGATGGCACAGGCAGGTATTCGTCACACTCACGTACATTACGCTGCAGCGCATCAAACCCTAAACGCCAGGCCATTTCTTGTAAGCGATAATTATTATGCTTGTCATTGGCAATGACACTTTGCTGTAAGGGGAGCTGCAGATCGGCGCGGCTTAACTTAAGTTCACTGGCTTGGGCAGCTTTGGATAGTGGTTGATATTGTTTATCTCTGATTAAATGATAACAACACGGTGAGACCACTAATTGTTTAGTGCCAGCATCCGTTGCATGCTTAAGTAGCTGCACATGTAAGTCTCCACAAGCATGCAGGGCTACTGCTAACTGCTCACGATGAAGTTGCTCACTTTGGCCCGCAAAGGCATCAGCGCAAATAAAGCGCTGGGGTAACAGCCATTTCTCTGCAAATTCCTCACCCGCACTGCATAAGCTTTGCTGCCACTCAAGACTCACAACTTCTCTATGCTGCGCTTTAGCAATTAACCTACCTAGATGACCTTTACCCGCGCACCACTCAAGCACTGGAGTGCTATCTAGCGGTAATTGTGCCACAAAGGCATTAATTTGTTGCCACTTACGTCCTTTAATATGGGCGCTAAAGTGCGGCTCATCGGTATCATGAAGTAGCTGAGTATACTTATGACTTGCTACATCCTTAAGACTTAAAGTGGCATCCGTACCAATCGCCGACTGCGAAAATAGCGCTAATGGCCAGCTTAAGCCCTTATCCGCTAGGTCGGCTGCAAGTGCACCAAGCAAAGTCTCATTTAGACTGATTTGGCAGGCATCGATGCTATCAAGCTTATCATCGTCTAATTGCCATACCGTTTCTGCAAGCTTGGGAAAATCACACTGCCAAGGTAGCGCTTGGCAATCAAAGCTACGGCTGCGCCACAACTGCTGACTCTGCGTGAGTAAGCCGTCCAGTTGTTGCAATTTTTGCTCTGCACTTTGAGGCTCAGCGCAATCAACAGAATCTTGAGTTAAAAAAGGGCTCATATGAAATGAGGTTTTCCTGCATTCGGGTTTAGAAATAAAACGGGCACCATAAAAGGTGCCCGAGAGTGTAGCATGAATAGGACTTATCGACGCTATTTCGCGGGCTCAGCTTTAGTGGCAGGTTTTAGCACTGGCTTAGATAGCTTTTTAACTTGCATACGTTTACCAAGCCAAACACCTATACCTAACGGAGCAAAAAACACCACAACTAAGAACAGTACAAAGTACAAAATTAAGCTTTTAAGGGTTTTAGTGATCTCTTGAAAAACCACTTCTACTGCATTTTGCGAAATTTGCTCTAAATCGACTGCCGCAGCCGCACGTTCACGCGCAACCATGGCTTCTAATGCTTGACGTTCATTTTTCACCATTAGCTCTAACGCTTGGCGCTCGACAGATAGCTGTTTCAACTTGTCGTCAGTGTCAGCGCTAAGCTGAGCTAACAATGGCGTTAACTCTTTACGCATATCGACTGCCAATGACTGCATCATTTCAGGGCTTTGCGCCATTAATTGCTGAAACTTAGCTGACGTGTCACTAATACTGGTTAACGTGCGCTGGATTTCATCAGCATTGATATTTGAGTGCAGCGCGTAAAGCTCTGCTTTCCAGCCCAATATTTTAGGCATTTGCTCGGCAATCATTGCCATTCGGTCAGAAATATCACTCATGACCTCTGGTACGGTACCAAAGGTGGTAACTGCATCAAATTCACTAATTTGATGAAACTCAAGCCAGTCGGTAAACGCCGACTCTCGGGCGAACGCCATATCCTTAATCGGATGGCTAGCGACATATTGCTTCACAAACTCTTTATTTTTCTTGAAGTTTGTCCCACCGAGCTTTTGTACTGTCCGCTCAAACTGGTCGCGTAAATTTTTACTTGTTTCAACTGCAGCTGATTGCTGCTCTGCAAACAAATTTTTGCCCGCGCCAGTATCAAAGAACTGCGCCATCTGCTCCGTGAACACCCAGGTATCAACCATAGCTGCTGTAGGCGACGCTTGGAAAATCGTATGTTGCAGGTTTTGCTCAGCATTAATCTTCCACATCAAGGTGTTAGATTGTACTGGAATACTGTCAGTATTACGCTCAATCAGATCTGCCGCACTTTCTACTTGGCTATAGAAAACCGTACTAAAGTCACGGCTAAACACGCGCATATTAAGTTGATCTTTAGGCAATGGTTCAATACCACTTTCCAATTTTACTTCTAATAACGAACACGCGTTAAGCAGCACTGCTGCAACAGCAACCACACAAAAGCGAAACATCGCTTTCATAACTCCTCCAATAAACATACAAAATACTGAAATTTAAGGTTAAAAATACCTTTTAACTCAATTCTACCATCGGTTTATTTCGTTACCTATTGCTAACTCAATTATGGACTAATAACAGTGGTTATGAATACTACATGGTAAGATTATAATAGCCGTACTAAAGATAAAGCATTTATAAAGGCTAGCAGTTTAACTTGTAAGATAATTGCCACTCCCCTATCATCCGCTGCAAATTCGAACAAAAATGAATATCAGTAAATGAAACAATCTCCGTGTGTAGCCAAATGTGGCCTAAATGATGAAGATTACTGTATGGGCTGCTACCGGCATATCGATGAGATCGTTGGCTGGGCTCAAGCGAGTGATGAACGTAAAACGGTAATTTGGCAAAACGTCAATCAACGTAAAGCCAGCATGCAAGGCGGAGAAAACAGCGCTATCTTAAGTCGTGATAAGTGGTTGGAAGCCGAAAGCAGACTGGAAAAAACGGACCAATAATGTTTTTATTCTGGCAATAAAAAAGCCGCTGATAGCGGCTTTTACTAGATTAAACAGAGTTACTTCTTCAACATACTTTTTAAATCAGCAAACGGATTGTATGTCGCTGCTTCAACTTTGGTTTCAGTGGTTGAACCATATTGAATCAACTCTTCAAACTTAGAATGCTCATTGTCATGACAATAAAGACAAAGTAGCTCCCAGTTAGACCCATCTGATGGATTATTATCGTGATTATGATCGCGATGATGCACCGTCAACTCTCTTAGGTTGGCATTGTTAAATTCACGAGTACAACGACCACAAACCCAAGGATAAAGCTTCAACGCTTGTTCGCGATAACCACCTTCACGCTTGGCTTTATAATCTCTTGCTTCGGCCAATACTCGATCTAACTTACTCTGCCCTTGATTTGTCGACATTACATTTCTCAATTAAAGTTTGTTACCTAGAGCCAATTATATCACTGACTCTAGGGAAGTTTCACCGCAAATTACTGACTAACCTTTTGCCAATAATGGCAGGCTAAGCGTTAGTTTCACTGCTTAAATACTCTGAGCTTGATAAGTGTAAGTAATGTAAGTATTTCTCATACTGAGTCACTACATCCGCCAAGATCTGTTCTTGAGTAAAGCCCATTACGTCATAGTGCTGACCACCGTGCTCTAGGAACACTTCCACGCGGTAGTAGAAGTTATCACCATCATCATTGCTAACATCACTGTCTAACGGATTAGAGATGGTATAAGCACGAATACGCAGGCCGTAGACAAAGTCATTATGCTCTTCACTATGAACCACAAAACGGACGCGATTATCGAAGTTTAAGATCTCTGCCGAAATCGACCGACTTAAGAAACTTTCACATACTTTTGATAATGCAGGCTGCGCCACATCATCCAAGAAGTCTTGCGCTTCTTGCTGGCTAGGGTGAGACAGCAATACATCAATATGTGACTCCCAACTAACGTTGGTCTTAGTAAACTGCACACTAGTGTTGTGAGACTGGACGCTGTTGATCTTAAGCCAGTCATCTTTAAGCGCAATATACAGGCCAAAGCACATCAATAACATTACGATTAAGAATGGTAATGCACTGGCTATTGCTGCTGTTTGTAACGCTTGTAAGCCACCCGCGAGCAATAGAACCGATGCCACAACACCTTGCATTAACGCCCAGAAAATACGTTGCCATACTGGTGCATTATGGTCGCCACCTGATGTCAGGTTATCAATAACCAATGAACCTGAGTCAGACGAAGTAACAAAGAAAGTCACGACTAAACACAGAGCGATTGACGAAAGTAATGTAGAGAATGGCATATGCTCAAAAAACACAAATAGTGCAACTGAGACATCTTTTGAAACGGCATCAGATAGATACGTCGCACCACCAGAAATCGCTTCAATCGCGCTGTTACCAAAACCAGTCATCCACATGAATGTCAATGCTGATGGCACGAACAGCACACCCACTAAGAATTCTCGAATAGTACGGCCACGAGAAACTCGGGCAATAAAGGTACCAACAAATGGTGACCATGAGATCCACCAGCCCCAATAAAGTAGAGTCCAACCACCAATCCAGTCATTCTTCTGCTCGTAAGCATACAAGTTAAATGTTTTACCTACGATATCGCTAAGATAGGCACCGGTGTTTTGTACAAACGCCTGCATTAACTCTACTGTTGGGCCAAAGATAAATACAAACACTAGCAATAAAACAGCGAGAAGAAGGTTTAGCTCACTTAAACGCTTAACGCCTTTATCTAAGCCAGAGAAAACCGATATTGTAGCAATGCTACAGACACCAATAATCAAAAAGACTTGAACCGTCGTACTGACAGGTACATCTAACAAATAATTAAGACCAGAGTTAAGCTGTAATACACCAAAACCTAGTGATGTCGCCACACCAAACATAGTACCTAATACTGCGAAGGTATCGACAGCATGGCCAATCGGGCCATAAATCTTGTCACCAATAAGCGGGTAAAGTGCACTTCTTGGTAATAATGGCAGCTTATGACGATATGCGAAGTACGCCAAACTAAGCGCGACTACTGCATAAATGGCCCAAGCATGGATCCCCCAATGGAAGAAGGTGATCTTCATTGCATCTTTTGCTGCTTGAATTGTCATAGGATCAGCATCAGGCGGCGCCATATAATGCATCACGGGTTCTGCAACTCCAAAGAACATAAGACCAATACCCATACCAGCTGAGAACAACATAGAGATCCAGCTTTTATAGGTGTAATCGGGTTCGGAATGGTCAGGGCCGAGTTTAATGTCGCCGAAACGACTGACCATGACAAAAATAATAAATATTAAAAAGACTGCCACGCCTAAGATGTAAAGCCAGCCAGCTTTAAGTTCAAACCAGGATTGAGCGGTTTTAAAAACATCTTGGGATTGAGTCGGCCAAATAGCACAAACGGCTACCATTAAGGTGATTAAAATAACTGATGAAAAAAAGACGGGTGGATTAATGCTCGATTTTATCGACATAGAATTACCGGGGTTGATGAAGTACACGCAATTGTTCTAACTTTGCGTGACGAGGCCGCCAGAAATTTAAGCGTATTGATTAGTAATACACTGGCGGAGTTATTCATGTGCAGTTCTACTCGCAAATGGTACTCAGCTAAAGTCTGTTTTATAAGCAAAAGTGAGTCCTTTATTATAGAAAATACTTCTGATTAATTAACATCTTATACCCATCAACAAAATAGCACTTAAGCCCTAGTAGCTAGCGCAAGCTAAAGAAATAAGCACTTACTTACCTTGAAAGGCATAACAAATCACATTGAATAACCAAACCTAAATAAACCAGCTTACTGGCGCGCTCAGCTATTAAATGGGATTTCATTTACGGGAAGCAACAACACAAAATTCACTTACACTATACATTATTTATCGTACTAAGGATTTCGTCTATAGCTCAAAAACAAAAAAAGCAGCTTATCGCTGCTTTTTTGTATCGCTAAAGTCAACAATTACCCAAAACTGTGAGGTTAATCGCATTGCGTTTTATTAACAATCGCGCGAGCACAGAAAACAACTGCTTATAAACTTTAAAATTTAAGGTCTTTTTCCATCTCTTCATATGAGATATGGCGTACATCTTTACCTTTCACATAGTAAATGATGTACTCACAAATATTCTGACAGCGATCTCCGACACGCTCTACTGCGCGAGCCGCCCATAATACGTCCAGCACTTCAGGAATTGAACGAGGATCGGCCATCATATAAGTCATCAATTGACGAATAATACCTTCGTATTCTTTATCGAGTTTAGTGTCTTCTTTATGCAACTCAAAAGCGACATCAGCATCCATACGCGCTAATGCATCGAGGGTTGAGTGCAATGTACGGGTCGCATGACGTCCCATATTTTCAATGCTCACCAGTAGCGGTTGCTGATTCTTAGAACGCTTATCCATAGCAGCTTTAGCAATTTTTACGCAGGCATCGCCAATACGTTCTAGATCGGTAATGGTCTTTGAAATGGCCAACACTAAGCGTAAATCACTGGCTGCGGGCTGGCGCTTAGCGATAATACGGGTGCATTCCTCGTCAATGGCGACTTCCATACCATTAACTTTATGATCGCCATCAATAACCTTTTGTGCAAGTTCAGCATCTAAAGCACCTAACGCATCTAACGATTGTTCAAGTTGGCGTTCAACCAGGCCACCCATAGCTAAAACACGGTTACGAATATCGTCTAGTTCAGCATTAAACTGACCTGAGATATGTTTATTTAAATTCATGTTTTCCATTGCATTAATATCCTATCTCAATTAACCGTAACGACCGGTAATGTAGTCTTCGGTCTTTTTCTTTTTCGGCGTGGTAAAAATGGTGTTAGTGTCTGCATATTCAATCAATTCACCCATATACATAAATGCAGTTTGATCAGACACACGTGCCGCTTGTTGCATGTTATGCGTTACGATAACAACCGTATATTTCGATTTAAGGTCGGTAATCAACTCTTCAATCGTCAGTGTTGAGATAGGATCCAGCGCAGATGTTGGTTCATCAAGCAGCAATACTTCTGGCTCGATAGCAATGGCGCGAGCAATCACCAAACGTTGCTGCTGACCACCCGATAAGCCAAAAGCGTTATCATGTAATCTGTCTTTTACTTCATCCCAAATCGCTGCGCCGCGCAGTGAACGCTCAGCGGCATCATCGAGATCACGACGGTTATTTACCCCTTGTAAGCGAAGACCATAAACCACGTTCTCGTAAATCGATTTAGGGAATGGGTTTGGACGCTGGAATACCATGCCTACATTACGGCGCAGCGCTGCTACATCAACTTTCTTATCGTAAATATTTTGCCCATGCAGCATGATCTCACCACCAATATGGCAGTTATCGACTAAGTCGTTCATGCGGTTAATACAGCGAAGTAGTGTGGACTTACCACAACCACTTGGGCCGATGAAAGCCGTGACTTTTTTCTTAGGGATCTTCATCGACACATCAAAAAGTGCCTGCTTATCGCCATATTTAAGATCTAAGTTACGGATCTCTAAGGCTGTTTGTTCTTGAGTTAAGTTTTCTAGGTCTAGCATATCAGTCTTCATTACCGATTGATCTATTGAAATCATGTTCTGTCCTACTGCTTAGGATAATCGTCAATTAATGCTCAAGCGAACGATATTTTTCGCGTAAGTGGTTTCGTACACCAATGGCAGTTAAGTTAAGCGCCACAATTACCGAGACCAAAAGGAATGAAGTAGCGTATACCAAAGGACGCGCTGCTTCGACGTTAGGGCTTTGGAAACCAACATCGTAGATGTGGAAACCTAAGTGCATGAACTTTCGCTCTAGATGCACAAATGGGAAATTCATATCAATCGGTAGTGTTGGCGCAAGCTTTACCACACCCACTAACATCAATGGTGCAACCTCACCCGCCGCACGAGCAACCGCTAAAATTAAGCCAGTCATAATCGCAGGACTTGCCATTGGAATAATAATTCGCCATAGGGTTTCTGCTTTGGTTGCACCAAGCGCTAAGCTACCTTGGCGCACAGAGCTTGGAATGCGGCTTAATCCCTCTTCTGTTGATACAATCACCACAGGCAGAGTTAAAATCGCCAAAGTTAAGGCGGACCAAATCACACCTGGCGATCCAAAGGTTGGAGCAGGTAAAGCCTCAGGGTAGAACAACTGATCCAACGTGCCACCAAACATATAAACAAAGAAACCTAAACCAAATACACCGTAAACAATTGAAGGTACACCGGCTAAGTTAATCACCGCAATACGGATCATCTTAGTCACAGGGCCTTTCTTAGCGTATTCATGTAAGTAAATAGCAGCGATAACCCCAAACGGCGTGACAATCACAGCCATCAGCATGACCATAAATACGGTACCAAAAATTGCCGGGAATACACCGCCTTCAGTGTTGGCCTCACGTGGGTCGTCGCTTACAAATTTACCAACACCAATAAACCAATGGCCGATTTTTCCCATCACACCTAAACGGTTGGCGTAAGTCACATCTAAAATACTGTCTAGCTTTAAAGTCACTTCTTCACCGCGCATATCACGGATAACAACTGCGTCTCTGCCCGCTGCCGTTTTTAGTGCGAAGAACTCTTTCTCTACAACTTGGTATTCAGCATTAAGTTTGGCACGTGCCGCATCAATCTCGGCTTTTCGAGTGTCTGTTAGCGCGTTGTCTAGTTCGTAACGACGCGACTTCAAACGTAAGTTCTCTAACTCGTAGTTAATTGAGCCTATTACGCCTTTTTGCAGGTCAAGCGCTTGATCATTAAGCTCTACAGCGCGATCAATATGAGATTCAAAATCCGCCTCGATATTTTGCGAGGTTGAACGCTTACCATCTTCTATGATCGCTACAGGGTAGCCATAAAAATCGCCATTCTTACTGCGTTCAATCACGGCAATATCGTTGGGCTTAGAGCGTGAAATAATATCTGTCGCTAAAATCCAGCGGAAATCTAAGCCGACAAACTCACGGTTACCCGTTTTAACCAAATAACGAGTAATGTTCTCACCCACTTCAGATTCAAACTTATGTCCAGCAGCTATTAAACGCTCTGTAGGCACTTCTTCTTTATCGTAAACTTCACCAATCAAGGTATAACGCTCGCCTTGCTGACTTTTCATCTCCCACTGATAAATATCAGCAGGCCAAAAGTAACTGAGACCACGCCACGCTATCAGCAGCAACAAACCCAGAACTGCAATCAAACAGACGCTAACTGCGCCGCTGGTCATCCAAATCCAAGGTGACCCCGATTTAAACCACTTACCCATTAGCTAAACCTCTTAAGGCATTTGCCGAAATTGTATTTAGTGAAATTTTATTCAACATCATTTTCTTATCATCCATAACAATGGGGTTAAAGTGAGCTATAACGTTCACGCAAACGCTGTCTCACCACTTCCGCAATCGTGTTGAAGAAGAAAGTAAAGATAAACAATACAAAGGCCGCTAAGAACAGCACTCGGTAATGCGAGCTGCCAATGGCAGATTCTGGCATTTCAACCGCAATATTCGCAGCGAGCGTACGCATACCTTCAAACACACTCCACTCCATTATCGCCGTATTACCCGTAGCCATAAGTACAATCATGGTCTCACCGACAGCACGGCCAAGTCCCATCATCACCGCCGAGAAAATACCTGGGCTGGCCGTTAGCAACACTACCCGAGTCAAAGTCTGCCAAGTCGTTGCACCGAGTGCCAAACTACCGTTTGATAAATGACGTGGCACTGAAAATACGGCATCTTCGGCAATAGAGAAAATAGTAGGAATAACCGCAAAGCCCATCGCAATACCGACCACTAAAGCGTTACGTTGGTCGAACGTAATACCTAGCTCGTTAGTGATAAACATACGTGTATCACCATCAAACAGGGCTAACTCTAGTGTTGGGCTAATAGCAAATGAGAACCAACCGATAAAGATAATCACTGGCAGTAACATTAGTTCTTGATACGTTTCAGGTAGACGCAGCTTCCACGTCGCTGGCAGTTTATGCCAAGCAAATGCGGTGCTTAATATCGATATGGGCAGTAAAACTAACAAGGTTAATATGCCGGGCAAGTTGTCTTCAATTAACGGCGCTAACCAAAGACCCGCTAAGAAACCTAAAATCACCGTTGGCAGTGCTTCCATGATTTCAATGGTTGGTTTAACGATTGCGCGCACTTTAGGTGACATGAAGTAAGCGGTATACACCGCACCAGCAATAGCTAAAGGTGTCGCAAACAGCATGGCGTAAAGTGCGGCTTTCATGGTACCAAACGCCAATGGCATTAAGCTTAGTTTAGCTTCAAAGTCATCTGAGCCCGAGGTTGACTGCCATACATATTTAGGCTCTGGGTAGCCTTCGTACCATACCTTTTCCCACATCGCACTCCAAGAAACCTCTGGGTGAGTGTTTGATACGCTAAAGAGATTGAGTTTGCCATCAGCCTCAACAACCAAAGCATTTGAGCGAGGGCTAAATCCTAGGGTTCCTGGGTTATTTAGCTGAAAGTTTTCTGAAAACAACTCTCTTTCACTAGTGGTATATAACAGGCTTAATTTACCCGTTTCAGTAATAGTGACAAAGCTTTTGCGATAAAACTCTGAGGCTACACTGGCGATATCACCTTCAACTTCAAAGCTGCGGATCTCTTGATATTGACGGCCTTGCTCACCATTTACTTGGAAGTATTGCTGTACCAGCCCAGTGTCATAGCTCACAAGTAATGAACTCGCTCCTGCCAATAGAGTGACGTTGGTGACTTTGGCGTTAGCACGAGCCAGCGATAAAACTTGACTTAGCTGAACCGCTTCCGCATCGCGAATGTCGTAAATGAATAGTTTATTGTCTGAGCTTAAGATCAACTGGCGTTGATCAGGCGTCATTAGCTGTTGCTGCACATTAACCGGTGAGTCAGGAATGATGCTGTTATATGCCACCCACTCCACTTCTTCGGTCATCATGTTTTCCTCACCCTCTTGGCGAGAAAGATGCCAAATCTTGTCATCGGTTTGATAAACAAAACTCATTTTGTCGCTGCTGTAATCAAATACCAGCCTGTCTAATGCTCTACCTAACGGATCGACCGTTAAGGCTTCATTACCATTAGCAAAACGAATTCTAGGTGTGATCAGTCGCTTGTCATTTGGGTAAGTCACCCCAAACTCCACCCCTGCAATAATTACCTGACCATTATTTAAGCCAAGAGCAAAACGTTGCTCGCTAGGCATAGCCGCAGAGCTACTTACTACATGAGTCCCTGCTGGTGTATTAATTTGCTCACTTCTTAATAGTTGTGATGTATGCGTATCATAAAAATCAACTTTACCAAGTTGCGATACTCGATACATGATTTCATTTTGCTCATCACTACCCACCATTAATGCTGGCTGGCTATCATGAAACTCAGCACTAACGACTGGAGCGACTTCAGCACTATCGAAGATTGGCTTTACCACATAAAGTAGATAAAAGAAGATCAATAGCAGCGCCACAAATACCATGGTACCACCTACGGTGACACCAATTTGGGCTGCTTTATCCTTGATTGCTCTGCGTGAACTACCGTTGTTTATCAACAGGTTTTTCGCAGCAGGTCCAGGTTGAGTTACCTGAGTTTCCATTAAGAACCTCGATTATTCTAAAGCCAGTCAAACTTTAACTGGGATTGTATTAACGACTATGCTAACACTAGGGATATGTCGCGTTTAAAATCAAAATCTACATACGCATATTTTAATGTGGTGCATTATATGACGCAAAAATGACACTAGTGTTACAGCCGTGAACTAAAACCTGATCAACATTCAATAAGATCACCAAATAAAATGCTCAGAAAAATTGAGCTATCTATTTAAATTTTTACAAGAATATACGGATTGATGCGATAAATAATGGAGTAATATTAAATGTTAAGATATCTAGTTACCCTGCAAGCAAAAGACCGTGAAGGCTTAGTAGAACAAATAGCCCATTCAGTCAGCCGTCATGGCGGTCATTGGTTAGACTCTGAACTGCGCCATATTGATGGAATTTTTGCTGCAATTTTGCTTCTAGAGGTACCATCAGGTCAGTGGGATGAGCTGATTGAAACTCTGGAGCTTCTAGAGGGGGTTTCCCTTACTTACTCTAAAACGAGTAAGCCTTTACCTAAAAATAAGCATGTCAGCTACTCACTCGTAGCCTATGACAGGCCCGGCTTAGTACATGAGATATCTAACAAAATCAGTGCTCTTGGGATTAATATTGAGCATATGAGTACCCGCTATGAAAGCGCCAGTCACACCGGTATTGCACTGTTTAGAGCCGACTTTAACGTCAGTATGCGAGATCTTAACGATGAAGAACGGCTAACCCAAGCTTTACACGATATGGGTGATGATGTTGTTCTTGATAACTTGTCACAAGATGGTGCCGCTTAAATAAAATCATAAGCCTAGCGACTTAGCTAGGCTTTGCTACACAGCAATCCAGCCGCTTAGCAGCTACTTTACGTAAAGCCTCGGGTTAGTTTGTCCCCATTGGGTATAGATTTCAGGAAAAATAACCTCTGCGTTCTTTTCAAACTCCGGCGCTAAAATACTTTCCTGCCCTTGATAACCAAACAGAACCACTTCATCTCCTTCCTTAACACCAGCCAAGTCAGTAACATCAATCATTGCTGTATTCATTGAAATGACACCGGTGACTTTAGCACGCTGACCATTAACCAACACATCGGCTGTATTGCCCATTTTACGTGGAAATGAATCACTATATCCCACGGGTAAGTTTGCAAGAATTGAATCACGTTTAAGCGTCACAGTAGAGTCATAACCGACTGTTGCACCTTTTGGTAAATCCATCAGTGCTGCGATACGGGTTTTGAAAGTAAAAATAGGCGGAAACTCTGGATTAGTAGGTTGGTCACCAAAAAGCACACCACCTGGACGCACCATGTCAAAATGCGCTTCTGGTACATTTAAAGCAACATAAGAGTTGCCTGCATGAATCGTGATTTCATTACGCTCAAGCCCCGATTTTTCAATGACCTGTAACGCACTATCGTAAAATGATTTTGACTTAGCTAACACTTCATCACGGTTATAGTTGGGGAAATGCGTCATGATGCCAACGACTTCAAGATTGCTTGTAGCTGCAATAGTCAATGCTTCATCAAGCCCCGCATCAGTGCTTACATCAACACCATTTCTTCCCATACCACCGCTATTGAGCACTAAATGTACCTTCAAAGGGTTCCCAAGTTCAGCGGCCATTGCAGACAAAAGCTGTGCTTGATTAACATCACCGACAAACTCTTCAACACCATATTGAAGTGATTCACGGATCTCCGCAATTGACGCTGAGCGCACTCGCATCAATTCACCTCTAAAGCCAGCATCACGAACGATTCTAATTTCTTCATTACTAGTAACGCCAATACAAGGAATGTTATTAGCTAATATTGTTGGCATTAATCCAGCAATGCCATTGCCGTAGGCATCGGCTTTCATGATTGCACACACTTTCACATTCGATTTAATGTGATTTTTTAGCTCTTTAATATTGGTGTCAAATTGGGTGAGATTAATTTCAAGCCAGCTATTAGCAGTTTGAGTCATATTTACTGACGCTGCGCCATCGGCAGCTAAAAAGGGAGCTGCCATTGTAGAAAAAGAACACGAGGATGCAATTAACATAGCAATAATGGTGTATTTGGTATTCATAAGTGTTTGATTAGTAGGTTTATAAATTATAATTACGCCGTTTTTTAGCACACTCGCGGCTTTATCCATACTTTATAAAAATCACTATGCAATCTAAGTCACATTATCTGAATAAACAACATTGTTAAGCGATAAACTATTTACACAATTACGGCTAACAAGCCTTACTTGTCAGCATGTTAGGTGACATTATTATCGAGTGAATTCTAAGTGACTAATTAGAAAAATCGCGGAAAGAGTAGCGCTGTTAGCCAGTTATCAATGACAACTGGCTATTTTGACAAGTCTTATATTTATATGCCTTGCAACATAAAAGGTTTCACTTACTGAGCTCTGCTGCGGTATCAACAAAAATACCTTGAATATCTTTTGCTTCTCGTTCTGTTTGGCCGCCATGCTTTAAGAAAGCACTAATGATAGCCTGCGTTTTTTGCTCTTTTGCACGCTCTAAGAAATAACGTAGTTCGAGTTCAGCACCTGCTTCTTCATCGATAATTGAGCGATGAATAATCTCTTTATACATCACAATATCACGCACTTCCAGACCAGAAATAACGGCTAGTATTTGTGTTAAAAATGCCTCTATCTCTGCACTTGGTACAAACTGAGTGATGATATTGAGCGCTTCTGCTTGCTGAGCTGTAAAATCATTGCCCAACAGCAATGCCTGTAATGCTTTACCTTTACCTAGACGTCTAGCAAACTGCACCGCACCTTGACCACCGGTTGGAATATTGACGTGCACCTCAGGCTGAGCAAAAGCAGAGTTTTCCGTGCCATACGCTAAGTCACATGCCATCACAAACTCATTACCGCCGCCGCGTGCTACGCCATCAACAACTGCAACCGATAACTGCTTCATTGCCTTGATGTTAGCAATCATGTGATTAAACTCAATTGATGCAGCTTGACCGCCTTGTGTGCCATTAATGACATTCAAATCTAAATGCGCTAAAAAGAATTGCTCATGCAATGACTTAAACACTACGACTTTAACGTCACGATTGTCTTTTAGTGAAAGAACATAAGCATTAATTTCATTGATAAGATCAATAGTTAATACATTTACCGGAGGGTTGTTAATCGTAACTGTTGCAATGTAATTTTCAGTGCTAATAGATAGTGTTTTCATGTGTAACCTCATTCAATTCATAATTGTATTCAGAAAGACAAAAGATGATTAAGTGTAGAAGACCTTTGCTGCAATTAATCCTTTTGTTCTTGGTATGGAGTGACTATAGAATTGTTATTGATGATTAAAAATACTAATATAAGCACATCATTGATGCTATTTTTGCACCAATTGAAGTTTATAGGTGCTTATGGACATTTCAAGTCGATTATTATTGCTATTAGAAGTCGTTGAACTCGGTTCTTTTACTAAGGTTGCTGAGCAGCGGAATTTAGATAGATCTGTTATTTCAAAGCAAATTAGCCGCTTAGAAGAGGAGCTCGGTGTTAGGCTACTCAACCGCACCACCCGTTCACTGGCGTTAACAGCTGCTGGCGATGAGATGTTAAATCAAGCCAAAAGCCTGCGAACACTGCTAAACAATAGTTATCTCATTGCACAAAACTATCATTCGCAACCAAAAGGTTTATTGCGGATCACAAGTTCAAGTCTATTTGGCAGGCAATATGTGCAGCAAGCCGCCTTGTTGTTTCAGCAGCAACATTCAGAAGCCGAAGTAGAATTGCGCCTAGAAGATAGATTAATCGATATGATTGGTGAGCGGTTCGATATTGGTTTTAGAGTCGGTAAGCCAAAGACATCGAATTTAATTAGTCAAAAAATTGCCCGTAACCGGTTATTAATTGTCGCCTCTCCAGCCTTTATTGAGCGTCATGGAACAATCACAACTTTAGAGCAACTTGAAAACTTACCCGCTGCAGTGTTTGCTGCGCCCGGGTTATTACTTGATAAATTTACTTATATTGACAACAAGCAGCAAAAGCAATTCAAGCTCAATGCCGCTTATAAAGTCAACGATTTAGAAATGCTAACTCAAACTGCGATTGCAGGAAATATGCTAGCAGTCGTTACCGCACAAATGATTGGCGATGAGATTATCTCTGGTCAATTAATCCCCATAATGACCCATCTGCAATTAGAGGATTTTGGTACAATATACGCAGTCTATCCCCATAGAGATGCACCAATAAAAACCCGCTTATTTATCGATACACTAAAATCAATTGTCGGCACAGGCATCCCAACTTGGGAACTGCGAATTCCCGGTTTTGATAATATGTACGGTAATAAAAAGGCTAAATAGACAATTAAAGACGGAGTGATTGGTGTTGTTCCACTGTTTGATCTTCAACAATAATGAGCCCACCAATAAGCTAATGCCTAAGATTTAACTGGCGGGTAAAGCCTGAATCGAGCTTAACACTGCACGCGTGATCGCTTGGCGCTTATAAAGATCTTGAAAACGATTTGGCGTATCGATATTTAAAGCAAAGAAAACTGGCCCCGTAGGCCATTCAACCCAACCGACCCACCAGCCATAGCGGCCTTGCCAACCTGTTTTTGCATGCAAAATCCAATCTTTACCAGTTTCATTTATCATCAAGTCTTTAACCAGTAATTGATCTGCTTGCTTAAAAGGAAGTTGGTTTTGATATAAGGCTTGCAGAAACTTAACCTGCTCTGTGGCCGAAATAGCTAACTTACCATCAACCCAATAACTGCCGTTACTTGCTATGCTCGGATCGGCATTGCCGTAGTTAATTTTAGTTAAATACTGCTGCGCCTTAGCTTCACCTAACTGCTTAGCAAAAATATCAAATACCCACAGTGCCGAATATTGCATGGCAGAGCGCAGTGTTTGGTCTTGATTATGCGGTGCAAAACTACGCTCAATGCCATCCCACTTAAAAACCTGTAACTCATCAGTCACTATATTTGCATCCAATGCAAACAAACTATGGGGAACTTTGTAGGTAGATGCAGGCGAGAAACGTTGCTCAGCCCTATCTGCGTTATAAAGCCAATATTGCTCTTTTTCCGCTCGCTGATCGACCACTATGATTGTGCCTTTAGCGTCATATTGATCAAAGTAATCTTGCCAATCCGTGCGCTCAATAGGTTTAGCCACAACGATAGAAGAGTGCAGCGTAAAACACATCAATACTAGAATGACTCGCCACTGTGATTGGCTTAGCAGTGATCTTATTGTTGTGTTCTGTGTAAACAATGTTGCCCCTTTCACGATAATCTCTTCAATGATAACTATCTTAGTATCATTTATAGCCAAGCAAATAGATCGTACTGACTCGATAACAGCTTAACACTCATAGCAATCGACATAACCACCACTAAAGGCTTAATAATTTTAGTGCCTTTAGTGAGCACTAATCGAGAGCCTAACGTAGCACCTATAGCTTGCCCAATTAACATCACACCACCGAGCATCCAAAAGACCTTTCCACCTATTGCAAAGAAAATGAGCGAGGCGATATTGGTGGAGAAATTTAAGATTTTTGCATGTGCGGTGGCCTTAGCTAAACCATAACCAGCTAGGGATACAAAGGCTAACGCAAAGAAACTACCGGTACCGGGACCAAAGAAACCATCATAAAATCCAACAGCTAAAGCGGCAGTAAATGCAAAAGTTGTTGGCGCGAATACTTGTTGTTTATCGTTTTCGCTGATGCTCTTGGAAAATAAAAAGTAACCACCAATACCTAACATTAAAAAAGGCAAAAAGACTTCTAAAAAAGCGGTATCAATCATCTGCACTGCAATTGTCCCGAGTGCGGCGCCTATAAATGCACACCCTATACTGAGCTTCATATCACTTAGTTTTACCATGCCCTTACGCACAAAATAGAAACTGGCAAAGAAACTACCACCACAAGCTTGTAGCTTATTGGTTGCTAACGCTACCGTTGGTGGCAACCCTGCCCACATAAGTGCAGGTATCGTTAACAGCCCGCCCCCACCAGCAATAGCGTCGATAAAACCCGCTAACATGGCAACAAAAAACAACAGTGCAATAATCTCGAAAGTAAGGTCTAAAGTCATGATGTACTAATAATTAATTTTAATGGCGCTATTAAACGTCGTTTGCAGTAAAAACTCAAAGGAGTTATTGTTTGGCTTAGGTGAGTTTATCTCACACAAATAAAAATAAGGGCGAACTAATGTACTCACACCTCCCCCCTTTAAATGCACTAAGAGCATTTGAAGCTGCGGCTCGATTAATGAGTTTTACGCTTGCAGGAAAGGAGCTATTTGTCACTCATGGGGCAATAAGTAAACAAGTTAAACAATTAGAAGATTTTGTTGGTATCGCCTTGTTTATCAGGCAACATCGCAGCCTAAAGCTTACCGACGAAGGCGAGCGCTATTTCGTGCATGCCCAGGCTGCGCTACAAACTATTAATAATGCTACTAGTGACTTAATCACCCAACCGCTTAGAACACAAACATTAGCGATTAATGTATTACCTAGCCTTACGATAAGCTGGCTTATTCCGCGAATGGAAGAGTTTAAGTCGCGCTACCCTCACCTTTATGTCGACCTTTCCATTGGTGATTTTGAGGTGGATTTTAACAAAGTCAATTACGACATCGCAATTCGTAGCGCCACTACAGTACCTAAAGCTGCCAACGTATTAACGTTAATGGATGAGGATTTATGTCTAGTTTGCTCACCGGAGTTAGCTCCTAACCTCAACAGCCTTAATGACATAAATCAAATGACATTATTGCAGCACACAACTAGGCCAGGTTTATGGCAACTGTGGGCTAAAAGCGTTGGCCTTGAACTAACCACAGAGAAAAAGTTTGGCGTGGAGCATTTTTATATGCTCAGCCAAGCTGCTGTCAGTGGCATGGGAGTTGCGTTAATCCCACGTTTTTTTATTGAAGATGAGCTTAAAAATGGCAAACTGGTGCTCCCATTTAAAGCTGATTTCACCAGCCCTTATCGCTATTACTTATTAACACCAAAATCGAGCAACCTTCCTTTAAAAGTACAATCTTTTATAGACTGGCTGCTCGAGTTATTTAGCCCTTATAGACAGTGAAGATGTTGATTTTTTTTGATAATTATAATGTTAAGACACGAGATCATTATCAGCTAAATCAAACATCTCTAAGTAATTCATACCTGCATGAACACTTAGATCAAAGTTAAGAACTTTGTGGCATACATCATACAGTTTTTCGCCAAACCACTCTCTATCAAACGCCTCAAGAGCATTAATGATCCCAGCTTTGCATAAGTCTCCTTTCAGACTCTCTGGTGCCATAGCATCAATAAAGCTGGCAACTAGGCCATATAGGTCCCTTTCAGCATCACCTTCTACTTCCCACAGCGTTGGATCAGCGTACTGGCAAGCATAATGACTCGCAGCAATATCCAATCCAATACCAAAGTTGACTAAAATAGCCTTATTCGGATTACAGATGATATTTTTAGGGCAAATAGCACCATGGTAAATATCCATTTGGTGCATGTACTGCAGGCCTGTAAGCAACTGAGTGAACCACATTAACGGTTGACCAAGACGAATATCCTTCACTTCATCAATCGACTCACCATATTCCCATGCCCGTGCAATAAACAAGTTTTCGCTTTGGGGCAACTGACCAAAAGCCAAGACCTTTTCAATATGAGGATGATAAACCTTAGCCAAAGTTCGATAAATACTGCTAAGCATTGGCCAATTAGCTTCAACTTTGCTGTAAATAGACACACCGCACTGATACTGCCCTTGTAAATGAGTGGCTCTCCAAAACTGGCTAGTTTCTTTAGCGGCGATAAACTGCTCGAGTTTAAAGTGATGATCGATAATTGCCCCAGCAGCGATTTCAATCTTTTCAGGCACAGCGTCACATACACCATGGTCAATCAATGCTGATAAATCGCTACGTAATGCATCTAGATCTGTTGTCGTTCCAGCGACGGCTTCTCGGTACCACTGATAAACCCGCGGTTGGTTAGTTTGCTCTGCAATGGCTAAAAATCCCTCGGCATAAGCCTTAATATCTTCGCTGCGACTAACGTTGTCTTTAATGTCGATAAACTCAACATCGCCCATATCTGACACAAAGATACAATTACTTGTCCAGCCACCAACGGTAAAGCCACGGCGATGAATTTGCTGCAAACCAGTAACGCTTCGGCGTAATATTTCAAGCAATTGGTAAGTGGTCATCTGCTTAGAATCTAGCACATTAAGCGGCACACCTCGTGGCATACGAATTGGCAATACGAGTTGCTCACCATCTTGAATAAGCGGTGCACAATAAGGGACACCACAACATCCAGATAAAGATTGTAAACGTTGAAACTCACTTCTTAATTGGATCTCATGGGTTTCAGACTGATCGCTATCGGCAAACTGAGTCGGTATAAGCACTTTTAAAAGCCAAGGTGCAGTCCATTCGCCAGGGTTATACTCAGCTTGCCAAACCTCAAGCCCACTTTGAATAAACAGGCAGCGCAGCTTAGTAAAGTCTTGAATTTGATTATTGCGCTTTTCAACGATAGCTACTTGGCCAATCGTTTCTAGTACCAACTCTTTTTGAGTATCGGTAACTTGGTGCTTCTTAGGCGCAGTAAGACCCCATTCTTTGGTAAGGGCTTCAACAATTTGTTTAGGCGTATAGATACTAAGTGAGCCTTGCTGTTTTTCCAGCTCAATTTCTTCACCTTTACGACCAGTAACAAACACCATTCCTTGGCACCAAGGTGCATATACGCCTACCGGAATTTTGTGTTTGACGTTACCTGCAAGCACTCGGGCAACATAGTTGGCTTTGGCTAAACTGTTATCAACTTCCCTTCCATCCAAGGACCAGGCGTGTAGGCCTGCATCTAACCTACCAATGTAACCTTTAACATCGACAACATATACGCCCCACTCTCCTATCACTAATGCATCGACTTCCATGGCTTGGCCAGACTTTGTCGGGATTTCAACGTTGGTAAGTAGGATATAATCTTCTGGTAATTCATCGGCTAACAAGGAAAATGCCCAACGTTCAGCATCGTTAACCGGCGTCCCAAAACTAATCATTCTTGCCATTCTTTTCTCCTTCGGTGGCAATTAATACTTATATTGGACTCTCCGTATTCTTAACTTTTGGGCACAAAAAAGCCACTAATATAAGTGGCTTATTACAAAATGGGTCAAGCGATTGATTTAGTGCTTACAATCGTCGCCACACTCGTGTGCGTCGTCAGCGAAATCATCATCGCCTTCTTGGTGTTGCATTACGCCCCAACCGTCAGTCACGCCGCCAAACTCTTGTGCAAACTCATGTAGACTAATTTCTTGCTCAACGATAGCGTCATAGTCTGGCACCATGTTTAAACAAACAATCAGCTCCCATTTACCTGACTCGTCATTAAGAAGTAGTTCAATTTCACCTTCTAGATCTGATTTGCCTAGCTCTTCAAGGGCTGACTCTGCGTCACGCTGATCTTCAAATACTAAGAAAAAATCGACATCAAGTGCTTTAGACAGATCAATACCTGCATCAGCCATGGCTTCAAGCATTTTGCCATTGTCATCATCTGGAAATTGCATGTTAATCCTCTTTTGTCACTTACTAAGCAATAATTTTAACGCTTTCGCCGTTAAAACTAACCACTTCACCAGCAACCACTTTCTTGCGTTTGCGGGTTTCAACTTCACCATTTACGGTAACTTGTCCTTCAGAAATAACGTGCTTGGCTTCGCCACCGGCACTCATCATTCCTTGAACTTTCAATACTTTGTATAACTCGATGTATTCTTCACCTGACTTTAATGTCAGTGTTGGAGTATCTGCACTCACTGTATTTCGCCTTAAATAACTAAATCTGACGGCATTATAGCACTCAATTAATCATGCGAGTGCATGCTTTCTAACACCTTTGAGCAGCCAATAGTCCATAAAGACAATCATCAAACCATTGGTCGCCTATTTTGCAGTTTTCACGTAACAAGCCTTCGCGCACAAAGCCACACTTTTCCAGCACTTTTGCTGACGCAATATTTTGCTCAATACAATAGGCTATAAACTTATGCGGTGTATAGGATAAGCAAGCCCAATCGACAATGGCCTGTAAACTTTCACAGGCAAAGCCTTGACCTTGGGCATCGGGATGAAGCATATATCCTACCTGCATTTGTCCCATTTCGACGTCGCTATTTTGCAGACCAATAAAGCCAACAAAATCTTGCGTATGGGCATCCTCAATAATAGTGAGTAACCACTCGCCTTCAACAAATTCACGATGTTCTAACGCACGCTCGAACTTCTGTCGTATATCGGATTCGGGTTGAGGTTTACGTACAAACTCATTGAGTTGTTCATCTGAGTGCATATATAAAAAGCTATTCCAATCACTTGAAATAACCGTTCTTAACCTAAGTCTATCGGTATACAGTTCGAGCATGTTTATTCCTTACATAGAAATAAAAACAGGTTAACCTCTGCTTGTTACTTCTAACAGGTGGTAACCAAATTGTGTTTTAACAGGACCTTGAACTTCGTTAAGGGGCGCACTGAAAACGACTTCGTCAAACTCTTTAACCATCATACCTGGGCCAAATGAGCCTAAATCACCGCCTTGGGCTGAAGATGGGCAAGAAGAGTTAGCTTTCGCTACATCACCAAAATCAGCACCATCAAGGATCTGTTGCTTAAGTTCTAGACACTGTGCTTCTGAATCAACTAGTAGGTGTCTTGCTGTTGCTTGTACCATGGTTTACTCCCATAAAATAATTGTTATTGCCTGTTAGGCAAAATAAAACCCTGCCAGTATATACCAAATTTCACAGTACATCCCAGCAGGGTTATTACTGATTGATTAAGTTACTTTTGCTTTGCAATCCAATCGTTCACTTTTAACTCCATCACTTCCATTGGCAATGAACCTGAAGTCAAAATTTGGTCGTGGTACGCTTTTAGATCAAACTTATCACCCAGCTCTTTTTCAGCTTTTGCGCGAAGAGCTAAAATCTGTAATTGTCCCACTTTATAACTTAATGCTTGGCCAGGAATTGCCATATAGCGCTCTACTTCAGCAATAATGTCAGACTCAGCCATTGGCGAGTTATCTTTCATATACTGAATGGCTTGCTCACGAGTCCACCCTTTAGCATGCAGGCCTGTATCAACCACTAAACGCATCGCTCGCAGCATTTCGTCAGACAATTTACCGAAATACTGATAAGGGTCTTCAAACAGTCCCATTTCAATACCTAAGTATTCCGCGTATAACGCCCAACCTTCTTCAAACGCAGTATACCCCCCAAAACGCTGAAACTCTGGTACACCAGTAAGCTCTTGCTTAATCGCAATCTGGAAGTGGTGCCCTGGCGCTGCTTCATGCAAAGATAAGGTAGTCATTCCCCACTTTGGTTGCGCTTTTAGGTTGTAGGTATTGATGTAAAATACACCTGGACGTGAGCCATCAACCGCTGGAGATTGATACGAAGCGCCTGCGGCTGACTTTTCTCGAAAACTCTCTACAGGTTTAACTACGTAATCCGCTTTTGGCATAACGTTAAAGTATTTCGGTAGCTCTATATTAATCTTATCTTTAAGCTCCATATAGCCATCAACTAACCCTTGGCGTTCAGTAAAGAAATACTGTGGTTCGGATGATAGTGACGCGAAAAATGCAGTTAAGTCACCTTCAAAACCGACTTGAACACGTACTTTATCCATCTCTGATAAAATGCGTGCCACTTCCTCAAGCCCCACTTTATGGATCTCATCTACTGGCATTGTCGTGGTGGTATGGGTATTAGCTAAATGCTGATACCAAACTTTACCGTTAGGTAGCCCCCACCAACCGTCTGTTGCACGAGACGACTTAAGGTAGGTGTTTTGAAAATAATCACGCAGCCCTGTCAACTCAGGCAGTAACTGTTCACCAATTAACTGGCTATACTCTTGAGTTAGTGCTTGCTTATCAGCTTCTGAAAATGAATCGGGCATCAGCGTTATCGGCGTATAAAATAAGCTATCACTTACGTTATCAACTAACTGCGCACTAAGCTGAGGAATGATCCGCTCAACGAGTACTCGTGGCAGTACCACTTTGCTCTCGATACCTTCGTCCATACGCACTTGTGCAAGCTTAAGCCACTCAATGAAGCCCTGTAGACGCTTTTCCCAGTTACGATAATCATCAACTGTTTTAAAAGGTTGTGCGCTTTCACCGCTGCCAAGCTGCACCATGCTGATCACTGTGCTATAAAACTGGTTCATCGGCATAAAGTGATTTGGGAACGTTTCGTCCGCTAAAGCAACATTACGATCATAGGTGAACATGTCATAACTCAGCTTTAAAGCATCAGGTAGCTGGTCCCTGTTTATATTCTTAACTTCTTTTAAGTAGCGAGTATTGAGATCGTGACGTTGCTTAAGATAAGCATCTGATAATCCATCGCCAAACTGGTCGTTATAATCATTAACCCCAACATAAGTGGCATAGATAGGCTCTAGCTTTAACTTATCATTAAAGTAGTTATCAACCAGTGCTAAGTATGTTTCTTCAGCCGACAGTTTTTGTCCTACTTGTGTTTGCGAAGTTTCGCTGGCTTGAACTTTCTGTGCTGCCTGTTGAGTCTCGTTGTCTCCACAAGCTGTAAGACCTATTATTGCGCCAATTGATAGCGCTAGTACCGCCTTCCTCATTCTGTTATTCCTTTTATTTATTGTTCTATACTTATACCGATATACATTAAACCTGAGCAGCACAAGGAGCCTTTAATGATATATTCATTCAGCAACTCAGGTTTTAGAGATCCTGAAACAGGTGTTTATAACCAAACCTATTTTATGGAGGTGTTTAATCGTGAGTGGCACCGCCATATCCGAGATCAGCAAGGCTTGGCATTATTGTATCTATGCCCACACATTCATGAAACTATTTATCAACCTCAATTGTTAGAATTATTCATGAAGCAAGTACAACAAGCGCTGTTAAGAACAACTGATCTACTGGCAAGACTTGATAGCCAAGCCTTTGCCTTGGGAATATTTGATGTTGATAGCACTGGAGCTAGGGTTGTACTAAAGCGACTAGAAACAAAGATTAATGAATTTAATCAGAACCTTGTATCACAGAAGCATAATCCAATCGATTATGAACTTGGCGGTTGTTCATGCTTGCCAAGTAAAGAGCTCTATTTAGAAAACCTTTTTGAAACAGTTGAGAAACATACTCAACAGATGAAAATACGCCAGCCAATGACACCTAATTTGATAAAATTCTAATAGAATAAAAAATCAACTGCTTAGTTTTTTTGTATAAAATTAGTATTTTCCAGCAATAAAAAAGCCCCTAGCTAGGGGCTTTTAAACTTTCACTTATATTAAAGAGTAACGTTATGTACACGTGCCTTTTCTTTAATGTAAGCAATATAGCTTTTAGCTGAACGAGCTGTCTTCTTATCATTAGTAGCAAGTTTTGCATACTTATATGCTGACTTATACTGCTTCTGATTTAAGTATGCTAGCGCAAGCTCAAACTGTGCTTCACCAGGACTCTTAACACCTGCATCCAGTGCCTTCTTAAGTGCGACAATGGCAGATTGATGCTCACCATCAAGCGCCAAAATACGACCCTGTCTTAGGTATAGTTTGCCTGAGTTGTTGATAGCAGCAGCTTTACCATATGTTTTAGCAGCATCTTTCAACTGCTTAGCATTATGGTAAAAACCCGCTAGAGTCGTTAAGGTTTTTTCATCTTCCTTAATTAACCCTGACTTCATGTGCTTTGCATAGATCTGCGATGCATTATATGGCGAACCATTTTGAGCAAGCAGTTGGGACAGACGCGTAATGTTACCCGCTGTTTCCAAGAATCCATTTTTATAAGCTAAGTCATATGTAGCTAGTGACTTAGTGAAGTCTTCAGTCATCAGATAAAACTGAGCAAGCTGAACCCAAAGTCGCTTATCGTCTTGGAATAATGGCACCATTACTTCAAGTACTTTTACGGCTTCTTTATACTTCTTTTGATTGAAGTAAGCCGTTAGCTTCATTTGGTACAAGCCTTTGTCTGGCTCTTTAGATAAAGATAAACCTTTATCTGCAGCTTCTAGAACCTTATCCCACTGCTTCTGCTCAGAGTACGCAATACCGATACGACGGTATACTTGCGGATCTTCTTTACAGGTAAACTCCATCCACTTGTAATACATTGGGATAGACTCTTTAAACTTTTTATCTCCAATAAGAAGATCAGCATAGAGTCTTAGAGTTTGTGCGTGGTCAACACCGCCTAAGATATCCGCTTCTACTGCAGACTTAAGGTACTTAGTCGCTGTACCCATCTGTCCTTTTTCCGCATAAAAGTTACCTAACATACGGTCAATATAAGCTTTATCGAAATCGTTTTTAGCGTTGGCTTCTAGAAGAATCGCAATTGCTTCATCTACATTGCCTTCAGTGTAAGCTTCAAAAGACTTTTGTACTTTTTTAGCTGCACTTTGGCCAACAGCTTTGGACTTACGCTTTTCAATTGGACATTTTTCTTCAGCATAAGCTGCTGGAGCAATGGCAACACTTCCACCTAAACAAAGTAATAAAGCGGCAGCAATAGAGTTAAGTTTAGTCATAATTATCTGCCTCCTTTGTCTAGAGTGAAATCTAGTTGTACAGTCATACCTGGTTGTTTAAGGGCTTTGCCGTCAACAATCTTTGGCTTGTACTTCCACTTTTTAAGCGCACGACGTGCTTCTTTATTAAATAAACGCTTAGGTTCAGCTTTAATAACCTTAACGTCTTCAACACCACCTAGCTCGTTAATCGTAAAGCTTAGTTGTACCCAACCTTCTTTACCATCACGTGCTGCTGCAATTGGATACTGAGGCTCGATTCGTACGATAGGTGTAGCATCACCGTCTCGCGTCATCATATTGCCTAGTTTAAATCCAGTGTTTGCACCACCAGCTTCAACTCCACCCATGTTAAATGACATATTTGTATCAATGTCAGATGAACTATCTGGTGGCGTAGTATCCGGTTTTGGCGGTTGCTCTGGGGGTGTAGGCGGTTTAGGCTTAACCCTTGGCTTTTTCTGCGCTGATGCATCATCTTTGTTCATGGTGATTTCAATGACAGGTGTTTCTGTCGAGGAATCGTGGCGGGTTGGACCGCCACCTACCAAGAAAGCCATGAAGACAAACAAAGCAAAAGTCACAGCAGCACCAATTATCAGTGATACTATTCCTCTCAGCATATTATTCGTTCCCCGCCGATACAGATATCTTATCGATACCCGCAGCTTTAACGTTATCAAGAACCTTAACCACTAAACCGTGTCTAGCTTCTTGGTCTGCTTGAATTAATACTGCAGCCTCTGGTGCTTCTGCAAGCATACGTTCTACGTTTGCAGTTACACGTTCGATATCAACTTGACGGTTTTCCATCATGATGACACCCGTCTTGCTCACACCAATAAAGATGTTAGCTGAAGGCTTCTTAGTCGCTTGTGATGCTTCAGGCTTGTTATAGTCAAGGCCTGATGGCTTTACAAACGATGTTGTTACAATAAAGAAGATAAGCATGATGAACACGATGTCGAGCATCGGGGTCATATCAATCTCAGCTTCTTCTTCTACGCTTGAATGCTTTCTACGTGCCATGTTCAATCTCTCTCTAGTGGTGAGGCATGCTGTCTTTTAGCTTTGCTAAACTGATTTTCATTTTTGCATCTAGACGTGTACTAAAGAATACGCCTGATAATGCTGCAACCATTCCCGCCATTGTCGGCATGGTCGCCATTGAAATACCAGCTGCCATCATACGAGCATTACTCGTCCCATGAACTGCCATCACATCGAATACTGAAATCATACCAGTTACGGTACCTAGTAGACCAATCATAGGACAGATTGCTACTAAGGTTTTGATAATCAGCATACGTGCTGTTAAATCTTGCTTCGCTTGGGATACCCAAGCTTCACGGATGCGGTGTGCATACCAAGAGGTTGAATCCTCTCGTGCTTCCCATGCGCTAATGATTGCTTTGTGCTGTTTTGGTGATACCCAATTTAGATACCAGTAGCGTTCAAGCATCAATACCCACATAACAAACAATACACCAGCCACTAACCAGAGGATGTCTCCCCCGGCGGCCATGAAGCCCCTGACGGAATCCCAGATATCCATCAGGAATAACATTAGGCTTTCCTCTTCTCAGCGTGCGCAGCGACGATACCAGCACTTTGTTCTTCAAGTACTTGTACGATTGATTTACTACGTGCAATAACAACAGCGTGCATAAGCATTAATGGTAGAGCAGCAACTAGACCTTGAACCGTAGTCATAAGTGCCATTGAGATACCACCAGCCATTAGCTTAGGATCACCTGTACCGAACAACTGGATGCTTTGGAACGTTGCAATCATACCGGTTACAGTACCTAGTAGACCCATCATAGGTGCGATAGCTGCAAGAACCTTAATGATAGAGATACGAGACTCAAGAGCTGGAGTTTCTTTCAGAATTGCTTCATCAAGTTTTAGCTCAAGTGTTTCAACATCAACATCTTTATTGTCTTGGTAAGCTTTAAGTACACGACCTAATGCGTTGTTACCTGGGTTATCAAGGTTCTTACGCTGTGCCTTAACTTTAGCACCTACAACACCTAGAGTGATTAGACGCTCGATAGAGATAAGTGCACCCAGTGCTAGTAATGCCATAATGATGTAACCAATAGTACCACCAGCTTCAATACGCTCTTCGATAGTCGCTTTCTGCGTGAAGATGTTTAGTAGCACACCTTTAACTGGGTCAATATAAAGCTTAGCGGCACCAGTAGTAGCTGATTCAAACGCTGCAATTGGCTTAGTTTGGTAACCATCAGGTTGCTGAGATAGCTCTTTAATAAGACCAAGCTCTGGGCTGTAAACAACATAGCGACCATCTGCAACAAGGTTGAATGGACCTACACGAGTAATTGTCGTGTTAGTTACATTGCCATCGATACCAGTAACTGAACCGTCAAACTTAACAACTTTTCCAGACTCAGCCATTTCAAACAGCTGCTCTTCCCAGAAACGCTCTAGTTCGTCAATTTTTGGAAGTTGCTTACGTGCACCAAGGTCAGCAATAAATACATCGCGACCTGGATACTGTGCAGAGATGTTAGACGCCGCTAGCTTACCAGCGAAATCACCCGCATCACCTTTAACAACACCAAACATTTCACCCAAGTCACCTTGAGCTGTTTTTAAGTCTTCTTCTAACTGACCGATTTTACGCTCGTTATCCAAAAACGCTTGGTTTAGATCTTTACCGCGTTGACGTTCTGCTGCTAAAGCATTTTTCTCACGCTTTAGAAGTGCAGCTTTATCGCCACGCTCATTTTTAAATTCTTGCTCACGCTTTGCGTTAGTCTTAGATGCATTAGCACGATCGACTTTTACTTGGTTAAGTAGTTGGTCAATTGTTTTAGGTGCATCTGCAGCGCTAGCAATACCGGCCGATAATGACAGGGTCGCAGCAACGATTGCTGTAGTGATAAACTTCTTCATTATTGTGCAGCCTCCGCAGCAGGGATTGGTAACGAGAATAGATCCGGTGCGCCCTGTTTACGAGCAATACGGATACCTTTAGTTAGTTCGCGTAGGTAGCTATCGTCTAGCGGATCCCAGCCTTTAGTCTCATCGTTATACATCCAAGCAGACTTACCGTCTAAGCTTTGTGCGTAAAGAGCAACACGACCTAAGTTGAAGAAGTCTACAAGAACTTCTTTACCATTAAGTTCTAGCTGACCAGTCTTAACAGCAACAAAACTACCGTATTCACGCTCGATTGAGTATGCATCTAGGATTAGACGGTATTTTTCAGCAAGGGTTACTTCTGCACTGTTAAGTAGGTTCTTTAGGTTTTCAACACGCTCAACACGTGTTTCAGTGTTAAATGGAAGGTCAAGAGCAACGAACTGCTCTAGTGCATCAACCATTTTAAACATCAATGGCACTACGCCTTGACGTAATGCATCAACGCCGTTGATGTCATTTTGAATTGATTTCATTGTAGCTTCTTGGTCTGCAACCAAGCCTGCTACGTAGTCGTTATAAGATTTTAGTGATTCACGTTCATCAGCAACTGACCCGTACTCGAACAACATGTCCTGAGCCTGGTCAAAATACTTATCAACTTTCTTCTGAGACGATGCTGCTTCAGCGTGAATTTTACTGTCAGCTTTCTGAACGTCAGAAAAGAGGATCGGCAATCACTAAGTTGCTGCCTGCTAAGGCTAGTGCGCCAATGAGCGCTGTAGCGATTTTTGTTTTATTGCTTACCTTGGACATAGTTCCCAACCAATTTGAAGTGATTAAAAAAGCTTTAACTTATCAACAACAGGGTGCATGCGCTTATTTTGCTTTAGTTCCCTATTGCCTAAGCCTGTCTTTCTATTGTGATTGTTAATTATTATCTTCCCTTTTCTACATCTTCGAGGATGTAGACCCGCTGGCATCATTTCACAAAATGTTGACCTGTGTCAACATTCGAAAACGCCTAAAACTGTCAGAAAAAGAGCTTACAGGATGAAAAACACCCAAAAGGGAGTTTTTAAAAATATTGTGTAAACAAGATTGAGATTTAGATAATAAAAACACTGAATGGAAAATCTTAAGTGCATGATAAAGAAATATATATAAGCCACAAACCACAAACTGAGTATTTAACAAATCATTAACACGAACTGGTATAACCAGTCACTTGCAGACAAAAATATATCAGCTAATAGCCTAATTCATAAAAGATACTTAAGAGAAACATGAATCTTGTTGCCAGATATTGATGAGTCAGAGCATTAACGGCTTTTAATTAACTTATGCTTATCATAATGAAATCTGTCTGCAAAACGCCATTAAATCGATGTCTTGGTAACCAAGAATATGCTCCATGTTTAACTACATTATTTCAGTCAAATAAGACACATAAGATCTACATCTATCTGGCCACTTCTAATGCTACAAAAATTCACAAAACAGCTTCATATGAAATATGGCCTAGATGGAAAAACATGCTCCTATTCTAATGCTTACAAAGAACCACTTTCCAAGCTAAGATCTCATCGAACTCAGATGTTCTAATGACTTTAATTTCTTCTAATTTTGATGTTTTAGCCGTGCTATTAATGATTGAAGCCAAGTCGTCTTGTGTCACTGACGCATTTACAAGCTCTGTTAACCTTTGCTCTAATGTTAATAACTCAGAGGTAATAAATCTAAGGTATTCCTTTTTCTTACTTACGCTCCAAAAAATACCTGTTTTGAAAAGTGTTGCAACATAAGTCATTAAATCGCTGTCTTTTAATGCATCTTCGTCTAGCTTGACTAACTCTCCAATTAATCGATTTAGTTCGAGTCTATTTTGTTCGCTTTGTGGATTGTCTTTAATTCGTGCTAAATCAATATTAGAACGTAACTCCCCCATCTGTTCAGTCATAACTCCAAGAAGGTTTAAAACCTGCTCAACCAAACTACCCGATATGAGATTAACAATCCTACGATTTCTTCTAATCACCATAGACTCACTATGATGAACAATTAGCTGCAATCGACCTTTTGCTTTTAAAACTCTTAAAGCTTCTACTAGCGCGACATTCAAGGGAGCATATTCAATACCGAATTGCGACGTTACTACATCGAACGTTTCTGCTTCAAAGGGCAGATCACAGCAGTTAATATTTGAGAGGAGCTCAATACTGATACTTGAACTATCATTTTCAGGTTGATTAACTTGTGCGAGGTCAACTCCAATAATTTGGCCTGACTTTCCTAGAGGTAAGAGAGACTCTTTGAGCAATAAAGGAATAGCACCATTACCCGTTGCAATATCTAATACATCAAACTGCTCAGGAAGCATCTCTACCGCCTCAGTCCACGCTTGATGTAACACACCGGTATAATTCCCCTCGAAACTATCGCCAAAGGAAGTTAAATGCCCCTGTTTCCAATATTGATCCCAGTGCTTACTCATATATCACCTTAAAAAGTCAACGTTATTGCGATTATCATACATAAAAAAGGGCCCTCTAGGGGCCCTTTTACTTACTTAAATAATACTAATATTTTATATATTTAACAGCTTAGAACTTAAGAGTGTAGCTTGCGCGGTACTCACGTCCGTAGTTGTTATAAAGGCTTGGATCTTCATACTTACCATCTGAGCTTAGTACTGGATCTTCATCTGTTAAGTTATTAACACTTAGACGAATTGTACCAAAGCTACCAATGTCGTAACCGTAAGAGATGTTGTGGATTAACCAGTCATCCAACTTACCTTCTTCTTTAGTCTCATATGTAGAGCTAATATAGTTAGCGTTCCAGCTGAAGCTGTGATCTGAGATTGTATAGATTGTGGTGAAGTTTGAACGGTAATCAGGTTGACCTGCCCAGCCTGATGTATTTACTGCATCGCCACCAGCAGCATCTTCAACAATGTATTTAGTGATGAAGCTGTTCTGCCAGTTAATACGGAAGTCACCAACGCTAGTTTCGAAATTGCTGTTAAATGCAACGTCCACACCTTCAATTTCTAGCTTGTCACCGTTTGCATAACCAGTACCAACTTCAAGAGCTTTACCTAACTTTCCGTTAGTTGTAGGTGCACGGTCTACATAGAAAGTGCTATCTGGAGTTAGTGAACCGTCAGCAATACCTTCCATAACACTTGTACTACTACGCTGGCTAATTACGTTATCAATGTTCAGGTTGAAGTAATCAACTTTTACACCAAACTCATCGATAATATCCCAAGCAAGACCTAAGTTAGTGTACTTAGAAGTTTCAGGGCCTAAGTTATCATTTGCTGAGATATATGTGTCTACCTGGCCACTTGGACAATCTGCAATACCATTTGATTCACAGAAAGCATAATCCGTTGCGGTTTCAGCACTAAATGTTGTAGCAGCATATAGTTGATCAAGAGCTGGAGCACGGAACGCTTCAGAGTAAGAACCACGTACAACTAGGTTCTCAAGCGCTTGCCAACGAACAGACGCTTTAGGTGCTGTATTGCCACCAAAATCACTGTAATCATCGTAACGAACCGCTAAGTTTACTTCTACACTATCAATTACTGGCAATACTACTTCATAGAATGCTGCCCAAACTTGACGGTCGCCACCAGCAGAGTTACCAGCTGAACCACCAATTAGACCAGCTTCTGACTGAGCGTCATATACTTCGCTAAAGTCTTGATCAAAGTACTCCATACCGAAGTAGTGACCAGCTTCACCGCCAGGTAGTTCAAATACATCGAAGTTAATACCAGCGTTATATTGGTTAAAGATAGCCTTACCCTGAGTTAGAGTAGTGGCTTTCATGTTATTAACGCCCTGCTCTGAACCTAGATCGATACCATTCTTTTCATTGTACGCAAGACCAGCATAGCTTAGGTAGTACTCACCCATAGACTTATTGTCTGCTTGGTTGTAGTGGTAGTAGAACTCCCAGCTCGCATCGTTCCAAGCACTGATAGTACCACGAAGACCTGTTAGGTAATCTTGGTTGTAGTCATCTACGTTACCATCACGAGTACCAATATCTACCCAACGGAATAGACCTAGAACTTCTTCACCATATGGGTTATGTGGGTTATCTGCAGCCATGTTCTGCCATTGTGCCGCTGGCGGAGCATAACGACCGAATGATTTATTCTGAGTAACCATGATGCGACCAAACCATTCTACGTCTTCAGCGACTTCATAGTTTGAATCAACATATACAGTGTTACGGTCAATAGATGCTTTGTTATAAGATACGTTACCGTATGCATACATACAATACTCAGAGCCAGGACCCCAGTGCGTATCAGCTTTAACTTTACGGAAAGTGTCTGAACCGTACTCTGCAACTAAGTCATCACATAACAATGAAGCTGACGCTGTAGAATAGTCTGGAGACAGAACTGTAGCACCGTAGTACGACCAACCATCAGTATCAATATACGCCTGAGCTGTGTCGTAATCGCCATTAATTTTTGCTTTAGTGTAGTCACGGTCAGCATCAGAGATGCCTTTACGATCTTGGTGGTCAAATGCAAAAGTAATGTTACCTTTATCCATTTCATAACCAGCAACTACCGAGAACTCTTTACTTGTTAAGCCGCCATCACGTTCACGACTACCGCCGCCTACGTTAAACTCAAGACCTTGGAAGTTCTTCTTCATGATGATGTTAACAACACCAGCAATCGCATCTGAACCGTAAGTTGAAGATGCACCATCTGTTAGGATTTCAATACGTTCAACTGCCGCCATTGGAATGGCGTTAAGGTTAGCCGAAGCACCACCAAGAGTAGGTGAACCAGGGAAACGCTTACCATCAATCAATACTAGAGTACGGCTAGAGCCCGCACCACGTAGGTTAATAGTTGCTTGAGACTGTGCAGAACTACCTGAACGCTCTGAGAATGAACCAAACGAGTTAAGGTTACTGTTACGTAGTGCATCGGCAACGGTAAAGTTACCTTCAACTTGCATGTCTTCTGCAGTAATTGTAGTTACTGGCGAAGCACCTTCTAAATCACTTCTTTTAATACGTGAACCTGTTACTTCAATACGTTCAACGCTATCTGCTGATTCTTCTTCGGCTGCAAATACTGCTGGAGCTGTAAAAGCTGTAGCCATTGCACCACTAACAAGTGCTAAACGCACTGAGTTAGCTAGTAAGTTATTCTTATACATTGTAAATCTCCCTGGACTCTCTTATATTTTTTTTAGCAAAATGAGTATTTAATTAACATGTGTTACTCAAAAAGCATTTCGCAAACAAATAAAAACACAATAGAAACATTTTTACAACACATGAAACCAACTGAGTACAGGTTTGGATTTTTAACAGAGAAGCTACTATCAATCTAAATTAGTGAATACTTAGATTTAATCACCCAAGCGAATGATGCAGGCACTATCAAAGATATTAACACCCAGCGAAAAGCAGTGGCGCATGATTAACAACAAGCCGCCAAACAGCTGATATATAAGGAGATGTAGGGTAAACCTCCGATATAGAAAGGGTCGCGCAAATTTAAAAATGACTGGCTATCCCCTATAATATTGCTCATTTCAAACTGGCAATAACAAAGAAAACAGAGCCGATTATTTTGTTAAACCCTCACAAAGTATGTACTTATTACTGCCAAGGCAGGATACAAAATGCAACATGTGTAAACCATACGATACAGCAAAAATAACACCCAAGTCATTGATACTACTTGCAAAAATAGAATAAGCAGTAATTAAAAACATTTTTTTTGACAAACATTGCAACCGAACACTTTTTAACCTAACGGTGTTAATAACATAACAATTGTTATTTTTAGGTGGATATTTCTATCTTTAGTCCGTCACAATTCGATAATTTTTAAAAGTTTTAAGAGAGCGAATTAAAAAGCATAAAAAAAAGCGCCACTTGGGCGCTTTTTATGTAATAGCTTAATATTACATGTAGTATCTGATACCGATAGAGATACCGTCGTCTTCAGAGAATTCCATAGCAGCTTGCTGTGCTTTATTGGTACTAGTGAAATCGCTAAAGTCTTTACGGCCTTCTAGGTAAAGCATTGTGTTGTTGTCCCATACATAGTGTAAACCCACTAGTAGGAATTGACGCTTAAACACATCACCGTTGTATGCTGCTGCATAGTCATCATTTGCTTCAAGAATGTTATATCCGATTAGCGGACGTAAACCATTATCGAAGTGGTAAGATGCTAGAGACTCTAAGCCCCAAGCTTCAGGGATGTAACGGTTTAGATTATCTGTATCGTGATATTCTTGCTTGTTAACGTTAACCGCGCCGTAAAAACCTTTCGCGTTAAACTCACCCCAAGTTGCACCAGCACCGAAGATTAGATCGGTTTCTTGTACAGACTTACCAGTAGTGTAAGTTGCATCGAACTCACCAACGTTCAAACCTGCGGTTAGAATTAAGTTATCAGTTGCGTTATATGTAGCTGACGCACCGTAAGTATAATCGTACTCAACAGTACCAATTACGTTGCTATTAGCAACTGTAGCATCTGGAACACCTGGGAAAGCATCGCCTTCATAAAGGTCAAAACTATCTTGCTTTAGCTGTGCTTGTACTGCGAAGCTGAAGTCACCAAACGCATTACGGTATTGAACAGTCTTGTCGCCACGACCAGTACCGTTGATTGCACCGTCAGCTTTGTTAAGTGTGTAAGTACCAGATGTGTTACCGTCCCAAGTGTTAACTAGGTTAGTGTTATGAACCACATCGTACCAAGCGCCCCACTGCTTACCGATTGTCAATGAACCGTATGTGTCGTGAGCAAGACCAACATAGCCTAAACGAGTACTGATAAAGTCATTTGAATCAGAAGTGTATCCATTAATAGTCTCACCATCAATTTCAACACTATTTCTTTCGATCGAGCTATTACCTACTAGGTTTAGACCTAGCTCAACTTTGGCAAACGTTTTCCAACCTTGGCCCATGTCTCTGGTAAAACCAAAGTTAATACGAGATGAACCGTTTTCAACTTTTGTAGCACCTTGAGTATTAATTACTCGAGCATCAATCCAACCACCAATTTCTACTGCATTTTTGTCATCTTTATATACTTCAATTGCTGATGCTGTTGGCACAAAAATAACCGCTGCCAAAGCTGATGCTACTAGAGTCTTTTTCATTTAATTTGCCTAACCTTAATATTGTTCAGTCTGCTTCATTCAAATCGTCATCCATTCCGTTGTTTTCTTTCTATCCTGATTGCAAATGAGATTATCAAAAGATTAGCAACCACTCAAAGACGAACATCACACTATTTGCTAGATTTTGCACCTAATTAACTAGCAAATACAGAACTGACGAAGGTTTGAACCATCTGTTAACATTTATTTAGCAGGTTATTAATCCAGCGCAAACTAAATTAACGACATTTGATTTGTAGTAACTTCAGTGAAACTGGTTTTCAAAATTGAAAGTATCGGCGCTGCGATAGGTTCTAACTGTTTAGTGAGATAATAATCGTAATCAATTTGACTTAAGCGTTGAGCAACAGGTTCGGCGCCATTTAAAGTCATCACATATTCGATTCTTGCGCCCCGTTTTGCATATTGCTGATCTCCCGTAGCATCGCATAATTTACGCGCAGCTTTTAAATGTGGAGCGGACTTTGCTGTGTAGTCTTCAAGGTTTCTTCTGAGTTGTTTGGTAAAGATCAGTTCATTATCAAGTAACCCACTATTCAACCCCGCTATTATCTCTTTAAGGTAAGAGGGAATATCTTGTTCACTAAACAAACGATCATATAATTCATATTGCACTCTTCTAGCTAAGGGAGACCAATCACTTCGAACTTGCTCCATACCTTTAAATATTAATTGTTTTTCCCCGGTTTGATTACGCTTAGTTCCTACATAGCGCTTTTTAGAACCCTCGACCGAGCCTCTCAAAGTTGGCATAAAAAATTGCTCAAAATGAGTTTCAAATTCAAGCTCGAGAAAACTCGTTAACTGATATTCTTTTTGTAGTTTACTTCGCCATAAGACATTGATCCTTTCGGCTAGTTCTCTGCCAGTTTTTTGTACCAGTTCAGGTGAAAAATCATTACCAAGCCAAACAAAAGTCGAGTCGGTATCCCCATAAATCACTTCAAAACCTTCATTTTCAATCCAGCTTCTAGTTTGCTTCATTATTTCATGGCCACGCATTGTGATTGAGCTGGCAAGACGAGCGTCATGAAATACACAGCCTCGAGAGCCGAGGACGCCATACAAAGAGTTCATAATAATCTTAATTGCTTGGGATAAAGGCGCGTTGTGCTGCGACTTTGCTAACTCTCTTTCTTCAGAAAGCTTTTTAATCAGCATAGGTAAAATAGGCGTTTCACGACTAAATTGCGCGCCAAGAAACCCTGGCACTGCATCACTTACATTGGACGAGCCTTGTACAAGTCCCTTTGGATCAATTAGAAATGTACGAATAATTGAAGGATATAGACTCTTAAAATCTAACACTAAGATATGTTGATAAAGACCTGGTACCGAGTCCATTACATAACCGCCAGGACTTTCTATGCCATCACTTGCAGGTTTACTCGGTGCGACAAAACCAGCCCGATGAAGATGTGGTAAATATAAGTTATTAAATGCCGCTACCGATGCGCCCACTCGTCCAAGCTCTAGCCCAGTTAGCTTAGCTCGCTCAATCACAAAATCGAATAACTGGGTTTTTTCGAAAATATCCCACACCAAGCGACTATCTGTTAAGTTGTAATGCGCTAAAGCAAGTTTATCATTTAAAAATAAGTCATTGATCTCATCCATACGATTATCAACGCTATGGATAGCTTTTCCTTCATCAAGCAGTGCCTGCGCCACAAACTCTAATGAATAACGATCGAACTGATAAAATGCAGCTTTTAACCAATCAATACCATCAAGTACCACTCTACCAGGTAAAGACAAGGTTTCTGGTCGATATTTCTCCTCGACTTTCCAATCAAGCGCTTGGCCATCGCGGCCAATATTTAGCGGTATTTGATGCAACTTCGCTCTACGGTAGAGTAAGGCTAAATCAAACGTTACAACGGACCAACCAATAATAATGTCCGGATCATATTCACTAAACCAAGAGATTAAACGGTGGATCAAATCGACTTCATCGATGGCCCATTCGACGTAATTAATAGATTCACCATCAGGTGAACATGGCTGAGTATCGAGCTCTTCCCCAACCATAATGACTTTTTGATAAACAATACCGTTGGCTGATTGTCCATATAAGGCAACAGAATAAAGTTCCCCCGCAAAACTACACTCAAAATCTAAAGAAATTGCGTTAAGTTCAATTTTGCTATCAAACTGCCTTGCCCTACTAGCAATAAATACAGGTTGCGATGAATTACCATTTTGTTCAATAAAGTGCCCATAAAACTCACCATCTAAGGCTATAAAGCGTTCAATTAAAAATCGGTGCTCCGTTTTAACGTCTGATTCGAATAATTCAATATCAAGATCTTTAGCTACGCGCATTAAATGCCGTAACTGTCTGCCATCGTTGCAATACAATGCAGTTATTGGCTCATAATTAAAGCTTTTCAGGGCGATGGCGTTAGCCCTTGCACCTCTTAATCCATCGCTAGCAAGTAATAGTGACTCGTCATTACTTTTTATAAAACACACATGCTCTTGATTGAGGATTTCGACAGTCACGGGGCCTGTCGCAGTTTGCACAAAGTACTGTAAAATTAGGCTGCCTTGTCGATGAATGGCGTGGCGAGTTAATACTCTACCTTGAAGAAGTTGCAGCTCACTGGCACCTGAATTCATACTTTATACTCAATTAAATACACTAATAATCACTAAACGCTTCTTAGGCTAAGTAATCACTGTTATTATGTACAGCACTATTTATTAGCTTAGTGCATTCATGTTATCCGCAGACGTTAAAACCCAAATTCGTACAATATATAAAGGCATTTCGACCTCATTGCCTAACTTTCGCCCGCGCCGCGAGCAAAATTATATTGTCGCGGAAATATCAAAAACGCTTGCAGGCGAATATGACAAGCAACGCCGTATTATTGTGGTCGAAGCTGGCACAGGTATCGGTAAATCTTTAGCTTATATACTTGGCACTATTCCATTAGCACTCGCCTCCAAGAAAAAAGTCTGTATTGCAACTGCTACCGTCGCATTGCAAGAGCAGTTGTTGCATAAAGATTTACCTTTCTTTTTACAACAATCAGGCCTCGATTTTACTTTTGGCTTAGTCAAAGGTCGCCAACGTTATGTTTGTTTATCCAAGCTTGAAATGATGGTTGGGCCAGACAACAGTAGCCAAATGGCCATGTGGCAAACAAAACCTGATCAAAGCCAAGTTGATATGCTGGAAGGTTTACTCAAAGACTATCAAGCCGGTACTTGGAATGGTGAACGCGACACACTAACTAAGCCTCTACCCGATCATCTATGGCAACAAATTGCGTGTGACAAACACAGCTGTCACCGACAATTGGCAAGCCACCGTAACTGTCCGTTCCATAAAGCACGTGAAGATATTGATAACTGGGACGTTCTCATTGCCAACCATAGCTTGTTATTTGCCGATCTAGAGCTAGGGGGTGGCGTTATTTTGCCCGATCCAGAAGAGCTTTATTATGTTATTGATGAAGCTCATCACTTACCAATAGTTGCACGAGATTTTAGTAGCGCTCAGTCCACAGTTCGTGGGGCTAACGACTGGTTAGAAAAGCTCACTAAAACCTGCGGCAAGCTACAAAATCAAATTAAGAGTAATTATATTATTGCGCCAACGCAGTCGATGCTAGATCACATAGGTGATATTGCTGGGATGCTTAATCAAGTAGCGCAATTTTGTGATGCTCAATCGGCCAAGTTTGATAACCCAGAGAATCGCTTTCGTTTTGAGCACGGAAAACTGCCACCAGCTTTAATGGTGTTAGCAGAGAACCTCGGCACAGCGACAAACTTGGCATTAAAGCAATTTAACAAAATGCTGTCTTTGTTAAACGAAGCGATAAAGGATGGAGAGATCCCGAAACATCAATCAGAATCATTACTATCTGAAACAGGCTTTATGCTGCAACGCCTAGAGAACCTGCAAAAGCTATGGAAGATGATGGCTAAAGAGGACAGTCCTAAAGGTGCGCCAATGGCACGTTGGATTGAACAATTAACCGGAAAACAGCCCGATTACTTATTCAATGCATCCCCCATAGAAGTCGGCTTTATGCTTGAAAACTTATTATGGAATAAAGCTGCTGGCGTCGTACTTTGTAGCGCAACACTGCGTGCATTGAATAACTTTAATCACTTTACCCATCAAGTTGGCTTATCCGTAAACGATGGAAGTCGCTATTTAGCCTTGGATTCGCCATTCGATTTTGAACAGAACGCGACACTTTTTTTGCCAAAAATGGACTGTGAACCAACTGATGATAAATATACCGACGAATTAGCTAAACATATTGTCGCTCTGATTGAAGATGAAATGGCAAGCTTAGTACTATTTGCTTCTTATTGGCAGATGGAGAAAGTCGCAGATTTAGTTGAGAGTAAAATTAAAACCGGTTTACTCATTCAAGGCACAATGCCAAGACAAGAAATACTCAAGATACATAAAGATCGCTGCGATGAAGGCAAACCAAGTATCATTTTTGGTACCGGCAGTTTTTCAGAAGGTTTAGATTTACCTGGCGAATATCTAACTAACTTAATCATTACTAAGTTGCCTTTTGCTGTACCAACATCACCTGTAGAGCAGGCACACTCGGAATACATTAAGATTAAGGGCGGAAACCCATTTTTACAGCTGACAATCCCAGATGCATCGCGCAAATTGGTACAAAGTTGTGGTAGATTACTGCGTAAAGAGCAAGACTATGGGCGGATCTCAATATTAGATAGACGCTTGGTGACGAAACGTTATGGCAAGTCTTTACTCGATGCCTTGCCGCCTTTTCGTCGTGTAATAGAATAGGACAGGCATTGGATTTACTTCTAGACCCAAGTAGTTGGGCCATACTCGCACTAGTGGGTTTTATTGCAGGATTTATTGACGCGGTCTCTGGTGGCGGTGGACTATTGTCCATCCCAGCACTGTTGACTATGGGCGTATCGCCCCATATGGCGTTAGGAACTAATAAACTCGCAGCCAGCTTCGGTTCCTCAATGGCAGCTTATACCTATTACAAGCAGCGCCTATTCTCTCCTTCATTGTGGTACCACACATTTATTGCCACCTTTATCGGTGCTGTAATAGGTACTTTCATCGTCTATTTAATTGATAATCAATGGCTAGAAAAATGGCTACCAATTATGATTATTGCCATTGCGCTCTATACGTTATTTAAACCAAATGCCATGGGCAGCAATAATCATAAAATTCCCACGAAAGCTAAAAGCAAAGTAAAACAATGGCTGCAAGGTTTACCATTAGGCTTTTATGATGGTTTTGCAGGCCCTGGTATTGGTGCCTTTTGGACCGTATCCAGTACAGGCCTACATCAGTTACCACTGCTTTATAGTTGCGGTTTAGCCAGAGCAATGACCTTTACTAGTAACCTAACCTCATTAATTATTTTTATCATGTTAGGTAAAGTACATATACTAATAGGTCTATGTATGGGAGTTTGTATGATGGTTGGCTCCTATTTAGGAGCGCATTCAGCAATTAAATTTGGCCTGCCTTTTATTCGCCCTATCTTTATCACCGTTATACTATTAATAGCAGCACAGTTAGTGTGGAGCGCCTGGTTATGACGACCGACGAACTAGTTCGTAAACTCAGATTGCAACTCAAACAGTTAGAACAAGAAGTACTGCAACATGACTCGCGATTGCCGCCCAGTCAGCGCAAAATGATGCAAGATGTCGAGCGTTTCAATAGTGAGCTTTTCATTCAAGTAGGCGGCCAACTGCAACCTTGTATTGAACAATTATCAAAAAACATCGCTCAATTAGAACAGTTAGTAAAAGCTAAGCGTTCGCCATACACCATCGTCTCTAGTTGCGAAAAAATCCAAGATAGATTTAGTGCATTAAGACGTGCGTTAACAACGACAGGCATTAATGTTAAGTCGATTGAGCAACAAAAGCGCAGTCGCAGAGCTTTTGCTATTAAGCGTGGAAATCAATCTCATGCAGATAGTGGCTTTAGCTGGATAGCTTCAAATGTGATGCAAAATAGTCATCAACTTTATGAAGAACTTAATAAACATTTGAACTGGGCTAAAATTATCGAACAAAAAATTGAAAATTTGCAATCTTCACTTGAAAACTGTCATAGTGCTGACAAAATCAAACTGCAGAATGAAATACTTTCGCTGCATAGTCGACTAGGAAAGTGTCGGCAAGCTACTAGCTATATTGAAGATCGCATCCAATTATTCGAGCGACCCTTTAAGAGTCAAAATCGTTAAGGAACAAACATGAAACCACGTTTAACTATCACTGCACTGCTCGCTCTTTGTGCTTCTTCAGCCGCTTTCGCCGCAGACTTCAATATCCCGATGTCATTTGAATATATTGCAGTTGATGGTAAAGAAATTAAAACAAGTTTATTTAGTCATACCTCTGAAATTGAACTTGATAAAGGCACTCATAAAATCGCTATTCGCTATAATGATCTCGTCGAAGATGACTTTAGTGATAGCGAAACCAATGTAAAGTCAAATGCCTTCATCGTTACCATCAACGTTGACGGCGATTACAGCTACCAACTTTCTCCAGCTGATGGCGAGTTTGTAAAAAACCCAAAGAGCTTTGCAAAATCACCACAAGTAGTAGTTACACGTGAAGACAAAGGTGAAGTTAGCTACAAAGTCACTCAAAGCAATATTACTGAAGAGTCTTTCGTATCACGTTTATTCAGTGGCAATGATGCCACTGACGTTGATGCTGAAGCTGCAGTTGCTACAGGCGCCGCTGTGGCAGTTGCTTCAACACCAACTGCACCAGTAAGTAAACCCTCACCAGCTGCAGCCGCAACAATGCCTGCAATTGCAGCAGAAACGGCACCTGTTACATCGACTGATGACGCAGCTAAAGCTGAGCAAATGCTACAGTATTGGTGGTTACATGCTGATGAGCAGACTCGTAAAGAATTTATGAGCTGGGCTATTAAACAGCTATAACTATAAGCGCGTTCATTAGTTAAAGTGATCCCTTTGATATACCACGCCAGCTACTCCAAGCTGGCGTTACCCGCCACACATCAATTCCCAACTACTAAATACCGCTATTTATATAACTACCTGCTGCAGCAAGGTATTGCAAAGCCATCGCAATTTATCACCCCAGAAAAAGCTACTGCGCAATATCTAAGCCAATTACACTGCGCCAGTTATGTTGATAACTTTATAACCGGAACCATAGATGCTAGAGCTTTACGTCGTATAGGGTTTCCTTGGAGCGAAGCATTAGTTGAACGAACATTGTATTCAGTAGCAGGTACAGCCCTCGCTTGTGACCAAGCGATTAAATATGGCTGCGCCATTCATTTAAGCGGAGGCTATCATCATGCACACCATGATTTTGGCAGTGGTTACTGTATTTTCAATGATCTCGCGCTCGCAGCACTTAATAGTTTGCAAAACAAGAATATTGATACTGTGCTTATTTTTGATTGCGACGTACATCAAGGAGATGGCACAGCAACCATTAGTCAGAGCATCCCGCAGATTATTAGCTGCTCTATTCATTGCCAAGAGAACTTTCCCGCGCGCAAACAACATTCGGATTACGATATTGAACTCGCTCGTGGTACTGGAGATAAAGCATATCTTGAAACTGTAAACCAAACTTTAGCCTACTTAATTCGCCTTCATAAGCCAGACCTTATCATCTACGATGCGGGTGTTGATATTCACAATGACGACCGTCTGGGTCACCTCGCGATTAGTGATGACGGGATCTACGCCCGTGACGCACTGGTTATTCAACAAGCCAAATCAGCCGAGATTCCCATTGCTTGTGTGATCGGAGGCGGCTACAGTAAAGACACACCACAACTAAACTATCGTCACAGTCAGCTTTTCATTGCCGCTAAAGCAATATGGCCAATAACCACTAACTCGACATCTTAATTGATTCCAGCTGCTATTGCTTGCAGTCATAAAGCGATAGCTGCCCCATTTAATACAAGGAGCGTAAAATGCAGTTAGAAATTAGAAACTATTATGAAGTCTTATTGCTAGAACTTTTATCAGATGAAGGTTTGTTAGATGAGTTACCCGCCGATTACCTAGCCGATCTCTGCTGTATCACCCTTAACCAACTGCCCGTGCGTTACATTCGTCATTTAGTCGATACCTATTTTTTTGAAGATTATAACGAACTGCAGCAGATGAAAGATGAGATCCAAACGGCACTGGAAAAATCTAGGGCATTTTTAAAAAAAAATTCAAATTAATTTAACTAAAAAGGTTAAACAAGTAAGTTTTTCAATTAATAATTGCTTAGATTAAAAAGAGTTTATACCAATTGAAGTAAACTCTTTTTCTTTTAAAAACACAAAAATGCAATTCAAAAATAAAAACCACTAAACAAATAAATCTACATTTGAATACAATATTATTAATAAAACCAAACAATAACTCTCTCATCCACATTTAAAGCAACACCCCCAAACTTGAAGTTGAATTTAGTTTAAAGCAAACTAACAATCCCTAATGGATTAAAAGTAGTTTTGAAAACCAAAGGAGTGAATCATGTCTAAATATTGCAAATTCCCTTTATTAATATTAACTTACTTTATAACTGTATCAAATGTATGGAGTGCCACATGGAAAACAATTGAAGATGGATTAACAACAACTTTATTACCTAATACACAAACAATAGAAATAGAAGATAAAGAACAATTAACTATTTATTTTTCAAAGAATATCTTTAAAAATGAAAAATACAAACTTAAAGAAGTAAAACGCTTTAGGTTAAATAGCAACACAACCCAAATACGTTACCTTCAGGAGTATTTAGGGATCCCTGTAATAGGAAGTAACATTGTTATCGAACAGTCACACTCTTCAGTTAGTAATAACAATAGAAAATTTCGAATTCGGTACGGTCAATACCTAGATAACATCCCCTCCTTTTCTATAAAAGAGGGGCTAATCTCACCTGAAGATGCTCATGAAATTTTAATTAGAGAGTTTAATATAGTTGAAAGAATCAGAAGCAAAGATAGCAAGTTATACCTGTTTCAAGAAAAAAATACTATCCACCCAACTATTACTTATCTAACGTCAGCATTGCTAGAAAAAAATAATCCTAGTAGACCTTTTGCATTGATAAATGCAACAACCGGAGAGGTAATAAAAAAGTGGGATAGTATAAGAAATATTGTAGCGAGGATTGGAACTGGTCCCGGTGGCAATAAAAAAACAGGTAAATATTTCTATGGTATTAAGTATGAGAAATTATTAGTTACGAAATCTAAAAACAATATTTGTATGATGGAAAATAATTATATCAAGACCATAAACCTTGAAAATAAATACACAGGTAACAATCCATTTAGTTATACATGCCCTAAAAATACTGTTAAATCAATTAATGGCGCATATTCCCCTATCAATGATGCTCACTTTTTTGCAACCGAAACAATAAAAATGTTTCAAGATTGGTATGGAGTAAAAGCAACAACGAAAAAACTGCCTGTAAAGGTACATTATGGTATAAATTATGATGGTGCATTTTGGAACGGGAAGGAGGTTACGTTCGGAGATGGGGATCAAAATGACTACCCAGCGACAGTTTTGGATATTATTGCACATGAGATAGGCCACGCATTTACAAGTCGTCACTCGCGCTTATTATACTCCAGTGAAAGTGGCGCCATTGACGAGGCCTTCGCTGATATGACAGGCGAGACAGCTGAATATTTTGTGAAAAAGAAAAATGACTGGTTGATTGGGTATGAATCAACTAAAGGAAGTGAAGCTTTACGTAATATGAAGGCTCCAGATAAAGATGGTAAGGGAATTAAACACTACAGAGATTATAACCGAAACATGGATAAATATAAGGCATCAGGTATTTTTAACTATGCTTTTTATTTACTCGCTACCAAACACGGTTGGAATATCCGTAAAGCATTCTCCCTAATGGTGCATGCTAATATAATCTATTGGAGAATGGATACCAATTTTGAAGACGCTGCATGTTATCTCACTTATTCAGCTAAAGACAAAGGCTTTAACCATTTAGATGTTGTCACAGTATTTTCAAAGGTAGGAGTAAATGCAACATGCAGCAATGGTACTGAAATCGAGGTTGGTCGCTCAGTTAAAGGTATATCCGGAGAAAAGAATAGTAAGCATTTATTTTATTTAAATGTGCCTCGAGGCGCGAAAAACCTCACATTTAAAACCAGCAAAGGCAGAGGTAACGTAGATATTTACATAAGTAAAAAGCCGCTTTCTACAAACCAAGAATGCGGGTCGTTTCAATCTGGGAATGAAGAACTGTGCCGAATAGCTAATCCGGACATAGGTCGGTATTACTTCACTTTATATGGAGCAAGTAACTTTAGCGAAATAACCATGGTTGGAGATTATGAAAAAGATGGCGGGATATACAGAACAAGTAAAAGTTACATAATACCCGATAATAACCGCAGTGGGGTGTACTCTCCCAATTGGGTTACGTCTGTTCAAGATTATAAAACAGCCATAGTTTCAATCGATATAGAGCATAGTGATACTTCAGATCTAATTGTACAACTAATACCGCCAATCGGAGAGTCATACCTCTTGCATAATAGAGGCGTGTATCGTCCAAGCAGGATAAAAAGAACTTATATAATTAAGTTGAACGATAGAAAGGTACGTGGGATCTGGACCTTAAAAGCGATAGATAAGAGTCTTTTAGATGAGGGGAAAATATTGCCATGGAGCATTTACTTTGAAAAGTGATTACTGGTCAAACTTAAACCATATATCAACCCCTTAATGTTGAACTTATGCACATTGAACCGCTTCTAATCTCTATAACGGCGACGGGCTCCAGAGCAAATGAAAAAATAATACTAACAAGTTAACGCTTTCTTGCTAGCTAGTCGGTACACACGAATTGTACAAGTAGGCCGATTTACAGGTTAAAACTGAAAAGGTCAGTTAAAATATTATGTAAAATCAGAGAGTTATTTCTAAACGGGGGAGTTTTGGAGGCTCCCCTAGAGCCGCACTCCGGCACATGAGTCACTTGCTGCGGTTGCTCCCTTCCAGGCCTGGCCGAGTTCACAAGTTATCATTGCGCCTGAGTCACTGAGTGAGCGACTACTAACTAGTTCAGAAATAACCTAAAGTAGATTAAGTTGTTAATGTACCACCGAGTGTACCACCTCTTTTGCCTAGTCTCCATAACATCCATAGGACTACGTTTCGAGTTCCTTACAGATGTGACCGCCCTAATTCAACTTGTGCAACAAACCCACAAACCTTAGTAAAGTATAGAGCTTCAAACAAAAGGCCACCAAAAGGCAGCCTTATAGAGAAACACTTTCACGAAAACGTCATACATAAACTCTAAGATAGTAAAATCTCATCGCTGTATATTCTACACTCCGAAATAGCCCCTTAACCTATTTAGAAACCATGAACATTACTCATAACGTTATGAACATCACGGTAGAACTCAGGTGAACCGAAAGAAGACATCGTGTACCCTAAATACTTGTCGCCTAGCCACGCCTGAATATTAGGTGACATACTCGTTACATTTTCTAGTCTATCGATAGTTAGAGTATCTTCCTCGTTATTATTCATATAGAGGATAACGCCCTCCTCCGTAGGCGTGTTGGTATGTCTAGGTCGGTTATCTACCTGAATATTGCAATATCCATCTTTCCATAGCTTACACTCATACCATAGGAAGTCGCCAACACCGTACCGTACCCCTAGGTCATGGTAATCAGGTTCGCTTAGGGATACTCTAGGAGTTATATCCCCGTTATCTACCTTCTCCTGCGATACGATGAAAGTAAGTAAGTGTTCCTCGCTACTATTTGCCGCTATTCCTATTTCGAAGGTATCTTTAGTCCCATCCCACGAACAAACCACTAGTTGCTTAAAGCAAATATCTGATAGCGTTTCGGCAGGTATTCCCCATCTAGCCTCAACCTCATATAGCCATTGTGGATCCTTTACTACCTCAATCATCTTTAGCACTTCTTCACGTGTTTCAGTAGCTTTGTAGAGGCTATCACCTTCATCCACTAGAGTACTAAGATCTAGCTTATAGTTATTACCTTCATAGTCGCATGAACTAATAGAACAGTTAAGCTCAACATCTCCCACGTTCCCGTAGGTCAGTAGGCTAGCAAAGCTCCCGTCCTCGTTGTAATCAGCTTGGTAAGACGTATAAACGCTCTCCCCGCCTACATAAAAACTGTACCTAGTAGGCTTACCTGTATGGCTGTCCTTAGTATGCTTATTTCGCTCACTACCGTTTTCATCTAGAAACATTTCGGTTTCTGAATAAATAGCTATACTTCCCATCCGAATTAGTGACCACTGGGTATAATTGCTAACGCCTGTTAGATCACGCTCCCCTGTACATTCGTTCTGTAACTGCTTAGTGTTAGTTCCGGTCTCGACCCACTTCACCTCGCAAGGTAGCCCAGGTTCAATAGGTGTCCCAGGAATATCAGGTTCAGGTTCAGGTTCAGGTTCAGGTTCAGGTTCAGGTTCAGGTTCAGGAACTATAGGGTCACTTGGCTCAATAGGTGTCCACGGGATTTCGGGAGTATCATCCTTCGGAGAATCATCTCCACCGCCACAAGCAGTGAGAATCGTTAACGCACTAACTAGAAATAACTTCTTCATTATCTACCTTTTATTAATTGCTGTAGTACCACTGAAAACCCTGTTTGCAACGATTAAACCGGATATATGGCCTAACTTATTCGTTGGATTAACCCTTTTTTATGTCGTGACTTTCGTAATCTGATACTGTGGTAATTTCATCATAATTCAGCCTCTGTAATTTACCTCTCAACGGGTCACTAATAACGATAGCTACGCCTATAGAGCACACTTCGTTAAATCGTCCCTATACTCTCCTAGATAATATTGACTAAATTCCAGCTATTGAGCGACACTTCAACTCAGTAGCATAACTTCTGGCTTTGCTCTTATGCTTTCGTAAAGCAGCTTTAAACTCACTAAATTGGTTTGTATAGAGAGCAATGTAATTCTGACCATCAGCTCTAAATTCAGAAGCAGCCTTACGCTCCCCCGCTAGTGTCATTTTTTCAGCGCATAAATAAGCTATTGATGCTCGGTAAGCATCTGTTTCTATATCTGCGGCAATTGCAGGTAAAGTTGAGCAAGTTACAAGTGTTGCTAATATTAATCTTTTCATTACTTCCCTCTTTTCTAAAACCTAGCTATTAAGCAATTTTTTGCTCTATCCTATTTCTGTATCAACGTGTTCGTTTGTTGCTTGTGTCATAACTTAATTGTCACTATTAATCGTCTAAAAAATTGGGGGAATAGTCTGGTAGACTGCCGACTTTTTCGAGAGGGGTTATAAAGTTCTCTCTAGTTCACGCCTTTAGTACAGTAAAATGCGGTATTTACATCATTTGAGAAGTGTCTGGCATGTTCCATCAAAGCCAGCACGACCTTTTGCTGTCGCACCTTCTTCAATTCGAGCCATCACCGCATCACTCATATACCCGCCAAGTCGATACCCGTTCATCGTGTTTATTATTCGGTTAAACGTGCTCTTACTGACCTTACCTCTGTCGATGCAGATCGTAGCTATAACTGCCTGTTCTGCCGCCGCCTCATACTTGCTTGTTACAGCGCTATACGAAAAGCCGTCATCTCGTAGTTCACGGCATTCAGCTATGTCTATAGCGATAATACAGCGTCTGAATTTGGTATCTGTCGAATCTTGATTACTGTAATCAAGATTGTACTCATTGCCGTTTGAGTAGCCGTCATCAGCATCATAATCAGAGCAAACATTGTAGCTATCGCCAAGATATCGGCACTTCCCGTTGTAGTCATCATTACATGCTGCCCAGGCTGCTGCAGTTGAGTCGTAACAGAAGCCGTTTAGTGCATAGTCAATGCTACTGAGTATCCCGGCGTTGGTGCTGAACGATGCAAGTAGTACCGATGCTAGAATAAGTTGTTTCATTACTACTCTCATTTGTTATAAAAATGCTCCCCTACGGGAACCTACCTAAAGTTTGTCAGCTAACTTCTTGCACTTATTGAGTGATAGTTTCCAAGCTTTCTTCTTCTCTTTATCAAAGTGAACCAAATAGCCATCGCCAATCTTATTACGAGTGATACGCTTAGATTCCGCTCTAAGCTTTAGCGCTCTCAGGGGCATGCTGTTGTTGTCTAATCGCTTGGCACACACGTGATATTTTGCGGCAAATGACGCTGCAACCCTTTCATCAAAGCCCGCATCAGCTCCGAATGAGGCTAATAGAATAACTGGCAGAATTATTTTCAATTTTCTAGTTCCTTGGTTAATCATGATTATTACAATGTTGACGAAACCACCATCTCAATAGTTAAAGGTTTCACAATTCAATCCTATTTAGCTTTAAGAACGCAAAGCCAATAAGGCCAACTAAGAAACATGAGATAGCCATTACTTTTCCTTAGCGCTTTCTTGCGCCTGAAACTCTCCACAAACAAGGATGGGCATAACCCACCATGACAAACCTATCCACCCAACTATCGGGATGAGTGACAAAACAACGCCAGAAGCAAAAACAATGCCTCTCTGTTTGGAGTTTTTTGCTTTGTACCAGCCTATGAACTTAGTAATTGGATTGTTCATTTTTTGCGCCCCTTTATTACGGTAACGAATGAATAAAGCGTTAACTCCGCTTAAAAACAAGCTCCCTATAATCAGTAATAATCCAGTTATGATTACTTGAGCTAGCCAAATCACAATAACCTCGTAGTTAACAATTAATGCCGGATCTGAGTAAACCTTGCCAAGCCTCATAGCGATGAACACGAAGTGAAGAAATACGGCAATTATTACTCGACTCTTAAACCCTTTACTTGTGTACTTGCCAAGCGCATAGATTAGAACAATCAAGGTTACTGACATGTGCATTACTAGCCCAACCTTTGAGCGACAGTTTGATGAAGTTGTACAGCACCTGTGATCCAGTGCTCACTTCCTTCTGATTGAGTGTCCATAAACTCAGAAAAACGCTCTCTTGCTGCGGATTCACTCTCGGCAGTGACAATTTCTATGTAGGAGTCTTCATCACCATAGTGGCCTACCACAATCCACATGTTCTCAATAACATCAGTTACTGATTCACAGGATTGACGAACAGGAAGTCCATTAACTTCTAGATGTAGTAGGCCGACCTTGCAGATAGAACAAGATGGTAAGGTACATACACTTTCGTTAAACATTTCACTCTCACTTAATAGGTTTTATCTTAATCGTCTTGTAAGTGCTGCCCGATAGAAGTGCAAAGGCCGTTAAATATCCGCTCAACTATTTACTTGTAAGCATTATACGTGCTACTAGCGTTATCGAGATGTTTACAAGATGAGCATTCTACACACAACAAAGAGGGTATCAACACAAAAGCCCTCCATAAAGAGCTTAAATCACATAAAAACCCTACAAATTTGATATGAGTCATATTTTCGACCGACAAGAAAAAATGGAGGGAGTAAGATTGAATTCCCTCCGAAATGATTGTAGTCTTGCCCTAATAACACTTCGGAGATAAGTTTTTGGATAAGTTAGATGATATTGGCGATATAGATGAACGCGAAGTCATGGAAAGCTTCAGAAAGATGAAACGACATGTTGGGATAGTTTATTTCATGAACCCTACAAGACTCGATTCATATAGAAATATCGATGATCCGAACTATCGTGAACCTACCAATGCCGAAGTTTCAGAAGTAATAGAAACCATGATTTTTATTGGTCACTGCAAGACTGACATAGCAAGAATGCTTGGCCTCAAAACCGCAAGCAAAGATAAGACCAAAGTGCTTAGGAAGTGGTGCGATGGCGAACCGAATGATGTCTCTAGTATTCCTCATTCGTCTTGGGTACACCTATTAGTATTAAGTGGAAAAACTTGCTTATACAATGTAGTGCCCGATGAAGGCTGGACTCGAGGATAAATAGAATAATATCAAAGGATATTTTCATAACCACTTCAATCTAAAATATCAAATCTAGTCGAGACCAATGAATTTTAGTCCGCATTAATAAATACAGATTACAAACAGCCTACTGAACCAATGGGAAATCAAATGGTTCAGTGGGTTAAAGTTAAACACTCCCTTGAACAAAAGCCAAAACTTGACTAATCAACCAGGCAATACTTGCAAATACGCTAGCAACTTGAAAAAACCAGTCAAATTAGTGATATTGAAAATACTCTTTTAAACATTTACTACACTTGGAGATCTTGTCTGAATCAGAGGTGTTTATGAATAATAGCAGTAACCCAAGAGACATTAGATTGCAGGAGCGACTATCCTTGCAATTAGGAGCAGCAAGCCGTCCTGCGGACGTAGAATCCAGCATTGGACAACAACTGAATGGTGACCCTGTTATTTTTGGTGCTAAATACAAAATCAAGTCAGAAGGTAAGGCATACCTGCTATATATTAGTTTTGATGCTTGGGAAGCTGAAGGGGTAAGCTCAGCAATAATCAAAGCCATCGAGCTAATGAGAGGTAACCCAAATCAATGGGTCACCATCCCAGCAGACCTAAATCCATACTTAGGAGAACTACCTAATGAAGCTCTCTGGTGAAAAGAGCAATTAACTAGGTACTTCAGCGACCATATTCTCAAGCAGCGTAGCAATTACACTCGCATGTTTTGACGGGAAAATGATACCGTCATCTATCGCACTTAAGTTATGACAAGATGTCGTTACCATCATATAGCCCTGAGCAGCGACTCGAATAACCTTCAAATCTGCTGAACAGTTCGCTTCAATAGATTGATTTGAATATTCATTAAAGACATATGCACCAACGCTGTCTCTCGGTATAACAACGATCTCACCATCCCTGCCGTTCTGATTCATCCCCCTGATTGTTCTAGCCAAATTTCTCACATCATTTAAGCTCCGTATCTGCAAACCATAAGCAATACCTAGCGGTGCACCTTTATCACTAGCCTCCCTGTCCTCCTCCGTATAATCAGAAACAACCAAGTTGACCCAGCCATTACTTGCTAGGCGAAGAACCATTCTCTTTGCAACTCTGCGCTCATTTTGAGCCATCGGCATCAAATGTTGCACGATGATATTTTCTCTTAAAGCCTCAGCTACAATTGTCACCTCTTCAGCCTTATTCTCATCTTTAATTTCCGACACGACGCTAGAGATACCTGAAGTTTGTGCCGGAGTTTGATTGTTATCGCTGCACGCTGCCATCGTTGAAGTAACGACCATTGCTATTAATAATTTTTTCATTGTGCTTCCTTTAAAAATGGCCAACTCGTTATGGCCTAAACATCATGCCCCTCAGCAGAAAGGCATGATTTATTGTCTGAACTAATCTGTATGATTAAATCTCTGAGTCCTGCAAAAAGGTCAGAGCCTGAGAAACTAGCCACGCAATACTTGCAAATACGCTAGCAACACTTGCTGCTACTCCAGCTGCATGACTAATCGATGGTGAAACAACCGCTAAGGTTTGCTCAATCCACTCCAGTAGTGACATCACTCCCCCTTAAGCTGCAATATCGACCTGAGGTTCAAAGACAAACAGCCCCTTGCCCCAAATGAGAAGCTGCTTTGCTTTCTTAACTACGTAATTTTTTGCCTCTATCAACTTCGCCATTGCGATACAACCAAAGCCGTTCAAAGCCACCAGCAATAGGCTAGCCTTTTCAATGACGACCTCTCTCGCCATCATGAGTACTTCCTTCACTTTCTTTGCACCTTGGATAACTGCGCCAATTACGCCCTGTCCTTTTATCGCTGCCACTGAAGCTACGACTATCGAACCGCCTGTAGCGACATATGCCGCGCCTGCAACTGCAGCTGCTGCAACAATTACTTTCACCTGTTGTTTTTTCGTCGAGAAAAACTGAGTAACACTGCTAACAACCTTCTTAAAGGTGAGGACAATTTTCATACCCAATGACACTGATTCTTGATTTTTCATAGTTGATTCCTGCTCAAAATAATTAATAAATAAGTTAACGCTCGTTGGGATTGATTTGACTGAGGCACAAGTCTGATGAAGCAATTCGAGAAATGCTTGTGGGTTAGTCTTCAGTAAATGCCTAAGCTGTTTTGCTGATTGCTTACTGTGCTGCTGCACAAAGTCGATGGTTTTCTTTAAGTGTGTTGGTTTCATGCTTTAACTCTTTAGCCACTGCAGCAATGGTCATCCGGCTGGCACCGGTAATTTGCTGTATGGCGGTATAGGTGTGTGAAGTTCTAAGTAGTTTGCCAATTGAATCCCAAAGTACTTGGTTTCGTTTTCGTCCTTGATAAGCATCAGGTCTTTCAGTTTGTGCTTTAGCGATACCTTCAAGGGTACGCTTACGCCTGAGGTCATAATCCTTCCTGGCTGTAGCAGCTAAGATATCGAGCAGCATGCCATTCACTGCCCGAAGAACTGACTTAACAAACTCATCGCCAGTATCCGCTTGCCTAAGAGCGATATGACTTGTTGGTAAATCAAGAGCCACAATTGAAATCCCCTTAGATTCAATCGTATTTTTGAGCGCTATCCAGTCATCGTTCTTGAGGCGACTAATACGGTCAACTGACTCAATTAAGATGATGTCACCAGCTGAAGCCTCAGCTAGCAAACGTGATAACTCAGGCCGATTAAGTGAAGTACCTGTGAATTTCTCAAAGTAGAAAGATGCGACTTGCTGGCTATAGCTTTTAGCAAATTCTGCTATCTCCTCTTTGGCACGCATGACGTCTTGGCCAACAGTACTGACGCGCAGGTATGCTCGGATAAATCCCATATGGGCCTCCATAGGTAAACTTAGGGTGGTATTACTGTACTGGTAAGGTTTGGGGTTACTGGCGGGTCTAAACTGTACCGCTTTGCGTAGTACAGTTACGGTATAGGCTTAGTGGACTAATGTTGTGACAATGGCAAGACCATGCTGTGGCTTGATGGCCCTTGCTATATCGATTATGAAACGCTTGAGTTTTAAGTGGAATGGTATGCCCTGCTGTTCAAGTAACATCAAAAGATAAGCCCGCTTACTCCCCTGAATGCTCCTATCACTGTATATCCTTTGGTACTCACTGCTGCGATTCTCAGCAGTAATTGCCTCCACCACCAGCTTGGCTTGTTGAATATTTACTGGCGAGATGTCAGGCAGTACCTGGAACACCACTTTCAACACTCTTTTAACTATTTTGTAGAGCCGTACAACTAGCTCAATCACGAGACCTCCTGAATTTCAGACAAAGAAAAAGCTCGCAAGATGCGAGCTTCAAAGTGGGCGTGCACTCCCATAGTACTTATAACAAGGGATGCTTAGAGTGTTGAATTTTAGTCATCATAATAATGAAATTGATAGTTATCTTTGTAAGGCATGGCACTTTCACATTTATAATGCCTGATGAAGTCACTTAGCTTCATTCTGTTCAGATCTTCAGTTCTCAACTCTCTCTTGTAGAGGGTATAGTACAGTTCTTTCACACGAGCTAGCAGTAATGCACTATGCTCTTCTGCTAGCTTTTGACCATAGACAAAGGAAATATCGCTATTTTTCACCACCTGTTGCTCAGGTAGAACTATTCCATTTTTTTCTGTATAAAGTCGCTTTTTATTTTCCCTATTATATTCCCAATATCCTCTTATCATTGTTAGCACATGGTGCTTAAAAATCAGATCCACTTCATGCTGTTTATCTACGGCTCTTGAAGGAGATTTAATTAATTTCAAAAAAGATGTATATGTATGATCCTGTTCTGCATAGGCAATGCAATCGACTAAAAAATATGACAACGCCTTAGGTATGGGAGCATTGTTATCTTTAGCCTTTACAGCAAATGAGTACAAGGCTCTAACAGCAAGCCTAATTTTAATGCCCTGCTCTTCAGTGTCTTCTGATAACAAACCTTCTAACTCTTCAAGAGTTTCTGCTACCCATAAGTACTCCCTACAATCAAAAAACCAATTATAAGCCAATCTAAACCCCTACATTTTAATAACAAAAAATCAAAGACGGCTATCCATAACTCTCGGCGGCTACTTTCTTAAAAATATATTGTTTAATGGCCTTTAATCCGTAACGGCATTCGGCTAAACGGCTACAAGAAAGGAGAAACAATGGAAACTTACCCAGAGCCAACTACCAGCTCACCAGAAGGCAACCAACATCTTGGGATGTTATTCGACAAACACCCTGCAGAGATTTCACTCAATGATCCTGATTCTCAACGGTACCTTAAGAAGGTCTACCCTAACGCCAGTATCAATACCATAACGAGGGTAAGGTTTATGTGGGAGGGGGTCATTAATGAGGACTACTTCGCAATTTTTCAGTCGAACAGCGCAATGATGGCTATTCATGTTGATAGCTCAGGCTCCGCTATCCTCAACTTCCCAATTGGGTTCTGGACTGAGGATGAACATGCAGGTCACACCCCACGCAGTTGTATCTCAGCATTCCAGGCTGAACTATCAGAAATCTCAGACTGGAACCCTGCACCGTTCAATCAGTTACGTCAGCGTGCCTGTTCACTTCTATCATGGTGGCAAGACGAAGCCTTTATCCGTGAAGCCGAACAGCTAAAGCTGAACCATACCACTTCAGACCTCGAACACTAGTAAGGAGCGCACTATGAGCATTAATGCACTAGACCTGGTTGATTCTAGCCAACCTGTAGTAAACCCAGACTTGAAGCTACATGAGATCATAAGCATTATCGAACCGTTAATGAAGCTAGGCGGCTTGCTGCCTAAAGACTCACCCGGTGGATTAGCGAGCATAGTCAAACAAATGGCTATCTTAGCTGATGAGGCGATCTACACCTGCCAGCTTTCTACTGCTGTAGACTTAGTTGAAGCAGCGACTTTACATGCTTCGATCTGGGATAGTGAGTTTACCAAAAATATAGTTTGGAGCTGTCGTAGCCTTTTAGGCGATGTAAGCCAAGAACATTGATGTTCAGCAGTTAAGTATTTGGTGCACCTTATATCGGGTGCACTCTATCGTTCACCGTCAAGGGAGAAAACTAATATGGATATTGACTACCTAATCACGATGATCTCATGCGCCGTTGGAATTGAGCATGAACTCGACGATGATGTTCCCTATGAACTATTCGAAGAAGCTGAAGAGCTCAGTGCACTGGCAAATCGAGTAATTTACCTGTTGGAAGATGAAATGTAAGCACACTGCTTACGACCACTTCTAACCTCTTTTATCTTAACAAGGTCTACTAGTTGATACATCTAGTAGACCTCTACCAAAGCGCTACTTCACCTGAGTACAGTCTGAGTACCCTAGTCCACCGAACTGATACAAGGTAGTTAGGCCACAAGCTTTACCCGTTTCATTACCAAAGCAGCCCCATGCCTGAGTAGCATCATGACCACTATCAGGATCTTTCACCTGATTAATGATGAACTCTGTTTCCTCCTGAGAAAAGCCAGTATTATGCATTGCAGCACCCAGTTTAAAGCATTCCAGGTGCCTGAGCTGCTGATAGTTACGCCTGATAAGTCTAAGAAAAAACTCTCGGTCTAAGCTACTCCGTGCAGTCTCAATAAGGCTAAGCGAAGCCTGAACTTCAGCTAGTTCATCACCCTCTAGTCTGGTTAGCATTTCCCTAAGTTCATGAACTGTTGCTTGAGGTTTACTGCCTAGTAGTTCAGGAGCGACCAATTTTGCTCTCCCCCTCTGCTTCACAGTGAATATCCGTTGATTAACAGGATCATCTTGTCCCTCATAGATAGGTGCAGCAGTATAATGCACTTGTGCGTCACTAAATAATGCCTTATCTACTAATTCGCACTTCCTAAAAATAGCCTTTAATCCACGACTACTGAGTGGAGTTTCATTTAAAAACCAAATGTGGGCCTTCAACACAGGACTCTCAGGCGTGTAGCTTGCGCTCAGTTGAACCACATAATCAGCACTTCTCACTGGAACGGGTAATTGAGCAACAACTTCTGCAACGGCTTCAAGCGGTTCTTTGTCAGTCTTATAGTCATCCACATCAAGCATGAACCAGTTCCTAGCCTTACTTTGGATTGTGGGCTGGGTACCATCTTTCTGTGGGTTGAGTAACCGCTGTTTGTTCTGCACAGTGGGGTCTATCTGCTCTCCTCTAATAACAGCCATCATATGCTCATTGCTAAGCTCAGTGATGAGTTCAGCTAGTTCGTCAATAGAGTTGACTTCACGCTCGATAAAGTTAAAACGATACTGACGGCCATAGCTTATCTTCTCGCCATCAATGAAGCGTTTGGTAAATGGTTTGGTCCTATCGACCGTCTCGATGATAGTGATTTTGTTCATCTGCATTCCTTTGCATTGGTTGGGGCTGACAATCTTGATAATCTTGATTACCAATGATTATTGTCAGCTTAAAAAACATCAGTAATGGTGCCCTAGTATGACAATCTTGACTATCCTGATAATAATTATAGAAATTAGATATAGTCAGAGAAGATACTTAGACAATAATCGCGGAGGTTTCTTTAAAAACATCATTATTGTCAAATCATCAAGGGGGTACTCGTCAACACTTGTAAATTCAACGACTTATAGCCACTGACAATAATTGGTGATCCTGACAATAATTACTCGCCAATATTCATCATCTCTTGTGCTTCACTACTGTCCCTATCAATACTGTATGACCAGGTTTTATCAGCCAATCGCTGATGCGAAACAAAACTACTCACTGCATCACCTCTTAGGAATGAACCAAACGACTTAGATGACATCTCCTTCGAGTTACTGGCATTCGCAAGTCGCCAGCCTTTATAGTCATCATATAGCCAACTTTGAGGTTCGTTACTACATACTTTTCGTGCCATGAGATCACACAACCAATCTTCCACAGGCTCTCTTCTACGTTGCTCGTTAAACGAACGCTTTAATAAGCGTTCACGATGGGGTTCTATCGGATTCTGGCCACTCTCGTCAACTCCACGCCACATTGCGGTAAAGTCGACATCAAGCGCTGCAAACAGTGGCCTATTGAGGTCAATTTGCCAAACGCGACGACTGCCTGTGGTGTCCCATAAAATCTCACTTAGTACCTTGTTGCTACTGCCTATACCTTGCGTAATGTTCTTCGTTTCTAGGAAACTTTGAGAGTACATAACACGCGAGAACTCACTAGATGAAGTACACCAGGACTTCAGTTTGTTGATATCACTCTTATCCATCCCAGCCATCTCATCAAAATCTGCGACGAGTAATTTTGCGTAGATAGGTTGAGCACTGGCATCACCTAGCTTCTTGAAATCATATTGCTGACTCAGCTCTGCCACAGGTGAGTACAACGCTCGGCAAAAGGTGCTTTTGCCTTGTTGCTGCCCAGAGCTAAAAAACATCGGCATAGGAACCTGTTCGGGCTCTCGACCTGCCATTATCTGCTTAAGATTCCACACCCAAGCTTTAAGGATAATGATTGAATCATCATCAAAGCCTGATAGCTCCTGAAGCCTCGACCACTCCGACACGCTTCCTGGCTGAAATGACAGCTCATCGACCTTTTCATCGATGTAACTGTAATACCAGTCTTCACTCATCATGCCGTAGGCTGCCTGCAACTGGCGTTCTCCCATCAGACGGCTCTTAGTTTCCTTACTGATCTGATGCTCCTGGGACCAAATGATTAACTCATTCATCATAGTATCCAGCCCCGCCATTCCACGCCTGTTATACAACTTACAGAATCCAAGTCGATATCCCTTTTCACGGAAGAAGAGGCTCAATAACTCAGTTGAGGTTCTGCAATTAGCAGCTTGACTACTGATGTCATTGGCAGCACGCCCAGCCTCTTGCGCTGCAAGTAGTTCAGGATGCTCCGGTGCTGCCATTAATCCCATAAGAGCATCATTTGCCGCTTGGTTAGTTTGCTCTAGTTGTTCTTGTTCCATTGGTTAATTCCTTTTTGATGTCCTGAAGCGATCCTTCGCCCAGTGTTGCTACTACTAAATCATGCACGAAACGAGCTGCAGGCATATCACATGCCTGAGCTGATTCGATAAGTCGTTTATACTCCGAACGAGTGAACTCTAACTTCATCGAGTATAAGATCCTCCTTCATTTTCATCGTACCGCCTTCCTCTTATTAATCATTTGAATCGAACGGGTTGTCAGTGACTTAAGCGACATGAAAGCCTGTACGTCATTAGGTGAATAACCTGATGCAACCAGGGCTTTAATCATGCGATTTCGTTTAGATAGGGTCATTGTTGTTACCTCCTAAACTTATTTTAAGGTGACGAAATATGTCCGAAGCAAAATAATGAGAAATAGGCGATATATCTGAATTGTTAGTGGGCAACAAGTGAAGGATTAACGAAGCTAAGCAATGGTGACTTAAAGATAAATAGGTATATATTTAGTATCTATAACCTCGCTACTTCCTCAAAATGGTTACCTTTTAGTTTTGGATAATCTTTCTTATATAAAAGGTCACCATTTTTGACCTGGCATTCTCGTCTAACCAAGTTAGCTGGCACCCGCAGCCGTTCGCTAATGACGTCGATATCTATGTCTGCCCCTAACGCTTGATGAACCAATGCCTTCTGCTCCTCACTTAGCTTACATCGTGGGTTGTTAGCACCTGAGAAATCATATTGAACAGCCCCTAATTCCCGAGACAGGCTATTGACTTCGCTTAATCGTAAACTGTGAACATAAAGCGGCTTACCACCACCGAGGATATCCAGCAGATTAACAATTTGAAGCATGGCAGCCTTAATCTTATTGCCGGATAAGTCCTCACCCATGATGTTCAAACGGGCAACCGCTTTGGCACCACCATCTAGAAAGGTCTGATTGATGTGCGCTAAGGTCAACGACCCACTGCCACAACAGATATCGGCAAAATTCTCAAGACCCGTGCTGCCGCCCATCATTTTCGCCATAAGCGTACTGAGTGCTGGAGGCGTCCTGAAGAACGACAAGTGGCCGGAGCCGCCACACTCCTCTATCACGTGGCCAATAAAATCCTCTCCTGGACACGTTTCCCAAGCTCTTCGAATAACATGCGATAACTGATGGGCACTCTTACTTTTCGCCTCACTCAGAGGCTTAGCGGGCGCGTATAAGCCTGTTTGACGGTACGCCCAGTCATCTATGAACTCTGAGAAGAACCGACCATGACCGCTATACCGGTCACCCTCTTGCACTAACTTAACCGCTTGCTGTAAATGTGACACTTAATAAACTCCAGATAGCAAAAAGGCTTCCGAAGAAGCCTTGATGGTGTGAATGTTGATTTAGCTGAACAGTGCCCGTAGGCGAGACTCAATAAGCGCATCGGTGATGTACCAGGGCTTGTCCGTCACGTTCACTTCAATGCCCTTATGTACTACTCGATAGTCTGCGACACGCTTTCCTTTATAATGAACATGAGTGCCAATTAGACTCACATCAGGGTTACCGATAGCTGCGCGGCTAATCCGTCGCTCTGCATCAGAAGGGTTGGTTAGAATTGTGATTTTCATATCGGCCTTTATAGCAGGTCTGACAAGGCGGAATATTGAAGATATGACCACTCGATACACTCTGTCTTATCAAGCCAAAGCACCCGCTTCCCGTCGATATAATCAGTGTCGTAATCCATGCCGCCTGTGATGAACTCATCAACGGAGTCAGGACTAATCCAAACAAAGTTCTCTGCAAACCGGGCCAGTTGTCGCAAGTCATAACGACCTCGACTGTCGATACGCAGGTTCTCGGCACAGCCTTCGAGCTCAACATAACGGTGGCGGATAGCGGGTGATTGATAACTTAAGGTTGAGGTAGGTGTTAGCGCGTTAGACCGCGTATTGGTTGGGGTGTGGGTTTTACTTTGAGACTCTTTAGATACTGCACTGTCAATGGCCTTGAAGATACTCCAGATCTCCCTAAGCCATGACAGTAGTTTTTTGAACAGGTGTCGAAACATAGATTTTCCTTTGTTATGAGGTTTACTCTATGTTTCTTATAACTAATTAAAAATGATAAATTGAATTACAGGCTTGGTATTCCCCGCTTAAACTGTATTAATAAAGAGGCTCACCTGACGCATTTTGTTAAAAATGCAATTGTTAAGCCAAGAGAATCTCATTCTTCGACAATAAACATCAGAGTTTACTCGCTTATACTCAGGTTAAGTGCCTCACACCATTTGATCCTATCGAATTAACTAGATACTAGTATCAATAGCACCACTCTAACTTGAGATAGCAATTTGGCTGTATATGCTTCTCACTGTCCACAAACAATATCTGTGTTCTACGTACATAAATAGTTCTTAAGCTATTGACCATTGAGATCAATAGCTTAAACTAGTTCAAAATATGAACCTTAACAATGTGAAACTATGGTAGATACTTGTATAGAAGTACTCTCTACTGAACAACTAATGGCAGTATACGCCCGTCAAGCCTCAGGCTTGATGGCTGAAACATATGCCTGCGGTATTAAGTGGAATGGTGGTAAAGAAACTAAAGCGTACGTTAAACGATTTAGCCACATCCGTACATTAGCATTAGTAAACGAAGTGACTGGTTATATCATTGCAAAACACTTGGACTTGCCAGTTCCCAGTTTCGCAGGGCTCATACATACTTCTGCAAACCAATTTGATAACACACCTACACGGTACAATGACTGGGCATTTGTTGTAAGTAGTCTTGAAGGTGCAACACCTGGCAGTTTTTATGATGTAAAAGACATGCCTTCATGCAAAACCCTCATGAATCTCGTTGCAGGGTGGGATAAAGTAACTGATGCAATAGCATTTGATGATTGGGTCGCGAACGAAGATCGTCACCTGGGTAACATTATGGTAGCAGGTAAAAACAGAATTTATCTTTTTGACCATAGCAACTTACCCATTACTTTAAACTGGCAGGCGCAACAACTTGATCCGAACTATATAGCTAAAAATGTCTTATCAGAAAATCTCTATGCTCTAAACTGTACTCCTTTACCAGTAAAATCAATGATTGCCCATGCCACCAATACTCATGAGGATGTTTATAACCAGATAAAAAAAGAGCTATGCTATTGGTGGGATCTCTTGTTGGAAGGAGATACGGAGCGTAGGACTGCACTTGAAAGGTTTATGGAATCTAGAGCAATTTTAGGTAATAGTCGTGTTTGCGACAGTTTGAGAATGTTGGCATAGAAGATGAAAACATTAGACGATATTTTAAACTCTACAACTAGAACCACAAACGTGTCTGGTAATTGGTATCAATTTCAGTGGACCCCTGACATTACAACAGGTGAGAAATTAAACATTGGTGTTGGCTTTAGGGACAAGTCCGGCGAATTCGGAGTACTAATGCTGGATTACTATGAACGTATAAATTGCTTTTACGGTCAAGAAATGCAGTTTCAACTTGAACTTGCTTGTAATGTGGCTAGAGAGCTCGTGTTTCGAAAAGAATTAAATGACTCAAATGAACTAACCCCTCAAATACACCTTGTAAAAAAAGGATTTGCACAAGGGAAAAACACTACCGATATCCTAAATAACCTGTATAAGAATACGATATCCTTAGGAAAAAAAGTTAGAAAGGTTAGTAGCAATAGATTTTCTTCAACATCGAGAGATGCGGTATATATTACTTTGAAGGAAAAGTTAAAGCTAAACTTAGGTATTGATTACTCTTACCATGTACCAGAAAACCCATATCAAACAGTCAGCGAAGATAACATAATAAATAACTTATACTTACCATATAAAAAGCAACATGGAGTCGCCACACTGGTGTCGACTGCATATGCTGATATTCAGAGAGTTAAGTGTAATTTGTTTGATGGTTATAGAGATATTGATATAGCTTCCAACCAAATAAACACTAAAGAAAACGCCATCTTTTTAATGCTCCCTGATGAGAGCCTAAAACGTGAAACGCAAATAGAGATTGAGAACGAATTGGAAAAATTCATTTGGTTATTAAAACCGCATAACTTTCATGTTGGATCACATGTTAACACCGAAGGTTTAGCTGAAGAGATTACTGAGTGGTGTCAAAGCGCTGCTTGAGTTGTATGATAGCTGAGCTGATAATAGATACAACTGAGGGTTAGTGGATTCATTAGATGAACCTTATTTTTAATTAAATAAATCCACTAATTCTTTTCTCTGTTTAGCATATAATCGACACTCAAAAAACTGAACTACACATATACTAAATCACGGCGGCCCTATAAAATTTCTTCAATTTTCACTACAGAAATATTCCGGATACCCAAACTAGAAAGAGTGTCAAAATGATTATTTTTGTCAGTTTCTGAATAGTATGTCGCAATCCAAGTAGCATCTGGATCAGTCGATTTAACTAACTCTTCGAAATATGGCAGATCAACATCAGCAAGTGAATGCCCGAGAACAAACACTTCTTCTACGTTTTTCAGATCATTGAAAAAATCTGTATGCTTCTCTATTATTGCTCTTGTACCTTTAAACGTCTCGGTAAAATAACTCATAATAGTATCTTTCCCTAGCTCCAATGAATAATCATACTGCTCAGCCATGTCCTGCCGCCATTGCTCGTACTGTTCAGCAGTAAGTCCTAAAGGAGGCTTCTCTGGCTGTTCTTCAAAGTTCTTTGGGTCAACACCATGACCAAGAACTAATTCACCACCATTAATTTCAGCCTTCTCATGAATGAACAATACGTTGTTATCAGGGATTTCGTAGTACTTTTTTAATGTATCTGTGTAGTTAAAACTTAGATATTTAGCATCTCTATCGATATTAATTATTTTGTTTGATTCAATACCTGAAAACTGCACAGATAGAATAAACTCTTTAAAAGCTTTATACAGATCTACTGTTAGTTTTTTCAAGACCATTTCCATATCAATTTGAAAGGTATTCCAATCTCTATCTCTGAATTCTGCTGCACCAGGAACTGCTATGGAGTCAATATGTGCTTCCAATACTGTTGTGATATCTAATAACGATAAGTTGGTTTCGAACTCAGACCATAGAGGATCTTTCATTGTGTCCCAATTTAATGGGTTTAAATCATCAAATCCATAGTAATCGAGCAATAGCTCATACACTTCGTTGTAGTGCTTCTTAAGATAAAGTCCAAATGATGTGTAACTTGTATTTAATCCGTGGTGGATGTCAAACCCATTGCCTATGATATACAGTTTCATTTTATTATACCGATTAGTGAAAAAGAGACTACAACTAGTAGTCTAATAGATAAAAGTTACTCACCGTTAATATCTAGCGCTTTGAAACTCAAGTTCTTAGCTCCTGCATCACAAAGCTCAAAATAACCATCTTCATAATCTATTTCTACAATTTCAGCATTTTCTCTGACTGGTAAGCCCCTAGAACAGTAGACACTTCATAGAGTTATAATGAACCAAAAAATATGAGGTGTTACATGCGCGGAAAACGTTATCCCGATGAGTTCAAAATTGAAGCTGT
>NZ_JAKILC010000022.1 GCF_023283845.1 Shewanella marinintestina
GACGCTTAGGTCGTTTGGCTGAGGAGGCGTATTCTACACTTCCCAGTGTCGGCGTCAAGCGCTTATTTTAAGAAGTTTTTCAAGCGATGATTCTTTGTTCAAGTCACATCTGATTGAGCTTCTAAAGCGATTGTCACCTGATTCAAATCTCTTTCGATTCTCGAACCTCTAACACTGCTGCAAGTCCCTTGCTACCTAGGTAGTTGGCCTGCTGTGCCGTGTCAGTGGATGCGCATTATAGGGATGTGAGATTAAAGCGCAAGAGCAATAATGAACAAAATCGAACTTTTATAATCGTTTGCTCACAAAACCCACTGACTAGCCACTTTTTAGGCTTTATAATGCTAAAAACACCATAATTAGGACTTTTAGATGTCAAACTCTAGAAACAATAGCTCACTACGATCTTATAAAGGTGCCGTACCGACACTTAAAGAAGGTGTTTATATCGATGAGGCTGCAGTATTAGTCGGTGACATCACCCTTGATGAAGATGCCAGTGTTTGGCCTTTAGTTGCAGCACGTGGAGATGTAAACCATATCTACATAGGTAAACGTTCTAATATCCAAGACGGCACTGTTTTACATGTGACTCGAAAATCCCCATCTTTACCTGCAGGTCATCCATTGATTATTGGTGATGACGTCACCATTGGTCATAAAGCTATGCTGCATGGCTGCCAAGTCGGCAATCGTATTCTAGTAGGTATGGGCGCAATCATTCTTGATGGCGCGGTATTAGAAGATGATGTAATTTTAGGCGCGGGGTCTTTAGTCCCACCAGGTAAGATTCTTAAGAGTGGTTTTCTTTATGTCGGCAGCCCAGCCAAACAAGCAAGGCCCCTAACAGATGCTGAACTCGCTTTCTTGCCCCAATCAGCTGACAACTACGTCAGACTCAAGAATGAATATTTGCAAGAAGGCTAATTAGCGGCTTCTACTATCGACTTAGATAAGTACGACTCTTCCTTGCTCGTCGAATGACTCCTGTTCGATGAGCATTTCAACCTCTTCTTCTATATCAAAACGGTATTCATCAAATACAGCTAACGCTTTAGCTTCAATATCACAGGTTTCCGCCGTCAGTGCTTCTGATGAAAATAAGGCTAATCTTTGCAGACTAATGCGACACTCAACGTTGGCCCCTTGTACCTGTGCTGGAAATACCACAACCTGGCTTCCCGAGTCCCAGTCTTGAAGATCGGGGAATAAAATACTTTGATTCATTTTTCTCTCAAATTTATCTCAAATTACAGTTCAGCTCGTAGCAGAATTAATACAGGCTCAACACTTGGCTTTATTCTGCGCCAAATATTAAAGCTTTCTGCGGCTTGGCCTACCAACATACCTAAGCCATCGATGGTATGTTTAGCCCCCTGCGCTTTAGCCCACACATTGAATGTTGTTGGCTGCTTGCCATACATCATATCGTAGCAAACAGTTTGTGGCGTAATCGTATCGCGACTGATATTAGGCACCTCACCACTTAAGCTTGATGAGGTTGAATTAATGATCACATCATAGTTTTTGCCCGTATGACTTATCGGTAAAGCCTCTACTTCGCCATAACTGGAAAAAAGTGCAGCGAGTGTTTCAGCCTTAGCTTGTGTGCGGTTAACGATAGTAAGCTTGGCAATTCCTGCCTGAATTAATGGCAGCACACTACCTCTTGCGGCGCCACCAGCTCCAACAAGAAGAACATTAAGCCCAGTAAGACTGCCTAAGTTTCTTTCGAGATCCGCAACTAAACCTAAGCCATCGGTATTATCACCACGAATTTTTCCATCGGCCATTACAGATAAAGTATTCACAGCACCAGCAAGCTTTGCCTGCTCGCTGAGTTCATCACACAAGGCAAATGCTTGCTCTTTAAATGGCACTGTAACGTTAGCGCCACGACCGTTTGCTGCAGTAAAGGCATTAAAGCTCTGCTGAAATTCATCGATAGGAGCAAGAATCGCCTCATAAGTAAGTGACTGAGTCGTCTCTTTAGCAAACATAGTATGTATTTTAGGGGACTTACTATGGCTAATTGGGTTGCCAAATACTGCGTATCGTTGAGTCATACCTATTTCTCTTTGCCATGAAAAATAACAGTGTAACTCGGATCCTCAGCTAGGCAATCGCTTCTATTGGAGTTATTTTCAGCTTTGATATTCTGGCAACAGTTTGCAGAGTAAACCCGTTACTCGTTAAACTGACTATAGCTTTTATAAAAATAAAACCATTAGTAGAAGTAGAGCAATTAAATGAACTGGTTAAAAAAGATCATTGGTAAGCCTGACAGTCATCAAGGTACATCTCAAGACAGAGACCCAAACCAATCTAATGCCTATGACCGTATCGGTGGTGAACAGGTTATTCGCGCGATTGCTCATCAGTTTTATGCTCAGATGCAAAGCAACCCAACTACTCAAGAATTACTCGCAATTCATAGAGCGCCAATTGAAGAGTCAGAACAAAAGCTATTTGAATTTCTAAGCGGTTGGCTTGGTGGGCCACAATTGTATCAGCAAAAACATGGACATCCTGCACTACGTGCCAGACACATGCCGTTTAAAGTCGATGAGACTATGCGAGATCAATGGTTAGTATGTATGAACGCTGCGATAGAGATAGAAGTGGAAGAACAGCAGCATCAGCAAGCGATATATAGTGCGATATCAACACTTGCTGATCATATGCGAAACCAATAACACCCTAGTATCATTGGTTTCTATCGTAGGGTTATGCTCGCTTAGAGACTAAGCCAATCTCTAGGCTTAAGGTAATCACTATAGAGTTGTGCCTCAGGATTACCCGCTTCTGGCATGTAAGCATATTCCCTGCGCACCTAGATTGACGCATAGAATTATAGGCTTAACCAATCTCTTGGTTTAAGGAAGTCACTATACAATAATGACTCTGGACTACCCACTTCTGGCGTATAAGCATATTCCCAGCGAACAAGTGGCGGCATCGACATTAATATCGACTCTGTGCGGCCACCAGTTTGCAAGCCAAATAGCGTGCCACGATCATAAACCAGGTTAAATTCAACGTAGCGACCACGACGGTATAGCTGAAACTGTCGTTCATGCTCACCATATTCGGTATCTTTTCGGCGCTCAACAATAGGAGCATACGCTGTGAGGAAGCCATTACCTACTGCTTGCATAAAGGCAAAACTCTGCTCAAACCCTTGCTTATTAAGGTCATCAAAGAACAAGCCACCTACACCGCGAGTTTCATTACGGTGTGGCAACCAGAAATATTCATCACACCACTGCTTATATTTAGGGTAAACCTCTTCACCAAAAGGTTCACACAAAGACTTAGCACTTTGGTGCCAGTCCACTACATCTTCTAAATAAGGGTAATAAGGCGTTAAGTCGAAGCCACCACCAAACCACCACACAGGATCCGCACCTTCTTTACTGGCAATAAAAAAGCGTACATTGGCATGAGTCGTTGGAATATGTGGATTATTGGGATGAATAACTAGCGAGACTCCCATAGCTTCAAAACTACGGCCAGCTAGCTCAGGGCGATGCGCCGTTGCCGATGCAGGCATAGATGCCCCCATGACATGGGAAAAATTCACTCCAGCTTGTTCAAATACTGCACCACCGGTTAATACTCGGCTTTGCCCGCCACCCCCCTCTTCACGCTTCCAGGAATCTTCAGCAAATGTTGCAACGCCATCTAACGCTGCTAATCCATTACAAATACGATTTTGAAGATCGAGTAAGAAAGCTTTTACTACTGCCGGATCTGGGATGCTCATATTATTCCTTTTTATAGAGGCTAATTAACCTTGTCTTAAAATGGTGCCTGTTTTGGCATCAATAATCGTTGATGGTGAGGCTTGAATGCCTAATTCGCCTTTAACTAACCCAGCAATAATGCCGTCAAACTGTTGTTTGATGCTTGCAGCTGATAGTGCAGGCTCTTGCCCTGATAAATTTGCACTGGTTGACACTATAGGTTTATTGATTGCAGCACATAGCGCTTTAACTCCTTCATGTGCTGTAACACGCACAGCAATAGAGTCAAAGCTACCGCTTAGCAATTTAGATAACCCAGGCTTAATCGGCATAATAAAAGTATAAGGTCCTGGCCATTTGCTCTTGGCGAATAGCAACTGCTCAGCCGTTAATTGAGACTCATCAATATATGGCTTTAACTGTTGATACTCACCAGCCACGAGAATTAGGCCTTTTTGCCAAGGTCTCTGTTTGATCTGTAATAGTTGTTCAATGGCATCATTATTATCAGGATCGCAACCTAAGCCAAATACAGCCTCAGTTGGATAAGCGATAACGCCACCTTGTATAACAAGCTCAGCAACGTCAGCAGGCAATACTTCTAACATTTATCTCTCTTCACCTTGTACTAGGCCATAAAATATATGCCGCCATGATTACTCAAAAGTGGCATTAGTGAAAGTTAATATGGTGATTTAAACTGCGCGTTTGTATTTACAAGCCTTTTCAGGACACTCCAAACGCATACCTGCCGCTCCTTTACGCTCAACCAAAATACCAAAACCACAGTCTGGGCAAGGTTCAGCAACCGGAGGGTAATTGACTAGAAATTTACACTTAGGATAACCGCTACAAGCATAAAACGACTTACCAAAACGGCTGGTTCTATGCTCAATATGACCTGATTTACATTTAGGGCAAGCTATCTCGTCTTCTGCATCTGCTTGGTCATGTTTTTCAATATGACTACAGGCTGGATAATTAGTACAGCCTATAAATATTCCAAAACGACCAGACTTAACCGCCAATTCACTACCACAGTCTGGGCAAACTGAACCTTGAATGACTTGTGTTTCAATCGATTCGTGTTGCACCAAAGGTCTGGTGTAATCACAACTAGGGTAATTATTACAGCCTATAAACCCACCGTGTTTACTGTGTTTCAGCGACAACTCGCAGCCACATTTAGGGCAAAGCTCAAACTCTTTCTCAAGAGCGTGCTCGTGCGTTGTAAACAGTTGTTGATCGATTTTAGCCATGATTATCTCAATTCATCTATATGGCGCTATTCTACCAAGGAATCGCTTAAGTTTTATATTCCAGTGTTAGAATTTCGTAAAAAGCGATGATATATTGTATTCAATAATATAAAAATAAATCTAAAGGGATAAAAATGAATACAGCCTCAAAGCTCGCTATTACTATTATAGTCAGTCTACTAGGTTCGATATCTGGATGCGCCACAGTTGAGCAGCCCGTAATCAATCCTCAAGTTATCAAACAGATTACTTCAGCCTCTGAAAGTCAGTTATTTAGCCCTGAAAGCTCATTACTCACAATCAATGACTTTCAACAAGCAACTGCGGCATTAGCAAGTCAGCAAAATATTCAAACCATCGACAAGCTACTTTATTACTTTAGAGCCTTTAGTTATTACGGCCCTGCAGATGAACTTAATGACACTGACATAAACGCACTCGCTAGCGCCTTACAGAAACTAACAGATTCAGGGAGATTACGAGATCAGCCTCGCCTGCAAGAGCAGTATGCCGTTACCCTGTACCGTTACTTTGACGATAACCAAGCAGCACTTGCCCTAGCGCCACTAGTGGCACAACTCAATATTCAATTAAAACAACTCACCAACTCCAGCTCAAACAGCACTAACGATTACGCACTATTAGAAACGCTAAAAGCTTACGGTTTCTTACTCAATAAAGCCCGTAAAGATGTTGACGGCGAGCTAGCTACAACCTTACTTGCAACAGGTTTAGATAGTGCCTTACTCGATTTTGCAGCAAATCCTGCAAGTATTCGCGCCAACCAAGATTGGCCACGAACAAATGCCTATTGGGCGCTAGCTTTATATCGCCTAACCTTGCCCTCATCAGACACTGGTGAAGCAACACAGCAAGAGCTGGCCTTAGACGCTGCAGTCGCAACCATAGCTAAGAATGATGTGAGCCTGCGTGGTAATGCTGCTAAGGACATCTATACGGCAGGTTTTCACGTGAATACGTTCGCGGGTCAAGAGTTATGTGAGAAGAATAGCGAGATTTGCCGCATTCCAGAACTGAAAACAGTATTACCGATCAAGTACTATTGTTCTGACAGTCTGTTTATTCTCGCGCAAGATCTTAATCAAGCAGAGCTCAATGAAAGCTGCACTAAGCTCACCTCACAAGAGTCGACGTTCCACCAAGTATTAGCCACTGAACATAAACCGGCAGCAAATGATTTTAATAATGCTTTACGAGTAGTCGCCTTTAAAAATTGGAGCCAATACCATTTATACGGTCAGCTAATTTTTGATATTCATACTGATAATGGTGGTATGTATATTGAGGGCTCGCCATCTAAACCCGGTAACCAAGCAACTTTCTTTGCTTATCGTCAATGGTGGATTGAACCTGAGTTTAAGGTATGGAACCTCAACCATGAATACGTCCACTACTTGGATGGACACTTCGTTAAATATGGCGGATTTGGCCACTTCCCAGCAAAGATGGTGTGGTGGTCAGAGGGTTTAGCTGAATATATTGCTAAAGGCGATAACAATCCTTCTACTCTGCGCGTAATTAAGCGCGATTTAGAACAAGCCCCGACTTTAGAAGAGATTTTTGCTACTGAATATAAAGATGGTCAAGACAGAACCTATAAATGGAGCTATATGGCTATCCGCTTCTTAGCTGAAAACCATCACGCAGACTTTGTCCAATTAAGTCATTTCCTTAAAACGGACTATTTCGAAGGTTATGAGCAGTTGATGGCATCATTAACCAAGCACCAGCCACAGTTTGCAGATTGGTTAACCACGCAGGTAAATGCCTTTAATGATAGCGAAGAAAAAGCTAAATCTGGTTTGCGTAAGCAAGGTAGGTATGACTATCGCGATTACCTACAGCCAAAACATTTAGCCCATGGTGAGAATCACCTGAAGTTCTAAACATAATTCCTATTTACGCACATCCATGTACAAAAAAGGAGGCTCTGGCCTCCTTTGTTCTATCGTATTCAGCTCATTTATGAGTGTAAACGTCCATCCGGCTGCTCAAAGATCAGATCTTCCATCTGCTCATAGGCTGACTCATGGCCTGGGGCATTAAATAACACCATCAAGATGACCCACTTTAAATCGTCTAAGGTCAACGTTGGCTCGTCAATTTCCATCACACGATCAATCACCATTTCACGAGTTTCCACGCTAAGCACTTTAATTTGCTCTAAAAACAGTAAGAAACCACGGCTCTCGACGTCAATCTTTTCCATCTCTGCTTCAGTATAAATACGGAATGAGTGCTGATCATGATTGCAAAGATAAGGAGTACCCGCTTCTTGCAAATCAGCTAAATGCTCTAACCAAGCAAGGGCTTTAATAATCTCGCTTTGGTGAAATCCAGCACGAGTTAACTCTTTAGTCAGTTCGTCTTCATCAACAAGAAGTTCAACTTCACTATGAACATAGTTTTCAAATAAATACATGAGGATATCAAACATGGCTAGCTCCTCTTCAATCTTATATAACCACCAGGGACTGCAGTAATCCAACCTTGCAGCTCGAGTTCAAGCAATTGCTCCAATACTAGCTCTATGGTTTTTCCACTATGCTCGACCACATCATTTATTGCTGTAGTCTCATAGCCTACACTAGCTAACAGCGAGGAAAATGGCAAATCAGAGGCGCTTTCCCCCACTATATGGTGGCACGACTTAACTTCTTCAAGGTGATAATGCGATAAAGGTGTAACTTCTTCGAAAATATCACTAACAGACTCCACCAACTTAGCCCCTTCACGTAATAATTTATGGCACCCCTCACTTTGCCCGCTAAGTACACTACCAGGAATAGCAAATACCTCTCGCCCTTGCTCATTAGCTAGGCGCGCTGTAATTAACGAACCACTTTTCAAACCCGCTTCCACCACTAAGGTTCCTATAGTTAGACCGCTAATAATCCGGTTTCGTTTCGGAAAATTACCAGCGAAAGGTTTAACCGCTGGCCAAAACTCACTAATAACACAACCATCCTGTTGAATATTTTGATAAATACTCTTATGCCGTTTAGGGTAAACCACATCTACCCCTGTGCCTAAAACCGCTAGGCTAGGTTTACCTATATCAATGGCCGCTTGATGTGCAACGCCATCAATACCTAACGCCATACCACTGGTAATAGATAAACCTTGACCAGCCAGCTGCGCTGCCAACTCATAGGCCACTTTCTTGCCACCGACGGTCGCATTACGACTGCCAACAATAGCGATACTCGGGAATAGTAATCCATCAATATGACCTTTTAAAAACAGTACAGTAGGAGGATCTGTAATTTGCTTTAGTAATGGCGGGTAAAATGGATCATCAATGCAAACAAGGTGATGATTATCGGCTGACTGCTGCCAAGACAATGCAGCCTCAACCAGAGCATAATCGGGAGATAACGAGGACTGGAGTAACGATTCTGGCAAAGGCAACGCTTGGGGCTCATGCGCTAACCTTTGCTTTAACTCTGCTACATCCATGTAGTTTAATAATTGTTTAATCCGAGCGGGTCCTAGCCCAGATACCGCAGAAACAACTAGCCAATCGACCAGCTTATTGTTAATAGATAATCCTTTAAAAAATCGATGCTAATGCCGATTCAACATCGATATCAAAGCTTATCTTAATCTTAGTCTACTCACTGCCAATCAGCGAGTCAGGTGTCACTAATTTATCAGCAACTCTTACAGGGCGCTCGTTAACCAATATAATACCCATACTGGTTTTATCGAACACTTTGAATACCATCAGCTTACCGCGATAAAGGTCCGGCATTTTAATTGCGTTATCTGATGAGACGTTAGCAAGTATTTTTTCATAACGATTACGATCATGTGGCTGCACAGGTATGCCATCGCCATCAATCACCACCACTTTTCCATCTTTAAATATTGAAAAAACCTGCCCAGTTTCAAGACCATCTTCGGCTCCACGATCAAGGTAAACCACATCCAGCTTACCCATTGCTCGAATATCTTTACCTGAAGCAAGCACTGACGCAGGCAGTTCTAGATGTGCGGCACGCGGCATAAAGTAAGCTGACATTAATGAATCATCTTCTATAGGCAGCACCCGATAGCCTGCTGCCGTTTCACGTAAATTACTCAGTAATTCGACTTTAGAAACAGGGCCTGATTCAATAACTCTTCCCGAAGCAGATAGAATAACTTCTAAACCAAGGTTTTCTCCATCACTGCTCTTAAATGTACGTCCATCAGCATACACGCCCAACTTATCACCGACTGTCAGCTCACCTTGGACATAAATAATATCAGAAACAACATGGAACTTAGACGGGCTCTCGCCTCCCATGACTTTGGGCTGTAGCTCGAACCAATCCTCATCAACAACACGATTTTGTAGCAAATAAGGTTGAATTAGCGAAAGGTCGATAGCTGGAATTGCACCATCTTTGGCAGAAATTCGCCCCTGTGGGCTCTTTCTAATATGGGGCTTCATCACTAGACGAGGCTCGCCATCAATAAACACTAAAGTGAGTTTATCGCCGGGATAAATTAGATGCGGGTTTGCGACTTGTGGATTAACGCCCCAAAGTTTAGGCCAGCGCCAAGGATCTTTGAGGAAAGATGCTGAAATATCCCATAGAGTATCGCCTTTCTTCACCACATAAGAGTCTGGGTGCCCCGACTTAAGCGTCAACGTATCAGCGAATACAGAGGTGGAACCAATTGTAAGTAAAGCCAAGAATATTAACTGTTTCATCAGGGTATCCATGCTATTTGCTCTTTTATTAAAGTATTAGTAGAGCTTTTGCTGTTATTGAATGCCGCTAACGACTAAAATTGAGCCATTAGCAAAAGTCAGTATAACTAACTGGCTCAATTTTGACAGACTTGTTAAGAGTTTAGATATGAGTTTATTAAAAGTTTTACAATTTCCAGATGAAAGATTACGTACGGTTGCCAAGCCAATCACAGAGTTTAACTCTGCACTTCAAACACAAATCGACGATATGTTCGAAACAATGTACGAAGAGAAAGGTATTGGTCTGGCAGCGACCCAAGTTAATTATCACCACCAACTTATCGTTATGGATCTTCAAGATGATGAAGAACGCCCGACGGTTTTCATCAACCTAGAGATTATTGCTAAGAGCGGTGACTTTTGTAATGAAGAAGGCTGCCTGTCTGTTCCAGGCGTTTACGCTAAAGTAGACCGTGCCGAATTTGTGACAATTAAAGCACTCGACCGCGATGGTAAAGAATTTACTCTTGAGGCTGACGGACTGTTCGCTATTTGCCTACAGCATGAACTCGACCATTTATCAGGCAAGCTATTCGTTGATTACCTGTCGCCATTAAAGCGCCAACGTATCAAACAGAAACTAGAAAAAGCGGCTCGTCTAGAAGCAAAACAAGGATAAATTTTTGAAACCATTAAATGTCATTTTTGCAGGAACACCAGACTTCGCTGCACGCCATCTTCAAGCGCTAATCGATTCAGAGCACAATGTAATTGCGGTATACACTCAACCAGACAGACCTGCTGGCCGAGGCAAGAAATTACAAGCTAGCCCAGTTAAAGCACTAGCGCTTGAAAATGACATCGCAGTTTACCAACCAAAATCTTTACGTGACGAAGAAGCGCAAGCTGAACTCGCCGCGCTAAATGCAGACATAATGGTTGTTGTGGCGTACGGGCTTATTTTACCAAAAGTAGTATTAGACACCCCTCGCCTTGGTTGCATTAATGTGCATGGTTCAATTTTACCTCGCTGGCGCGGTGCAGCGCCGATTCAACGCGCATTATGGGCAGGTGATACCGAAACAGGCGTCACCATTATGCAAATGGATATTGGCTTAGATACCGGCGACATGCTGCTTAAGACTCAGCTAAAAATCGAAGATACAGATACCTCTGCAACTCTTTATGAAAAGTTAGCCGAGCAAGGTCCGAGTGCACTTGTTGAAGCCTTAGCTGCTATTGCAGAAGATCGCTTACCTGCCGAAAAACAAAATGAGGCACTAGCTAACTACGCTGAAAAGTTATCGAAAGAAGAAGCACGCTTAGATTGGTCAAAGTCGGCTAGCGCATTATGGCGTGAAGTCCGCGCTTTCAATCCTTGGCCTGTCAGTCACTACGAGCACGAAGGCAATACCATAAAAGTATGGCAAAGCCATGTGAGCGATGAAACAAGCTCCAAGCAACCAGGTACTATTTTATCTGCCGATAAAGCAGGTATTAGTATTGCCACAGGTGATGGCGTATTAACCATTACACAAATGCAACTGCCAGGCAAAAAACCATTAAGTGTTGCCGACATACTCAACTCAAGAGCAGACTGGTTTACTCCGGGCACTGTGCTAGCTAGTTCTGACAATCAAGAGGCTTAATCACCAATGAACTTAAGAGCTTTGGCCGCGAAGGTCGTTTTTCAGGTGCTAGAAAAGGGTATTTCTCTGTCAGTTGCATTACCAGATCAACAAAGACACCTTGATAATGGTAAAGACAAAGCACTACTTGCCGAGCTTTGCTATGGCGTAATGCGCTACTTGCCACAACTCGACAAGCAAGTCAGTGACTGCATGAGTAAGCAGATGAAAGGCAAGCAACGTATTGTCCACCAGCTATTGCTTGTAGGTTGCTATCAACTGTATTTCACTCGTATTCCAAGTCATGCATCGATATCAGAAACAGCCGAAGCCTGCCGTCAGTTAAAGTTTGAAGGCTTAGTTAAGGTAGTTAACGGTGTTTTACGTAATATTCAACGCCAAGAAAAGCCTTTAGCAACTGACAATGACACTCTGGCATACAACACTCCAGCTTGGATCATTAAGCGCTTAAAAGAGGCTTATCCAGATAACTGGAAAAACGTGATTGAGCAAAGCCATGAGCGCCCTCCAATGTGGTTGCGTAACAATCAACAATCACAAACAAGAGAAACCTACTTACAAGCATTAGCGGGTTTAGAGATTGAAGCTGAAGCGGGTAACAGCCCAGATTCAATTTTATTAAGCAGTCCGCGTGATGTAATGCAGCTACCTGGTTTTGAAACTGGGGCGGCTTCAGTACAAGATGGTGCCGCACAATGGGCAGCAACGTTATTGGCTCCACAAGGTGATGAACTGGTACTTGATGCCTGTGCAGCACCAGGCGGTAAAACTTGCCACCTGTTGGAACTTGCACCAAACATTAAATTGGTAGCCGTTGATTTTGACGCGAAACGTCTTGAACGAGTGCAGCAAAATCTTGATAGATTATCGCTCAAAGCCGAATGTATTCATGGTGATGCAGCCGACATCGACTCTTGGTGGCAAGGCGAACAGTTTGACCGAATTTTACTTGATGCCCCATGTTCAGCAACGGGCGTGATCCGTCGTCACCCCGATATTAAGTGGCTAAGAAAGAACAACGACATCGAAGAGTTGGCTCAATTACAGTCACAAATATTTGATCATTGCTGGAAGTGGTTAAAGTCAGGTGGCACACTCCTATATGCAACATGTTCAATATTGCCTCAGGAAAACAGAGATCAAGTCAGTGCATTTTTAGCTAGAACGCCAGATGCAACCTTGGTGCCTATCGAAGAACAAGCTAATCCAGATGATATTGGTTGGCAGATTGTTCCAGGGCAAGACAATATGGACGGCTTTTATTACGCTCGCCTAGTGAAGGATTAGTACGGCAATGAAAATTATCATTTTGGGTGCGGGACAAGTTGGCGGCACATTAGCCGAAAACTTAGTTGGCGAAAACAATGACATCACCATTGTCGATAACGACAAAAACCGCTTACGTTCGCTACAAGATAAGTACGACTTACGAGTGGTTGTGGGTCACGGTGCTCATCCAAGTGTATTAAAAGAGGCCGGTGCCGAAGACGCAGATATGCTGATTGCGGTAACCAACAGTGACGAGTGTAATATGGCAGCCTGCCAGATTGCGTATTCACTGTACGGTACCCCGACCAAAATTGCCCGAATTCGCTCAGAGCAATACTTAGGTCTGCGCGATAAACTTTTTATTGATAGCGAAACCAAGAACGCTGAAAACCGTCCACGCGGCGGCTTTATTATTGATGAGCTCATTGCTCCTGAACAGCTAGTTACCGCTTATATTGGTCGCTTAGTTGAATATCCTGGTGCATTGCAAGTGCTTGAATTTGCCGAGGGCAGACTGAGTCTAGTCGCAGTGCGTGCATATTACGGTGGCCCATTAGTGGGTAACGCCCTCGCCGCCCTGCGTGAACATATGCCTAATATTGATACCCGGGTAGCTGCTATTTTTAGACAAGGTCGCCCTATCATGCCTCGCGGAACCACCATTATCGAAGCCGATGATGAAGTATTCTTCGTTGCAGATAGTCGCCACGTGCGTGCGGTTATGAGTGAGATGCAAAAGCTCGATAACTCCTACCGTAATATTATGATTGCTGGTGGTGGTAATATTGGTTTAGGCCTAGCCAAACAACTGCAGCGTAATCATTCAGTAAAACTGATTGAACGTAAGCAAGAGCGCGCAGAAGAGTTGTCAGAAAAGCTTGAAAATACCACGGTATTTTGTGGTGACGCATCAGATCAAGAGCTACTACTTGAAGAGCATATCGACCAAACTGATGTATTTATAGCAGTCACCAATGATGATGAAGCCAACATCATGGCAGCACTCTTAGCTAAACGCATGGGTGCGAAAAAAGTAATGGTGTTGATCCAGCGTGAGGCTTATGTCGATATCGTACAAGAAGCCAATATTGATATTGCAATATCACCACAACAAGCCACTATTTCAGCTCTACTAACTCATATTCGCCAAGGTGACATCTGTAACGTTTACTCACTACGCCGCGGTGCAGCTGAAGCCATTGAAGCCATTGCTCATGGTGATGCAAATACATCTAAAGTTGTTGGTAAACAGATTAGTGAAATCAAGCTGCCACCAGGTACGACTATTGGCGCAATCGTGCGCGATGAAGAAGTACTTATGGCTCACGATAAAACAGTTATCGAACAAGGTGACCATGTCATTCTCTTCTTAGTAAACAAGAAGTTTGTTGGCGAAGTTGAAAAGCTGTTCCAACCGAGCGCCTTTTTCTTTTAAAGCGTGTTGCTGTATCAACACTTAAATATATTGCCCCTTTATAGCCTGTAACTCGAGGTTATCAAGGGGAGCTAACAATGTACTTGGTAATTGCACTACAGGAAAGGCTCCTCGCCGAGCATCTTCTCACTTAGATTGGTATAACCTATTATGCTGAACTATCGCCCACTGCTATTTATTCTAGGTATTTTCCTGTCGACACTGACAGGCTTTATGCTAATACCCGGTGCCTTTGCCCTTTATTATGGTGAAGAAACTGTTGCCGCCTTTATGATCTCATCTCTCGTTGCAGGAACGGCTGCGAGTTTTTGTATGCATCAAGGCCAAAGCACTAAGTTACACCTCAACATTCGCGACATGTTTTTATTAACCTGCCTTACTTGGGTTATTGTCAGCTTATTTGCAGCGATGCCTTTTACCTTGTATCACGGCATTAATTATACCGACGCATTCTTTGAAACCATGTCAGGGATCACCACCACAGGTTCAACAGTGCTGTCGGGGTTAGATACCATGGATCACAGCATCCTTATTTGGCGCTCACTATTGCAGTGGATGGGTGGCATAGGTTTTATTGTAATGGCGGTAGCTGTACTGCCATTTTTAAATGTCGGTGGTATGCGGCTTTTTAGAACCGAGTCGTCTGATTGGAGTGATAAAACCACACCGCGAACTCAATCTATGGCAAAGAATTTGTTTATTGTTTATTGCCTGCTGACTTTTTTATGTTTTCTTGCTTATCACAACAGCGGCATGAGCTGGTTTCAAGCCATAAACCACGCCATGACAACCCTGTCGACTGGCGGCTATTCAACTTCCGACCAATCTATGGCGGCCTTTTCAAACGAAGCTCACTGGGTTGGTACCACTTTTATGCTGGCAGGTGGTTTACCCTTATTGATGTTTGTTTATATGGTGCAACATCGCTCAATAAAAATTTGGAATGACGCTCAGGTAAAAGGCTTTTTAAAGTTTGTTATTTTTGTTTCTTGCACATTAGCATTATGGCTTTGGAGTAGCAGAGAAATAGCCGCTTTAGATGCTCTACGCTTAGCCAGCTTTAATGTGGTTTCCGTTGTGACAACTACCGGTTATGGCCTAACTGACTATACGGCTTGGGGCGCTCTAGCCAACATAGCCTTTCTATTTTTAATGTTTGTTGGTAGCTGTTCTGGCTCAACCTCTGGCGGGATAAAAATCTTCCGTTTCCAAATAGCCGGTGTGGTTATGCGTGAGCAGTTAAAACAACAGTTTCATCCCAATGGCGTGTTTAAAGAGCGTTATAACAACCGCATCATTAAAGATGACATTGTCCGCTCCCTAGTTACCTTCATATTATTATTTGTGATGGTAATCGTACTGCTATCTATAGTGTTAGTGCTTACCGGGCTAGACCCTGTCACTAGCTTTACGGGCGCCATTACCGCAGTTACCAACGTGGGACCAGGATTAGGTGGCACTATTGGTCCAGCAGGAAACTTTTCCACTTTACCTGACGTGGCCAAATGGGCATTAGCGATTGGGATGCTACTTGGACGCTTAGAGATCTTAACGGTTGCAGTATTATTCCATCCAAGCTTTTGGAAGTATTAACCCTGTTTTTCAGCTACAAAAAAGCCGCATCAAGTGCGGCTTTTAAGTCTGTCACCTATTTAGCTAAGCTAACGAGATGCTCAGCGTAAACTTTCACATCTTCCCAATCAGTGTAATCAATTATTGCTTTAGGATCGGTCGGCCCATCGGTGATCTTCATAATTAGTTGGATCATCATTCTGTCATACCAACGCCAAGATGGGTAATCTACCTTACCGGCAATCACTTTTACGTCGTTTGGTTTCCATGCCGATAGCTCAATAAACTTCTGCAGATATTTATTATTTTCAGGAACACGTTTTTCAGGTTTTCGCGCAACCACGTTAACACTAAAAAAACTGGTCGCTTTTGCATTTAGCTCAGCTTGATGTTGGGCTGCAAATTCAAATACAGTCTTATGGTAAGTGCCGTAAAGTACGCAAGCCCCCAAAGCAACAACATCATACTTTTGCCAATCGATGCCTTCAGCTTTAGCTTCATTGATATGCATCATATCGCACTTGTGACCAACACTCGCTAGGTGGTCGGCAATCGCACGGCTAATTCTGGCAGTATGACCACCACGTGAATAATAGAGTACCAGAACAGATTTCATCTTAATCCCAATAGAGAATTTGTTGTTTAAAGACATTGTTACAGCAAATCGCAGTTTTTAAAGGAGAATGGATCACAAATTAGGTATAGCTCATATTATCGGCATCAAAAATTGTTAAAATGGTAATCTGGAAGTATATTGTTTTATCAATACCACTCAATTAGAATTAACTAATTGAAGGCTATGGAGTAAGCATAAGTATGCAGCAAGAAATAGATGCGAATGCAATGGTCACAAATGCTGAAAGCGCGGCTAAATGGCTAAAAGCGATTGCCAACCCATACCGCCTAATGATCTTATGCTTATTACTAGATAAAGAGTTAAGCGTTACTGAACTTAATAAAACAGTTCCCCTTAGTCAATCAGCGCTATCACAACATTTAGCGGTATTACGCTCTGAAGACTTAGTTGCCACCCGTAAAAGCTCTCAAGTGGTTTATTACACTCTTAAAAATGAGCAAGTCACTGAAGTTATTTCAATACTGCATCGCAAATATTGCGCTCAATAAACTAAAACAAAAAAGCCTGCTAAACAGCAGGCTTTTTTGGGTCTAATTTGCGGTGCTTTAGCGTTCAGAAAACGCTCGAGCAAACTCGTCGACTTTATTCCAATCGGTAAATTCAAAGGTACCTGTTGTATCTGTCGGCCCTTTGGTCATCCACATAATAAAGCGGATCATTACCTTATCGAATAAGCGATATTTAGGGTAATCAATTTTGCCAGCAAACACGGCTAACTGTTGTGGTTGCCACAGCGAAAGTTCCAAAAACTTTTTCATATAAGGATTCGTTTCTGGAGTATTTTTTTCCGGTTTACGTGCAACAACATTGACGGTAAAGAATGCATTTTGTTTGGCATTGAGCACCGCATGATGACGATTAATAAACTGATATAGTTCGGGTCGGTGTTTACCATAACGAATACTTGCCGCAACCAATACCTTATCGAACTGAGCTAAGCCCAATGCTTCAGCATTTTCCAATGAGGTCAAAGTCACCTCGTTATCATGTTCTTGGGTGATCTTTTTGATTTGCTCACAAATTGCTTTGGTTTGGCCATCGACAGTCGAATAAATAATGAGAGTTTTGTTCATTTACTTCCTACTATTTCCCGATTAATACAGGGTTATAACTAGACACAAACTATGGCCAACGGCCTGTCATATCTTGAATATACTACTCAATAATTAACGCTAGCTTAGCCTAAGCAATCGAGTAACTATCTTTACACTTAATTTAGTTTTTCCAGAAGGTCGGCGTAAACAAAATTAACAGAGTAAACACTTCTAATCGGCCAAACAGCATGGCAAACAATAGCACCCACTTTTCACCATCGCCAATACTGGCGTAGTTACTCGCCACCTCACCTAAACCTGGACCTAGGTTATTCAAGCAAGCAGCTGTAGCACTAAAAGCGGTAATCGCATCCATCCCTTGTGCCATCAAAATAAGCATGCACACTACAAACACTAACGCGTAAGCAGAGAAGAACCCCCATACCGCATCAATAACCCTATCTGGCAGTGCGTTACCACTAATACGAATAGAAAACATACCACGTGGATGTACCAAGCGCTTTAACTCGCGAGAGCCTTGCAATAACAACAAAATAACTCGAATGACTTTAATACCGCCTGCTGTTGAGCCACCACTGCCGCCAATAAAACTAGAGAAAATTAGCAAGATAGGTAAGAACAGCGGCCAAGCGTGAAAACTCTCGGTACCAAAGCCGGCAGTAGTGGAAATCGATACCGCTTGGAACAGTGCATAATCAAAAGTTTCTTCTGCCGAGTCATAAATGCCTGAGCCATACAGGGTGACAAAACAGATGGCAGTTAGCACCAATTGAATCGCAATGAGCACTTTAAACTCGGCGTCCCTAAAGTAAACTCTAAGGTTAATGCCGCGGCGAGAAAATGCCGCAAAGTGTAAGCTAAAATTCAGTGCTGCAATCAGCAGAAACACTACACAGATCAGATTGATTGTAGGGCTGTCAAAGTAGCCCATACTGGCGTCGTGAGTAGAGAAACCGCCAATGGCAATGGTTGAGAATGAGTGACAAATCGCATCAAACACATCCATCCCCGCCAACCAATAAGCAAAGGCACAAGCGACGGTTAATGCTAAATAGATATACCAAAGCGCTTTAGCGGTTTCAGCAATTCTGGGCGTCATCTTACTGTCTTTAACTGGTCCTGGCATTTCGGCACGATATAGCTGCATCCCCCCAACGCCAAGTACAGGCAAAATAGCCACTGCCAGTACAATAATTCCCATACCACCAAGCCATTGCAGCAAGTGGCGATAGAACAAAATCGCTTTGGGTAGGCTATCGAGGCCAACAATCACCGTGGCTCCGGTGGTGGTCAGCGCAGAGAACGACTCAAAAAAACTGTCGGTTAAACTTAGTGAGGGTTGGCCAGAGAAAATAAATGGCACAGCACCAATAGAGCCGAGTACTACCCAGAACAATACCACCAGCAAGAAGCCCTCGCGGGTACGCAGATCTTTACGATGAGCACGGTTGGGATACCAAAGGCTAAAACCCAAAATCAGGCACAATACAAACGCCTGAATAAATGCCATGCCGCCACCATCTTTATAAATAACGGCTACCACGGCAGGTGGGAGTAAAGATAAAGAAAACAGCCCCATCAGCAGGCCTGTAATTCTTATAATTGTTCGATATTGCATTGATTCCCATCACTCGCGCTAATGCTACAGCGCATTTTTGTACACATAATTAATGACCTTGTACCGCAGCAATTGCAATACAAAGCGCTTGTTACACTTATTACCGATAAATCAGCAAACATAAAACTGGCTAACTTACTCGGCAAATATGGCTTTCAACTGGCCTTTACTCATAGTGGCTAGATCGACGTTTAGCTGCACCTTAAACGCTTTAGGTATAGCAAATTGAATCACGATATTGTCGCTAAACTGTTTGTCGTCAATCACCACGTCATATTGGGCAAAAATATGCTCAACATCTTTGAGTTGATGATAATCACACACTAGAGTCGCTGGATAACGGATCTGCTTAAGTTGAGTTTGCAGCTGAGGAATCGCTTGTTTAATCCCCGAACTATAGGCTCTAACCAATCCACCCACGCCTAGTTTAGTTCCGCCAAAATAGCGGATAACAACTGCCCCAACTTCACCAATATTAGCGCCCTGTAGCGCCGCTAACATCGGCCGACCAGCACTACCTGAAGGTTCACCGTCATCACTAGAGCCCATATTGACGTTATCCGTTGGTGCACCACCAACAAAAGCGTAGCAATAATGGTTTGCTCCCGGATACTCAACCTTTAAGTTAGTAAGTACACACTTCAACTCTTCTGCAGACTGGCAGTGAAATAGAAAAGAGATAAAGCGACTATGCTTTATCTCTTCTTCAAATAATAGCTCTGCGGCAGGAATGAGATAGCTCTCGCTCAAAATAGTTCTCTCAATCGATTATTCGCGATTATCTCAGCCAAGTTAGCGAAAAATATTAGCGATTCAACCCTAAATCTCGGGTCATATTCTCAATACTCTCGCCATGAACAATCACGTTGTCTTCAATACGAATACCACCAAATGGCCTTAGGGTATCTACCGTATTCCAATTAATCTGAGACTGACGCTTATCTTGTTTTAACGGCGCTAATAGCGAGTCAATAATATAAATACCCGGCTCTATGGTCAGTACCTGATTAACATCTAACTCTCGAGTACAACGTAAAAACGGATGCGCATCAGGAGCGGCAATATGAGTGCCTTTATCATCACCAAGGAAACCGCCCATGTCGTGCACCTGAATACCTAACATATGACCTAATCCATGGGGGAAGAACACGCTAGTTATGCCCTGTTCGACCAGCCCCTGTACATCGCCGCTGACAATATCAAAATCCAACAAGATCTGCGCTAACTTATAATGAGTTTCGACGTGCAATTGCACATAGCTCACACCTGGCTTCATCATATTGATGATCTGCAGCTGTAAATTGTCCATTGCAGTAATCAAATCATCGAAAATATTCTTTTCAAAGGCATAGCTACGGGTGATATCAGATGCATAACCGTTAAAGTTAGCTCCGGCGTCAATTAAGAATGAACGACGCTGGGCTGGCGATTTTTGCTCGAGTGCCGTGTAATGCAAAATCGCTGCGTTTTCATTAAGCGCAACAATACTGCCGTAAGGGACTTGGTTTTCACCTTGTGATACCGCCGATAAGTAAACTTGTAAGATCTCAAACTCACTCGCACCATTATAGAAAGCTGTTTTAGCCGCCTGATGCCCGGTCACAGCAATTGCGTTGGACTGACGCATACAAACCAACTCATAGTCAGTCTTTGTTGCACGGTGGTAATTAAGGAAGCTTAACACTGCATCTGGATTACGCGCCTTAAAGCCCAAGACATCAGCCACATCTAAGTGCTCACCAATATAAGCCCAATTATCAATATCTTTAGGAAGATACTCGGCAACTTTATCGGCTTTGGTCAAAAACTTAATATCGACGTGCTCTGACCAATATTCAGTCGGCTCTGCAGCCACTTTATGCCAAAAATCCACAGGGCGATAAAAGATTAACACTGGCTTATCTGTGCCATTTACGATCAACCATGAGTTAGGATTGTCGGTCACCGGTAACCAGGCTTTAAAATGTGGATTAACTTTAAAAGGGTAATCTAGATCATCTAAAAACTGTCTGTGTGCTTGGCCTGAATGAATGACTAAGCCCGACAAATTTTCGCGAGAAATAATCTCGGCGACACGACCATTTAAGACTTGAAGATGGTCATGATAGAGATGTGCTAACTGTTCCATGAGGGTTACCCTATTGTTATTATTTAGCCAAATTTTCGACGACGGCTCAGTCTAACACATCGTTAATTAAAATTTTTCTTCAAACACATTATTCGCATTTACAGGCAAGTTACTAACCATAAACTTAAAATCAAAAAACCTGCAAAAAATCAATAAAACCATGAATATTAAAAGTTATTATTTATACACACCAAAAAACCAAACGATCGTTTAAATTGGGTGTTGTAATTTTTTGTGATTAGTCGCACACTGGATGGCAACTGGTCAAATGATGGCCGAGGCTGCTGTGACAAAGAAAGTTACATTCAGATAATAAAATCATTAACGATCTGAATAGTGAACTTAAGCTATAAGGAAGCAAGCAATGATCTACCAAAGCCCTACAATTGAGGTTGAGTTACTCGAAGATAATATCGCCCACCTATGCTTTAAAGCACAAGGTTCAGTGAACAAGTTAGACAGAGCAACCATCGATTCGTTAAATGCTGCACTCGACAGCATCAAACAAGATTCTAGTATCAAGGGTCTTATGCTGAGCTCAGCTAAAGATGCCTTTATCGTTGGCGCTGACATCACTGAGTTTCTGGGACTGTTCACTGAAGAAGACACAGTACTGCACTCATGGCTTGAACAAGCTAACGATGTTTTCAATAAGCTAGAAGACTTACCTTTTCCCACGATTTCAGCAATTAATGGCTTTGCATTAGGTGGTGGTTGTGAAACCATCCTAGCAACAGACTTCCGTATCGCAGACACAACAGCTCGCATCGGTCTACCTGAAACTAAATTAGGTATTATCCCAGGCTTTGGTGGCACAGTACGTTTACCACGTGTTATCGGTGCCGACAACGCACTTGAATGGATCACCTCAGGTAAAGATCAACGCCCAGAAGCAGCACTAAAAGTTGGCGCTATTGACGCCGTTGTCGCTCCAGAGCAATTAAAACCAGCAGCATTAAAAATGCTTAAAGATGCCCTAGCAGAAAAGCTAGATTGGCAATCTCGCCGCGCTAAGAAACAAGCGCCGCTAACCCTACCTAAGCTTGAAGCCATGATGTCTTTTGCTACAGCTAAAGGCATGGTATTTAAAATTGCCGGTAAACATTACCCTGCACCAATGGCTGTAATTAGTGTTGTCGAGCAAGCAGCACAAAGTAGCCGAGCAGAAGCCTTACAAATTGAACATCAAGCGTTTGTAAAGCTAGCCAAAACCGAAGTTGCGCAAGCACTGATTGGTATCTTCTTAAACGATCAACTCGTTAAAGGTAAAGCTAAGAAAGCTGGCAAACTCGCTAAGAAAGTCGACTCTGCAGCTGTACTTGGCGCCGGTATCATGGGTGGCGGTATCGCTTACCAAAGTGCCAGCAAAGGCACACCTATCGTGATGAAAGATATCGCCCAACCGGCACTCGATTTAGGCTTAGGTGAAGCAGCAAAACTGCTTACTGCACAAGTGAAGCGCGGCCGTTCAACGCCAGCAAAGATGGCAGCAGTACTGAATAACATCACTCCGGCACTCGACTATGCTCCAGTAAAAGATGCTGACGTGGTGGTTGAAGCCGTTGTTGAGCATCCAAAAGTAAAATCAATGGTACTGGCTGAAGTTGAACAACATGTTAGCGAAGATGCCATCATCACCTCTAACACCTCAACGATTTCAATCAACCTATTAGCTAAGAGCCTCAAAAAGCCTGAGCGCTTCTGTGGTATGCACTTCTTTAACCCAGTGCACAAAATGCCATTAGTCGAAGTCATTCGTGGTGAAAACAGCTCAGACGAAACCGTTGCTTCCGTTGTAGCCTATGCCAGCAAGATGGGTAAAACCCCTATCGTGGTAAATGACTGCCCAGGTTTCTTTGTTAACCGCGTACTCTTCCCTTACTTTGCAGGCTTTAGTGGCTTGCTTGCCGATGGCGCCGATTTCGCCGCTATTGATAAAGTGATGGAGAAGCAGTTTGGTTGGCCAATGGGCCCAGCTTACTTACTTGACGTTGTTGGCCTAGATACTGGTCATCACGCACAAGCGGTAATGGCTGAAGGATTCCCAGACCGTATGGGTAAATCAGGTAAAGATGCTATTGATGTGATGTTTGAAGCTGAGCGCTTTGGCCAAAAGAACAGTAAAGGTTTCTACCAATACTCGGTTGACCGCCGCGGTAAGCCAAAGAAAGATTTAGACCCAACCAGCTATGAATTACTACAAGCTGAGTTTGGTGAACAAAAAGCATTTGAATCAGATGAGATCATCGCTCGCACTATGATCCCTATGATTATCGAAACAGTGCGCTGTCTTGAAGAAGGAATTATCGCTTCGCCTGCTGAAGCGGATATGGGTCTAGTTTACGGTCTTGGTTTCCCACCATTTAGAGGCGGTGTCTTCCGTTACCTAGATACTATGGGTGTAGCTAACTTTGTCGCTCTAGCAGACAAATACGCTCACTTAGGTGGTCTATACCAAGTAACCGATACTATGCGCGAACTTGCCGCCAATAATGGCAGTTACTACCAGCAGGCTTAAGCAGGAAGGATTAGAACAATGAAAAATGCCGTTATCGTAGATTGTATCCGTACGCCAATGGGCCGCTCAAAGGCTGGTGTATTTAGAAATGTACGTGCAGAAACTTTATCTGCAGAATTGATGAAAGCGCTACTTGAGCGCAACCCAAAGCTTGATCCAAACACTATTGAAGATGTGATGTGGGGTTGTGTACAGCAAACCCTTGAGCAAGGCTTTAATATTGCCCGTAACGCGGCTTTGCTAGCTGGTATTCCTAAGCAAGTTGGCGCAGTTACTGTTAACCGTTTATGTGGCTCATCTATGGATGCTCTCCACCAAGCGGCTCGTGCGATTATGACAGGCCAAGGCGATACCTTTATCGTTGGTGGTGTTGAGCATATGGGTCATGTACCAATGAACCATGGCGTCGACTTCCACCCAGGTCTTGCTAACAATGTTGCTAAAGCCTCAGGCATGATGGGTCTAACCGCAGAAATGCTCGGCAAGATGCACGGCATTACTCGTGAACAACAAGATGCCTTTGCAGTACGTTCACATCAACGTGCTCATGCAGCCACAGTGGAAGGCCGTTTCGCCAATGAAATAGTAGCGATTGAAGGTCATGATGCCGACGGTGCCTTGATTAAAGTTGAGCACGATGAAGTGATCCGCCCAGAAACATCAATGGAATCTCTTTCAGGTCTACGCCCCGCTTTTGACCCAGCTAACGGTACTGTTACCGCGGGTACCTCTTCTGCATTATCAGATGGCGCTTCAGCCATGCTCGTGATGGAAGAAGAGAAAGCAAAAGCATTAGGCTTACCTATTCGCGCTCGTATTCGCTCAATGGCGATAGCCGGTTGTGATGCAGCGATTATGGGTTACGGGCCTGTACCTGCCACTCAAAAAGCACTTAAGCGTGCAGGTCTAACCGTTGATGACTTAGACGTTATCGAGCTTAACGAAGCCTTTGCCGCACAGTCTCTACCTTGTGTAAAAGATTTAGGTTTGATGGATGTGGTTGATGACAAGATTAACCTTAATGGCGGCGCGATTGCACTCGGTCATCCACTCGGTTGTTCAGGTACGCGCATCTCAACGACGCTAATCAATCTTATGGAAGCTAAAGATGCTAAGTATGGTCTAGCGACCATGTGTATTGGTCTAGGCCAAGGCATCGCGACTATCTTCGAGCGCCCGTAAAGCTTCAGCTCAAATAGATAAAAAGCCAGCGTAAGCTGGCTTTTTTTGTTTTCGATTCAAGCCGTTTACCTCAAACGAGAAATCATAAGTCACTCAAAGTCCAAACCGGCTAGCCTATTTCCAACAACTGCATTAACCTGAAGTCATCTGTTCTCCATTAGGATGCGCGATGAAATTAGTATTGCTTGCCGACAATGACTCAGCCATACCTCAAATAGCTAAATGGTATAACGATGAATGGGGCTCTATTGGTGAAGGTCGTAGCACTCAAGAGCTGCAACTTAAGCTCAAAGCTTACCTTAACCACGACAAGCTTCCTTTAATTATCTTAGCCCAAGATGGTGATGAACTACTCGGTGCAGCTCAACTTCGTTTCCATGAAATGGATACCTACCCCGAGAGAGAGCATTGGCTTGGTGGAGTTTATGTTGCCTCCCAGCATAGAGGTAAAGGCATAGCCAATAACTTAGTAAGCGCTATTATAGATAAGGCCAAGGAGCTCGGAGTAAACAGTATTAACTTACAAACCCAAGATTCTACTGGCGGTCTATATACCCGCCTCGGCTGGCAACCTGTAGAACAGGTCACTTATCACGGTATTGAAGTGCAAGTTATGGAAAAATTACTTTAACTAGCACCAATAATGCCTGCACCACATATATAGGTAACACAATGACTCCCGCTATCGACCTGCTCATTAAACACAAGATTGCTCATCAAGTTCATGAATATCAGCATGATCCATCTTGCCAAGCATACGGCTTAGAAGCCGCAGAGAAAATTGGGGTGGCACCTGAGTTGGTATTTAAAACCTTAGTAGTGAAACTTGATGGTAAGCAACTCGCGGTCGCGATTATTCCTGTAGCCGAAAAGCTCAGTATGAAATTGATAGCAAAGGCAGTCAAAGCCAAAAAAGCAGTAATGGCCGAAGCAATGGAAGTGCAGCGTAGCTCTGGTTATGTGCTTGGCGGTGTCAGTCCATTAGGACAAAAAAGACTGTTAATAACTGTTATTGATCAGTCTGCTGCTACTCTTGAAAAAATGTTCGTCAGCGGCGGACGCCGCGGGCTCGATATTGAACTTGCACCCGATGATATAAAGTTATTACTAAAAGCCCAGTTTGCTCCAATCACCGCAGAGTAACAGTCTATTAATTTACAGTGTTCCACGTGGAACACTGTAAATAAGCAAATGTTCCAAGCTCACAAATTAAAGCGACAAACTTGGATAAACCCGGTTGCTGGAGTAATATTAGCCACTTCTGTTTAATCGTTCAGCTGAGGAAATATGAACGACCTATTTAATGCAGCACAACATCAACTCGACGCTTTAGGCTTACGCTGCCCAGAACCTGTGATGATGGTGCGCAAATCAGTACGACGCATGAACGATGGCGAGACCTTATTGATTATTGCTGATGATCCAGCAACCACTCGTGATATTCCTAGTTTTTGCGAATTTATGGATCACACCTTAATTGCCAGCCAAACAGAATCGACACCTTATCAATACTTGATAAAAAAAGGCTTATAGCCACTTGTACAAATCTAATGGATAAAAGGAATTACCATGGCATCACTTATTGGTATTGCATTTAAAACTGAAAAACGTGGTCAAATGATTACGGTTGAACAAGCTCAAGTGACCCAAGCTAAAGGTGTTGAAAACGACATCTTTGGCCGTCCGGGTAAGCGCCAAGTTACAGTGATGTCTATCCAGCAATGGCAGCTTGCCTGTAATGATGTCGGTAAAACCTTGCCTTGGTTTACCCGTAGAGCAAATTTATTAATTGATGGAATGAGTTTCTCTGCTCAAGATGTAGGTAAACAACTTATCATTGGTGAACTCGTTTTAGAGATAACTGGTGAGACAGATCCTTGCAAGAACATGGAAATGTCTTATCCGGGGCTCGAACGAGCATTATTGTCTGACTGGCGCGGTGGTGTGACATGCCGTGTGATGACTGGAGCAAATATTAAAATGGATGACAATGTCACTTTAATTTAGTGCTTTAATTTTTGCCAAAGTTTGAGCAGTAGCTAACTGCTCAATACCACCATAACCCACTCACTTGCGACAATTCATCTCAAGCAACCAACCGCAAGTTTCACTGCAATTTAAGATTTCCTGCAAGCTATCCCTTAGTTAGCTCTCACTCGTATAAAGCCACTATTAACTTAACTAATTGAAACAGAATTTTTGTTTTACTGTTAACTAAATTATGCGATAACTGTTGCACAAATTAATCTCCAATTAAGCGCTAACCCTAACAATCAATAAATTAAATTGAAAACCACTCCTTTAAAACGATAACAATAATTAGGATTATCATGTTAAAGAACAAATTAACTCCCCTATATGCGGCCATCGCATTAAGCCTTAGTGTTCCAGTCGCGGCAGAAGAAGACAAAAAGTCTTGGCAAGTTAATGCGCCAGCAAACGCGCCTTTAGAACAAATTAAAATTGAAGTCGATGAAGGTACCTGGATGAACGTCAGCGTTAGCCCTAACGGCAAGCACGTGGTGTTCGACTTACTTGGTGACATTTATCAAATGCCAATTTCTGGCGGCGAAGCTAAGCCATTAGCTAAAGGCATTGCATGGCAAATGCAGCCGGTATATAGCCCTGATGGTAAATACATCGCCTTCACTTCTGATGAAGATGGTGGTGACAACATTTGGGTAATGGAAGCTGATGGCAGCAACCCTCGCCCTGTCACTAAAGAAACATTCCGCTTATTGAATAGTCCAGCTTGGAGCCCTGATGGCCAATATCTAGTAGCACGCAAACACTTTACTGGTAGTCGCAGCCTAGGTGCAGGTGAAGTATGGATGTATCACGTTGCTGGCGGCGACGGTGTGAAATTAACTGAGCGCCCAAATGAGCAAAAAGATTTAGGTGAACCTGCCTACTCGCCAGATGGCCGTTATATCTACTTTAGCCAAGATGCGACGCCGGGTAAGACCTTCCATTACTCAAAAGACTCAGTAAAAGGCATCTATAAGATCAAGCGTTATGATACCCAGACCGGCGATATCGAAGTATTGATCCAAGGTACTGGCGGCGCGATTCGACCAACGCCAAGCCCAGATGGCAATAAGCTAGCCTATATCAAACGTGATGGTTTCCAGTCTTCACTTTATCTTCTCGATTTAAAGTCTGGTGAAACAGAAAAACTATACGGTGAACTAGACCGAGACATGCAAGAAACCTGGGCTATCCACGGCGTATATCCAACCATGAGTTGGACAGCCGATAACGATGAAATCGTATTCTGGGCTAACGGTAAAATTAACAAACTTGATGTTGAATCTAAATCAGTAGAGCAAATTCCATTTACAGTTAAAACCGAACGAGCTGTTCAACCAGCCGTTCGTTTTACCCAAGATCTCGATAAAGATGTGTTCAACGTAAAGATGCTACGTATGGCGCAAGTATCTCCTGATGGTAAGAAAGTTGCTTTTGAAGCCCTAGGTAAGATCTGGGTTAAGAGTTTACCCGACGGCAAGATGTCTCGACTCACCAAGCTAGATAGTGATCTACGTGAACTGTTTCCACAATGGTCACGCGATGGAAAACGCGTTGTATTCACCACTTGGGATGACCAAAAGCAAGGTACTGTTAGTTTAGCTACCGTGCGCAATAAGCGTGTAAAAGTACTAACTGATGAGCCTGGTAAATACGTAGAACCTACCTTCTCACCAGATGGTGAGACTGTTGTGTACCGTAAAGCTAAAGGTGGTTATATCACTCCACGCACATGGTCACAAGAAACAGGCCTTTATCGAGTAGATATTGATGGCGATAAAAATACTAAGATCACCGCTGCAGGTTACCAACCTCAATTTGGCGCAGACAACGACCGAGTCTACTTTATGGAAAGTGGTGAAACACCACAGCTTGCATCTATTGGACTCAATGGTTTTGAAAAGCGTGTACATTACACCAGTAAACACGCCACCGAATTCAGAGTATCACCTGATGGTAATCAACTCGCTTTTGCTGAACGTTTTAAAGTGTTTGTCACCCCATTTGCTAAACACGGTGAAACGATTCAAATAGGCCCTAAAGCCAGTAATCTTCCAGTTGAACAATTAAGCGTACGCGCCGGTGAAAGCATTAGTTGGAACACTGATAGTAACCAACTGTACTGGACGCTCGGGCCTGAACTTTACCAAGTTAGTGTTGATACTCAATACCAGCAGCAAGCAGAGGGTGCTGAAGTATCTAAAGTTGAGCCAACCATTACCGATCTTGGCTTCACCCAAAAAGCTGATGTTCCACGTGGAACAATCGCCTTTGTTGGTGGAAAAATCATTACCATGGAAAATGATGAAGTTATCGAAAACGGCACGGTAATCGTTAAAGATAATCACATTGTCAGTGTAGGTTCTGCATCTGTTATCGATATCCCAAGTGACGCTAAGGTCATCGATATCAAGGGTAAAACTCTGATGCCAGGCTTATTCGATGCCCATGCTCATGGTGCTCAAGGTGAGAATGAAATCATCCCGCAGCAAAACTGGGAGCTCTACTCTAATCTGTCTCTAGGTGTTACAGCTATTCACGACCCATCAAATGACACCACAGAAATCTTTGCAGCTGCAGAGCAACAGAAAGCAGGTAATATTGCTGGCCCACGTATTTTCTCTACCGGTACTATTTTATATGGCGCGAACCTACCAGGTTATACCTCTCATATAGATTCACTCGATGATGCCAAATTCCATTTAGAGCGCTTGAAAAAAGTCGGTGCTTTCAGTGTTAAGAGTTATAACCAACCACGTCGTAACCAACGTCAGCAAGTTATCGCAGCAGCACGCGAGCTGGAAATGATGGTAGTGCCTGAAGGCGGAAGTTTACTGCAACATAACCTAACCATGATTGCCGATGGTCACACAGGTATAGAACACTCGCTACCGGCAGCGAATATCTATAGCGACATTAAGCAGTTCTGGAGCCAAACTGAAGTTGGCTATACACCAACGTTAGTTGTTGCTTATGGTGGTATCTCTGGTGAAAACTATTGGTATGACAAAACCGATGTGTGGGCACACCCTCGTTTGTCTATGTACGTACCATCAGATATTTTAGATGCTCGCTCAATGCGTCGCCCGACAGCACCAGACGAACATTACAATCACTTTAACGTCGCGCGTGTAGCAAATGAACTAAATGAAGTTGGCATTAAAGCTAACATAGGTGCTCATGGTCAACGTGAAGGTCTAGCGGCTCATTGGGAAATGTGGATGTTTGCTCAAGGTGGTATGAGCAATCTGGAAGTACTAAAAACAGCAACCATCAACCCAGCTAAACATTTTGCGATGGATCACCAAATTGGTTCAATCAAGCAAGGCAAACTTGCCGACCTAATTGTTATCGATGGTAATCCGCTGGAAGATATCCGCGTCACCGATCGTGTGACTTACACCATGGTTAACGGCAAACTATTTAATGCGGAGACAATGGATCAGCTAAATGGTGGTTCCAACAATAAAGGTAAGCAAAGAGAAACCTTCTTCTTCGAAAAAATAAATCCATTTTGAAATTTAAAATCTGGCTAACTTAGCTACGATTTTAAAATTTGAGGAAAATTATTTTTTGATTCAAAAATGTGCTTTTTAGCTAAAAATGAAAAAGGATGTTCCACGTGGAACATCCTTTTTTATTTAGGTTCTAGGTTCTAGGTTCTAGGTTCTAGGTTCTAGGTTCTAGGTTCTAGGTTCTAGGTTCTAGGTTCTAGGTTCTAGGTTCTAGGTTCTAGGTTCTAGGTTCTAGGTTCTAGCATTAATCTAACAGCCCTAACCTTTATTACTCATTTATATTTTTAGAATTTCTAAGAATGTGTAAGTGCTGCGGACTATGACTCTTTTCTGATTCCCTGAGAAAATTTATATATCACTTAATTGAAGGGCTAAAGCCCGAACTACAAAATAAAACTTTTTATTCTTTACCGTTAGCGAGTTTGCGAACGTTCAGTTATCCGTCAGCGAAGCATTCGCCTCTGCTTTGCCTTTCCTAGTCCCTAGGATCTTTCTTAGCTTTTCCTAGTACCTTCTTCACCATAACAAAAACAATCAGAGGTGTGGTCATTCACCATTCCGACCGCCTGCATAAAGGCATAACAAATTGTTGGCCCTACGAAATTGAAGCCCATATTTTTAAGTGCTTTAGACATAGCTTCTGATTCAGTGGTTTGTGCTGGAACTTGTTGCACCGACTCAAAGTGGTTCACCTTGGGACTACCACCAACAAACTCCCACAAGAATTTTGAAAAATCATTGCCCTGCTCGGTATAAACCAAATAGGCTTTAGCATTTTTAATGATTGAATTTACTTTGAGGCGATTACGTACAATTCCAGGATTGAGCATTAACTCTTCAACTTTCTCATCATCAAAAGTCGCAATGATCTTAGGCTCGAAATTAGCAAATGCAGCCTCATAATTTTGCTGTTTTTTGAGGATAGTAATCCAAGATAATCCCGCTTGTTGGCCATCTAAACACAGCTTTTCAAACAGCTCTCGGCTGTCATAAACCGGCCTGCCCCAAACTTTGTCATGGTACTCTTGATAGATAGGATCTTGTCCTACCCAAGCACAACGTGTCACTTCCATTGCTATTTCCCTAATTTTTTAACCTAACAGATAAAAAATAACCTACATAAGCGTAATTCTACAAGGTATAATCGATACCATTTTCTATTAAAGCTTCCAGGCAGTAGACAAGCGGATATGACGACCAAACACGACGTAAAAACATTCCAGGGTTTTATTATGACCCTACAGGAATACTGGGCGCAGCAAGGTTGCGCAATTGTTCAACCATTAGATATGGAAGTCGGTGCAGGCACATTCCACCCTATGACTTTCCTTAGAGCGCTAGGCCCAGAGCCGATGAGTTGTGCCTATGTACAACCAAGTCGTCGTCCTACCGATGGCCGCTACGGTGACAACCCAAACCGTCTACAGCACTTTTATCAGTATCAAGTAGTACTAAAACCTTCTCCTGATAACATCCAAGAGCTATATCTTGGATCGTTAGAAGCTGCAGGCATCGACATGGACATCCATGATGTTCGCTTTGTTGAAGACAACTGGGAATCACCAACTCTTGGTGCCTGGGGTCTAGGCTGGGAAGTTTGGTTGAACGGCATGGAAGTCTCTCAGTTTACTTACTTCCAGCAAGTCGGTGGACTTGAGTGTAAACCGGTCACGGGTGAAATCACATACGGTCTAGAGCGTCTTGCTATGTATATCCAAGAAGTGGATAACGTTTATGATCTAGTATGGACTGACGGCCCAATGGGCAAAGTTATGTATGGCGATATCTTCCATCAGAATGAAGTTGAGCAATCTGCTTATAACTTTGAACATGCCAATGTTGAAGTCTTATTTAGAGCATTTGATGACTGTGAAGTTGCTTGTCAGCACCTTCTCACATTAGAAAAACCTCTCGCCTTGCCTGCTTATGAGCAGGTAATGAAAGCCTCTCACGCATTCAACCTACTTGATGCTCGCCATGCAATCTCAGTTACTGAGCGCCAGCGTTACATTTTACGCGTTCGCACCATGGCTAAAGGCGTGGCTGAAGCTTACTATCAATCTCGTGAAGCACTTGGCTTCCCTATCGGTAAGTAGAGGATTAACTGATGAATTTTGAAAACTTACTGATTGAAGTCGGTACAGAAGAACTACCTCCAAAGTCACTGCGTAAACTAGCTGAATCATTTCTAGCTAATTTTACTGAAGAGCTAACTAAAGCTGAATTGAGCTTTGAGTCTGCAGTATGGCACGCTGCGCCACGTCGCTTAGCTATTTGTATCAACCAACTTGCGCTAGCACAAGCAGACAAAGTGGTTGAAAAGCGCGGTCCAGCGGTAGCTCAAGCTTTTGATGCTGACGGTAACCCGACTAAAGCCGCTATGGGCTGGGCTCGTGGTAACGGTATTACTGTTGAGCAAGCTGAGCGTTTAAAGACGGATAAAGGCGAATGGCTACTGCACCAAGCTCGCGTTGTTGGTGTTGAAACTAAAAGCCTAATCGCCGATATGGCGCAGCGCTCATTAGACAAGTTACCGATCCCAAAGCCAATGCGCTGGGGTAGCAACACAACTCAGTTTATCCGCCCTGTTCACACTGTAACTATGCTACTGGGTAGTGAAGTGGTTGATGGCGAATTACTAGGTATTAAATCTGACCGCGTTGTTCGTGGCCACCGCTTTATGGGTGAATCTAGCTTTGAGCTAGATCATGCAGACAACTATTTAATCGCACTTAAAGAGAAAGGCAAAGTACTCGCAGATTACGAAGCACGTAAAGCGATTATCAAAACTGATGCTGAAGCGGCTGCCACTAAAATTGGCGGTGTAGCTGATCTAGAAGATGATTTACTGGAAGAAGTGACTTCACTCGTTGAGTGGCCTGTTGTGCTTACAGCAAGCTTCGAAGAAAAGTTCTTAGACGTACCAGCAGAAGCCTTGGTTTACACCATGAAAGGTGATCAAAAGTACTTCCCTGTATTTGATAAGACTGGCCAACTGCTACCTAACTTTATCTTCGTGACTAACATCGAATCTAAAGATCCACAGCAGATTATTGCAGGTAACGAGAAAGTGGTTCGTCCACGTCTTGCCGATGCTGAGTTCTTCTTTGAAACCGATAAGAAAGACACACTAGAAGCTCGCCTTGCTAGCCTAGAAACAGTTATTTTCCAAAAGCAACTTGGCACAATTAAGCAACGCGTTGAGCGTATCTCTGCTATGGCAGGTTACATTGCTACTAGCATTGATGCTAACAGCGAAGAAGCCGCACGTGCAGGTCTATTATCAAAGTCAGATTTGATGACTAACATGGTAATGGAGTTTACTGACCTTCAAGGCACCATGGGTATGCATTACGCACGCCTAAACGGTGAAACTGAAGCGGTAGCTGTAGCACTGTCTGAACAATATAAGCCTAAGTTTTCTGGCGATACCGTACCAACTGCACCAATCTCAATTTGTGTGGCATTAGCTGAAAAGCTAGATACATTAGTAGGTATCTTTGGTATTGGCCAAGCACCAAAAGGTGCTGCGGATCCATTTGCACTGCGTCGTGCTGCAATTGGTGTGCTTCGTATCTGTTTAGAAAACAATTTACCACTAGATCTTGTAGACCTAATTGCTAAGGCACAAGAGCTACACGGTGAAAACCTAACTAACGATGATGTTGCAGAGCAAGTGCTTGAGTTCTTTATGGCTCGCTTCCGTGCTTGGTATCAAGATCAGGGTGTAAGTGTAGATGTGATCTTAGCCGTACTGGCTCGTCGCCCTACTGCTCCTGCAGATTTTGAAAGCCGCATTAAAGCTGTTGCTCACTTCAGAACACTTGAGCAAGCTTCTGCTCTAGCTGCTGCTAACAAGCGTGTATCTAACATTTTAGCTAAAGTTGAAGGTGAGCTACCAGCTGCTATCGATGACAAGCTACTTGTTGAATCTGCTGAAAAAGCACTGGCTGAAAAGCTTGCAGAATTACACCCACAATTGGCGCCGCTATTTGCTGCCGCTAACTACCAAGAAGCATTAGCACTCCTAGCAAGTCTACGTGAAAGTGTTGATACCTTCTTTGAAGATGTGATGGTAATGGCTGATGATGAAGCACTTAAGAACAACCGTTTAGCACTACTTTCTAGCCTACGCGAGCAGTTCTTACATGCCGCGGATATCTCGTTACTTCAATAAGTAATAAGCAGATATAAAAAAACGCGCCTAAGGCGCGTTTTTTTATTGTTCTAAGTTACACTATCAAAATAGTACCAGCTTCTCATGCAATAGATTAAATGTATCACTGTCTATACCTGCATCATATAACAACCTATCTAATTGCTCTGGCTGTAACTTACCCGCCTCAATTAACATAGAGCATTCACTAATTAGATTAGCACGCCAAATCACGTCAGCAAGGCCCCCAGCAGGCTTGGTATCAACAACTGCAAGTCGACTAAGCTCTGATTCAAACAACGATGGTAGCTCCCAGTAACGGGCAAGTAAGGCGCTCAAACTTAAAGACTTAGTGGTCATAACCTGTCTAAACAAACTAGAACATGGCTGTTCACCAGGTTCAGCCTGTTTAAAGGCTTCTAACAATAATTTAAAAATAGCTATCTTACCCACATCGTGCAGTAAGCCGAGTAGAAATGCACTATCAGGATCTTCGTCTGTTAACTCACTTGCGAGGTAAGCCACTTGCATTGAATGACGCCAAATTTGGCTACCAAAACGCCTAAAGTATATTGGTTTAACTTCAATAATCTTGCGCATCATAACGCTAGTGACAAAACGGCGGATCTGGTCTCTTCCCAGCTGAACCAATGCTAGTTGCAGGCTAGTGACTTCTTTATCACTGCGTTTAAATAATGGTGAGTTGCACAGTTTAAGCACTTCGACACTTAATACAGGATCTTTCTCTATTAATGCCAATAGCGCTTTAGTATCACTACTTTCATCCGCAAGTTGCTTGTCTAATGCGGCAACCTGAGTTGGCATTTTAAGTACGCGCTCAGCAATTGCCTTAGGCGAGGCTAACGCAGCCTCTACGCGTCTAAAAACGCTTTTTTCAAGCTCATTAGCGGTACCGTTTAACTGTGTGCTTGGAAATAGTAAGCTATAAAACAATGCAGAGAGGTCGATAGCTACAACAGGATTATCAACTTTAGATTGAGCTGCTACTGTTACACGGGGAGTTTCACTCGATATAGGCTGAAAATGCTCCATAGAGCCACTAAAACTCTTTGGCTTTTCTATTACCACCTGCTCTCTGATATTAAATAGTTTTCTGAACGCTTTACTGAACAATTTATTATGACCGGGTACTGGGTTGTTAACAAAAAAATCGGTGCCTATAGCACCGATTTTACTCTATCGTTAAGTTTACCTACAAAAATAAACTTAAACGTCGAGGTTTGCCACATTAAGCGCATTAGCTTCAATAAAGTCGCGACGCGGCTCAACTTGATCACCCATCAAACAAGTAAACAGCTGATCAGCTCCAATCGCATCTTCAATTGTTACTTGCAACATACGGCGAGATTCTGGATCCATTGTAGTTTCCCACAATTGCTCAGGGTTCATTTCACCCAATCCTTTATAACGCTGGATGTATAAGCCACGCTTAGACTCGTTCATCAACCAATCTAATGCTTCGACGAAGCTCACGACATCTTTAGTACGCTCACCACGTTGCACATAACCACCGTCTTCAATTAGGCCATTGATTTCAGCACCCATCTTAACGATGCGCTGGTAATCAGTAGACTGGAAGAAGTCGTATGAGAACATATAGTGGGTATCAATACCATGCTTACGAATCGTAATCTTAGGCAGATAAACTTGACGCTCAGGATCTAGAACTGGCTCAGCACTATATAAAATACCGCCAGTTTCTTTATCTATAAGATCAGCAACAAATACGTCAGCCCAAGCTTTAACTTGTGCTTCATCAGCTAACACTTCATTGGTAATAGCTGGATGATAAAGCATTAGATCAGTGATGTTGGTTGGGTAACGTTGCTCTAAACGAGCAATGATAGCTTCCACTTCACGATACTGATTAACCAAACGCTCTAATGGCTGACCAGACATGCCTGGTGCACCTTGCGATGGGTAGATATTGGCATTATCAAGTGCTTGAGTTGTTAAGTACTCTGTCAATGCAGGATCATCTTTCAGATACTGCTCTTGCTTACCCTTTTTAACCTTATATAGCGGAGGCTGTGCGATATACACATAACCACGCTCAATAAGCTCAGGCATTTGACGGAAGAAGAAGGTCAACAGCAATGTACGAATGTGCGAGCCGTCGACGTCAGCATCAGTCATGATAACGATGTTATGGTAACGAGTCTTATCTGGGTCGTATTCGTCACGGCCAATACCACAACCTAGTGCAGTAATTAGCGTGGCAACTTCTTGAGAAGATAGCATCTTATCAAAACGTGCTTTTTCAACGTTTAAGATCTTACCTTTTAGTGGCAGAATAGCTTGGTTCTTACGGTTACGTCCCTGCTTGGCGCTACCGCCAGCAGAGTCCCCTTCCACTATGTAAATTTCAGAAAGACCAGGATCTTTCTCTTGGCAGTCAGCAAGTTTACCAGGCAAACCACCTAAATCTAATGCACCTTTACGGCGAGTCATTTCACGTGCTTTACGTGCGGCTTCACGAGCACGCGCAGCATCGATAATCTTACCAACAATCATCTTAGCTTCGTTTGGATGTTCCATTAGGTAATCACCCAATTGTTCACCCATTGTCTGCTCAACAGCTGACTTTACTTCACTTGAAACAAGCTTGTCTTTCGTCTGAGAACTGAACTTAGGATCTGGAACTTTAACAGAGATAACAGCAGTTAGACCTTCACGTGCATCGTCACCCGTTGCACCAGTCTTACCTTTCTTGTTATAGCCTTCACGTTCCATGTAGTTGTTCAAGTTACGTGTCAACGCACCACGGAAGCCAGCTAAGTGGGTACCACCATCGCGCTGAGGAATGTTGTTAGTAAAACAGAAGATGTTTTCTTGGAAGCCATCGTTCCACTGCATAGCGACTTCAACAGTAATACCATCGTCACGCTCTTGGATAAAGTGAAACACTTCTTTGTTTACTGGTGTTTTATTAACGTTTAAGTAGTCAACAAATGCACTGATACCACCTTCATACTTGAAGAATTCATCGCGGTTATCACGCTCATCAACTAAACGAATACCAACACCTGAGTTCAGGAAAGATAATTCACGAACACGTTTAGCTAAAATATCGAAGTGGAACAAGACATCAGAGAAAGTCTCTGCGCTTGGCCAAAAACGGATTTCAGTACCCGTCTTCGTTGCTTCGCCAATAGCAGTAATTGGCGCATCAGGTACACCATGAGTGTAAAACTGCTCATATACCTTGCCGTCACGACGAATAGTCATCTGCAGCTTAGAAGATAGCGCGTTTACAACTGACACACCAACACCGTGCAAACCGCCCGATACTTTATAAGAGTTATCATCGAATTTACCACCGGCGTGAAGTACGGTCATAATAACTTCAGCAGCAGAGATACCTTCCTCTTCGTGGATAGATACCGGAATACCACGACCGTCATCGCGAACCGATACAGAACCATCTGCATGGATTGTGATAATAACGTCGTTACAGTGGCCCGCTAACGCTTCATCGATAGAGTTATCGACTACTTCGAATACCATGTGATGTAGACCTGTACCATCATCAGTATCACCAATGTACATGCCTGGTCTTTTACGTACCGCATCAAGGCCCTTTAGAACCTTAATACTCGAAGAATCATAACTATTCTCTGACATATTATTCTCTCGTCGGTTATTCAATTACCGTTACACAACCGTGTTCCACATGGAACATCTTACTTGGCGGCGTGATTAACGAATCCACTATCGCTGCAGGCTCAATAGCCGTGACAAAAACTTGTGCCCCGGTATCAGCTAATTGCTGTAACAATAGTTTTCTATGCTTTGCATCCAATTCCGATGGAAGGTCATCCACCAGATAAATACTTTTTTTATCTATTTGTTGTTTTAGCAACTTTCCCTGTGCAATGCGTAATGCACAGACTAATAATTTCAGCTGACCACGAGATAAAGCGTCTTGTGCCGGTAGGGTTCCTACCCGCAAACGTAAATCGGCTTTATGTGGCCCACTGACGGTATAGCCTGTGGCTAAATCTCTAGGATATTGCGTCTCGAGTAGCTGTGCATACTCGGTTTTAGCATCCCATCCTCGGGTAAAAGAAACCTTAACATCAACCTGAGGTAAAAACTCTCCGATTATACCCTTAAGTAGCTCATTTAACGAGTCTACATATTGCTTTCTTATGTCAGTTACCAGTTCAGCATAGCGAATAAATTCTTTATCCCAGAATTGTATTGAACTATAGGGTGAACCATCTCTTAGTAGCTGATTTCGCTGTTTTAAAATTCGGCGAACATTGACCCAAGCGGCATAAAAGCGTGGATCAGAATGAAATGCCCCCCAATCAATAAACTGCCGTCTTGATTTTGGCCCTTCAAAAAGTAAAGAAAAGCTTTCAGGGGTGATCACCTGAATAGGTAAAGTTTCAGCTAATGTCGATAAACGTTTTACTTTATCACCATTAATTTTAACTTCAATATCACCACTTCTAAAACGACGTAAGCCAATTTTGCTCAGCTCTTCTCCGCTTTGCATATTAGCAAATAGCGTTAAAGCATCTGAGTCATTATTGATAACCCTTTGCGATAAATGACTGCGAAAAGAACGTCCCATACCAAGAAAGTAAATAGCTTCTAAGATACTGGTCTTGCCACTACCGTTGTGGCCATAAATAAGATTTAAACCATCACTCGGCTCTAGTTTGGCAGAGGTTATATTGCGAAAAGATTCAATATGAAGACGGTTAAGACTCATTAATAACCTTATGACTGCGAGGGGGAAAAGCTAAGGGGAGTAATACAATTAACCAGATAAAGACATTAGAGTCGTTTATCTGGTTAACCATATACGAAGATATAACAGCGTAAGTACTACAAACGCATTGGCATAACAACATACATAGAATCTTGTTCTATGTGATTGTCGATTAATGCACTTGAGTTACCATCAATCAAGGTAATACGCACATCATCAGAAGGCAGGTTATTCAATACGTCGAGTAAATAACTAACGTTAAAACCAATCTCTAATGGTGTGTTTTCATATTCAACATCTAAGATCTCTTCCGCCTCTTCCTGTTCAGGGTTATTAGCAGTGATCTTAATTAAATTGTTTTCCAGCTGGACACGTACACCACGGAACTTCTCATTCGACAGAATAGAAGCACGCAGTAATGCTTGCTTTAGCTGTAGTCGGCTGGCTATCACTATCTTGTCGCCACCTTTGGGTAGCACTCGACGGTAATCAGGAAAACGACCATCAACCAACTTACTGGTAAATACCGCTGTAGCAGTTGTCGCTCTAATCGCATTGTCACCAATTGCAATCGTTACGTCTAGATCGTCAGCTTCAAATGAACGCATTAGTTCTAGCACACCTTTACGCGGCACAATCACTTGCTTTTCAGGCAACGTAGCTTCGATTTGGCGATGGCTTAATGCCAAACGATGACCATCCGTAGCGATTGCACGCAGTACATTACCTTCAGTTTCAAGTAACAAACCATTTAAGTAGTAACGTACGTCTTGGTTAGCCATAGAGAACTGCGTTGAATCAATCAACGACTTCATCGTACCTTGCTTGAGCGTAAACTCAATTTCCGCTTCAAATGCTTCTACATTTGGATATTCTTCAGCAGGCAAAGTCGCTAATGTAAAACGACTACGACCTGAGCGTAATAATAAGCGGTTTTCTTGCTGCTCAACCTTAAGCTCAACCTGATCGGGTAAAGACTTAACAATATCCAAAAACTTCTTCGCAGGAACTGTTGTACGACCTTCAACGATGTTGCCTTCAAGTTGTACTTCACCGACTAATTCAACTTCTAAATCAGTACCGGTCAACTTAAGTGAGTGATTACTCACTTCAACTAAAAGGTTTGCCAGGATTGGCAAGTTGTGACGTCTTTCTACCGCACCACTAACAAGTTGTAACGGTTTTAGTAAGGCGTCCCTATCAATTGAAAATTTCATTGGTTCAATATCCCTGATATTAAGAAGATAAAGTTCTTATCAAGTTAGCATAATCTTCTTTAATGTCATGACTTTCTTCACGCAACTGCGCAATTTTACGACAAGCGTGTAATACAGTTGTGTGGTCACGACCACCAAATGCATCACCAATTTCAGGTAAGCTTTGGTTAGTTAACTCTTTAGATAACGCCATTGCCATCTGTCTTGGTCGTGCCACACTACGTGAACGACGCTTAGATAACATGTCAGCCATCTTAATCTTGTAATATTCTGCGACTGTTTTTTGAATATTATCGATAGTAACTAACTTCTCTTGTAGAGCCAGTAAGTCACGTAGTGCTTCACGCACAAAGTCGATAGTAATCGGACGACCAGTAAAGTTAGCGTTGGCAATAACACGATTCAATGCCCCTTCAAGCTCACGTACGTTTGAACGTAAACGCTTAGCAATAAAGAAAGCCACTTCATCAGGTAAGTTAATGCCACTCTCTTGTGCTTTTCGCATCAAGATCGCCACACGGGTTTCTAACTCTGGTGGCTCAATAGCAACCGTTAGACCCCAGCCAAAACGCGATTTAAGACGATCTTCTACACCATCGATCTCTTTCGGGTATTTATCCGACGTCAAAATGATCTGGTGATTACCTTCTAACAATGCGTTAAAGGTATGGAAGAACTCTTCTTGAGATCTATCTTTGTTAGCGAAGAATTGGATGTCATCAATAAAGAGAGCATCAACGCTACGGTAGTAACGCTTAAACTCTTCGATAGCGTTATTTTGTAACGCCTTAACCATGTCTTGCACAAAACGCTCAGAATGCATGTAAACCACTTTTGCATCTGGCTTATTTTTAATAATTCCATTACCAACAGCATGCAATAGGTGAGTCTTACCTAGACCCGTGCCGCCATAAAGGAACAACGGGTTATAAGCACCACCAGGATTTTCAGCCACCTGCAAAGCAGCCGCTTTACCTAATTGGTTTGATTTACCTTCAACAAAGTTATCAAACTGGTAAGTCGGATTAATGTTACTGCGATGATTAGCATTAGCCATTGGCTCTGCGTGCGGAGTATTAAAAGAAGGTTTAGCGACTTCTCTACTAGCAGGTCTGCTAGTTCTTACTGCAGCAGTGGCCTGAACAACTGGTTTAGCCGACGGACGGCTACCAATATCAAAACGCAAACTTGGCGCATCGTTACCCATTTGTTCAGTAAAAAATTGGTTGATGATATTTAGGTATTTATCCCTAACCCAATCCAACACAAAACGATTAGGCGCATAGATGACGAGCGTATCGCCTTCCATTTCTGCTTGTAACGGTCTTATCCACATACTGAATTGCTGAGCAGAAAGCTCATCTTGCAGCCTTGCGATACATTGTTGCCAAAGTGAAACCGCCACTAGTTATCCCCAAAAGATCATACAAAAGAGGCCTATTCTATAATGAGATCACGCTGATCGCTATCCTTTAAATAGATTTATCCCCAGATAGATCAACTATTCATTAAGATCACGATCTTAAAAGATCCATTGCGATCAAAAAATATCAATTTCACAGCAAATCCAGCTTTATAAAGCGATCCAGTTCGATCTATAATAAATAGCTTTCGATCTGCTATTTGATCTACAAAACCACAAGATGTAGTGGTAACTCACAGAGTTATCCACACATTATAGTGGAGTAAAACAGTCGAAGTATTTCCTGAGGAACTAATATTTAATCACTTGCACTGATTGATAGTTGACGTGCATAACTAAAGTGATTACAATTCGGCCTCTTTTTTGCCCTTAGTTCTATTTTATAGGATTTAAGGATTATTAACCTAACAAAGACGGATTGCCATAATGAGTAAACGTACTTTTCAACCTAGCAACCTGAAGCGCAAGCGTTCTCACGGCTTCCGCGCTCGTATGGCTACTGTAGGTGGCCGTAAGGTCATCGCACGTCGCCGTGCTAAAGGTCGCGCTCGTCTTTCTGCGTAATCGTAGAAATGCAAGTGACTAGCTATACCTTTACGCGGGAGTTACGTTTGTTAACTCCCGCGCAATTTAAATCTGTATTTACCAAACCTATCAAAGCGTCCTCCGCTGAAATAACCTTACTTGCAATTCCTAATTCTGAACAACATCCTCGTTTAGGACTAACTGTTGCCAAGCGTTATGTCAAAAAAGCAAATCAACGTAACCGTATTAAACGTGTCATTAGAGATAATTTCCGTTTACACCAGCATGATCTACCCGCTGTGGATATCGTTGTACTTGTCAGAAATGGCGTGCTTGATATGGAAAACGCAGAACTTAAAAACTTAGTAGAAAAGCTATGGCGAAAACTCTCTCGCCGTTACAATGGCTAGCAACTACGATTATTCGTGGTTACCAACTACTCATAAGCCCCATGCTGGGGCCTCGTTGTCGCTTTAATCCAACGTGTTCACATTACGCAATCGAAGCAATTCGTTTGCATGGAGTGGTGAAAGGGTGTTGGTTTGCAGCAAAACGCATATTAAGATGTCACCCTTTACATCCGGGCGGTGAAGACCCCGTCCCTAACAAAAAACATAGGTGCGATAAATAGGTTATGGAATCTCAACGCAATATATTGCTGATCGGTTTGCTGTTTGTCAGCTTTCTACTGTGGCAACAGTGGCAAGCAGATCAAGCGCCTCAACCAGTGGCAGCAGCTCAAACACAATCTTCTATCCCAGCTTCTACTGTAGCTGACGCCCATAGTTCAGACGTACCTGACGCTGATTCAGCAGTGCCTGAAGCGACTCCAGCATCTAAAGAACTAATCACCGTATTTACTGACCAACTAGAAATCAAAATTGATCCAGTTGGCGGTGATATTGTTTATTCTGCACTACTTTCTCATAAACTTGAGGAAAACGGTGACGACCCATTCGTCCTGCTAGAGCAAACAAATGATATCTATTACATCGCGCAAAGTGGCCTTATTGGTCGTGACGGTATCGACAGCAGTGTAAAAGGTCGAGCTCACTTTGATAGCGCTTCACGTGAGTACAAATTGGCTGATGGCCAAGACACACTTAACGTGCCACTAACTTATGTTAGTGATAAAGGCGTGACTTATACCAAAGTTTTCGTTTTCACTCGTGGTAAGTACAACATCGCTGTTGATTATAAAATCAACAACACTTCTGATGCTCAGCTTCAAGTTCAAATGTATGGACAAATCAAGCACAGCATTAAGAAGAGCGAAAGCAGCATGATGATGCCTACTTATCGTGGTGGTGCATTCTCTACAGCGGATACTCGCTACGAGAAATATAGCTTCGATGATATGGCAGATAAAAACCTCGACAAGTCAACACTTGGCGGCTGGGTTGCGATGCTACAACATTACTTCGTATCTGCATGGGTACCACCTGCGAATGATAAGAACATTATCTTCTCAAGTGTGAGTGCTGGTGGCCTAGCTAACATAGGTTTCCGTGGTGCGCTATATGATATCGCACCGGGTACAGAGCAAAGCATTAAAGCTGAATTCTATGTAGGTCCTAAAGATCAAGAAGCTCTTTCTGCGCTATCAGATTCTTTGAATCTCGTAGTTGATTACGGTTTCCTATGGTGGCTAGCAGTTCCTATTTACAAACTATTGATGTTCTTCCAGTCAATCGTAGGTAACTGGGGTCTTGCAATTATTCTAATCACACTTACAGTTCGCGGTATGTTATACCCGCTAACGAAAGCGCAATACACCTCTATGGCGAAAATGCGTAATCTACAGCCTAAGCTTGCTGAACTGAAAGAGCGTTTTGGTGATGACCGTCAGAAGATGGGTCAAGCTATGATGGAACTGTACAAGAAAGAGAAAGTTAACCCTATGGGTGGCTGTCTTCCAATCTTGCTACAGATGCCAATTTTCATCGCACTGTATTGGGTATTACTAGAAAGTGTTGAATTGCGTCACGCACCGTTCATGCTTTGGATTACTGACTTATCAGTACAAGATCCATACTATGTAATGCCAATCTTAATGGGTATCTCGATGTTCGTTATGCAGAAAATGCAGCCAATGGCACCGACTATGGACCCAATGCAAGTTAAGATGATGCAGTGGATGCCAGTAATCTTTACCGTATTCTTCCTATGGTTCCCAGCAGGTCTGGTTCTATATTGGTTGGTAGGTAACTTAGTAGCGATTACTCAGCAAAAAATTATCTATGCGGGTCTAGAGAAAAAAGGGTTAAAATAACCCTTAGCTCAGACTAACAAAAAGCGGTCAATACTGAGTATTGACCGCTTTTTTGCTTTCTATGTAGACATAATATTTTTATATACTTAGCTGATAAAACCATTATCCAAGATGATACAAACCAATAGTGGCTGCTTAGTATAAGCAAATAACTGAAAATCAGATTAGGAAAACAGTAATGACAACCGATACTATCGTGGCACAAGCAACCGCACCAGGGCGCGGTGGTGTAGGTATTATTCGTGTATCAGGCGACTTAGCCACCAATGTTGCAATGACAGTTTTAGGCCATATACCTAAAACTCGTTATGCTGATTACTGTGACTTTAAAGATGATAACGGTGAAGTCATCGATCAAGGTATCGCGTTATTCTTTAAGGGGCCTAACTCATTCACCGGTGAAGACGTACTGGAGCTACAAGGTCACGGCGGCCAAATAGTTCTCGATATGCTGATTAAGCGTGTTATGGAAGTCGAAGGTTTACGTATCGCCAAGCCAGGTGAGTTCAGTGAACAAGCCTTTATGAATGATAAGCTCGATCTGACTCAAGCCGAAGCGATTGCCGACCTAATTGACGCCACCAGTGAACAAGCAGCTAAGAGCGCGCTTAACTCGCTTCAGGGCGAATTTTCAACTCAGGTACATGACTTAGTCGAAAAGGTCACTAACCTACGTTTATACGTCGAAGCAGCCATTGATTTTCCAGATGAAGAAGTCGACTTCTTATCAGATGGTAAAATTGCCGCTTCTTTAAATGGCATTATTGGCCAATTAGATGGAGTACAGGCCAGCGCTAAGCAAGGTTCAATCATCCGAGAAGGCATGAAAGTCGTGATTGCGGGTCGTCCAAATGCTGGTAAATCAAGCTTATTGAATGCGCTGGCAGGTAAAGAATCGGCAATCGTAACCGAAATAGCCGGTACCACACGTGATGTATTACGTGAACATATCCATTTAGATGGAATGCCATTACACATAATTGATACTGCTGGTTTACGAGATACCATCGACACCGTAGAGAAAATTGGTATCGAGCGTGCTTGGGACGAGATTAAAACCGCCGATCGCGTGCTGTTTATGGTGGATGGCACCACAACCGCAGCCGTAGATCCTCATGAAATTTGGCCAGACTTTATCGATCGTCTGCCAAATAATCTAGGCGTAACCGTTGTTCGCAATAAAGCGGATCTAACAGGTGAAGATCTTGCTGTGACCCAAGAAGCTGGCCATAGCGTTTATCGCATTTCAGCTAAAACAGGTTTGGGCGTTGAAGAACTAAAGCAACACCTCAAATCACTAATGGGTTATCAAAGTAACCTTGAAGGTGGCTTTATCGCCCGTCGTCGTCATTTAGAGGCATTGGATTTAGCAAGCAGCCACTTAATGCTAGGCAAAGAGCAGTTAGAAGTTTATCTAGCTGGTGAGTTACTGGCTGAAGAGCTACGCATGTGCCAAATGGCATTATCAGAAATCACTGGTAAGTTCACATCAGATGACCTCCTTGGCAAAATATTCAGTTCATTCTGCATTGGTAAATAAAGCGCACAAAACAAGCACAATATAGCTAAATACTAAGCCACTGTAGCGTTACCTACTGTGGCTTTTTGTTTCACTAAATAGTGATCCTTTGAATTAGTGCGATCAATAATGATCTAAGCCAGAAAATAATGATCGAGATCACCAAATCATAGATAACTATCAACAGAGATATCAACAAGCTAAATAGATCTGTGGATAGATCTATAACCAAACGCCCTCACAACTCTAACCCTTTGTCTAAAAAGGAATATTACTCTAATTAAAAACATGTTCACCTACTTGATAAACTAAAAATATAGATCTTTCAAGATAAGTTATACTCAGAAAAAACGGCAAAAGATCGAACCTCGATATCCACAGGATTTAAAAACCAGCAAAAGATAATTTAGACAGCTAAAGTCTGATCAAACTTTTGATTTACTTTACTCAAAAATTGTTGCTCTAAAACTCGACAACAAATCCTCAGAAAAGCGCAGAGGCTTAATCCAAATAAAATAAAAAACCTGTGTCTCATCAGCGAATTAAACGAGCTACTAATAGCCCAAAAAATTAGCGAAGTCTTTTTCGATAAATATCCCTGTAAGTTCCACGTGAAACCTATTACCTATCTCTTATATAAAATTACTATTTACTTTCAATAACATAAACCTATAACAATAAAGTATCTTTGGTAGATAGCCGACACTTTCAATTTTTAATTAACACCCAGAATCGATAATTTCAAATACAGGAGGAATTGTGGGACTCTTCGCCTCTGTGTATTTAAGGTAACAATTATCACCTACAAACTTCTTGGATTGAGTCATAAATTGAATGAAATCATCATTGCCGTTATTTTGAAAATACCAATCAGCAGGTCGTTCAGGGTTAAATTGTGAGTCTTCAAACTTAGCCATTATAAGCTTACTCCAACTATTAGCTGAATCAGCCGCAGGGTAGCCATAAACCAAATCAACTTTTACCCCATCAATAACGATATAGTTTTCTTCACCTTTATTCTTATCAGCTTTAGGTTTATCAGCTAGCCCTTGTATAACCGACTTTGGATAGAGTACATTCATCACTCCGTGCATTTCAGCTTTTAAACCTTTTAGTGACGAAGCTCGAGCATCTGCTTGTAAATCCATAAAACGAGGGGCTGCAACCACTCCAAGAATGGCCAAAATAATAATAGTTACAACTAACTCTATAAGAGTAAAACCATTTTTAAGCATTTAAATGACAATTTTTTTTAACAGTCGTGGAGCAATAATTATATAAAATAGCGTGTTTTTATAAACTAATTAACGCTTCTATTTCACACTTACTTGCGCCAAAACAAAAAACGATATGAGAATCTAGCAAAGTCAGGCAATCAATTTAGAGTATTTGACCTAGCGTAAACAAAGCCTGCCAATTTAGTCCCTGCTTTTACAAGCTGTATCACTTTCATTCCAATTCGATCAATGTAGAATCCGCGCCTTGTTTCAATCGCAAATTTTGACCCTATATATTTATGATGATCGACTTAGCCTTATTACCACTTTACCTAACAACAGTTGTTGCGCTACTACTTATCCCTGGGCCAGACATGCTGTTAATAGCCAGCTCAAGTTTAAGCTATGGTAAGAAAGTCGGTATTTATGCCAGCTTTGGCAATGCCACGTCAGGGTTGATATTGACATTAGCGGCTGCAATGGGAGTTTCAGCCTTAATAGCAATGAACCCCATAGCATTAGAGATATTAAGAGTCTTAGGTGGAGCCTATCTATTAAAAATGGGCTGGGACTGCATGCGCAGCTCTGCGGCCGAAGCGCCTGAAATAACACAACAAAAAGATCTCGCTAAGCTATTATACCGACGCGCGGTGTTTAGCAATTTACTTAATCCAAAGGCATTAATATTCTTCGTATTATTTTTGCCTCAGTTTGTTTCAACTCAGCTCACAGCCAGCTCTGGTGAACAAATGCTGGCACTCGGTCTATTGTTAAACGTAATGGGCTTATTATTTAATTTATTGCTAGTAGCATTGGTGGGTTCAGTAGGAAAACCACTACTGAAAAATGAAAAGTTTAGAACTTATCAAAATAAGTTTATGGGCATAATATTTTTTGTTTTAGCAATATGGCTACTGGCATCACAAGTACAAAATATTAGCTGATTAACACAAATTATTGACATAAAAAAGCGAGGATAATCCTCGCTTTTTTATTTTATGCAAACTAAGTCGATCAATGACTAAATAGTCCCATAATCGACAATTGTGTCACGGTAAAGCTTTAGCAACTCTTGATCTCTAACAGCCACACCAACTTGCTGAGCACGCTTTGATTCCCAATCATCATGTAAGTGCTTACGCCCATCAAACTTTTGAATAGTTAGCCCTTCTGCTGGTCCATCAGTAACAACCCGAATAGGTCCTTCACGAAGGGTAAATAGAGTCGGATCGATAACATAAGCAATAGCAGATGGATCATGTACATGACAACCTTCTAAGCCTACTTTCTCAGAATAAAATTTAAGATAATAGCGGCTAATATCCCAAATAAACTGGCCCACTTCACCCGCATCATCTCGTAACTGATCAAGATAATCTTTGGTAAAGAAGCTCTCTTCCGTAACATCTAGACCAATAACAACAACAGGCCAAGACCCAGTAAAAACGATATCAGCAGCATGAGGATCATCGTGAATATTGGCTTCAGCAAACGGTGTTACGTTACCACGGTGACCGTTCATACCAAATGCGCCCCCCATAATAACCACTTCTTTAACCAAATCAGCAATTTCAGGGGCAGCCTCAAGTGCTAACGCTAAGTTTGTTAACGGGCCAACTGCAACTAAAGTAATCTCACCAGGCTCAGCTTTTACTGCATCAATAATATATTGGTAAGCAGAACGCGAGTCCGCTTGTAAATCTGTAACCTTTGGTGCATGAACATCACCAAATCCGGTTTCACCATGTACAACCACAGTAGCACCGACAGGCTCACGAACCAGAGGCTGGCTAGCACCCTGAGCAACATCAGCTTTAAAATTATATTTCTGTTTTAAAAACAGAGCATTATTAGTTCCATTTTCTATCGTAGCATTACCGTAAACGGTAGTTATAGCCTTCAAATCAATAGCTGGGTGAGCTTCAGCAAACAAGATAGCCATTGCATCATCTATTCCAGGGTCAGTATCCAGAATTATTTTATTTATCATTTTCCAAATCCTATCAGTACATTACTTTTTGTATGGGTAGCAGACTAAAATACCTTTATCACCGATTTATAAACGTGATGCAGGGTTTAAGCTAATAAAAGCCATATATAGAGGTAGCTTATTTGCTGAAAAAACAACCTCCAAAAGGGGCGGTTTAAATGCTTATATAATCTAACTAAGCCTCAAATTAACAATACTTCAGGCATTCATACACCGATATTAATGCATGTAAATCAGCGTAAGTGACAAGATTAGCAATCCAATTTCACTTATGATGCACACAAGCGCTAAGCTCTATATGACAATATTTTGAAATATAGTGAGCCAATTTAGCGTTATTTAATATCAATAATTAGGATAGAAAATGGCAAAAGTAGAGATTTTAGTGGGTACGACACTCGGCAGTGCGGAATATGTTGCTGATGAAATATCCGATCAATTAAGTGATTTAGGCCATCAAACCATGGTGCATTTGGCACCAAATTTAAGTGATCTTAGCTTAAATTCATTATGGATTGTCGTTTCATCAACCCATGGTGCAGGAGATCTTCCAGACAATATAGTGCCTTTTTTCGACGAAATAAGTCTAAATAGCCCCGATCTAAGTGACGTAAAATTCGCATTATGTGCAATTGGTGATTCAAGCTACGACACTTTCTGCCAAGGTCCAGAAAAGCTCATTGAGCAGCTAAGTCAGTGCGGCGCAAAAGTCTATGTGGATAAGATCCAAATAGATGTTCAATATACTCCGATCCCAGAAGAACCTGCATTATCATGGCTTAGCGGCTGGCAAGAACAACTTTAAGATCCGATAAAAATCGATCATTATTGCGGTTCTTAGTAATAACACACAGATTAGATCATACTTATCCACATAAAACTTATTAATTTAATAAATATGTGGATAAGCTATTATTTAGATCTGATCAACTTCTGCATTAATTCACATCCGATCTGCTCAATGATCCACCTTGTGGATAACTAGGCGATCTACCCACAAGCTTAAGTCAGTTAGATCGCGATCAGATCACAAGATCTTTTTAACGCTAACTACTGATTTTAATAGATTTATAGAGTTATCCACCGAAAACAGCGATCCTAATAGTAAACATAATAAGAGATCTATATAAAGATCTTAAGATCTATTAAGGCGATCCACCCTGATCAAAACAAGCGAAATAGATCGTTCACCTTCAGCGAAGCAAATGCTAAAATGATCTGCTCAGAAACAATTTATCCTTTTAAAAATCGAAGGCTGTCGAAATGCAATTTCATGAACGGTTTGATGTAATCGTTGTTGGTGGTGGTCATGCTGGTACTGAAGCAGCTTTAGCTTCTGCTAGAATGGGCTCGAAAACACTTTTACTGACCCATAACATAGACACTTTAGGACAAATGTCCTGTAACCCTGCTATCGGCGGCATTGGTAAAGGACATTTAGTTAAAGAAATTGATGCACTTGGTGGAGCAATGGCTGTTGCTACCGATTTTGCAGGTATTCAATTTCGTACATTAAATTCAAGCAAAGGCCCAGCTGTTCGTGCTACTCGTGCACAAGCGGACAGAACCTTGTATCGCAATAAGATCCAAGCGATCTTACAAAACCAACCTAACTTACGTATTTTTCAACAAGCTGTAGACGATCTTGTTGTTGAAAATGAAAAAGTTGTTGGAGTAGTAACCCAAATGGGTTTAGCGTTTGAAGCACCAGCTGTTGTACTAACTGCAGGTACTTTTCTAGGCGGTAAGATCCACATTGGTCTAGAAAACTACAGTGGTGGTCGTGCCGGTGATCCACCAGCTATCGCCTTAGCTCACAGACTAAGAGAACTACCAATCCGTGTTGGCCGTTTGAAAACGGGAACTCCACCACGTATCGATGCTAACACCATTGATTTTTCATTGATGACAGAGCAAAAAGGTGATGATCCATTGCCTGTTATGTCTTTCATCGGGGATGTAAACGATCATCCTGAACAAGTTTCTTGTCATATCACGCATACTAACGAGCGTACTCACGATATTATTCGTGGTGGATTAGACAGAAGCCCTATGTATTCAGGGATTATCGAAGGTATTGGTCCACGCTACTGCCCTTCTATCGAAGATAAAGTTAATCGTTTTGCCGATAAAACATCGCATCAGATCTTTATTGAGCCTGAAGGTCTAAATACCACTGAAATTTATCCAAATGGTATTTCTACCAGTTTGCCATTTGATGTGCAGTTGAATTTAGTTCGTTCGATCAAAGGTATGGAGCATGCAGAGATCATGCGTCCTGGCTATGCGATTGAGTATGATTATTTTGATCCGCGCGATCTTAAAAATTCACTAGAAACTAAAACCATTGCAGGTTTATTCTTTGCTGGACAGATCAACGGTACTACTGGCTACGAAGAAGCTGGCGCGCAAGGCTTATTGGCCGGTATGAATGCTTCACTACAAGTGCAAGGTAAAGATGCTTGGTGTCCACGTCGTGATCAAGCGTACCTTGGTGTATTGGTTGATGATTTATCGACATTAGGTACCAAAGAACCGTACCGTATGTTTACTAGTCGTGCTGAATATCGTTTGTTACTGCGTGAAGATAACGCTGATTTACGCTTAACTGAGAAGGGTCGTGAATTAGGCTTGGTTGATGATAAGCGCTGGGCAATGTTCAGTGAAAAAATGGAATCAATTGAGACTGAATTACAACGTCTTCGTGGTCAATGGATCCATCCGAACTCACCTTTGGTCGAAGCATTAAATCCACATTTGAATACGCCTATCACTCGTGAAGCGACGTTTGAAGATCTGTTACGTCGTCCAGAAATGGATTATCCAAAACTGATGTCAATCGAAGGCTTTGGTCCTTCACTTGAAGATCAGCGCGCAGCAGAGCAGGTTCAAATTCAAGTTAAATATTCGGGTTATATTCAACGTCAGCAAGGTGAAATCGACAAAGCTATTCGTCATGAAACCACCTTACTGCCGCTAGATCTGGATTACCAAGAAGTACCTGGGTTATCTAACGAAGTGATTGCCAAGATGAACGAACATAAACCGGAAACAATTGGCCAAGCCTCACGTATTTCAGGTATGACGCCAGCGGCGATTTCTATTTTGCTGGTTCATCTTAAAAAACGTGGTTTATTACGTAAAAGCGCATAGTTCGCCACATATTCGGTAGTTTTGCATGATAAAGGGAAGTCTCAAGACTTCCTTTCATCTTTTCAGCACTTCATAATACCTATTGATTTCTGATTCGCTTTATTTTGAGGATACACTGTGTTATCTGCCCAATTAAATGATTATTTAGCCGAAGTCGGCTTAACTGCTACAGAGCAGCAAAAACAGCAGCTGGTAGATTTTGTTGGCATGCTCAATAAATGGAATAAAGCGTTTAACTTAACGTCAGTGCGCGATCCAGAGCAAATGTTGATCCGTCATATTATGGATAGCTTAGTGGTATCACCGCACCTAAAAGGATCGCGCTTTATCGACGTTGGTACAGGCCCTGGTTTACCGGGGATCCCGTTAGCGATCTTAAATCCTGATAAGGAATTTGTATTGCTAGATAGCTTAGGTAAGCGTATTCGTTTTCAAAAGCAGGTACAGTTTGAGTTGGGGATCAACAATATTTCTTCAGTAGAAAGCCGTGTAGAGGCTTACCAACCAGAAGAGTTGTTTGACGGTGTGTTGAGCCGTGCGTTTGCGTCAATTCAAGATATGTTGCATTGGTGCCATCACTTACCAAAAAACGATGGTTGCTTCTATGCACTAAAGGGGCAATTGAGCGAAGATGAGATGTCACAGTTACCTGCAGGCTTTGTGGTAACTGACACTATTGAACTTAACGTGCCAAAGCTTGATGAGCAGCGCCATTTATTGCGCGTTATAAAGCAAGACTAAGTCATTAAAATGCAGCCCTATCTAATTTTGGGTTGTAAGCTTGTTTGTCTTCGCCGCTATTAATCGTGGCTAGATAGAGTAAGCTATTGTGATTAAAGCGCTTAGGAAGTTGCAATCTTTCGGTGCTTAAAGCAACTTATTACTAATAACCGTTAGATTTGTGCGCTAATTTTCTAAGCGAAGGCTTGTTTAGAAATATAATAAAAGTGACTTACAGGGTGATATTGTGGGTAAAGTAATTGCCGTGGCCAACCAGAAAGGTGGCGTCGGAAAAACAACAACTTGTGTAAATTTAGCTGCTTCCTTGGCTGCAACTAAACGCCGTGTTTTGTTGATCGATCTTGATCCACAAGGCAATGCAACTATGGGTAGTGGTATTGATAAATATACTGTCGAAAACACAGCTTATGAGTTGTTAGTTGAAGAAAAGCCATTTGAAGATGTTGTCTGCCGAGATACGAACGGCAAATACGATCTGATTGCCGGTAACGGTGATGTGACGGCAGCTGAAATCAAGTTAATGGAGTTTTTTGCTCGCGAGATCCGACTGCGCAATGCCCTCGCCCCAATTAAAGATGACTACGATTTTATTTTCATCGATTGTCCACCATCATTAAACATGCTTACCGTAAATGCAATGTCGGCTGCTGACTCGGTATTAGTGCCTATGCAATGCGAATATTACGCATTGGAAGGTTTAACAGCATTGATGGATACCATTAGCAAACTAGGTGCTATGGTTAACCCTGGTCTACATATCGAAGGAATCTTACGTACCATGTATGATCCTCGTAACCGACTTTCTAATGATGTTTCTGATCAATTGAAACAGCATTTTGGTGAAAAAGTTTACCGCACCGTGATCCCAAGGAATGTTCGTTTAGCTGAAGCGCCAAGTTTTGGAGCTCCAGCAATGTATTATGATAAATCGAGCGCAGGGGCCAAAGCCTATCTAGCACTCGCAGGCGAAATTATTCGTCGTGCAGAGCAGCTCACTCAGGCTGAGCAAGTTTAAGGATTAGAAATGACATTGAAAAAAAGAGGCTTGGGTAAAGGGCTTGATGCACTGTTAAGTACCAGCCAAGCTGCAAGTAAGCGCGCAGATCCTATTGCTGCCAATGAAGAACAAGATATCAAGAATGATGATCTAATTACTTTAGATATAGATAGACTGCAGCCTGGTAAATATCAACCGCGTAAAGATATGTCGTCTGAAGCGCTGGAAGAGCTGGCTGAGTCAATTCGTGCCCAAGGTGTTATACAGCCAATCGTTGTGCGTAAAGTCTCTCCTGAAAGCTATGAAATTATTGCTGGTGAGCGTCGTTGGCGTGCATCGCAACTGGCTGGGTTATCATCGATTCCTTGTATTGTTAAGCAAGTGCCTGATGAAGCCGCTGTTGCTATCGCGCTAATCGAAAATATTCAGCGTGAAGACTTAAATGCAATGGAAGAAGCGATTGCATTGAACCGTCTTATTGAAGAGTTTGAGTTAACTCATCAGCAAATTGCTGATGCTGTTGGTAAATCTCGTGCAACTGTCTCAAATTTACTACGACTCAATGGATTAAATGAGCCTGTTAAGCGTATGCTTGAATATGGTGATATCGACATGGGACACGGTCGCGCACTACTAGCAATTAGCGGTGATGAGCAGACAAATCTAGCTCGATTGGTTGTTTCTAAAGAATTAACAGTTCGCGAAACAGAACGATTAGTCAACAAAACCTTAAACGAAACTGAAATCGTCGAAAAACCAGCTAAAGATCATGATGTAGTGCGTTTAGAGACCCAACTAATTGAAAGACTTGGTGCCAAGGTTACGTTAACCCATAACAAGAAGGGTAAAGGTAAAATGGTAATAAACTACCAAGATCTGGCTGAATTAGAGGGTATTATCAGCAAAATTCGCTAAATAAACAAAGTTAACACTATATTATGTAATTTTGTGACATTCGTTAATCTTACCTTTTTAGACTTTTGGCGTAGATCACGCTAAAAGTCTCCTTTTTCTAACACTTAAACTTGCTTTGAAAGCCTGAAACGGTATACTTTCGCAAGCTTTTTGTACCTCGAGTTTTTACGGATATTTGTAATCCGGTCATCGAAACAAGAAGTTATAATGCGGAGAAGTTAAATTGAGCAAGGTTTTAGCACGTCGTGGCCGGTGGACAGCCTATAAATTAGTGTTGCTACAGGCAGCGATGACTGGATGTGTTTCAGTTTTCTTTTTCGCTATGTGGGGGGGACCGTATGGCTTATCTGCTTTGGCAGGTGGTGCTATTGCTGTACTCCCTAATTTTGTGTTCGCAACCCTAGCTTTTTCCCATGCGGGAGCACAAGCATCAGGAAAAGTCGTACGGTCTTTTTTCCTGGGGGAAGCGGTAAAGTTGCTGTTAACCATTGTGTTATTTTCGCTTGCATTTGGTTTGATGAAATCGTCATTTATGCCGTTATTCACCAGTTATTTGCTTGTGTTAATCGTACCTTGGACAGCCCCTTTATACTTCAAACAAAATTAAGTGAGATTAATCATGGCGACAACTGGGGATGACACGTTAACCATAACGGCTTCCGACTATATCCAGCATCACCTGACTAATGCGAAAATGTGTTCCGCTGATGGCGGGATTGCTTTTAACTATGCATGTCAAGATGCTGGATTTTGGACTTGGCACATTGACTCACTTTTGTTTTCAGTTGGTCTAGGGGTTCTATTTTTGTGGTTATTCTACAAAGTAGGACAGAAGGCAACAATTGGCGTTCCAGGCAAGCTTCAATGTTTCGTTGAAATGTGCGTGGAAGGTGTAGATAAAATTGTAAAAGACTCATTCCATGGGAAAAATGCAGTTATCGCACCATTAGGTCTTACTATTTTCGTCTGGGTTTTCCTGATGAACTTAATGGACTTGATCCCTGTTGACTTTGTACCTGAGGCCGCAAACAGATTATTAGGCGTACCTTACCTAAAGATTGTACCTACAACTGACTTGAACGTTACTTTGGGCTTAGCTCTAAGTGTATTCGCGTTAATTGTTTTCTACAGTATCAAGGTTAAAGGTGTTGGTGGGTTCACTAAAGAACTGACTATGCAGCCTTTCAATCATTGGGCACTAATTCCAATCAACTTTGTTTTGGAAACAGTAACCTTGGTTGCGAAGCCGATTTCATTATCGCTTCGTCTGTTTGGTAACCTGTATGCAGGTGAGTTGATCTTTATTCTGATAGCACTGATGCCTTGGTGGGCTCAGTTTGCATTATCAGTGCCTTGGGCCATTTTCCATATTTTGGTGATTGTGCTACAGGCGTTTATCTTCATGATGCTTACGATTGTATATCTAAGCATGGCACATGAAGACCATTAATTTATTAAAATTAGATACTTATCGGAGATAAAATGGAAACTGTAATTAGCTTTACAGCAATCGCTGTTGCAATTATGATCGGCTTAGCAGCGCTAGGTACTGGTATTGGCTTTGCTATTCTAGGTGGTAAATTCCTAGAAGCTTCTGCTCGTCAACCAGAGCTTGCTCCTGCACTTCAAACTAAAATGTTCATCGTAGCTGGTCTACTTGATGCGATCTCTATGATTGCAGTTGGTGTTGCATTATTCTTCGTATTCGCTAACCCGTTCTTAGGTCAATTGGCAGGCTAATCGTCCCCCTTAGAAGGAGTTGTCGTTATGAGTATTAACGCTACCCTGCTAGGCCAAGCGATTTCTTTTCTTCTCTTTGTGTGGTTTTGCATGAAGTTTGTATGGCCGCCATTGATGAACGCTATCGAAGAACGCCAGAAGAAAATTGCTGATGGGCTAGCTGATGCAGGACGTGCTGCAAAAGATTTAGAGCTAGCTCAGGTGAAAGCCACAGAGCAGCTGAAAGACGCTAAAGCAACAGCAAACGAAATTATTGAGCAAGCAAATAAACGCAAAGCTCAAATCGTTGATGAAGCAAAAATTGAAGCTGATACCGAGCGTGCGAAAATCATCGCTCAGGGACATGCTGAAATTGAAAACGAACGTAATCGCGTGAAAGAAGATCTACGTAAGCAAGTAGCTGTATTAGCTATTGCTGGCGCAGAGAAGATTCTTGAACGTTCGATTGATGAAGCCGCACACAGTGACATAGTTAATAAACTTGTTGCTGAACTTTAAATAAGGAGCTTGAGTTATGGCTGAAATAACCACCATCGCTCGTCCTTACGCAAAGGCAGCTTTTGAGTTCGCTCTTGAACAGAAAGCAGTAGAAAGTTGGGCAGAAATGCTTAACTTTGCCGCATTAGTTAGTGAAAACGAAGCTATGCAGCCATTACTGTCTGGCGCTATGGCCAGCAATAAGCTTGCAGAACTCTTTATTGGAGTTTGTGGCGAGCAAATCAACGAGCAAGCTCAGAACCTGTTAAAGGTAATGGCTGAAAACGGTCGTTTAGTTGCGCTACCTGCTGTTGCTCAACAATTTGTTGAGATGCAACGTGAGTACGCGAAAGAAGTTGAAGCGCAAATCGTTTCAGCGACTGAGCTAAACTCAGAGCAACTACAAGAGCTGAGCGCTTCTCTAGAGAAACGTCTAGCACGCAAAGTTAAGCTGAATTGCAGCATAGATACCAGCCTTATTGCTGGTGTAATTATCACGGCAGGAGACTTAGTCATTGATGGCTCGGTCCGCGGAAAAATTTCGCGTCTGTCTGATACGCTGCAGTCGTAATTGGGAGTTTGAGCATGCAACTGAATTCCACTGAAATCAGCGATCTGATTAAACAGCGGATCGAGCAGTTCGAAGTCGTTAGTGAAGCTCGCAACGAAGGTACTATCGTTGCAGTAAGTGACGGCATCATCCGCATCCACGGCCTAGCCGACGTGATGCAGGGTGAAATGATCGAGCTGCCTGGCAACCGTTTTGCAATCGCGTTGAACTTAGAACGTGATTCTGTCGGTGCCGTAGTAATGGGCCCTTATGCCACTTTGGCAGAAGGCGACAAAGTTAAAACAACAGGCCGTATTTTGGAAGTACCTGTTGGCCGTGGTCTATTAGGCCGCGTAGTCAACACGCTAGGTGAACCAATTGACGGTAAAGGACCTATCGATAGCGATGGTTTCTCTCCTGTTGAAGTAATTGCACCTGGTGTAATTGAGCGTAAATCAGTCGATCAGCCAGTGCAAACTGGTTATAAAGCTGTTGACTCTATGATCCCAATCGGTCGTGGACAACGTGAATTGATCATTGGTGACCGCCAGATCGGTAAAACCGCTCTAGCGATTGACGCGATTATCAACCAAAAAGATTCTGGCATTAAGTGTGTATACGTAGCGGTAGGCCAAAAGGCTTCTACCATCGCTAACGTTGTACGTAAGCTAGAAGAGCACGGCGCTTTGGCGAACACCATTGTTGTTGTTGCTACAGCTTCTGAAGCTGCTGCACTGCAATACTTGGCTCCATACTCTGGTTGTACAATGGGTGAATACTTCCGCGACCGCGGTGAAGACTCACTAATCGTATATGATGATTTGTCTAAGCAAGCAGTTGCTTACCGTCAAATCTCATTGCTTCTTAAGCGTCCACCAGGACGTGAAGCATACCCAGGTGATGTATTCTATCTTCACTCTCGTCTGTTGGAACGTGCTTCACGTGTTAACGCCGAGTATGTTGAGAAGTTCACTAAAGGTGAAGTTAAAGGCCAAACTGGTTCTTTGACTGCTCTACCAATTATTGAAACTCAAGCTGGTGACGTTTCTGCATTCGTACCGACTAACGTAATTTCGATTACCGATGGTCAGATCTTCCTTGAAACAGATCTATTTAACTCTGGCTTACGTCCAGCTGTTAACCCAGGTATCTCTGTTTCTCGTGTTGGTGGTGCTGCGCAGACTAAGATCATCAAGAAACTGTCTGGTGGTATCCGTACCGCACTTGCACAGTATCGAGAGCTTGCAGCGTTCTCACAGTTTGCATCTGACTTAGATGATGCAACTCGTGCTCAGCTTGAGCATGGTGAGCGTGTTACCGAACTAATGAAGCAAAAGCAATATGCTCCAATGAGTATCGCTGATCAGTCTGTGTCTATTTTCGCAGCTGAAAAAGGTTACTTGAAGAGCGTTGAGCTAAGCAAAGTTGGTAACTTCGAAGCGTCTCTGCTCTCTTTCATGAACAGTGAACATGCTGACCTAATGAAGACCATCAACGATACTGGCGATTATAACGCTGACATCGAAGGTGAGTTGAAGGCTAGCTTGGACAAGTTCGTAGAAACCCAAACCTGGTAAATTTTAGAGGTGCCTCTGGCACCTCAGGTCCAGAATTGGAGAGTAAAGATGGCCAACGCTAAAGAGATTAAAACCAAGATCGCGAGTGTTCAAAACACTCAGAAGATCACGTCTGCAATGGAAATGGTTGCTGCGAGCAAAATGCGTAAAGCACAAGATCGCATGTCAGCTAGTCGTCCGTATGCAGAAAATATGCGTAAGGTGATCGGTCACGTGGCGCAAGGTTCTCTCGAATATAAGCATCCATATTTGGAAGTGCGAGAAGCTAAGCGTGTTGGTTACATTGTTGTGTCAACCGACCGTGGTCTTTGTGGTGGTCTGAACGTCAACCTTTTCAAGAAGGTTGTCGCAGACGTGAAGAAACAGCGTGATGCTGGTGCAGAAGTTGAATTCTGTACAATTGGTGCACGTAGTGCCCAGTTCTTCAATAGCTTTGGCGGACAAGTATCTGCTTCTGCTTCAGGTTTAGGCGATGCTCCAAAGCTAGCCGACTTGATCGGAACAGTACGTGTGATGCTAGAAGCATACAACGAAGGCAAGCTGGACCGTTTGTACGTAGTATTCAACAAGTTTGTAAATACTATGACTCAAACCCCGGTGATCGAGCAGCTGCTACCTTTGCCTAAGTCAGAAGAAGATGAGTTTACTCATCAGTGGGATTACATCTACGAGCCAGATCCAAAGTTATTGTTAGATACTTTGTTGGTTCGCTTTGTGGAATCTCAAGTTTATCAAGGTGTTGTTGAAAACATCGCATCTGAGCAAGCAGCCCGTATGGTTGCTATGAAAGCTGCGACAGACAACGCTGGTGAACTTATCGGTGACTTGCAGTTGGTCTATAACAAAGCCCGTCAGGCTGCGATTACGCAAGAACTTTCGGAAATTGTTTCAGGTGCTGCCGCCGTTTAGGCTAGGTAACGAATACAAGTTTTAGAGGATTAATCATGAGCACAGGTACTGTTGTCCAAGTAATTGGCGCGGTTGTGGACGTAGAGTTTCCACATGATGCCGTACCTCAGGTATATGACGCTCTAGAGATCAAAAGTGAAGGCTTGGTGCTGGAAGTTCAGCAGCAACTTGGTGGTGGTGTAGTTCGTACCATCGCTATGGGTTCTTCAGATGGTCTGCGTCGTGGCCTAGAGGTTGTAAACTCTGGTTCACCAATTACTGTTCCGGTTGGGTCTGCGACCCTAGGCCGTATTATGAACGTATTGGGTGAGCCTGTTGATGAAGCGGGCCCTATCGGTGAAGAAGATCGCTATGTGATCCACCGTGAAGCTCCTTCATACGAAGATCAGTCAAACACAACTGAACTTTTAGAGACTGGTATCAAGGTTATCGACCTTGTATGTCCATTCGCTAAGGGTGGTAAAGTTGGTCTGTTTGGTGGTGCTGGTGTTGGTAAGACCGTTAACATGATGGAACTTATTAACAACATCGCTAAAGCACACTCAGGTTTATCAGTTTTCGCTGGTGTAGGTGAGCGTACTCGTGAGGGTAACGACTTCTACTACGAGATGGAAGATTCTGGCGTTCTAGATAAAGTGGCCATGGTATATGGTCAGATGAACGAGCCTCCAGGAAACCGTCTACGTGTGGCACTGACTGGTCTAACTATGGCTGAGAAGTTCCGTGACGAAGGTAAAGACGTTCTTTTCTTCGTAGATAACATCTATCGTTACACCTTGGCGGGTACTGAAGTATCTGCACTGCTAGGCCGTATGCCATCAGCAGTAGGTTACCAGCCAACATTGGCTGAAGAGATGGGTGTTCTTCAGGAGCGTATTACATCGACTAAGACAGGGTCTATTACCTCTGTTCAAGCCGTATACGTACCTGCGGATGACTTAACGGATCCATCACCAGCTACAACCTTCGCTCACTTAGATGCGACTGTTGTATTGTCTCGTAACATTGCTTCGCTAGGTATTTACCCAGCGGTTGACCCATTGGATTCGACTTCACGTCAGCTAGATCCACAGGTTGTTGGCCAAGAGCATTACGATGTTGCTAACGGTGTTCAAACCGTACTTCAGCGCTACAAAGAGCTGAAAGATATCATTGCGATCCTAGGTATGGATGAATTATCTGATGAAGATAAGACAACTGTATTCCGTGCTCGTAAGATTGAAAAATATCTTTCACAGCCATTCTTCGTAGCTGAAGTATTCACCGGTTCTCCAGGTAAGTACGTTTCTCTTAAAGACACAATTCGTGGCTTCAAGGGCATCCTAGATGGTGAGTTCGATCACCTTCCAGAGCAAGCGTTCTACATGGTTGGTTCAATCGACGAAGCCGTTGAGAAAGCTAACAAAAAATAACTAAGTCTTTGATTTAGTTTAAGGAGAACGGATGGCAGCCATGACAGTACAGCTTGATATGGTAAGTGCAGAGAATCATATCTTTTCTGGTCGCGTAGCTCAGCTACAAGTATCAGGAACAGAGGGTGAGTTAGGTATTATGCCTGGTCACGCGGCTCTGCTTACAAGTATCAAGCCTGGCATGGCGCGCATCGTCAAGCAAGATGGAAGCGAAGAAGTGTTTTACCTTTCGGGTGGTATCCTGGAAGTACAACCTTCTTCAATTTCAGTATTGGCTGACGTCGTTATGCGTGCCGATGAGATTGACGAGCAAGCAGCTGCAGAAGCTAAGAGCCGTGCCGAAGCCTCAATGGCGGGTGCTGGTGCTGACTTCAACTATGCAGCAGCAGCGGTTGAGCTAGCTCAAGCAGTTGCTCAGCTACGCGTTGTCGAGACCATCAAGAAGAACATTGCCAGATAAGGTTATTGTTTGATGAAAAAAGGCGCCCTAGGGCGCCTTTTTTGTACATGGAATGTACTTATCTCCGGTTGGTATGGAGTGTCTAAAAGCAGGTCCTAGGAAAAGCGAAGAAAGGTCCTAGGTGCTAGGGAAAGCAAAGACGAACGGCCTGCGGCCTAGGGAACGTGACTGGGTCACTTACGGAACGCTACGCTAACGGAAAAGATGGGAAGGGCGTAGACGTAAGCGAAACATGGTACTGATTTTTGCTCTTCCTCTTCCTAGCAGGGCTTTAGCCCGTCCTCGCAGCGCAGCGTCCTAGGGCCTAGTACCTTTATGCTTGAACCTAGATTGTGATCTAAGTAAGAACCCTTGGCTAATTTGAGTGTTACCCTCCGGCATTCATTTATGTCTTGAGAACTCTTCCATGCAACATGTACTGATTATTGTTAATGACGCCCCTTATGGTTCAGAAAAGCTGTTTAATGCACTTCGTTTAGCCATACAGCTCAATGAACAAGATTACTCACCAGTTAGGGTTAGTTTGTTTTTGTTATCTGATGCGATAACAGCTGTATTACCTAAGCAAAACCCTGTCGAGGGTTATAATATTCAACAAATGTTAGAGATTGTTATTGCCCAGAAAACCCAAGTGAAGTTCTGCGGCTCATGCATGTCAGCTCGTGGACTTACCGAACTCAATATGATTGAAGGCTGTGAAATCGCGACTATGGATGACCTTGCGCAGTGGGTGCTGGTTGCCGATAAAACCATTACCTTCTAATAAAGTGCAGTGAGTCGCTTTTAATCACTGTATCGCTTAAAATCGGTAGTTATTAAAGACCTTATTTTTAGCTTAACTATTCGCTAATTCAAGCATTAGCTCAAGGATATAAACCAATGGCACTAAATGTAGTGATTTTGGCCGCAGGCAAGGGAACCCGCATGCGCTCAGATCTTCCTAAAGTTCTTCACCCTATCGCCCATAAAAGCATGGTGCAGCACGTTATCGATACTGCGCATCAAGTCGGTAGCGACGCTATTCAGTTAGTTTACGGTTATGGTGCTGAGCAGCTACAAGCAAGATTGGGTGAACAGCAACTTAATTGGGTGCTACAAGCAGAGCAGTTAGGTACAGGTCATGCGGTAGCGCAAGCCAATGACAACATTGCTGACGATGATACTGTATTGATCCTTTATGGTGATGTGCCATTAATCCAAGCGGCTACGCTTGAGTCTTTATTAGCAGCTCGTGAAGCAAACGGCTTAGCTATTTTAACTGTAAACCTACCTAACCCGGCTGGTTACGGCCGTATCGTACGTGAGCAAGGTAACGTTGTTGGTATTATTGAGCAAAAAGATGCCAATGCTGAGCAACTTGCAATTAATGAGATTAATACCGGCATTATGGCGGCACCTGGTAAGCAATTAAAAGCTTGGTTAGGTCAATTGTCATCAGATAATGCACAAGGTGAGTATTACTTAACTGATATCGTTGCTATGGCACATCGAGATGGTGTGGCTATTACCACTGCACAGCCTGAGTCGGCAATTGAAGTTGAAGGGGCTAACAACCGTGTACAGCTTGCGCAGCTAGAACGTGCTTACCAAGTGCGAGCGGCTGAAAAGCTGATGCTCGAAGGTGCGAACCTGCGCGATCCTGCACGCATCGATATCCGCGGTGACGTCACTGTAGGTATGGACGTGATGATCGACGTAAACGTGATTATCGAAGGTACAGTAACAATCGGTAATAACGTCACTATTGGCGCGGGCGCGATACTTATTGATTGTGACATCGCTGATAACGCAGTAATTAAGCCATATTCGATTATTGAAAGCGCTAAAGTCGGTGTCTCGGCTAGTGCTGGTCCATTTGCGCGTTTACGCCCAGGTGCAGAGTTACAGGAAGATGCGCATATTGGTAACTTTGTTGAGATGAAGAAAGCCGTATTAGGTAAGGGCTCAAAAGCGGGTCACTTAGCCTATATTGGCGATGCGACTATTGGCAGTGGTGTTAATATTGGTGCAGGTACTATTACTTGTAACTACGATGGTGCCAATAAGTTCCAAACTATTATTGAAGATAACGTATTCGTTGGTAGTGATACACAATTAGTGGCGCCAGTTACTATTGGTAAAGGCGCTACACTAGGCGCGGGTTCAACTATTACCAAAGATGTGGCTGCAGATGAGCTAGTCATTACTCGTGTTAAGCAACGTCATTTAACTGGTTGGGCAAGACCTGTTAAGTTGAAAAAGTAACTAATAAAGATATAGAAAAGGCGACCAATTGGTCGCCTTTTTGTTTGTTCGCTGGCTTAAGCTTTTAGTTAAATTTGCTTGAAAAAAAACTCATAAAACCTGATACGTATTGATACCTTTGTGTTTGCTTATGTTGCGTTATTCGTGTTTATTAGAGGTACGTCACTGCCTATTGTAAAGAACTGTAAAGAAGCTTAAATAAAAATAGTTCTCATTTATATTGCGACTCAAATATTACATTCATGTTTCATTGTTGGGGTTGGATATGTCTGTTGGGACGTCATTTAAGTTTTCTCGCGTAGGATTAGCAATTGTTGCTGCACTAGCTTCATCATCTGTTTTAGCTGAAGAAGCTGCAACAGAATCTCAGGTTACAGTTGATAGCAATATTGAACGTATCGTGGTGACAGGTCTTAGCTTTAACGACTATAAAGTAGGTTCATCATCTGGTGCTATGCGCGGTGACATCGATATTATGGACACGCCACAGTCTGTAACCGTTATCCCAGACTTCGTAACTGATGAGCAGTTAGCGACTAACCTTTCTGAAGTGCTTGTAAACGACTCAAGTGTGACTGGTGGTTCTGAAAAGTGGAACCGTCAAGTATTCAACATTCGTGGTTTTGAGCTTTCATCTGGTTCTGGTTACTTGATCAATGGTCAGCAGCAATGGTCTCACTACGTACAGCCAATTGAAACTCTGCAGCAAGTAGAAGTATTAAAAGGCCCATCAAGCATGCTTTACGGTCAGTCAGGCCCTGGTGGCTTGATCAACATGGTGACCAAGAAGCCTACTTATGAAAACATGTTCGAATTTGGTTTTGATACCGATGAACACGGCTCTACTCGTTTCCAATTAGATGCTGGTGGCAGCCTGAATGACTCTGAAACGATTCGCTACCGCACTGTGCTAGTTAAGCAAGACACTACATATTGGCGCGAATACCAAGACGGTACTAACCAAGAGCGTGATCGCTGGTTAGGCTACTTAAACCTAGAATTCGATATTACCGATGACTTAATGTTGTCACTTAAATATGACCACACTGAAGACAAAACCGGTATTGACCGTGGTGGCTGGTTAGACAGCAGTGGTGAACTAATTGGTGGTCGCGATATCATTTGGGATCAGCCATGGGCGTTTACTGATAACACTATTTCTAATATGGGTGCAGAGCTTACTTATCACCTAACTGATGATTGGAAAGTGAAAGCGGGATATAACGACCAACAATTTAATCGTCAACGCTTAGAGTCTTCTCCATCATTAATTAATGGTTCAGAAGATCCATTTACTGATGGTTACTACGTAAGTGCTTTTGACCGTTATGATGATTGGCAGCACAAAACAGGCTATGTTGATTTTACTGGTAGTTTATATACTGGTGGAATTGAGCATCAATTACTGATTGGTGCCAACATGCTTGATTACTACTATGGTCAATTAAAAGATTCTGCACCGAAAAATCAACTTGTTATGCCTGGGCAACCAATGCCTAAGCCAGATCTTGATTACAACCGTGATGAAACTTTATATGAAAGTGAATACAAGCACTACGGTTTCTACCTTCAAGACTTAATGACTATTAATGATCAGTGGCAAATGCTTGCTGGTGTGCGTTACGACGAACAGAAGAAAGATGGTGCTGGTAATAACAGCTATGCAGTATCACCTAAGTTTGGTGTGATTTACTCACCAGCAGATAACGGCAGTATCTATGTTAACTACTCTAAGAGTTTTACACCACAAGGTATTGTTAACGATGAAGATGATTTAAATAACGGCAAGAACCTAGATCCTGAATATGGTGAGCAGTATGAGATTGGTACTAAGTGGGAGTTATTTGATGGAAGCTTACTATTAACTGGTGCTGTATTTGATATCACTGTATCAAACGTAACCGTGACTGAAGAAATTGAAGGTTCTTCTCAAACTATTACTACTCAGTCTGGTGAGCAACGCCATAAAGGTTTCGAAATGGGTGCTCAAGGTCAGGTAAGTGATAGCTGGTTTATGACGGGTTCTATGATGTACCTAGATGCAGAATATCTACGTCCTGAAACTGATAGCTTAAATGGTAAGACTCCTGTCGATGCGCCTGAGTGGTCTGCAAACGTTTGGACTCGTTACGAAATGACTGATGATTTAGCATTAAACTTTGGTGCTATCTATGTAGGTGAGCGTTTTGCCAATACTAGCAACACCATTAGTAAAGATGGTTATGTTCGTTTTGACATGGGCGCGGCATACACTATGGACGTAATGGGTAGCGATGTAAGTGTACGTGTAAACGTGAAAAACCTATTTGATACTGATTATCTAGCTGGTGGTACTAACACCGATGTTACTGTAGGTGAAGGTCGTCACTTCAGCCTAGCGTTAGAAGCTAAGTTCTAGCTCTTAGTCTTAACCTTGTACCGTAAAAGCCTCAACCTTTGGTTGGGGCTTTTTTGTGTCTGCACTCCCGCTTTTTGCTATTTATCGCATAACAAAACTGGTAATTAAGTTTCGTTTTACTATAATGTATCTTTCGAATCGAAACTTAGCGAAAGGTTTTATGAACAAACGAAACACTCAACAGCGACGTCACAGCATTATTAGCCTGCTTAATCAGCAAGGCGAAGTGAGTGTTGAAGAGTTATCTCTCCGTTTTGAAACTTCTGAAGTCACTATTCGCAAAGATCTCGCTACGCTGGAAAAAACCGGCCTGCTGCTGCGTCGTTATGGTGGAGCTGTAGCTGTGCCAGATGAAGTTACTCAGCAGTTTTCTGCCAAGGTTGCGCCTAATAAGCTATCTATCGCTAAAGCCGCTGCTGAGCTGATTAAAGATCACAACCGTATCATTATCGATAGTGGCAGTACCACATCAGGTCTAATTGGTGAGCTGAATAATAAACGTGGCTTGCTAGTGATGACCAACTCATTGGCATTGGCTAATTCGATTCACGAGCTTGAAAACGAGCCAACGCTATTAATGACTGGCGGTACTTGGGATCCTCACTCTGAGTCTTTCCAAGGGCAAATAGCCGAGCAAGTACTGCGATCATATAACTTCGATCAATTATTTATCGGTGCTGATGGTATCGACCTTGAGCGCGGTACAACTACCTTTAATGAGCTTACAGGCTTAAGCAAGGTAATGGCAGAGGTGTCGCGTGAAGTGGTCGTTATGCTTGAATCAGAAAAGCTTGGCCGTCGTATCCCTAACCTTGAGCTGCCTTGGAGCAAGGTTAGTGTGTTGGTTACCGACGATAGATTACCAAGCGAAGCACTAGATAGTATTACTCAACATGGGGTGCGCGTCATTCTCGCACCTTATGCCGGATAACTCTTAAGAGCTGATCCAAATTAAATTCAAATATTAACTTCAATTTTATCTCTCGTATCGAGAGTCTAGGTATTAAATATGTGTGGAATCGTAGGTGCAGTAGCACAAAGGGATGTGGCTGAAATTCTTGTTGAAGGACTAAGACGTTTAGAATACCGCGGTTATGACTCTGCTGGTGTCGCAGTTCTTAATGGTGGTGAGTTAAATCGCACTCGTCGCGTTGGCAAAGTACAAGAGTTATCTGCTGCGCTAGAAGCGGCTCCACTAGCTGGTGGTACAGGTATCGCTCACACTCGCTGGGCTACTCATGGTGAGCCAAGCGAGCGTAATGCTCACCCTCATCAGTCAAATGGTGATATTGCAGTTGTTCACAACGGTATTATCGAAAACCATAACAAGCTACGCTCTATGCTTAAAGGCTTAGGCTATGTGTTTGAGTCTGATACTGACACTGAGGTTATTTGTCACTTAGTTCACCACGAGTTAAAGACTCATGACACGCTACTTGCTGCAGTTCAAGCAACAGTTAAGCAGCTTGAAGGTGCATACGGCACTGTAGTTATCGACCGCACTGACAGCGATCGCATGATTGTCGCTCGCTCTGGTAGCCCATTAGTTATCGGTTTTGGTCTTGGTGAAAACTTCGTTGCTTCTGATCAACTTGCATTATTACCAGTCACTCGTTCATTCGCTTTCTTAGAAGAAGGTGATGTGGCAGAAGTGACTCGCCGTGAAGTCAACATTTTTGACATTGATGGCAATGCCGTTGAGCGTGAAGTTAAAGAATCTGAAGTCACTCATGACGCTGGTGATAAAGGTGAATACCGTCACTATATGCTAAAAGAGATTTACGAGCAGCCAACAGCTATCGCTCGCACGCTTGAAGGCCGTATTGCTGGTGGCAAGGTGCTTGATACTGCATTTGGCGACAATGCTGCCGAATTCTTAAAAGATATCAAACACGTGCAGATCATTGCTTGTGGTACTAGCTACCATGCAGGTATGGCAGCGCGTTACTGGCTAGAAGATTGGGCTGGTGTATCGTGTAATGTTGAAATCGCGTCTGAGTTCCGTTACCGCAAGTCGCACTTATTCCCAAATAGCTTGTTAGTAACGATTTCACAGTCTGGTGAAACCGCTGACACGTTAGCAGCTATGCGTTTAGCGAAAGAGATGGGCTACAAAGCTACGCTGACAATTTGTAATGCGCCAGGTTCATCACTAGTGCGTGAATCAGATATGGCTTACATGATGAAAGCGGGCGCAGAAATCGGTGTTGCATCAACTAAAGCCTTTACTGTGCAGCTAGCAGGTTTATTAATGCTGACGTCGGCTATTGGTCGTTATAATGGTATGTCAGATGAAATGCAGGCTGAAATCAGCCAGAGCCTACTTTCAATGCCAGCGAAAGTTGAGCAAGCACTAGGTTTAGATGATGCGATTGCTGCATTGGCTGAAGATTTTGCCGATAAGCACCATGCACTATTCTTAGGTCGTGGTGATCAATACCCTATCGCGATGGAAGGTGCGCTTAAGCTTAAAGAGATTTCTTATATTCACGCTGAAGCGTATGCATCGGGTGAATTGAAGCACGGTCCATTAGCACTAATCGATGCAGATATGCCAGTAATCGTAGTTGCACCAAACAACGAATTACTAGAAAAACTAAAGTCAAACGTTGAAGAAGTGCGTGCGCGTGGAGGCTTGATGTATGTGTTTGCAGATAAAGATGCCGAGTTTGAGTCTGACGACACTATGAAGGTTATTCCTGTGCCGCACTGTGATGAGTTTATGGCGCCGCTTATCTACACCATTCCATTACAGCTACTGTCTTACCATGTTGCACTAATTAAAGGCACTGATGTGGATCAGCCTCGTAACTTGGCTAAATCTGTTACAGTGGAATAAATATAAACTCTTTATATTTATAAAAAACGGCTACTGAGGTAGCCGTTTTTATTTATATTATTAAATGAATAATATAAGTGGGATCTATTAGTTTATAAACCGTATAGAGTTATAAATTAATTAACGTTAAATATTTATTCTTTACCGTAAACGTTATTTTCTTGTTCTTGAACACGAATAAACGTAGTACGCTTAGTTAATTCCTTTAATGATGCAGCGCCAACATAAGTACAAGTAGAGCGAACACCACCCATAATATCGTTAATGGTGTTATCTACGCTGCCTTTAAATGGCAGTAGTACAGTTTTACCTTCTGCTGCACGGTACTTAGCAACGCCACCTGAGTGCTTATCCATTGCTGACTGTGACGACATACCGTAGAACTTAACCATGGTTTTACCGTCTTGCTCAATGACTTCTCCGCCGCTCTCTTCGTGGCCAGCTAACATGCCGCCAAGCATAACAAAATCAGCACCGCCGCCAAAGGCTTTAGCTACGTCACCGGCACAGCTACAACCGCCGTCACCGATGATTTGACCGCCAAGACCATGGGCTGCATCGGCACATTCGATAATGGCTGAAAGTTGTGGGTAGCCTACGCCTGTTTTTACGCGGGTAGTACATACAGAGCCTGGACCAATACCGACCTTTACAATATCGGCACCAGCAATAATTAGTTCTTCAACCATGTCGCCTGTAACTACGTTACCTGCGCTAATCACCTTCATTGGGTGTGCTTGACGCACTTTGCGAACGTAATCAACTAGGTGTTCAGAGTAACCATTAGCAATATCGATACAGATAAAGTTAAGGTCTTCTGAAAGGGCTAAAATTTCGCTTAACTTAACAAAGTCAGTGTCAGAGGTACCGCTAGACACCATAACGTGCTGCAGTACGTCAGCTGTTTGGCTCGATACAAATTCACTCCATTGTTCAACACTGTAGTGTTTATGTACGGCCGTCATTACATTGTGTTTTGCCAAGCTCTCAGCCATTTCAAAGCTTGCGACAGAATCCATGTTAGCGGCAATAATCGGTACACCAGTCCATGTTTTACCACTGTGTTTAAAGGTAAATTGGCGATTTAAATCGACTTGAGAACGACTCTTTAACGTTGAACGCTTAGGTCTAATTAATACATCTTTAAAGCCTAACTTTAGATCTTGTTCAATACGCATGGTTTATTCCTCACATGGATTTTGCGCGCAGCAAAACCGCCGATAAAATTATTATTTATCGGGCATTAAATTAATTCCTGAGCTTATTTCAGGCACAAAAAAACCGGAGCGTTTTGGGGCGCTCCGGTTTTAGGCATTATAGGAACAGATTTTTTATAAGCAAGTTCTCAAATTAGAATAGACATTCCTTAAAAAAGGAAGGTTAATATTCTGTTAGTGTTAATAAGGTTATTAATCTGACCTATTAACACTCGCTTATGCTTATAGCTTATATAAGTAACCGTACTTAAGTTACTTCTCTGCAGCTCCTTTCTCTTTAGAGAGTTTTATGTCGAAATTATCTAATAGTAACAGGGTGTCTGCTATGGCTGATTTGAGCTTTGCTGCTGGTGGCGAACTGAGTTTTTTAGCTTGTTTTAACGATTCTCGGCGGGTAACAAATTCGAGCATGGTTTCGAGGTTTTCAGGACAATCAATATCAATGGGTGGCAGTTTCTTTGCCGATGCATTGTTATAGATTTCAAACTCTTTTACTAAGTGTTCTTGAGCTTCTCTAATTCTTTCCATATAGGCGCGCCTCTTTATTCACTAAACCTATTACCCGAAGCTATCTTAATTATGCAGCTTTAACAAGTTGACTCGGTTAAGTTAACGCTATTGGGCTATCTATCTATTGTTACCTGCTACTTTTCTATTAGATACGGCTGAGTTTAATCTTTGAAAAATTATTGGTTTTTATATTTTTTATAGGTGAACATAGATCTATTTAAGTATAGCGCAGCTAACAAAAAACGCGCTTACCAAGTGGTAAGTGCGTTTCTAGTGGACTTAGCTGCAAAGGTTAACCAAATTCACCACTTACATAACCTCGGGTACGCTGGTCGACTGGTTGGTTGAAGATCTGTGTCGTTTCGCCATGCTCAACCAATTCGCCCATCCAGAAAAATGCAGTTTTATCTGAGATACGCTTAGCTTGGTTCATAGAATGAGTCACAATAACAATAGTGAACTGTTTGCGCAGTTCATCCATCAGAGCCTCAATTTTATGGGTCGCAATAGGGTCGAGTGCGCTGGTGGGCTCGTCCATTAAAATGACTTCCGGCTTCATTGCTATCGTGCGCGCAATGCAAAGGCGTTGCTGCTGGCCGCCGGATAATCCAAACGCCGGAGTATTAAGTCTTTCTTTTACTTCATCCCACAGAGCTGCGCTACGCAATGATTCTTCCACGGCAGCATCGAGGACTTGTTTATCTTTAATACCTTGGGCTTTTAAGCCAAAGGCTACGTTCTCATAGATACTCATAGGGAAAGGGTTCGGCTTTTGAAACACCATACCTACCCGCATTCTTAGGTGCTTTACGTCGACATCTTGATAGATGTTGTTACCCTCAAACATCACGTCGCCATTGATCTTTACTCCAGACACTAAATCATTCATACGATTCAATGTGCGTAATAAAGTTGACTTGCCACAGCCAGATGGACCTATCAGCGCAGTTACTTGGCGAGCTGGAATGGTTAAACAGATATCTTTTAGCGCATGGTTGTCGCCGTAAAATAGGTTTAAGTTGTTCACTTCTAGCTTATTCATAGAGATAACCTTACTTAGATGATTTATTTAAACGTGAGGCAATTACTTTGGTTGCCATGTTTAATACAAGTACTAATACAATAAGTACTGTTGCGGTTGCGTAAGCTTGATCCCATTCGTGTTGGGTAAACAGCTCTTGGGTTAGTTTGTATAGGTGTACAGTTAGCGTGCGGCCAGATTCTAGTACTGACTCAGGGATTTGAGTAACCATACCTGCTGTTAAGAATACTGGTGCTGATTCACCAATTACGCGGCCAGTACTTAAAATAATCGAGGTCACTATACCTGGCAGAGCGCTTGGTAATACTAGGCGGCAGATGGTGTAGATTTTAGAGCTACCCAGTGCATAACCGCCTTCGCGGTAACTCATAGGTACAGATAATAAGGCTTCTTCTGTCGTGCGAATTATCACTGGCAAGATAAGCATTGCTAGTGTTAGTGCACCAGATAGAATTGAAAAGCCTAAACCTAGAGTGGTGACAAAGAACGTCATACCAAACAGGCCGTAAACAATAGATGGAATGCCTGCGAGTGACTCGGTGCAAAAACGGATAACTTTAACCACTTGGCTGCCTGGGGCTGCGTATTCAGTTAGGTAAATCGCCGTCATAATGCCAATTGGCGCGGCAAAGGCGAGTGATAAGCCCACCATATACACGGTCGAGACTATCATTGCCCAAATACCGGATGCTTCACCTATGCGGGTATAAGCGCCAGTAATAAACTCCCAGCTTACATGGGCTAGGCCGTTACTTAAGATGTGCCATACCACCCAAAGTAAAAATAGTAGGGTGGTTGCTGCTGCACTCCATATGGCGGCGAGTAGCAATTTATCTTGATTATCTCGTGAAAGTTTTAGCATTAGTGAGCTCGCTTTCTATTTAGATAAAGTAGTGAACCGTTAAGGATGACAATAAAGGCGAGTAGTACAATGCCTGTCGAGTATAGGGCGTTGGCATGGATCCCTGTGGCGTATGACATCTCCATGGCGATATTGGCAGTCAAGGTTCTAGCTGGCTCTAAAATTGAGCCTGGCATGGCTGGAGCGTTGCCCATCACCATGATAATCGCCATGGTTTCGCCAATTGCGCGGGCGACACCTAAGGCTATGCCTGTGTAAATACCACTGCGAGCCGCAGGAATAAGTACTTTGAATATACTGAAAATATGCGATGCACCTAATGCTAGTGCAGCTTCTTTGTATGTTGGTGGCAACGCTCTAAGTGAGGTTTCTGAAATCGTAATAACCGTCGGTAGGATCATGATGGCTAATACAATGATACCGGCGAGTATGGTGTTGCCCGCTGGAATATTAAAAATGCTCTCGATGGCTGGTACGATAATGACCAAGCCGAAGAAGCCGTAGACCACAGATGGAATGCCTGCTAGCAACTCAACCGCTGGGCGGATAATATTGGCTAACCAGTTAGGTGCCAGCTCTGCAAGAAATACCGCCGTAAGTAATGCGATAGGCACACCAATGATTACTGCTCCTGCGGTTGATATTAATGATGCCACCATCATAGGTAGCAGGCCGAATAGCGCTGGTGGCAGCCAGTCTTTACCTAGTAGCATTTCTGACACGCCAGCTTCTTTAAAAGCGGGTAGTCCTTCACTAAAAACAAACCATCCAATGGTAGCAACTGAAAGTACGCCTACCATGGCGCAGCTTAAGAAAAGTAGATGAAAGCTCATCTCTTTCCAGTCATAGGACTTAGCGGGGGCAAGCTGCAATCCTTGGGGTTGTGCTTTACTGGCTGTAGTCATGATTTAACCTATACATCTATGTAAAACTGAATCAATCGATACAGAGGAACCGCTGTTCCTCTGTATTTAAGGTGATGTTACTGAACGCGGATGTAGCCTTCTTCAGCCACAATTTTCTGTCCATCTTCAGAGAGAATGTATTCAATAAAGTTGTTGGCGTTATCTGGTGCGTTTTTATCAATTAATACGATAAAAGGTCGAGCGATTTGGTAGTCACCAGTAGCAATGTTGTCATCGGTCGCTGCTACACCGTTTACATCGATAGCGCGCAAACTGCTATCAACGCTACCTAGCGATATATAACCAATGGCATAAGGATTATTTGCGACAATCGTCTTAATCATGCCGTTGCCGTTACCCACCTGAGCCGTTGGTGAAATAGCAGTTACTTTATGGCCGTTAATAGTGCGCTGTAGTTTCATAATCTCTTCAACGCGCCACGAGTCCCCGAGCCGTTTTCACGAGTCACCACAACGATAGGGCGAGATTCGCCACCGACTTCGCTCCAGTTTTTAATTTCACCACGGTAAATCTTAGAGATTTGTTCTTGAGTTAGATTTTTTACCGGGTTGGCATTATTTACAGCGGCTGCAATACCGTCGCGGGCAATGACAACTTCTTTGGTATCACTGTTAAGTTCGTTGTCTTTCACATTGCGTGAAGACATGCCTATCATGCTGGTACCATCTTTCGCTGCGCGAATACCAGCTGACGAGCCAGTGCTTTGTACTTCCACACTGGTGTTAGTGTTGTTTTGATAATTCTCTGCTAGCACTTCCATTACATGGGCTACAGACGTTGAACCTGATACTGTTACTGTGCTTGCCTGAGCAAGTGGTGCTGTCATTAGACCTACTGCGGTTAACAAGCCAAATACTTTTTTCATTACGATTTCCACTCTATTGTTTGGTCGCTTAGATACGAGTTATTTACAAAACCAAGTTAATGCCTCACTGAAGGCAAGCGCATTAAGACAGAGAAATGTGACAGTTATGTGACTGCGGTTCGGAGTGGCTGACGCTGAAAAGCGGTTTAATTGTTTATTAGTCTTTACTGTTTTAAATGAGGGATTTGTTTTTTGTTATATGAACAATAATTCAGATAGAGTTTCTTAAGTGACGAAAGATATTGCTCGAGATAGCTATAGATGGGCTTTGCAGGAGAATAATGCAATATCGGATTTATTGAGCTGAGCTAATGTTCACTTCGGGTTAAGCTAAATTTAACAATTGGTGAGGGCAAATATGTTATGTTTCGGTTATTAGAACGCAGGATAAATTTATTATTAAACTTTTATGACAATATGTGTTTGCCACATATTTGTACCAATCATCAGTAACAATAATCGATGTATTCAAATCAATGTCATTTTTTTGCGGCTATCCTCAATACGCAGGCATGACTTAATCTCATTTAAAAACTTAATAAAGGTACTCCTATGACGACTGAAATGGTCATGATTGGTATGTCTGTTCTGATATTAGTCGGCATTTTACTGCATCACCCTTCGCGAACTTTAGGTATCCCCTCATTACTGATTTTTATGGGGGTAGGCCTCATGCTAGGTAACGGTGAGTTTAACTTCGTCTATGATGATTTAGATAAAACAGCCTGGATAGGTGGGCTAGCGCTGAACATGATTGTGTTTGTCGGCGGTATTAATACCTCAACCGATAAAATCAAAGTTGCCTATAAAGAAGGTGGCGTGCTGGCCTCATTTGGCGTGCTGTTTACCACACTAATTTTTGCCGTCATCTTGTATGGTCTGCTGGACTTCGACTTTATTACCTGCCTTCTTTTTGCCGCTATAGTGTCATCCACAGATGCTGCAGCTGTGTTTTCTATTATTGAATCTAAAAAGCTTAAGCTAAAAGAGCAAACCGATACCGTATTGGAGTTTGAGTCGGCGACCAATGACCCGGTAGCTATGTTGTTGGTGATATTTTTAACCGATATGGCGCTTTCAAGCAGCAAGAGTGTGGTCGCATCTGAAATTGCCATCGAGCTGGTCACTCAAATTGGTGTGGCAATGGTCGTTGGTTGGCTGGTGGCTAAAGTCGCGGTATTGTTGCTTAATCGCATTCATCTATCTGAGTTTGGTCTTATTCCTGTATTTGTGCTCGCCAGCTTTGTGGTGGCAACCTACGGCGCAGAGATGCTAGGGGGCAACATCTTATTGGCTTCTTATATTGCTGGTGTAGTGATCGGAAATGGTATTAAGCGCGGGCAGTTAGTTAATCAGCATTTCTTCAATAGCTTATCTTGGCTGGCTCAGGCATTGATGTTTATTGTATTGGGCTTACAGATCTTCCCGCAGTCATTAGCAGCAGTATTTGTGAGTTCGTTATTACCTGCAGTATTGTTAATCCTGGTTGCTAGGCCATTGGCAGTACAGCTTTGTTATCTACCATTTGTTAAAGCGAGTTGGAAAAAACGATTGTTTATCTCTTCCATTGGCTTAAAGGGGGCTACGCCCATTGTATTTGCATTGATCCCTGCCGCTGCAGGAGTGCCTGGGGCGCTAGATATTGTGCATATGGTTTTCTTTATCGTACTATTTTCCGTCTTTATTCAAGGGGGGGCTATAGCGCCCTTGGCGAACAAGCTCGGCCTGAATAGTGCAGATAAAGAGTAATGACTCACCTAAGCTGAGGCGACTGCTAAGGTATTTTTAGATTCGATACCTTTCCAAACTTTCTCGTGGAAATAGAACACTACTGTGTTGACTGCTGGCTCGATTAACGCCACTGCACCACCTATGACTACGCTTCCGGTTAATAGGTAAGTGATAGTAAAAGCTACACCAAAGTGAAGTATCGCAAAAGTCATGGTTTTAATCATTGTAGGTCCCCCTGTTTAAGTTTGATTAAATGATAATGGTTATCATTTGCAATTGTAAGGGGTTATATAGATTAGTTTGATTGGATTTGTCGATTGAAAAGATGCTTTGGTTATAAACCCATCAATACTGATGGGTTTATCAGTTTTACTATTTAGCTGCCTAACGCGAGATCATTAATAGTGCCAAGGGAATGAAGAGAAATCTTGATCGCGTTTTTCTAAGAATGCATCACGTCCCTCACGTGCTTCTTCAGTCCCGTAAGCTAAACGAGTTGCTTCGCCTGCGAACAGCTGCTGACCAACTAGGCCGTCATCTGGTAGGTTAAAGCCATACTTCAACATGCGCATTGCAGTTGGTGACTTAGAGTTAATCTCTTTAGCCCACTTTAATGCTTCAACTTCTAACTCTTGATGTGGTATTGCGCGGTTAACCATACCCATATCAAATGCTTCTTCGGCTGTGTAGTTAAAGCCTAAGAAGAAGATTTCACGAGCACGCTTCTGACCAATCATTTTAGCTAGGTAAGCACTGCCGTAACCTGAATCAAAGCTACCTACATCTGGGTCAGTTTGCTTAAATACTGCGTGCTCTTTTGAAGCAAGAGTAAGATCGCACACCACATGTAAGCTATGACCACCGCCAACAGCCCAGCCAGGGACTACTGCGATAACCACTTTAGGCATAAAACGGATTAGGCGTTGTACTTCTAATATGTGTAAACGTCCCATACGAGCTACGTCAGGCGTGCCTTCTTCGGCACCTTCATACTTGTAACCATCTTTACCGCGAATACGTTGATCACCACCGGCACTGAAAGACCATTGACCTTTTGCTGATGGGCCATTACCCGTTAATAGTACACAACCTACATCAGACCATTGGCGTGCATGGTCAAGCGCGGTATAGAGTTCATCAACGGTCTTAGGGCGGAACGAGTTTAAGCAGTCAGGACGACTAATTGCGATACGCACAGTGCCCTGATCTTTGGCTCTGTGGTAGGTAACATCTTCAAAATCAAATCCAGGAACAACATCCCATAATTCGGGATCAAAAATGTCAGATACTTGTTGTGTCATGAGCCTATAGCCTTTTACTTGGTTGAAATACCGTAATAGTTAAAGGCTAGGCTTAATCAGATCTCAGGTCAATCTAGTTTATAGTTGAATCCACTAACTGAGATCTGCTGCATTATATAGAAAGCAATATTAAAGCTGATCGCAGATATAAGTTTGGTTATCTTTGCTGAAGACTGAGTGCTTCTGAGCATGACTGCCACAGTAGTCTTGTTTAAACTCACTTAATGTTTGTTTTGATTGGCTGATGGCTTGCAGTGCTTGATTCTCGGTTGCTGAGAGTCGGTCGGCAATATCGCTCTTTAGTATATCGAGCGTATGGTCTACGCGCTGGATTTGGGTGCCCGTCATACTATCAAGTTTGTTCTCGGCTTGTTGAAATATCCCCTCTACTTCAGCAATTGGTTCATCCAAAGTATCCGTTTCGGTATAAAGGTAGTAAAGAATGCCACCGATTATCGCTAATATGATCCAGCCCTTCATCTTTTAGTCCTATCTAGGTGAATAACTTGTAGTATAAGCGTTATAATAAGCTAGTTTTCTAGCAATATTAAAGCTGTAAGGCTGCAAAATGAACGCAGAACAAAATAAAAAAGACTTCTCCAAAGCTGAAAGAATCAAAATCCATCAACCCGATGCTAATAAAGCAGACCGCTTTAATCCGCGTAATCGTATCTATGTAAGAGCGGTTGAAGGCCTGTGGAGCACATTGCGCCGACGCATAGGTTGGATAGCAATGTTGTTCTTTTTGGTTCTGCCGTGGATCCCTTGGGGCGACCGTCAAGCCGTTTGGTTTAATCTTGCTGAACAAAAATTCCATGTCTTTGGCTTAACTATCTGGCCGCAGGATTTAACCTTACTTGCCGCACTATTAATGATTGCAGCCTTTGGCTTATTCTTTATTACCACTTATTTAGGACGAGTGTGGTGTGGCTATACTTGTCCGCAAACGGTGTGGACCTTTATCTTCATTTGGTTTGAAGAGAAGTTAGAAGGGGCCCGCAACAAGCGTATTAAGCTGGACCAAATGCCATGGAGCTTTAATAAACTGTGGCGAAAAACAGCTAAGCATGGTGCGTGGCTATTGGTTTCTTTGCTAACAGCAATGACCTTTGTTTCCTATTTTGTACCAACCAGTGAAGTGTATATAGATGTATTCACACTTAATGCGAGTGGTGCTATCTACTTTTGGGTTATCTTTTTTACCTTTGCTACTTACGGTAATGCAGGTTGGATGCGAGAGATCATGTGTATCCACATGTGCCCTTACGCTCGCTTTCAAGCAGCAATGTTCGATAAGAATACATATATAGTGGGATATGACACAAAGCGTGGCGAAACTCGTGGCCCACGCTCACGTAAAGCAGACCCAAAAGCAATGGGGCTAGGTGACTGTATTGATTGCGACCTATGTGTACAGGTTTGCCCTACAGGTATAGATATCCGTAATGGTTTGCAGTACGAGTGTATTAACTGCGGCGCTTGTATCGATGCATGCGATACAACCATGACACGAATGGGGTATGAAAAAGGTCTAATTAGCTACACCACAGAAAACAAACTCGAAGGGATTAAAGAAAAAGTACTTAGGCCTAAGCTGGTGGGCTACGGCGTGGTCCTTTCGGTGATGATCCTCATCTTTATCTATGCTACTGCGACAATAGCGCCAATCCGTATCGATATCATTCGCGATCGTAACCAGCTATATAGAGAAACCGATGCAGGTTTGATTGAGAACACCTTCACTCTGAAGATCCTCAATAAGACCGACAACACCCATCTATATAATATGAGTGTTGAAGGTTTGCCTAATTATGACTGGATAGGACCGCAGCAAGTCAGTATTAAGGCAGGTGAGGTACTAACCTTACCAATAAGTATTGCTGTAGACCCTGTTGACCTCTCAAGAACCATGACTCACATTAATTTTGAGGTCGAAACAGATGATGGTTTGATAGAAGCTAAGCAAGAGTCGCGCTTCTTTGGTAATTAGGTTTAGCGATAAACGGTTTAAAAAGGGGCTTCTAGCCCCTTTTTTGTACGTATCGTTTGATAACCATTCGTTTGATTCGAAAAAGCTAATTTTATTGAAAACAGCCCTTGCGCTACTCTGAGATATCCCTATAATGCGCATCCACTGACACGGCACAGCAGGCCAACTAACTAAACGAAAGCTTAGGTAGCACGGGACTTGCAGCGGTGTTAGAGGTTCTAAAATCGAAAGAGATTTGAACCAGGTGACAATCGCTTTAAGAGCTTCGAATGGTGTGACTTGAACAAAGAATCATCGCTTGAAAAACTTCTTAAAATAAGCGCTTGACGCCGACACTAGGACGTGTAGAATACGCCTCCTCAGCCAAACGACCTAAGCGTCTAAGGCGCCATTTTGAAAGGTTTAACCTTGATAGAAGTGGCACGCTCTTTAACAATATGACAAGCAAATCTGTGTGGACACTCACAGAGATTAAGTTATTCGAAATTGTCCATTCTTTCTAGTAAAGAGTGAGGCAATCAAAAAATTACTT
>NZ_JAKILC010000023.1 GCF_023283845.1 Shewanella marinintestina
TCACCTGATTCAAATCTCTTTCGATTCTCGAACCTCTAACACTGCTGCAAGTCCCTTGCTACCTAGGTAGTTGGCCTGCTGTGCCGTGTCAGTGGATGCGCATTATAGGGAGTTCTCGCAGCAGCGCAAGCGCTTTTTGAAAGAAAATCGGCGTTTTTTCAAAAAGATATATTAAGCACATCATACCCACTAAATACCCCCAGAGTTATCCACAAAACTCGGTTTTATGTCTACTATTTGTGCGCTGGGATAATGAGTCTAGTACAGTATTTTTGAGTTGCACGGACAATTTCAAACAAATTTGATATTTTCATTATTTGGTTAAGGATTACCTGTCGATATTTTCTTTGCTTATAGGCTTATCTAGCTTCGCAATAAAGAAATCTTGCTATATATAAGGAAAGAATCATCAAACATCGACGTTTATAGATCTGATGCAATTCCTACGCGTCATTCAGAAAGTTCTCTGCTATATAGCTAATTACTTCAATCGGATTATCTGGCTGGCATTATCCAAGTTGCTTTCCCCTCCAGTGATATCAATTGAGATGATAGCTATTAACTCATTTTTCGCGACGCACCTTTATTAGCTCCTTACTTATTATCTGAATAGAGCAGTTCATGTGCCACTTACTTTATATAGATAACCTTAAGGTTATAACGAGTTCGATTCAGCCAGTTTTAAGACTTTGTCGCAAAAACCAATATACGAAATACATTTCTTGTTTATAAGGTGATCCCTTTAACAGTGCGGCAATCGTGAGCTTCACCCATTTGTTAAGACATGTTTGAATAAAGCAACATCATTTCTTCTTGCCAAAGGTATAATCATGCACAATAACGTTAAAGCATTACTCGCGACCACATTGTTATTCTTCAGTAGCCAAAGCATGGCAAATAGCGGCTGTGGGTTTGAAGATAAACAAGATGGCTTTCTAGCAACTTGCAGTGAGGAGAAACAAGAAGTGATTTTAACTGGTGCAGTAACACATCAAGAGCTTAACGAATTTGACTGGTTCAATGATGAATATACAAACTATAAAGCAGATACTGCGATAGTAGCTAAACTACAAAAAGTCGATAAGCCAACACAAGTGACCGTTATCATTGGCACTTGGTGCCCAGACTGTCACCGTGAAACTCCACGATTTATTCGTCTTATTGAAGAGATCAATAACCCGAATATTGAGGTCATCTATATTGGTGTTGATAGAGAGAAGCAAGATCCACAAGCTTTAGCGGCTAACTACGAGTTTAGCCGAATCCCTACCTTTATAGTCGAGCAAAATGACGAAGAGATTGGCCGTATTGTGGAAAGACCAGAAGTGTCGCTAGAGGCTGACTTAGCTAAGATTTTAAAATAACCTTTGTTAATAAAAGAAAAGGCCGCTAATGCGGCCTTTTTAAATCTACCCGTTACTTAGAACTCGTAACGTGCAACGACTGAGAAGAAACGTTCTTCTTGGCGATCAGTTACCATTCCATAATCTGGATTCAACTCCAGGCCAGAGTCCCCGTAACGCGCTCTTTCTTCATTGATATTTGTAGCGGAATCAGAATCAAGTACGTTATAAACAGTTCCTTTAATTGTGAAGTCACCATCAAAGATTTCTGTCATATAAGTCAACGAAAGATCAATATTGGTTACCCAAGGTAAGTTACCTGCTGAGCCTCGCGGTGCTGGGTTACCATTTTCATCATAGTGTGATGCTTGACCATAGTAACGACTAATACAATCATCCCATGGATTACCCGCAGCACAGCTATCGACACCTTCAGGATGGACAGAGAAGTAGCTTTGTGGGCGACCTGAAGTTACCCGAGTGACAAAACCGAAAATTAGCTCTTCTGTAATATCATACGCACCACTTAGCTTAAATGCATGCGTATGGTCATTCGGTAGATCACCATTAGCATGATCCATCAAGTCACCATAGTCGTAAGATGTAGTCCAGCCAGGATCGGCTTGGTTATTATCTGTTTTAACTAAACCCTCGGTATTACCATAACTATGAGACCAAGTGTATGATGAATTGATACGTAAATCGTCAGTAACAGAACCATCTAGAGTAAACTCTAACGCCACATACTTACGTTCAGCTTCAGGTAATGCCATCTCTGCCGCACTTAAGTTAACATTATCAACTTTACCATCACCATCGAAGTCATAAGAAATAGCAACATCTTCACCCGGATTTAGCAGAACATAATAAGAGCTTTGACCTACGTTATCGGTAATACCCAACTCAGCAAGCTTTTTCGATAATACTGGTCCTACATCAGTATCTTCTACGCTACGACCTAAATCACGGTAAATACCGCGAACACCAGCGGTCATAGTTTCAAATACTTCCTGCTGATAACCTAAAGTAAATTCATCTGAGTACATAGATTTAAGTGAAGAAGAAGCGATTAGACCTGGCTCAGTAATCCCTTTTTGACGATACCAACGATCACGTAGCATAGCCCCGCGACTTGGTGAGCCATCAGCTGTAATCACTGGATGACCATCGCTATCGACTTGATCAAGTTCTGAATACTCAAACCATTCAATAGATGAAGAACCTTGAGTGATGTTCATGTTAGCTGATACTGGCTGGAAGTAGCGGCCATAGGTAGCAAAAACTTTTGCCTCGCCATCACCAAAGACGTCATAAATAGCTTGAACACGTGGTGCAAATTGATCTTCCATTTCAACATAAGCACGACCATCTGAAACTGTATTTTCAAATTCGCTATAACGTAAGCCTAGGTTTAACACTAAGTTATCTGTCGCTTGCCATGAATCATTGATATAGAAAGCAGTTGAAGTTACATCTGAATCGGTAAAGCGCTCACGAACACGACGTTCGATGTAATCAGCTCCCTCGACTTGACCTGAGTTATCGTCTGCACCAGCGGTATAAACAGACCACCAACCTTGTGCATCACCAATACCGTTTTGAGAAGAACTGTAGTCAACTTTAACTTTTGTATAATCAACACCAAACTGAATTGAGTGGTCTTCTAAATCCCAACTGAAATCGATACGTGCTTGATCTCGAGTGTAATGCTCTTCAGAAACAGATGAATTTGTGTGTTGGCTGAGAGTGGTTGTACCGTCACGGAAATCCCAAACACCAGGATTAGTTGAGGCTACAACATTTTCAACATCTTCTTGTACACGGCCAACAACAGCTGATACAGAGAAGGTATCAGATAAATAACCATTATAATTTAAGCTATAGACTTTACCGCCATCTTCTCCAGGCGCATCAACACCTTGTTTTTCACCAATAACATTAGTTTCCCAGTCGTAAGCATAAGTTTTATTGGTCCAAGTACGCTTGTTGTTCATTGCAGAAAAACCAATTGAATGGTCGTCTGTCATATACCAATCTAACTTGGCGAACCAACGATCTTCTTCACGGTCTTTGCTTGTTTTTGTTGTTTGGCCAGCCCACTCAGACTCTTCTCTTCTAGGTGCAAATAAACCGTAAAAGAATAATGAATCTTCAATAATCGCACCACTTGCCCAAAGCTGTAACTCTTTAAAGTCATAGCTATCTTGCTGAGTGTTAGTGCTAATCTCACCGTTTGATTGGTAAATACTATCTTGAGTGGCACGAAGAGATGATGGATCCCAGCGCGCTTCAGCACCAAACTTAAATTCGTTTTCACCCGACTTGGAAACCGCGTTAACAATACCGCCTAATGCACCGCCATATTCAGGGCTTACGCCACCCGTTTTAACTTGAGTTTGAGAAATAGCCTCCCAAGGCAAACGAATAGACCCCATACCAGTTCGAATACTAGTAACGTTTAGACCATTAAAATAGTAACCATTTTCTGCAGCTGATGAACCGCCAAAGCTAGATGCGCCATTAAAATTTGAACCGCCAGGTGCTGCGGTACCAGGTGCCAACAATGCAATGCTTTCAAAACCTGTGTTAACAGGCATTGTTTGCAACTCGTCTTGGCTAAAGGTTAATCCAGAGGTTGATGAGGCGGTGTCGACTCGACGGATCATACTGCCTGTTACTGCAATTCGCTCAACATCATCGGTGCCAGCATTATACAATTGACCGTCTAGTATGACTGATTGGCCGATACTAACTCTTACACCATTCTCTTGGTTTTGCTCATAACCATCTTTGCTAATGGTAATATCATAGTCACCCACAGGGACATTACGTAGAAGGTAATCACCTTTCTCATTAGTCTCAACCGTAAATACTAAGCCCTTAGTTTTATGTTTTAGGGTAATGGTGGCATTCGATAAGTTGCTACCAGACTCATTAACAATGTGTCCCTTTACAATACTTGTATCTGCAGCCATCGCAGCTGGTGCAGATATAAATAACACCGAACCTACCGCAAGTGCAGCGAGCGTCTTTTTCGGCGAAAATCGCGTCAAAGCGTTACTTCCAGACATAATTTACTCTCCCTTAAATCTTCTTTTAGTAAGCGCTCAGCCAAAATATTTATTAGTGTGCTTGAGTGAAAAACAACCGAACGCAACAAAAGATTAACATTAAACGAATATTTTATACAATGTACTTTATGCAATAATAGCCCGTAAATGCTGAAGGTACGTCTTAAGCTAGAAAGAAAATTAAGATGTAGAAGGATGTAACAACTTATAATTGTTAAAAAAATTAACAAATAGAGTGATTAGAAAAAGAATTGCAAATTGCAGTAGTATTTTTAAATAAGTAGTAAAATTCGCTAAGGATCAGGAGCAAGTGAGGCTGAGATTAAAAATAACGTCATTGTAATAGCCTTTGCTATTACAAGACTATAAGGCTAGATAGAGGTACTCAGCCTTTAATACTGATTACTCAAAATATGAGGAACACCTAAAATGGAGAGGCCAAGTTAATATTTAAAAATTACTGTAGATAAAATAAGGAAGTTAAGCTTGCTCCGCAAGCATTTGCAAAACGCCTTCACGCAATGCACCACCAGACAGTTGTAGCTTCTCAATTTCTAATAACTCAAATAACGCGAGAAGAATGGCAACCCCAGCTGCAAATGTGGGGGCTCTCTCATGATTTAAACCACGAATATCCAGCATTGATAAGTCATTTTGTGACAGGATTTCTTGCTTAAGTGCTAATAAAACATCTTGTGTGATCGCCGTAGGCAAGCCTCTGTGGTTGAGCAGTTCAACAACTGATTGCACACTTCCCGATGCACCAACAACACAATGCCAACCTAATGATTTTAGCGTTATTAGCTGCTCACCAAGCACTTTTTTAACTTTGTTTTTGGCGTCATCAAAGTCAAGCTGTTGCAAAGGAGCATTACTAAAAAATGACTCATTAAAAGTCACGCAGCCCATAGCCAAACTGGTTTTAAGTAGCACTTTACTACCATCACCAATAATAAACTCTGTGCTCGCACCACCAATATCAATGACTAATCGACGCCCTTGACCATCAGTAGTTGCTACCATACCTTGATAAATCAACTCGGCTTCACGCATGCCTGAAATGATCTCGATTGGATGACCAAGAATAGGTAAAGCGCGACGACAAAAATCATCTGAATTAGAAATTTTACGTAATGTCGCTGTTGCAATAACAGCAACATTACCTGCAGACACGCCCTCTTTATTGAGCATATCAGCAAACATAGTTAAACAGTCTAGACCGCGTAATAACACCTCTTCACTTAACGAACCATCAGCCTGGATACCTTCGGCCAAACGGACTTTACGTTTATACTTGGCAATAATTTTAGGTTGTTGTCCTACCGTTTCAGCAACCAACATATTAAAACTATTTGAGCCTAACGTAATGGCTGCGTAAAGAGGTGTCGTCATTAAGCGTTATCGCCTATGAATGTCTACGGGTTCGGTCATGACGACGCGGACCATTACGTTGACCGCCCTGAGGACGTGTATTACCGCCTGTACCACGCGAGTTACGAGTATGAGTCGTAGGCTTGCGATGAATACGTACTGGTGGTGGAATATCATCAAGTAAAGCACTGCTGTCGTATGACGTTACTGGGATTGAATGCTGAATATAAGACTCAATTGCAGGCAAGTTAAGTGCGTACTCTTCACATGCAAAACTCACTGACACACCTTTTTGACCAGCGCGACCTGTACGACCAATACGGTGCACATAATCTTCACAGTCATCAGGTAGGTCATAGTTGTAAACGTGTGAAACGTCTGAAATATGTAAGCCACGCGCAGCAACGTCAGTCGCAACAAGAATATCAATTTCACCTTTTGTGAACTGCTCAAGAATACGTAAACGTTTCTTTTGCGGCACATCACCGGTTAACAAGCCTGCGCGATGTCCGTCACCTTCAAGCCATGACCAAACTTTTTCACAACTATGCTTGGTATTTGAGAACACGATGGCTTTTTCTGGCCAGTCTTCTTCAAGCAAAGACAATAACAAAGGCATCTTCTCCTCCATCGATGGATAGAAGATCTCCTCTTTAATGTTCTTTGAAGTTTTCTCGTTTGGCGCAATTTCAACTTTCTCAGGTTCGTTCATGTGGTCATAAGCAAGTTCTTGCACTTTCATTGAAAGCGTTGCAGAGAACAACATGTTAAGACGTGATTTAGCATCTGGCATACGTCTAAACAAGAAACGAATATCTTTAATAAAGCCCAAATCGAACATACGATCGGCTTCATCAAGAACCACAGCTTGAATTGCGCTAACGTTGATAACACCTTGGCGAACGTAGTCGATAATTCGACCCGTTGTACCAATTAGAATATCAACGCCTTGATCTAATACTTTACGCTGAACGTCATAACCTTCACCGCCGTAAACAATACCCACTTTAAGACCGGTATGCTTTGCTAGCAGATTTGCATCTTTAGCAATTTGGATAGCCAGCTCACGAGTCGGCGCCATGATAATAGCGCGAGGTTGATTGATTTGACGTTCGGCTGGAATAGGGGTCGATAGAAGGTGGTTAAAGGTGGCAACTAAAAAGGCCAGCGTTTTACCTGTACCCGTTTGAGCCTGACCTGCTATATCTTTTTTTTCTAATAAAATCGGTAACGATAAAGCTTGAATTGGTGTACAAAACTCAAAACCAGCTTCGTTAAGTGCTTGATGTACTTCCTTATGTAGAGGGAAGTCAGCAAACTTTTGTGTAGATAAATGTGTATCGCTCATAGCGCAGGCTTACCTGTAAAAGGTTGCAATAAAAAACTCGATCGTTTGAAATAGCGATAGAATTTTATCACGGAAAATTAGTGCACTCTCGGAGAAACGTACATCACGATATTTTTGGCATCAGTGACGGAATCATCATTCCCTCTATTTATATACGATGCGATGAAATTTAAGCGTGTGTTTACCGTTCTCTTAGGACAATTTTAAACGCATTTAGGCGTTAAGCGTCGTTGACGTAGGCTAACTATGCCTGTAAATCAGCGTCTTGTCTAAATCGTTTTAACAAACTAAAGAGTGCCGACAGTAATATTTGCATAACTTTTAGCTTGAAAAGTTATTTTACCGACCCAATATACAGGTTAAGCCATTAACAAACCAGCAATGGCAGCCAAACTGGAGAACGACATGAGCGACAAGATTGTATACCTAAGCGACGATAGCTTTGAAAATGACGTAATTAATTCAGAACTACCTGTTCTGGTTGATTTTTGGGCTGAATGGTGTGGTCCATGTAAGATGATTGCCCCAATCTTAGACGACGTAGCTGAAGAGTACGAAGGTAAGATCACTATCGCTAAATTGAACGTTGATCAAAACAACGTTTCACCGGCTAAGTACGGCGTTCGCGGTATCCCAACTCTATTGCTATTTAAAGCAGGCGAGCTTGCTGCAACTAAGGTTGGCGCTCTATCAAAAACTCAACTTAAAGAGTTCATTGACGCGCAGCTATAATCACTCTAGCGCCCATTAATCCAATATTAGGCGCTATTAAGTGACTCCCGACACAGCTTCAATAAGAAAATGTGTCGGGTTTAGCTAAACTTCTAGACGCCCCGCCTTGTTAGTGCTACTTTAATAACCAGAAACATTCTTAATTAACCCACTTCTCGCTATCCGATCGATACTCTAGTAAGCTACAAACCTTTGATCGTAGATGGCATTGCCACGTACAAAACAAGACCCACCAAGATGAATTTATCAGAATTAAAAGACACCTCAATATCAGATTTAGTCCAGCTTGCGCAGGACATGAAGCTAGAGAATATGGCTCGTGCTCGTAAGCAAGATATCATTTTCTCTATTCTTAAGGCCCACGCTAAAAGCGGTGAAGATATTTTCGGTGGTGGCGTTTTAGAGATTTTACAAGATGGCTTCGGCTTCCTTCGTAGCTCTGATGGTTCATACTTAGCGGGTCCAGATGATATTTATGTATCACCTAGCCAAATTAGACGCTTCAATATGCGAACTGGTGACACGATTTTCGGTAAAATCCGTCCACCAAAAGAAGGCGAGCGTTATTTTGCCCTTCTAAAAGTTACCGAAGTTAACTTCGACAAGCCTGAAAATTCTCGCAACAAAATCCTTTTTGAAAACCTTACACCTTTACATGCGCAAGATCGTCTACGCATGGAACGTGGTAATGGCTCTACTGAAGATATCACTTCACGTATTCTGGATTTATGTTCACCAATCGGTAAAGGCCAACGTGGTCTTATCGTTGCGCCACCAAAAGCTGGTAAAACACTTCTGCTACAAAACATGGCGCAAAGTATTACTCACAACAACCCTGAAGTGGTGTTGATGGTTTTGCTAATTGACGAACGTCCAGAAGAAGTAACTGAGATGCAACGTATGGTAAAAGGTGAAGTTATCGCTTCTACTTTTGATGAGCCTGCAAGCCGTCACGTACAAGTTGCAGAAATGGTTATTGAGAAAGCTAAGCGCTTAGTTGAGCACAAGAAAGACGTTGTTATCTTACTTGACTCTATCACGCGTCTAGCACGTGCTTACAACACGGTAATTCCTTCATCAGGCAAGGTACTTACTGGTGGTGTTGACGCTAACGCTCTACACCGTCCAAAGCGTTTCTTTGGTGCTGCACGTAACATCGAGCATGGTGGTAGCTTAACAATTATCGCAACTGCGCTAGTTGATACTGGCTCTAAGATGGATGAAGTTATTTACGAAGAATTTAAAGGTACCGGTAACCAAGAGTTACACCTTTCTCGCAAAGCGGCTGAAAAGCGTGTGTTCCCAGCAATCGACTTTAACCGCTCTGGTACGCGTCGTGAAGAGAAACTCACTACGCCGGATGAGCTACAGAAGATGTGGATCTTACGTAAGATCCTTAATCCTATGGATGAAGTGACAGGTATGGAGTTCCTTATCGATAAATTGGCAATGACCAAGACTAACGATGAGTTCTTCACAGCGATGAAACGCGCTAAAAGCTAATTAGCTTTTACACTATCCGCCCTAAACGGATAAAACAATAAAACCGCATTCGTGCGGTTTTTTTGTATCTGCTATTTGCACCTATTGGCATTATCGGCCCATCAGGTGCTTTACCCGTGCCAAGCGCTGTTTACAACGCTCACGTAGCATATCCCGCAGCAACAGAATCACCGGCGTAACATGCTCACGACCAGGACATACCAGATATAAATCCGCATCTTCCCCTTGGTACTCGTTAAGTAACGGCACTAACCGACTACTATCTATATCCTCAGTAAGATCTAACCAAGACTTAAACACTAAACCTTGGCCTGCAACTGCCCAGCGCCTTGCAATATCGGCATCATTACAAGTTCGGTTAGCCGTTACTCTTACCTTATGCTGTTGACCATTTTTATTGAAAATCCATTGGTCATGAGTGCGCTCATCTAACATAAAAAATAAGCAGTTATGATTAGGTAGCTGCTCAAGTGAAGTGATGTTACCAAAGCGGGCTATATAGTCTGGCGATGCACACAGTACTCGGTGAGAATTACAGATTTTAAAGGCCACCAGCGAAGAGTCCTTAGGTACACCAGAACGCAGTGCTACATCGATTTTGTCATGATAAAAATCAGATAAGTTGTCACCAATATGCAGCCTAAGTTTGAGCTCTGGGTACTCTAGCAAAAAGTCATCCAGCCACGGCAGCAACACATTGCGACCGACATCTGACGGCACAGATAAACTCACTAACCCAGAAATACTCGCTTGGGTACTTTCAATAGCGCGCTGACCCACTTCCAGATCTGATAAAGCGCGGCGGCAGTGAATTAGATAACGCTCACCCGCATCGGTTAAACGTAAGCTGCGCGTGCTACGAATAAACAATGCCGTACCTAGTTCTTTCTCTAGTCGTTTTAAGCCTGCACTGGCAACAGCTGAGGAGATATCCAGCTCAAGTGCTGCTGCAGTCAAGCTGCCGCAGTCAGCGACGCGCACAAATAGCTTCAAATCGTTAAGTTGCATTATCAATATTCCGTGTATAAATATCGCTTTATTATAATTTGATTGTAGATAAACAGCGGTTAAACGTCACCCACAAAAAAGCCTGCGTTAAGCAGGCTTGTCAATATAGGTTCTGAATGAAACGCTTAATTTTATCGAGTCGATTAAACCAAGGTAACAGCCATCTTACGGCGTAGATAAGCAATCTGTTGCATATGCGGCAAATCCTTCGGACAGTTGTCCTGGCAGCCTAGTAGCGTCATACAACCAAACACACCGTCTTGGTTACCAATCACATGGTAGAAATCTTCTGCATTACGTGCATCACGACTATCTAGCTCAAAACGCGCAATCTTCATTAAGCCAACAGCACCAACAAAGGTATCACGCATTTGCTTAGTCGCACACGCTGACACACATACACCGCACTCAACGCAGCGCTCTAGCTCATATAGCTTAGCCGCTTCTTCTGGTGACATTGGCGCTTCTAAACGATGAATATCATCATCGCCCGCTTTCGGGTGTAGCCATAGCTTTAAGCGCTCGGCAATTTCACGCATAAACTTACCCGTATTCACCGACAAGTCGCCGATCAATTCAAAGCCTGGTAGCGGCATTAACTTGATTTTTCCATCAGCAAACTTACTTGTTAAGGTACGGCACGCTAAAGTCGGCATACCGTTAATCACCATGGCACAGCTACCGCAAATGCCTGCACGACAAACAAAGTCAAACTGCAGCGATGGATCTTGCAACTCACGCAACTGATTTAGTGCAATAAAGACCGTCATACCAGGCGCTTCTTCAATCTGGTAATCCACCATCTTCGGCTTATCATCCGGCATTTGCGGATCATATCTGAAAATACTGAAAGTTAAGGTGCGGCCCTTAGCCATTTGTTGGCTCATTTAGCGATCTCTCCTGCGCCTGAATTTAGTTTGTCACTCAAACGTTCGTTCTTTGATTTTAATGATTCTGGTACGTCAAATGGCATAACCGCCGCTTGTTTTTGATGTCTGTTGGCATCAGGGCCAAGCTGGCTGATAATCTCTGCAATTTGTTGTTCACGCTTTTCCGTGTCTGGATGGGCAATAGCGTTGTCGATACCGTAACCACGGTAGCCAGGTGGCAATTCCATCTTCATCACATCTAATTGCTCATACTCAAGCTGTGGTGACAGACTGTTAGCGTCTGGCCAGCTTGATAACGTACGGTTTAGCCAATCTTTGTCGTTACGCTGTGGGAAGTCCTCACGCGCGTGTGCTCCGCGGCTCTCTGTGCGCGCAGCAGCACCTGCAGCAACGGTTAGTGCCACTTTAAGCATGCGCTTAACACGCAGCGCTTCTACTAGCTCAGGGTTAGCATGGCGCTTCTTACACTTAAGGCCTAACGCATTAGCACGCTTAAGCAGGTCTTGTAGTTCACTTACCGCTTTTTCAAGCTCAGGGCCATTACGGAAAATACCCACGTAATCCATCATGATGCGCTGCATCTGCTGTTTAAGCTCAAATGGATTCTCTGTGCCGTCACCGTCAATTAGCTCGTCAATTTCACCTTGTAATTTACCCACAAAGGTCTCAACTAGACTGGTGTCGATTTCAAGAGTATTTTGCTCACAGAAGTCAGCAACATACTTACCGATGATCATGCCGCCAACCACAGTCTCAGCTAATGAGTTACCGCCTAAACGGTTAAAGCCGTGCATATCCCAACATGCCGCTTCACCGACACTGAATAGGCCTTTAAGCTGTGGGCTCTGGCCGGTAGCATCAGTACGAATACCCCCCATAGAGTAATGCTGCGTCGGTCTGACTGGGATCCAATCTTTAGCAGGGTCTATGCCTAAGAAGTTCTCACAAATTTCTTTTACTTCACGCAAATTCGTTTCAACGTGCTTACGGCCTAGCAAAGTAATGTCTAACCACAAATGCGGACCGTACGGGCTATCTACGCCCTTACCTTTACGCATATGCTCAGTCATGCGGCGCGATACCACGTCACGTGAAGCCAGCTCTTTCTTTTCAGGCTCGTAGTCAGGCATAAAGCGGTGACCATCTTTGTCACGCAATAAACCACCATCACCACGACAACCTTCAGTGGTTAGAATGCCCACAGGTACAATTGCGGTAGGATGGAACTGCACCGCTTCCATGTTACCTAGCTTGGCAACACCGGTTTCTAGTGCTAGTGCTTGACCCACACCTTCACAAATAATCGCGTTAGTCGATACTTCATAAATACGCCCATAGCCGCCCGTCGCAATGGTGGTCGACTTAGCAACATAAGCAATAAGCTCACCGGTAATTAAGCAGCGTGCAACCACACCGTGACAACGCTTGCCATCATGGATCAGCGACAATGCTTCCATGCGCTCATGCACAGGAATATCCATTGAAATCGCTTTGTTATCTACCGCATACAACAGCGAATGTCCTGTACCGTCAGCCGTGTAGCAAGTACGCCACTTTTTAGTGCCACCAAAGTCGCGGGCGTTAATTAAACCGTGCGCCTCTTCTGCTTCTTCAATAGTGACTTTCTCTGCATTCACCACCACCTGACGTGGTCCTTTAGTAATGCGCGTCCAAGGTACGCCCCAATTAGCCAGTTCACGCACAGCTTTAGGTGCACAATGAGCAAACATACGAGCGACATCCTGATCGCATCCCCAGTCAGATCCTTTTACGGTATCTTGGAAATGCACATCTTCATCATCACCCATGCCTTTTACAGTGTTACCAAGGCTTGCCTGCATGCCACCTTGCGCAGCCGCAGAGTGTGAACGTTTAGCAGGGATCAGAGATAGCACAACGGTGTCGAGCCCTCTCTCTTTCGAGGCGATGGCGACCCTTAGTCCAGCCAGACCGGCGCCCACGACTAAAGAATCGGTATATATGAGTTTCACGCTTGCTCCTTAAATAGGAATAGGTCGATGTTCTATTGCGCTGTGTCATGACTCATTGCCATGCTCAGCGTTATTTTTATTAATGTTTATTGATACCGACTGATTCAATCGGCATCAATTAATCTGTTGGCTTATGGACGAAATGGTTCAATCGGGAGCGTTAATTCACTGCCAATAATCATGTACTGAGCTAGGCTTAACAGGCCAATCACCATTAAGTACACCACTAAGATATGAGCTAATTTACGCAGACCATTACGATTAGCGCTAATCCCCCATTTCACTGCAACGCGGTACAAACCAAACATTGCATGAATAACCACTGCAGGCAGCAACACGATATACAGTAACCATGCATTATCGTGATACACGCGCTCAGCACTTAAATGCGGGCCAATTTCCGGAGTCGCAATCATGGTGTATAGATGAACAGGCACAAGGAAGAATAAGATGAAACCACTGACAAGTTGCCAGAACCACACGCGAGTATCGCTATGGTTAACCACTTGCATTTGGCTACGTAGCGCACGCCACTGACCAATTTGAGCAGGGAAGCGACGTAGTGCAAACGCTGCATGGACTAAAACCACTACCAATAAGAAGGCTGAGAATATGCTGGTCAATAGCGGATAACCGTGGCCGGTTTCGCTAAACATGCCGCCCTCAAGAAATTGCACTACATGGTAGAAAGCTTCTTTACCAAATAAAATGCTAGATTCAAAATGTAGGTGCACCAGCAAAAAACATCCTAAAAGAATGCCGGTAGCGCTTTGCAAGCGGTCAGCTTTGGCAGACCAGGTGTTAGCTACTTTTTGTTGAAATAGGTTTACAGTGTCAGTTAGGGTTCTCACGGTTATTTTTCTTTTATAGTGCCTATTGTCGGGACTTACACCATAACAGGAAGATTTCCCCTACAAATATTCGCCATTTTAAAGCGTGAGCTTGCTCACCAAGCTACTCACCACTCTTTGACAGCGATCACAAACGCAAACTATAAAAGCAAACACTGGTCAAACCATTTTACCGACCAAATTCAATAACTTGACATCGAATTGTAAACACTAAAACACTTAAACACCTTATACTTTAGTCTATATCTAAATTCACAATTTCGCACACAATCTAGTCGAGATTTTTACTCATAACGGTAAGCTTAGGCCTGCTCACAACAAAAACCACTGCTTTTTAATGTTGGCGCTGACGTAAATCGAGCAGATGGTTTACAATAACGCCATTATATCTAGCTACAGAGACGATCCCATGCCTTGGATCCAATTAAAAGTCGACACCGACAACCAGCACGCCGATGCCCTAAGCGACATGCTTATGGATCTTGGTTCACTATCTATCACTTATGAAGATGGCAAAGATACGCCAATCTACGAACCAACCTTAGGTGAAACACCACTATGGAACCACACAGTATTAACGGCACTATTTGAAGCAGATTACGATCTAGCACCAATCGTAGCGATGCTGAAAGGCTTGCCTTACCTAGGCGAAAACTTTAGCCACAAGATTGAACAAGTTGAAGATAAAGACTGGGAACGTGAATGGATGGATAACTTCCACCCAATTCAGTTTGGTGAGCGCCTATGGATCTGCCCAAGCTGGCGTGAAATTCCAGACCCAACCGCAGTTAACGTGATCTTAGATCCTGGTTTAGCCTTTGGTACTGGTACTCACCCAACTACCGCACTTTGTCTAGAGTGGCTAGACGGCTTAGATTACACTAATAAAGACGTTATCGACTTTGGTTGTGGCTCCGGTATTTTAGCCGTAGCAGCACTTAAGCTTGGTGCTGAGCGCGTTACCGGTATCGATATCGACTACCAAGCGATTGAAGCATCAAAAGCTAACGCTGAACGTAACGGTGTTGAAGATAAGCTAGATCTATATCTACCAGAAGATCAGCCTGCAGATTTGCTTGCCGATATCCTAGTTGCCAACATTCTTGCAGGCCCACTGCGCGAACTTGCACCACTCATTGCTGAAAAAGTGAAACCAGGTGGCCAATTGGCACTTTCGGGTTTATTACAAGAGCAAGCAGAAGAAGTCTCAGCTTTCTACAGCGAGTGGTTCGATATGGATGCACCGGCTCACAAAGACGACTGGAGTCGCTTGACAGGTATACGCAAATAGCGGTAACCAGCGGCGCTTTAAGCGCCGCGACTTACTTCTCACTCAACAAAAGTCAAGCAAAAAAGTTGCCCTCAGGTCATTTATTGACCTTTTCACAGGCTTGAAAAAGGCGTACTATAGCGCCCCTTTGACGAGCAAGGTGTTTTGATAAATGCAGATTGGACCCTATCGCCTGAAAAATCAGTTGATCGTGGCCCCAATGGCAGGTGTCACAGACCAACCCTTTAGAAATCTCTGCTTACGTTATGGCGCAGCCTTAGCCGTGTCGGAGATGCTTTCGTCTAATCCTGAGGTTTGGGATACAGATAAAAGCCGCTTGCGTATGACACACGCAGGTGAAGACGGAATACGTTCGGTTCAGATTGCCGGAGCAGATCCTGAGTTAATGGCCAATGCCGCAGTTGTCAACGTACAACAAGGGGCGCAAATCATTGACATTAATATGGGCTGCCCAGCGAAAAAAGTGAATAAGAAGCTTGCAGGATCAGCTTTGCTACAAGATCCAGTACAAGTAGAAGCAATTCTACGTGCTGTTGTCGCCGCAGTTGATGTGCCTGTCACGCTAAAAATTCGAACGGGTTGGGCTCCAGAGCACAGGAATGGTGTTCATATCGCCCAGATTGCAGAAGATTGCGGTATTGCTTCATTAGCCGTTCACGGCAGAACGAGGCAGTGCATGTACAAAGGCGATGCCGAGTACGACACAATTAAAGCAATTAAAAAACAGATCTCGATACCTGTTGTCGCCAATGGAGACATTTTAACGCCAGAGAAAGCACGTTTTGTGTTGGATTATACTGGTGTGGATGCCCTGATGATTGGACGAGGAGCTCAAGGAAGGCCTTGGATATTTAGGGAAATCCAACATTACCTGGATACAGGTAATAAGCTAGCGCCCGTTGAGATGGATGAAAAGCGTCAAGTTATGCTTGAACACCTGGAACTACTATACAAATTGTATGGTGATTTTAAGGGCATCCGCTTCGCAAGAAAGCATGTTGGCTGGTACCTAGACCAAGAACATCAACGACCTTTTAGGGCCGAATTTAATCGACTCGAAACCGTTGAAGAACAATGTTCCATGGTGGAACGCTATTTTGATGAATTTGTTGCATATTAATAAAGAGCAGAATACGAATGTTTGATCAGACTACTCACACTGAAGTTCACCCACTTACTGTTGGCAAAATCGAAACCGCAAGTGGCGCTATCAAGCCACAATTACTACGTGATGCGGTAAAGCGTGCTGTCACTAACTTTTTCGCTCAGATGGACGGGCAAGAAGCTGAAGAAGTATATGAAATGGTGTTAAGCGAAGTTGAAGCACCTCTGCTAGATATCATCATGCAACACACTCGTGGCAACCAGACTCGCGCTGCCAACATGCTAGGTATCAACCGTGGTACTCTACGCAAGAAATTAAAGAAATACGGCATGAACTAAGAAGAAATTCTTAACTTGTTGTATTTGAACGGGCTCTTCAGTAATGAAGAGCCCGTTTTGCTATGCGTGCTACACACGGTGCTACACACGGATTATTTTGCATCGGGGAAGTATCACTGAATAGGAAGTCACTAACTATAAGGTCATAGGGAAGCACAGTGGTACGTCAAATCCCCCTACTAACGAAATTATGAATAAAAACACATGTATTAACATTGACTCAATGTTCAAAATTGAAACCAGTGACATCAACACATGTTTTCAAGATATCGATATGGATTTTATCTACGCTGAAATTTCAGCCATTGATAAGCAAATTTCAATGTTGAGTCAAACCAATGACTCGCCATTTGAGTTTTTTTCAGCCTCGCCCTATCAGGAAGAGCAGGTTAGTTATACTCACCTTCATAAAGTAGCCCTTAAAGTTACTATCGTTAAAGGTAATGCTGAAATATATAAGGGCCTGAATGAACTGAATGGATCACTATCCAAAAGCGACACAGCTATAAAAACACAGCTTGATAAGAGCCAAGTTACTCTTATGTACAACCTCATGCAGCTAAAAGAAGCGATTGGTGAGTTCAATCAATTTATTGAGGATTATCCATATATAAAACGAACAAAACTTGACGATGCTCAAGCTTCCTTTGATGAATGGCAGCAATTTGATAATGACTACGATACTGCTTTAGACTTTACTTATGAAGTATTCAGCCATTTCTATACGCTCAAAAAAAACAAATATTATAAAGTACACACGCTGATTAATACGATTGAAGCCTATTGCATATCACAAAGAGTACCGTATCCAAGATCAAGAGAAAGTAAGGGCTTCAATGATTTATATAGCAAGATCATTATCTTTGCGACTGATGAAGCTAGGAGTCCCGGCCGTAGTTTGAAAGGGTTGAGCGTCATTGATGCCGATGATTTTGCAAAAGAATATGGTCACCTACTGCTCAAAAATTAATTACCCCATCCCCCCCCATCCTTCTATTTTGCAACCATAAATATAACTAAAGTCACTCCATTACTTGTACAACCCATCACAAACAGGAGTGACTATGAAAACATCTATTGCAACATCAACAGACCGCTTCATTCGCGAAGCAGAACGTAAAGCAATTACCTCTATATCACGTACAACAGCTTGGATTCTTGAACAACAAGGACAATTTCCCAAGCGACGCCGCATATCCCAAAGTAGCCGTTCTGTAGGCTGGTTGCTATCAGAACTCATTGAATGGATCGAATCACGTCAATCTGTCAAATAAGGATCTATAAAAATGACACATAAACAACTTGATCATTTAGCAATGTACATAGATCAAAATAGAGTCGTAATGAGACCTGAAGTCCAAAAGCTATTAGGAGGGATCAGTCGCTCAACATTAGGAAGAAGGGTTAAGTCAGGCGAATTTCCGTCACCTAAACTGACAATAAAACGGCACTCATGTTGGATATTTAAAGATATCCATAAGTGGCTTCCTAATTGATAGACAAAAAGCAGGCTCAGGCCTGCTTTTTTATACCCTGAATAACTCATAGGGCTTGTCAGTAGGGGCTCAAAAGACAACCTCACCCGCTGACACACTTTGACCCACTTATGAAGTTAACATTAACCAGCTGAAAAGCCTTCAAACCCGGACGTACTGCATCGTTCAGGCAAAAACCAATAATGGATTACGGCGGATATTAAATAATATACCCCGCTAGGCTAGCTGCAATGCAAACAACTAGAAAAACTAACCATGGCTAAACAGACAAATAAACCCAGCAGAAAAGCTAAGCCCCGTAAAAAGCGCTTTTGTATAACCAAACACAACTCAACGTTGTTTGCTTACAAGAACCATGCTTACGATGTTTTTAAACCGGAACATAAGTGTTTAAGAAAAAGCATAGTTAATACCATTATCTCTGATTACGAGATCATGCATAGCCATTACAAACGACTGTTGGTTGCTAGAATTGATCTACACCCAAGCCACTACTCTTTTGATAACCAGACAATTACCCAGTTCTTAGAGCAATTACAGCAATTACTTGAAGCCCAATACAAATGTAAGGTGATTTACCACTGCGCCAGAGAGCAGAACACATCTGAGATTGAGCATTATCACCTTGAAGTCTTACTAAGCGCCCACAAGATAAAGCACTCATACCGGCTACAATCGCTTATAAAAGCCATGTGGGAAATGCATGCGAATGGCACAGTCTCATTTGTTGAAAACCCTTATTGCATCACTTACAGAGGCGACAAATCCTCACTAAAGAGTGCCATCTACCGCTCAAGTTACTTGGCTAAAGAGCACACTAAAGAGCTAAATGGCAAAGCTAAAGGCTTTTTAAGCAATAAGCTCGCTCCGGCAACAGACTTCGATCCAACAACAGATCTCATGCTGGTGGACCCAGAAGTCACCTTTAATAACAACCAACGGAAGCAAGCGTTTAAACATTTTCAAATAGCTAACCCACAGCTCAACAGTCAAATTACTCGACCACCAAAACATGGCTGGTTTAACCCCCTTTCTCACGATCAGCAGCTAAAAGCGTGTATTGCCGCAAAGCCCATCAGCTTAGAGCATTTAACCAATCCCCCTCTAAGTGATGCCAAACCAAAGTATCGCTATAAAGACTCGCTGATAAATGATCAAGCTAATGAAGTGATCACTCAGCATGTAACAGTGATCACTCGACTATCAGCCCATGAACCGAAAAGTGATCACTCTTTTTTTGATCACCTAGATCATCAATGAGCAAATTATAAGGCCGCCATAAACAACAGAAAACCAATAAGCCTCCGGGTGTTGTGAACATTTCAGTGATCAACTGTTCACTGCAAATTTCAAAATACAGAACAAAGCCCATGAACCGAAGCAATTCCAAAAAGTGATCACTCGACTGATCAAAAGGAGCAGAAACAAAAATGGCTAGATTTAATCTTGAAAGCTTGCCCAAATGCGGCGCTAAAACCAGAAGTGGAAAGACCTGCCAGCGCTATGGAAATATTACCAATGGCCGCTGCAAGTTACATGGTGGCCGCTCTACAGGTGCAAAAACTAAAGAGGGAAAGATGGTGCTACGTACTAATGCCTTACTCAACGTTTTTGCTTGGCACTGTGATAAAACAATCTACCTACAAATCAAAGATTCAGACCTAGAAGGGGCTCTAATAGCCTATCTAACGCTAATAGAGCTACAAGACCTAAATTCTAGCGAGCTAAAAGCTCAGGTTTTCAACGTCGTCAGCCAATATCGAATTGAGCTAGAAATATGTAAATACCTCATCGCCGAACGTGATGGCTCAGCAGCTTTATTGCTTATTCAATCAGCGTTAGATCATTACTATAAAGATGATGCGTGCCAGCACTTACTCTTCCACATTCACGCACCAATATATCCCTCACCTTTCTTTCAAAGGCTTACTGGCTCCAATGCGGAATTCGACCACCAGATGAAGTTAATGATAAATGCAGACAGAAAAAAAGGACCTTTCTACACAGGCACTACTAGATTAAGCCCGGGAATGAGAGCATTCAATAAGCAGATAAAAGCGCTGAAGAAGATGTACAAAGACCTATAACGTAAATGCCACCAGCAAGGTCCACTCTACGAATTAAGGCAGGTAAAGACTCCAGCTTTTTCATTTTCAATCCTTGAGCTAAATCCTGTGCTTCCTTAAGGCTTTATGACACAATCGAAATGGGCAAAGCTGTCCGTAACTGTTTGTTATCTTTCCTAGAAGGACCTTGTTAGGTTATGAGCATCAATAAAGCAAAACTGACTGAAACCGATATCATCAGCAAATTCATCATGCCAGCGATTAAAGATGCGGGCTGGAATGATATGACGCAAATTCGCCAAGAGGTGAAGTTACGCGACGGTAAGGTCATTGTGCGTGGCCAGCTCGGTGTACGCAAAACCGTAAAGTCTGCTGATATTGTGCTTTACCATAAACCAAGCATGCCCCTTGCAGTGATTGAGGCTAAAGCGAACAAACATGAAGTAGGCAAAGGCATGCAGCAAGGGCTCGATTACGCCCGCTTGCTTGAAGTGCCTTTCATCTTTGCCTCTAACGGTGATGGCTTTATCTTTCACGATAAAACTAAACTGGGCACGTCTGAAGCCCACAACCTAGAATCCGAAATCCGCCTTGAGGACTTCCCATCACCGAAAGAACTCTGGGACAAGTATTGCGCTTGGAAAGGCTACACCGAAAAGCAGCTGCCCATTATCAACCAAGAATACTATGACGATGGTAGCGGTAAGCACCCTCGTTATTACCAACTGCAAGCCATCAATAAAACCGTAGAAGCAATATCATCAGGTAAAGACCGTGTATTGCTCGTCATGGCAACAGGCACTGGTAAAACTTACACGGCGTTTCAGATTATCTGGCGTTTATGGAAGTCTCGCGCTAAAAAACGCATTCTATTCCTAGCCGACCGTAATATCTTAGTCGATCAAACCAAGACAGGTGACTTTCAACCTTTTGGTCCCGCAATGACCAAGGTCTCAGGCAGAACCGTTGACCCATCATATGAGATACACCTAGCGCTCTATCAAGCTTTAACCGGCCCAGAAGAGGCTCAGAAAGCCTTTAAGCAAGTAGACCCAGACTTCTTTGACTTAATCATTATCGACGAGTGCCATCGAGGTAGCGCCTCAGAAGACAGCGCATGGCGTGAAATCTTAGAGTATTTCAAAAGCGCAGCTCAAGTAGGCTTAACCGCAACCCCTAAAGAAACCGATGAAGTATCAAACTCAGACTACTTTGGTGATCCGGCTTATACCTACTCCCTAAAAGAGGGCATTGAAGACGGCTTCTTATCGCCCTATAAAGTGGTGCGCGTTGATATTGATGTTGATCTGCAAGGCTGGCGACCAACAAAAGGCCAAGTCGATAATCAAGGAGAGGTAATAGAAGACCGTATCTATAACCAAAAAGACTTTGACCGCACCATGGTGATTGATGAACGAACTCAGCTGGTGGCCGAGACGATAACCAACTACCTAAAGCGTACAGATCCAATGGCAAAGACCATTGTATTCTGTAATGACATCGACCATGCCGAACGTATGCGCCGTGCTATCGCCAACCTTAATCCAGAGCAAATGGCGAAGAATGATAAGTACGTGATGAAAATCACCGGTGATGATGAGCTAGGTAAAGCCCAGCTAGATAACTTCATCAACCCTAAAAAACCTTACCCTGTCATAGCCACTACCTCAGAGCTGATGACCACAGGTGTCGATGCTAAAACCTGTAAGCTGGTGGTACTGGATCAAAACATTCAATCAATGACCAAGTTTAAACAGATCATTGGTCGCGGCACCCGTATCGATGACAGATACGGCAAGTTATGGTTCACCATCTTAGACTTCAAAAAGGCTACCGAACTGTTTGCCGATGAGCGCTTTGATGGTACACCAGAGAAGGTCTTAGTCGTTACCCCTACAGATATCGAAGATGACGATACTGACATTGATGGCACTGATGCTATTGATGACCCAAGTGGTGAAGATAATCCATTCGATGATGGTGAGCTTGGTGGCGATAGCAGTGATACCCAGTCGGATGGCTCTGGCGATGATGGCCAAACACCAGAAGGTGAATGGACAGACGATGAAACCCGTAAAGTAGCCAAATACCGAGTCTCGGGTGTAAGCGTTAGTAAAGTTGCAGAGCGTGTGCAGTATTACGACAGTGACGGCAAGTTAGTTACCGAGTCTTTCAAAGACTACACCCGCAAAACCATGGCTAAGCAGTTCAGCTCACTCGATGAGTTCGTAAAGCGCTGGAATGACTCTGACCGTAAACAAGCCATCATCGATGAGCTCGCACAAGAAGGTATTATCTGGGCCGCACTTGAAGAAGAGGTTGGCAAAGAGATGGACCCCTTCGACATGATCTGTCATGTGGTGTACGACCAACCGCCGCTCACCCGAAAAGAACGTGCCAATAGCGTTAAAAAGCGTAATTACTTCACCAAGTATTCTGATACCGCCCAAACGGTACTAGAGAATCTACTGGTTAAATACGCCGATGTTGGGGTCCAAGAAATTGAAAGCATGCAAGTGCTAAAAGTGCAGCCCTTTAACGAGATTGGTAGCCTAAGCGAGATCGTTAAAAAAGGCTTTGGTGGTAAAAAAGAGTACGAGCAAGCAATTAGCGAATTAGAAGCTGAGATTTATCAGCTCCACCAGCAATCAGCTTAAGGGTTATTCTTAGGGCTCAATGATAAAGCCCGAATCATTATAAGAATGAGCAGTGACTAATCCATTAGTCACTGCACTAGCTCTAGTACAAAGACTACTTAAAACAGAGCCCTAAACTGCCACTACGAATCCAATGCACATGCAGCCAAACCTTAAAGCTTCAGCCTTTGTAACCCCCTATTTGAAGAGCTATCAAGGTATCAACTTCAAGCTGCTACTGGTGCTCATCTTAACCAGCTTAATCCCGTTAATATATTCCACGACTCGGATACATTTTCTAGGCGATATCCCTAATCCTTGGGCGTTCAGCATCGCAGCGCAAGTGGCTTGGCTTAATGTAATTTATGAGGTGCTTAGTGAGGCTCTGCTTTTACCGCTAGCATTCATATTTGGCCAAGTGATACGAGAACCTAAAAAGTACAATGTCAGGTTATCGATAGGGCTTACTATCGTGGTCATGGCCTATGCCAGTGTTACTATTACGGTAATAACTCTGGCACCTCAAATGGTTGTAGCTATGCAGCAGCAAGCCGCGCTTATCGAGCAAACCGTCAGTTATATTCGCCTAGAGTCCATCGCGATTTTATTGTCGAGTGTATTTTCATTTGCAAGCTTAGTGCTCATACTCAAAAACAAGCAGAAGCTTATCTATCAGTTATTACTTATCCAAACCCTACTCACCCTATTATGCGACAACGTGTTTGTCAGTCAGCTGCCATTCTCTTTAAACCTTGGGGTTAATGGCATAGCGTGGACCAATATTATCGTCAGCTTGGTTTTATCTAGCGTGGCCATTTTATATTTAACCAGTAAGGGCCTATCGCTACGCCGCATTCAGTTTAATCAGCAACCATGGCTTACAACTTGGCTAAGGGTTGGCGCTAAGTCAGGCTTAGAGTCATTAGTACGCAACACCGCTTTTGTGGTGATGATCTTACAGCTGGTTAATCAGGTTCAACAAGCTGGAGTATTTTGGTTGGCGAATCAGTTTATCTGGGGGTGGTTACTATTACCTATTCTGGCGCTAGGCCAGTTAGTAAAGCGCGATGCGGCCAACAATGGTGGATTAAGCAAAGATAAAGTGAACAGCTATATGGGTATCGTAGTGGTATTTGTATGCGGCTGGCTGGGGTCTATGCCTGCATGGCAACCTTTTATCGAACACGTTATGGGTGTTAGCCAGTCACAAGCTGTCACCAAGCTAGTGTTACTTATGCTTGGCTTTTACATTGTGTTTGCCTTTAACCATGTCATTGATAGCTACTTTTACGGTATAGGCCGAACGGACTTAATGTTATACCAGTCGTTAATCGTAAACACAGGCTTCTACGGCAGTGCATTTATGGCTTATCAAATGGGCTGGTTCGTTCCATCACTCGATAAAATAGCCATCATGTTTGGCCTAGGGATAACAATCGATGCCATCATCACCGCCTACCTGTACTACCGGCTAACTAAAGCCCGTGCCCCCAACATGACTAACATTCTAGTCCGTTAGAATATACAGCGACCATAGGGGTGTTAGCCCCCTTTGCTTTTACAGTTAGCTATCTAGTTCACTAGACAGCTCAGTGAGACTCATCGTAATGTCATCATTTAAGCAGCTATGGTTAACATATTGGCTGCGGACTTTATCAAGGTTGAGGCTTTGGTAACTAGGCTGATCTGCCAATATATCAAGGTATGAGTCCAACACTTCCTCTTTGGTGGTTTTCCGCTGTAGCTGCTTCTTAATATTCGCAGCAAGCTTCTGCTCCGCCTCTTTATCATCGTCATCATAAAGCGCCTCATAAACTAGCTCAGCAAACTTGTTGATACTCAGGTTTAGCTTTTGCAGTAACGCTTTTATTTGCTTTTGTTTTACTGCGGTCCCCATCGGTCCCCACCCCCTATGTCATTCTGTGCCTGTCTTAGCGAAGACACTAATTAAATTAATCCGAAAAAGGAATTGAACATGACTAAAAATAAAACTCCAATGACACCTGAAGCCGCTGCTCGCATTCAATCAGGTACTGCCAAGCAAAATGGCGGCAAGGTAGAAAAAGCCAGTTTTGGTGCTCGCGCACAACGTGCGGCTGAAACCAACAAAAAGTCAGGTAAATAAGGAGATCACCATGAGCAAATCAACACCAAAATCAAGCCCAAAAGCACCAGCTGCACCTCGTCCAAGTAACAACCCCAACTACCCAAGCACAACGGGTAAACCGTCTGGCGGCGGGCGCGGTAACGTTCCAAAGGGTAAATAAAACCCTACTTGGTTAAGCTCAACAAAAGCGGTTACTCAAGGTGACCGCTTTTTATCTATAACCTATCTACAACTCTTAGTGTATCGACGAAAAATGGGCACAAAACCTTTCGAGTCATCTTTATAATCAGAGTAGGGATAATCTTCTTGAGCCCCTTCCAGCGCACATAGACAAACATCACGCTTACTAAGGTAACGGCTTTGAGAAATAGAATTGCTACTGCCGTTAATACAGCTATCGAGCAGAGCGTATTCCACCGCGATAGGATATCGGTCACCGTAGCCTTTGGCCTCATCTCGAAGAGTATGAACACCAATATAGGTTAAAAGGGCAAGCGCTGTTCCTGTTATGATTTTCCGCTTAGAAAACTCATAACCTTTGTAGTCTTTCTCACATTTTTTACAGCGTATGTTTTCAGCGTATTCGATTTCATTATCTTCGCTGCAATGGGGGCATTCAACAATCATGGGTCACCACTAACTTTCATCCTTGCTAATTAGTTGTTTTGCTGGCAATTTAATCACAACCAAATATTAAAAGCATCGCATTTTATATAACCCAAAACCTAACAATACCGTCATCCCCCCTTCACTCCTGTATCAGCGCTAAGCTGAAAACTTTACGCTTTACATACCTAACGTATGTCATTACCAGTAAAGCGAAACCCCCACCAGCTAGAACAGCAAAATAATCATAACTAACTCACTGATTACCAGTGCAGGTATTGCTATACTGCCCAGCATTATATTTAGCAATTAAAGTAGCTTTGTTATGTCTATCAGTTCAGCGATTAAATCCATCCAAGATATTATGCGTAAAGATGCCGGTGTTGACGGCGATGCCCAACGCCTAGGGCAAATGTCTTGGTTACTTTTCCTTAAAGTGTTCGATGCCCAAGAGGAAGAGTTAGAGCTTGAGCTAGACGATTACCGTGAGCCAATCCCAGAACAGTTCCTATGGCGCAACTGGGCTGCAGATAACCAAGGCATCACAGGTGAAGAGTTACTGGACTTTGTTAACGATGAGCTATTTCCACAGCTTAAAAACCTCACTGCGCCGATAGATAAAAACCCGCGCGGTTATGTAGTCAAAGAAGCCTTCTCAGATGCCTTTAACTACATGAAAAACGGCACTCTACTGCGCCAAGTGATCAACAAGCTCAATGAGATCGACTTTACCGACTCAAAAGAGCGTCACTTATTTGGTGATCTGTATGAGCAGATCTTAAAAGACTTACAAAGCGCAGGTAATGCGGGCGAGTTCTATACCCCACGCGCTATCACTAAGTTCATTGTCGCGGTAACCGACCCTAAGCTTGGCGAGTCTATTATGGACCCAGCTTGCGGTACCGGCGGCTTCTTAGCGTGTGCCTTTGACCACGTTAAAACTAACTACGTTAAATCGGGCGAAGACCACAAGACCCTACAGCAACAAATCTTTGGTGTTGAGAAGAAGCAGCTGCCGCACCTACTGTGTACTACTAACATGATGCTGCACGGCATTGAGGTGCCAGTACAGATTAAGCACGGCAACACCCTCAATAAGCCATTATCAAGCTGGGATGACCAAGTTGACGTCATCATCACTAACCCACCATTTGGCGGCACTGAAGAAGACGGTATTGAAAAGAATTTCCCAAGCGAAATGCAAACCCGTGAAACAGCGGATCTATTCCTACAGCTAATCATCGAATTGCTAGCAGAGCCCTCAGCTGGTAAAGAGGGGGGCCGCGCAGCCGTGGTATTGCCAGACGGCACCCTATTTGGTGAAGGCGTTAAAACTAAAATCAAAAAGCTGCTGACTGAAGAGTGTAATCTGCACACTATCGTGCGTTTACCTAACGGTGTATTTAACCCATACACTGGCATTAAAACCAACATCCTATTCTTCACTAAAGGTCAGCCAACCAAAGATGTCTGGTTCTATGAGCACCCATATCCAGCAGGGGTGAAAAACTACAACAAAACCAAGCCAATGAAGTTTGAAGAGTTTGCAACTGAATTGAGCTGGTGGGGCGTTGAAGCCGACGGTTTTGCATCACGAGTTGAAAACGAGCAAGCATGGAAGGTGTCGATCGATGACATCATCGCTCGCAACTACAATCTAGATATTAAAAACCCCCATGTAGGTGATGTGGTCAGCCACGATCCACAAGAGTTACTACAAGACTACGCCAAGCAGCAAGCCGATATTCAAGCCCTGCGTGATCAGCTAAAAGGCATTCTTTCTGCCGCCCTTTCTCCAAAAGATTCAGCAGGAGAAGCTAAATAATGGCTGAGCATGATGTGAAAGTAACAGTAAAGAAAACAGCTGAACAGCTCATTACGGAAAATCTAGATATCTGGACCAGTGCCATCGAGCAAAAGTCAGCATCAGGCCGTGGTTCATCGAAGAAGTTTTCACTGCATGGCATCAAAAAGCTGCGGGAGCTGATTTTAGAACTCGCCGTGCGCGGTAAGCTAGTTCCACAAGATAAGAAAGACGAACCAGCATCGGTCTTGCTTGAACGTATTGCTGCTGAAAAAGCGCAACTGGTGAAAGACAAGAAGATTAAAAAGCCTAAAGCTTTGCCTAAAATTAGTGAGGATGAAAAGCCGTTTGAGCTACCGAATGGCTGGGAGTTTAAGCGTCTAAATGATATAGGTATTATTTTCAACGGAAATAGTGTAAATGCAAGGTTAAAAGAACAAAAATATACAGGGTTAAGTGAAGGCTTACCATTTATCGCGACCAAAGATGTTGGCTATGGATTTGAAGAGCTAGATTACGATAACGGAGTATTGATACCTTTAGAGGAGCCTAAATTTAAAGTAGCTCGAAAAAACTCAGTATTAATTTGTGCAGAAGGCGGTAGTGCAGGTAAAAAATGTGGAATCGCGACCCAAAGCATTTGTTTTGGCAATAAATTATTTGCAATTGAGGTGCATGATAATTTCGAGCCTAAATTTGTTTTATCTTTCTACTTAACCCCAACGTTCTATAGTATGTTTAGTGCATCAATGACAGGTATTATTGGCGGCATTTCTTCAGCTAAATTCAGTGAATTGTTAATTCCTGTTCCACCACCAGCAGAACAGCATCGCATCATTGCTAAAGTCGATGAGTTAATGAGCTTGTGTGATGCCCTAGAAGCTCAAACAGAAGCTAGCTTAGTTGCGCACCAAACCTTAGTGGAAACCTTGCTAGGGGCGTTACTGCTTCCTTCTGCTGATACTAACAGCCTTGAGCAGGTAGAAAGCCCAGAGCCGTCTTTTGATAACAGCCCTGAGCGGCACTTTATAGAGAGCTGGCAACGTGTTGCCGAGCACTTCGACACATTATTCACCACCTGCGCCAGCATCGACACGCTAAAGCAAACCATCCTGCAACTCGCCGTCATGGGCAAGCTGGTGGAACAAGATGCTAATGATGAACCAGCCGCTAAGCTACTAGAGCGTATCGCCGCAGAAAAAGCGCAATTAATCGCTGATAAGAAAATCAAAAAGCAGAAACCACTGCCTGCCATCACAGATGAAGAAAAGCAGTTTGAACTGCCGAATGGATGGGACTTTTGCAGACTTGGCGAAATATTACAGGTTATTAGTGATTATCATGCAAATGGTGGTTACAAGATTCTCAAAGAAAATGTAGAACTGTTGGATGATGTTAATTACGCCATAATGCTTAGGACCACTAACTTTAGTGAAAAAAACTACAATAATTACAAGTACATTACTGAACTAGCATATAACTTTTTAGAAAAATCAAAGTTATATGCAGGCGACATAATTATGAACAAAATAGGTGATCCCGGATCATCATTTTACGTTGATGACAGGGGGCAACCTATGTCTCTAGCAATGAACCTTTTTTTACTACGGACCCAGAGCGTAAGTAGTAGATATGTTTTTCTATATTTAAGTGGAAACTATGATTATATCCGTGGTTTTGCAAACGGAACATCAACCCAGACAATAACTAAAGAAGCTGTAGGTAACCTTGTTTTTTCATTACCACCACTCGAAGAGCAGCACCGCATCGTCTCCAAAGTCGATGAGTTAATGGCACTTTGCGACCAACTCAAAGCCCGTTTAGCTGATGCCCAAACGACCCAACTTCACCTTACCGACGCTATCGTCGAACAGGCTGTTTAAAGTCACCGATATTATAGTAAACATATACAGTTTATCTAACAGGGAATGAGTCAAAGTAATGAAGCTACTAAAAAGCCAATACAATAATCTAAAACCTAATGCTGATTTTCTAAATAATCCCCTTGTTTTAGGGCTCGCTTGGAAAAGATCACAAAATTATGTTCGTTCGACAAATTGGTATGCTGATTTATTAGAATTAGATAAGACTTGCTTAAACATAGAATTCAATGTTGCTGATTGGGCGAAAGATATCAAATATCATGCATACTCGAACGATAAGCTTAAGTTAATACCTGCGCCAAAATCAGCAAAGTGGACTATCTGCGATAATATTTGGCAACCTGAAATCGGTGAAGAAAAGCCTTCTCGCTTACGCCCTCTTGCTCATATATCAATAAAAGATCAAACAGTAGCAACCGCTGTAATGATGTGCGTAGCTGATAGTGTGGAATCCAAGCAAGGTGATTGTAGTTTAGGAAAGCGTACCTATGCCGATCACCAAAAGTCTAATGTTTACAACTATGGCAATAGACTCTCTTGTGATTGGGAATCTGATTTAGCTAGATTTAGATGGGGGGGAAGTGAGTTTTATAGGAAATTCTCTACGGACTATAAAGCTTTTTTACAACGTGCTTGCTTTGTAGGAAGAGAAGCTCAAAAGCAAGTAAGTGCGATAGATGAAGTCTTTATCGTAAGCTTAGACATATCTAATTTTTTCAGTAGCATAAGTATAGAATTGCTTATTTCTAAATTGAAAAAAATTACGTCTGAGCGATACGGTGATGACTTTAATCAAACTAATAGCTTGTTTTGGGCTAGGGCTGAAAATGCTATAAGTTGGGACTGGTCTGATGATGCAATCACTTTAGCTCGAAGGCTAAATATGCCTGAGCTTGGAGGTATTCCGCAAGGTCTTGCATCTGCGGGATTATTTGCTAACGCATACTTAATTGACTTTGATAATTTAGTTAGTAGCAAGCTAAACAAGCTAATACCTGACTCAAATATTTTTATACATGATTATTGCCGATATGTAGATGATATTCGGTTAGTTGTCTCTGGCGAGTCAATAGACAAAAATAGTCTTAAAACCTTAGTGTTTGATTTTGTAAATGAGTTACTGATAGAGTCTGCAGACCATTCCTTAAACTTAAATAACAGCAAGACTAAAGTATTTGAAATATCTGATATTGATAGTTGGAGTAGCCTAACTAATAGAGTAAATGATATACAAGCCGAAGTTGGTTCTTCATCTGTCTCAGATCGAACGACTTTAGACCAAAACATACCAGCCTTACAATCACTTCTTACTACTGAAGCCAACGAAGAGCCATTTTCTTTCAATGCTCTAGCTCCATGGGAAAGCGAAGATTCTTTAATTAAAATTGATTCGCTGAGAAGGTTCTCGGCAAATAGACTTAAAAGCTCGTTAGACAGTAAAAAGAAAATATTACCAAATAGTGAGCAGAGGATCTTTGATAATGAATCAATGCTCATAGCTAAAAAAATGCTTATGGCTTGGCTGAAAGATCCATCAGTTATGATCTTACTTCGTAAAGCTATGGAGGTATGCCCTTCTATTCACTTATATGAAAACCTACTGTCTGAGGTTTTTCATCGTGCTACAGTCAAGAAAGGGTCGCATGATAAATATTATATGATATATATCATGGCTGATATATTTAGAAGTGCTTCAGACATCCATAGGCTTAATGAGAAAGAAAGCGCGACCTCTTTCAAAGGCCTTTTAGATGTCATAACCATGCACGCTCAAGAAATACTGACTACCAAAAGCAAACTGCCAGCTTATATATATCACCAAGCGCTATTTTTTCTTGCGACAATAAACCGACCTTGTTCAGATAAAAAAGCCTGTAACAAAGAACAAATTAGACTTCACAAGGTATTGTCTAGGGCTCAACTAAATGATTTTACATTTGAGGATAGTGCGCTTTTTGAGCTGGCTGCCCAAATTACAGGTCAATTTGATTCATACGCTGCTTTTCTTCTCCAACACCTTTCAACTTATAAAAAGAGGCATATGGTTCTCAGCAGCTTTGCAAAAAATGGAGGTGAGTTTTGGGAGTCAATATGGTGTGAGTTACAGCGCAATAAAGAGATTAAATCACTTAATAGACTGCGGTGGGCAATACCTCTAAAGGAAACTATTCCAAGTGGTAACAAGCACTTTCTATCATCTATTTGTTCCTTTAATGAAAACCCATTTAAGTATGAACACTCATTAATAAAGTTAGGTATGGCCCTGATAAAACTTGCTGAAGAAACTCCTACAGCGATAGGTGCATCTCCACATGAAATCCTGATTAAAATAGATAAAAATTATACTTGGGCAGGGCTATGGAAAGAACATGCCAAGAGTATTTCCTGCGAGTTAGAAAGAAAAAGGACTGGAAAAGATCCAAGATATAACTCTCCTAATTGGTTAACAGGTAATCGAGACAGTTTAAACAATGAGAAGGCTATCTATTGGGTCTGTAGCCTCTTACGTGCAGCTGTTTTAGGTAAAAATGACTTTACCCAAAGAAATGACATGCAAATTAAACCTTTACGCTATCAAGGTATAAGATCTCAATGGTTTAAACGCAGAATGGGGATGCTACATACCCCAGAGTCATTAGTTGGCAGTTATGCAACAATTAGTGATTGGTTTACTAATTTACTTAAGCATGGTTTGCAATGGCCCGGCTTTGCTTCTACTCATATTGAAGAGCAAGAAATTACAGCTATTGAAGATTTATCAACCTTTAATAACTGCCTAGAATTAAGATTAGTTCAATTAAATAAAGGTATATGTAAGTCATCCGAGCTTCCTACCTTAACCACAGTGGTTAATCGTCCAAATCTTGAGGATAAGTTATTTAGGGTTGTAACCGTTCAACAGCTCTTACCAAAAAGTGAACAATTCCACCTGTCAGATGTAACGCTTGATCATGATGAGACACGAATAGCGCATAGGGAACACCTAGCAGCAATATGCAAATTGACAGAGCAAACTCTTGAAACAAAACTAAAGGCTGATGATAAATTTGGCGAGACCTCTGCAGATCTAATTGTGTTCGCGGAAGTTGCTGTTCACCCTAAAGACGAGGATTTATTGAGATCATTAGCATATAAAACTAACTCAATAATTTTTGCTGGTTTTGTTTTTCATGAGCACGAAGGAAAAATAGTTAATAAAGCCAGATGGATCATTCCAGATTATAAGGATACAGGATTACAGTGGAGACTGCGTGATCAAGGTAAGTTTCATATGACCAATGAAGAAATTTCTTTAGGTGTTAAAGGTTATCGCCCTTGCCAACATATTATAGAGATCCATGGCCACTCCGAAGGGCCATTTAGGTTAACAGGAGCGATTTGCTACGATGCGACAGATATTTGTTTAGCTGCTGACCTAAAGAATAAAACCGATATGTTTGTCATTTCAGCGTACAACAAGGATGTTAATACATTCGATAATATGGCGTCAGCACTTCAATGGCACATGTACCAGCATGTCGTAATATCAAATACTGGCGAGTTTGGCGGCTCAACAATACAAGCGCCTTTTAAAGAGCAATATGACAGACTTATTTCACATGTCCATGGTGTTGGGCAAATATCGATAAACACAGCAGATGTAGATCTTGCTGCGTTTAAGCGAAAACTAAAACAATTTAAACCTAGAAAAACTAGGCCTGCAGGAACGAAAAATGATTTGTTATGAAACTGATTTAGCCGCGATGCTAAATGCTAAATTACTAGCTGACTGGGCTACAATTGCAACTCCTATTATTGCATTCTGGGCGCTGCGCTACGCTAAGGGACAAATAAAAACAGCAAGACTCGAAAGTCGACGCGCTACAGCCTATGCCGCATATGATGGATATATCAAATTATGCTTAGAGAATAGTTCATTAGCATGTGGGGTGAAGGACGAAGTTACAAAAAATAAGGATATCTATTCGAGGTACAAATGGTTTGTGGCTAATATGCTGTTTGTTTTTGAGCAGACTTTAGAAGCTTGTAAAGATGATCCTACTTGGAAAGCAACGATTCAACATCAATTAAAAAGGCACAAATGGCATTTAGATAGCTCCAAGTCAGCAAAAAGAAATGAATGGAGCAAAGAGTTAAAAGAGTTATTTCCGTAACTGTCAGCCTACGATAACCCCAAGGCTATGTAAGGAGCTGCGCTTCAATTATTTGAAGCGCTCTCTTATTTTATCAGTCTCAATTACAAGCGATAACTAATTAATACCGAATATGTTTTCCAAAAGAAAGTTGTGCCAAATCTTATTTAACCACCTCACATGATTGCACCTTATTACAATCTATTTCTTCCTGTATTTCATCGAGCCACTTATCAAGCGCTATCTTCTTTTCATTGATATAGTGACTACGGTTGTAGATCCCTGCGACACCGGAGACTGAGTGACCTAATAGATGCTCAACAACATGAGGTGGGATGCCTAAATCGTTAAGCCGAGTCGCAAGGGTTCGCCTTAAATCATGCAAAGTCCACTTCTTCTCGTGTTGTAGCTTTTCCCAGATCTTGCCGCCGTAAACGCTGACTGACTCAGGGCTTTTTAACTGCCCAAGCAGATATCCTGACTTCTGGTTTTTAGCCTTAAGCTGCTTTAACCACGAGTATAATCTAGGCGGTATTGGTCGGATAATTAACTCGTCTGTTTTGCTGTTAGCTTTAGGGACTGTCCACAAGCCTTTGTCAAAGTCCCATTCATCCCAAGAAGACAATCGCACCTCTTGTGTACGCGCACCAAAGATAATCAAAAGCCAGATCAAGTTGTTGTAATACTCTTGATGCTCACCCGCTTTAACTTGATTAATCACATCTTGTAGCTCGGCTTCTGTCAGTACCCTATCACGCTTTTTCTGCTTACTACCAACATCAGTGATAGTTAAGTCATCAATCACATAGCTGGTGGCATATTCCCGCTTACGACAAAACAGCAGAGCTTGCTTAGCCCCCTGCAAAACTTGCCCTGCAGCAACAGGTGCCGCCCTTTGCTCATTGGGTATGCCCTTTCTTATTCGGTCAAAACAGGCTAACCATTGAGGCTTAGTTGTTTTATCTAACGGGTACTTACCTATGTACGGGTACAAATGCCGTGCAAACTGCGCCCTATGCTTATCAACATTTTTACGGTTATCAGTGGCATATTCCACCAGCCAATATTCAAGCGCCTCTTTAACTGTCACAGCTTCTTTGCGAACAACTTTAGCAAGTGCCAACTCAACACTTGGGTCTTTGTCATTATCCAGCCATTCGCGGCACTGATCGCGCTTATCTCTTGCTTGTTTGATTGAGGTTTCTGGGTACTTACCCAAGCTTGCCCACTTAGGGTTGGTTTCACGGCCACCCAATCTGTAACGAAACACCCAACCAATAACACCCGTTTTTGAAATACGTACAGCTAAGCCATCACCATCAGAAATAACTGATTTTCCGGTGTAAGGCTTACCGGAAACTTTACGTAGAAATGTATCTGATAATTTATTGATAACGCCCATATGAACCCTTGCCCTGCCACGTTCCGTGCTACACACCGTGCTACACACGGATTGGTTAACGAAGAAAAACCAGCTTAAACAAACACGAACAAGAGTCTCGCTAAGATACTAAAAAATAGCAAGTTTTAAATAGGAAACAGAACAAGCCCGAACAAGAAAAAACACAGGTTAGAAAATACGGCATGAACTAAGACTTACGTCTTAACATGTTGTATTAAAACGGGCTTTCCAGCAATGGAAAGCCCGTTTTGCATTTATATGTACCCCCATATGTACCCCGCTATCTCTATTGCCTCTATCAAAGTCCCATTCTTTCCATTTGTAAATCAAGCAAATAATCCTCAAACCATGCAGCGCTTTCAGCTTCGGCTAATTTTCACCTTGTAGACTCGCAAACCATGTGACAATTTCTAACAAGTTTTAACTTAGTTGTTAACTCGAAAAGTGATAAATTGCACCACCCGCCGCTACTCAACAAAGCATGAGCACGGCCATTGTGCAGATTGAAGAATCAGTATCATTACAACAATTAAAGCTGCGGCATATTTGCAAACATGACCGCAGAACTAAATCCCGATAGAGGACATTATGCTAACTAAGAAAACCCTACTAAACAGTGCATTAAGCCTAGGTCTATTAACCAGCTTCACTGCAAATGCCGAGACATTTGATTTTGTCGAAAAGCAATCTAATAACATCGACACGTTAGTGGTCTTCCAAGCAGGCGAAAAAGCATCAAGCGCGCTTAGCAAGTTAGATAAACAATCAAAGCAGCAAATTAGCAATGCCTTAGCCTTGCAAGAGTTTACTGGCGAAAAGAAACAAATCGTAGAGATTTTAATGCCTACTGGTATCGATGCTAAACGCCTTGTAGTGATTGGTGTCGGCGATGAAGCAGAATTAACTCCCGGTGAAGTCAACAAACTTGGTGCGGAAATCACCGCCCATTTCAACGGCATTGAAGTAAAAGACATTCAAGTATTAACCGATGGCCTTAACGATGCCACCAGCAACGCTAGCTTCGCTGCAGAGCTTGCTCACGGTATTAACCTACGCGCTTACAAGTTCGATAAGTACTTTTCAGAGAAAAAGCCTGCTGAAAAAAATTACACCATCGCCGTCGACGCAGCGAAAGACACTGACAAGCGATACACTCAGCTAGCAGCGATTGAGCAAGGCGTATTCTTAGCTCGTGACTTAACCTCTGAAACCCCAACTGAGATGACACCGGTAGACTTTGCCAATGCAGCAAAAGAGCTTAAAAAGCTCGGTGTAAAAATTACCATTTTAGAGCCTAAGAAAATTGCCAAGCTAGGTATGGGCGCATTACATGCGGTTGGTCGTGGTTCTCTAGAAGGCGCTCGCCTTGTTGTTGCTCACTGGGAAGGTAATGACGATGCCCCAATCGCGCTTGTGGGTAAAGGTATCACCTTCGACTCGGGTGGTTATAACATTAAGGCATCTGGCGATTCGATCTCGCGCATGAAGTCTGACATGGCTGGTGCAGCTGCAGTACTTGGTGCAGTTAAAGCCATGGCATTGCAAAAAGCTGATGTTAACGTCGTCGCGGTAATGCCAATGGCAGCCAACATGGTATCTGAAACCGCTCTGGCGCCAGGTGATGTATTGATGACAGCTGAAGGCTTAAGCGTTGAAGTGCTCAATACTGACGCTGAAGGTCGCCTAATCTTAGCCGATGGCATGTGGTACGCCCGTGAATACTACAAGCCACAAGTAATGGTTGATGTTGCGACATTAACCGGCTCTAAGGTTCGTGCACTAGGTAAACGCTACACTGCGGTATTTAGTGAAGATGATGCCCTAGTCGATGAACTCACTTTCTCAGGTAAAGCAGTAGATGAAAAGCTATGGCGCTTACCACTTGCATACGATGACTTACTAAAAAGCCCAATTGCTGATTTGAAAAATGCCGGTTTTGGCGGCCCTGGCGCTACTACAGCAGCGGTATTCTTACAGCAATTCACTGGCGATACTAAGTGGGCGCATTTAGATATTGCGGGTAGTGCATTGGCAGCAAAAGATGTGGGTGTGACTCCAGCAGGCGGCACAGGTCACGGCGTACGTTTACTAAGTAACTGGCTTATGACTCAAAGCAAATAAGCTTTTGGTATGACATCTATAACTTAGATGATAGCAAGTCATAAAAAAGCCCTGCAATGCAGGGCTTTTGTTTATCTGGCGAACTGAACTCACTACTTTCGCAGCCAAGCTCCACGCTATAATAGAGCGACCAGCAATGAGTGCCGCTCTTTAGCGATAAGGGTTAGTTCTTAGATAGTCGCCTCATCAGAAACTTTGTGTTTATTCTCACCACGCTGGTGCGCCATACGATACAAAATTGGCAACACGAATAAGGTCAGAATGGTCGATGAGATAATGCCGCCAATCACTACTGTGGCAATTGGGCGCTGCACTTCTGCACCAGTGCCAATATTAAGTGCCATCGGTACAAAGCCAAGCCCTGCTACCAAGGCTGTCATCAATACAGGGCGCAGTCTTATTAGTGCACCATCAATAATCGCAGACATCAACTCGCCCTTCTCTTGATACAGCTGACGAATAAAGCTCAGCAGCACTAGACCGTTAAGCACCGCCACACCTGAGAGCGCAATAAAGCCCACACCAGCAGAAATCGACAATGGCATGTCTCGCAGCCAAAGTGCAATCACCCCGCCTGTCAGCGCCAGTGGAATACCGGTAAAGATGATTAGCGCATCTTTTACTGAGCTAAAGGCCATCACCAATAAACCTAAAATGAGTGCCAACGTTAATGGCACCACAATCGATAAGCGCTGACTTGCCGACTCTAATTGCTCAAAGGTGCCGCCATATTCAAGCCAGTAGCCTGCAGGAATATCCACTTGCTCACCAATTTGCTGTCTAGCTTCACTGACAAAGGTGCCCAAATCGCGACCACGCACGTTAGCGGTCACCAGTATGCGGCGCTTACCGTTTTCACGGCCGATCTGATTAGGCGATGGTGCAATATCTAACGTCGCCACTTCAGATAACGGCACATATTGCCCTGATGGCAACATGATTGGTAGCTCGTGTAAGTGCTCTACGTCTTTACGGATCGCTTCAGGTAAACGCACCACCATTTTAAAGCGGCGATCGCCTTCAAAGATAAGGCCAGTCTCCTCACCACCTATCGCTGTAGCGACAAAGTCTTGCAGCTGGTTAACCGTTAAGCCATAACGCGCTAACGCCATGCGATCAGGTTGGATCGATAACATAGGTAAACCTGTTACTTGCTCTACTTGCAGATCGGCAACACCATCGATCTTTTCCAGCACTTCATGGATCGCATTCGCTGAAGCTAGTAGCTGATCGAGATCATCACCGACAACCTTGATACCCAAATCGGCACGAACGCCGGAGATCAACTCATTAAACCGCATCTCGATCGGCTGGGTTAGTTCAAAGTTATTACCCGGTTGACCCGATACTGCTGCAACAATGTCAGCAGCTAACGCATCATGGCTCATTTTAGGGTTAGGCCATTCATTACGCGGCTTTAGCATAATAAAGGTATCGGCGATATTTGGCGGCATAGGATCATTTGCCACTTCTGGCGTACCGATCTTAGAAAACACATTTAACACTTGCGGGAAGTGTTTAATGCGATCTTCTAACTGCATCTGCATATCCACCGATTGCTCTAGGCCTGTACCTGGAATACGGATCGCTTGTAGCAAGATATCTTCCTCATTGAGTTGAGGAATAAACTCAGAGCCAAGAGTCGTTGCCAGCCAAATAGAAAAGCCAACTAACGCCATCGCTGCGCCAAGCACTAACCAACGTAACTTCATTGCGCCAATTAATAACGGCTTATAAAGTGATTTAGTCGCGATGATGACACGGCTCTCTTTGTCACTTACTTTGCCCGTCATAAACAAGGCTACAGCAGCAGGCACTATAGTTAGCGACAAGACTAACGCAGCTAGCAACGCCATCACGACCGTTGACGCCATAGGGTGGAACATCTTGCCTTCCACGCCTGTAAGGCTGAATAGCGGAATATACACTACGGTAATAATCAGCACGCCAAACAAGCTAGGACGGATCACCTCATTGGTAGCTTCAAACACCAGTTGCAAACGCTGTTTACGTGGTAATACATGACCACCATTTTGCGCTTGTGCCTGACCCAGTCTGCGAATGGCGTTTTCAACAATAATCACTGCACCATCGACGATCAAACCAAAATCAAGGGCACCTAAACTCATCAGATTGGCAGAAACACCCGCCTGAACCATGCCCGTCATGGTGGCTAACATCGCTAGCGGAATTACCGCCGCAGTGATTAAAGCGGCTCGTGCGTTACCCAGTAGGATAAACAACACCACGATAACCAGTAACGCGCCTTCTACTAAGTTTTTCTGTACCGTATAAACCGCTTTATCGACTAAGGTGGTGCGGTCGTATACCGCTTCTACCTTAATGCCATCCGGTAGCGATGCTTTAATATCTTCAAGTTTCGCCGCTACTGCGAGTGATACCTGACGTGAGTTTTCGCCCACCAACATCATTGCACTGCCGAGTACCGTTTCTTTACCGTCACGAGTCGCAGCGCCGGTACGCAGCGCTTTACCAATCCCCACTTCTGCTACATCAGCTATAAAGATTGGCGTGCTATCAATATGTTTAATCACCACTTGCTCAATATCACTAATGGTCTTTAGCTGCGCCGCAGAACGCACTGTTAACTGCTGACCATCTCGCTCAATGAAACCAGCACCACGATTACTATTACTGCTTTGCAGCGCCAGCTTAATATCAACAAATGACACACCGTATTGCAGCATGCTTGTTGGTGATGGGGTGATATGGTATTCCTTGTCATAACCACCAATAGTGTTGATCTCAGTAACACCAGGCACTTGAGCGAGCTGAGGCTTAATGATCCAATCTTGGATCTCTCTTAACGCTGTCGCATCAAATTCGCTGCCATCAGCTTGCTTGGCATTAGGCAGCGCTTCGATGGTGTACATGTAGATCTCACCAAGCCCGGTCGAGATCGGTCCCATCTCCGGCTCGATATCACTGGGTAACTTGCCCTTAATCGCATTTAAGCGCTCATTGATCAAGTTACGGGCAAAGTACAGATCAGTGCCCTCATCAAACACTACGGTCACTTGCGATAAACCATAGCGCGATAGCGATCGGGTGTAAGATAACTGCGGGATCCCCATCAGTGCATTTTCGATCGGATAGGTAATTCGTTGCTCAGTTTCTTGTGGTGAATAGCCTTCTGCGCGGGTACTAATTTGCACCTGCACATTGGTAATATCCGGCACCGCATCAATCGGTAGTTTTTGATAGCTCCACAGCCCGACTGCAACCAGCAGCATGGCGAGGAACATCATCATCCAGCGTCTATTTATCGCAAGACGCAATACTGACTCAATCATTGACGTCTCCTTTAGTGAACGTGGGCAGCGCTTGATTTCTCAAGGTCGGCTTTGAGTAGAAAGCTATTGGCAATAGCGTATTCTTCGCCAACTTCAAGACCCGATAATACTTCGCTCATTTCGCTATCGCTGCGGCCAAGGGTTACAGCGCGTCTTTCAAAACCTTCATCATTGCGGATAAATACCACTTGCTGGCCTTCTGACTCCTGCAGCGCGCGGTTATCTATCGTTAATGCCACCGCTTGCTTACTCAGAGTAAGCTTGCCGGATAGTAAAGCCCCTACTGCCCATTGGCCGTTGCTGTTATCAAGTGGGGCACGAGCCAGTTTTATGTTGTCACCGTTTGTTGAATTAAGTAGATATTGAATACTTGAAGTTGCTTTTAGCTGTTCAGCTGAAATGCTGAGCGTTTGCCCTACGGCAACCTTGCTTAGTTGGCCGGGAAAGATTTGGTACTGCGCCCAAAGCTGACTGTCATCGATAATGCTTAGCAGTACATTATCATTCGCCATTTCGCCTGCATTGGCACTGCGCCCTAATACCACACCAGAGATTGGCGCTTTAATGGAGTAACGCTTTAAGCTGGAATTTGACTCGACTTCTGCCACCACTTGACCAGCTTTAACGCTATCGCCAACGGTCACATTCATGCGGGTGATTAAGCCAGCAAAACGAGCACGAACTTCCGCTTTTGCCGCTTCAGGCACCACTGCACGACCATATACTGTCAGTGTTTGTTTGATATCACCTGCTTCGGCTTGCTGAGTCACTATGCCTGACGCCACAATTTGCTCGACGCTGATGTGAACCCTGCCCTCTTCATGCTCGTCATGACCATGTTCATCGCCATGCTCATCATCGTGACCACTATGTTCGTCTTGATGACCGTCATTATGGCCATGTTCATCGCTATGCTCATCACCGTGACCATCATGTTCGTCTTGATGCTGATCTGTGTGCGCTGTTTGCTCTTGATGCACCGCTTCATGATGATGCTCAGACTCATGGCTATTTACAGGCTCATGGCTGTGTTCAGCTGAAGCGTTAACAGTGCTGCTAATCATCAATGCAACTGCAGCAACAACAGCAAGGTGAACTAAGGAGAATTTATTTAATAAACTAGGATTCATTTTGTATATCCTTTCGCAGCATCAGAAGAATTAGCTGACTTTGAGAAATCATTGAAGAAAGTATGTTGAGAAGCAGGTAATGGCTCAGCAATCAGCTGCTCAATATCGACGCCATAACGCAATGCAGAGGCCGCTGCATCAATTAACGCACGGCGAGCAAATAGCAGTTCTTCTCGGGCAGTTAAATAATCAAGATAGCTGTAAAGCCCCTGTTCATAGGCTTGTTTGGTATCTTCAAGGGCTGAGGTTAAGGTGGGGATCACGCTTGCCTGTAGGCGGTTAACAGTCACTATCGCTTGTTTACGGCTGGCATAAGCACGATACAGTTGACCATATAACTCTAAAAGTGCCACTTCTCTGTTGGCGAGTACTTGCTCTTTTGCGGCTTGTGCCGAAAGAACGGCACCTGTGTTACGCTCGCCATTAAACAGCGGCATACTAAAACCGGCGGTCAATGCCATATCATTAGTTTGCTGAAATTGCTTTACACCCACCGACCAGCTGATATCGCTGCTAGATTGGGTTTTAGCAAAACGCAGTTCAGCTTCTTTTAACTGTGCTTTAGTCAAATAAGCAGTGATAGCTGGGCTATATTTCACTTTCTCAAATAAAGGCTCAAGTGCAACATCATCAGTAAAAGCGAACAAACTGCCCTGTAATGAACCAAAACTTACCCTAGACTCGCCCCACATCATGCTTAACGCCAATTTAGCGTAATCAAGTTGCTGCAGCTGGGTTTCGGCAACCAGTCTGGCATTAAATACTGCCGCTTGAGCGCGCTTAACTTCAGCATCAGGTGTTACGCCTAGCTGTGCTCGCTTAGCAACAACAGTTTGTGTTTCTTCAGCAAGCTGTAACGAATCAACTGCAAGCTCAAGTTGAGATTGCGCAGCTAATACATCGATATAGCGACGCGTAGCTTCTGCAAGTAAATTTAACGCGGTAATTTTCTGCTCGGCATCAAGCACAGCACGCTGCTCATTAATCACGCCGCTGCGAGCATCTAATTTGTCACCCAGTTCAATGACCGACGATAAAGACACGCTAAACTCGGCGCTATCGATGCCTTGGAATTCGCCACTTCCCACTAAATTGTCAGCATCAAAGCCGATTTCAAAACCCGGAGTTAGCGCTTGTGTTTGCGCTGCGCCATCCAGCGCCTTAGCTCTAAACTCAAACACTTTAAGGGACGGGTGTTGTTGTTGAACCCGCTCAATAACCGTGATTAACGACAGTGCATCTGTTGTCGTTTCAGCCTTTGCGACCAATGGCACTGCAAATAGCAGGGTAATGATAACGAGAGTGCTTAAAAGCCCTCGCCAAAGACAACGTATAGCCATTTTAAAGGCGTCGTTGCCAGCATAAGTATTATAAAACATCAGAGAATAGGCCTCGATTTAATACAAAAAATACAGAGCTGTTAGTTAAACCCAAAAGAGGCCTAACAGATCTTTAGCAAGCAGATAAAAGCTCGCTAAATGAATAAAATTTTGATTAAACGATTAAGGCTTTAGGCGGGCGCAAGAAAGCGAAATAAGGGGATTCAACAGAGGTAGAGCTAAAAGCAAAAAGATGGCTATTTGGGCTTGCCGTCATAGATGTTAATGCGGTAACAGGGTGCATCAAGGTCATACAGCATGAGCAGCAATTATTACTGCATTCAGTACAATCATCTTCAACATGGCTTACAGACTGGGGATCACACAAGTCAGCACTTGCTATTACATCGTCTTTAAGCTCAGTAATCAACACCACATTATCAGTACAATCATCATGAGCCAATGAACAGTCATCAGCCATTGCAACTACAGATTGCATCGTTAAAATCACGATCAATAACATCCGCCCCAACTTAGCTGGAGTGGTGGTGAATATTGCGCGAATTAAACACGATAAGCTCGACATTAGGCCGCAGCATTACCTTTGTTTTTAATAACGTACATATCTGACTCTAATTGCACTCTTGTATTACCTTTGATGCTCACTAGTTTAAATTAATCAAAATTAAAACACTATGCGTTTACCAGCCTTAATCGACTCTCTGTATAAAAAAGTTCCTAAAACATCGATAAGCCCACATCTATACCTGTAAATTTTAGCGACAGCCCTCTACCCATATCGAGTTAATTCATAGTAAAAAGTGTGATTACCCGAGCATTTTACTCAAGTAATAATTGAACACACCATAAGATGCAAATAATATACATCTAAATTATAAAGCCTAACTTGCCATGGTGATGCCAATGTCTCAATCAAATACATTTCAGCCTGAATCACTTCAATCTAATGAACATCTGCTAGCCTCTCGCGTTGGCGAGTTAGTCGCTAATGACTTTCGTACTGCCCATATTTTTAGTCAGCATGGTATTGATTTTTGTTGTGGTGGAGGCATTTCATTAGCGCGAGCAATCAAACGCTTTGATGCTGATGAAATGGTCTTACTGGATGCATTAATGGCATTAGAAACTGAAGGCGATAAGCAGCCAGGTTTAGAGCTACTCGCTTTACCCGATCTGCTTAATTACATTGAGTCGACTCACCATACTTTTGTAAGAGAGAAAGCGCCTTTACTGCTGGAATACAGCCAAAAAATGGTGCGTGCTCATGGTGAGAACCATGAAGAGATAAAGCCACTCGCAGGTTGGATCCGCGCACTCGTCGACGACTTAATGCCGCACCTGATGAAAGAGGAGCAAATCTTATTCCCAGCAATTTTAGGTCTGCACAACCAAGTTGAGATGCAAAATTGCTTTGGCCACATTGGTAACCCGATTAATGCCATGCTGCATGAGCATGATGATGCATTGCAGATCTTTGAAAAAATCAGCCAGCTAACTAATGGTTTTACTCCGCCTGCACACGCTTGCACCACTTGGCGAGTTTGCTATGCCAGCTTGGCAGAATTTGAAGCAGACTTAAAACAGCATATCGATCTTGAGAACAATATTCTGTTTCCTAAAGCTTTGGCACTAACAGCTTAAATTATTGCACTAATAGTTAGCGTATAATAGCTGCCCCATCAAAGTAAAAGGCTCACATCAGTGAGCCTTTTTATTATTAAACTGAATAGCTAGACTAACCGCCTTAGCTGCATTATTGATGAGATTTCAATATGTGGCAGTTGTTGTTTAGGTAACGATTTCTGCGCTACGCCAAAACCAGGGTTAAGCCATACCGCCTGACAGCCGGCGCCTCTTGCCCCGTCAACATCACTTTTAGCGCTGTCACCCACATGCAGTATTTTATCTAAAGGTAAGGCTAATTTGCTTGCTGCCAACTCAAACATGTCTACTGCAGGCTTTTGCGGATAGCCTATTCCAGGATGCAGTACAAATTCGAGTAACTCACCTAAACCTATGCGCTGATAATCGACATTGCCATTGGTAATCCCAACTAAGCGATACTTTTGCTTAAGCTGCGCTAATAACTCGAGTACTTCTGCTGACACCTTAAAATTACTACGGTGTAAGACAAAGTTCTCCAGCCCAGCTTTAGCACCTACTTTGGCTGTTTCTGTATCGTATCCAAGCTCAATTAGTCCCAGCTCTAACATCTGTAACCGTGCTTTACAGGTGTCGTGACGAAGCTCTGGAGAGCGACTCAACATACGTGATTTAAGCGCGCGCCAGTCATCAAATTGCCACGCCGTTGCTTTCGAATAATGTTGATGCAGAAATTGCTGCAGCGCCTTTTCAGCCGCGATAATAATCGGTCGATTGTCGTAAAGGTTGTCGTCTAAATCAAAGCTGATCGCTTCAAAAGGTTGTGGTCGAATATAGATTTTCATGCTTTATCTCCACGTTTTTTAGCTCGCGGATGGGCACCGTCATACACCTTAGCCAGATGCTGGAAGTCCAAACTCGTATAAACCTGAGTGGTCGACAAATTGGCGTGGCCTAAAAGCTCTTGTACCGCGCGCAGATCGGCGCTGGACTCAAGCATATGCGTTGCAAACGAGTGCCGTAGCTTATGTGGATGCACCTTAATGCCGATGGCTTGCTCTTGACCCCACTTAGCCAAACGCGCTTGAATGCTGCGGTGCGCTAATCGTTTACCTTTAGCGGTAACAAACAGGGCATCATCTTCACAAGGGATATCACGCTTGATATCCAACCATTGATTTATCGCTTGCAGTGCCAATTTACCAATTGGCACAATTCGTTCTTTGCTGCCCTTACCGAGTACTTTGACTTGCGCCTGTGAAAACTGAATGTCAGCAGCGTTTAGTGCTGCGAGCTCAGCAAGACGTAATCCTGATGAGTAAAACAGTTCCATAATAGCTTTATCGCGAAAACTCAATGGATCGTTGGCGTCGATTTCCAGCAGATGAGTTACTGAATCAACGTCCATATTCTTAGGCAGAGGTTTGCCTTGCTTAGGTGCACTAAGACTAATCGCAGGATTCACTTTGATAAGCTGCTCACGCAGTAAAAACTCGTAAAACTGTTTAAGTGAAGATAGCGTCAGTGAAAGTGAACGTGGACTGAGACCTTTGCGGTGTAACTTAGCCAGAACAGCCTGCAAAGAATCGTGCTGCTGCGTTAACCATGACTCTGTTTCAGTAAATAGCTTAGCAACCCGATTAAGTTCAAACAGATAATTACGCACTGTATAAGCCGACACTTGACGCTCAGTACGTAAATATCGTTCAAAGTCTGCTAACGCTTTATCAGCCATATCGCCTCGCGATTAGATTTTTGTCAGCTGGTGATCGAGTAATTGTTTCAGCTGCGACAACAGCAGGTGATCCATTTCTGGATGAAAGTGCATTGGATCTTGGCTAGCAATCGCAAAAATCACCTGACCGCACTCTTTGGATAAACGAGAAAGCGCAACTGAACCCACTTCAGTACCAAACAAACGTTTGGACTCTTCATTGGTTAAACGGCCAAAGTAATAGCCAGAGTCTAAACGTTTGCTCCAGATCTGCGACAGTTCACTGTCGATATCATGCACTGTGATTAGTCTGACGTGGCTAAACTGAAATTGCTCGATTAGTCCATTAGATAATACTTGGCGTAAGTCGCCCATATCTTCACATTTTAGCAGCTGCATAGATAAGCGGCTGTTGAACATGTAGATCTGCTCATTACGCGATGCCATAGCCAATAATGCAGTGATCTCTTCTTCAAGCTGGCTAACGCGTTGACGCAACATCTCTTGTCGACGCTCAACCAATGACACTGCGCCACGCTCGGCATGAGGAATTCGCATCGCCAATAATAGTTCTGGGTAGCGACTAAAAAAATCTGGATTATCCAGCAAGTATTCGCGGATCAAGATCTCGTCAAAGGGGGCATTTGAATTAGGATTATCGATCATTGCGCGATCTGCCCATCATAAACGTGTTCAGCGGGACCTGTCATCCATAAAGGTTTACCTTCACCTTCCCAGTTGATCATTAACGTTCCACCTGGAAGATCGACTCTAACATTGCGCTCTAACTTACCTTGTTGAATACCTACAACAACCGCCGCACAAGCACCTGTGCCGCAAGCTAAGGTTTCCGCTGCGCCGCGTTCATACACCCGCAGTTTAATATGCCCAGAGTTAACCACCTGCATAAAGCCAACATTAACGCCTTTAGGGAAACGCTCATGATTGGTCAGATCGGCGCCAATGGTATCAACATCAGCCGCTTCCACGTCATCAACCTCAATCACACAATGGGGATTCCCCATTGAAACAGCGCCACATAAATAGGTACCACTCGATGCCATTAGCAGATAGGTCTTTTCGACTTTTTTAGCAGTAAATGGGATCTTACTTGGCTCTAAAACCGGCACCCCCATATTCACGGTCACTTTACCGTCACGCTCAAGACGTAAGGTAATTTTACCCGATGAAGTGCTTACGCGAATTTTATGTTTATACGTTAAACCTTTATTACGCACAAAACGTGCAAAACAACGTGCGCCGTTGCCGCACTGCTCTACTTCGCTACCGTCAGCATTAAAGATGCGATAATGAAAATCTAAATCGGGATCGTATGGCGGCTCAACCAATAATAACTGATCAAAACCGACACCAAAATTCCGATCGGCTAGACGCTTAATTTGATCTGGCGAGAAAAACACATTTTGTGTGACGCCATCGACGACCATAAAATCATTGCCTAACCCATGCATCTTAGTGAATTGGATCAAGGGGACATCCTTAAAAAGTATCAATAGCGGATCTCAAGATCCGCTACTTAGTATTATGCTAGTTTACGGCAGGATCTGCTCACCTTGCCATAACTGAGCGACTTTTTCTCGCTCTCGAATGACATAAGCGTTATCTGCATCAACCATCACTTCGGCCGCGCGTGGACGAGAGTTGTAATTTGACGCCATAGTGAAGCCATAAGCACCTGACGAACGCACCGCAAGATAGTCACCTGCTTGCACGTTCAACTGACGATCTTTACCCAAGAAGTCACCGGTTTCACAAACGGGACCAACCACATCGTAGTTATGAGTTGCGCCTGCACGCTCGATTACCGGAATGATCTTTTGCCATGCACTATAGAGTGACGGACGGATCAAGTCGTTCATCGCGCCATCCACTAAAGCAAAACGCTTATCGCTGTTTTCTTTCAGATAAAGCACTTGGGTAACAAAGATCCCAGCATTAGCTGCGATAGCGCGGCCAGGTTCAAAAATCAGTTTCAGATCGCGATCGCCTAAACGCTCAAGTAGCGCAGCGGCATACACATCTGGCTGTGGCGGCACTTCATCATCGTAAGTCACACCGAGTCCACCGCCCACATCAAAGTGCTTAATCTTGATCCCTTGCTCTGCTAAGCGATCAATTAGCGCTAGCATACGATCCATGGCATCTAAGAAAGGTTTTATTTCGGTAAGCTGCGAGCCAATGTGGCAATCAACGCCCTTAACAGCAAGACCTGGTAATTCGTTAGCACGGGCAAAAATAGCCTCGGCTTCTTCCATTGCGATACCAAACTTGTTTTCTTTAAGACCGGTAGAAATATAGGGGTGAGTGCCAGCATCAACATCCGGATTAACGCGCAATGACACCGGAGCCACTTTACCCAGACGCAAAGCCACTAGGTTTAGCTGCTCTAACTCAGCTGCAGATTCAACATTAAAGCAATAAATGCCTAAGTTAAGCGCCATTTCCATCTCGGCGACCGTTTTACCAACGCCAGAGAAAACCACTTTAGCTGGATCGCCGCCAGCTTCTATTACCCGTGATAGCTCGCCGCCAGAAACAATATCAAAACCACTGCCTAAGCGCGCTAGCACGTTAAGCACGGCTATATTTGAATTTGCTTTTACCGCATAACAAATAAGGTGTGGATGATCACTCACCGCATTATCAAAAGCGTGCCAATGACGCTCTAGCGTTGCGCGAGAATATATATACAGCGGTGTTCCATGCTGTTTTGCGAGTTCGGCAACTTGGCACTGCTCCGCATAAAGCTCATCTGCTTGATATAAAAAGTGATCCAACGTCTTTAGTCCTTTTTGTTTTGTTCGCTTTGCTCATGCTCTGCGTCAGACACCTGCTTATCAGTTGTCTGCTGATTAACTTCCTGTGGCGGCGCTCTAAATAATGCACTTTTTTGCCCACAGCCCAAAAGTACTAGGCTACCAAGCCCTACCAGCAAAAACAGTCTCATTTTTTTCAACATCAGATGACCCTTGCAGCAATAGCAGCAACGCTTGCTATACGGCTAAAATTGTTAATCCTGATGTTTGCAGACAAGTCCGCTATGCGTCAACCCTCTAACGCATTTATATCGGGGCTTTATTACATAATATCTCAACGCAGAGAGGCTAGTATTACCGCAGTTAATTAACATAAATCACAACTTAGCGCTAAAAAGCCTCACTAACTTAAAAAAAATCACTCTTTCCTTGTTAAAAGCAGTGGATAAAAAGCGCAGTGAAAAACTACTATTTGCATGAATATAAAGAGTTTTAATGTATTTATTTATGAGTGTGATTATTTAGTTTCTGATTAACCACAAAATTAATGTGATTGGTAATCAGGCTAGTGATTGGTAAGATGTTGGTATTACCTAAATCTGAGGAAGAATTAGCATGGCTATAACAGATTTCGAATTTCATCAATTGGTTGATGAGATATTTCAAACAATTGATAACGCATTAGAAGTGCTGATTGACGAGCAAGATGCTGATATCGATGTTGATGGCTCTGGCAATGTGCTGCAATTAGAGTTTAATGGTACATCGACAATCGTGATGAATAAGCAAGAGCCCCTGCATGAGATTTGGTTAGCAACGCAGTTTGGTGGTTATCACTTCGCTTATGTAGATGGTAAATGGATGGACGAGCGCAATGGCAATGAATTTATGCCATTCGTTGTTGAGTCTATCTTTAAACAAAGCGGACTAAAGCTAGATATTTAATCTAGCAATTTCCTCTTAGTTTATTGCAATTAAAGGGAGCCTAGCTCCCTTTTTTATTATCTACTAACAATACCAAGCATTTCACTTCTTATTAGAACGCCCTTCTATTATTGCACCAAGCAAACGACCAATGTTAAAAATCGACCTCTGCCGATTCATGAGTGACCCCGAACGGGACTGCCATTAACTCGCCTTTTACTCGCTTCAATTTAAAAAATTGTGGCAAATTGAAGTTATCCTTAGTCAATTGCGGATCTTCAAAAGTATGATAGTGACTGAGTTTATTTACTAGCGCATTAACGTCTGTACCCTCTTGTACATAATGATTTAGCTCGTTGCCCTCATCTAAAATAAACACATCCAAGCCTTGCTTGCGTTGACGCAAGAAATATTGAATTGCACCTTTAGCCGCGTAGTCTTGGATGACTGCCGGCAACTTAGCAAACGGTTCATCGCCTAAAGTAGGTCTGGGTAGCTCGAGTAACTTGCGTTGTGACAACTGCTGATAAAAAGATTTGGCATCACTTAAGTTTTCATAATGCATACCACGGTTATTAAAAAATAAGCCATAACGCAGCTTACCCACTTGCAGTGCATAACCTAATGTTGTTGAGCTTTGTGCCTGACGACTGAGCCTAACTGCGCGATAAAGTAAGTCTTGCACTGTGCGCTCTGTTTGCGAACGTAGCTTAAGCGAGCAACTAATAACCTGCACGGAAACTTCTTCTACCGCACGCTTCATTCCAGGAGTGACAAACGACAGCGCATCGAGAATGCTTTTTTTGCCTTCAAAATGATGGCAATGCCATTCTCCCCAGCTATTAAGGCTGATCACATCAATCGAGTCGACCATATTTAAGTGATTACGGCCAATTGAAAACACGTTACTGTTCATGTAATCAACCATAATATCTTGCCCTGACCAGCTCTCTGTTGGATCGCTATTAAAGTTTAATAAAAAGACTAATTTACGAAAATGCCACGGCTGATAAAGTGCCATCTTAGAGACTTTTATAGACTCATTAACCACTAAACCATCTAGCCTATTTGCCGCCTGAGTTAAATAACTGGATTTACGTTTACTTTGTCTAATTTCATGCCAACGGGTTTGACTATTTGCTACACCATTTAAACTGGCCCAAACTAATAATTTGGCTTTGCTTTTCGAATGAAAAACAGCACTATGCTCTAAAAAGTTTCTTGGATTTGGTGAGCAGCGATAAAGATAGTAAAACTTGTCTTGAGAACTATATATCACCGACAAGTGCGGCTCTAAAATAGAGCGGCTCCATAGCGAGTTCAAGCGCATAATCTGATGTGCATCTTCGCTAAAGTAAGTGTGTAGTTTTCGGGTAAGTAAACCCAGCTCAGAGATCCGTAAGCTTTCACTTAATTTATGGGTTGAAGCAAACTGTAATAACGTTCGATAACTGCCTAACATCAACTCATTAAGCTGCTCGTTAAACCACTGTAACTGACCGCAGTGCCAATTTTCACAGTTATCCAGAGTCTTCAATAAACTGTCTGACCAATTCCAGTCAGCCACCAATTTTTGCATCTTAAAATAACGCCAATCCACCGCCTGATCATGTTGACTTAACTTAACGCCACATTTTAGATAAAAACAGCGTCGGGTGATCTCTAGTCGCCTAACATCACCTCGCTTAAGCAAATAAGACTCTATCGATTCGTACAATAAGTAATAGGCGTCATTAGCAGAAGAAAAATCCCCTTCTAATGTATGCTGCCAAATACGCTCACTTACAAGTTGAGTATGGGGATACTCGCTGGCATAAGCTTCAAGTAAAAGTACCTTTAATAGTGCCTTATGCGGTTTTTCTACCCCCTTATAAAGTTGCCAAAGTGACGCTCCAAAGTACTCACTTGCAGGTAAGGCATTCGCGTCGCCCAAAGATAGTAGGCTTTTTGATTTACCAGCATTTGGCCACCACGCAATAGACTTACCAGCCAATCGAAATTGACTACGGTAAAACTCCTCTAATAACAACCAATGCTGCGCACTCCCGCTATGCTCATGGCCCATGCAGTTATACAGATCGCTCTTATCATTACGCCCTTGAATAAACTGCTTAGGGTGAACTAAATAAAAATTGACCTCAAAATCAAACAGAGCAAACCATTGCGTTAACAGCTGAGTTTTATTAACCAATAGTTCACAAGCATTTTGGGTTAACTGCTCACTATGTACTAACCAAACATCAATATCACTTTGTATATTTTGGCCAAAACTTGCCGTACTCCCCATGCTGTAAACACCTTCGATAAGAGAGTCATTTACGGAGCTAATTGTAGTAATTTCAATATTGAGAGTATCGCAGGCTTCAAGCCCATCGGGCCCTAAAACGTAGTCAGCGACTCCACTTGGAGTTAATGGGCCGTTGTAACCTGGTAACTTTGGGGAATGGTAATGCAATAAAACCGAGATGAGCCGAAGGAGATGACGCTTTAAGGGCGACAACAATGCAACTGCTCTAGCATACCTAATGACATCTAACCTTTGCGCGGCATGCTCAAGTTTAGCAATCTCTTGTGGCAAATGATTTGACCTTAAAAAATAGATAACGCTCCGCTAATGTATCTCGCAAACTAACCCTCGGCAAGTAAATGTGATCAAGATCATGTTTTTCGCCAATATAGAACAGGGTGGACTTCAAAGAATCGGCAGCAGAATGTTACATCTGTATTCAGGCAATGTTAGCATTGGCGCAAATAAGTTCTAAGATGGAATATCGTTCATGTCTCAAAATCTGATCCGTATCGCAACACGTAAGAGCCCTCTTGCCATGTGGCAAGCCGAATTTGTGAAAGCTGAACTGGAAAAAATCCACGAAGGCCTCACGGTTGAATTGCTGCCAATGAGCACTAAAGGTGACATCATCTTAGACACACCACTGGCTAAAGTGGGTGGTAAGGGATTATTCGTTAAAGAACTTGAAGTCGCTATGCTTGAAGGTCAAGCTGACATCGCGGTGCACTCAATGAAAGACGTGCCAGTTGAATTTCCTGAAGGTCTAGGCCTTGAAGTTATTTGTGAGCGTGAAGATCCACGTGATGCTTTCGTATCAAATACCTATAAAACTATTGAAGATTTGCCGCAAGGTGCAGTAGTCGGTACTTCAAGCTTACGTCGTCAGTGCCAAATCCGCGCAGCGCGTCCAGACTTAATCATTAAAGATTTACGCGGTAACGTAGGTACACGTCTAGCTAAATTAGATGCTGGTAACTACGACGCAATTATTCTTGCTGCTGCGGGTCTTAAACGCCTAAAACTAGAAGAAAGAATCGCTAGCTTTATTTCTGCAGAACAGTCACTACCCGCTAACGGTCAAGGTGCTGTAGGTATTGAATGCCGTACAGATGATGCTCGTGTTAAAGCATTACTTGCTCCGCTAGAGCACGCTGAAACGCGTATTCGTGTTATTGCAGAACGTGCAATGAACACTCGTCTTGAAGGTGGTTGTCAGGTACCTATTGGTGCATATGCTGAAATTGACGGTGATACATTAAATCTGCGTGGTCTAGTCGGTAATCCAGATGGTAGCCAAATCATCACAGCTTCTTCTACAGGCAACACGGCCGATGCTGAAAAGCTAGGTGTTGCATTGGCAGAAGAACTACTCGAGAAAGGCGCAAAAACCATTCTTGACGCTGTGTACGCAAACGCGTAACTAGCATGAAAGTCTTACTGACACGCCCTGAGGGGCGCAATCAGTTAATGATAGAGGCGTTGACACAGCGCAACGTCTCTTACTTTGTTACACCCCTTTTAAATGTACAACCCACCTCAAATCTTGATGCTGCTCGGATCAATAGCACGCTAAAGCAAGCCGATATTGTTATTTTTATTAGTACCAATGCGGTGACTTTTTCTTCTCAAGCTATCAATCACCAATGGCCTCAATCTGCGCACTACCTTGCTGTGGGTAATGCGACATATGCAGCGTTAAAACAGATTGGTATAGAAGCGGAAAAAGCCCCCGATGATTGCCAACAAACCGAAGGCTTATTAACGCTAGACTCACTCAGTAATATCGATGGTAAGCACATTGTTATTGTAAGAGGCCAAGGTGGCCGTGAAGATTTAGCCACAGAGCTTAGTCTCAGAGGCGCCCAAATGAATTACTGGGAAGCTTACAAACGTGGCTGTCCGCCCCTCGATACATCTCAAATTTGTCAGCAATGGCAAAGCTTCGGCATTAACACTATTATCATTACTAGCGGTGAAATACTCGATAACCTTGTTAAAACAGTACCAAAAGAGCTATTTGCTTGGTTGCAAACTTGTCATATTATAGTGCCAAGCTCCCGAGTATATGAAAAAGCAAAAGCGTTCGGTTTACAACAAATTACTAATGCAAAAGCTGCCAACACCAATGCTATGTTGACTGCGTTATTTCAAAAGTAGTTCGCCGCTAATTGTAAGTTTATACTCGCTATTTCTGCAGCACCATAGCTTTCAAGGACTGTTTAATGGAAACCAAGAACACTGACGCCAGCGCTTCAGAGCCAACAACTGAGTCAAAGGTTGCAGCGCAGCCTGCTGTCGAGCCAGAGTCAACAGTAGAAGCTGAATCAAAATCAACTACAGCCCAAGCTACAGCGAACACAGCCCAAGACACGACAAGCACTTTATCTACTCAAAATAAAGCGACACCTTGGGGCACAATTGTCACATTGTTCTTATTGCTGATTTTGACTTTTGCTGCCGTTGCAGGTGGCTACTACCTGTATCAACAGCTACTGACGCAACAAGCTGAATCAGCAAAGCTTAGCCAACAATTACAAGCAGCTTTAATTGAACCTAATAAGCGTATTGCTATCCTGGAGCAACAACAAGGTCAGTTTAAATCTACCGTCGACTTAGCCATGGCCCAATCTCTTGAGCAGCAGACTCAACTTGAAGAGCGCGTGTCTATTATTGCTCAGCGTAACCCTAATCATTGGCGTGCAGAAGAAGCTAAGTACCTCGTTAGACTCGCCGGACAAAAACTGTGGTTAGAGAAAGATCCGAGCACAGCCACTAGCCTACTTAAAGCTGCAGATGAGCGCATTAAATCAATGCGAGATCCCTCTTTAATGCCGCTTAGAAAAGCACTAGCAAAAGATATTGCGGCTGTTGCGGCTGTTAAAAATACCGATATTTCAGGCACTGTTCTTACCCTAGATTCAATTATCGATAACCTTGATAAACTACCTTTAAATCGCGCTGAGACGCACTTCTCTGCTGAAGAACTTGCTGACGCCCAAGTAAGTGATTCGCTGGATGATTGGCAATCTAATTTATCTAAATCTTGGCAAGCGCTAATTGATGACTTTGTTATTGTAAGAAAGCGTACAACCGATGCTGCGCCGCTATTAGAACCAGATCAGCAATGGTATTTAGTTGAAAATACTAAAAATAAATTACTGCAAGCACAGTTAGCTTTGTACCGCCAAGATCAGGTGAATTACCGCAACTCTATAAAGCTTGCAAGAAAGTGGATATTTCAATATTTTGATCTAAAAGACCAACAAACTACCGACGCACTTGCCACCTTGGATGCTTTAGAAACCCTAAAGATTCAATCTACTAGCATTGAGCGCTTTCAAGCCTCTAACTTGCTAAATCAGTTAGTGACCTATGGCAATTTAATGACTGAGGAGACGCAATAATGGTTCGCGCCCTCGTCTATCTAATAATTATTCTACTTGGCTTATGTATTAGCCCTTTTCTAGTAGGCAGCAAAGGCTACGTTTACCTAGCAATTGGTGATTACCAAATTGAAACGAGTATTGTTTTTGCTGTTATCGCACTAATTATTTTTTATAGCTTATTACAGTTAGTTGAGTTTGTGGCAGTTTGGCTATTAAACTTAGTACTCAATAGCCGTTACTTACCAGAAAGATGGCGTCGAAAAGCGGCACGAAAACATACACTTCTCGGCGCTCTAGCATTAGCCGAAGAGAACTGGCCTGCCGCAGAAAAAGCTATGGCAAAAGGCGCGGAAAAAGGTGAGATCCCAGCGCTAAACCTATTAGCCGCTGCTCGCGCAGCTCACCATCAAAATAATCATCAAGCTCGTGACGAATATTTAGCAAAAGCACAATTAGAACCTTCGGCAGTAAAAGCGGTTAGCACTACACGTACTCGGTATTTATTGCAACAAGGTGACTTAGTTGCCGCTAGGGAAGAACTCGATAAGCTTAATCCAACTAGCAAAAGTAAATTTCCAGTTCTAAAACTGGCTATAGAGCTGTACCAAGCACAGCAAGATTGGCAAGCGCTTAAGTTGTTACTGCCAATCGTTGCTAAAAAGCATATTTTAGATGATGACGGGTTTAAAGTGTTATCGCTAAAGACGAATACAGCGCTATTGACTCAAGCGGTTAAATTAAACGAGCAAGAGCTAGAAAAATGCTGGCATTGGCTTACTCGTGCAGAAAGAAAACAACCTGAATATATTGCTTTGTATGCGATAGGGCTAAATCAATTTGAGAGAAAAGCTGAAGCGATAAAGTTACTTTTAAAACAAGTAAAATCTTCGGCTTCTGCGGCTATATTCAGCGCGCTATCCGAAGTAATAACGCCCGCCGATGTTGAAGCTAAAAAGCAATTATTAGCATTAGACAGTCAATATGAAAACAATGTCGACTACCAAATCTGCTTAGCCAAGCTTTATCAACAAAATCACGATCATCAACAAGCCAAAGTTTGGTTGCAAAAAGCTTGCTACCTCAAAGATGATAAAGACAATTTACATGCGCTAGCCGACGCTCAAGAGCACTTAGGTGAGCTTAATCGTGCCCTACAAACACGACGTAACGCGGCTAAACTTATTTAGGCTTTATACCTTTTTAAACTAAAGGCTGAATTTTATTCGGCCTTTAGTTATTTGAACTCCCCTTTCCCTCTATTTTTAATCTCCTAACCTACTGATAAAAAACTGATAAAAAGCATAAAACACAAACTTCAATTAATTGTCACCGACTTGCTTGACTTCCCACAATTTGACAACGCCTCAATGCAGTACAGAATTTGTACTGTTAGTGCGTAAATAACAACTAACTAAGCACTAATAATTCTTCATTTAACTCACGGATGAGATAGGTAGAGTATTTTAAGATGGATAAATTTATTCCAAAGCAGGACGCCAAGATTCTTGAGCTTTCTGGTGCCATAAACACAAGCACTGCACAAGGTAACAATACACCTCTCAAAGTAGGCGATACCTTAAGAGAAAATGTGGTTTATAGCGCATCTGTGGGCACAACATTTTTACTGCAATACAGTGACGGTACAACCGTCACGCAAGATGAAGTAGCCAACCTTTCTGAAACCGAAGCTCCTCAAGACCTCGCAACCATAGATCCTAGTGTGGATGCGGAGATAGCTGCACTACAAGCTAAAGTTTTAAGCGGGGAAGATCCTACACTCAACTTACCTGACACAGCTGCAGGCGAAAGTGCGCCAACGGGTAACGAAGGGAGTGGCTTTATCGCTGTAGGACGCACCGGTGATGAAACGATTGCAGTAGCAGGGCATGATACCGAAGGCTTTACCCAAGTTGAGCTTCCTCGAGTAGAGGAAGAGCAGAACTTTTTATCACAACTGAACCCACCAAGTATTATCTCAAGGTCTGTAACTCTTTATGAACAGCACTTAGAGCAAGGAACAAGCCCCCAATCAGCCTTACTATCGCAAGCTGAAAGTGTCTCAGTAATAGTACAGGCAGGCATACAATCGCTGACCATCAATGGGCTACAAGTTTTTGCTGACGGTAACTTTGTTGGACCAGTAACCATCATTACTCAGTTTGGTACTTTAACAATAAGTAGCTACGACATAAGCACTTCAACCTTAAGTTATAGCTATACCTTATCGTCTAATTTCGATCATTCAGCGACTGACACGCTTTCAGAGATATTTGTATTAGAACTAACAGATAGCCAAGGTGCCAGTGTGACATCAGTCGTTACTGCTAATGTTATTGATGATGCACCCAATGGACTAGATGATAGTAATCAAATCGCCGAAGGCGACATTGATGGCGTAAATGGCAATGTTCTGCAAAATGACACTTTGGGTGCAGACTCAGGCTCGTTAACCCAAATAACCAATAGCGACAATATCAGTGTAGATGTGACAGGAAGTACCGTTATATCGGGAGTCTACGGCACTTTAACTATTGCAGCTGATGGCAGTTATACCTATCAGCTCAATAATCAATTACCTGAAATACAAGCACTTGCTATTGGTGAGCAGTTAATCGAATTTTTTGACTATCAACTTAGTGATAGTGACGGTGATTCAATTGTTCAAACGTTAACTATTACTATAACAGGTGAAAATGACGCACCAGAAGTTACCTCTTCACTCGAAGATGCTATGGGTACCGTTATTGAAGCGGGTGTCTTAGTCGGTGGTAATACAGAAACGGCAGGTATCCCGCAGGTCTCAGGAACTTTAACAGCAAATGATATTGATAACGGAGCTGTACTGACTTGGCAACTAACCAGTGACCCAATGACTCCATATGGAGTATTTTCAATTGATCAAGTAACTGGGGAGTGGACGTTCAGCCTCGATAATGAGCTAGCAAACAGCTTAGCTTTTGGCGAAACAACGACTGAAATCTTTACGATAACGGTAACCGACCAATTTGGCTTATTCGATACTCAAGAAATCACAATAACGATTGTTGGTACCAACGATATTCCTGAACTGACGGTAACCAATAGCGGCAGCGTGACCGAAGACAGTATTGATCTGCAGCCCGATCGCCTTGTGGCCACCGGCGATATCACCACCTTT
>NZ_JAKILC010000024.1 GCF_023283845.1 Shewanella marinintestina
ACCTAGAACCTAGAACCTAGAACCTAGAACCTAGAACCTAGAACCTAGAACCTAGAACCTAGAACCTAGAACCTAGAACCTAGAACCTAGAACCTAGAACCTAGAACCTAATTATAATGAATTGGTTTCTCGCCAATAATGACAGGAACCTCATATACCTTACCCTCTCGGATAATGGTCATCATTATCTTCTTACCTGGTGTGGTTTCTGCAATTCTATCCATTAGCATTTCAACACCCGGGATAGCTTCACCTTCATATTTAGTGATGACATCGCGAGGTTGTAGTTTGGCTTTTGCAGCTGGTCCTGTTGGGTCTATTTCTGTAATCACAACGCCAGTAAGCCCAGGTAGGTTTAAAATCTGCGCCATGACCGGGCCTACGGCTTCACCGCTAATGCCTAATGCACCACGGATCACCCGACCATTTTTAATTAACTTCCCCATAATACTATGAGCTAGTTTTATTGGGATGGCGAAGTTAATGCCGTGTCCACCACCTTCGCCGCCAATCTGGAAAGCTGCAGTGTTGATGCCAATTAGTTGGCCAGTAGTGTCAATGAGTGCGCCACCAGAGTTACCAGCGTTAATCGCTGCATCAGTTTGCAAGAAATCTAAATAACCAGAACTTAAGCCGTTACGACCGGTTGCACTGATAATGCCTTGAGTAATGGTTTGCCCAAGATTATATGGGTTACCAATGGCAAGTACCACGTCGCCCACTCGTGCAGGTATGTCTAAACTGACTGGCACGACAGGAAGGTTATCGCCTTCAACTTTAAGTACAGCTAAATCGGTTTCGGGATCAGAGCCCACGACTTCTGAAGTAAACTTGCGTCCATCCTGCAGTGCGACAACAATTTCATCAGCTCTCTTGATAACATGATAGTTAGTCAGGATATAGCCTTCCGAGCTCATGATGACACCAGAGCCTAAGCCTTGTAGAGAGCCTGGGTTCAGAGGTTTTGATTGGTCGATGCTTAGGCTGTAAATATTAACAACAGCAGGCGCAGCGCGACGTACTGCATTGGAAAAAGACAGTTCGTTGCTATTTGAAGATACGCGGCTAGTAATACCGTTTGTTAAACTTTGGCCGGTAATCAGCGGCAAAATAAAAATAATAACTGCAGCCATGATAAGGCCAAAAATAACGGCTTTACCGACATAAATAAGAGTGTCTTTAATGATCATGTCTGAGAATAAATGCTGAAAAGGTGAATTATATTAACATGTTTGTATTGGCTTGTACTCAGTAGCCCATGCTAAAGCGGTTTAAATACTAAAAAGACAGCCGAGCAAAATGCTCGGCTGACTATAGCTCGCTTATCCTTATTGGCTATCTAAGAATAAGGTAAAGGTTTGTACTATCGCGTTTAATTTTTAATGCCACTGTGCCTTTTTGATCTTCAAGCGCCGATTTTAACGCTTTGAGGCTGTTAACTTTAGTGCGGTTAACACCAACAATGACATCCCCTTTTATAAGGCCGCTAGCTGCTGCAGGAGAGCCTTGAGCAACATCGGTAATTTCTACGCCTGATGAGCCACTAGTTTCAAGTTTTGCACCTTGTAACATTGGGTGCACTGCACCCGCTGCGGCTTCGGCTGACTGTGTTGATTCGCCTAAAGTCGCGGTTACGGTTTCTTCATCACCATCACGGATCAAGCCAAACTCAACTTCTGAACCTGCCCCCATAGTGGCAACTTTTGCTCGTAGCTCTTGGAAGCTCTTAATTTTTCTCCCATTTACGCTAACAATAATATCGCCGACTTTGATACCTGCTTTATCCGCTGCGCTGTCTGGCATCACTTCATTAATAAAGCCACCGTGTTGGGTTTCAATACCAAAACCTTTAGCCAGCTCACTGGTTAGGTCTTGGCCCATAACACCAAGTACACCGCGGCGGACTTCACCATGTTCAATAATTTGCTCAACTAGGTTGTTAACCATATTGGCAGGGATAGCGAAACCAATACCAACGTTACCACCGCCTGGTGCGACGATAGCCGTATTAATACCAATGAGTTCACCGTTTAAATTAACTAAAGCGCCACCTGAGTTACCACTATTAATCGCAGCGTCAGTCTGGATAAAGTTCTCTAACATCTCGATGCCTAGACCACTGCGGCCCATTGCACTGACGATGCCGGAAGTAACCGTTTGGCCAAGACCAAATGGGTTACCAATTGCTACGGCAAAATCGCCTACCTGCAATGCATCAGAGTCCGCTCGCTTCAACGCGGTAAGGTTTTTTGCTTGAATTTGTAATAGGGCAATATCGGACTCGGCATCAGCGCCGATTAACTTGGCTTCAACTTCACGTCCGTCATGTAAGCCGATAAGTATTTCATCTGCCCCTTCGATTACGTGATTATTGGTAACGATATAACCTTGTTTAGCGTCAATAATTACGCCTGAACCTAAACCTCTAAACGGGCGTTCTTGTACTTGTTCACGTGGTGCATTAGGTCCAAAAAAGTAACGAAATGCGTCAGGGACTTTTTGTTTAGAAACATGAGTACCGGAAACAGCTACTGCCACAACCGCTGGCGTGGTCTTTTGTAGCATAGGAGCAAGGCTTGGAAGTTCTTGTCCATCAACGGCTAACGGGATGGCTGCTTGTGAAACAACCGGTGCTAGTGTAAGAGTTGCGCCAAGGACTGCAGCGGAAAGTAAGGACAATTTCATTTTCATTTAAATATTACTCCAATTCTTCAAAATTTATTTGAATGGCCTTGAATACAAATGTTGCGCTAGACACTCGTATATATAAAAAGGCTGTTTCATTCATTATTGATTCGGACTCAAGTAACTATCAAAAAGTTCATCAATCATTAACAAAGGTTAATTTCTTCTAAGCGTATTTAAGCTGCTATAGATTCTTTTTTTTCATTAATATCGGCAACCTTGTTTGCCTTCTCTACAGATTGTGTCGCGAGTTCCGGCAATTTCTTCTCTGTTGTCGGAGAGGTAAATAGCGGCGCTGCAGTATTCCACTGTTGATTAACACGGTTTAGCTGGGCAGATAGTTCGGCAAGCTGCTTGTATTGGTCATCGAAGTGATCTGACACTTCTTGTTTATATTGACTCATCTCAAGTTGAGTTTGTTCTAGCTGCTCATTGTTACTTTTATTATTGGTGTTTTTAGCTAATAAAGTATGGCTGACATAGCCAAATACGCCACCAATTACAAACGCTGCAAGGGTTAATGCCCACTCCATATAGACTCCTAGATATACTTATATGATGCTGAATTAAGCCAAATATACATCGCGGATTTCCAGCGTGGTACTGTTTACTTAAAAATATGTCAGCAATTAGCTTAAATTGAGCTGATCTGTATTTATCCCCAGCAAGTATTGGATAATTTATGTATATGAGCGGTTGATGCATTGTGGCTTTCTAGCATGATAGTATTTACATATTGCTTAAAAATAAGACTTCAAACGGCTTTATCTTTCATTATAAGTGGGCTGATTTGTGTATTCCCCTAAAAATAGAGAAGTATTTCAGTGTCGCAATTAACCCCATGGCAGCATTATCAGCAAGACTTAACTAGAGATGACTTTTCACATGATGCGGCGCAAGAGCAAGCCGTAAAGCAGTTGCAGCGAGTTTATGATGATTTGCTTGCTTTAAATTCTCAGTCTGCAAAAAGTGGTGGTCTATTTTCATTTTTTAGCAAAAAACACCAGCCAGCAATACAAGGCTTATATTTGTGGGGCGGAGTTGGTCGTGGCAAAACTTATCTGATGGATACGTTTTTCGACGCACTACCTAGTGATAAAAAGCTGCGGGCCCACTTTCATCGCTTTATGCATCAACTACATATTGATCTTGCCCAGCTGCAAGGGCAAAGAGACCCGCTAATCATCATCGCTAAAAAAATGGCGGCGCAATACCAAGTGATCTGTTTTGATGAGTTTTTTGTCTCTGACATCACAGACGCCATGTTGCTCGGTACCTTATTTGAGTCGCTGTTTGCTGAAGGTGTGGCACTGGTCGCAACATCTAACATTATTCCAGATGAGTTATACCGTAATGGCTTGCAGCGTGCGCGCTTCTTGCCAGCGATTGCGGCTATTAATAAGCATTGCGATATATTGAATGTCGACTCTGGTGTAGATTATCGCTTGAGAACATTAGAGCAAGCAGAGATCTTTCATTCGCCACTGGATGCCATAGCTGAGCAAAACCTTAAAGAGTACTTTGTGAAATTAGCACCAGAATCTGAAGTTTCAACTAATGGGCTAGAGATCGACGGTAGAGTTATAGATATACGTCAGCAAGCCCAAGGTGTGTTACTTATCGACTTTAGAGCCTTATGTGATGGTCCTCGTAGTCAGCGCGACTATATGGAGGTCGCACGGCTATATCACACTGTATTATTGAGTAATGTTGAGCAGATGGGAGAGCACTTAACTGGTGATGATATCGCGCGACGTTTTCTTGCTATGGTGGATGAGTTTTATGAGCGTAACGTTAAACTTATTATTTCATCTGCTGTGTCGCTAGAAGATATCTATACCCAAGGTTTGTTGAGCTTTGAGTTTAGGCGCTGTCGTTCACGCTTAACAGAAATGCAATCGCATGATTATTTAGCTTTAGAGCATATCCCTTAGCTTTTCTGGTTAAAAATAATAGAAAACTGCCGCAGAATCGCTTATTGTTCGCGACCGAAATTTTCTATAGCGACAGTAAAGTCTCTTTATTAGTGGGATCTTTAACCTGTTTGCTGAGTATTTTTTGAAATGAGCGCACTCTTTGGGACGGAATAAATTAAAACTGATAAGAATTAAACTAAAATTTTAGGTGATTTTTAACTCAGCTTTGTCTATAATCCGCAACCTGCCCTCGTTATCCACCAATTAGGTGGAAGTTGTAAAGCTTATTCTTTGCTCGAAGGGGCGGGGAATGGCACTTTTTGTGTTTTTGCCAATAGTGGCATAAGCATGTGAGACAGAATTTTAACATTGGGTTTTTGTAAATGAAGACTACTTTTACTGCTACACCAGAAACAGTCACTCGTGATTGGTTCGTCGTTGACGCCGAAGGTAAAACTTTGGGTCGTATCTCTACTGAAATCGCTTCTCGCCTACGTGGTAAGCATAAGCCAGAGTATACGCCTCATGTAGATACAGGTGACTACATCATCGTTATTAACGCTGATAAAGTTGCTGTGACTGGTAACAAAGCTAAAGGCAAAGTTTACTACTCACACTCAGGTTTCATCGGTGGCATTAAGCAGATCAGTTTTGAGAAGCTACAAGCTCATAAGCCTGAAATGATCATCGAAAAGGCTGTTAAGGGTATGCTACCAAAAGGTCCATTGGGCCGTGCCATGTTCCGTAAACTTAAAGTTTACGCTGGTACAGAGCATAACCACGCTGCACAACAACCTCAAGTACTTGATATCTAAACGGGATTATAGCAATGGCTGCAACTCAATACTACGGCACTGGCCGTCGCAAAACATCTACTGCTCGCGTATTCGCTAAAGCAGGTACTGGTAACATCATCGTTAACAAGCTACCTCTAGACGAATACTTCGGTCGTGAAACTTCTCGTATGGTTGTTCGTCAACCACTTGAGCTAGTTGAAATGACTGAGAAGTTAGACATCATGGTAACTGTAAAGGGTGGTGGTAACACTGGCCAAGCAGGTGCAATCCGTCACGGTATTACCCGTGCGTTGATGGAACTTGACGAGTCTCTACGTCCTTCTCTACGTGCTGCTGGTTTCGTTACCCGTGATGCTCGTAAAGTTGAGCGTAAGAAAGTTGGTCTACGTAAAGCACGTCGTAAGCCACAGTTCTCTAAGCGTTAATTTTCGCTTTCAGAATTCAAAAAGCCCAGCTATATGCTGGGCTTTTTATTGTCTGTAATAAAGTAAACTGCTTATATAAAAGCTTTCTAAGGGCTTTAACGAGGTTTAGCTGTTACTGAGAGGAATTATTGAGTCAGATATCTGTAAAAGGTTTTATACGGCTTAGTAAGAAGGTAGAAGCCTCTAAGGTCAGTTAACTAAATGCTCCGTGATATCTAATCTTGCGTTATGGTCAATATCGCTCCTGCATTATTTTACCTTTGAACACTATGTTAGTGATGTTACTCCAATATTCAAACCTAGTAGGGTTGGGCATTAATGGAATTCACCACGCTTGATCTTTAAGTGTCGTGGGAATGTCATATGTATATCGGGAGGAGTATGCTCATTTTGTTTTTGCAACGAGTGAAGGGCTCATTGAACTCATGAGCAAGTGATAAAGCTCGCTATCGTGGGCCGTTATCCCTGTTTATTCCAGTGTTAAGCCAGTTTAATGGCAATAACTCATTCCTCTTGAATTTGATTACCCAAAAGTACTCTTAGTGAACCCATCGTTGCTATTAAATTTAGAAATTAATGCTGTATTTTTAAACTGCTTATTTGTGTTTATCGGGTTTTATCGACTAGATTGTTCACACTAAGGAACACAATGTTATGTCTTTTAAGTTAATCATGTCGGAGTTAGCTATAAAGCGGATTTTTGAAAGAATTGGTCCACTTTTGTTTATAAATCGTTGGTGAACCTATTTGAAAGAAATTTCCAATCAAAATCAGCAGCTTTTGCAAATTAAAGGTGGTTCTTTAGTCGCTGTTGGGACAATGTTGTTGATTATTTTTTCATAAATTACTTGCCTACCGCCCCCATAGATCTGCTAAAATCCCGTTTTAACCACTACCGTGCAGCAAATAATGGGCAAAAACGTTGTAGTTCTCGGCACCCAATGGGGTGACGAAGGAAAGGGTAAGATAGTCGATCTTCTTACCGAACAGGCTAAATATGTCGTTCGTTACCAAGGTGGCCACAATGCGGGTCATACTCTAGTAATCGATGGTGACAAAACAGTTCTTCATCTTATTCCGTCAGGGATCTTACGCGATAATGTAAAGTGCATTATTGGTAACGGCGTGGTGCTAGCACCTGACGCTCTGTTGACTGAAATTAAAATGCTTAAAGAGCGTGGCGTACCTGTAGAGGAACGTTTATTAATTTCTGAAGCATGTCCTCTGATCTTACCATTCCATTGTGCTCTTGATATGGCTCGCGAAAAAGCGCGTGGCAATAATGCAATTGGCACAACTGGTCGTGGTATTGGTCCAGCATACGAAGATAAAGTTTCTCGTCGCGGTTTACGTGTAGGCGATCTGTTTGATGCAGAATTGTTTGCGACTAAGCTGAAAGAAGTTATGGCTTACCACAACTTCATGCTGACTGAATACTACAAGTGCGAAGCAGTTGATTACGAAGAGACATTGAAAGATGCTCTAGCAATCGCTGATTACTTGAAGAGCATGTGTACTGACGTATCTGAGCTACTTGATCAGGCACGTAAAGCTGGTGAACCAATTCTATTTGAAGGTGCTCAAGGCACGTTACTAGATATTGACCACGGTACTTATCCTTTCGTAACCTCTTCTAATACTACTGCCGGTGGTGTTGCAACAGGTTCTGGATTTGGTCCACGTCATCTCGATTACGTTTTGGGTATCATGAAGGCTTACACCACACGTGTTGGTGCGGGTCCATTCCCAACGGAATTGAAAAACGAAATCGGTGATTACTTAGGAACTAAGGGTCACGAGTTCGGTGCAACGACTGGTCGTAAGCGTCGTCCAGGTTGGTTAGATATCGTTGCTATGAAGCGTGCGGTTCAAATTAACAGCGTAAGCGGTTTCTGTTTGACTAAACTAGACGTTCTTGACGGCCTAGAAGAAGTTAAGATTTGTGTTGGCTACCAGTATCCAGATGGAACTGTTGCAACAACTACACCGCTAGCGGCTGAAGGTTATGAGCAGGTTACTCCTGTTCTTGAAACTATGCCTGGTTGGAGTGAATCAACTTTCGGTGCGACTTCTGTAGAGCAATTGCCACAAGCTGCAATGAACTACATTAAGCGTCTAGAAGAGTTGTTAGAAACACCAATCGATATTATCTCAACGGGTCCGGATAGAAACGAGACCATGATTCTGGTGAATCCGTTTAGTTAATAATAAGAGGCCGCAATTAGCGGCCTTTTTATTGCCTTCTTTGTGAGTGACAACATAGCTCGAGCAGTACTCAAGAAATACGGTATACTGCCGATGACATAAAGTAGAGTATATTCAAGTAATCTTTTAAGATTGCATGATTAAACAATATTTGATTCACCCTATTTGTCATTGAGAACCTATATGCTGCGTTATGTATTGATTACTATTCTTTCTATATTATCTCTACCAAGTTTTGCTATGCCTAAAGCTGTTGATGTCTATACTCAGGAGCAGTTGGTTGAATTAATTCGTAGTAAACGTTATTTAACTCAAGTGAAAGGCGACGATTGTCAGATAGTACAGGATATTGAAGCAAGGGCTGAGGTGCTAAAGCAGCCTTTGTATCAGTATCTTTGGGCGGAAATGCTCAATTATGGCATCTGCGTTAAGGCGAATCCGCCGCGTGGGATCGCTATGTTAAAAACCTCTGCAGAGCAGGGGAGTGCTGAAGCCATGGTTAGAATGGCTGAGTATTACCACGATGGTAAGTTTGTCATCGAAGATAAACAACGCGCTGTGCAATATACATTGCCAGCTGCCGCGACAGGTGATTTACCTGCTCGCATGATGTTGGTTCGGTTATTTGGTGAGGGCTATGGTAGTCCTCGAGATTACGAAGTGGGTTTTCATTGGCTATACAATGAAGTGTTTAGCGATGAAGCCACACAAGCCGAAGCAATTAATTTGTTAAAGGTGTTAGAGGCAAAGATGCCGCCCAGCGCAGTTGCTAGGGCAAAGAAAGAGCACCTTAGAACGCCACAATAAGCATGGCTAGAAGAGGCTATGTCAATAATTTGGAAAATGAATGATACAAGATCCGCATATTAAGCGTGAGCAAGAAAAGTACGAAAACCCTATCCCAAGTCGCGAGTATATTTTAGATTACTTGCGCTCACAAAAGTCACCATTAACGCGTGAACATATTGCTACAGCCTTAAAAATTGAAGGTGAAGAGCAGCTAGAAGCTATTCGTCGTCGCCTACGCGCCATGGAGCGAGATGGTGAGCTAGTCTTTACTCGTGGTCAATCTTATGGCTTGCCAGAAAGAATGGACTTGTTAACCGGTACCGTTATAGGGCACCGAGACGGCTTTGGCTTCCTGAAATTAGAAGAGGGCGGCGACGACCTCTACATCAATAACCGTGACATGTTGATGTATTTTCATGGTGATAAAGTATTAGCACAAAAAGCAGGCGTTGACCGTAAAGGCCGCCGTGAAGCACGTATCGTACGTTTAGTTGAAGAGCGCAGTGCTGCTTTAGTTGGTCGCTTTCACCTAGATGCAGGCATGGGCTTTGTGATTGCCGATGACCGCCGTATTACTCAAGAGATCCTTGTCCCAGAAGAAGATCGCAAAGGCGCACGTCAGGGCGATATCGTAGTGCTTGAGCTAACTCGTCGACCAGGCCGTTATGTAAAGGCTGCCGGTAAAGTGACTGAAGTGCTTGGTAAAGAGATGGCACCAGGTATGGAGATTGAAATTGCGCTGCGCAATTACGATCTGCCGCACACCTGGTCTGGTCTAATTGAGAAGAAGCTACGTAAAATTCCAGACGAAGTAACTGAAGCTGATAAAGAAGGTCGCGTTGACTTACGTAATTTGCCATTAGTCACCATTGATGGTGAAGATGCGCGCGATTTCGATGACGCCGTTTATGCTGAAAAGAAAAAGTCTGGTGGCTGGCGTTTATGGGTCGCGATTGCTGATGTGAGTCATTACGTACGCACAGAGTCTGCGCTTGATAAAGAAGCGCGCGCTCGTGGTAACTCAGTGTACTTCCCATCGCAAGTTATCCCTATGCTGCCAGAGAAGATCTCTAATGGTCTGTGCTCGTTAATGCCTAAGGTTGATCGCTTATGCATGGTAGCTGAAATGACTATTTCAGCCGTTGGTAAGTTATCGGGTTACAAGTTCTACCCTGCAGTGATGCATTCACATGCACGTTTAACCTATACCCAAGTGGCTGACATGCTAGAAGGTGGAGAGGTGAGCGAAGAGCTCAAGCCTATTTATCCTCATCTAGAGACATTGCAGTCGCTTTACCTGACATTAGAAGAGACTCGCGCCGAGCGTGGCGCGATTGCGTTTGAAACGACTGAAACGCAATTTATCTTCAATGAGCAGCGTAAGATCGACAAGATTGTGCCGCGTAACCGTAATCAGGCACACAAGATCATTGAAGAATGTATGATTTTAGCTAACGTTGCGTCAGCTAAATTCGTTAAAAAGCACAAAGGTGAAGTGTTATACCGTGTGCATGAGTCGCCTTCAGAGCAAAAGCTCACTAACTTTAAGGATTTCCTTAAAGAACGCGGCTTAACGATGGAAGGCGGCCTGGAGCCAGAGCCGAAAGATTACCAAGCGGTAATGGAGCAAATTGCTGATAGGCCAGATGCCGAGCTAATTCAGGTGATGTTGCTGCGCTCTATGCGCCAAGCAACTTATACGCCGGATAATGAAGGTCACTTTGGTTTGGCATTAGAAGAGTATTCGCACTTCACATCGCCAATTCGTCGTTATCCTGATCTGATTTTGCATCGCGTCATTCGTTACTTACTTGCTAAGCAAGAAAATACAGCATTAACGGATCAATGGACTGCAGATGGCGGTTTCAATTATAAGATTGAAGAGCTAGATCTGCTTGGCGAAGAGTGTTCGACCACTGAGCGCCGTGCAGATGAAGCAACTCGTGATGTAAACGACTGGCTAAAATGTGAGTTTATGCAAGACCATGTGGGTGACACCTTTGAAGCCGTTATTGCTTCAGTAACTCACTTTGGTATGTTTGTACGCCTAAATGACCTGTTTATTGATGGTCTAGTGCATATCTCGAGTTTAGGCAGCGATTATTACCAATATGATAATATGCGCCAGCGTTTAGTCGGTGAGGCATCTGGGCAGGTTTATCAAATTGGCGATACAGTTACTGTTAAAGTTGCTGGCGTAAATCTAGATGATCGTCAAATTGACCTGATGATGGAAGGTGACTCTGCAGGTGGTAAGCGCCGCAGACCAACTAAGCCAATGACTGCCCGTGAGCGTGTCAACCGCGAAGGTGCCAAGCTTGGTAATCGACGTGAAGCTTCAAGAGGCAAAGGCGCTGAAGCAGGTTCTGAAGAATCTAAATCAACGGATAAACGTAAGCCTAGCAAGAGTCGTTCTGGCGGTAAGTCGAGCGGCGGTAAATATAAGAGCGGCAGCAGTGCTGCAGCTAAAAAGACCAAGACAAAAGCTTCGGCCAAAAAATCTTCAGCAAGTAAAGCTAAGTCAGCCAAGCGTAAAGCGAGTAAGAAATAGATGAAAAAGCAAGATATGACCTTTGGACTACACGCTATTGAAGCGGTGCTTAAAAACAGCCCTGAGCGTGTGATTGAGATGTGGGTACTTCAAGGTCGCGATGACGCCAGACTGACTCCTATCCTTGCAATGGCTGCTGAGTGGGGCGTGTCAGTGCAGTATGCTTCACGTAAAGCATTGGATGAAAAGTCTGATGGCGGTCAACACCAAGGTGTGGTTGCCAAAGTAAAGCCTGCTAAAATTCTTAGCGATAATGAATTATCGGCGATGCTAGAAAAGACTGAAGTGCCTTTCTTGCTTATCCTTGATGGCGTGACAGATCCGCATAACCTAGGCGCGTGCCTACGTAATGCTGACGCAGCTGGTGTACATGGCGTTATCGTACCAAAAGATAATTCTGTTGGCTTAACGCCAGTAGTGAGCAAAGTAGCATGTGGCGCAGCAGAAGTCGTGCCACTATATCAAGTGACTAACCTTGCTCGTACTATGCGTAGCTTACAAGAAAAAGGCATTTGGATTATTGGTGCAGCCGGTGAAGCAGATTGTGAGTTATACCAAGCGAGCTTAACAGGCCCGCTAGCTATCGCTATGGGAGCTGAAGGCAAAGGTCTGCGCCGTTTGTCACGTGAAAGCTGTGACACCTTAGTGTCTATTCCAATGGCGGGTAGCGTTTCTAGCTTAAACGTATCGGTAGCGACAGGCGTTTGTTTGTTTGAAGCTGTGCGTCAACGCTTAGCCTAATACCTGTTGGTGTAATAACTACGCTAGGCTCTGCGCCAAGTAATAAAACAAATGCCGATAAGATAAATCCTTATCGGCATTTTTGTATCTGTTATTTGAGCGTCCATCATTGACGTTTCAATGGCTTTGAAAGCCTAAAGGAAACCCTTTGTTACAGCATTAAAGCCGCTAGTCGTTATCTCTTATTCAATTTTTTATCTAAATGCAGTAATTTAGGCTCACAAATTCTAATAACAGGATGTTTACATGCGTAATCCACTTTTATCTTTGTGTGTTCTGGGCGCGATGACTGCCGCGCCGGTTTGCGCAGAAGAGGATAACTACCTTTGGCTAGAAGATGTCGAAGGGGCAAAGCAGATGGAATGGGTTAAACAGCAAAACGCTATTTCAGCTAAAGAGATCAAAGCCTATGAAGGGTTTGATGGTTTGGTTAGTAATAGTTTATCGATCCTTAACGACAAAGAGCGCATTCCCTACGCCAGTCGCATTGGTGATTATCTGTATAACTTTTGGAAAGATGAAACTCATGTTCGCGGGATCTATCGCCGCACAACCATGGAAGAGTACCAGAAGGCTTCTCCTAAGTGGCAAACCGTACTCGATATCGACAAACTGGGTAAAGACGAAGGCGTAAACTGGGTTTATAAAGGCTTTAACTGTCGCTACCCAGAAAATGACCGCTGCTTTGTATCACTCTCTCGTGGCGGGGCTGATGCCACTGAAACTCGTGAGTTTGATTTAGATTCACTCACTTTTGTTGAGGAGCAAAGTCAGCCGTTTTTCTTACCGGAAGCAAAATCAAATCTAAGCTGGATCGATAAAAACAATGTCTTTGTTGGCACTGATTTTGGTGACAATAGCATGACGGATTCTGGCTATCCGAAAATTGTAAAACAGTGGCAGCGTGGTACGCCTTTATCGAGCGCTAAAACTGTGTTTAGCGGTGATCAGAGCTCAGTTGCTGTATCTGGCTATGTATTATTTGATGGTGATAACTCGCTTGAAATCGTTACCGAGTCATTAACGTTTTATACCGCGGATCATTACGTATATCGTGATGGCAAACTGATACAGCTACCTTTGCCAAAAGATGCAGAGTTAAAGGGCTACTTTAATGGTCAACTATATGTCGAGTTAAAAAGCGACTTAGCGCAAGGCGCTAAGCAGTTTAAGCAAGGCAGTATCATTTATACGCCGATTGAGCAATTGATTGCACAACAGCCAACATTTACCACTTTAGTTGAGCCATCGGCCACAGCGTCTATTTCACAAGTGAGCTTTACTAAAAGCGCTATTTTAGTGACTTGGTTAGACAATGTTAAAGGTAAGCTTGTACGTTATACCCAAGCGAAAGATGGCCAATGGAAAAGTATGCAAGCACCGTTTGATGCTAATGGCACCATAAGCGTATTTGATGTTGAACGTGACAGCGATGAGTTCTTTGTTAATTTCACCAGCTTCTTGGAGCCTTCAAGCTTATACAGCTTTAATGCTGTGACCATGAAGGCTGAAAAAGTGAAAGGCATGAAGCAGCAGTTTGCTGCTGATAAGTTTGAAACTAAGCAGTACTTTGCAACCTCTAAAGATGGCACTAAAGTGCCTTATTTTGTGGTGATGGCAAAAGATCTAAAGCGTGACGGTACTAGCCCTACTTTGCTTTATGGTTATGGTGGCTTTGAGGTTTCGCTACGTCCTTATTACTCGGCAACCATAGGGAAAAACTGGTTAGAGCAAGGCGGGGTGTATGTTTTGGCTAATATCCGTGGTGGTGGCGAATATGGCCCAGCTTGGCATCAGGCAGCATTGAAGCAAAATCGTCACAAGGCTTATGAAGATTTTGAAGCTATCGCAGAAGACTTAATTGCTAAAAAAATCACCTCAAGTGAGCATTTGGGCATTCAAGGTGGCAGTAACGGTGGCCTGTTAATGGGCGCTGCATTTACGCGTCGACCTGAACTTTACAACGCAGTTGTTTGCCAAGTGCCTTTGCTAGATATGAAGCGTTATAGCAAGTTACTCGCGGGGGCAAGCTGGATGGGGGAATATGGTGATCCAGACGTGCCTGCCCAGTGGGACTATATTAAGACGTTTTCGCCGTACCATAATCTAAAAGCTAATACTCAGTATCCAAAAGTTTTCTTTACCACTTCAACCCGTGATGACCGTGTACATCCGGCTCATGCGCGTAAAATGGTAGCGAAGATGGAAGGCATGGGAATAGATGTTCTGTATTACGAAAACATCGAAGGCGGACATGCTGGCGCAGCAGATAACAATCAAGCTGCAGAGTTAGGCTCAATGGTTTATGCCTACTTGATGCAGAAATTGAAGTAGTCACTTAAATATTTAAAACTTATCCCAGGACGGGACAAGGCGATAACTAAAAAGCCTGCAATTGTTGCAGGCTTTTTTGTTTTATTGAAAGGTGTACAGCAAGTTGAAGGTGGTGATGGTATCGGTCTGCTTAGAGCCTTCAGGGACGATTTCGGTATATTTCACGTTGACGCCAATTTTAAATGCCCAATCTTGGAATAGGGTGTTTTTATAGCTCATATCTAAGGTCAAGGTATTGTTATCCTCACCTGTTTCAGCGGTTAAATCGGCATTAAGGCTAGTATACTCTTGTAACTTCATCTCAAATTTTGCCGCAGTACGTAGGATGACATCTTTGTTAGCTTCAGGGATGGGTTCATCGTCTGTCGCTATTGGCAGGTTATAACGATAACCGGGACCGATTTCTAAACTTAGTTTAGTTTTTGATGTGCTAACAGCATCGAAACCATAACCGCCAGAGACCGTAGATATGCGGGTATAACTACCAAATTGATCCCAGGTGAAATCGCCACGGCCAAAAAAGTAGCCACCGTTTATTTTGTAGTTTGACTGTAGTTGTAAGTCATACTTTTCTGCAGTTGTTTTCTCATCATCAGCGGCAAAGTAGGCTTTGATAGTGCCTTCTTGACGTGTCTCATTAGTATCGTAAACCAGCTTAGTGCGGCCATTAAAGCTACTTGATTCTGTATTACCTGTATTGAGCTGAAATCCCGCTTCAATTTCAGCGGTAAGATCACTAGGTGGCTCTTGATAATCAGGCGGCACTAGAGCGAAAGCGGCCTGTGGGAACAATAGCGCAAATACAACAGTGAATTTTCTTAGCATTATTCTTATTCTTGGTGTCGTTTCGATTCAAATATCGTCATTTAATCTTTGCCACATAATACCTAGAATCAGCCTGTGCGCAACCTAGATAAGCCTAGCTTTTGTGCTTCTAATCTATGAGTTTTAGGAACTTAATCCTGTTTAATTAGGGAGTTGCCCCTTAAGAATTGAACTATAAAAACAAGGGATAAGTTATTACTTGAAATATTTCGTTAGTTTATGTACTATTCCGCGGCTTAATTCAGTCACTTTAATTAGTTCCTTGCCTCTATTAGGTCTGACTGAGCCAACAACGAGGCTAGATAACCGTAAGGAGCAAAAAATGCGTCATTATGAAATCGTATTTTTAGTTCACCCTGATCAGAGTGAACAAGTGCCAGGTATGATCGAACGTTACACGGGTATTCTTACCCAAGCTGGCGGTCAAATCCACCGTTTAGAAGACTGGGGCCGTCGTCAATTGGCTTACCCAATCATCGAATTGCATAAAGCTCACTATGTTCTATTGAACGTAGAGACTACTGCAGAAGCGGTTGAAGAACTTGAAACAGCTTTCCGTTTCAACGACGCTGTTTTGCGTAGCATGGTTATGCGTACTAAAGCTGCCATCACTGAAGCATCTCCAATGGCTAAAGCTAAAGACGAGCGCGACACACGTCGTTCATCTGAAGAGCGTGCACCACGTGCAGAAGCTGCTGAAGAAGTAGAAGAAAGCGCTGAAAACAACGCTGAGTAAGTTTTTTTGACCACGAACAATTTGGTATTAGCAGGAACCATTACGCGTTCTAGGCAGTTTGATAGCCCCGCAGGTATTGCCCATACGGTAATCATGTTGGAACACAAATCGCAGCGTTATGAAGCAGAAATGCTCCGCAACGTTTATTGTCAAATCCAAGTTGTATTAAGTGGTGAACGCTTTAATAGCGTTGCAAAAAACTTAACAGCCGGCGTTGAAATACAGGTCGAAGGCTTCATTAATCTGCAACAGAGCAGAAATGGTCAAAATCGTCTGGTTTTACACGCTGAAAATGTCGAATTGAAAACTTAGGAGACTGTCACATGGCACGTTATTTCCGTCGTCGCAAGTTCTGCCGTTTCACTGCAGAAGGCGTTACCGAGATCGATTACAAAGATATCGTAACTTTGAAGAACTACATCACTGAAAGTGGTAAAATTGTTCCTAGTCGTATCACTGGTACAAATGCTAAATATCAACGTCAACTAGCTCGCGCTATCAAGCGTGCTCGTTATCTTTCTCTACTGCCGTACACTGATTTACATCAGTAATACTGCATTAATTCTGAGGAATATATAATGAACGTTATTTTACTTGATAAAATCGCTAACCTAGGCAACTTGGGTGACCAAGTTTCTGTAAAAGCTGGTTACGCTCGTAACTTCCTTTTACCACAAGGTAAAGCTGTTGTTGCTAATGCTGCTAACACTGAAGTTTTTGAAGCACGTCGTGCTGATCTAGAAGCTAAGTTAGCTGCTGACCTAGCTGCTGCTACTCAACGCGCTGAGAAAATCTCTGCACTTGAGTCTGTTGTTATCGCTTCTAAAGCTGGTGACGAAGGCAAGCTATTCGGTTCAATTGGTAACCGTGATATCGCTGATGCAGTTACAGCTGCTGGTGTTGAACTAGCTAAGAGCGAAGTTCGTCTTCCACTAGGTGCTATCCGCACTACTGGTGAATTCGAAGTTGAAGTTCAAGTTCACACTGAAGTTAAAGCAATCGTTAAAGTTTCTGTAGTTGCAGAAGCTTAATAATTTGCGCTAAGCAAATGCTTTAATTTGAAACGCCGTATTAATTTATTAATACGGCGTTTTTTTATGCCTGTAATTTACGGCTTTAATCACAGTCACTATCTTGGCTACTGCCGTCACTTTGGGTTTGCAGCTGATAACGATATAACGCTCTGCAGTGTTAACGGCTACCGCAGCGTCGAATCTTGTTGGGTATGTAAAGCCTTTTTGTAAACGATAGATTTGAATTAGTTGTTCACTAAATCCAACTCTTCAATGAGGTTTTGCGCGTTATCAACTTCATCCATCATCCATAGGATGTAACGAATATCCACGTGCACGGCACGGGTGATAGTTGGATTGAAGAACCAGTCTTTAGTAATGGCTTCGTACGTCGAGTCGAAGTTTAAGCCAACCAGTTCGCCTTTACCGTTAAATACTGGTGAACCTGAGTTACCGCCTGTGGTATCAACACTTGATAGGAAGTTAACTGGTACAGAGCCAAACTCTTCAGGCTTATCTAAGCAAGAGAACAAGCGGCATAACCAAGATGCAGGGTCTTGATATACGCTTTCAACGGCATGTGTGCCATAACGCTTAGCTTCAATGGCTGCTAAGAGCTTCGCAGGGGCGTTAAATGGCTCAACACCTGTGTGCTTAGCGGTAATGCCTTCTAAGCGCGTAAAAGGCTGCTTATAAAGCGCATCTGCAGATTGATAACCATCGACCATACCGTAGGTGATACGCAGTGTACCGTTTGCGTCTGGATATACCGGCCAGCCATTAGCTTTGTTATAGGCGATTATCGCTTTCATGTAGTCTGGGCGCGCTTTAGAAAGCTTACCTGCTAGTGTCTTAGCGTCTTTCTCTGCCTGCATATTTTGTGGGTAAAGGGCGACGGCAAGACGGATGAAAGGATCGGCGCTGGTTTCAAATGCGTTAGCGTCAACATCCATCCAGGCTAAACGCTTTTGTTTATCCGTTAGCGAGCTAAGCGCATATAGTGCATCAAGTTTTTCGCCTAGGCTGACTTCGCTATCGCCTTCATTAAGCATGGCATCAAGCTGAGCCACACGGTTATCTTGAGCGAGATAAGCCTCTAAATCTTGCATCCATAGGGTTTTATCAACGCTAATGGCAAAGCTTGAGTCTAAACGCTTAAGGCGAGCCTTAAACATCTTCATGTCACGCTCTTGATAACCTTCTTCGCGCTCTGCATCTGGTTTTTGCTTTTCTTTGGCTAAGCGGTAAAGCTTATTTGCCGTTGCTAGCAATTCACTGCTTTGAGCATTTTCAAAGTAGTAGCGACCCTGGCGCTGCAGACGTTGCTCTACTAACAAGGTTTCAAGTTCATCAAATTGAGCTTGGAATGATTGATACTCGGCATCTTTTACTAGCCAAGCGAGGAAGTCATCTTCGCGGCTTTGTTTAATGCCAGTAATATCGGTGGCTTTAAAACCATCTAGCAAACCGTTGTATTTTTTCATGCGGTTTGCCATGCCCGCTAGCGTGCCAGCATATTTGATTTTAACGTCTTTATCGTTAGCGCTCATGGCTTCGATTGTATCGATACGTAGCTGGTAGCGTGTGGCAAGTGTTGGATATAACCAGTCACTAGCAAACTTAAGCTCACTGGTTAAACGGTAACGGCTAGTTGACCCAGGGTAACCAGCGACAAATACACCGTCACCTGCTTTAACCCCGTCGGCATTAACTTTTAAGTAGCTTTTAGGCACGTAAGGCACATTGTCTTCGGCATAAGCGGCAGGCTTGCCATCTTTACCAACATAGGCACGCAGGAAGGTAAAGTCAGCTGAGTGACGCGGGTATTCGTAGTTATCGATATCACCGCCAAATGCACCGGCACTTTCAGGTGGCGCGTATACTAAGCGTACATCGCGGATAATAAGCTGCTTGATAAGGTAATATTCAAGACCGTTATGGAAACTTCTTACTGAGCAGCGATAGTTATCATCGCTTTCACACTCTTTAATCAGCGCTTTGCGGTTAGCTTGAATGTTCTCATAACGCTTTAGCGGATCTTCACCGATATCTTTTTTAACTTGTTTTGATACATCGGTTACCGCTTCAGTAATATACAAGCGCTCATTTGGGCCTGCGGTTGGTTCTTTATCTTTAGTGGTTGCTAAAAAGCCATCTGCAAGATAGTTATGCTCTTTTTTACTGTTATATTGAATAGCACGGTAAGCGCAATGATGGTTTGTGACAACTAAGCCTTGGGGCGAAACAAAACTGGCGGTACAATAGCCCAGTCCAACTACTGCATTCATTGGGTAGCTGGTTAAGTCCGCTAATTGCTTAGCTGGAATATCGATACCACGTTCGCTGAGCTTATCGGCGATAGATGGCATTTGATAGGGTTGCCATTGTCCTTCATCGGCCAATGCTACGGCTGATGGCAGCATCCCTGTCGAAAGGGCAACGGCAGCAATCAATGCATTGCGCATGTTCTTTCCTTAATATTGTTATAGTTTATTTTTAGGTGCAGGTCGTTAGATGTTAAATGCCTGCTTTGCTTGACCCCAGTTTTATACCACATTTTGCTTAATCGTTGGAATTTTGGAGATTTAATGTCACAACAACGCGCCTTTAAGGGCAAAGAGAAACCAAGAGATCTTCAGATGGACGCGCTGAAGATGCCGCCGCATTCAATTGAAGCTGAGCAATCGGTTCTCGGTGGTTTGATGTTGGACTCTGATGCTTGGGATAGAGTGGCTGAAGCTGTCGTAAAAGAAGATTTCTATTCCCGTGCCCACGGCACCATTTTTACGGCAATGGAATCTTTGATCAGTGCGGGTCAACCAATCGACTTAATTACTGTATCTGAACAACTTGAGCTTGAAGATCAGCTTGAAGATGTCGGCGGCTTTGCTTATATCGGTGAAATCGCCAAAAACACCCCGAGCGCAGGTAACATCCACTCGTACGCAAATATTGTACGTGAGCGTGCGGTTGTTCGTGACATGATTAAAGTGGCTAACGAGATTGCCGATGCAGGTTTTAATCCGGAAGGACGTAACTCGAGCGAATTGCTTGATTTAGCCGAAACCAAAGTCTTTAAAATTGCTGAGCAGCGTGCCAATGCTAACGAAGGCCCTGAAGGCATTAAAGCGATTCTTGAAAAGACCGTCGATAAAATCGAAGAGCTATACAACAACCCGACCAGTGGTGTAACCGGTGTGTCGAGTGGTTTTGGCGACTTAGATAAAATGACCGCGGGTTTCCAGTCCGGTGACTTGATTATTGTAGCGGCGCGTCCATCTATGGGTAAAACCACCTTTGCGATGAACTTGTGTGAGCAAGCGGCACTGCACGAAGACAAACCAGTGCTTATTTTCAGCTTGGAGATGCCTTCAGAACAGATCATGATGCGTATGTTGGCCTCGCTTGGCCGCGTCGATCAAACCAAAATCCGTACTGGTCAGCTAGATGATGACGATTGGGCACGTGTATCATCAACTATGGGCATTATGCTTGAGCAAGGTAAGATGTACATTGATGATGGCTCAGGCTTAACCCCTACAGAAGTGCGAAGTCGAGCACGACGTATCGCTCGTGAATACGGTGGGCTATCGATGATCATGATCGATTACCTTCAGTTGATGCAGGTACCGGCACTTAAAGATAACCGTACTTTAGAGATCTCAGAGATTTCACGCTCACTTAAAGCCTTGGCGAAAGAGCTGGAAATCCCAGTTGTTGCACTATCACAGCTTAACCGCTCACTTGAGCAACGTGCTGATAAACGTCCGGTTAACTCGGATTTGCGTGAATCGGGCGCGATTGAGCAGGATGCCGATTTGATCATGTTTATTTATCGTGATGAAGTGTATAACAACGATTCTGAAGATAAAGGTACCGCTGAAATCATTATTGGTAAGCAACGTAACGGCCCAATTGGGCGTGTGCGCTTAACCTTCCAAGGCCAATTCTCGCGTTTTGATAACTATGCTGGTCCACAATTCGAAGAAGATTAATTGTTGTCCATGTTCACTTATTTTACACAGTGATTGAATACAATAGGGCCTCATAGAGGCTCTTATTTTTAGACTAGATAGAACAAGGTTACTTGTGAAACCATTCCCACGAGCAGAGATCAGTCGCCAAGCATTGAAGCATAATCTGGCTCGGCTGCATGAATTAGCCCCATCAAGTAAAGTGATGGCGGTGGTAAAAGCTAATGGCTATGGCCATGGCTTACTTAATGTCGCTCAATGTTTAGATAATGCCGATGGTTTTGGCTTAGCGCGTTTAGAAGAGGCGCTTGCGCTGCGCGTCGGTGGCGTTACTGCAAAACTACTTTTATTGGAAGGTTTCTTCCGCGCGGCAGATCTTGCAACGCTAGTTGAACACGATATCGAAACCGTAGTGCACCATGAGTCGCAAATCGAGATGCTGGAACAAGCAGAGCTTGATAAGCCAGTTAACGTGTGGATGAAAGTTGACTCAGGTATGCACCGCTTAGGATTTGTGCCAGATGAATTTCATGAGGTTTACCAGCGCCTAGTTGCGTGTAAAAACATTGCCAAGCCGATTAATCTGATGACCCACTTTGCTTGCGCTGATGAGCCAGACAATAACTACACCGCAACCCAATTAGCCACATTTGAACAATTAACCAAAGACTTACCTGGCGAGCGCACCTTAGCAAATTCCGCTGGCGCGTTGTTTTGGCAGCAAAGCCAAGCAAGTTGGATCCGCCCAGGTATTGCACTTTATGGCGTCTCACCAGTTGTTGGAGATCTTGGTACCAAGCATGGGCTCATTCCTGCAATGGAGTTAGTGTCGCAACTGATTGCAATACGCGAGCATAAAGCGGGTCAGCCTGTGGGCTATGGTAGTCACTGGGTAGCAGATAAAGATACTAAGTTGGGTGTGGTTGCCATTGGTTATGGTGATGGCTACCCACGTAACGCCCCTTTGGGGACGCCTGTGTTAATTAATGGCCGTTTAGCACCCATTGTTGGTCGTGTGTCGATGGATATGCTAACAGTCGATTTAGGTGACCACGCGCTTGATAATGTTGGTGATAAAGCCGTGCTTTGGGGGAAGGACCTTCCAGTAGAGGAGGTGGCAGAGCATATTGGTACTATCGCCTACGAGCTTGTGACTAAATTGACTCCACGAGTCGCAGTTTGCCTAGACTGAGCAAATAATCAAATTATGTGATGCTGCAAATTGAGGCAGGACGCCCGGTGCAGTAGAAGATGTCTTAAATTGAAAACAAATCCTTTAACTATACTTTTCGCTTTGGGCTTAATGTCTCCTTATGCGAGTGCTGCATCAGCAACTGAGAGCTTAGACGGTCAACCATCCGCTGAAGAGCAAGTTATCATTGAGTCTGTTGAATCTAGCGCTAACAAGCAGAAAAAAACCAACGATAACCAATTACCTGATTATGAATCTGAATTTGTTGCAGTGCCGTTTGCGTTTTCAACTGAAAGCCTAAGTACAGCTTTTGGCGCCGCCGGCGTACTAAAGCATGCCGGACAAATTCAGTCTTCTATTTTAGGGATCGGCGTTTACAGTACCAATGGTAGTTGGATTAGCTATTTAAGATTTAACGACTATAAAGTCCCAAGTATCGACCAATGGCTATTTTCAGCTGAAACCTACCAAGCTCGTTATAAAGAAGGCGTGTATTACGTACCGGGCCAAGCTGATGTGTATGGCGACACAGAGCGTGTTATCGCGTTAGGTGATGAGTCTTATACCAAGTTACATGCTAAGTATATTTTGCCTATTGGCCGTGGTAGCCAAGGTGCTGTGCGCAGTCTTGGCCGTGCGCGTGGCGAGATTAGCTGGAATCCACTTGAGTCTGGTGTAACCAGCGTTAAATTTAGCCCATTTACTCAAAGTCGTGAGTTGGAAGGGTACGAATACTTGCCTGAAGAGGCAAAAGGTCTTGCTGTAGAGCTTGATTGGGATAACCGAGATAACGGTAAAAACAGCACTCAAGGTGGACAAACCAACTTTAAAATGACCCGCGATTTTGGCAGCGGTTCACGCAATAGCTGGACTACCTGGGAATTTGAACAAAGTGCCTTTGTATCGATAGATTCTAACGATTGGTTCGGCCAGCAAATTATGGCGTTTAATTTTTACTTAGCAGATACCCCAACTTGGACTTCTGATTCAAACGGTGATGTTCATCGTCCACCCAGTTTTGCAGGTGTCAGTTTAGGTGGCTTCGAGCGTCTTCGCGGTTATACCAGCAAGCGTTTCACTGGGCGTTCAGCTGTGCTGTATAGCGCAGAGTATCGAGTTCAACCTAGATGGCAACCATTGCAAGAATGGCCGGTATTTAACTTATACGACATTCCTTGGTGGCAGTGGGTTGCGTTTGCAGAAGCCGGCCAAGTTAGCGACGAGTTTAGCGCAAGTGCGCTGCACGATGAACTTAAGTGGTCAGCAGGTATTGGTGCGCGCTTTGAAGTTGAAAGCATAGTTGTACGTGCTGAACTTGCCTTTAGTGAAGAGTCTAATCAGTTCTGGATCATGGTGAATCAACCATTTTAGTTCAAGCTTTAGTTAGGCTTTTTAAGTCGTAAAAAAAGGCACCTTTCGGTGCCTTTGACTTTTGCAGGGGATGGAACTTATTGAGGTGTTAGGGACTAATTACCACCTCAATTTCTTACATTACAAGTTATAAGCTAAAACCGTGATGCTCCATGACTTTCTCTGGACTATGGCAGGTCGCACAAGCTTCTTTAGCATCCTTAGCATTACCTGCGTCATTGACATCTACCATATGCTCTGCATCTTTATTAGCGCCAAAGTAACCGCCGTTGCTTCTCATATGTGACATAGCAGCATCTGACATGTACTTCTGGTGACAGCTCATACATGCGGCAACATCTGAAGAGGCATACCAAGTTTCAACCACTTCATCGGCGGCAGGTTTTTGGGTGCTAGGTATCGCGTGAGCTTGACCTGCGTTGCGACCAAGTTCGAAGCCATAATCTTTACCGCTCCAACCTTCGACTGCAGAGTGACAGGTAGTACAATCTGTTTTAAGGATTGTACCGCTGCCACCGTGGCCATTGTCGTGACCCTCAGCTTTGTGTGCTTTGTACATAAAGCTAGTCGATTTTAGTAATGCAACGCCATTGTCTGCCTCGCCATTACCTTTGAGGCTCTTGTCGTTAGTATGGCAAGCAATACAATTCACGCCGTTTGAGTCATGGTAGAACTCTTTGCTGTGACAGCTAAAACATGTCGCTTCATCAACGATAGCGCGTCTATCTGCAACCACTGCATCAGCGTCGCTGAGCACAGTGCGATAAGCGTCGGTTTGTACATAAGCGGGATAAGCATTATCAGCATCACATGAGGTGCGAATAGCGCTGCTTTCCTCAAAACAGACCTTAAGCACAGGTAGAACTTCTAAAGAGCGAGAAGTAATATCGCTTGGGAAGTTCATGCTAGCTACAACACTAACAGTATTATCTGGATTCCAAGTGGCTTTGGTGTCGTCTTTTAAGTCAATACGGCGCTCACTGTAAGGTGATTGGTTGTAATCAGGATAGTCTTTTTCAACGTCCCAGCTCACGACCATATATGGTTTGCTGTAGCCTTGCTTGTAAACTTCATCTTTGGCAACAAGTTCACCGTTGGCATCCATAATTTTAGCTTCGAACTGGATTTCATTTGCTGGAGAGATGCTGACTTTACTGACTTCAACTGTGTAAGTTTCAGCAGCTTCATAAGGCTTCTTATGATCAGTATGCACAGCAGCGCTGTGGCAATCAGTGCAGCTTAACGCTGGATTTTTATCTGACTTATGTTGTGCAGGTGAGTCGGTATGGCAACCCGAGCAGGCATTAGCGTTAGCATTTGCTAGCCATAGGTCTTTGTCCGCTAATGTTTCATCTTCAACGTGGCAAGTTGCACAATCCATAAATGGCTTAGTTGGGAATGCTGGATAGTCGAACGCGTGATCGCCGCCGTAGCCAGCGATGGTATAAGGCATAGGCACGACATTACCCTCAGCATCTTTTCCTTCGCGGTTTGGTCCCATGTGAATAGCGTGCACCATGTGTCCGAGCTCTACAGATACGGCATTCGGATCAGTCACTATACCGTTATGGCATGACTGACAGTTTTCCATATCTAAACGGCGTCCGCCGTGTGCTTTAAGGCTATCAGGCTGGTGGCAGGTATAACACGTTTCTAATGTCACTAGCTCTCGCGTCCCAAGTCCTTCGGTAGAATTTGTTGCAGGGATCCAATCGTAATGTGCGTTTTCTGCAAGCTCATGGCCAGAGGCATATTCAAATTGCATTTCAATGGCAATGCGTTGAGTTAAAGCTGGGTCAAAAACGACTCCTGCAGGGTCGGTTGCAGTGGTTAAGTTAGTGCTGAAAGTATAAGTGTAAGTGCCATCTTTATGGTCAACTAAGCATTCTGTACAATTTTTAATTTGTTCAAAACCTTGCTCAAAGGTGGTACCAGCGTCATTAGTGGCTTCGTTGAGCAGTGAAATCCACTGTTTTAGTTCAGAGTCTTGAGCTGTTTTGAGCTGTGCCAAAGAGAAGCGGAAGTCATGATATTCATTTTCTGCGCTTAAGCCATGTAGACCCACGCCTTGTTTATTTTCTAATTCAAAATCGACTGTAATAGTACCGTCGGCGTAGTTTGCATTTTTTATATTAGCAATGGCTTCATTTGCCATATCAATATGTAAACCTGAAGTACCAGGATCACCATCTCCACCTGGCTTACCATCTTCACCATTTTTCCCATCATCACCATCTGAACACCCAGAGATTAGTATTGCAGAGCTAATCAATAGGGCTAACGATGTTTTTCTTCTCATTATCATCATCATGCGTTCCTTAAAGATAACCATTCTTGGTTACCTAAATGTTATTGAGCTTACTTTTATGTTGATATGAGGTTGATCACCTTTGTTATGGTGTGCTTATTTAGTGGTATCTGCCGTATTGATCTTTAAGTTTACTTGTATATGTGGCTTTGGAGGGTTCCGTTAGTGTTTAGTGTTTTTGTTTTCGTGATTTGTAGTTGTATCTTGTTGTTTTTAATTGCTGGAAATGTAAATTTCAAATTTTGCAAATCTGAAAAAGAGAACTGCTGGTCGTTTTAAATACAGTGCTTAAGTCACAGTACTGAGTAATGGCTAATATACGGCTCACGAAAATAGAGGTGGTCGGTACCTAAGCTCTAAAGATTGGGTTAGATTATTTACTAATAGTTTAAGAAGAAGTTGTAGGAGTATTATTTGAGGGAAAATGAATAAGTTAAGTACTAATAACCTGTTCGATATCCAAGTATTTGTGCTCTTGTATGAATCACTCAATGCAACTACGGTAAGCCAAAACCTAGGCGTGCCTAGCTCTAAAGTCAGTCGCAGCTTAAAATCGTTGCGACATTCGCTAAACGCATCGCTGTTTGTGCGTAAGCAACAAGGCTTTGAAAGAAGCGAATTAGCCGACGATATTTATCCTAAAATGAAGCGTATTGTTGAGTTAGCTAAATTGTGTGAGCAAGCCGATACGTATAGCCAGCCAGAACGAAAAAGGGAACTGGTGATCGCTTGTCCTTCTTCTTTATCATTAAATCTACTGCATGCTTTGCAGCAAACTGCACTCGAGCAAGAGCAAAGCTTTCTCTTTCATTTAAAATCTTGTAGCAGCAATACTGTTGATTTATTGAAGCAGCAACATGTTGATATCGCTGTCACTTGCAGCGCATATAATACTGAGCAGATATCATCTAATTTAATCACACATTCAGATGCCTATGTGCTAGTAGCAAGGTGTGAACACCCTTTATTCGATGGCGATGAATCTATAGGTATTGCCGAAATATGTGCATATCCCTACATCAGTTTTTCAAGCAATGAACTTTACGATGTTGTCGACCCATTAGCATCTTACGCCTTAGATACGCAACGTAGTTTAGATATGGTGCTGAAGGTGTGTTTTCTGGCTGACTTGATGCTTGAGCTGGAGAAGAGTGATGCAGTGGCATTGCTCAATCATAATGATGCGATTAAGTTTCTTTGCCAGCGTGGCAATATCGCTGCAGTAAAATTAACTGATGACTTGAGTTCACAGATAAATCAGCGCAGTGGACAGAATCATTACTATTTAACTCAAATGCGCAATGATAGAAGCTATCCTGATTGGATCGGAGATCAAATCCAGCAATATATTAAGGCCAATGTGATCGCTAGAGCAGGAGGTCACAATGAAAAAGTTATCTAGTATCAACTTAAGCAGCATTGAAATCTTCTGTCAGCTATATCTTAAAAATAGCACTACAGATGCCGCTACCAGTTTAGGTTTATCTCAGCCTAAAGTGAGTCGAGCATTGAATGGGTTGAGGGATGTATTTGATGACCCATTGTTTGTCCGTAAAAATAATAAGTTGGTTGCAACAGAGCTCACTCACGTTTTATATGATGGTTTTTCTGAGATCCTGTCGTGTGTGAATGCTATTGAGAGTGATGCGCTAGATAACTCTAATATACCGGACTCCTCAATGGTTATCAGTACTGTTCCTCAGTTAGAAATAGGATTAGCACAGCAAGTTATTCTAGAGGCACGCAACAGTATTAATCCTAATATTGCTATTTCAACTCAAGCTTGGTCAGACGCGAGTGAGCAGCAGTTAATTGATGGTGATATTGATGCGGTTATTTGTTTTCAGCATTCGACTAGAAAAGAGCTGTTATCAAAATCAATTATTCAACACCGAGGCGGGCACCTGATTGCTCGTGAAGGGCACCCTATTTGGCAAGACCCGAGTATCAACCACATGATTGAATACCCAGTGGTAAAACTCGTGACTATGCCATTCCCTGCCAATAAGTCGCCTATTGGCGTTTATGCTTTGGCACAAGGCAAGCCAATGCAGATTTACGCAACCGCCCCCGATTTAGGCAGTGCAGCGAGCAGCTTGTTAAATTCAGATGCTTTGATGATAGTTGGCGTGCAAGGCGCTGTAGATTTTCTAACTAACATAACAGGCTTATGCGCCAGAAAGATGGAATACGCAGAGGACAAATGCTTGCTGCAAGGATTTTCTCATCCTACCGTTTACTTGTGGCTAAAGCGCTCATTAGATGGCAAAGTGCTAGCGCCTTTGTGGCTGCAACAAAGCTTAGAGTCTTATATTATTAAGGCTCACAAGTAGGGTAGCGATTAGCTGTAGAACTAAACAGTACTCCAAGGCTTTCTACTCTCACCTGATGTAGTGCTATAATGCGCGATTATTGCACTTCGCCGATTTTATCTTCCTTTCGTAAAGATATAGCCAGCCTTTTTGAAAGGCTTAGGTAAAGAGTCAGGCATTTTTCAAATAGACAGTTACGCAACGGGCGAATTTGTCTTTATTTTAAGTTGGATAATTAGTTTATGTCAGTAAGACCAATCAATCGCACATTCTCAATCGCACCCATGCTGGATTGGACCGATAGGCATTATCGCTATTTTGCCCGCCTAATGTCTTCGCAAACATTGTTATATACAGAGATGGTCACTACCGGTGCGATTTTGCATGGTCGTGGTGATTACCTTGCTTATAATCAAGAAGAGCATCCATTAGCATTACAACTTGGCGGATCTAACCCGACTGATTTAGCGGCTTGTGCCAAGTTAGCTGCTGAGCGTGGTTATGATGAGGTTAACTTAAACGTAGGTTGTCCATCAGATCGAGTACAAAACGGCCGCTTTGGTGCATGCTTAATGGCTGAGCCTGAGTTAGTCGCTGAGTGTGTCTCTGCGATGAAGCAGGTGGTTGATATCCCTGTTACTGTAAAAACACGTATTGGCATCGATGAGCAAGATAGCTATGAGTTTTTGACTCAGCTTATTGATACTGTCCATGCTGCAGGTTGTGAAGAATTTACTATTCATGCCCGTAAAGCATGGCTGCAAGGTTTGAGTCCGAAAGAAAACCGTGAGATCCCACCGCTAGATTATGAACGTGTATATCAGCTTAAGCGTGATTACCCTGGGCTAAACATTTCAATTAACGGTGGCGTAAAGACGCTGGACGAATGTAAAACACACTTGCAGCAGCTTGATGGTGTGATGGTTGGCCGTGAAGCTTATCAAAATCCCTATATTATCGCTGAGGTAGATCAGCAGTTGTGTGGCATTGATGCACCCATTCTTAGCCGTGATGAAGTGCTAGAAAAGTTGTTACCTTATATTGAGGCTCACCTGAAGCAAGGTGGTCGCCTTAATCATATCTCTCGCCATATTATCGGCCTTTATCAAGGTGAGGTTGGCTCACGTATATGGCGCCGCTATATCAGCGAAAATGCGCATAAACAAGGCGCTGGTATAGAGGTTATCACTCAAGCTCGTGCAGCGATGGACGATATCGTTAGCTTGTAATCTGCTCCATTTAGTGAAATTCACCAGTGCTTGGTGAGTTTCACTACTATCTCTTGTTGTTCAAATATCCTTCAATTCAATTCCACTCTAAAATCTCTCCACTTTTTGTTTTTTTATTTAATATTTTTAGCTAGTTACAGTTTACATTCAAAGTTGGCACGCTGCTTGTATTAACCTATATGTAATTAAGAAATGTGTAATTAAGAACCCTGTGAATCAGACCTCTTTAATGCACATACATACAATTAAGTTAACTCGAAAAGGAAGCCATTATGTTTAATTCAACTGTATCTAAAACCATTAAAGCGTCTTTACTAACAGCGGTAATCTTAGGCGTAAGCGCAACAGCTCAAGCAGATAACTCGCTTATCTCTGATGTTGCTAGCAACATCGAGCAGAATATCTCTTCACAGATGCAAGAGATGATGAGCAAAGCACAAACGGAATTGAGTCTTTCTATTCAATCACAAATGTCTGAAATGATGTTTGATATGGACTCTGAGCAAGAGCTGGCAAATAAGCAAGGCGCTGCTACGCTAAATGAGCAACCGCTAGTAACGACTGCGGTAAGTAAGGACTAATTATGTGGTTCTTTGCTCAATTTATCGCATTATTATTATTGCCCGTTATTAGCCTAGTGATGTTTGCATGTTTAATTTGTTCGCTAGAGTGGCACAAATTAGAAGACTAAATTAGAAGACTGGATTTCCAGTCCGAGTTTGAAACCTAAATAAAAGACTAAAATGACGAGTTGCAAAGTTAGCGTTGAAGTCTATTAGAGACAACGAAAGGGAGTTTAAAATGAACAGTTTTGTTGAACGCTTAAAAGATTCTCGCTCAATCGTATGTGGTGTTACCGCTGCAATGGCTGATAAATTTGAGTGGTCTTGCATGTGGACCCGAGTGGTATGTGCAGTAGCAATTTTCTGTAATCCAGCAATGGGATTGCTCACCTATTTTGTATTAGCCTTAGTGCTACCAAAATGGCAAAACCATGTTAATTAGCCGCTTTGATTAATGCTTCAGAGGAATTTTAGATGAGAGTGCTAACCACCTTGAAAAACATCGCCTCAAGCCATTATCAAACGCATACAACTAGTGTGGTGATAATACTAATGAAACGCGGATGCTGAAACCAATAACGAGCATCCGCATTTTGGTAACCGAAAACTAGATTAACGTTTTAAAAATGCCGAAAATCGAGCTTTAGCTTCGTCACTGGCAAGTCTTGCCTCAAACTCAATCAGTTCTTTTTCCATCTGCGCACGCACTTCTTCTCTGTTGTAGCGGATCAGTTTTTTTGTAGATTGCAACGAGATTGGCGGTAAAGCCGCTAATTGATGAGCACGTTGTAAGGCATATTCAAAAATAGTCTCACTTTCTATAATGTCGTTAATCATTCCGTAAGCATGAGCTTGGCTGGCATTGAAGCTTTCACCTAACATGAGTAGCTCACTGGCTTTTGTTTGGCCAACGACTTGCGGCAATAACAGGCTAGCCCCTGCTTCAGGCACTAATGCTAGCTGGACAAATGGTAATTGAAACTTTGCGCTGTTGTCAGCATAAACTAAATCACAATGCAGTAGCATAGTTGTGCCTATGCCGACAGCTGCACCAGTGACTGCAGCTACCACAGGTTTTTTTAAATCGAGTAGGCAAAACAAGAATCTAAAAGCTGGATGATCAGACCCTAAGCTACTATTTTGTAAAAAGTCAGCGACATCATTGCCGGAAGTAAAGCACTCTGCTTGTCCGCGAAACATAAAGGCTCGAATTTCGTTGTCCGACTCGCCTTGGATAAGGTATTCTGTTAGCTGTGTATACATTTGTAGGTTAAGCGCATTGCGTTTATCCGGGCGATTAAACGTAATGACCCTTACGCCATTATCGTCACTAACTTGAATCGTGCTCATTCGTTATGTCCTCATTCTGCGAATTGGGTTTTACATGGAGTTTATGACATTGAAGCTAATATTCAAACAACTGTTTAACATCGGCCTGTTGAGTTGCCTTTCGTTCACCACTATGGCGCAAGTCGTACTGGTAGATGGATATGTACGTGCTATGCCGGCAACAGTGCCTAACAGTGCTGCCTACATCACGATTGAGAACCATGGAGATGCAACTCGGTTAGTAGCGGTGGATGCTCCTTTTGCCACTGAAGCACAATTACACACCCTTATTGAAGAAAACGGCATGATTAAAATGCGCCAAGTGGAGGGCTTTGACATAGACTCTCATGGTAGCCTTGTGCTGTCTGAATCGGGTAACCACATTATGTTGATGGGCTTGAAGCAACCATTGGTTATCGACTCTAACGTTAAGCTTTTATTGAAGTTTGCTAACGGCTCTGAGCAAGAAATTAGCTTGCCGGTTAAGAAACAAGTTGAGCAAAGCGACGATGCTCATCATCATCACCACCATTAAGGAATGAGTACAATGCAATTGACATGGAAAAAAGTCTTAGCTGCTCTTATTGCAGTTTGCTTTATTGGTTATCTTATTAGTGTGTGGTGGAGTGTTGAGCCAGACCCTATTGAACAGAATGTTTATAGCCAAGAAAATAGCCGTAATGTAGTTGGTTATGCCACAACCACCTCATTGATTTTGACTGTGGAAGCGCTATTGAATAAGTCTGGCGGTTGGCTGTCTAATGATGTTACGCCACCGTCAATCTTTATGGATAATATGCCTGCATTTGAGTTTGGTGCGATTGAACAAGCGCGAGATCTCGCGTTAATCATGCGTAAAGAGTTTAGTCGTTCGCAATCACAATCTACAGCTGATAAAGACCTGCTTGCAGCCCATTCTAAGTTGAATATCGAACATACTAGTTGGCTAGTACCCAGTGCTGAAAGTGAATATGAAGACGCTATTAAGCTATTGAAGCTATATCGCGCTCGTATGATGGCTACAGAAAACCCAGATGCGCAGTTTTATGCTCGCGCCGATAACCTCAATGAGTGGCTTAAAGAGGTGCAAAAGCGTTTAGGTAGTATGTCGCAGCGTCTTTCCGCAAGTGTAGGCCAAGACAGATTGAATACCGACCTATCAGGTGATAGCGCGGCTAGACAGTCAACGCCTGGCTACAATGCACAGCAAATTAAAACTAGTTGGTGGAAGATTGATGACGTGTTTTATGAAACTCGTGGTGCGACATGGGCACTACTGAATTTCATGAAAGCTGTTGAAGTTGATTTTGCTGATGTTTTAAAAAAGAAAAATGCTCAAGTAAGTCTGCGTCAGATTATTCGTGAGCTAGAAGAAACACAACAGCCTGTTTGGAGCCCAATGATCCTAAACGGTTCAGGCTTTGGGGTTGTGGCTAATCACTCGTTGGTGATGGCAAATTATATCTCCCGCGCAAATGCTGCGGTTATCGATTTAACTAACTTATTGACTCAAGGTTAACTATGAAAAAGACGTTATTGGCGTGTGCACTATTAGGTTCATTAGTAGGCACTTCAGCCCAAGCTGCTACAGTTGTCGGTTTTAAAGTCGGCGGCGATTACTGGAAAGCTGATACTAATGGTACTTTTGCTGAGCGCGGTAAATCACAGCAAGAGTTTAACTATGATTCATCTTCTCAAGGTAGCATCTGGGTTGCAGTTGAGCATCCAATTCCGCTAGTGCCAAATGTTAAGATTAGACAAAACAGCTTAGAAGCTGATGGCAAAATGAGTGATGCTGACTTTAACTTCAATGGCCATGATTTCCAAGGCAATGTGAATGCGACTTCAGATCTAAGCAATACTGACTTCGTACTTTACTACGAGATTTTAGATAACGATATCGTAGCACTTGATCTAGGTGCGGCTTATAAGAAGATGGATGGTAAGTTCCGCGTAGCTGATGCTGGCCACCCTGAAACTAAAAATATCGATAGCGGTATTGTTATGGGTTATATCGACGCACAAGTTGGTGTTCCAGGTTTAGGCCTTTACGGTTTTGCTGACATAATGATGGGTGTTGATGAGTCTAGTGTTTATGATTATTCATTAGGACTAGGTTGGAATTTTGATGGTACGGCATTAGATTACCGTATCCGCGCTGGTTACCGTGACTTTAAGTTTGACGTAAATGGTTTTGATGGCGTAACAGCGGATATGCAGTTTAAAGGTTACTTTGCTGGTGTTGAACTCGTATTCTAAGCTAATTATCTCTTCTGTTGTCGCGGTTCAATGAGCTGTAGCGATAAGATTATAAGAATATTAGCCCATAAAAAAACCGCCATTTGGCGGTTTTTTTATGTTTTAACAAGCAGGCTTAGTTTGTTATTGGAGCAACAAGGCCATTGTTAATTGATGCGATATCATCTTCATTCAATGTCCCCGCAGCTTGCTTAAGCGCTAGGATTGAATTGATATAGCCATAACGCGCATCAGATAGTTTACGCTTTGAATCGTAAAGGTCACGAGTACGGTTTAATACATCAACAATAGTACGTGTACCGACTTCAAAACCAGCTTGAGTTGCTTTAAGCGCACTCTCTGAAGAGATTACAGACTGCTCATAAGCGCGGATTGAGCTGATAGAAGCGCCAACGTTGTTAAAGTTATTACGTACATCTTTAACCACTTTTCGGTGCGTCTGTTCTAGCTTCTCGCTTGCTTCAACATATTGGTACTGAGCTTGATTAACTTTTGAAGACACCTTGAAACCTTCAAAAATAGGAATACTTAGTGTTACGCCAATTGTGCCATTGTCGAAGTCGTTACCAGGCTCTTGCTCTATGCCTTTATTGTAACCTGCATTTAAGCTAAGTGATGGCATGTGGCCAGCTTTATAAAGGGTAATTGTTTCTTCAGCGATGTCTTTACCAATACGTGTTGTCATTAGATCAACACTGTTGGTTTCTGCCATTTTTATCCAGTCTGTTGAAGACGCTGGAGCAACAGCAGATGCAGAGAAACGATTGGTATCCAGAATATTGATGTTCTTATGATCAATGCCTGTGATTTCACGCAGTGCTTCGTAGCTATTTGCTAGGGTGTTTTCAGCCAAAATTTCAGTCGCATTAGCTAAGTCATATTGAGCTTGTGCTTCATGTACGTCGGTAATTGCTGTAAGGCCCACTGCAAAGCGTTGTTTAGTCTGCTCAAGCTGACGCTCAATTGCACGCTTTTCAGAGCCTTGGAACTCGTAGTTGTCCTTGGCTGTTAGTACGTCAAAATAAGCGTTGGTTACGCGAATAATAAGGTTTTGTAGCGCTGATGCGTATGCAGAGTCTGCTTGAGATGCTGCTTTTTCAGCAAGGCTTAAACCAACCCATGCACTGTGGTCGTAAATTACCTGATTTAAGGTTACGCCACCGACAATACCGCTTGAATCTTCGCTTGGGTCATTCCATGCTTTGTCGTAACCAACATTAGCACTGATTGTTGGTAGTAGTGGAGCACGGTTTTCTTCAATCTGTTCGTACAGAGCATCACGTTGAGCTTTAGCTTGAAGCGCAACAGGATCACTCGTCAATGCTTGTTGATATATTTGAAGAAGGTCATCGGCATGAGCAACTTGCGCTGTCGCTGCAAGGGTCAGTGCGGCACATAGAGAACGGATCTTGAATTTCATTTGCTGTCCTTTTAGACAAAATTCCCCATTGAGGAGCGAATTTAACTTGTTATGTTTAGCTTTGCCTTACATATAATAAAAAGTAAGGCGGTTTGCGCTTCCCGACGCTTCCCAATACATCTAAACTTAGTGGGTTAAATATTAAAAACCTACAAATTCTAAGTCAACTCAGAAGTGTAACAGTTTTTGATGCTTATGATTAGTACTGCATGCATCATAGTATTAATATTTTTATTTGACTTTATTGTGGCATAAATACCTTTATAAACAAGTATGTTTAGGACAAGAAATGAACAGCACCTTCAAGCGTGATGATGTAGAGCTATTGAGCAAGAAACCTTTGTATAAAGGCTTCTTTAAAATGGAAGAGTATCGCTTCAAGCATAGGCTGTTTGCTGGTGGCTGGAGTGATGTTGTCACGCGTGAAGTGTTTGAACGTGGTAATGCCGTGGTTGTTTTACCTTATGATCCTGTTATGGACCAAGTCGTATTAATAGAACAAATTCGCATTCCTGTACTTGAAAACGCAAAAACACCTTGGTTATTAGAATTAGTGGCCGGAATGATCGATAATGGGCAGACATCAATGGATGTCGCTCATAGGGAACTACTTGAGGAAACGGGATTAACCGCAAAAAGTGTTACTCAAGTTAATCAATACTTTTCTAGCCCTGGCGGCACAAGTGAGCGTTTTGATTTTTATTGGGCTAACGTAACAGCAGCTGATGCTGATGGTGTGCATGGACTTGCTGATGAGCATGAAGATATACGTGTGCATGTTGTTAGTCGTGAGCAAGCTTATCAAATGGTCGTAGATGGTCAAATAGACAATGCGTCAACCGTGATTGGACTTCTTTGGTTGCAACTTAATTATCAAAATATCGTCAAACAATAGGGTTAACTGCATCAAGCGGTTACTTTCATTGTTCTTATTCAATACATTTATATAGATAGCGTTGGTTTAATTTGTGTCATATGTCACTTTAGCGAAAAAGAATAAGTATCAGCCTAATGTCAGCCAGTTTCTGGCACTTTGTGGGCGTAATTATATGCATATTCAAAGATGGCTGACTTTAGAGCCAAGTGAAGGCTCACAGTGGCGAGTGAAAGGTGAGTTTGGTCAGTTAGATGTGCAGTTGCTGGAAAATACTAAATATACTCAGTTAGTGCAGATCTCACGCTGCGTAGGTAACCATGAGTTAGTGTCAACACCTAAAGTCTCTGTACGCATTTATCATGATGCTAAATTAGCAGAAGTGTTAACTAGTCAACAGATTTACCAATTGCGACCAGTGTATGATTATCCAAATATGCATATGCATCATCGGGATGAAAAGTACCAAGTCAATGCTTTTCTAGAAGAGTTATTGAAGATTGATAACTTAACTAAATTTGTCAGTTGATCTGATTATTGGGTAACTAATTTGCTAAAAGCAGCTATCTCTTATTCAATTTCTGAAGCTAAGAGTGTGAGAATTGTGCAAGTCACAGATCCTCACCTGTTTGCTGATCCTGAAGCACAGCTACTTGGTGTCAATACTGCTCAAAGTCTAGGCGCAGTGTTAAACACTATCTCTGCGGTTAACTATCCTGCGCACTTTATGCTAGCGACAGGCGATATAAGTCAAGATTACTCTATTGAGTCGTATCATAACTTTGTTAATGCTATTAAGCCTTTAGATATGCCGTGTCATTACCTGCCGGGGAATCATGACGACCCTCGCATCATGAATCTGCACATGCAAGGCTCGCAGGTATTTGGGCAGAAGCGCATTTTAGCCGGTAATTGGCAAATCATTATGTTGGACTCTACGGTACGAGGACGCCCTGGTGGGCATATGTCTGAAGCTGAGCTAGCACTTATTGAAAATGCGATTGCAGAAGAGCCTAATCGTCATACGCTTTTAGTTATGCATCATAATCCAGTTTTAGCAGGCTGTACTTGGCTTGATCAACACTGCATGGATAATGGTGAAACCTTTATTGCCCAAGTTGCGCAATACTCACAAGTAAAAGGGTTACTTTGGGGGCATATCCATCAAAATGTCGAAACAGAACATTTTGGTCCCCATGGAGCAATTAAGCTGATGGCTACGCCATCAACATGTATTCAGTTCAAACCTAAGTCGCCTTATTTTGCACTCGATGCGTTGCAACCGGGATACCGTTTGCTGGAGCTCAAATCCGATGGTAGCATTCTAACCAATGTTTACCGGGTACCGGGTGAGAACTTCTCACCAGATAAAGATGCAGGCGGTTATTAGTAGCTAAGATACGCCGCAGTGTGAGGAAATATGCTGCTATACATACATGGATTTAATAGTTCGCCTTTGTCAGATAAAGGTTTGGTTACCGCCAGCTATATCGCGGAACATCATCCTCAGCTCCCATTTTTTCAGCCACAATTGCCCAGCGAACCGCTTGAGGCGATGGCACTGCTAATCGATATTGTAGAAAAAGCGCAAGCTGAAGGTGAGCCGCTGACTTATATTGGTTCTTCATTAGGCGGATATTTCGCAAGTTATTTAGCCGAAACTTACGGTGGACGCGCAGTTTTAGTTAATCCTGCAGTAAAACCTTTCGAACTATTTGATGAATTCATTGGCACTCAGTACAATCCCTACACGGATGAAACCTACCAAGTCGTTGCCGAACATAAACACGACGTCGGGCGCTACAATACGCCCGCAATATTAAATCCTGATCGCTTTTATGTACTGTTACAAACAGGCGATGAAGTGCTCGACTACAAACAGGCCGTGCAGAAATATCACTGTTGTAAGCTGTTAATAGAACCCGATGGCGACCATAGTTTTATCGGTTATAAAGACCAACTTGCTTCTATCTGTGAATATCTGTTTTCTTGACAAATAGACCCGTAGGGCCGCAACATGGCCTGAATAACAAAATAATATGTGTGCCATGACAAACCAATACACCTCAGATGCTATTGAAGTCCTAAATGGACTTGACCCTGTAAAACGTCGCCCCGGTATGTATACCGATACTTCGCGCCCGAACCATTTAGGACAGGAAGTCATAGATAATAGTGTCGATGAGGCATTAGCAGGGCACGCGAGTCGAATCGACGTAATTTTACATGCCGACAACTCTTTGGAAGTTATCGATGACGGCCGTGGTATGCCGGTTGATATCCACCCTGAAGAGGGGATCCCCGGTGTAGAGCTTATTTTAACTAAGCTGCATGCAGGTGGAAAGTTCTCTAATAAAAACTACCAATTCTCTGGTGGTCTTCACGGTGTTGGTATTTCGGTGGTTAACGCGCTTTCAAGCCGTGTTGAAATCACTGTTAGACGTAATGCTGAAGTCTATGAAATGGCTTTTGAGCATGGTGAAAAGGTTGAAGACCTGCACGTTACTGGTACATGTGGCCGCCGTAATACTGGTACAAGTGTACATTTTTGGCCTGATGCAAGCTATTTTGATTCCGGCAACTTCTCTATAACTAAACTGGTTTACCTATTAAAAGCTAAGGCTGTACTTTGCCCTGGTCTGCGCATTAAATTTGTTAATAAGCAAACCAATGAAACCCAAGAATGGTTTTATGAAAGTGGCTTAGAAGATTACCTTAGAACATCAATTAAGGGCGTGCCAACACTTCCGGAAGTGCCATTTGTAGGCAGTTTTGCGGGAAATTTAGAAGCCGCCGACTGGGCGATAACTTGGCTACCTGAAGGTGGTGAATACCTTAACGAAAGTTATGTAAACCTTATTCCTACCCCACTGGGTGGTACTCATGTTAACGGTTTTAGACAAGGTTTACTCGAGTCTATGCGTGAGTTTTGTGAGTTTAGAAACCTAGTGCCTCGCGGTATCAAGTTAACGCCAGAAGATATTTGGGATCGCTGTACCTTTATCTTATCGATTAAGATGCAAGATCCACAGTTTGCCGGTCAAACGAAAGAAAAGCTTTCTAGTAGGCAGTGTGCTGCATTTGTCTCGGGGATTGTTCGCGATGCATTTAGCTTGTGGCTAAATACCAATACTGAGCAAGCAGAAGCCTTAGCAGACATGTGTATTAATAATGCACAAAAGCGTTTGAAAGCGGCTAAGAAAGTGGCGCGTAAGCGTATTACTTCTGGACCAGCGTTACCTGGAAAACTGACCGATTGTAGTGGTCAAGATCCTATGCGTGGCGAACTATTCTTGGTGGAGGGTGACTCTGCGGGAGGCAGTGCTAAGCAGGCTCGTGATCGTGAGTTCCAAGCGATTATGCCGCTACGTGGTAAGATTTTGAATACGTGGGAAGTCGATGCTTCTCAAGTGTTGGCTTCGCAAGAAGTACATGATATCTCGGTTGCGATTGGTTGCGATCCTGATAGTGCTGATATTTCAGAATTACGTTATGGAAAAATTTGTATTCTTGCCGATGCAGACTCGGATGGTCTGCATATTGCGACCTTGTTATGTGCACTATTTATGAAGCACTACAAGGTATTAGTGGAGCAAGGACATATTTATGTGGCTATGCCACCTCTGTTCCGTATCGATATCGGTAAAGAAGTATTCTACGCCTTAGATGAGGCTGAGAAAGACGGCATTCTTGATAGAATTGCCGCAGAAAAGCGGAAAGGAAAAGTCCAAGTAACACGATTCAAGGGATTGGGTGAGATGAATCCGCTACAACTGCGTGAAACAACGATGGATCCAAATACACGTCGACTAGTGCAATTAACCATAGATGATGCTGATGACACTATGGCTCTTATGGATATGTTACTCGCCAAGAAGCGTTCTGGGGACAGAAAAACTTGGTTAGAAACAAAGGGTGATCTCGCCCAGCTCTAATCGGCAGTTTGTGATTATAATCAGACAAAAGAATAATAATGACGTTTGAAAACTATCGAAATCAAATAGCTGTTGGGATATCGCTACTTTGCGCCCATTTTGTTTTTAGTTGCAGTGCATTGGCCGCAGAGCCAATGATGATCACTGTTTCTAAAGGTTTTGGCTTAAGCTTATATGCTTCTAATCTCGGCGACGCGAAACAGCTCGCCGTTGGTGATAATGGCACTTTGTTTGTTGGCTCTTTCCGAGATGGCACAATTACAGCCTTGGTTGATGTCGATAACGATGGACGAGTAGATAAGCGTTATGTGATAGCCAAAGGTCTAGATTACCCTGAAGCTATCGCGTTTAACGACGGCTCGTTATACGTTGCTGAAGATGACCGCATCTTACGTTTTAATCAAATTGAGTCGCGCTTAAAACGTCCTGGACGGCCTAAAGAGGTTTACAATCGCTTACCTGGCAACAGTAAAAAAAGCCGCAGGGCGATGCATTTCGGCCCTGATGGACGCCTTTATATTGCCATTGGTGCACCCTGTAATGTGTGTGAGTCTGAAGCGCCTTATAGCAGTATTATTGCGATAAACGTTAAAACAGGCGCTACAGAGCAAGTTGCAAGCGGTGTTAGAAAGGTCGTTGCGTTCGACTGGTCTGTGGATAATAACCAACTCTGGTTTGCTGATCTTGGCCGAGACTGGATGGGCGACAATTTACCGCCTGACGAAATCAATAAGGTTGAGTTAACTGGCAGTCATTATGGGTTTCCTTATATTCACGCCACAGACATCGTTGAACCTGCATACGATAAGCCTAAAAACCTAAAGGTCGTTGCTCCAAATTATGAGTTACCAGCACACGTAGGTGCTAAAGGGATGCATTTCTACCGTGGTAGTCAATTTCCTGAGCGCTATCATAATCAAATGTTTGTTGCTGAAAATGGCTCTTGGAACCGCTCAAGTAAAGTGGGCTATCAAGTTGTTATGCTAGAGATCCAAGAAGGCGATGTAATAAAGCGCAGTACAGTAGTTAGCTTTTTAGACGGTGAATTCCCCGTCGCAAGACCATATTCATTGGTCACAGCACCCGATGGTGCCATGTATATATCTGATGATTTAAAAGGCAACGTTTACCGTTTGTTTTATAAAGAGTCAGCAAAGAATCAGTCACAGGATAATGATTAATGAGTGATGCGATAGATTTAAGCCTTGATGGCGTTGAGCAAATGCCTCTCCGCCGCTTCACGGAAGAGGCATATCTGAACTATTCCATGTACGTCATCATGGACCGAGCGTTGCCGCATATTGGTGATGGGCTCAAACCGGTTCAGAGACGTATTGTCTACGCCATGAGTGAGCTTGGCTTATCTGCTCAATCTAAGCATAAGAAATCGGCGCGTACCGTTGGTGATGTATTAGGTAAATATCATCCCCATGGTGATAGTGCTTGTTATGAAGCTATGGTGTTGATGGCGCAGCCATTCTCGTATCGTTATCCACTCGTTGATGGCCAAGGTAACTGGGGAGCGCCGGATGATCCTAAGTCGTTTGCGGCAATGCGTTATACCGAAGCGAGACTGTCTAAGTTTTCAGAGGTTCTGCTAAGTGAGCTTGGTCAAGGCACTGTTGATTGGGGCGTGAACTTTGACGGTACCATGAAAGAGCCACTGGTTCTGCCTGCTCGTTTACCACATATCTTACTCAATGGTATCACTGGTATTGCTGTTGGTATGGCTACCGATGTACCTCCACATAACGTTAAAGAGCTCGTAGGGGCGTGTGTTGAGTTATTGGATAATCCAAAAGCCGATTTAGCGCGCATGATGGAGTTTATTCCAGGCCCTGATTATCCGACTGAAGCAGAAATTATTACTCCAGCTGCCGATATCACTAAAATCTATCAAACAGGCCGTGGTTCAATTAAAGCGCGTGCTGTTTACACCGTTGAAAATGGTGAAGTGGTGATTACCGCGCTGCCGCATCAGGCAAGTAGCGGTAAGATTTTAGAGCAAATTGCTAATCAAATGCAGGCGAAGAAGTTACCTATGGTAACCGATTTACGTGATGAGTCTGATCACGAAAGCCCTGTACGCATGGTGATTGTGCCGCGCTCGAATCGTGTTGATTGCGATCAGATGATGGCGCATCTATTTGCAACTACTGATTTAGAAAAGAGCTACCGCGTTAACCTGAACGTACTCGGTTTAAATGGTCGTCCGCAAGTCAAAGGTTTGCTCCAACTGTTAACCGAATGGCTTGAGTTTAGAATGACTACGGTTAAGCGTCGTCTAGAATATCGCTTAGATAAGGTATTATCGCGCTTACATATTTTAGATGCGTTAATGATAGCGTTTTTGAATATCGATGAAGTGATTGAGATCATTCGTTATAACGACGATCCCAAAGCTGAGTTGATTAAGCGTTTCGATTTATCTGATAAACAAGCCGATGCGATCTTAGATCTTAAATTGCGTCACTTAGCTAAACTTGAAGAGTTTAAGATTAAGTCTGAGCAAAGTGAGCTTGAAGCTGAGCGCGATAAGTTAGAGTTATTGTTAAGCTCTGAACGTCGAATGAAAACGCTTATTAAGAAAGAACTTATCCGTGATGGTGAAGATTACGGTGATGAGCGTCGCTCGCCTTTGGTTGAGCGCAGCGAATCACGAGCGCTAACCGAGCAAGAGCTAGTACCGGCAGAATCGGTGACCGTTGTGCTTTCTGAAAAAGGCTGGGTGCGCAGCGCTAAAGGTCATGACGTAGATGGTCAGAACCTGTCATATAAATCAGGTGATAGCTTCTTACGTTCTGCGCAAGGGCGCAGTAATCAGCCAAGTGTGTTTATTGACACATCGGGTAGGGCATTTGCCACTGAAACCCATACTCTACCATCTGCCCGATCCCAAGGTGAGCCTATCACTACTCGCTTTAATTTAGCGCCTGGTGCGACGATGGAGCATGTCTTGCTGTCTGATGAGGAGCAATGCTACTTATTAGCCTCTGATGCTGGCTACGGCTTTATTTGCGCCAATAAAGACATGGTGTCGCGTAACAAGGCGGGTAAAGCACTTCTGAGTCTACCAACTAATGCAAAAGTGTTATTGCCAAGAAAAGTCGATCAATCAAAACCGAGTTCGATTTTGGCCATTACCAACGAAGGTAGAATGTTGTTGTTTTCACTTGATGCATTGCCGCAGCTATCTAAAGGTAAAGGCAACAAGATCATCGGTATTCCTACTGAGCGCGCTAAAAATCGAGAAGAATGGTTGCTGCACTTGAATGTGATCCCTGAAGATATGTCTGTCACCTTGTGGGCAGGTAAACGTAAGCTAACCCTTAAACCGAGTGACCTAGAGCATTATCGAGGTGAGCGTGGTCGTCGTGGTGCTAAATTGCCGCGAGGACTACAGCGTGTCGATAGCGTTGAGCTTGGTGACGGTGAACCCGTCGTTTAACGAGCTATCTTAGCAATAAAAAATGCAGCCATTAGGCTGCATTTTTTATTGGGTCAGATTTGGCTAGTTATACTTATTGGTATTAAGCCACTTCATAAAAGTTGGGTTCGATATCAACTTGTCTTTGGATGATCTGGGTTGCCATTTTGGCACATTTACCACATTGGTCCGCAACACCAAGACGTTTTTTAACGTCGGCAAGTGACATATCACCTTGTCTAACTGCTTCTTTGATTTGCGTATCAGTAATTGCGTGACAAAGACAAACGTACATTAAATATCATCTCTAAATCGAATATAGCCGAAGTATAAATGAAAATAATTCTCAATGCTAATAGCGGCTAGATATAATTATGACGTATTTGGTTGCTACTCGTTATTAAAAAGCGTGCCTACATCACATTACTATTGAGGTTGCAGGCAGCTTCATAGAAAAGTTTATACTAAGTCTTAGCCTAATAGCCGCGCTCAAAGTGGACTCTATGAGATAACTTTTCGCCTTTTATCCACTTGTGAAAGTTTTCAGAAAAGATCTCTACTACTTGCTCTGGAAAGCTAGGAGCTGCGATATGCGGCGTAATGATGACATTATCTAGTGACCAAATAGGGTGATCGTCAGGTAATGGTTCTTGGTTGAACACATCTAAAATCGCTTGCTGTTCTGTGTGAGTGACAAGCTGTTGATAGAGAGCGTCGAGATCGAGTACGTCTCCGCGGCCAAGGTTAAATAGCACAACTTCGTCCTTTAATAGTGACAAGGTTTGCGGGTTGAGTGCACCTTTGGTTTCTGGTGTGCTTGGTAAGATGCTAGCAACGGCATCTGCTCGGGGGAGGTAGTGGGTTAGGTTTGCCAATGTGTCGACTTCATCAAAGCCTCTTGTGGGCTTAGCGCCACGATTAATCCCAATAACATGCATCCCAAAGTGCTTGGCTGTTTGAGCGATATGCTTAGCAATAGAGCCTGTACCTAACAAGAGTAAGGTTTGGCCTTGAAGCGTTTTAAAACTACCAGGTAACCAAACTTTCTGATCTTGTTGGGTTTTATATTTTTTATGATCACGTTGATAGGCTAGTAGGTAACCAAATAGGTACTCGCTCATAAGTGGACCAAAAATTCCTCTAACATTGGTGAGCTCATAATCTTTTCTTTGTCTAGGTTTTACGAGTGCATCGACACCTGCAAAGGTCGATTGCATCCACTTTAAATTAGCGGCATGGGGTAATAATGGTGCGGCTAGCTTAGGCTCAGCTAGCCAGATATCGGCATTAAAAATACCTTGAGGATCATCGTCCAAAATAATGGTGTTTGGCAGATGGCATGAGTTTAACAGTTGGCGATAACGCTCATTTTCTCTGGTGAGTAAGAGTAACTTGTGTCCCATACTAACTCCCTATATCCTACATTTATCTATGTTTTTATGTACTTAATAAATGGCGAATCTAATATCTAACCTAATTGAATTTTTGAACTATTTAGGGGCGTTTATTTACCCTTGGTTGACAGAAGTCGCTACTGCAATTGTAGCCTGCTTGCTTGTCGTGTTTGGTGCTGACATCAATCGTTTCTTACGTCGTTATTTTGCAGGACGCTCTTTTTTGCTACGAACCTTGATTTTCATTATTGTGAACGCGTTTGGTTACGGGCTGATTATTATCCATTTAAGCCCATTGTTAGCGCAGTATATGGCAAAAGTACCGACCCATTGGTTGTTTGTATTGGTTGTTGCTGTTTTCTTCTTTATCGGAAGCTGGGCGCAGCGCAATAGGCAAGTCTAACCACTATGTAAGCTACTAATTTAAGTCTAGTTTATTTTACTCGCTTTATACAGTACGCGTGTTTTGCTATTTACTTAATTGCGCTAAATGCTGCAGTGCTCGGTCGGGATAGTTAGTAAAAATACCATCTACGCCCATCTGTTTTAGCATATCAAGATCATCTAGATTGTCTACGGTGTAAACATACACTTTGGCGCCTCTTTTGTGAGCGTCATCCACCATTTCTTGGGTGGTGAAACTAAGACCTAAATGAATAGAATACGCATTGAGTTGGCTAACGACACCAGCCAATTCTAGTGGGATGCCTTCGATTAATGGAGCAACATGTGCATCTGAATATCGCTGTTTTAAGCCCGCAAGAAAAGGGTGATTAAACGATGACATTAGCAGCTTATTGTTATCGTATTCTAGTTCGTTGATAAGTTTAGGATAAAGCGCTACAAAAGCATCAAGGCAAGCAAGCCCTTTTAGTTCAATGTTAACTAAGGTGTTGTGGGGCTTAAGCAAAGTAAGTACTTGCCACAAGGTTGGGATTTGCTCCCCCCCAATTGTTAACTGGCTTATAGCTGCTTTACTGTATTGCTCTATTAAGCCGTGTCCGGAGCTTTTAGGCTCAAGACGTCGGTCGTGAAATACATAGAGCTCATCTTCAACGAGGTGAATATCAAGCTCAACCGCAGTTGCGCCGAGCTCAATAGCTTTGGCGAAAGCGGCGAGAGTATTTTCAGCAATATAACCACTGGCACCGCGGTGAGCAAATATCTTCATAGCAGTTTTTATACTCTCTAATTAGCTTCTAATTAAGTTTTGGACGTCTTTGCTTTGGCTCGACGACAAGTGCACCTCAAGCTGAGGATAAGCGAGTACTAAATTATTTTCATTTAATTTTTTAGTGATCTGTTTGTGCAGCTTATGTTTTAACGGCCAGCGTGCGCCCATATCTTTAGCGTAAGCTCTTACTTCAAAATCTTGTGTATGTTGACCAAACCCTGCGAACCAAACTTCTGGTTCAGGTGACAATAGTGCATCATCACAGTCTTGTACGGCTTGATAAAGTGCTGCTTCAACACGTGCTGGATCAGAGTCTCTTGCAACTGATACATAGACAATGACGCGAGTAATAGGATCGGATAAAGACCAGTTGATTAGCTGCTCGGTAATAAAAGCCTTATTAGGTACGATGATCTCTTTACGATCCCAGTCAACGATAGTGGTGGCACGGATCTGGATCTTACTCACTGTGCCGGTGAGATCGCGTATTGTTACAGTGTCACCGATGCGTACAGGCTTTTCGAATAGGATAATTAAACCTGAGATAAAGTTAGCAAAGATCTCTTGTAGGCCAAAACCTAAGCCGACCGATAATGCAGCCACAAGCCACTGTAACTTCGACCACTCCATACCTAAGGTTGAGAAACCGCTTAAGACACCAAACAGTACAACCAAATAACGACTTACTGTGGTAAGTGCGAACCCAGTGCCTTGGCTTAGATCTAATCTCTGTAAGATGGTTAACTCAATAAGGCCGGGTAAGTTAGTCGCAATCATCATCGAGAATCCAACGATAATCAGTGAAAGCAACAACGACTTAAGAGTGATCGGGATCTGCTGTTCAATACCATTTACTGTGGTGTTGCTTGACCATAAAGTCACACCATCAAGCAGTGAGAATAGTGCGGTATGAGTTTGAGTCCACAAACCCACAATACTGGCTAAAAACGCGAGCAATAATAACGAGCGAACCAAGCCTAAAGACTGGCTAGAGATAGTTTCTAGGTCGACGATAGGTTCTTCATAAGTATCGCTTTGATCGCCAACACTGACTTCGCCTTTTTCACGTTGAGCCAGCAGTTCTGCACGTTTTGCTTTAGCGCGTTCAAAGGCAATACGGCGACGCTCAATAAGCATCCAGCGCTTTATCAAGTGATACAGCAGCAAGAAGCCTAGACCAAAAACTAAAGATAGTTGTAGCTGTAAGAACATTTGGAATGCGGTGTAGTAATAACCTTGGAAGGCTAAAACTGCACAGGCGAGTGGCATAATAATAAGCATCGCCCAAAGTAATTTCTGGATTAGCTTCTTATTTTTACTGTGCTCCTCAGTGCTCTGTTTATTCGACAGGCTTAGCATGTCTTTGTAAAACCAAAACAGCATCAAGCAAAATAGTATAAACGCGCCACGGCCTAAACTATTACGTACAAGCGAGGTATCTATTACTTCCGTAAAAGCCATGATAGCAAAGAATGGTGTTGCCATAATCGTAAATTTTTTAAAGCGATCTAGCCCTGATCTAACAAGTGATTTTGGCGCCTTAAAGTGGTTGATTAATAAGCCTCTATCTAATGCTAGCAAGAAGATGAAGCGATATAACTGGTACAAAATACCCGACGCCATAATCCCCATACCGATAGCGGAAACAAAATTATGACTTGACTGATAAAATATGCCGCCAGCCAACACGATAGGAAGGGGCTTTAGTAGACTGTAACCAAATGAGTTAATCAAAACGTGAAATGTATAAATAAACTTATCTTGGGTTACGTTACCGACAAAGGGCAATTCACGACGCATTGCCGACTTAAATTTAGGCGTAAGAATATCTTGGGCTAGCATGCTAATAACAAACAGGATTAACCACCAAGACCAAAGTGAGCTCTGTTCATCAAACGAGCTTTGCATTTGGCTCCAAGGTGCCTGCTGTAGCATCCATTGAATACTCTGATGTAGATCCGTGATCCACAAACCACCAATACTATTTGCATTGGGAACCCAGAAAAGGTGCTCGTTGAGTATGCTCTTTAAGGTTAGATATTGCTGGTTGAGCTGTTCGTAATTAACCCTCAGGTTAGCAAGTTCGCTAAGATACTGATCATAGCTTTGTAGCAGTTGTTGCAGCAGTAAGCCTTGTGACTCGAGTAATTTGCGTTGCAATGAGTTACCAACAGCTGCTTCAGTAGTTTGTTGGCTGTTTAGTGTTTGCGCTTGCTCGATTTGATAGCGCGCAAGGCGAGTATTTGCTATTTCACTTTGAACGGGTTCTTGGCTTGGTGGCTTAGGCAAAGCCTGTAGCATTTGCAAAAAACGCTCGCCAAATGCTGAGTTTAGTTTGATCCAGCCAATTTGCTGTTGGATAGTCGATAGCTGTTTAGCTTGAGTTTGATATAAGGCTTCAGCTTGTTCTTGTTGATTGAGGGTTGAACTGATCTTATGGTTAACTTCTTTTAAGCTTTCACCGTAAATAAGATTACTATCGCTAAGCTCTTGGGCGATAGGGTCATGATTCTTATCGCTAGGCAATAGACTTCCTGCGATCGCCGCTTCGGTTTGTGCTTGTCTTTTCTTTACTATTTGTTGGTTGAGTTGCTCAATCAATAACTCTTGTTGAGCGAGTTGCTCTCGAACAAGTTTTAATTGCAGCTGGTTTAACTCTATCTCTTTTTGGCTGCTTGCTAACAAGGCTTCTAGGGTTTTTACATGCTGCTGATAGAGTGCTCTTTGTGCCGTTACTATATCATTAGCAATTGTTTGCTCTTTGCTAATGCGGATCTTTTTATGCTTTAGCAGTGTATCTCTAGCTTCGACTAAGGCGTTTGGAAGTTCATTATGAGATTTTATCAAGCCATTAATTTTTTGACCTAGACTGATCTCTACTTCTTTTAATTCAGATAAGCGCAGATAAGCCAGCGAAGCTTGTTGATTGATATCTTGCTGTGATGAAGCACTAAGAGCTTGTTTAGCTTCCTCAATTTGTGCTAATAGATTTTGCTTATGCTCGGCATAATTACGCACTAAATCTTCAGCGTTTGTTGTAGTTAAAAGCAGATCACTCGTTTTATCTTGTAATAGTATTAGCTGTTCTTGTGGGGTTGATTCTGCATTCGTAGGAGAAAGCCCTAACCGTTTTTCAAGCTGAAGAGGATTAGCGTTGGCCGATAGGGTTAATACACACAGAACGAGCAATAAAAAACGATACATGATAAGAGTTTGAGCAAGCAAAAAAGACCTAGTTATAGTAGCCAAGTTATCTTGATAAATAAATCGCTCTAGGCAGTCTTTTTTACGCTATTTGATCTGTGACTTTGTTGAGTCTCGAATAGTGCTGTTGCCACAACTAATGTGCCGCCAATAACGGTTTTCAGGGCTAAATCTTCATTGAGGATAAGTAATGCAAGCACTGCACCGTAAAAAGGCTGTAAGCAAGAGACTAAACCAACGGTTTTTGCGCTTAATAGTCTTAATGCAGAAGTAAATAGTGCGTGGGGAGCAGCTGTAAAAACCACGCCTAATAAAATGATTAACCACCAAACATTTTGCTCTATGGTATTGAGTTCTACTTCCATCCAAGGTGCAAGAAAGAATACTGCAACAGAGGTTTGGTAAAACATTGCTTGCTGACCGCTATAGACTGAAAAATAACGTTTGTGGAGTAGGTTACGCGCTGTAAATAGCGCCGCGGATAAGATGCCGACAGCAATACCTAAGGTCACGTCGTTACCTAAACTTGCCTCAGGGATCAATAAAGACACTCCAATCAATACCAATATACCACTAACCACATCGGCTAACTTTAGCTTGGTTTTGGTGACTATAGGCTCGGCGAGTACAGTCATAACTGGATAGGTAAAAAAGGCAATCATACCTATTGCTACGGATGACAGTTGCATGGAAGCAAAGTACGTGACCCAATGAAGGCTTACAAGGACCCCAAGCCCAATGGCAATAAAGTAGTCTTTACCTACATTGAGTGATAAAGGTTGCTTACTGACTTTAACGATTAACGCAAGAACGCTGGCAGCAACAACACAGCGCAGTAGAGTAATATCTAGTGCGCTGAGGGGAATAAGCTTGGAAAATAAAGCGGTACCACCAAAGAGTAATACCGCGAAGTGGAGTTCTAACAGTCCTGTCTTTTTACTATCCATGCCTACCTTGAGAGATTAATCTTCGATTTTTGCAAAAGCTTGACCCATACGCGTCACACTTTTAGGTTCTACTCCATCGGCAAATTCATCTAATGCATCTTTTGCAAATAGCATTACTACAGTGCTTCCTAGTTTGAAACGACCCATTTCAGCGCCTTTCTCTAGAGTTAGTGCATTAGGGCCTTCAGTTGGGTAATCCCAAGTGAATACTTTTTTGCCTGTTGGAGGAGTAATGGTGCCAGCCCAAACAGTTTCAATACTCGCTACAATTGTTGCGCCAACAAGTACCATCGCCATAGGACCTATTTCAGTTTCAAAAATGGCTACAACACGTTCGTTACGGGCAAAAAGGCCCGGTACATTTTCTGCTGTTAGCGGGTTTACTGAAAATAGTTCGCCTGGCACGTAGGTCATCTTAGACAAGGTGCCTTTAATTGGCATATGAATACGATGATAGTCTTTTGGGGCAAGGTAGATAGTGGCAAAGTCACCACCTTCAAAACGCTTAGCATCATCAGCTTGATCGCCTAGCAGCGCAAGTGAAGAATAGTCATGACCTTTAGCTTGAAAAATACGACCTTCTTTAATTGGGCCTAACTGGCTGACTGCACCGTCAACGGGATGAACGATATAGTCATTGTCTTCGCAAAGTGGGCGCATACCAGGCTTTAATGCTCGAGTGAAAAAGTCATTAAATGTACGGTAAGCCGTTGCTTCTGGTTCAGCGGCTTCGCTCATATCAATTTTATATTGTTTAATGAACCAGTTAATTGCAGCCGTTGTTACAGAGCCCATTTCTGCAGCAGCAAGCTTGCCAACAAGACGAGAAAGCAAATGCTTAGGCATAATATATTGCAGAGCAATTTTTACTTTATCCAATTTGAATATCCTTAAATCTGTCACCTAACCTGTAGGTGCTATCTATTGTTTATGTTGCGACGCCCTCAATGCTCAAAGCCTTTGCTATTTAGGTGCAATGTTTATTTGAGGTTAAATAGAGCGCTGCTTTAACTATGTTTAAACTTTTCTTACCGCATAGACTATTCGTCTGGGCCGGCTCTAAAGTGGCGAGCGTGTCTTTGCTCGTCTAGGCTGGCGATAATACGATGATAGTTATTGTATCTATCCTCTGTTATTTCTCCGGCTTTAAACGCTTCGGTAATTGAGCATCCAGGGTCGTTTAAATGTTTGCAGTCTCTAAACTTACAAGTACCTAAGTAGTCTCTGAACTCAACAAAGCACCAGCCCACACGATCAGCCGGTAAATGCCATAATGCAAATTCACGTACACCTGGAGAGTCAATTAAATCACCACCAGTTGCGATATGTAGTAGCTTGGCTGTAGTTGTGGTGTGCTGTCCAAGACCTGAGTTTTCAGAAATATCACCGGTAATAAGTTCTGCATCTGGCATCATGGCGTTAATCATTGAAGATTTACCTACACCAGACTGGCCAACAAATACGTTCACTTTGTCATTCATTAATGCATGTAGTTGCTCAACACCTTCGCCGGTTTTGCTACTCACTCGATACACTTGATAACCAATGGCTTTATAACGTTCTAATGCAGCATCGATTTCAGGAGCTTCTTCAGCAGTGATCAAATCAACTTTATTCAAGATAATAACAGGTTCAATGCCGGTATCTTCAGCCGCAACTAGGTAGCGGTCAATAATCTGAGTTGTAAAAGCTGGTTTGACTGAGGTGACAATCAGAATTTGGTCGATATTAGAGGCGATAATCTTTACGCCATCATAAAGATCAGGGCGCGAAAGTTGTGAATGCCTAGGATGCACGGCTTCAACAATACCTTCGATACGGCTAGCACCAGACTCACTGGTTAATGCTAAACGCACAATTACCTTATCACCGGTTACTAGGCTTTTAATATTGCGACGAATATTACAGCGAGCAAGATGGCCTCCGTCGGTTTCGACATCAGCATGCTGGCCGAAACGGGAAATAATGGTGCCTTGCTGCTCAGGTCCTAACGTACTGTCTTGTAAATCAGTCGTTTCGCCTGCATCGTGGCTCTGTAATTTCTTTTTTTGGTTGGTCCGCATTCTGCGTAATTGACCATGGCTTAGCGGTTTCTTTTTACTCACGTATTAGTCTTCAATGATAAAGGTGATTTTGTGTTGCTTAAAAAAGCAGTATGATACACGGTCTTAAACAAAAAAGCCTGAATTTAGGCTAACAGGAATAACAGGTCGCATTATGGCTATAGATGAAAACAATCTGATTTGGGTCGATTTAGAAATGACAGGGCTAGAGCCTACCGTTGATAAGATTATAGAAATGGCCACAATCGTGACAGATAAAGAGCTAAATATTATTGCCCAAGGCCCTGTTATTGCGATTCATCAATCTGATGAACAATTAGCGTTAATGGATGACTGGAACCAAAAACACCACGGTGAATCAGGTTTAGTTGATCGTGTTAGAGCAAGTACAGTAAATGAAGAGCAAGCAATTGCAGAGACTATCGCATTCTTATCACAACATGTGCCAGCAGGTGCTTCACCTATGTGTGGTAATAGTATTGGTCAAGATCGTCGCTTTTTAAACCGCTATATGCCAGAGCTTGAGAATTACTTCCATTATCGTAATATCGATGTGAGCACGATTAAAGAGTTAGTTCGTCGTTGGCAGCCAACCGCAATGGATGGCTTTAGCAAAAAGAATACCCACCAAGCTTTACAAGATATCGAAGAATCTATCGCCGAATTGCAGTTTTATCGAGCTAAAGTATTTACTATTTAACCGATCAGTCAGATTATTTGAAAGAAAGGGTTGCAGAGTAGGGAAATTTTCATATAATGCGGCCTCAACTTTTCGCTAAGCACCAACTTAGTGATTATTGATAAAAGTTGAAATGCGACATTAGCTCAGTTGGTAGAGCGATACCTTGCCAAGGTATAGGTCATCGGTTCGAACCCGATATGTCGCTCCAAATTTTAAATTGAAATGCGACATTAGCTCAGTTGGTAGAGCGATACCTTGCCAAGGTATAGGTCATCGGTTCGAACCCGATATGTCGCTCCAATTTAACGCTTACGGGAACACCAAGTCTGGTAAGTAAAAAAGTTTTACGCGACATTAGCTCAGTTGGTAGAGCGATACCTTGCCAAGGTATAGGTCATCGGTTCGAACCCGATATGTCGCTCCAAATTAAAGCTTATGGGAACACCAAGTCCGGTAAGTAAAAAAGTTTTATGCGACATTAGCTCAGTTGGTAGAGCGATACCTTGCCAAGGTATAGGTCATCGGTTCGAACCCGATATGTC
>NZ_JAKILC010000025.1 GCF_023283845.1 Shewanella marinintestina
CCCCAGATAAGAACATGAACTTTCTTTGCACTGCTGCATCATTTACGGTGGCCATTAGATCACGTGGTTTCGTCGTCTTGTGCCAACTCACCTCTAGCCTACGCCTCATATAATGTTCTTGTTCATCAGCTCGCAAATTTGCTAGCGGCTTCCTCCAGACCAACCCTCACGGATAAGCCCTTGCCATTCGCTAGTAGTTAACGTTTAATAACAGCATGTTATTGAACGGTGACCTTCCTACAGAGGACTTTCACCTCATTAGTTCATGCCCATGCTGGGCGTACACAACAGTTTAAGCTGCGTTTGCCGTTTCTTCTTGTTCGGCAAGCCAGCTTATATATGCAGCGAGTTTAGGAAGACGTTTATCTGAGTGGCCCATCAACTGAGCTAACGCAAAACTAAACTGATGGTACATGCTGGCATCATTGTAATGCTTACCTGCGTCATCACAGTTAATTTGTGCGCCGCGTAAGTAATTAGCAACCAACTCCGCACGATTGAAGCCTTCAACCACACCAATTGACTGTATTAAGGCATTATTCCACTGAATATATTCGCCATAAACCTGCTCAAATGCAGCACGATTATCGTCTGTGGCCTGCTCGAGCAATTCAACGTTTGGCATGACCCGCGAAATAATAAAGCGGTCGTAAAGCAGATCGTCGCGAAGGCCCCAACAATGGTGCATTAAAAACCGAATTAAACAATCTTGATAATCGCAATCATCAACAGCAGCTCGCTCTAAGCGTTTTCTATAATGTGCGCTAGCAACCGCAACCATTAAGTCAGCTTCACTGGGAAAATGATTGTAAATAGTGCCTTTGGAGATCTGACTCGCTTCAACAAGATGTGAACGACGCAAATCAAAACTTTTATGACCACGTAAACAGCGTTCAGCAATATCGGTTAAATAGCTTTCTCGTTGCTGCCAGTTACTCATGTCGACCTCTTCACAAATCTAACAATCAATTGAAATTTAGTTCACATTGATAAAGTAGCACTCTAGGCCGCATTCAGATATTGAGTAATACTGATACCACTATGAATAAAATCGATATCTCATGCTAAAAATTGAACTATTAGAAAGTTTTATTGCTGTAGTTGAATGCGGAAATCTTTCCAAAGCGGCTGAGAAACTTTGCCGTACACAGTCAACCATCAGTTTGCAAATCAAGAAGTTAGAAGAGAGCGTTGGCAAACCTTTGTTACTTAGAGATAACAAAGGCGTTACGATGACCGATGCAGGCAAGACGCTTCTTAACTATGCCTATAAGATGTTGCAGCTCAGTTCACAGGCAATTGATGAGCTAAAAGATTGCCAAAACCGTGAAGTGATACGCCTTGGTGTACCTACAGATTATATCAATCGTTATCTTGGAAGCTTCTTATTAGAGTTTATTCGTGAGTTTACCTGTATCGAATTAGTCATCGATACTGACGTTAGCGGCAACCTCTATAAGCGCCTGCATAACGGTGAGTTTGATGTGATTGTGGCTACTCACTGGCAACCGCCAGCTGCAGGCCACGGGGAGCTATTGTTTGAACGACGCTTTCATTGGGTTGCTGCCAAAGGCGGTAGCGCCCATAAACGCGAAACAGTACCTATGGCCCTTTACCCTGAGAACTGCCCTATTCGCGCACAAGTATTTGCTAACCACCAAATATCAATGCGCCCAATGAGCGTATTGCTATCAACGCCTTCGCCAACGGCAATGTGTATGGCTGTAGAAAACGATTTAGTAATCGCCCCTATTGCCGAATTTCGTATTACCGATAAAATGCAGATCATCGATCCGATAGAGTGCAACATCCCGCCTCTACCAACCTTTAATGAGTCGCTTTATCTTAATCCTGACACACAAACTGATGCGACCAATCAATTGATCAACTTGATTAAGGCTAATGTGTTAGGGCTAGGTGAAGTCAATCAAGCACAAATGCTTGGCTAATTACGTTAATAAAAGAAGCTAAGCTAGAAACAAGCCTTTATAAAAATGCGAGATTAAAACTAAAAATGCCAACCCTTTAGGTTGGCATTTATGTTAGCAATAGTGACTAAATACCGCGATTCTATAACTTAGAAATAGTAAGCGAAGTTGATGTTGAAGCGGTGATCCCAATCATCATCGGTTTGCACTAAACCTAAACTGTTACCACCAAGCCACAGCACATTTTTCGCCATATAATGATCGACGTAAATAAATAGAGGACCATAGGCAATAGAAACACCAGTTGTATTTAAAATTGAATCATCAAATTCTTCTACATCTGGCTGCACCATGCTGAAATCATTGTACACAGTTAGCGAGCCCCAAGAAGTGGCGATATTTTTAGAAAGGTTAGCAGTGTAAATATTACCTTTACTTGCGACCTCATAAAAACCACCTAGCATCCCCATACCAATCTTATTTGGATCAATCTTGCCATCATCATATTGGTCAAAGTCATACGCCAGATATTGAGCTTGCAAACCCCAACCGGCATAGTTCATATCTAGGTGCAATGCATAATTAAACGTATCGCCATTCTCACCGAACTCTGAGTTATACAGCTGACCATATTCAACAGAAGCGCCAACTATCGTCGTTAACTCACCATTGGTTAATGTGAAGCTTTGACGGCCAGCTAACGTATTGGTTTCTTCATTGTTATAACTGGTATCGCCAACAGTACCTTTGGCTACCGTACCTGCAAAGTCACGGTGGTCAGTACCACCATAGATAGCATTTTTAATGAAGGCGAATTCAGATAAAGAGATACCATTTTCATACTGCGCACTCACACCCACGCCGTAATCATCTTCAAAGCCCATGTAATAATTTAAGCTGTACCACCAGTTGTGAGAGGCATAGCCTTTATTACCAAATGGTTTGCTGATAGCACCACCATTAATCGTTAGATCTTCATTAACATCCCAGAATGCATAACCATATTTTAAATGATCGTAACCGTCATAGAATCGATATTCAGCTTTCACGCCAATATCATTCCACTTATCTGCAAAGGTAATTGACACTAAGTTAAAATCGAAATCACCGCCTTTATCTTTAGAAGACTCAGAATAATCGCTATAGCTGTAATTAGCTCTAACAGAACCACCAATATTTAAATCATCTGCAACTGCTGGAGCTGCAAAAACTGGAAGCAATATACTTGCTACTGCTAAATTAATAATAGACTTTTTCATAATCACCCTTCATTTAATATTAGAGGGGTTCAGCAAAATCTAAATATCATAAAAATCAATTTATGGATTCAATATACATTGTCATACTTTAATAATTAAGATACCTAAATTCTAACCCCATTTTTATAATTTATATTTTTATTAATATGCTGAAATCCATGTATTCCTTGGTAAGGGCGCCAAGGGGAGCTCTAGGCGCCCACACCTAACAATGAATTACCATTTAACTTTAGTTAAATCACACTGAATAACTTCACCACGCTTAGCGGGTGTACCAGGGTTTTCAGCAGACTCACACAATAATGTTGTGCCATAGTCATTACGCTTATCATTGGCGTTACTGCGAGCCCAAACAGACACAATCGCACGCTCTTCTGGCTTCGCTTCGCAGCTACCATCAACATCAAAAGCATGAATAGTATTTTGGTGGAAATACATCAATGAATCTTGCTCTGCACTGCCAGATAACCACATGGTTTGCGAGTTATGTTGCCCTTCATCAAACTGAACACGGCGCATGCTGTCGTCTTCTTTTACCGTTTTAACGAACGGCGAATCTTCACGAACTGCAATAGTCTTAAACTGATTAGTACAGGCTGGCACACGCATGTTGTAGTACATTTCAGAGATCGCATGGTTGTGGAACGGATATAGCGTATCAACAGATTGAACTGTCATGCCCACTTCAGCACCGACCTTCTCACCATTGATTTCATCAATACGCAATAGTCCCCAATGACCAAAGATTTCTGCGTAAGCGTAACCGCCGCGGATGTTGTCAAAGTTCTTATCGTTGCGCTTACCTTCTTCAGCATACATAGGGAACCAACCCGCTGAAGCCCATAAGTTAGGTAATGAATTAGCACTGATGTCATATGGGAATACTGCAGGCATTTTTACTTCATCGCCTGTCACCATCTTGTAAAAGTTTTTGGTAAAGCTCTCACCATGCTTTTTAACTTGCTTATCAGTAACTTTGTTATCGAAGAATTGTTCAAAGGTCGTGCGCTTGAAATGCTGCGCTACCGGAGAGTTTTCAGTTAACTCTCCGCCTGGGTTATAAATCCAACTCACATCTTCACGGGCGCCAAAACATTTCTTAGCCTCATCCGCGTTATTAATCACTTGATAGATATTCTTAACCATCAGCTTCATATCACGGCGATCCATTACACACATGTGCTGGCCACCTTCAGTTGAGTCAACCATTGCCATATCAGAGTTTAGGCAGCCACTGTTTTGATCATTAGTTAATGCTTCAGCATAGGCTCGTAAATAAGTCAGTGTTTCATCCCACAAAATATCAATATACTTTTGATCTTTTGCATTATATTTAGGTGATTCACCTAAACACTGAAATTGAGCGTTATCAATATCAGATCTATCAAGAAACTCTGGAATATCAGCAGCTATAACACTATTTGATAACAGCATTGTTGCTAGTACTAGTTTACTATTCATATATCACCCTATTATTTAAATTATAATTTTTAATCTCCATTTAAATACTATATTTGGAATTATTTCCAAAAATGGGGCAATAGCTAATTATAACCAATAAAATCCATTATTCGTCACATATTTAAAACAAAGATTTTAAATATGCAAAAAATAGAAATATTGGAATTAGTTAATATAAAAGAAAATAAATTTAGAAAGGCTAATAGATAAAAAAGGCCTTCCAATAATATTGAAAGGCCGAAATAGAACAATGCAGGGAAGAGGCCATAACTCGAATCCTTATGGCCAAACTCACTTCTTATTGCAGCTGAGATGAAACTACATTAAGACTTTTTGAGTTAAAATTACTTTTTAAACTTATCAAACTTAAACGTATGACAATTGCTACATAGCGGCTGCTTAGTGCCATGCTCACTATGACACTCTTGGCAAGGAAGCTCTTTACCATAGTGCAAGTTGTTATGTGGATTCTGCCACTTATCTTCTTCACTGCGTGCAGTTTGTTCTGCTAAGTCATCAACGTCATGACACTGTAAACACGCCTGATCTGATGGAAACTGTTTAATGCCATTGTCATGACATGTTTTACAGTCTTTACCAATCACTTCTTTGTGGTGGTCACGTATCTCTACAGCTTGTGCAGATAGGCTTAATAGGCAACCAAAGGTTAGCGCTAATACCGCTTTTAATTTAATCATCGCTCATTCCTCTCTATTATCTGGCAAATTTAGGCTTTCATCATGCTGCGTGCAGCAGTCATACCCATCACCATGCATTCAGGAATTGAGCAACTACCCAAACGGCTCACACCATGAATACCACCACACACTTCACCAGCCGCATATAGACCTGGAATAGCTTGGCCGGTAAAGCTGTCTTTCACTTCTGCATTTGTGTTGATCTGCACACCACCTTGGCAGTAATGCACTTTTGGCCATAAGCGAACAACAGTAAATGGCGCTTTAATATATTTGCCCTTAGCTTCGGTCATGTTCTTACCGAATTGCGGGTCATTTTGAGTCTTAACGTACTCGTTATACTCAGCAATTTGTGCTTTAAGTGGCGCCAATGGCACATCAAAATGCTTAGCTAGCTCTTCAATTGAATCAAACTTCCAACCTACGTTGTACTTAATAACTTTCTTAGTATTTGGATGCTTCTTCGAATCTTCATAGCTAGTAATTAAAATTGGAGGCAGTGCATTACCCTTTTCATCACGACAGTTCAGCTCAGCGTCGGCACGCGTCTTACGGTCTGCAATTTCGTTCATGAAGCGCTTACCGGTTAGACGGTCAATCGCCACTGAATGCGGGAAGTTATAGATAGAGTAGTTAGATACATAACCAAAACCACCTTCATCAGGTGATGCCCATGGACCAGACTGGATATGTGCCAAATGGACAGGTACCGCACCTAGGCGGAACATTTCGTACATACCTTCACCAGTAGCGCCTGGTGCGTTAGTACAACCTACTTCTGCGGTCAAAGTTGGATCTTGCGCCATACGTAAATCAACGTTTTGAGCAAAGCCACCTGTAGCCATTATCACACCGCGTGTTGCGCGGATATTAGTCACTTTACCTGGTTGATCTTCACCAAAGTGATAGTTATCGCGCATTTTCACGCCAACAACTTCGCCTTTATCACCCACTAAGAAACCTTCGAACTTAGCGCGGTTATGAGTATGAACACCAAGTTTACGGCACTCATGTAATAGCGGCTGAGTAATACCAGCGCCACAGCTCACTGTCGTTTGGTAAGTACGAGCAACTGAGTGGCCACCTAATTGTTGTAGATATGGGTGATATTCAGAACCCGCATCTAAAGTCATCTGCAATGCTTCAACAGCATGTTCAGCGACGTGACGTAATAAGGCTTCATCAGCAATACCACGGCCTGACTTTAATTGGTCAGCCACCATAATCTCTACAGAGTCTTTAACACCTTCTTGCTTTTGCATTGGTGTGCCTGGGGCTGCGAACAAACCACCGTTAATGGCTGAGTTACCACCGAAGTAAGACATCTTTTCAAAAATATGCACATCTTTTGCACCTTTTCGCGTGGCTTCAATTGCCGCCGCTAAACCCGCAAAACCTGAACCTATAATTAGGACTTCAACTTCTTTGTCCCATTTAACGCCATCCGCTTTCTCAGATACGGCTAATGCTGGTGCAGCTATTGCTACGCCTGCTGCAGCTCCGAATCCTTTAATGAAATTACGGCGTCCTAGCAGATCTTTATTGCTCATCTGTCATCACCCTATTAGTTTTTATTAGACGCAAGAATGATAAAGCTGGAATGAGTTCCAAAACGGGAGTTGAACAAGTATTTTCTGCATACAAGAAAATAACATTGATGATTTTTAACCCAAGTCTAATATTGCTGTTTTTTATTACTTTAGAGGTATTTTGGAACCAATTCCAAATGTCGCTACAGTGCAAAATTTCAAACAACAAAACCTTCATAGCTCTGACTTAGTGCAATTTTATTTGATTTATCACCGACTTTTTAAAATGTCATTTACCACTATCTAAAGTGCTAATAATACGCTTTAAAAAGCTTGTTATTTTTTTGTAAAAATAGACGCCGATAACCAACTAAATAGTAAGGGATTATCTTGTGGAAATTGGATAATATTTTTGCGTAACGCACTTCCTATGCCATCATTAGGCTAACATTGAGAAATCCCCTATTAACAAGCCTTATAGCTTAACAAACGTAGGAAGTTATGGAACTAGAAGAGATCTATCGTCAGGATCTAAGCTTATTGATTGCCCTGCAAATTCTGGTAGAAGAGCGTAGTGTCACTCAAGCGGCTAAGCGTTTGCATTTAAGTCAGTCTGCCACCAGCCGTATATTGTCGCGCCTACGAGAAATGCTCAATGACCCGCTATTTTCCAGGGTTGGTCAACAGCTTGTGCCAACTTCATTTGCACTTGAGTGTTATCAGCAGTTGCGGCAACCAACAGGGCAATTAATCGAACTACTAACGCCTAAAGCATTTGTACCTGAGGAGTGCCAGCAACAGTTTTCTATTGCCGTTACCGATTATGCAATGCAGGCACTTATTCCGTTTATTTTACCAAGCATTTATCAAAAGGCGCCGCAGATCCGCCTTGAAATTGTACCGGTGCAACAAAAAGAGTTACAGGCACAGCTCAGTGTAAAAGGGGCCGATATGGCAATTTGCCGTGCTATCGGTCAAACCGGAAATTTACAGCACACTTTCTTGGGTAAGGTGGGGGTCAGCTGCTTATTGTCACCTAATCATCCGCTGGCAAATAACGATATCACCTTAGAGGATTATTTATATTATCCCCATGCCACCATCGCAATTAGTGACGGGGTGAAAGCGCTACTTGATGAGGCGATTAGCCAATACCCAGCACGTACAGAGCTACTTAGAACACCGCATCTAGATACTGCACTGGCACTGCAATCGGTTAATCCGCTAATTATAACCTTGCCTGAAGGTATGGCAGAAATTGCCGCGCAGCGTCATAAACTTAAAGTTAAACCACTGCCCTTTAAGCTGCAGAGTTTGGATTACAATCTGTTTTGGCATTCTCGCTGCGATCAAGATAAAGCGCAAAGATGGCTACGTGAACAGTTTGCTTCAGCCATCAAAGACCTACTCACCCAGACTCCACAAAATATTTAATTATTAGAACCTAGATCCTAGGACGCTGTGCTTCGAGGACGGACTGAATAAACAAGGTACTAGGCCCTAGGACGCTACGCTACGAGGACGGGCTATGCCCTGCTAGGAAAATCAAAAGATTTACGGGCTAAAGCCCGACCTACAACAGTAAGATTGAAGCCGCTTTTTCGTCTCAGCTTAGCCATCTTTGCTTTTCCTAGGGCCTAGGACCTTCTTCGCTTTACATTGTAGGTCGGTATTTATGCCGTCAAATACTATATAAAATCCAAGCTTGATGGGCTAAAGCCCAACCTACAAAAAACATGCTTTCCGGCTTTCCCTAGGACCTAGAACCTTTCTCAGCTTTTCCTAGCACCTACTTATAGCTGAACCAATACGCGGCCTGTTACTTGGCCTTTAATGATGCGCTGAGCAAACTCAGGCACTTGCTCAAGGGAAATCGTTTCGCAAGCGTCTTCAAAGTAGCTAGCAGGTAATAGTTCGAGCACGGCTTGCCATGCTGCTTGGCGCTTGTCGAATGGACAAGAAACGGAGTCAACACCAAGAAGGTTTACGCCACGTAGAATAAATGGCATTACCGTAGTAGGTAGTGCAAAACCACCCGCTAAACCACAAATAGCCGCGGCGCCGCCGTAATTCATCTGCGCTAATGCAGTCGCTAATACCTTGTTACCTACGGTATCAACTACGCCAGCCCAACGCTGCTTTTCAAGTGGACGCGAGTCAGCTTCAAGCTCACTGCGGTCGATGACTTCGCTAGCACCTAGCTTAGTTAGCAAGGCGCCATTTTGCTCTACACGACCCGAGCTTGCCACCACACGATAACCTAACTGCGCTAGCAAGGTCACCGCAACAGAACCAACACCACCACTGGCGCCGGTTACCAAAATATCACCATCTTCAGGCTTAATACCTGCTTTCTGCAGCGCTTGTACGCACAACATCGCAGTTAAACCTGCAGTACCAATTTGCATCGCTTTAGCGGCGTCGCAATTACTTGGCATTGGCACTAGCCAATCTGCTTTAACACGGGCTTTTTCAGCTAGGCCGCCCCAGTGATTTTCACCGACGCCCCAGCCAGTAAGGATAACCTTGTCACCGGCTTGATAACGCTCATCACTTGACTCAAGTACCGTACCCGCAAAATCAATGCCCGGCACCATTGGAAAGTTACGAATAATTTTGCCAACACCTGTTACTGCTAAACCGTCTTTATAGTTTAGTGATGAACAAGCCACCTCAACCAATACTTCACCTTCAGGAAGATCAGCTTCTGAAATTTGGCTAACGTTCGCTAAAGTACGTTTTTCTTCTTGGGTCAAAACCAATGCGTTAAACATGACAAGTTCCTATTAAATCTGATGCTGATAAGGATAGGCGATAAATCAATATGAATGAAGTGCATATTTTGCATGAGAACAATGCACTACACGCATAACAATAAAAAGTAACCAGCTAATAGTCCGGCTCAGCAATATTAGACTAGAAAACCATCGCTTATCTAGTCGACTTTATTCCTATACTGCCAACACTATTTTATAGACTACACTGAGTTGTCGCATAAAAAACGTACAAGGAAGAACAGTATGATTTATAACAAGCCAGGTGCACCCGGCGCTAAAGTTAACTTCAAGTCACAGTACCAAAATTTCATTGGTGGTGAGTGGGTTAAACCTGTAAATGACCTCTATTTTGACAACACCTCACCGGTAGACGGCCAAGTATTCTGCCAGATACCACGTTCAGGTTCTGTCGATATCGAACTCGCGCTCGATGCCGCTCACGCCGCCAAAGACAACTGGGGCAAAACCTCGGTCGCCGAGCGCGCCAACATCCTGCTGCGCATTGCCGATCGCATCGAACAAAACATCGAATCGCTAGCAATTGCAGAGACATGGGACAACGGTAAAGCGGTACGTGAAACACTCGCAGCCGATCTGCCACTAGTGGTCGACCATTTCCGTTATTTTGCCGGCTGTATACGCGCCCAAGAAGGCAGCGCCGCTGATATTGACGCTAATACCGTGAGTTATCACTTTCCAGAACCACTCGGTGTAGTGGGCCAAATCATTCCATGGAACTTCCCATTATTAATGGCTGCGTGGAAAGTCGCTCCAGCGCTTGCTGCCGGAAACTGCGTGGTACTCAAATCTGCCGAACAAACTCCTGCATCAATTTTAGTATTACTAGAGCTGATTGAAGACCTACTGCCTAAGGGTGTGCTAAACGTAGTTAACGGTTTTGGCGCTGAAGCAGGCCAAGCACTGGCCACCAGCAAACGCATTGCCAAGCTTGCCTTTACGGGCTCGACAGAAGTCGGTCACCATATTCTAAAATGCGCGGCCGAGTCGTTAATTCCGTCGACCGTTGAACTAGGCGGTAAGTCGCCCAATGTTTATTTTGCCGATGTGATGGATCATGAAGATGAATATTTAGATAAAGCCGTTGAGGGCATGCTACTGGCGTTTTTCAACCAAGGCGAAGTGTGTACCTGCCCATCACGCGCTTTAATTCACGAGTCGATTTACGACAAGTTTATTGCCAAGGTCATTGAGCGCAGTAAAACCATTAAGCAAAGCAACCCGCTAGATACTGAAACTCAAGTGGGCGCACAAGCCTCGCAAGAGCAGTTTGATAAGATTTTGAGTTACCTACAGATAGGTAAAGATGAAGGCGCTGAAGTGCTTATTGGCGGTGATTTATGCAAGCTTGAAGGCGATCAAAGCCAAGGGTTTTACATTACCCCGACCATTCTCAAAGGCACCAATGATATGCGTATCTTCCAAGAAGAGATTTTTGGGCCAGTGATCTCGGTAACCACCTTTAAAGATGAGGCTGAAGCCTTAGCCATAGCCAACGACACAGAGTATGGCCTAGGTGCAGGTGTTTGGACTCGCGATATGAATACCGCCCAACGTATGGGCCGCGGTATTCAAGCAGGACGCGTGTGGATTAACTGCTATCACGCTTATCCTGCTCACGCTGCCTTTGGTGGCTACAAGAAATCTGGTATTGGTCGTGAAACCCACAAGATGATGCTGGATCATTATCAAAACACTAAAAACCTATTGATTAGCTACGATGCTAACCCGCTGGGCTTTTTTTAGTCGGCTTATGGTCACTAAATAAGCCTAACGGCTTTATGTTCATCCAACAGGCTAGCGACCCCTTTTGCTAGCCTGTTTTTATGTTAGTTAGCAGTTTCCCGAAACTTGCGATCTCACCAAGCGTATTTCCATAATGGAAATCACTTTTTAGCAGTTTTTCACTATTAGAATTCAATTTTAGCGCAGTAAAATATCCCCACAAAAAATAGTGGATACTGCATCATGACTGTAGAAAATCGTTTCGCACAAATTACCCGTGACCCTCGTCTATCGCCAAAACAAAAAGCCAACTACTTAGCCTTAGAAGCTGAATCAAGCTTGCCATATGTAAAGATCTCAGAGGCTTTAGCACAGGCCAAAACCCAAGGGGTAATTTGCGATATGTTTGAAGGCAATGCGCCATTCAAGCCACGATATGTGCTACCAGACTATGCCAAATTCTTACAAAATGGTTCTGAATATTTGGAGCTAAGCCCAGCACAAGATCTTGACGAAGCCTTAAACGCACTAACGATTATTTATCATCACGTGCCATCGGTCACCAATATCCCAGTTTACTTAGGTCAGCTTGACGATGTGTTATTGCCTTATTGCCAAGGGTTAGATGACGAGACTATTTACCGCAAGCTAAGACTATTTTGGATCATGCTAGATCGCACCTTGCCAGATGCCTTTATGCACGTGAATATTGGCCCAACTGACAATATCGTCTGCCGTACAATTTTACGTGTTGATGCCGAGCTAAAACAGATAGCGCCTAACCTTACCTTTATGTATGACCCAGCAGTGACCTCTGATGAACTGCTACAAATTGCCGTCAGCAATATTTGCGAATGCAGTAAACCACATATTGCCAATTACCCAATCCATGCCAGCTCGTTCGACACGCAAGGCTTTGGTATTGTGAGTTGCTACAACTCATTACCACTAGCAGGTGGTGCCAATACGTTAGTGCGCTTAAATTTAAAAGAAGTCGCATTAAAAGCTAGCAGCTTAGGTGACTTTTTCACCAATGCATTACCTCACTATTGCCAGCTAACCTTCGAGCTAATCGAAGCCCGCGCTAAGTTTTTGCACCAAGAGTCCAATTTCTTCAATAGCTTCTTAGTCCAAGAAGGCTTGATTGAAGAGTCGCGTTTCGCGCCAATGTTTGGGATCTATGGGATGGCTGAAGCAGTCAATATCTTGCAAGGCACACCTGATTTCAATGAAGACAACATAGATAAGCCTAGCAGTCATTATGGCCACAACACAGCAGCGAATGAGCTTGGGCATGAGATATCTAAAGCACTTGATGCCATAGTAAAATCAACACCTGTGACCTATGGCTATAATGGCCGTGCACTACTGCACTCGCAAGGCGGCATCAGCATAGACAAAGACGTGACTCCGGGTGTGCGCATTCCCTACGGTACCGAACCAAACCCAATTGCTCATATTCAAGCGCTAGCCGAGCATCACCAATATTACACCTCAGGCATCAGTGATATTTTGACTATCGATGAAACCATTAAAGCTAACCCGCAAGCGATGATGCAGCTGTGTAAAGGCGCACTCAGCCTAGGTTTCCGAGAATTTACCGCAAACGTTGCCTCGAACGATTTAGTGCGCGTTACTGGTTACATGGTGAAACTGTCAGACATTGCCCGCTTTAAAGAGGAAGGCTCACGCACCAACACCACATGGTTAGGCGCAGAGGCCGCACAAAACACCAAGATTTTAGAGCGTCAGCCACGCGTTGTAGCGAATGAACACACACCGGCATACAACAAGTAATACAAATAAAAGATTGGCGTAAGGATGTAGATCAACAAGATGGGCAGAGTCGCGACCGTTAACCAAATTATTCCCTTCTCTTGTGTCGATGGACCAGGCAGCCGTCTGGTCATCTTCCTGCAAGGGTGTAACTTCAACTGCAAAAATTGCCACAACCCGTACACCATAGATATGTGCGACAGTTGCGGCGATTGCGTGGCTACCTGCCCAACGAGTGCCTTGTCACTGACTCACAACGCTCAAGGTAAGCCTAAGGTTGTGTGGGACAGTGAACTCTGCACTCATTGCGATACCTGTTTATCTACCTGCCCTAGACAATCTAGCCCTAAGACCCCCCAATACAGTGTGCCGCAGATGCTAGAGCTTATTCGCAAGCAAGTGCATTTTATTAATGGCATCACGGTCAGCGGCGGGGAAGCAACTCTGCAGCTGCCGTTTATCATTGAGCTGTTTAAAGCAATTAAAACCAGCGTAGATTTAGCCCATTTAAGTTGCATGATAGACAGTAACGGTTATGTTTCTGAAGGCGGCTGGCAACAAGTCATGCCTTATCTAGATGGCGCAATGATTGATTTAAAATCTTGGCAAGAACACACCCATCGCTACATTACCGGTCGTGACAACCATCGAGTATTCAGCAGTTTAAAGCTGCTTGTCGCAGCAGATAAGCTATACGAAATACGCCTACTGTATATTCCCAAAATCAGTGATATCGACACAGAGGTTAACGCCATAGCAGGCTATTTAACCCAGTTACCTGCGAGTGTTAGGGTAAAGCTTAATGCCTTTCAACATCATGGCGTCACCGGCGAAGCCCGTCAGTGGGAAACATGCAGTGAAGAAAAGATGCTTGAGTTAGCGGCACGGTTGACTGAACGTGGTGTGGCTAATCTTATATTACCCAATGTTTATTTGTAGGCTTTCTTCCCAGCCTAGTGTGGCGCTTTAGGTTAAAGCTCTGAACCTTTGGGTTGCTGGTTAATTTGGATCTATGAAGTAACTTGGTTCCAATGGCTTGCAGCCGGCGTTTTGATACGCGGTTCTAGCCAACGCGTTAACGCTAGGAAGAATCTACAGCGGTGAATCTTTAGGTTATTCGTTATTTGCATCCATAAACCAACTTCATACATTTATGGTTCCAATGGCTTGCAGCCGGCGTTTTGATATACGGTTCTAGCCTACGTATGAGGGCTCGGAAAAACCTACAGCGGCGAACCTCTAAGTTGCTAATACTTAGTTAGCATTTGATATAGCTTCCGACATCAGTGGTTCCAATGGCTTGCAGCCGGCGTATGTGCAGACACTTCTTAGGCACGCTGCAAGTACGTCCGTGTAAGCTCTACGATGGCATCCATGCCATCAAAGGCCTAAGCCGCATCTACACGAGGTTGGAAAAGCAGAGTAATTAGGCTAAGCGATACAACAAATAATCGTTGGGTTTAAACAGTATGCCTAACAAACATAACTACATAATATAAAAGATTTTATTGCCCAACAGCCTTATGATAAAGTCAAAATCCATCTGCGAATTGAGATAAGTACATGAGTGGTTTACCAAGAATTTTTATTGCGTCATCTTCTGAAAGTTATGAAGTAGCGTCAGCCTGCAATACTTGTATGGATAGAAAAGCCGAACCAACAATTTGGACACAGATTTTTGTTCCCGGTGGAACCACTCTACAGACCCTGACAGAAAAAGCAGCTAATGTTGATTTTGCTCTATTTATTTTTACACCTGACGATTTGACTGTTATGCGTGGTAAAGAAAAACCAACTGTCAGAGATAACGTATTATTTGAATTAGGTCTTTTTATTGGTGCTTTAGGGCAAGAGCGATGTTTTATTTTAAAACCAAGAGGCGAAGACCTCCACTTCCCAACGGACCTTCTAGGCATTAACACGCAGGATTATAATCCAAACAGATCTGACAGCGAGCTGGACTCAGCGGTAAATGCAGCTTGCTCTCAATTCATAAAGCAAATGGGAAAACTTGGTCACTTTCACAAAAAAGTTAAAGACTTTATCAATAACCCTAAAGTTCATAAGACTTATTCCCTTAATGAAGTATCCCTTAAGCTAATTAGCATATTATTATCTACAGCAACAACTAACGACTCCTTTGCTATGCATCAACTTCAGCATGAATGCAAAGGTATTCCAGAGCAAAAGCTACATATAGCAGTCCTCAAACTACTAAGAGCTGGCTTTATCGAAAAAGTGATCGAGTCAGACTGGAATGGTAATGAGTGGTTCGCTTATAACCTAACTACTGACGGAGTAGAATACGCGTTAGAAAACGAAGAACTATTCGATCAAATTAATGCCCCACAACCACAATATGGTCAATCACAACTAAAACCGAAACTTACGCCAGCTCAGCAAGCAGTCGAAGACAAAGCAATTTGGGACGATTGGTAAAATAGAAGCATATTTCTCTTTAACCAGAAACCTTTAACTAACGGCTACTTCATACTTAAAAGGAACACCTACTCCCCCATCGAAGTTGCCGAAATACGTAGATAAAAATGCCGTGGAACCATCATGGATGATGGTTCAGGCTCGGGGGGACATGGATGTCCCATCTGAGCCGTTAGGCGATTTTTATTGGAGTATGAGGATCAACAACTTCGTCGGGGCGGCAGGGGGGATCCAAGAGGGGATTGCTGTTGATCCCCTCTTGGCCGAGTGTGAGCTGGAAGCTCACGACCTTTATCAAACGAAGTTTGATTGCATAAGTCAGGCGTAGCCTGATAAGTGGCAAAGCCACGACTTTAATTGTTAGACGAAGTCTAACTTAAAGGTCAGACGTAGTCTGATAAACAAAGTTGTTAGACAACGTCTAACCATCAACCCAAAACGCAAAGCAAAAAAAAGCACCCCATTGGGATGCTTTTTTGTTTTACAGCCTAAGGTAAAACTCAACTTATTAGGCTTATCAAAGTTACCCGTGGGTAACTCAATGGGTATCCGATAATGTACTCAAGAGTCGGATTGAAAAGTAGTCCGGTCGAAGCTTCTAATAACAATGCCTCAGCTCTGTCGAATCCGGCCCAGCCAGCGGAGCTAGCTAATGTCGAACTCCCAGTCGATTGAGTCCTCGTTATATCAATGAACTCTCCGACCTAAACCGCTGAGTTCAAACTAGCAAGAAAACGTGACGCGTGTCAAACTTTTATTTGTTTGCGTTTAAAAACTACTCAAAGGCCACTTCAGGAGAGTTAGCTCTGTTAGTTAGCGTTAAAGCTAGCAACAGAAGAGTTATTCACTACAACGCCTCAGCCAGTCACTTGCAATGATTTTATCGACCGTTAAATCAAGCTAACTTTGTGCTGCAAAACCTTCATGGTAATGCACTTCACCCGCTGGCAAATCACCTTGCAATTGCAACGCTTGAAAATACTCCGCTGGCACACCGGCTAACACGAGTTCAGCCTTAGCTTTAAAACCAAAACGGCCGTAATAACTTGGCTCCCCAAGTACTACACAACCTGCCGCATTAAGGGCATTTAACTCATCTATGGCGGCCAGCATTAATGCTTTACCGATCCCTTTACCCTGCTCTGTTGGCAATACCGATATTGGGCCTAGGCCATACAAATGCTCAGCCCCATCACTAATCGTTACCGGAGAAATTGCCACGTGCCCCACAATCGCGTCACCCTCTTCGGCCACAAGCGATATCGATAATGCCCCAGCACTGCGCAGCGCTTTAACAATAAACTGTTCAGTATGATCTGTGTGCGGCGCTTCAAGAAATGCTGCGACGGTTACCGAATCTATAGCTTGTACGTCAGTCGCTTGTTCTTTACGAATATGAATAGTCATGACCAATCCCCTAGAAAACGTAATTAATTCAAAACCTATGTAGCGGTTTACTTTTGTTTTAACTTGCTAAAACGCTTGGCGCGCAAACTCAACTAACTGTTGTTGCAACCACCGCAGTGCTGGGTCATTCATACTTTGCTTGTGCCACACCAAACTATAAGCCACCTCACCATAATCCAGCGGCATAGCCTTAGTTACTAAGCCTTTGGCTTGAATAGCATTTTCAGCCCAACGCCGTGAGCAGGTAAACAGTAATTCACTGTGATGGCACAGTAATGCCGCACTACCAAAGTCGGCCACCGAAATTGGTACTGCGCGATTGCGCGACTGCTGGGCTAATTGCATCTCAAAAAAAGGCGTATTGAGGTCAGTATCGCTAATGCCAATATGACTAAAGCTGAGGTAGTCGTGGATCGACATCTGTTGTTGCTGTGCAAGTGGATGCTCTGGGTTCATCAAGCACACCATCTCGTCAGTAATCAAAGTTTGCCAAACCAATTCTTGCTGTGAAATTGGCGGCTGACTTCTATCATGAGGTAATACAATAAAATCTAAATTGCCTTTAACTAAACCGTCAAAACCAACGCTATCTTTAGCGCAAATATCGAAACGAATATTTGGCGCTAAACGCAATATATGCGCGCTAAATTTAGCGGCAAGTAGTTCAAAGGTACTCTCACGCATCGCCAATGAAAAACGGCCACTATACTCTGCAGGATTGAAAGCCTCTTGAGTCATCAACTGATTCATATCATTGATAATTTGATGCACACTCGGCCCGAGTCGCCTCGCTAATGGGGTTGCCACCAGCTTGTTACCGTGTCGATAAAACAACTCATCATCAAGGCTTTGCCTTAACTGGCTTAAAGTTTTACTCACCGAAGATGGACTTAAGCATAATCGCTCAGCACTGGCTGTAACGCTCAAGGTGTCGAGCATCACATGCAAGGTGATCAGATGTTTCATGCTGATCCGCGAGAGTTTGGCGAGATCCATTAATGAGCCTAAAAGCAGGTATCGATAGGCTGCAATATAGTAGTAAAGCTAGCAGCCGTATATTACCTGTTGCGATTATTACGAGCCGCCTCACGTAAGCACGCGATTGCATTGCCTTGTACGACCTGACTTGGCTATGATAGCTATTTTCCGCTTAGCAATTTTTACCGTATAATCTCGGCTCACTAATTTTTAGGCAGATCAGCATGTTTAATATCGCGCTTTACGAACCCGAAATCGCCCCAAATACGGGTAATATCATCCGCTTAATCGCTAACAACGGCTGCCACCTGCATTTGATTGAGCCATTAGGCTTCGATTTAGAAGATAAGAAGCTACGCCGCGCCGGTTTAGACTACGCCGATTTAGCCAATGTGACCCACCATAAAAACTTTGAAGCCTTCCTTGAAGCAATGGCTGGCAAACGCATTATGGCCTGCACGACTAAGGGCAGCCGACCGCACTCAGAGCTAACATTTAAGCAAGACGATGTATTGCTATTTGGCCCAGAAAGCCGCGGCTTGCCGGCAGATATCATCGATTCGATTCCAACTGAGCAGCGCCTACGCATCCCGATGATGTCTACTAGCCGCAGCTTAAACCTGTCGAATGCGGTAGCCATTATCAGCTATGAGGCTTGGCGTCAGCTAGATTACGCAGGCGTGTAAATCTTAGCTAAAAAAATACAGCCATAAATGTTCCAGACATTAAAAAGCCGCGATAATCGCGGCTTTTGGCTATTTAAGCTGATGTAAGCAATCTAAAACTTATGCTTATCCACCAAAACCTACATCGGTCATATTCACTTGCTTAACCTTGCCATGCTCTTGGGCTATCGGCGCAATCTTAGCGGCGTTACCTATGATGACAAACTGCAGGTTCTTTTTAGGGAAATAAGTATCAATTAAGCGCTTTGACTCTTCTAGCGTTAAGCCATCAACTTTAGCCTGAAACTCATTAATAAACGCATCGTCAAAACCATATAAATACATATCAGACATTAGCCCTGCAAGCTGACCACTGGTCTCGTACTTAGGCGGGAACTGCCCTTTAACGTAGGCTTTAGCCGAGTCTAGGGTGACTTGATCTAAGCCCTGCTCCCACAGTCTTGCATAAGTTTTTAAGGCTAGATCGATAGTTTCCTTAGTGGTCGCCGTTTGGGTAAAGGTACTGATTTTAAAGGTACCAGAGGCCGAGTAAGGGGTAAAACCTGAGCGTGCACCATAGGTCAAACCGGCATTGACTCGCAGTTCATCATTAAGCCATGAGGTGAAGCGACCACCCAGCACCGTATTGATCACGGTTAGGCCAACATAGTCAGGATTGTCACGGCTAATGCCCATGCCACCGACTAAAAACGTGGTTTCAATCGCATCAGGCTTGTCGACTAACAACACTTCGGCAGCATCTAGCTTAGGCAAACCTTTTGATAAGTCGATAAGCGCAGCGGGCTCGGTATCTTGCCAGTCAACGAATAAGCTTTCTAACTTAGCTTGCATCTTTGCTGGTTCAAAATCACCAACAATACTAATAGCAGTATTTGATGGCTGATAGAAACTCTTATGGAAAGCGCGCAGCTGATTTACCGTTAACTCAGATAATGAATCACGGTTACCCGATGTCGCATTCGCGTAGGGATGGTCGCCAAAAATCAGCTTGTCGTAGTAACGACTAATCACCGCTCGCGGACTCTCTTTTGCTTGCGATAGTCCGGCGATTTCGCGTTGGCGTAATTTATCAAACTCGGTGGCATCAAAGTCCGGCGCAACCAGCATGTCTTTAATTAGCGGCAACATTTTATCAGCGTCTTTTGCCATAAAATTACTGCTAATAAAGCTACCTTCTTTACCTGCACCACTGCTTAAGCTCGCACCTAAGAAGTCAATTTCTTGCTCAATTTCAAGCTTAGTCTTGCCCGCGGCGCCTAGCATCAAACCAGCAGCGGTCATCTCTGCAACACCAGAAGTTGTATCGTTAACGGCACCAACTCGTACTGTGGCATCTATGGTAATGAGTGGCACTTCACGTTGCGGCATCATATACACAGTTAAGCCGTTAGAAAGCTTAACCTGTTGATAAGCTGGAACACTAAAGCTACCAGTATCAATGGTTGTTGGTGCTTGCGTCGTTGCACAACCAGATAAAGCTAACGCGCCCGCAACGGCGATTGCCGTGAGCAGCTGCTTAGGTTGCTGTAACGTTCTGCCGCTTAAGGTTGAATATAAGGTCTTCATTGGTCAGCCTCCTCTTCTGCAGCCAGCACAGCAACGGTGCGATTTGAACGTTTTAGGTAAGTTTGTGCCACACGCTGAATGTCTGCAGGCGTCACCTTGTTATAAGCCTCTGGCGCGTTAAATAACTTGTCGTAACTGCCAAAAAATAGCTCATAAGTACCAATCGTATTGGCTTTACCATTAATAGTCTCCATCGCACGGTAAAAGCCCATCAGCTTAATGTTTTTAACCTTTTCAAGCTCAGCTTCTGTCACACCTTGTTGTGAAATTCGATTGATTTCACTAATCATTGCATCTTCAAGTTCAGGTGCTGTTACCCCTGGGTTTGCCACCCCCATAACGTAAAATAAGTTAGGGTCAAACGACATAGGCATATAAGTATCGACCTCGATGGCAACTTGCTTATCTACTAAGCCTTGATACATACGTGAGCTGTTGCCTGTGGTTAATATCGATGCCAATAGATCCAGCGCATAGTAGTCGCTATTTGATGTAGCTGGTACGTGGTAACCCAACATTACATTTGGCGTGCTCACTGAGGCTTTTTGCACAAATACGCGGCGCTCACCTTTTTGTAGCGGCTCAACGGTCTTCACCTCTCTTGGCGGTGCTTGTGCCGGAATTGGAGCAAAGTATTTATTGGCGAGCTTTTTCACTTCGGCCAGCTTTACATCACCTGCAATCACCACGACGGCATTGTTCGGCGCGTAGTACGTTTTATGGTATTGAGTTAAATCATCTAAGGTCCAAGCCTCAATATCTGACTCATGGCCAATCACCGACCAGCTATAAGGGTGCGCTCTAAATGCCGCTCCTTTTAGCTCTTCTTGGATCACTCGCCAGTTAGAATTTTCCAGCCCTGTTAAACGCTCTGATGCAACCACACCGCGCTCACTTTCCACCATCTGCTCATTAATATCGAGGTTTTCAATTCTATCGGCTTCAAGATCAAAAATAGTTTCAATGGCATTGGCTGGGAACCAATCGGTATACACTGTTAAGTTTTCGGTAGTGTAGGCATTGTTTGCACCACCGGCCGCTTCCATAGTGCGGTCAAACATCTTTGGGCCATACTTCTTAGAGCCGTTAAACATCATATGCTCGAAAAAGTGTGAGATCCCAGTGATCCCCGGAACTTCATTCCGTGAACCAACCTTCCAGAAAAGGTACATGTTGGCGTTAGGGATTGAACTGTCCTCTAACACCATAATCTTCATGCCATTGTCCAAAGTGAAACTTTGAATATCTGTGGCTTCTGTGGCTTGTGCCATCGGCATTGCCAGCAGCATGCCTAGGCTTAAAAATAATGCCTTGGTATAGCGCTTCATTATTCGCTCCTTGTTTAATCGCAACCAGTATAAGAAGTTGTGCTAGTCAACGTTTTATACTGATTGTTATAAGCACTCTTGTTATATGCTGATTTTTATAGCCACAATATAACCAAAACTCGGCTTTCGGCTATAAATCATAGCGATTCTCACTATGAATTCCGCCCCCATCAAAAAGCAAATGGCGATGAAAATCAAATTAATGACAGCAAATATTTGTAACCCTAGGTAAACATGGCTTAACAAAGCTGTAATGACGTTTTGTTAGCAAGGGTTTTATGCTAGTTTCTAATTCTGTTCCGCGAGAGGTAGGCCGCTTATGCAGTCAGAAAAGGACTTCAATACATTAGATACGCTCAACTGCAACACAGACGTACATTTGCAGTTACTCACTCCCACTCAGACCATACGTTTGCGTAGCCGTTTAATCGGCGTCGATCCCGGGCGCTCGGTAATTTTAACCTTAGGTAACGATAAGAGCTGGCAAACCGCTAACCCATATATCCGGGAAAGACAGAGCGTAGTGATCCGCGTGGTCAATAGCGATGAGCAAGATGCTAACATTTTAGCGTTTCGCAGCACGATTCAAAAAGTCGTCAGCGAGACTGGGCAATGGTTAATCATCACCTACCCCAAAGAGCTGCAAACCGTATCTTTAAGACAACACTCTCGTGTACCTATAAATATCAAAGCTAGCCTAATTTCGGCAGATGCTAGCGATGTAGTGTTGAGCGGGCATTTGAAGGATATTTCAATCAAAGGCGGTGCTTTTGCCGGTGATGCTAGAACAGACTTTGTTATAGATAGTCAGTTTCGTCTTAAAATTGAGCTCGATGATGAAGTTAAAACTATTGCTGTGATCCTAAAAAATCAGCAATTAGAAGCGCAAACCGGGCTAGCCCAATATGGTTTTATCATTGATGCTAGCGCTGAAGAAACCGAAGATTTAGTGCAAAAAGTGGTACTACAGCACTTAAACAGCTAACAGAATAGCGCAGCAGTCACCCGATAAACGAATCCATCACTGCTGCGATACCTTAATTACCGCGCAAGAAACACCTGCTCAATGTGATGTAACAACTTAGGTGATTTAAGCTCAGTTTCTCCAGTCATTAAAAAGGAGAAATTTTCAGCAATAATCTCTTCAGGATGAATAATATAATTGGTATTGCGGCCAATCTGTTTAAAGAATCCTTTTAACTCTGAAACTTTTACAATTTGAGCATTGTCAGGGTCATAAATATTAGTGCTCGCTTGCTCAGAATCCCCAACAATAACAAAGTTAAACTCAAGATAGTCAAAGAACTCACCGCCTTTTTCTAGGCTATATTGCGGCTCTGCAGAATAAAGAATCGGTACTGCCCAAACCATATTGCCTTGATAACTCACTTGAATTGCAAAGTTATTAATAGGTGCATCAGGGTTAGTAATTTTTTGTTTCAACAGGTCGCTAGGAAAAGCAATTTCACCAACCGGATAAAAGCCAATTGCTTGATACAGCTTTTGTTTTACCTCTGGGTTAAAGCGCGAAAATATATGCAGTATTTCATGGGCAACCAAACCTGGGAGGCCGTCAGCATGACTTAACTGCTTTTGCTGCAAAATAATAGCCTGACCGCGAGTATAAGCCGCGCCGCCCTCTTCTAGGCCAGAGGTTTTAATAAACTGAATCGGCTTAGGTAAAGACACATTTAACTGTTTAAGTTTAGGTAATATTTTACCATACGCTTGCTCCACCGCTATTCGTTCTTGCTCGCTCCAATCTAAAGTTTGGCTAGCAACAAAAGCTAAGTATTCCGCTTTGCTTGGGCTGTCTGCACGCTTCATGCGTGACGCCATATCAAATTGGCTAATACCACCAACAAAATCATCCTCTTGAGTTAATACAGTTGCAGCATCAACCTTATTAAGAAATGCTATTGAATCGCTGGTAGCTGCTAAGCTGGTACCCGATAATGAGATACTCAAACAAAACCACATGCCATAGATAAGTGTCGATACTGTCGCTTTCATACTACTCATTCCTTTGTTCATATTTTGCCAAACACTTTAGTCACAAGCTGGCAGTGCTATCAAGCGCTTTTAACACTTAGTAAATAACACCACATCATTGCCTAACACTTCTAATGACCAGTTATATTGCTGCGCTATCCACTCAAAAGTTTCAGTCGAGTAGAAATTAATATGGGTTAAATCGTTTTTATAGTGCCACTTGCTAAATGCTGCTTGATCACTGACACGCTTAGTCATAATTAACATCAATGAACCGGGTTTTAATAGGTTATCGAGTGTCGTTAACAGCGCTTTGGCATCAGCTACATGTTCTATGACTTCCGTCATAGTGACAAAATCATATTGGCGTGTGAGCTTTTCAGGCTGGTTAAAGTAGTAAAGATCATAGTTATCAACTTTAACCCCTTGCTCTGCTGCCATAACACTAATGGTAGGGCCTGGGCCGCAGCCAAAATCTAGGCCCTGACTGTTAGCGTTCACTCGCGCTAAAATAGGATCAACTGCACGTGACAAAAACTGCCGATAACCTAAGTCCTCGGCATTATTTTGGTGCTGATCGTAAATCGCTTTTTCATCTGTAGTACTCAATAGAAACTCACTCGGCACGCTGACTAATAAGCAGTGGCCACAACGCATATAACGTCTAAATTTATCTTGATGAAAAGCGACTAAACTATGCTGCTGGCATAAAGGACAATGACTCAAAAGATATTCCTACTATCACTCAACTGGTAATTACCAATTTGAAACAACTTAAAACGGCTTAGGTATTTTACGTTGTTTATTGGCCGCTTCTCGCGCTTCGCGTAAATATTTTTCTTCTCGCGATTCTCGTTGCTTAAATTGTTGCTGTGCTTTTTCTATTTGATCGTTTTCCCAATCACCATGCTGTTGTCGTTTCAATACATCTGCTTCTCGTTGCGTCCTTTGCTCAGCTGCATCACGGGCCTTTTGTAACTGTTCTTGTTCAACTTGTTGCTTTACCTGCTCAGCTTGCTGCGACAAAGAGTCAGCGCGCTTTTGGGTCGGGTCATCACTAGCAATTACCGCAAAACTACTCAATGCAGCAACTAGCAAAATAAGTGGATGACTAATCTTTACAAATATATTCATGGTTAACCTTTTCCTTGTTACCTAGCATCACAGGTTTCTATTTTTCCGATAGCGCCAGAATCCAATATTCTTTATTTGATTATAATTGAAGCAGCGCTTTAAAATAACTGCTGCGATAACCGTTTAGCGGTTAAGTTAACGACAAGTGACTATTAATTTTGGCGTTGTCGCAATATTTTCAAATTAATGTTCTCTAGATTCAATTTTGTTACATCTTAATTGTGCAAAGCGTCAAATAAAGGTATTTTTGACGCTTAATTATTAAAACTCCATCGAATTGATGATTTTTAAATCAATATTTGCGTTATTTTTCAACTGAATAATGTCATGCCAAAAGGGAAGAGTGTATGAGTGCGTCAATGTGGTCCAAACTATACTCCCGTGTAACGGCCACAGATCCGACATTACTAGAGCAACTCAAGCTTGCGCAGACCACTGCGGAATCTCCAGCATTAGCCATTATTCAAGGGCAACAATTTATTGCTGCCAACACTTCTACTCTTAATTACTTTGAGAGCCAAGAACAAAACTTTCTGCATGCAACGCCATTCGACTTTTCGCCACGCATTCAATCCTCGGGTAAGAGTAGCGTTGAATATGGCCAGCAGATGCTAAAAAAAGCAGCTAAAGGAGAAACCCTTTCTTTTAGCTGGCTACACATGAGTCAACAAGGTAAAGAGCTGCCAACCATGCTCACCTTACACCCTGCAGAATTAGACGACACCCCGATAACCGTAATCTCTTTCCAGCCGATGGATAGACGTAAACGTACTCGAAAAAAGATCAGTAACGGCTTTGAAACCTTACCTAAAGAGCTAATGTCAGTAACGCTTGAAGACAGTGCTGAAGCCGTTTATATCACAGATGAGCATGATCAGATCTTGGCAGTTAATAAAGCCATGTGTCGCATTTGCGGTTACAGCGCTGAGCACTTACTGAATAAGAAACCAGCCGATCTTAATCTTGAGCTAAGCAAATCAAATAACAGCTCAACGAGCCAACGTAGCTGGCAGGGAGAAGTGTGGAAGTGTCGCTCTGATGGTTCTACTTTTCCAGCATGGCAAAGTTGCCGCCGTATATACGCCGATGAGCAAGTTTTTTACGTCAACTTGTTTAGTGATATCAGCGAGAAAAAAGCCCTTGAAGCCAAGCTCACTCAACAAGCCATGTACGACAGGTTAACTGGCCTGCCAAATCGCTTTCATTTAATCAAAATACTCAATAAAGCGATTAGCAATATTAAGCAATCTCCGGGCTTGATGGGAGCGTTGATGTTTTTAGACCTTAACGGATTTAAAAACATTAACGACAGCTTTGGTCACTCAACTGGCGATAAAGTTTTGCAGCTGGTCGCTGCGCGCTTAGAAGCTTGTTGTATTGAAAATGCGGAAATTGCTCGCCTCGGTGGTGATGAATTTACATTAGTCCTGCCAGAGTGCCGCACAACCGAAGAGATAGAAGCTTTTTCTGAGTTGGTTTTATCGTTATTTGAAGCACCATTCGAAATCAATGGTCAAAAATTTTACCTTGGTACCAGCATAGGGATCTCTCTGTTTCCACAACAAAGTGATGAACCAAATCAATTATTGAGCATGGCAGATACAGCTATGTATTCCGCTAAGAACAGCCCTAGCCATATTCGTTTTTATAATGCGACGATTCGTGAAGCTGCTGAAGAGAAACTACATATACTCAATGACTTACGCCACGCACAAAGCCTAAGACAATTTAGCCTAGTGTACCAAAGTGTGGTAGATCTTGAATCTAACGCTCTTGTTGCCGTGGAAGCTTTATTACGCTGGCAGCGTAATAATGGCGAGATGATAGAAGCCCATGATTTCTTAGCTTTTTTGGAAGAAACAGGCTCTATGGTCAGTGTTGGTCAATGGGTTTTAGAGCAAGCATGCTTACAGATGGTCCAGTGGCATAAAGAGTTTAATTCAACGCTTAAAATTAGTGTTAATATTTCAGCTTCTCAGCTAGAGCATCCGGATTTTATTAGTATGGTTCGCGATACCTTAGATCGCACACAGTTGCCAGCAGACGCGTTAGTGATTGAAGTAACAGAAAGCGCTCTAATTCGACGTCCTGCGCTAATAACTAAGGTATTAAATCAATTAAAGTCGATGAATATCAGCATCGCAATTGATGACTTTGGTGCCGGATTATCATCGCTAAGTAGACTTAGTAGTTTACCTATAGATGCACTAAAAATTGACTCTGGTTTTGCTCAAGCTTTAGATAGCCCACAAGGGCAAAAACTCTGCAAAGCCGTGATTCAATTGGCGCAAACATTAGATATCTGCTTTATCGTTGAGGGAATTGAAAACCAACATCAGCGCGATACGCTGCTAACTATCGGCAAGGGTATGGGACAAGGTTTTTATTTCGGTAAGCCTTTAAAAGCAAAGACATTTTCATTACAAATATTAACCCATGCAGAACAACTGTCTTTAGCTAGCTGTAACGTCTAACAAGACTGAATAGAAGCGCAACTACGCCAAGCACACCGAATAGGTTATTCAGTATCGCTCCCTGCAAAAGCTTGTGCCGGCGTAGCTACTCCTATCATCTTTAGATGACAAAAGTATTAGACCTCATTGGGTAAAAAATTTGCGTGATTTCGACGAGATTTCCTCAATCAATTACCAATACAAATCACAAAAGTCCACATTCAATTAGATGTTTTACAGCAGGCAAAGGTCATTATCAGCAAAGCTCATATTTCTAACGATATCGCGCTCTAACCTCTGCAGGCATTGATGCTAATCTTTGTTCAACCATTGCACTTAATGCATTGGTTAATGGAGTGATATCTTGCGTGTTATCAATCGCTTTAATCATCATAGCTGCAGCCTCTAAAGTCGATAAGCTATCACTGCGGCTCGCCTTACGTATGGTGTAATTTGAAGCAGAATCCAGGTCAAGGTGTAAGGCTGGATAATCCTGTAACCAAGGGTTCAGTTGCAGTAATTTATAGGCCTTTCGCCAAGTGCCATCCAAGAAAAGCAGTACAACGTCTTGCGCTATCTGAGTCTCGTTTGCCGATACGCTATTATCTGATGGATAAACTAAATAAACAGGCTTGTTAGACAGGGCTAATTGCTCGCGCAAGCCTGCAAAATCATCGGCTGTCTCACCTACTACGACTTGAGTATTAGCAATAACCAACTCCATCAAACGCACACTATTTTTTGCATGCCCCACTTCGCTAGGATCCTGCAAAATAATCAGCTTAGGTTTGATTTGCATAGTTTGAATATTTGCACACAAACACGCATTTTGCGGGTAGTGACAGTTTGGGCAATTAGGACGGGACACAGAACCTCAATAAAGTACTTTATGGTAAGCGGTAGAAGTTTAGCTGAGCGGGCCAAGGTACTGCAATGCAAAATAAAAAAAGCCTGCCTAGATGGTTAGTCTATGCAGGCTAAGGGTGTTTCAGGTTGAAACGAATCTAACTTTTAATCAAAATCTTACTAATGGGCATGCTGCTCTTGATGCCAATGATCTAACTTCGGCATTGCCATCATCGCAAGTAAAGCAATAGCTAATCCCCCCATCAAAAATGCAACTGCGTAAGGTGCTGGCAGACTGGTTTGCTGTATCAAAGCGGTCAGTAATGACGCGCCACTCATTTGAATGAAGCCCAACATAGCCGTCGCAGTTCCCGCTCTTTCACCAAAAGCTGACAGTGCCATACTTGTTGCTGGGCCAAGTAATAGCGCAAAACCAATACAAAGCAGCATCATAGGCAACATAAAGCTAAATGCAGCCATCATGCCCGTTTGTGGGCCCACTGTTTGCACAATAACTTGTGTCGCAGCAGAGGCTAACATCAAGGTTAACGCAGCAATCACTGTAGGACGGTTACCCAACTTTTTAATCACCAAAGGCGCAGTAAAACAAGCAACAATATTCACAGCCGCATTTAATCCAAATAGACCACTAAACGTCAGCTCTGACACCCCTAAATTCTCAATTAACCAAACTGGCGCGTAAGATACGTAACTTAAAATTGCTGCCATGCCAGCCATACAAGCAAGTGCATAAAACACAAAGTGTGGTTCAGTAATCACCGGCTTATAACGAGCCCAACGATAAAGTGGCCCATCACTAACAGTATTTTGTGGACGAGTTTCTGGTAGACGCAGACTCACTAGCATTAAAACAACAAAACCATATAGCGCCATAAACACGAAAGTAGAACGCCAGCCAAACTGCAGCGCTAACAAGCCACCCAAAGTAGGGGCTAAAGCAGGAATAATACAGATCATGCCATTTAGATAACTGTAATAACGTGCGCCCTCCTTTGGAGAAAAACAGTCTCTCACAGCGCTAAACACCACAATCGAAGTTGAGCATGCCGCTAACCCTTGCATCACCCGCGCAATTTGAAGCCAATGGAACTCCACTGCCACTGCTGCTAACACACTACTAATCATGTAGAAAATGATGCCGCCTATCGCGACAGGACGACGACCGTAACGATCCGCTAGCGGGCCAATAAGCAATTGACCTGTACCCATAGCAAATAAAAACAGCACTAACGTTGACTGAATTTCGCTAGCAGACACAGCAAATTCTGCCGCCATTGTAGGCATGGAAGGAAGGTATATATCGATAGCCAATGGGCTTAAAATCACCATTGGCAATAAAATGGGTAACAAACTGCGACGCATTATCTTTCTCTGTATTTGGAAAACAGCGCTATAGTAATCAAACTATGGTATGAACAGAAATGATATTATTTCCGTTATGAATTTCCACTGAGGAATATCTTTGAAACTCGACAACCTCGCACGCATCGATCTTAATCTATTAGTTATTTTACAAGTACTTCTAGAAGAGGAGAGCGTAACCCGAGCAGCAAGCCGCTTACATGTCAGTCAGTCGGCCCTCAGCAAGAGCTTAAACCGTTTACGTGAAACCTTAGGCGATCCGCTTTTTTTACGCACTGCTCATGGTTTAAAACCCACAGCTCATGCCGTGCAGCTAGGTAAACTGCTACCACAAAGCTTGCAAGGTTTATATCAGCTAACCCTGCCGCCTAATTTTACACCACATAACAGCACTCGCCAGTTTTCGTTTGCTATGGTGGAAAGCGCTTATGAAACCTTGATCCCCTATTTTATAGGTACCTTGCTTGAGCGTGCGCCGAACTTAAAGCTCGACAGTTTTGGCTGGAACGAACACTCAATACAAGCCTTACAGCAAGGCCAACTAGACTTTGGCATTTCAGGGCGAGAACTACACCCACAAGCCGCTTTTCAAGTCGATAGGCTACCAGAAGGAATTGCTCACCAAACCTTATTTACCGACCACCAAGTTTGCTTAGTGCGCCAAGACCACCCAATCATTTCAACCGTTGCAGCAGGTCATTGGGATCTAGATATATATTTGGAAATGTCACATGTGCAGGTGCGCTGTGAAGGTAATGACTGGTGGGCGCTAGACTACCACTTAGCCGATTTAGGTCACCATCGCCGCCTAAGCACCACTGTGCCTGACTTTTATGGAGCAGCGAGTGTTTGTGCCCATAGCGATCTTATTTTCACCCTACCATCGAGTTTTGCTCAACACGCACAAAAGCTCTATCCGTTAGTTGAACTACCATTACCTTTTGAATTTATTCCGCTAGCATATGTGTTGCTGTGGCATGAACGAAATGCAGATGATCCGGGACATCGCTGGGTTAAAGAGATCATTTGTGAAAGTGTCGCCAATGCTTTCTCAAGCCACAAATCGCTACCAGCTTGATTAAGATGAAGCTTTATTAACGTGATCTTCGATTAATAACTCGGCAATATACTATTTAACCGTTAGCACAAGCAGCACCAATTAAAGACCTGTCAGTATTAATGACACTGCCATTCAGTCTGCATTCATCCTTTTGGTGTAAGCTAGCATTAAGATATTTGGGAGAACTTATGATTTATAGCCAATTTCAACACAATCCGATGAATAACCGATTCTCTGGCACTCGTGGCTGGTTAGCATTTGTTATCGGCTTAGCCTTTATGACGCTAGCACTTGTCGCCTTACCGTTTTTACTGCTATTTGGCGCCATTACTTTTGTTGCTCTAAGTCTATTTGGACGCGTATTTTTGAAGCGCCAGCTCGCTCGTTTTCAAAAACAGCAAGCAAACCAAGAGTTTCATCATCAAGAAGAATTTCAAGAGACTATTTTTAAAGAGTCTACTCGAGCAGCTCCTAAACAGGGTCGTACATTTGAGCACAACCCAAACGAACCTGTTTAACGCGAGTATCAGTCGTTAAGCTTGAGAGCTGATGCGTTGAGAGGCCTAGAAAGTAAGGCCTCAAAACGTGTCCATTTATCAGCAGTCGTCTGCGCCTTTGTCTCAACCCAAGCCGCTACGGCATCCTCCCCGACGTTATAATTAATCACGTATGAGCGGTTACGCTCAAAAAATCTCACACGCTGTTTTGCACGTGCTTGCGGGTACAAAGCGCCTTCAATCAGCATACTTTCAGCCATCTCAGTATCAATCAACTTGTCCGTTAAACATTGGTTTACGTGGTTTTCGTAATAGCTGAGCTTCTTCACTTGTTTTAATACTTGGTGAAATAGTGCTAAATCGCCTTCCAGCCCTGCTAATGGCATCAACACATCACGCTCAAACTCCAGTACTTCAGCATCAGTCATAATCAAACTTAACGCGTAATTAGCACTGCCCTCTGACAGGTACGAGATAGGGCTGTACAACGGGTAGATGGCATATTCTAACCACTGCTTAGCCTTTACCAACCTTTGCTCTTGCAGCACATTAAATACATGGTGTCCAGGATACCCCTCATGGGACGCCAGCTCTAAATAACGTTCAATACCTAAAGGCTGATCTTGATTTAACTGGATAAGGCTATGTGCATCCCCTTTGTACCAATTATAAGCCGTCCAAACCTTGTCATTGACATACTCAATCTCAAAGCTTTCCTCGACGGGTAAATCCATATGCTTGCTTGTCAGCTTTCGTGCAATATTCACTGATGCTGTAAATACCGCGGCAGCCTTATCTTTTGGCACAATGAATTGCGCTTTAAACTCGTTATAACGATCGCTTAGTGCGCCTTCGCCTGGCAATAAAGCATCTATTTCGATAAGTACTTGTTGGTGCTCTGCTAATGAGTATGGTGGGAGCTTACAGTCATACAAAGCCTCTGCTTCAGCGGTAAAGCTTAACTGGCTACCTTGTAAAATTGTGAGATAAGCTGCAATTGAATGCCATTGTGTTTTTAAAAATTGATAACGCAGCTTAAGGTCTGCTGCAATAATTTGCGCAGCAAGCACTGAAAGCCACTCTGTTCCTGCTTGATGCTGAGCTTGCAACTCGCTAAGAGGCTGCCAAAACGTGTCTTTTCGCCACTGTACGGGCCCGTAATAAGCGTCTACATAATAACAATCATGCTGTCCAACAGCTAAAACCAACTTGATATAACGCTCTGCAAACTGATTTAGTTGTTCTTCCTGTGCCTGATACGTTAACCGTGAATTGCTTTCTTGTGCGGTATTTAAGTTTGGCAAATGCACTCCTAATCGTTAGCAAAGAATCAAATTGAGCAAATACTAACTCAAAGTATACATTATACAATTGTGAGAGTCGATGTGGTTAACGAACAGGAAAAAGGAACTACCCTGTAAAATTAAGGTGTGCGTACTGAGGGGATAAGGGACTTAAGTCAAAAGTACTGGCTGGAATAAAATCAAACATGAAAATATTTCGGCCTGCATAGCAAAAAACTAAGCAGGCATGATAATTAACGAGCTTTTATTAATGGCTAACCACCAGCTAAGCGACGAAGAAAACTTACTGCGTTGGCTCTGATAATAGCTCTGCCGCTTTATTTAGTGACAGTCGCTCTTGTTCTGATTGAGTCACAGCTAATACGGCATCAACTTGCTGAGCTAATGAATCCCAAAGTGGTAAGATAACGGCTAGCTCTTGTTCATTGCCGCGCTCTCGCGCCATTTTAAGCAACGCAGCGGCTGAAACCACATCAATACGCCCCAAAATACCATCGGCTAAGGCAATGCTTAGCTCAATCATTGCCGGTACGCTATGACCGTATTTAATCACCTCGCGCAGATAAGATTCTGCCTGCGAAAAATCATGACCCAATGCACTATCATCATGCAACATACTTTGCGCGCGGGATAACATAGCATCGACCTGCCCTTGCTCAGCGGCTTCTGCCATCCAATATTCGCTCATTACCGTATCTTGCTTACAACCTTCACCACGAGCAAGCATCAAGGCTAAATGATATTGGGCATGAGGGTAACCCGCTTGCGCCGCACGATGGATAAATTTATAGGCAGCAGGTAAATTACTTTGCTGATAATACAAAACACCAAGGTTGGCCATTGCCTCTGACTGTTCAAGCTTTGCAGCTTGGGTAAGGTACTTTTCTGCTTGCAGCATATCGGCATTAAATTGCTCGCTACCTACCATGTAAAAGTAGCCTAGCAGCGCCATGGCGTTAGCAACTCCTGCATCGGCAGCCTTAGCAATAGCCAGCTCACCTGTGGATACATCAGCTTCACCACTGTATCCATGGATTAACGATACGCCGTGCTCAAATAGCGCATTTAAGTCTTTTACTGCAGCTTGTGCAAACCAATAACTTGCCTGCTTAAATGACGCTGCAGAGCGATCTTCAACTGCCTCTTCACGGCTTTCTTGCAGAGCAAGTTCTTGCTCACGCTGCATTAGCGCTCGTGTCTTTAAAGACATACCCACTAAATACTGTGATTCAGGATCTCGCTCCATAACGGCACGATAACAAAGATCCCGTCCGGCTAAAGAATCGAAATCTTCGAAGTAATATTCTGGCTTTTCTTGCTTAGCCACAAGCTTAAACAGTGACTCGACTAAAGCTAAAAGTTGTTTAATCGAACGTTCACTCAGCTGCTGCAGCTGCTCAGGTGTAAGGTGATATTTTTCAGGGTGAGCGCCACGGTTACCGTCAGCTCTTAGCTTGTGTAATGCTCGAGTCGTTTTAACATCAATCAAGCGACGCTGATTTAGCTGTTCAATACGATCATACAGATTGGGACTTTCAAAACGGATTTGTTTAGGTTCGGCCAACAAACTGGTTAGCTTATGGCTAAAACTGCGAACATGCAGCAACGCTTGAGTAGGAACATCCTTTACATAGCTTTTAGCCTTACGATAATCCTCGCCTAATTCAGCAGAAAACAGATTCACGAACTCAATATCGTTTAACAAGACGCTTACCTCTAATCACCACCTAAACAGTTTCGTGATTAAAGCCCACCGCCCTGTCACGAAACAGGCTAACCTTGTAGTGATAATTTACAGCGCCAACCACTACAAGGCCTCATACAACAGCGTTAGATTACGCTGTTACTCTTCATTTTGGACGTTACCAGCTACTTCTGGTGTTGGACGTGACACCATATACAAACGGAACAATGCAACGTTCACGAATAAGCCAAAGAAGGCCACAATAACATCGCCAATTAGCTTAACAGGAAGTCCACCTAGTTCAGTGAGCTGTGCCAAGATACCGCCAAAAAGAGAAAGTGGAATGTAAAGTAAAAATACTGCAATCGTCTTGAATGCTATAGGGCCGCTAAAGCTGAAGCTGCGTTTAATCGCTTCCATCGGTGTCAGTCTTTCCACCACCACCATAAAGTTTACGAATGCTAAGCGAGCAAATAAGTAAATTGATCCAACCAGGCCTATGACGCCCAGCATAGGATCAACCGCCATTAAGATAAATACTGGCGCTAGAACCGCAAGACCAGAGAACACTCCGGCTAAAAGTAACGCTGGCACAAAATTGAAGCTGGTCTTTAAAATCATGCTATTACTAGGGCTATGACCTTGAGAACGAACCTCTAAAAATAGGGTTAACGCGGCAATTAAAAATGAAAACACTAACAATAGCACCATCATGGCAACCATGTGGCTAGTACCAAATTGTGGGTTTTCAAGATCAGCCGAGCTAATTTCTAAACTTAGCCATAATTGTATACCAACCTGTACGAATAAAATTGGTACAAACAAAAATGCTAACTGGCTAATATTGTTTTTAAAAAAGTTAAAAGCTTGAGTCAAGATAGCTGACAGTGGCATAGGACTTTCCAAAAGATAAAATTCAATTACATAAGTTAGCGCTAAGGATACCCAAGTTTGGAAATGAATGCACAATTGAAATGAGTAATTAGTTCTCAAAAAAAATGCAAACGAATTGTTAAAAACGCTAGACTAGTCAATATTGATATCAACAAGGGAATAGCCATTGTCTCAATCACTGTCTTGTTCAGCATCCTACGGGAGCTTTGCAGCAAGCACTTTGGGATTATTTGGGTATAACCAACTAAGGAGAGTGAGATGAAATTAACCACTGTGGGTCTGGTAGCCATTACGGCATTAATGAGTACACCTGCGAGTGCTGGTATCTTGGATCAATTGGGCCAAGCGACTGACACTAAAAAACAGCAAACAGAGCAGGCTGAATCTTCTGATCTTGTAGGCAGCGTGATGTCACAATTAGGGCTAAGCCAAAACCAAGCTGAAGGTGGCTTAGGCAGTTTATTGTCTTTAGCACAAAGCTCTTTGGGCAGTAATGACTTTAGCTCTATTGCTGATTCTATACCTGGCGTTGACGGTCTTTTAGGTGCGGTACCTGAGTTAGATGGTGATTCTGGGATGTCGGGACTGCTTTCAAAAGCGGGTGGACTAGGTGAATCACTGCAAGGTGGTGCAATGGTTTATGATGCTTTTGAGAAGCTAGGGATCTCTAAAGATCTTGCTGCTCCTATGATAGATATAGTTAAGGGCTATTTAGATACTAATGGTAGTGCAGGCACATCAGATCTATTGATGAAAGGCCTTGGCGCTATTTTGTAAAAGCCTGCTAAACCTTCTCAACGATGAAGCTGTTGTTGAGAAGGAACTCTCTTCACAATTAATACTCTAACTCTCTGTGACAGTTAATATCCTTTAACGCTATAGGAGCCAGTATGCTCGCCAAACTCAAACAGTTTTTTGGTAATCCACAAGCCACACTCTCAGATGAAGAGCGCGCAGAACACTTGAACTTAGCTGCGGCCAGTTTACTTTTAGAAGTCGTTATGGCCGATGAAAGCATGTCTGAACAAGAAGCTAAACTACTACCAGATCTATTAACCACAACCTTGAATCTAGATCCTGACGATGCTCAACACTTAATTAGCGACGCTAAAAAATCTCAAGAAAAATCCACTTCGCTATATGAGTTTACTCAAGCGATTAACGACAATTTCGATGTAGAACAAAAACAGCAACTCATTTTAGCCATGTGGCGTCTTGCATACGCTGACGGTCATTTATGCCAATATGAAGACCAAATTATTCGCCGCACCGCAGAGCTATTTTATTTGCGCCACAGCGAGCTGATCCAAATGCGTAATATCGCCATGGAGCAGCAAGAAATAAAACGTAAAGAAGATAAATAACAGCCGAAATGACAAACTAAAATCTTGAGGAATAAGACTGGATAGAAAAGGAGCCTCCAAATTCGGCTGGCGACTCCATATTACATTTGCAATAATTGGTATTGGCTAGAAGATAAAAATGGCTTCCTGCCCTGAAACATCCTTGCCTAGCTAAAGTTTATTTAACTCGCTTACACTCAGCTTTTTAGCACTTACCATAACCTGCAAATTAATGACAATTGGCACAGGTATCGTTAGCAGAACCTTCTTCATGTACCACATGACAGTCACTGCAAGTGATAATACCTTCGTGTTGGTTATGCACTTCACCCTCAAGCTCTGTTAATGAGCCATGACAAGTTATGCATGCCTCATTTTCAAAAGCCATATCAGACGATGGAGCACCATCTTGATGACATGATTCGCAACCGGCCATTTCCGTATGAGTATCAGCTACAGGTGCTGCTATCGCTACAGTAGAAAAGCTTAGTAAAACTGTTAAACCTAAAACCTTAAGCATAGTTAAAACCCTCAGAACATAGTTTAAGCAACCGTCATTTGACCGGTATACAGAATGAAATTACGCAGTAAAAGTACCCCTACCAGACTGCAACTTGCTGTAACCGCAACATAAGAGAACTTACGTTTGGCAGACGCCTTCATAAAAAGGTTAAAGGCGAGTGGCATACTTAAACCAACCACCACCACACCAGCCCAGAAGATCCAGCCCCAGAAGCCCTCTCCAATTGCAGCTAGTGCAGCCACTTGGCTTTGGCCACCAGTTAAAATCAATCCAGCGAAGAAAGTGAATAACAGGATGATTTCAAGCAAAATTATTGGGATCTCTATATTGTGAATGAAATGGACTTCTTTACCGTCTGGGTTACCGTTTAACAACACGCCACCTAATAAGGTGCCTGCTGCACCCGAAGATAGGCCGGAAATCAAGAAAAGTAGTGGTAGTACAGGGTTATTTAGCATTGGGTAAGTCGTCAATGCCGATAGTAGGAATCCGGTATAAGCACCTAAAGACAATGCCAATATCACTAACAGGCCTGTAATTGTTGCCTCTTGCTTAGCTATGCCGTTAAATATTTTTTCAAGAATAGGCCAGCGACCATTACTCCAATTCAGTACTGGCGCTTTAAATACACATGCCAACCAAGCAAATAACGCAACTTGGTAAACCATTAGCACGGCAACACCAACGGACATCACCGATGTTGGGTTGTAAAACACTAGAATTTTCCAAAAATCGAATGGCTTGGTAAGGTCGATAACTAAAATGCCTAGCCCGGCAAAAACCGCTAATGGAGCAATTAAACAAGCAGCCTGCACAAAACCTGACTTGTACGCATCTCGCCCTAATTTGAAGTGCTTAAGTAACACCGCAAAACAAATAGCTCCTGCAGAAATACCTGCAAGGAAGAGGTAAATCGCAATAGGCCAAGGCCAAACTAAACTGTCAAAATGGAATGGACTCATAGGTTTATCTCCCCACCTTTTGCAGCGATACGGAATACTTTAGGTCTAGTACCTAAGTCTGTCTTAGTTCGATAGCTAGGAGCGGCCTTCAAAACTTGAACCACTTGAGATTGCGGGTCGCTAATATCGCCAAAAGTTAATGCCTTAGTCGGGCAAGCATCAACACATGCAGGCAATTTTCCTTCTTTGAGGCGTGTTTCTTTGCAGAAGTCACATTTGTCAGCCGCTTTGGTCACCGGATGTATAAAACGAATTTGATAAGGGCAAGCCGCAATACAGTATTGGCAGCCAACACACTTCCATTCATCCACGCTTACAATGCCTGTTTTAGGATCTTTATAAGCGGCTCCTGTTGGGCAGACTTTTACGCAAGGCGTATCATCGCACTGCTGACAAGACTTTCGAGTAAAGCGGAAATACTGATCCGGATATTCGCCAAATGGGCCTTCACGCTCAATCTCAAGCCGACTAACACCTTCTGGAACCTGGTTTACTTCGCGGCAAGCTATAGAGCAAGCATCACAGCCAATACATTTAGTTTCGTCATGTACTAATGCATATTTACAGGCGGGCTCTGCTGCCCCTGCCGTGCGATCTTTTGCGGTCGCAATAGTGAAACCTGATGCACCAACAACTGCAGCACAGGCTCCTTTTAAAAATAATCTTCTAGAATTGGACATATTCGTTTCCCTAATTACTTAGCCACGTGGCAACTGCTGCATAACTCGCTGCGCTCTTTAGCTGAAACCCCAATCACCGGGTCCGTATTTGGATGCAAAAGGTGGCAGCTTGCACAGTTCACTTTGTTAGAGTGAGCGTCGTGGCTCCAATCATCTTGCGCCAATACTTCGTGATCGTGGCAGGCTAGGCAGCGCTCGGTTTGCGTATTCGCATCTGCAGTCGACTTGTCACCAAATCCCACTAGATTTGAGGCTTTTCTTGGATGTCCCTCTTTTTCACCATGGCAATCCTGACAACTGATATCCAAAGCGTTATTGGCGTGAACGCCATGCATCATTCCGTTGCGCTTATGGCACATAATGCATTGTTTATTTTCATTAATTTTGAATTCTGCAGCAACTGACTGAATAGAAACGGTTGATGCTGCAACCACTAGAAGAATACTCATTAGCACTGGGGCTGAATATTTGAATAGTCTGGACATGAAGTGTCCTCACATTGCTAAGTGATAAAATAAAAGAGAGTAGGGAGTCGGTGTTGCAACCTAAGCTGCAACACCAAATGACGTTATGCCACCAATGAGCTTTTGATTAGGTTTGCATCGCAGTCATTCTTAGCAAGATGAAGTACTTTCACACCCATTTTTGCTAATGTTGCATCGATAAAGCGGTTGTTTTCATCTGAATTGTGTTGCGGATCAGTAATGACCAATTTTACTGCTGATGATTCATTATCAACGAGTACGTAATCTAAATGGCAACCTTGTAAATAACTATGAGCATCTTGTTCTTTCTCATCCTTATCTACATCACAAAGGCTATCTAATGTGGTGCCGTATACTACGTTATATTGACCCTTTACTAGAGAGTTCAATTTATTGATAAAACTACCAGGTTGATTATCTAATGAGTTAGACTTCAATTTAATATTAGAAGCCATGTACTCATTTCCTTTAAAGAACTTAATACATGTTAATGTAAACGTCACCAAAACAAATGGTACAACTAGAAATAGAACAAAGTACATGAAAGCATAACTAAATATTACAGATGCGCTCATAACAACCTCCAAGCTTACATTTTAATTATAAAATAATATTTTCCCTGCCAATTCAGTATTAATACTTAGCCATTATCAAACCTTGATCCAAATCAAAAACAAACTGTAGCCTTGTTTATAAAAATGAAAATTAAAGAGGTAGTCTAATTCATCAAATTAATATTTTATAAATACAAAAATGGAATGTCTAATATGTGATTTTTTGTTTTTTGAAAATACGCACTGAACATTAATCAGCCAGCAATTGTTCAAAAAACCGGACGAGCAAGCAGCAAGAAACAACATCTGACACAAAAACAATACAAATTTAACCCAAAAAACACTTTTAAACGTGTTTTTTTTATAATGGTTATAATTAAAAATATATTTTTTAAAGCCACGTATTTATAGAGTTATGCCAAATAAAGATAATCCATATTTAATATGGGAATAACTTATTAAGTGACCTATGCTTCAATTTTAAAAAGCAATTGAAAAAAAATAGTTTAAAAAATTGCGAATTGGTTATTATCGAAACAGATACTTACCACCAAAGAGGTATTTAATATGAGAGATATAAGTTTTAGTGACTTGGATTTATTATCCATTAATATTTTAGTTAATTTATATGAGAATAAGTCTGCAACTTTTGTCTCCCATAAACTAAATGTCCCAGCCCCCAAGATTAGTCGCTGCTTAAAACATGCTAGAGAAGTATTTGGTAACGAACTTTTTATACGTAAAAAGCATGGTTTAGTTCCTAATGAGTTCGCGGGAAAGATTTATCCAATTGCCAAAGAGATAATTGAGTGCTCTAAAAATTTACAAAAACTCAATGGAATGAATGAAAATACTCCGACACATCATTTTGAAATCGTTGCTCCAGATTTAATCTCTTACCCTTTCCCTAAAGTTCTGTTAAATGCGATCAAAAATGCGGGTAAAGATATTAGCTTTAATATCTCTTCATGGACAAAAAGTTCAATTCACGACATTACTAGTGGTGAGGTAGATCTTGGATTATGCTGTAGCAAAATGCTTGATAGCATTAAAGATACCGACGATTCGTTGAATGCGATTCCACTGAAAAAACTCAATAAGGTTTTTTTGGTTTGTCACCATGAACACCCAATTCTGAAAGAAGAGATTAACCTAGAGTCCATTGCCCGCTATCCATTTATTAATAGCAACATTGGTCAGTCTGAACTAGAACAAAGCCCATTCCAAGAGTTTTGCCAGACTCAACATATCAAACTAACAACCGAGATGAATCTAACTGGATTAACTGGATTATTTGAATATCTACGTTCAAGCCAAGGCGTTGCATTGTTGCCTTATAGCTCCATTTTTACCATGATAAATAACTGCCCAGATCTACATGCTTGTCGTCTATCAGACGTTGAATCTGAGCGCTTATATATGCATGTAAAAGAGCCGAATTTGTATTTGGTCTATAGCGATAACAACAGAGATCCTAATCTTCGTTGGCTATCTTCAGAGGTGAGAGGCTTAGTTGAACTGTTCTTACATTAAAGCAGTTTGGTTAAGATAATAAAAAAGAGTGTAAATACACTCTTTTTTTATTGAAGCTTGGCAACTTACTTAGCTGCTAGTTTTGATGTTTCGTAGCTTTCTTGAGCTATGGTGAGCTTTTCTTGTAACAGCTTAGATAACCCAATCGAAAAGTCGTTTTCATGAGACTGATGATATTGTAGATAATAGCTGTAACTAGCAGATTCATCATTTGGGAACAATACCTGATCATAAAAATCAGTCACATCCAAATAATCTACGTCGCTGCGGTTATTCAAGTAAAGATAAGAGAAAATCGAGGCTGTCCAGCAAATATCTTCAGTCTTAGCAACGTGGTTAAGCGCCATCGCCAAACTCGTGGTTTTAAAGCTAACTTTAAGAGCTAGAGATCGCTCCTTGGCATAGGTTTCACACCAGTGGTCAACCAAGCCAACCTTCGAGTAATTAATAAATACCAGCTTGTTTTTCAGTAGACATTCCATCGTAAGTTCTTGCTTGAAAAATGGATGATCTTTTTTAGCTGCTAAAAAGTAATACTGAACGTTGCCAACTTTAACATTTTTGACCGATTCAGATGGCTTTGAGTTCACACTTATCGCATAGTCAATTTTACCTTGAGCCAACAACTCCTGGACATTGTCGCTCCAAGGCTGAATGCTTACAGACATATCTAGCCCCTGTCTCTCACACATCTCTGTGATGGACTCTACTAGAAACTCCGATAGATGTTCTTGGGCAGCAATAATCAGCTGGTTCTTATCTGGCATTTTAGCTGTTACATCAGCCATTTGCTCGTAAGCCTGCACAATTGCTCTTGCAATAGGATATAACTTATCTGCCATGAGATTTGGCTCAACGCCATACTGACGTCTAACAAACAGCTCATCGTGAATCACTTCTCGCATATTGCTTAAAGCTCGACTCACTTTAGGTTGGGTTGTATTGAGTTTTTGAGCTACAACCGAGCCATTTTTAAACTCAACTAAACCAATAAACACTTTGAGGGTAAAGTAATCTAACTTAGAAAGTTCCTTGCGCATCGGTATTTAACCTACAGCCTATCATTCTAATTAATATTGTATCCAAACTATAACACTGATAACTAAAATATTTTGCCACACAAATCACACCTAATACCCAAAAGTAGGTAGATGCAGTCAAAAGACTGACGTAACGGCCTTAACTATGACTAATCCCCTTATTGTGCCAAGAAAACTCAAGCACGATCATACTCCTTTAGCTTAAAGCAAGTTAAACTAAGGGTATCAATGATATGGTAATTATCTATGCACACTGAACATACTGCAGAACTGAACCTACTTTGGGGAACGTTGATCTTAGAAGAACTGACTCGCTTAGGTGTTAAGCATGTCTGTATGGCGCCGGGATCACGCTCAACACCACTAACACTAGCGGCAGCCAAGCAAACAAAATTAAAGCAACATCTGCATTTTGATGAGCGCGGACTCGGTTTTATGGCATTAGGTTTGGCCAAAGCCAGCCAAGCTCCTGTAGCGATAATTACCACTTCAGGCACAGCGGTCGCCAATCTATACCCTGCAGTCGTTGAAGCATGGCTAACTCATGTTCCGCTAATCGTACTATCAGGTGACAGACCACCAGAGTTAATTGATTGTGGTGCTAATCAGGCCATTATTCAGCCTGGTATTTTTGCCCAGTATGGTAAGCAAATTAACTTACCAACACCTGATATGAATATCGCTCCACAAGCGCTATTAAGCCTGCTTGATGAAGCCGTTAGCAATCAATCACAACCCGTGCATATAAACTGTATGTACCGTGAACCGCTATACCCAAATGAACCGGTAGCGGATTTTTCACGTTACCTTGTACCGATTGAGCCTTGGCAAAGACAAACCGCACCTTATAGCCAATTTGCAACGATGAATGTAGGCCAATTACCAACGTCAGATGCCCTCGCACGCTTTGTTCATGGTAAAGGCGTTATCGTTGCGGCAACTTTAGCTCCAGAGCAGCATAGCGAAGCACTAATTCAGCTAGCACAAAAGCTTGGCTGGCCGATAGTCACTGATGCACAGTCGCAGCTTAGACAGCACCCCGGTGCCATTGGCAACATTGACCAATTATTGCATCAACCGAAATCTAAAGCTTTGTTAGCACAAGCCGAAAGAGTCATCGTATTTGGTGGCCGCATTCTATCTAAACGCCTTATTAGCTATTTAGAACAGCAAGAATGGAAAGATTATTGGCAGGTGCTACCACACCAGCAAAGACTCGATCCAAGCAACAAGCCAAAACAGCTTTGGCTTGCACCAGCTCATACTTTTGCAGCTTTGCCTTGGCCAAGATCATCACAAGCAAACTGGGCTCTTAACCTAGTTCAACATAACGACGACCTAGAAACTCTGTATCAACAGCAGATTGATAATGCCGAGTTTGGCGAAGCACAAACGATCCGCGCTATAGCAACAAGACAGACAAGCCAGCAGCAGCTATTTATTGGCAATAGCCTACCGGTGCGTCTCTATGACATGTTTGCACCTATTAGTAGCGATAGTGCTAAGGTTTTCACTAACCGAGGCGCGTCTGGTATCGACGGCCTATTAGCAACCGCTTGTGGTGTTGCCTGTGCAGAAGGTAAGCCTACCACACTAATTATTGGTGACATTTCAGCGCTACATGATCTCAACTCGCTGGCGATTGCTCGCGCGGTCACCAGCCCTTTAGTTATCGTCATTTTGAACAACGACGGCGGAAATATATTTAATCTATTACCTGTGCCTAATGAGCAATTACGCACCGACTATTACCGTCTGTCTCACGGCCTTGAATTTGGTTTTGGTGCCGCCATGTTTGGCCTTGCCTATAACCAGGTCGATTCAATTACCGACTTTATTGAATCTTATGAATATGCGATGACCTATTCAGGGCCATCAGTGATAGAGGTCAGCGTTGCGCAAAACCAAGCTAGCGATCAAATAGCGCAAATCGCTAGTTGGGTGAAGCAGCACTAATGCTTAGCTATTGCTGCTCAGGAAATGCCAATGCTCCAGCCGTGGTTTTTTTACACGGCTTCTTAGGCAGCAAAGACGATTGGAGTGAAATCATCTTGCAGCTAAAAGATGATTTTTACTGCATTAGTATCGACCTGCCTGGTCATGGCGATAACAAAGTAATCAGTGCATATGAGCTACCAACTCCTGGGTTTAACCGCTGCGCAGAGCTAGTCGCCGCAACGCTTTCATCGCTTAATATTTCCCAGTTTCACTTAGTCGGTTACTCATTAGGTGGCCGTATAGCACTGCATATTGCCAAGTTATACCCAGAGCAACTCCTAAGCTTAGTATTAGAGTCTTGCCATCCGGGACTAGAAAGCGAAGCTGATAAAATTGCACGTAAGCAAAACGATAGTGCTTGGGCGAATAAGCTTAGCACGCTGCCCATTAGTGAATTTTTGCAGCTTTGGTACCAACAAGCTGTGTTCAATAATTTAACGACTACCGAGCAACATGCATTAGTACTAAAGCGCAGACATAATAATCCGTTAGTTCTAGCCAATTGCTACCAAGCTACGTCACTAGCTGAGCAAGGTAACCTCTGGAATATCCCAAGTCAGTTAAAAGTCGCAAGCCACTTTATAGCAGGTCACCAAGACAGTAAATTTATGGCGTTAGCTAAACGCTGGCAGCAGCAACAGCCGTTATCTTTACATTGTATTAATGCCAGCGGCCACAACGTACACTTAGCGGCGCCGCAGCCTTTTAGCAATAAATTGCGCATGCTTTTCACTTAGCTTATATTCGCTAACATTCATTACCTAATATAACGATAATCAGGCAGGCCAATGACCACGACGCAGCAGCAAGTAACGCCATTAACTCTTACTCAAATAAGCCTGCATCAGTTTACTATCGATTTAGACAAACCATTACCGGTTGGCAAACAACGTATTGAGCAGCGTTTAGGGCTGGTGCTTAGCGCAATCGCAAGTAATAGCACTACGCAACAGCAAGCTTCAGTTGAGATCTCGCCGCTTTCAGGTCTAGATAATCAAGGCCAACCTCTAGCCGGTTTTAGTCACGAAACATTGGTTGAAGTGAGTGAGCAACTAATAGCCATGCTGCCGCAGTTACAGCAGCAATCGATTGACCAATTGTTAGATTTTGCCGAAAGCAGTAAGCTGCCGTCACTCTCATTTGGCCTAAGTCAGCTACACGCAAAACTTGTAGGCAAATTTGATGGTCACGCCATTACCCCGCGCACTATTCCACTCATTTATCGCCACAATGATGAGCCGCTAAGCGCAGTAAGCGAGCGCGTAGCTAGCCTAGCGAGTCACGTTTATGCGGTAAAAATAAAAGTCGCCCAAGACTCGCTTGAAGATGAAATTAAACTTATTCATCAAATTTTAGCAATTCGCCCAAATCTAAAGTTGCGCTTAGATGCCAATCGCGGCTTTAACCTAGAGCAAGCAATTGAGTTCGCCGCTTGCCTGCCGCTAGCGAGTATTGAGTATATTGAAGAGCCTTGCCAAAACCCTGACGACAATCAGGCTTTTTATCAGGCGATAGAGATGCCATGGGCACTAGATGAATCGTTAAATAGCCCAGACTACCAATTTACAATGCAAGCAGGCTTAACCGCGCTAATCATCAAACCTATGTTGCTTGGCAGCATAGAGAAACTGCAGCAATTAATCGATACCGCCACCGAGCACGGCGTGCGCTGTATCTTGAGTTCAAGCTTAGAAACAAGCCTTGGAATTGACGCATTAACTCGCTTAGCAACAATCATTACCCCTGATGAAATCCCTGGAGTTGATACGCTCGCAGCATTCAGTCAAGACTTAGTCGTAAGCTTTGCAAAGCCAACATGTTTGCAACTTGATGACTTAACCTTGTTAGCGAGTACAAACTGTAACCAGTAAATAATAACTGATTGATCAAACCTAAAAGGTCAACGGCACATTGATATGACGCTTAGTCGCTCGAATAAACACATCCTCTCGCCGCTTCATCAACAAGCATTAGCTCAAGGTGAGGCACCAGCCTACCGTTTTTCCGGTGCGGTAGTCAGCTACCGAACTTTAAGTCAGCAAGTTATCGGCTTAGCAGAGCAACTTAGCGAACTCGGGTTAAAACCAGGCGATCGTCTAGCGTGTATCAGTCATAACAACCCGCAGCTTTTGCAACTCTATTGGGCATGTGTTGACAGTGGGGTGTTATTTTGTCCGATTTCACCACGTTTTGCGCCGCAGCAAATCATTGAGCTTATTGTGACCCATCAGTATCAATACTGTTGGATGACCTCACAGCAGCAATCAGAGCTTAATCTAGCCCTTAAGGATCAACAATCATTCACCCGTGTGAATTTTGACTTTAATGCTCTTAGTGACTCAAAAGCCACTTTAGTTAATCCCAATATTGCGGTGAATGCGATACTCACCTCTGGCAGCAGCGGCACACCAAAGGCTGCAGCCCATAGCCTAGCGAATCATATAGCGAGCGCTTCAGGTTCAAAGGAATTAATAGAGCTTACAGCAAGCGATAGTTGGTTATTGTCATTGCCACTGTTTCATATAGGTGGTTTGGCAATACTAAATCGCTGCGCACTTGCTGGCGCCTGCGTGGTCTTTGAAGACAAAAATTTATCTCTAGCTAAGCAGCTTGTTCGAGATGAGATCAGCCACCTATCCTTAGTCAGCGCCCAGTTACAACTGTTGCTCGTAACTAGCAATGACGAAAGTAAGATAGAAACTGGCGTTGACAACGACTGCCTAGCACAGGTTAAGGCTATGCTACTTGGTGGCGGCGCTATTTCTGCCAATCTATTGGCTGAATTAGCTAAACGCGACATTAACGCATACACCAGCTACGGCATGACCGAAATGGCATCACAGATCACCACAGGTATTGCTCTTGCCGACGGTTCTAGCGGCAAGTTGTTATCAGATAGAGAGCTAAAAATTATGGATGGCGAGATCTGGGTGAAAGGTAAGAGTCTGTTTTTAGGCTATCTAACCAAAGCAGGCTTTAACCTACCATTAGATAACGACGGCTGGTTCTACACCAAAGATTTAGGTCACTTTGACGCAAATGACAACCTCTGCATCGATGGTAGAGCTGACAACATGTTTATCAGCGGTGGGGAGAATATCCAACCTGAAGAGATAGAAGCAGCACTCAAGCTTCACGTTATGATTAGTGAGGCCATCGTTTTTCCAGTGGCAGATGTAAAATTTGGCAACTTACCGGCAGCCATACTGAAGCTTAACGAGAGTAAGCTTGATAACTCTCGTTGCCGTATGCCTGACGAAGCAGAGTTAACTGAGTTTCTTGCCAATAAGATCGCCCGCTTTAAAAGGCCAAGGCAATATTACCCTTGGCCCAAGGTTAGCAGTGCAGGGATTAAGGTTATCCGAAAACAGGTCATTGAAGCGGTTAAGAGTTAACGCCTCATTCTGTAACTATTTAAACGTAAATAAGCCCTATGTTTGAACCTAAAGACTATGGGTTGAGAACAAGCTTAAATACAATGCTCTTTTTTAGCATCGTAGGCCGCAGCAGCAATTTTAAGCTGTTGGATATCCGATGCGCACAAATATCTTTTTAACACCTCAAACTTTTCAACCGGCCAATCATAAATTTTAAGCTGTAATAGTTCATCGATAATAACTGGCTCAAAACGATACTTAACAAACTTGGCTGGTGAACCACCGACGACGCTGTACGGAGCTACATCTTTGGTCACAACACTATTGGCCGCGACTATCGCCCCTTCTCCAATAGTTACACCTGGCATTATCATCGCTCTCATTCCAAGCCAAGAGCCATCACCAATATAAGTATCCCCCTTACCGACATAGGCCTCATCAATGTAGTCCATAAAGGGATATAAGCAGAACCAATCGGCTCGATGAGTGTGGTTTCCCCCCATCAAGATGATGACTTCGGCACCGATACACACATAATCACCAATATGTAGCTTGTCGATTTCCCATCTTGGTTGCCAATTACGACTGACTTCATCACCATGTAAATACCTGACTACCGACTCTTCGAATCCGTTATCCCAGCAATCACTGTAATAGCTATGCGTACCTTTAATTGAGATATTCGGGTTTGTTACTACTTCATGTAACAATTGAAATTTTGACCAATGTTTTTGTTGCATACTTGACCTCAAGCTAATGTTAAATATAAAAATATTGAAATAACATTACGCTCGTCAGCGAACCCAAGGCTGCTTTAACAAAGGGATAAGTTGCATAATTACACTCTGCAATTTGAGAAAATAAATGATAGTACATAACACTCGGTAAAGGAGCGCGTAAAAGGTTGGTTCGGTGCATCTAACCATAGGTTATATACTGGCCTGCACTTTACTCATTTTCAGCCAAAAATCTTCTTGGCACTGATTTGTAAAACTTTTCTGATTGGGTGTAATACTCAAGCTATCTGGCTGAGCAATAATCTCATAACTAATCCAGCATTCAGAACAAAGTGCATCGCTAACCAGTTCAGTATGATCAACTTCGGTTTGCTTTCTTAACGTTACACCATTTTCAAATCTTACAACTAATTCATGGCTTTCAATGAAAGTGTCATCATCTTCAATACAGCTGCCATACTGTGTTGTTTCAAGCACTGATAAGCCAACAATATGCTCTTTTACAGCTAAAACATAAGTAAATAGATTATTCATGATATAGAGCTATTTCTCCCACCACATAGCTTGGAATGCGAAGCAAGTGCGTATGCCTAATATTACTCGTATGTGCCAAAAGTAAATCTATTAGTGCTAACAGATAAGTTTAGCTCCGCAGTTAATAGGCACTCTAGCAAATCACTCAGGGGAAAACGAGGATGAATAATTGACGATGTACGTAAGGTGTAAAGCTTTCATTTACATGCTGCTAGCGAAGACAATAAACCTAAAATGACGAATCTTGCATTTGTTCGAGACATAAATCTTCCAGACATAAAAAAACCTGCTAAATAAGCAGGTTTTAATTATCAAGCAAAATGGAGTTAAGCCTCCATACAGCCCTTAAGCTTGTTCATTGCATTCTTTTCCAGCTGCCTAATGCGTTCAGCCGACACTTGGTAAGTCGCCGCTAGGTCTTGCAATGTTGTTTTGTCTTCATCTAACCAACGCGCTTTAAGAATATGCTGGCTACGCTCATCAAGAGTCTTGATAGCAGATAGCAGGCGCGCTTGGTTATTCTGTTCCCAGTTGTCATTTTCAACTTGGGACGCTAAATCTGAAGAGTGATCCTCAAGATAATGCATAGGAGCATAATCGTGTTCATCATCGTTATCACTAGCCAGATCAAATGCAGGATCTTGCGCCGCCATACGTGATTCCATCTCGGTGACATCGGCTTTTGATACACCTAAACTATCAGCCACCATGCCTACTTCGCTGTCACTAAACCAACCTAGGCGCTTTTTAGCTTTACGTAGATTAAAGAACAGTTTGCGCTGAGCTTTAGTGGTCGCCACTTTTACGATGCGCCAGTTTTTAAGCACATACTCGTGGATCTCTGCTTTAATCCAATGTACGGCAAACGATACCAAGCGAACACCCACATCAGGGTCGAAACGCTTAACCGCTTTCATCAGGCCGATATTACCTTCTTGAATTAAGTCTGCTTGCGGTAGACCGTAGCCAGAGTAACCTTTTGCAACATGTACCACAAAACGTAGATGCGACATAATCAACTGCTTCGCAGCTTGTAGATCACCCGTTTCTTGCAGACGCTTCGCTAGCTCATATTCTTTATCAGCTTCCAACATTGGGATGTTGTGTGCTGAATGAACATAAGACTCGAGGCTGCCGCTACTTTGGGGAACCATTAGTGCCATTGATTGCGTTTGATCTGTCATTTACGCTCCTGCTACTTCTTACAAATGTCTTGCTAAAATCTACTTGCTGACCATTCATTACTGAAATGGACAGTGAACTATCGACTAAATGACAAAATATGTCAACCATCGTAGTTATCTAATATGTATCGATTCGCACTAAGCCAAACTAAAGCTAGCGGCATATTGCTGCCAACAAAATATTACACCTAGTGATAGGCAACGCAAATGAAACAAAGTTCATCTTTTAACCTATCAATGGTTGGCAAGCTTAACTTGTTATTATGACGGTTCTATTGCTCTTAGGTGCTGGCGTACTGAAAGGTATGAGCCTAGCCAACCTAAGAAAGATGCCAGCAATACAAGCTGCCCTAACTCAGCAACACTTAGCGATTCCATATGCAAAGTACTACCGTATAGGCCTAATAATTCAGCTAAAGCAGAATCTAAATACCAAACCAATAAGTTAATAATCACCCAAGCTAAGAAGCCACCTATCACGCCATACCAGATCCCAGTATAAAGAAACGGGCGCTGAATAAAGGCTTCAGTAGCCCCGACTAACTTCATGACTTCAATTTCTGTACGACGATTCATAATTGCTAAACGAATCGTATTACCTATGACCAGCACTACCGCTAATACCAGTAAGGCCGCGATAGCCATTACAGTGCGTTCCAGCAGCTTAACCACAGCTTGCAATCGCTCTAACCATTCAATATCTAAACGGCCAAAGCTGACTTCGGGTTCTTGCTCAAGCTTACGTAATAATTCACGTGCACCGGTCGGGCTTGAGTATTTAACACTTGGAGTCACCATCACTACAGCAGGCAACGGATTGGAATCCAAATAAGATAATGCTTCACCAAAGCCAGATAAGCTTTGGAACTCTTCTAAAGCTTGATCGCGATTAATATAAGTTACATCGCTAATTTCTGGATAAACCTTTAACCGAGTGATTAAGCTTTGAATGACGGTTTCACTGCGCCCTTCGTCAATAAATAGCGAAATCTCTGCCGCGCTATTCCAAGACTCTGTAATGGTTTCAGCATTTTTAACCAATACCTGTAGCGCAGCTGGTAAACTTAAGCTAACGCCCAATACAGCCATAGTCATAATTGATGACACAGGGTTGCGCCATAGCTCACCCATACTTGCCATGGCATGCTGTACGTGACGAATAAAGAACATCACAATACGGCCTGACAACGGTAACTTGCTACGGTTTATCTGAGGTTTTTTACTCATGACTATTCTCAGTTACTGCCAAAGTGATTTAGGTCATTAAGCTCTTCGGCACCCAATACACGACCTTGTTTAAGAGTTAAGGTGCGGTATTTCATACGCGCTATCAAGCCTAAGTCGTGGGTGGCAATAAGCACTGTAGTACCCGCATCGTTAAAGGTTTCAAACAAGCGTAAGATATCCATCGATAACTTTGGATCTAAGTTACCTGTTGGCTCATCAGCTAGCAGTAAAGGAGGCTTATTAACAATTGCGCGAGCAATGCCTACACGTTGCTGCTCACCGCCGGATAACATAATAGGGTTATGGCGCTCTTTACCATACAAACCAACCATGTCTAATGCACCCGCGACTCGTTTACGGATCTCACCAATAGAGAAACCTTCAATCATTAACGGTAAAGCGACATTATCGAATACGCTCTTATTCATTAACAGGTGATGGTTTTGAAAAATCATACCAATATCACGACGCAAGTAGGGCACCTGCGAGCGACTCACCTTAGCGATATCATGGCCATTAATAGATACACGACCACCGTTGGCACGTTCAATCACGGTGATCAACTTGAGCAGTGTACTTTTACCCGCACCAGAATGACCGGTTAAAAAGGCCATTTCCCCGCGCTTTATATGAAAACTCACATCCGATAAGGCTTTTTGCCCGCCGGGATAGACTTTACTTACCTGCTCAAATCGAATCATTAATAAGATTTCTTGTTAGTTAGTATTAATAAAAGCACCCCGCAGGGTGCTTATTTTTAGCTATCTTAAGTTAACGCTTAATCTATAAGCTAACGTTATTTCGCGTCTTTGTCGTCTTTTGTTTGGCTAAAAAGAGCTTCGATAAAGTCTTTCGCATTAAAGGTTCGTAGGTCATCAATCTGCTCACCCACACCAATATGACGAATTGGAATACCAAACTTATCAGCAATCGCGAAGATCACGCCACCTTTAGCCGTACCATCAAGCTTACTGATAGTAATACCGGTAACACCAACAGCCTCTTGAAAAAGCTGCGCTTGGCTAATGGCATTCTGCCCAGTACTTGCGTCAAGAGTTAGCATCACCTCATGCGGCGCTGACTCATCTTGCTTTTTCATTACGCGAACCACTTTCTTAAGCTCGTCCATTAGGTGAGCTTTGTTCTGTAGACGACCTGCGGTATCGGCAATCAATACATCAACATTACGCGCACGTGCCGCTTGCAATGCATCAAACAAAACAGACGCACTATCGGCTCCTGTATGCTGGGCAATAACGGGGATGTCGTTACGTTGACCCCAAACTTGTAACTGCTCAACCGCTGCAGCACGGAACGTATCACCTGCAGCCAGCATCACAGACTTACCTTGTGCTTGATATTGCTTAGCAAGTTTACCAATCGTGGTAGTTTTACCCACCCCGTTAACACCAACCATTAGGATCACGAATGGGCCATCAGCGTTTTCAGGAATAAGAGGTACAGATACAGGATCGAGTGTCTTTTGCATCTCTTCACGTAATAGCTCGTACAGGGCTTCGCCGTCTTTAAGCTGCTTACGACTTGCTTGCTCAGTTAAGTTTTTAATTAAGCGTGTGGTTGTTTCAACACCCACATCGGCAATTAATAGCTGCTCTTCAAGCTCTTCAAAAAGATCGTCATCGATCTTTTTGCCGCTAAATAAGCCAATAAAACCGCTACCAATACTTTCACTGGTACGTTTTAAGCCGCGCTTTAGACGGGCAAATAAACCTTCTTTAACAGGTTTTGCTTGTGGCTCAGGCTGCTCCTCGGCTACTTGTTGCTCTGCCAGTTGCTGCGCAGCTAACTCTTCAGCAGCCACTCTTTCTGACTCAAGGCGTTCAGCTTCAATTCTTTGGGCTTCGGCTTGTTCAGCGGCAACTCTTTCTAATTCAACACGCTCAGCTTCAAGACGAGCAGCCTCGATGCGAGCAGCTTCCGCCGCTTGCTCTGCTGCGATTCTTTGCGCTTCAGCTTGCTCA
>NZ_JAKILC010000026.1 GCF_023283845.1 Shewanella marinintestina
GGAACACCAAGTCCGGTAAGTAAAAAAGTTTTATGCGACATTAGCTCAGTTGGTAGAGCGATACCTTGCCAAGGTATAGGTCATCGGTTCGAACCCGATATGTCGCTCCAAATTTAAAAGATTGTGCGACATTAGCTCAGTTGACTCTTAATTTAGAGCAAAAGGGCGATACCTTACCAAGGTATAAGTCATCGGTTATTTGTTTCGAACCCGATATGTCGCTCCAATTTAACGCTTATGGGAACACCAAGTCCGGTAAGTAAAAAAGTTTTATGCGACATTAGCTCAGTTGGTAGAGCGATACCTTGCCAAGGTATAGGTCATCGGTTCGAACCCGATATGTCGCTCCAATTTAAAGATTCATGCGACATTAGCTCAGTTGACTCTTTATGAGACAAAAGGGCGATACCTTACCAAGGTATAAGTCATCGGTTGTTTGTTTCGAACCCGATGTGTCGTTTCAATCAAAAAGGTTATGCGACATTAGCTCAGTTGGTAGAGCGATACCTTGCCAAGGTATAGGTCATCGGTTCGAACCCGATATGTCGCTCCAATCTTCCTCCTTGTTATTTCAAACTAAATCTCTGCTATAACTCCTAATAAAGCCCCTAAATGTTTATGCGGCATTAGCTCAGTTGCGCTCGCAGAAATGTCGATACCTTTTTTTGCCAAGGTATAGACCTGCTTGTATAAACGGTCGGTTTCAACTCACGCTCTCGATAAAATTAACCGCTCTTTGCAATCTGCGCTCACTATGTAAATCTCTAAAAAAATCTAAATGAATTAAATCAAAGCTTATATTTCTATTTAGTAATTAGCTGCAGCTGCAGAAAATGTTGAAATCACTTCTTAGCCAAGCCTATACAACTTTAATTACAGAGCTTTTGTGGATGGACTCTGTATGGCTAAAAGCGGAAGTTAATTTCAACTTAACTCTTTATAAAATATATGGGGTTCTATCCTAAGGTTATACCTTTTGTACCGCAGTCGATAAAACAACGTGATCGAGCGCGTGTTTCTTTAATAATATCTAAACTAATCCGTTTTATGCAGTCTAAACTTTGACTGCGCTCAAGTATTCAGTCCAGTTTTCATCACATAATTATTACAGACTTAAATTTAGGTGCAGCAGATTGATGTAGCTGACTTAGGAGAATGGATAAATGCGTATTCAACAACTTAGTGAACTTTTAGATTATGTTGCAACATGCCGCATAGAAATGGCCCAACTCTATAGCCGTTTACACACTCAGGCTGACTCTTCACGCGTGAAGTTGATGTTAGAGTATTTTCAACAGCATGAGCGTCATACTACTGAAAAGTTAGAAAATTATATCGATGAAGCACCAAAAAAAGTGCTTGATACTTGGTATAAAGATGTGGTTTTTGAAGACTTTATTGCTATTTGTCAAAAGACCTCAATGCCTGCCAACATGAGTGAAGACGATGTATTAGAACTTCACCTAAATCTTGATAATCGTTTAATTGGATTATTAGAGAAAACTGCAAGCTCTTCGGCGACGACAGAGACTAAAGGCGCACTTGAAGATCTTGTTCGAGTTGAGAAGATCCAACAGCAGCGACTAGTTCACAGTAGTATTCGCATGGACGATATCTAATCGCTACAGCGTTATTTTTTGTAAGGCACCTATTGGTGCCTTTTTTATCACCTATAACACTGAACATATTAACTATAATGTTGGAAGATCGTACCTAGATCACCTTTTGATTGCGTGGCTTCATTTGCACTTAAGTCAGTAGTTATAAGCTGTCAAATTAAGCCTTACTATTTTCGGACCTAAATTATGAGTGATCCAAACTTACTGTCGACACCACTATTTTCAGTTCAGCAAATAAAGGCTGCTGAGGTAAATGCAGTGAAAAGTGGCTGTGTAAGCTTATACGAATTAGTTGAGCGAGCAGGGCATGCTGCCTTTGAATTGTTATCTGAGCGACAAGCCAATACAAGTAAAGTGTTAGTGCTAGCAGGGCATGGGAATAATGCCGCAGATGCATATATTACTGCTTCTCTATTATTAAAGTCAGGTTTTGATGTAGAGCTGCAAGCAAGCTTAGCAAGTCACCCAAGTGATGAACTCACTCAAGCTATAAATTGCTTCCAAGTGTCAGGTGGTGAAACTAAACCCTTCGATGTTACCAAGATTGCCATTGCAACGATTATTGTCGACGGATTATTAGGCACAGGTATAAAAGGTGAGCTTAGTTCTGAACTCACAAAAGTCATAAACACAGTTAATGGTAGCAATGCTTGGATCTTAAGTTTAGATGTCCCCTCAGGGATTAATCCAAACACTGGTAGCTATCAACAAACTGCAATTGAAGCGAATATGACCCTAGTTTTTGGTGGGTTTAAAAAAGGTTTACTCACTGGTAAAGCACGTCATTGTTGTGGTGAGATTAAGCTTGCCAATATAGGGCTAAATGAGTTTCTTCCTGAATCGAGTACGGCGCAGATAAATAGTTTTACACTTGAAAATACATTTTTGCCTCGTCGAAGAGATGCTCATAAAGGCAATAACGGTAAGGTGTCAATTATTGGTGGTGATTACGGTATGGCAGGAGCGGTGCGCTTAGCTGCTGAAGGTTGCTTAAGAAGTGGCGCGGGCTTAGTCACTGTGATTTCTAGACCTGAACATCAGTTTATTGTTAGCGCAACACGCCCTGAGTTGATGTTTTGGGGGTGTGAATTAGTCGACATGGAGGTTTACCTTAAATTGGGCTGGGCTTCAGTACTAGTGATTGGACCGGGGCTGGGTAATGATGATTGGGGTTACAATCTTCTTAAGGCGGTCGATTTGACTGACAAACCTTGTGTGATTGACGCCGATGGCTTAACCCAGCTAATTGGTATGCCAATGGCTGATAAAGATTGGGTGCTAACACCACATCCTGGTGAGGCTGCAAAGCTGTTGGGTCTGAGCATTGCCGAGGTTGAAAAAGATAGGTTTGCTGCTGCAAAGCGATTACATCAAAAGTATAAAGGTGTGATTGTGCTAAAAGGTGCAGGAACTATAATTTTTGATGGAAACCAATATTATGTGGCACCAGTTGGTAACCCAGGGCTAGCTAGCGGAGGCTGCGGAGATGTACTTGCAGGGGTTATTGGTGGCTTAATCGCTCAAGGATATAAGTCTATAGAAGCTGCTTGTTTAGGTGTCGTTATACATGGCAGTGCAGCCGACTTAGCTGCTCAAGAAGGAGAGCGCGGTATGCTAGCAAGCGACCTCATGCCTTACATTCGTCAGTTAGTTAATTAAATCTAGTTTAGAAAGCTAGGTGATTAGGTTAAAGTAATGCATTCTACCCGCCCTTTTATTAAGGCGTTTTTTTATTCGGAATGAATACGCAAGAAATGATATTAAATTTAAATGACGAGCAAGATACCGTAAAACTAGGCACTCAGTTGGCAAGTCTTATTAGCCCACCTTTAACTATCTATTTAAGCGGTGATCTTGGTGCTGGTAAAACGACCTTTAGCCGTGGCCTTATTCAAAGCCTGGGTCATCAAGGTGCGGTAAAGAGCCCGACATATACGTTAGTTGAGCCATACGAATTAGATGCATTAGATGTGTATCATTTTGATTTATATCGCCTGTATGATCCTGAAGAGTTAGAGTTTATGGGGATCCGCGATTACTTTACTAAGCGTAGTCTGTGTATCGTCGAGTGGCCTGATCGCGGTCATGGTTTATTACCTGCTGCTGATATACATATCCATATTAAGTATGTTAATACTGGACGAGAAGTTGAGTTAAAAGCGCTTTCGGTTGAGGGTGAAAAGATATTGGCGGCTCTAAACAATAATGATAATAAACAGTAATATATTTAGGCTATTTATACTCCTAATTGGTTTCAGTGTTTCATTTGTTGCGCACAGTGCTAATAAGCTCGATAGCGTAAGGATTTGGGCTGCGCCAGAATCAACGCGTATTGTATTTGATCTAAGCCAATCACCTGATTACAGCTATTTCACCTTATCTAGTCCTGCAAGATTGGTTGTCGATCTAAAAAAGTCGTCTAATAAAGTTGAGCTTAATAAGATCAAAAACAATAGTAAGTTGGTTAAAAAAGTACGTACGAGTAAGCCTCCAGAAAAAGGGACTTTGCGTATTGTTATTGATTTGGTGAAACCAGTTAAAGCCAATTTATTTGCATTGCCAGCTACTGCGCCATACGGCAATCGTTTAGTGGTTGATTTAGATAGTGAAGGCTCGACAGCAAAGAAACCTCCTGTTACTCAACCCAAAACGCAATTAAGAGATGTTGTTATTGCTATTGACGCTGGCCATGGCGGTGAAGATCCGGGTTCTATTGGCCCAAGTGGCATCTATGAAAAGAAACTCGTCTTAGAGATCTCCAAGAAAGTGGCGCAGAAAATTAACGCAACGCCAGGTATGCGTGCAGTGATGACGCGAACAGGGGATTACTTTGTTAATTTAAATAGACGTTCTGATATTGCCCGTAATAGCAAAGCCGATTTATTGATCTCTATTCATGCTGACGCCTTTACCTCGCCTCAGCCACAAGGGGCATCGGTTTGGGTGTTGTCAATGCGACGTGCAAACAGTGAAATTGGTCGTTGGTTAGAGCAAAAAGAAAAGCACTCAGAGTTACTTGGCGGTGCAGGTGAGATTATTCAAAATACTGATAATGAGCAGTATCTTGCCATGACTCTTTTAGACATGTCTATGGACCGTTCTATGGCGATTAGTCATAATATTGCTGGCGATGTGCTTTCTAATTTAGGGAGAGTAACCAAGCTACATAAACATAAGCCTGAGTCGGCTAGTTTTGCTGTGCTAAAGTCGCCTGATATTCCGTCGATTTTGGTCGAGACTGGATTTATCTCAAACCCAAGAGAAGAGCGTTTATTATCACAACGTGACCACCAAAATAATGTTGCTAAGGCTATTCATAAAGGTGTCGTTAAGTACTTTGAAGCTAACCCTCCGGTAAACTCATTACTTGCGAGCAAGAGTAGTGTTGAACATAAAGTTCGCAGTGGTGAATCTTTATCTGTTATTGCGCAGCGCTATCAAATTTCTGTTAGTCGTTTGAAAAAGGCCAATAATCTTAAATCAAACAGTATTCGTATCGGTCAAAAGCTGATTATCCCTAGAGCTTAGGTTGTAGAAGAGTATCCCATGGCCATTGAAAAGTTACCTCCACAATTAGCAAACCAGATCGCTGCCGGTGAAGTGGTAGAGCGTCCTGCATCTGTCATTAAAGAGCTAGTTGAAAACAGTCTTGATGCTGGTGCAACGAGAGTTGATATTGAGATTGAAAAAGGTGGCGCTAAGGTTATTCGTATCCGCGATAATGGCTCGGGGATACCAAAAGAGGATCTTAGCTTAGCCTTGTCTCGACATGCCACTTCTAAGCTTAAGTCCCTTGATGATCTAGAAGCTATTTTAAGTTTTGGCTTTCGCGGTGAGGCTTTAGCTAGTATTAGCTCGGTTTCAAGGTTAACACTCACCTCACGAACTGCTGAGCAAACCGAGGCATGGCAAGCTCAGGCTGAAGGCACTGAGATGGCGGTAAAGGTATTGCCAGCAGCTCATCCGGTCGGGTCAACTGTGGAAGCCGTAGATCTATTTTTTAATACACCAGCTAGAAGACGTTTTCTAAAAAGCGACAAGACAGAGTTTACCCATATTGATGAGTGGCTTAAGCGTATTGCTGTGGCTCGAAGGGATATTCATTTTACTCTTAAGCATAACGATAAAACCGTACGTAATTACCGTCCGGCAAATACTGAAATCCAGTATATTCAACGACTAGGGCAAATTAGTGGTAAGGCATTTGCCGAAACTTGTCTACGTATTGAATGTGAACATAACGACTTAAAGTTAAGTGGTTACTTACAATCACCGAGTGCGGCTAACGGTTACAGTGAAACTCAATATTTTTATGTAAATGGTCGCTTAGTGAAAGATCGGTTGGTTAATCATGCTGTGCGACAGGCTTTTGCGCAATACGCTGAAGGAGTGTCGCCTGGCTATGTGTTAATGCTTGATCTCGATCCACATCAAGTTGACGTGAATGTGCACCCAGCAAAGCATGAAGTGCGTTTTCATCAAAGCCGCTATGTGCACGATTTTATTTTGCAGGCACTGCAATCTGCAATTTCACAGTCACTAGAAGTTGGTGGCGACTTGATAGGCTCGCAAAATGCACAAGTGCAAATTGCGAACACTCGCGGAGCGGTAAATTCAAGCCATTATGGTGATAATCAGCAGCCTGAAGCTAGAGACTCTTCAGTACGTGATAGCCAAGCAGTAGGAAGTTCAAGAGACTATTCCAATGCTAGTCCAAACTTTCGTACACCATTGAAAAGTACAGCTCAACAGGCTGAGACTAACCGACCATCTCAAAGTAGTATTAGGGCTTATGGTGAATTACTTAGTACACATAATGCAGGCTCTAATAGCCAAAGAGGTGTGGGCTATACGCAAAGTTCACCAACCAATCACGCGCCAAGAGTTGAGCTGGTTACAGAGCAAACTGGCTTAGTTGACAATCATCGCCATGTTGGACCAATGCCGGCCGTCATTGGTGGTGAATATTGGTTACTGGCAAAAGAGAATCAAATTTCACTATTGAGTATTGCCTTGGTTGCTAAGGCGGCGCAAAAAGTTGAAATCGCCGCTAAGCTTGCTCAAGGGCTCGTCGGTCAGCCGCTATTGATGCCTGTAGCTATTGCTGTTGATAGTGATTGGGCGACAATTATAGAAGAACGAGAACAGTTACTACGAAAGTTAGGAATTGAGTTATCTATTCGCTTAGGGCAGTTGATAATTAAGAAAGTGCCCCCATATCTAAGAGATAGCCAATTGGCAATGTTAGTACCAGAGCTACTGGAGTGGATTCGATTAGAGTTACCTAGTGATGAAGCTCTAACTAAGTGGCTTACAGACCAAGCTGCTAACCGTTTTACTTCAGCCAATGAAACATGGTTCGCTCTAAATACGCTGCCCGATGATGAGCAACAAGAGCTCTATAATCAATCTCAAGCTTTACCTTGGGAACAATGGATAAAAGAAAATCAGAGTGACCGATAATAAATCACAAAAAGTAATTACCTTAATGGGTCCTACAGCGTCAGGTAAAACCGCATTAGCGATTGAGCTTGTTAAGCAGTATGACTGTGAGATTATCTCTGTAGATTCAGCGTTGATCTATAAAGATATGGATATCGGCACGGCTAAGCCAGATGCTGCAGAACAAGCTGCAGCTCCACATAAACTTATCAATATTATTGATCCTGCACAGAGTTACTCTGCGGCAGATTTTAGACGTGACGCATTAGCCCAGATTGAAGACATATTGAGTCGTGGTAAAACACCATTATTGGTTGGCGGTACTATGATGTACTTCAAGGCATTACTTGAAGGCTTGTCTCCACTGCCTGGTGCTGACGAAGCGATAAGAGAGCAGATTGCCGCAGAAGCTGAAGCACTGGGCTGGCAAGCTTTACATGATCAGTTACGCGAAATTGACCCCGTTTCTGCTGACAGAATTCACCCTAATGATCCCCAGAGACTTGGAAGAGCGCTAGAGGTTTATCGCATAAGTGGGCAGTCTTTAACTGAGCTAACGAAAACTAAGGCAGATGCATTCCCTTACCAAGCAGTGCAATTTGCGATTGCGCCAAGTGATAGAAAGGTGTTACATAAGGCTATAGAAACTCGATTTAAAACCATGCTAACACAAGGGTTTACTGAAGAAGTCGAGCGTTTAAGGTCTCGTGGAGATTTAGATTTAGACCTGCCATCTATGCGTTGCGTAGGATATCGGCAGTGCTGGCAGTATCTCGATGGTGAAATTGACTATGATACTATGGTCGAAAAAGCTATTGTTGCTACTAGGCAATTAGCTAAACGTCAATTAACATGGTTACGCGGTTGGCCAGATCTTATTTGGTTAGAAAGCGGCGCTGATAATAATCTTGCTACAGTAATGCGATATAGTCGCTAGCTTATTGGCTGTAGCTGTATAATACTAAAACCAAAGATAAAGTTTTATTGTATTAGAATAACTATTAATTTTAATTAAAAAGGAAATTAGAAAATGGCAAAGGGGCAATCTTTACAAGACCCGTTTTTGAACGCATTGCGTCGTGAACGCGTTCCAGTATCTATTTATCTTGTTAACGGCATTAAGTTACAAGGGCAAGTTGAGTCTTTCGATCAGTTTGTTATTTTGCTTAAAAACACTGTGAGCCAAATGGTTTACAAGCATGCCATTTCAACAGTGGTGCCTTCACGTCCATTTAACGTGAGCAACCACCAAGCGACAAACGCTCAAGCTGGCTATAACGCTCAGCATGACGATGGCGACGAAAAATAACTTGCTACTAAGGAGATTGCTTTTTGTTTGATCGTTATGAGGCGGGAGAGAAAGCGGTACTTGTCCATATCGACTTTACTGATGAAAACAACCGAGAAGATCTAGACGAATTAAAGCTTCTAGTTGACTCGGCTGGAGCTCAGTCTATCGGAGTGATCTCGGCAAGTCGTCGTTCACCAGACCGCAAGTTTTTTGTCGGTTCAGGCAAGGCAGAAGAATTAGCTGCGATGGTTGCGGCAACTGACGCCAATGTGGTGATTTTTAATCACGCACTAAGTCCAGCTCAAGAGCGAAATCTTGAGCAGTTATGCGAGTGCAGAGTACTCGATAGAACAACTTTGATTTTAGATATTTTCGCTCAGAGAGCGCGAACATTTGAAGGTAAGTTACAGGTGGAGCTAGCGCAATTGCGCCACATGTCAACGCGCCTGATCAGAGGTTGGACACACTTAGAGCGTCAAAAGGGCGGTATTGGTCTGCGTGGACCGGGTGAAACTCAGCTAGAGACCGATAGGCGTCTGCTGAGGGGAAGGATCAGCACCATTAATCGTCGTTTAGCAAAGGTTGATAAGCAACGCGATCAGAGTCGTCGAGCACGTCAGCGCAGTGAGATGTCTACTGTTTCTTTGGTTGGTTATACCAATGCGGGGAAATCTACACTGTTCAACGGCTTAACTACATCTGACGTATATGCGGCGGATCAACTCTTTGCTACATTGGATCCTACGTTACGTAAATTAGATTTACCAGACGGTGATGTGATTCTTGCTGATACAGTTGGGTTTATTCGGCATTTGCCCCACGATTTAGTTGCTGCATTTAAGGCAACACTGCAAGAAACACGACAAGCAGATCTATTACTGCATGTTGTCGATAGTGCAGATGAGAAAATGGCCGATAACTTTGAGCAAGTACAGAAGGTGCTTAAAGAGATTGATGCCGTAGATATTCCACAGTTGATCGTTTGCAATAAAATCGATCTATTGGATGAGGTGAACCCTCGCATCGACTACGATGATGAGGGAACGCCAATTAGAGTCTGGGTTTCTGCTCAGCAGCAAAAAGGCTTGGAACTAGTTGAGGAAGCGATTAACCAAATTGTTGGTAAAGCAATCCAAGAGCTAACCTTGCAAATCCCAGCTTCGGCAGGGCATTATCTCGGCCAGTTTTATAAACTGGATGTAATACAGCAGAAAGCGTATGACGATCTGGGGAACTGTATGATCTCTGTTCGCTTATTGGATGCCGATTGGCGCCGATTAGTAAAACAGAGCCAAGGTGAAATAGAGACTTTTGTGGTCGACCCAGTCGTCGCATAATTAAGTATTTTAGTAATCTCGTTTATTTCATACACTTATGGAGTACTAAATGGCTTGGAACGAGCCCGGTAACAAGGGTCAAGACCCTTGGGGAAATGGCAACAAAGGTGGTAATGATAAAGGACCACCTGATTTAGATGAAGTTTTTCGTAACCTTTCAAAGCGCTTTGGCGGCAAAGGCAATGGTTCAGGTGGCAGCGTCAGCGGTGCTAGCTTAGTCATCGTTTTGGTCATTGCTGTAGTTGTATGGGGTCTTTCTGGATTCTATACAGTTAAAGAAGCAGAGAAAGGTGTAGAGCTTCGCTTTGGTGAATACGTGGGTGAAGTTGATCCTGGTCTTCAGTGGAAAGCGACCTTCATTGATGAAGTTACGCCAGTTAACGTACAGACTGTTCGCTCGATCCCAGCTTCAGGCAGTATGCTAACAGCCGATGAGAACGTGGTTTTAGTTCAGCTTGACGTTCAGTATCGCGTAAGTAACGCAAAGAATTACCTGTATAGCGTTGTGGATGCGGATGCCAGCTTGCGTGAAGCAACTGACAGTGCGCTTCGTTACGTTATTGGTCACAACACTATGGACGATATCTTGACAACTGGTCGAGATAAGATCCGTCGTGACACATGGGATGAAATCGAACGTATTATCAAGCCATACAAGCTTGGTATTACTGTTGTAGATGTTAACTTCTTGCCAGCTCGTCCGCCAGAAGAGGTGAAAGATGCCTTTGATGACGCGATTGCGGCACAAGAGGATGAGCAGCGTTTCATTCGTGAAGCTGAAGCATATTCGCGCCAGTTAGAGCCTAAGGTTCGTGGTACCGTGCAACGTATGGATCAGCAAGCGATAGCTTATAAGCAAAGAGTCACTTTGGAAGCGAAAGGTAAAGTTGCACGTTTTGAGCAGTTATTACCTGAGTATAAAGCTGCACCTGAAGTTACTCGAGAGCGTATGTATTTCGATACAATGCAAGAAGTACTAAGTGGTACTAGCAAAGTGCTTATTGACGCTAAGAATAATGGCAACTTGATGTATCTTCCTTTAGATAAGTTGATGCAGAACAGTCAAGCTAATCATTCAGCTAAGTCTCAGAGTAAACCGGCAACACCTGTTATGTCAGTTAATAGTACAACTCATAATAACAGCAGCATGCCGCTTGATGGTCGTCCATCACGTGGTGAACGCTCGTCGGGGAGGAACTAAGAGATGGGTAGATTTACAGCGATAATCGTAGCAATACTTATTGCAATCTCTTTGTCTTCACTGCTTGTAGTGAATGAAGGTGAGCGCGCTATTGTGTCTCGATTTGGTAAAGTCCTTAAGGATGACGGCGTAACTCGCGTTTATGCTCCAGGTCTCCACTTAAAGATCCCTATGCTTGATAAAATCAAGTTTATGGATTCAAGAGTGCAAACACTTGATGGTGCCGCGGATCGTTTCGTTACCTCTGAGAAAAAAGATTTGATGGTTGATTCATACGTTAAGTGGCGTATTAAAGACTTTGAACGTTACTACCTTTCTACCAATGGCGGTATTAAGGCTAACGCAGAGACTTTGCTACAACGTAAAATTAACAACGATCTTCGTACCGAGTTTGGTCGTCGTACCATTAAAGAGATTGTTTCTGGTAGCCGTGATGAACTGCAATCTGATGCACTTAAAAATGCAGCAGAAAGTGCTCAAGATCTAGGTGTTGAAGTGGTTGATGTGCGAGTTAAGCAAATTAACTTGCCAGCAAACGTTAGTACTAGTATCTACCAGCGTATGCGTGCAGAACGCCAAGCTGTGGCTAAAGAGCACCGCGCTCAAGGTCAAGAGCAAGCAGAAATTATTCGTGCTAAAACAGATGCTAGCGTGACTATTCAAACAGCGGAAGCTGAGCGTAAAGCTTTGACTACTCGTGGTGAAGGTGATGCTGAAGCTGCTAAAATTTATGCGGATGCATATACTAAAGATCCTGAATTCTTTAGTTTTATGCGTAGCTTAGATGCTTACAAAGCAAGTTTCTCTGGCGAAAATGATGTTATGGTACTAGAGCCTAATAGCGAGTTCTTTAGATATATGAACAGCTCAACGGGTAAATAGTCTCCAGAAAAAATTACTAAAAAGGCCTAACATCAGTTAGGCCTTTTTTATGGGTTCTATAAAGCATTTTAAACTTTAGCTCTTTTATTCCAAGCCCATTTTTGATGGTTTATGTAAGTTCGTTGCTTATCTTGGATACCTCCGCAACATTGTTATCTACCTACTCATGTCTGTGCTTAAACATGTTTGTCAAAATCCATAGCATTGTGGATTATTTTATGTAGCTAGACATAATGTTAACTACTAGCGTTAATTCCTACCTATTAAGTCAACTATTCTATTGTAGCCAGTAAAAAAAGGATTAATATCAGCTAAGTTGCTAATTTAGTGGGCAATGAATGAAAGTATTTAGAATGTTGTGCTAATAAAAATTAGCTATATTGTTGGTTCGAATGCGTTATTTTTATGCAGAAACGGCACTAAAAGTAACATAGTTAACTAAGTTGAGTGTTTTAACTATGATCTGGTTCTAATTTTTGGCTATAATGAGCCGCGCTTCAAGTTTAGAATCGGAATTCAGTCCGGTTCAGCTTAGAAGAAGACAGATAAAACAAAAAAATTCCAACACTCTCTGGAGACAAGTGGATGAGCAATGCGCCAGTCGATACCGGACGTCGCAGATTTCTGACCGCAGCCACCGCCGTAGTTGGTGGTGCAGGTGCCGCAGCTGTAGCGGTTCCGTTTATAAAGTCATGGAATCCGAGTGCCAAAGCGAAAGCAGCAGGTGCGCCGGTTGAAGTAAACATAAGTAAAGTAGAGCCAGGTCAACTTATTCGAGTTGAATGGCGTGGTAAGCCTGTATGGGTTGTTCGCCGTACGCAGGAGATCTTAGATGGTCTGCCAGCTATCGATGCTCAACTTCGCGATCCAGACTCTGTAGAACCACAGCAGCCTGCATATGCACAAAATACTGGCCGTTCAATTAAGGCTGAGTATTTTATAGCTGTCGGCTTATGTACTCACTTGGGTTGTTCACCAACTTACCTACCAGACACATTCGGTGAGCAAGTAGAAGGCGTTGCTTCTGGCTTCTTCTGTCCTTGTCACGGTTCTAAGTTTGATATGGCTGGTCGTGTATTCCAAGGTGTACCAGCACCATTAAACCTAGTTATCCCTCCACATCAATATATTGATGATAGCACTGTGCTTATCGGTGTTGATAAAGGAGCTGCGTAATGGTTAAGAACATTATCAATTGGATTGATGAACGCATTCCTATGACTGCGACGTATAATCGTCATGTCGGCCAATATGCGACACCAACCAACTTCAACTTCTGGTACTTTTTTGGCTCACTAGCCATGTTAGTACTGGTTAACCAGCTACTAACAGGTATCTGGTTAACAATGAACTACGTGCCAACCGCAGAAGGTGCGTTTGCTTCAATCGAATATATCATGCGTGATGTAGAGTACGGTTGGTTGCTGAGGTATATGCATTCCACGGGGGCCTCCGCCTTCTTTGTGGTGATCTACCTGCACATGTTCCGTGGTCTAATCTACGGTTCATACCAAAAGCCAAGAGAGCTGTTGTGGCTATTCGGTATGTTGATCTTCCTTGTGTTGATGGCTGAAGCATTCATGGGTTACTTGTTACCTTGGGGACAAATGTCTTACTGGGGCGCACAGGTAATTATCTCATTGTTTGGTGCGATTCCAGTTATTGGTGACGACCTAACATTGTGGATCCGTGGTGACTTCGTTGTTTCTGGTGCAACTCTAAACCGTTTCTTTGCGCTACACGTTATTGCGTTGCCATTAGTGCTTGTTGTGTTGGTGTTTTTACACCTTATCGCGTTGCATGAAGTGGGTTCTAATAACCCAGATGGTATCGAGATTAAGAAGAACAAAGATGAGAATGGCTGGCCAAAAGATGGTATTCCATTCCACCCGTACTACACAGTTAAAGACATCATGGGCGTCGCTGGCTTCCTCATCGTCTTCTGTTATGTATTGTTCTTTATGCCTGAAGGTGGTGGTTACTTCCTTGAAAAGCCGAACTTTGAAGCGGCTAACCCAATGAAGACGCCTGAGCATATCGCACCAGTTTGGTACTTTACGCCGTTCTATGCAATTTTACGTGCAATCCCAGATAAGCTGATGGGTGTTATCGGCATGGGCTTAGCAATTGCAGTACTGTTTGTCTTACCATGGTTAGATCGTTGTAACGTTAAGTCAATTCGCTACCGTAGTATGATTCACAAACTGAACATTGGTCAGTTTGCAGTATCGTTCCTAGTACTTGGTTACTTAGGTGCTGTACCAGCTACCCCTGCTCTGACAATCGCTGCACGTATCTTTACTCTGACTTACTTTGGTTTCTTCTTATTCCTATGGATTTACAGTAAGAATGAAAAGACTAAGCCTGTACCAGAGAGGTTGACACACTAATGAAAAAATTATTAATCGCATTAGTTGCATTGGTCCCAACACTGGCTATCGCAGCCGGTGGTGGCGCACCACTAGATAAAGCCAATATTGATCTAAATGACACTGAATCATTGCAGCGTGGATTGGAATTGTTCCAAGAAAACTGTGCTGGTTGTCATAGTACTCAGTACCAGCGTTATGACCGAGTAGCCACTGACTTAGGCATCCCATTAGATGAGATGCGTGCTAAGTATCTGCCAGAAGGTGCTAAAATTGGTGAGTTAATGGAGAATGCTATTCCAGATGCAGATGCTGCAAAATGGTTTGGTGCCTCTCCTCCAGACTTAACTTTGGTTGCCCGAGTACGTGGAGAAGATTGGATTTATTCATACCTTCACGGTTTTTATAAAGATGAAAGCCGTCCATTTGGTGTGAACAATACTATTTTCCCATTGGTTGGTATGCCGCATGTACTTGAAGGCCTTCAAGGTCTTCCAGTAAAACAGGAAGATGGAACATTGGTTGCGACCGGTGGGGCATTATCAGCTGAAGAGTATGATCAAGTGGTTCGTGATATCACTGGATACTTGGTTTACTCTGGCGACCCAGTCAAACTTGAGCGTGAAAGGTTAGGTTGGTGGGTGTTAGGCTTCCTATTTATTTTCTTTATTGTGGCCTACCTCTTAAAGAAAGAGTACTGGAAAGATGTACACTAACCGTAAATAAAGGTTAGAATGTATTATCCGCAAATTCTAAACGAGGAGCCTTGCTCCTCGTTTGTGTTTGCATTTTTTGCTTTTGATTTGTGAATCCCGGAGGGTATCAATGGCTGTTGCTGCCAACAAACGCTCAATCATGACCCTGTATTCAGGTGCAGACGACCTTTATAGCCATCAAGTACGTATCGTACTGGCTGAAAAAGGTGTAACAGTTGATGTTCTACAGGTTGATCCTAATGAGATCCCTGAAGACTTGATCGAGCTTAACCCGTACAACACAGTGCCAACTTTGGTAGACAGAGAGCTAGTACTTTATAATTCTCGTATCATTATGGAATACTTAGATGAGCGTTTCCCTCATCCTCCATTAATGCCTGTTTATCCGGTTTCACGTGGTCAAACTCGTCTTTGGATGCACCGCATCGAAGAAGACTGGTACGCTCTTGTAGAACGTATTCGCAAAGGTGACCGTGCTGATGCGGCTCGTAAAGAGCTTCAAGAAGGTCTTACTGCTATCGCGCCAATCTTTGGTGAAGTGCCTTACTTCATGAGTGAAGAGTTTGGTCTAGCTGATTGCTACTTAGGTCCATTATTGTGGCGTCTACCTGTTCTAGGTATCGAGCTTGATAGCCGTACAGCGAAAGATATCAAAGCTTATATGACACGTCTTTTTGATCGTGAATCATTTAAAGCTTCTTTGACTGAGACTGAGCGCGAAATGCGCATGGGTATCTAATGAAAGAGCTAACCCCGAACCGTCCATACTTGCTGCGGGCTTATTATGACTGGTTGATGGATAACCAGCTAACGCCCCATGTTGTTGTAGATGCCTATGTGCCAGGCACACAAGTGCCACAACAATATGTTAAAGATGGTCAAATTGTGCTTAATATTACCGAGAGTGCTGTAGGTGGACTACAGATCACAAACGAATTTATTGAGTTCAGCGCGCGTTTTGGCGGAGTTCCTCAGCAAGTACTATTGCCGATGGCTTCTATTGTTGCTATCTATGCCAGAGAGAATGGCGCTGGTACAGTCTTCGAAGTTGAAGAAGCATACCAATTAGATGATGAAGTAGAAGACGAAGCCGGCCTTTCAGTTGTCCAAGAGCCAGCTATCAAAGAATCAGATGTTGAAACTAGCGGGTCAGAGACCGAAGTTGTTGAGGCTAAAGAGCCAAAACGCCGTGGTCATTTAACCTTGGTTAAATAAATCTGCAGAATTTAGTTTTAAACAGTTTAAAAGCCAGTCTAACGACTGGCTTTTTTGTGGGCGCTATTTGTCAAAATAATCAAAGGTGACTTCTTGGTATTAGGTCTTAACTCTGAACGAGTGCTTTTTACATGGTTAATTTAAGTGTAGACAAATTAGACTAGCCAACTTGTCCTTGTGTGACTAATTGTCCTTTTGTGTGTGTAAGTATATGTCGTTACGTCGTAATTGGTTTTTTATTGGGTGATGTCGGTCTAGAGTTCAGGTTTGCGAATAGTTGAAGCAGGTTATAAAGAATAAGATGTGCGCGAATTTACGGTGAGGCAGACTTTTAACGATGTTGAAGATTTGCAAGCCATTATCACGAGCAGATCGGAGTCTTCGGTGATCAAAACTAGAAATACTAAAATCGCTATTGTCATCAGCACCCTACTATCAAGCCAAGCTGTATTGGCTAATGAAGTTAATGACGTTTTTTCACTTGGTGAAATTGTCGTATCAGAACAAACAGGTGTTAAAGATATTGCTATCAATAACACTATGACAGCAGAGCAAATCGAACTAATCGGTGCCAAAACGGCTGCGGATGCCTTGGACTATGTGCCAGGTGTACATGTTGCTCAGTCGAGCAAAGGTGAGAAGTTTTTAACCATTCAGGGCTTTGAGCAAGATAAAGTACTTATCTTGCTCGATGGTGTGCCATATTACGAAACTAATTACGGTCAGTTAGATCTTAACCAAATTCCTGCCAATATCATTGCCAAAATTGATGTAGTGAAAGGTGCCTCTTCAGTGCTTTATGGCCCAAATGGTATGGGTGGTGTGGTTAATATTATTACGAAGAAAGGCCAAGAAGGTGTCAGTGGTGATCTTAATGCATCATTTGGACAAATGGGACAAAACTATCAAACAGGGTCTATCAGCTTAGGTAAAGATGGTTTTAGCTTATTTGCATCAGTAGATCACCGTGGTCGTGACGCTATGCGCATGTCTAATGACTTTGAGCCTGTGTTATCTGATATCAAAGATAAGTTTGGTGATTTACCAAAGCAGATGGTTGTTGAAGACGGCGGTAAGCGCGAAAACTCTGCTTATGAATCGACTAACATCTGGGTTCGTGGTGGTTACGCCAATGAAAGCACTGAGCTTTTTGCTAGTGTATTCAGCCTAGACTCTGATCGTGAGCTTCCATATAACACCCGTTATAACAAAGTATTTAGTGATTTTAGTAGCTTTGCAGATATCTCTGAATATAAAGATACCGGTATGGATTTAAGCGGCTTGCACCGCGTTAATGATTGGCTAACGGTGCGAGCATTAGGTTATTACCATGTGCATAACGACAGCTATGATTCATACGATAATCCAGATAAAGACCTTAAGTTAGCGACAAGTAGTTACAGTGATTACACTGCAGGTGGTGCTCTGTTTACCGATATGGCACTAGCGGGTTGGAATAGCTTAAGCCTGTCAGTTAACTATAAAAATGATGTACATAAAAAGAAGAATGTCGCTTACGTTGACGTTGATCGCTCTCACGGATACGAGCGTTCTCAATTAGATACTATTAGTGTAGCAGCTGAAGATACGATGACATTCGGCGCACTAAATGTGGTCGCTGGTATTGCTTGGCATAAACAAACAATTGTAGAAGACCGTGGTCATGATGCGACGCCTGGTGAAGATGGTTCAGATACCTTAGATCCAATGCTTGGTATGAGTTACACCTTTGATAATGCGGGTCTAGTTTATGGTTCTATCGCGCAAAAAACCCGCTTTGCTACTTTCACTGAAATGTTTGACGATACAGGTGCCCGTCATGATCTTAAGCCTGAACGCAACACGAGTTACACCTTAGGCTGGAAAAATGACTTTAGCCATCAGTTGTTAAATAGCGTTGATGTGGGTCTGTTCTATCACGATATCAGTGACAAGATTGTTGAAACTTACCTGCCGGATCCTAATGATCCGGGTTGGGATCTTGAAGTTTACCAAAACATCGGTAAGTCAGAGTTTTACGGTATTGAGATCACGACGCTAAGTCAGTTAACTGAAAATATTAGCCTGTCATTGGATTATACCTATACCCACGCACGTAATAAGAGTGAAAACCGCGACTCAGACTACTTCCGTGATATTCCAAAAGACTCTGTTACAGCGATAGTTAATTGGTATCAGCCTTGGTTAGATATCGATAGTAATCTGCGTGTACGCTACCGTACAGATATCCTGATCGATGAACGCTCACAAGAGTGGGAGTCAGACACCTTAACTATCGATATGGGTATTAAGAAGGCGATTACACCGCAGCTTTCTGCTTACGTGAATCTTAATAACTTACTCGATGAGTCACACTACGAAGGATACGGCCAGCCAAACGAAGGCCGCTCTTATGAAGTTGGCGTAAAGTACCGCTTCTAAGGAATAGGAATGTTAAACAGACTATTTAGTGCTGTTGTCATTCTCCTTTGTGGTCTTTCAAGTGTATCGGCAACGCCGATACACTTGGTCGATCAACAAGGCCGTGAGGTCGTGCTTGAAAAGCCTGCCTCACGCATTGTGACGACGTTTACACCTGCAAACCTGTTTGCTCTCAGTCTTGGTCTTGAAGACCAACTAGTAGGAATTGGTGGTAGCACCAAGCACTCGCCATTTATTAATCGTATTTTAGGTGAACGAGATCCTTTAGTGATCGGTAGTCGCTCGGCCGGAACCAGTTTAGAAACCATAGTCGCATTAAAGCCGGATCTCGTTTTAGTCTTTGGTAAAAAAGATGGCTACCGATTGGCAGACCGTCTTACCTCATTAGGTATTGCTAGCTTAGTTATTCAGCCTGAAAGCTTTAAAGACAGTGAGGTTGTGCTTTCGTTATTGGCAAAAGCTACAGGCACTGAGGACAAAGCGGCTAAGATCGCGGCTGAGAACCAGCGATTGGCTGAGATTATTCAAACTGGTTTGAAAGGACTTACTGATGATCAACGCCTACGTGCATATTACGCCAACAGTTCAGATCTATACCGCACCGCCAGTGAGCAGATGTTTCAACATCAGCTAATGGCTGTTGCTGGTCTTAAAAACGTCGCTACTGGCGTGCCAGGCTTCTACCCTAAAGTGAATGCAGAGCAGTTACTACTTTGGCAACCACAACTGCTAGTGCGCGAATCCAATGACTCAACCAAAGTGGATGAGCAACTTAAAAAGTCATTGATGACACAAATTGCTGAGCTACCGCAGATAAAAATACCTAAGGGCAGCTTCTGGGATATGCCGTCTCCTATGGCAATGGCAGGAGCACTGTATCTTGCTGCTAATGCTTATCCTGAACAATTTAAAAATATCGATTTAGACGCCGAAATGGCCCACTACTATCAAGTGGCTTTTGGCGATGCTTGCCTGTCTCCGCTACAAGAGACTAGTCAATGTTTGTAGCCAAAGGACGCACGTTTCAGCCAGTTCAATGGCTGGGCATTGCCATTGTGGTTGGATTGGTGGGCCTTTGCGCTGGACGTTTTTCGATTAACCTAAGCGACTTATTCAGCGCAATTCAAAAACTGCCGTCAGTATTGAGTAGCTTAATACTTACAGGGCAAGTGCCAAATGACTTAACCCAAGAAGAGCGTGTCATTTTGCTGATCCGTTTTCCGCGTTTATTAACCGCTCTGATTGTAGGTGCAGGACTAGCTGTATCTGGAGCCGTGTATCAAGGGGTGTTTCGTAACCCTTTGGTGTCGCCCGATATTCTTGGCGTCGCATCTGGCTGTATGTTTGGTGCGGCTATGGGGTTGATTTTACCGGGCAGTAGTTGGTTGATGGTGCAGTTACTGGCATTTGTTTGCGGACTCGCAGCAGCATGTGCGGCGATGTTTATGGCCAAGCGCTTTGGTAGTAACAGTCTGCTATTGATGATTATGACCGGCATCATTGTTGGCTCTATATTTGGGGCAGGACTAACCATGTTAAAAGCCTTAGCCGATCCTTATGGTGAGTTACCAGCGATTGTATTTTGGCTAATGGGTTCACTCTCGGTTAGTAGCTGGAGCACTGTCGCGCAACTTATTGTGCCTGTGGCTTTAGGTTATGGGTTAATCCATACACTGCGCTACCGCCTCAATGTATTGTGCTTAGGAGATCACCAGTGTCGCAGTCTTGGGGTCGAGCCAGCAAGACTGCGTATGGTGCTGATTGTGATTAGCTCGTTTATTGTGGCTTCATGTGTCGCAACAGTAGGTTCAGTGGCTTGGATCGGCTTAGTGGTACCACATATGGTGCGAACCTTCACTGGCGCTAACAATATGCGACTTATTCCTCTATCAACTGCAGTTGGCGCCATGTTTTTACTGCTAGCAGATAGCGTCGCAAGGGCAAGCTTTAGCATGGAGATCCCCATTGGCATTGTGACCTCGCTAGTTGGTGCACCTCTGTTTGCTTTCTTGCTGTTTCGTTTTCGTCAGGGAGGCGCGTATTAATGCTAGCTGTTGAAAATATCAGTTATCGAGTTGCTGACAAAGTCCTGTTGCAAGACGTGAGTTTTGAGTTAGCTGCTGGCGAGTTTTTGGCTGTTTTAGGCGCTAACGGCGCTGGCAAAACGACGCTTATGAACTGCCTTTGTGGTTTGAATCCGCCGAGTCAAGGTCAAGTTAGTCTTAACTCTCGCCCTTTGAATCAAATGAGTCGCGCAGAGATCGCGCAGCAGATGGCTTTGGTACCTCAGCAACAAGAAACCGCCTTTGCATTTACTGCACTTGAGATGGTGGTGATGGGGCGCACGCCGTTTTTGTCAACTTTTGAGTCCCCGTCAGAGCAAGATATCCAAGATGCTAAAAGAGTTATGCAGTTACTCGATGTTGGCGGCTTAGCTAAGGCGGATTATAACCGTTTATCAGGTGGCGAGCGTCAGCTTGTACTGTTAGCCAGAGCGCTGTTTCAAAGTGAGCAATTGTTGCTACTCGATGAGCCGACTAACCATCTTGATTATCGTAATAAATTTCAAATCCTTTCTCAGGTCAAACGCAGCTGCGTTGAATCCAACACCGCAGTGATTGCCATTTTACACGACCCCAATTTAGCGCAGCTTTACGCAGATAAAGTGATGTTATTAGAGCATGGCAAGGTATTGGATTACGGCGAACGTAGTGCCGTTATGACCAGTAAAAATATTAGTCGACTGTATGGCTTGGCTACGGCCAGTTATCAAGTCGCCTCGCAGGAGTTTTTTATGCCGCAAAATGTATTGGGGTTGAGTTTAAGCAAAGTGCTAATTGTTACCGGTGAAAGTGGTAGTGGTAAAACCACCGCTTTAACTGCACTTATTGAGCAGTGTCAACAAAAACAGCTGCCATTAAAAGGCATGCTATGCCCTGGTGTGATGAAAGATGGTCGTCGTTTTAGTAGCGATATTGTCGATATAGCGACAGGAGAACGCTGTCTATTTGGTCATCGTACTGGTGTGCTAGATAAAAAAACGGGTACTCGATTTAGTTTCACTGAAGCCGGATTAGCCCTAGGTTTGCAGGCCCTTGAGCATAATAACTTTAATCAAGGTGATATCTGTATTGTCGATGAAATTGGGCCGATGGAGCTTGGTGCTCAAGGTTTTGGTAAGCAAATCGCGCCATTACTTGCAGTGGCAAATAGCCGTCATATTTGGGTGGTGCGTCCAAACTTGATTGAGCAAGTTTGTCGCCATTGGTCGCTGCTTAATCCTGAGGTGATTGATATTGAAGATAGCGATTTATCACAAAAGCTAATGCAGTTTATCACTGCTGATAATGCAGCCTCATTAAGTGGGCAAAGCTAATGAACGATCTCAGTTTGAATCAAACGAGTTCACTTGAACAGAGCTTTATCGCTGCGCGTCTCGCAGGGTTAGTATTGCTAGCTTTGTCGGTAATGACGCTTATCTTAGTCAATGCCAATAGCCTATTATTCCCCGGAAGTAGTGTAACGACTTATCTTGTGGTGACTGCTCTTGTTAGCTCATTGGCAGTTTGTATCTTGCCGATCCGCAGTCGCTTGCAAGCTCGATATGCCTGGATAGTAAGTAGCTTAGCGTTACTACTACTTATTTACAGTAAAACCCTGGAGCCGCCAATGGGTGACAGCGCCATGCTGACATCTTTATGGGCGCAGCTGTTCTTTCTTTCTCGGCCTATTGCACTTGGCTTGGCTATCGCAGCTGGTGTTGGTTACTTATTGCATGCATTTGGTCGTGATGCGCGATTAGAGAGTCATAGTCATCTATTGAGTCTGCTTGCTGGCACAGCGTTTCTTGGCGGTGAAATCGCGGGTAGCTACTGGGCGTTTATTGGTTGGGGGCGCAGCTGGAGTTGGAGTGGTCACTTCTTTTTCTCTGCGCTGACATATCTGTTATTTATCTTAGTGTTTCACTTACCAAAAGCTTGGTTTGCTAATGGTAAAGCGCTGGCGTTAGGTAAGGCCGCAGTGCTTGGCTTTATTTGTGTATTGATGTTGGGGTATCGCTTGTCATGACTATGAACTGGTTGTTTTCAATGCGCTTAGCTTTTGTATTGCTACTGCTGCTGTCAGTGTGGTTTGCGCTTGGCGTTGCGATGAGTGAACAAGATGTTTACCGCCAAGTACTGCGCTCACTGAATGATTTACCTATGTCGCAGTGGATACAAAGCTTAGCGACGGCGCCTATTGTGGCTAGTTGGCTGGCAGGGCTATTTGGGTTGATGTTTCTACTTGGATTAAACACTGCACTTTGCTCTTGGCGTGATCTGCTACCAACTTGGCGGCATAAGCGCTGGCGTAGCCCACGGATCATGATGCTACCGATCCACATCCTAACCCTGTTGGTGTTTATCTTCCACGGTGTCGACTTAGTGTTTATTCATGGCCACGACAGTGTTGTGCTGCATCAAGGTGAGCGTTTTAACAGTGGTCGATACCAAATTGAGTTAGTCAAAGTCGATTATCGCAATGATGTTAGCCAAATCATCGAAGATGAAGCAGGTTTTAGCCCAGCAGGACGTATCACTCGTCGTAGCGTAGATGTATTCGAACCGCGTATTAATAACGCTTACTTTGAGATAAGTAATGGCGAGCAAAAAGTCAGTGGTCATGCAGGTTTCCTGCGTCCATTTAACTGGGGAGATCTGTATATCACGGTGACGGACTTTCGTGTGCCTTATCAACAAGAGGCAAAAGGTGTTCAAGTTAAGATGTTAGCGGTACATAACCCGCTGATTAACTATTTCTTTATCTGTTATTGCCTATTACTGGTGAGTCTATTGTTGCAAGGACTGGTGTTTTGGCGTCGCTCAATTAAAAAAGGGGGCCGCAAATGCTAGCTCGAATTTATATCAGTTTACTCGCCGCTTTTAGTGTATTGCCGCTGGTGGTAAATGCGACTTCGGTTGTAAGTGATGACTCTACCAGCCAGTTAGCTGAGCGCTGGCGCGAGCAAATACTGCAACCTGTGGCGCAATCGGTGCTGCTGGGCGAAGAGGCGGCTGCATGGCAACAGGAAAAAGCGCAGTCGCTATCACAGCAACAACAAGACTTAGGTGAGCTTTATTGGACTGAGTATCAGTTGCAAAAGCAGCAAAGGTACTTAGCATCATTGCAAGCTGAGGTTTCACAGTTGCAGCAAGACATTGCCACGATAAGCGCATTAAAGCAGGAGCTCGAGCCACAGCTTGAGATCTGGTATGCCATGTTGGAGCGTCAAGTGAGCAGCGATCTTCCGTTTGACTTTGATGAGCGTAAGCGTCGCTTAGCATTTTTACGTACTGCAATGGATAGCCATGATCTGCCATTAGCCGAGCGTTTTAGACGGCTCCTTGATGTGATGACCATCGAGGTTGTTTATGGCTATGGACAGCAGTTGACTCAAGAGATTATCGCAATCGATGAGCAACCAGTGCAGGTTAACTTATTGCGACTAGGACGTTTATCTTGGTTTTATATTACCCCTGATGAGCAACATTTAGGTTGGTTTGATAATCAGTCTCGCCAGTGGCGGCCGTTAGCTGTTGAGCTACAAGGTGACATTAAATTAGCCATGGCAATTACTGCTAATAGGCAGGTGGCGCAGATTGTGAACCTTCCACTAGGAGGGCAAGAACAATGAGAACTATGATTGCAATTTTACTATTTAGCGCCTCTATTCAAGCTTTTGCCCAAGCTCAAGTTGTTGCAGATATTACAGCGACTAAGCAGGCTGCTAATTATCAGCAGCAAAAGGCACAAATTGATAAGCGAGCGGCTGATATCCGTCAGCAAAATAGCGCTTGGGATCATCAATTAAAACAAGAGATCGATGAGGTCAAATCCAACCAACAAGCGTTAAGTGCAAGGTTAGCCAGTAAACGCGCACAGCTCACAGCATTAAATGAGCAACTCGTCGTGCTTAATCAGCAAAAGCTGCAATTAACCAGCAGTTATCAACTTGCTGTTGACGATATGCAACTGGTTCAAGGGGCATACCAAAAAGCGTTGAGTAGCTTATCGCAGCAATGGCTGCAAAGTCCTACCAGCTTAACTGAAGTGCAGCGAGGGCAAAGTTTAGCTGTCGCTAAGGCAAGTTCCGGTTTTCCAAGCTTGTCACAGCTCAATGAGCTTATCAGTTACGCCGTTGATGATATGCAGATGACAGCACAAGTTGGCCGTGCTTCAACAGCAATAAGCCAAGCTGATGGCAGTGTTAGCACACAAGAGCTACGAGTATTTGGCGGTTTAATGGCCGTAACCGATACGGATTTACCTAGCTTTATTGCCTTTACAGACAAACTACCTACCGCAATTACGCCTGTTGATACCGATGTTAGCAAGCAGCTAAGAGCATGGTTAGATGGTCAAACTCAACTATTGGCGATGGACTTAAGCCAAGGCCGGATGTTGCCAAGCTTGGCGAAAAAGCAAAGCCTTGTCCAATGGATAAAAGATGGTGGCGAAGTGTTGTGGCCAATTCTTATTTTAGCTGCGCTTGGCTTACAGATAGCCCTCTGGCGTGCGGTTGTCTTACTGTATTGGCGACCTTTAGCTCAGCTTCAAGACGATGATGGCGCTAAAGTGGATTTGCTAACGGTTAAGCAGCAGCTTCAGAGTGTGTCTCGAGTACCCGCAGCGAAAGTGCTAGCGAGTGCCATTGTTGAAGGTAGCGGTGTTGACGCAATGGATCAGCGGCTTAAGCAGTTGATGCTGAAACAGATGGCGCAGTTTGAACGAGGTCTTGGCTTTATTGCGCTGCTTGCTGCCATGGCGCCAATGCTAGGTTTGTTAGGAACGGTTTCCGGCATGATTGAAACTTTCCAATCACTCACAGAGTTTGGCAATAGCGACCCTAAGTTGTTATCGCAAGGGATCAGTAAAGCACTGATTACCACTCAAGCAGGTTTGCTGGTGGCACTGCCTCTGTTATTGCTGCATTACCCGTTAAAGCGCCGCGCTCAAGCTTTAAGTTTGAATATGGAGCAGCAATCTGCCTTGCTACTGGCGCTCAACCTTGAACAAGGGGAAGGTCATGGCTCAAAGTAGTTCGATGCAGTCATTAGAGCAATTTGTTCATGCTGTTTTAGGCTTTATTGAGCTAGGCGGCATAGTGATGTGGCCGCTATTTATCTGTTGTTTATGGATGTTGTGGTTAGTCAGTCGTGCCTTATTTAAAGAGCCTCGCCTTGGTGTGGAGCAAAGTGGCCAAACAACCGAGTGTGACTGGCTTAATCAACGCTTGCGCTTGTTAGCACTAAGACAGGCACAGGCTCAGCAGTATGGCGATCTCCAAGGGGTTAAGTTACTTGCTATGGTGGCACCGTTATTAGGTTTGCTTGGTACTGTGAGCGGAATGATCGCCATGTTTGATGCGGGAGCTAATTATGGTTTTCACGATCCAGCGGTGATCTCTGCCGGGATCTCTATGGCGATGGTGACCACGCAAACCGGTTTGTTTGTCGGCTTAACTGGCGCCATATTAGCCTTTTTGTGGCAGCGAAAGCTAAATCGGGTTGATATTCATTTATTAGCAGGAGGCGCTAATGCTTAGCGATCGATTTAGACAAGATAAAGATCCTGAAATTAACATGACGCCTATGCTCGATGTGGTGTTTATTTTGTTGATCTTCTTTATTGTATCGACCAACTTTGTGCAGCAAGCATCAGTTGAGATCAAACGCCCTCAAGCCAGCACGGCAACCAGTGTTGATGGCAGTCCTATTGTGGTCACGCTCGATACTACTGGTCGAGTCTACTTTGAGTCGAAAGAGATCGATATTTACTATCTGCCGGGAAAGCTGCAACAAATTGCGACTCAAACGCCGAAAGCAAAGCTGCTGGTGGTCGCTGATACTAACTGCCCAACCGGGGTAACTATTAAGGTACTCGATATCGCTAAGCAAGCTGGCATTAGTTTTAGCTCTGTCGCGTCAGAGATCCACTAATGGGCGCAGTGCATTTAAAAGCTATTGGGGTTAAGTCTGTAAGGCTTATCTTATCGGTAATGGTAACAATTTTACTTTGTTACTATTTACCCAATAGTTTAAATCAAAGCCAAGCAGTAGGGCTGTTGAGTCAGCAGATTGAGCCACAACCATTACCTTTGCTGCCGCCAGATAAGCCGCGACAAACTGAGCCAGAAAAAGCGCAGTCAAAACCAGTAACGGCGAGCGCTATAACACCGGTATCAAGCAGTATGCCGATTATGCCTACGGTTGCCGATATGCCGTTGCAAGTGCCAGTAATGGCAACCCCTGCATTAAATGGTTTGAGTTTACCTAGCATTGCACCAGTAATTGCTGGGATTGAAGATGTTGATAAAGCGCCTGAATTACTACGCTTTATTCAGCCAAAAATGCCAGTCGCTGGTCGCAAATTTAAGCAAGGCGGCAAAGTGTTATTAAGGTTAATCGTCGAAGCTGATGGTGTAGTGAGTCAGGCTGAGGTGTTAGAGGCAGAGCCCAAACAAGTATTTGATCAATCTGCTATAGATGCAGCGCGTAAATGGCGCTTTAAGCCTGCGGTATTAGCAGGAGAAGCAGTTAAGGTGTTTGTTGATGTACCGATTAATTTCAAGGTGAGTTAGTGATGACGCGTATTCAGCACCTCGCATTTGCGCTTTTATTCAGTGGGTCTTTAGTGAGTTTTTACAGCCATTCTCAACAAGGGGAAAAGGCAGACCAAGGGCGCTCACTGAATCGATTTGAGTCTAACTTGCTTAATAAAGCGAGTGTATTGCTAGAGCGCAGCGACTTCGATGCCGCGCTAATTATGATGGAGCCATTACTTGATCAAGAAACCCCGCACCCGACGGTATTTCAATATGCCTGTAAAACCATGGTCGATACAGGCGCAGAAGCTAAGGCGTTAACTTGTTGGCTGCGCGGCTATAAGCTATATCCTCAGGAGGCGAATATTGCGATTAACTTAGCTCATGCTCAGTTCGAGCTTGAGCATTATAAGGTGGCGCTTGCCAGTTTAAGCGACTTGGATCTATCAACTTTAGATGAGCCTATTTCTGCTCAAGTGCGTTATATGCGTGGCTACGCGTACTACCAACTAGCGCAATATCAAGCGGTGTTAATCGAGTTACAAAATCGTGATATCAAGCTGCATTGGTGGCCGCTGATTAGCTATAGCCAACTGGCGCAGGAGCAATGGCAAGCAGCAAAAGAGAGTGCCCAGCAATGGTTAACGTTAGAGCCTGCTAATCGTAGTGCATGGCAAGTCTTAATGCGCAGTGAGCTGGGGTTAAATCACCCTGTTGAAGCTGCTGTTGCTAATGATATCGCTGCAAACTTGCAGGAACATAATCATAGCGGGTCTACACTAGACAGTATCGGGCTGCTGGCTCAGATTAAAGCCTATAATTTAGCCGCAAGATGCACCAAATTTGCTCATCCAAAAGCTAATCGTGAAGAGTTTGACGCAACAGATTTAGGCTGTGCACAATATGCTTGGTTATCAGGGCGCTACCAGCAGTCGTTAGACATGTTGATGCAGTTTGATATGAGCAAACAAAACCAGCAGCATGATAACTTTTATATGCTACAAGGCCAGCTATTTGCGGGGCTAAAACAAGGTGATAAGGCGCGCAGTGCATGGGCTAAAGTCGGTTTGCAATCATTGCCATTAGGTAGTGCGGCTGAAATAAAGCATGCCCGTCAGCGCCGCAATGAACTACAAGGACAGGCTTTGTTATTAATAGGGCAAAGTTATTGGTTAGAAGGGCTGTGGCCAGAGGCACAGGCGAGCTACAGGAAGCTTGCGCAAACACCGGGGTTTGCAACGTTAGCGGCAGCTTTTAGCCAAAGGTTAACAGCCTTAGTGTTGTTTGAATAGAAACTCAGATGATCAAAGCGGGTGGCTGTGATAGCATCTGCGCCCAAATCATCCATATTTAGTTTTATTGCTCTGCCATGGCAATTGGCCTTTTAGGTGGAAACAAATAAAACCAGCAACATAGGTTCTTGGATCTTTATGATCTTAATGATCGACAATTACGACTCATTCACCTTTAATTTGGTGCAGTATTTTCAGCAGCTTGGACAAGATATTCTAGTTAAGCGCAATGATGAAATTACCATTGATGAGATAGAGTCTCTCGCGCCCAGCCATATTGTTATTTCCCCTGGCCCATGTACGCCTAACGAGGCCGGATTATCGCTGTCTATCATTAAACACTTTGCTGGCGAGCTACCAATTTTAGGTGTTTGCCTTGGACATCAAGCGCTTGCGCAAGTTTTTGGTGCTAACGTGGTTCGAGCCAAGCGAGTAATGCATGGTAAAACCAGCGCCATAACCCACAAGAATAGTGGCTTATTTAGTGGCTTAGCTAATCCGCTAACTGTTACCCGTTATCACTCCTTACTGGTCGATGCTATTCCACATGGCTTTGTGCTGGATGCATGGTTTGATGATGAAGTGCATGGCCGTGAGATCATGGCGATGAGCATGCCTGTCAAAAAGATCTATGGCGTACAGTTTCATCCTGAATCTATTCTTACCCAGCAGGGTCATGAACTCTTAGCGAATTTTATTAAGATTCGCTAAGCCGCTTTTGTGCCTCACTCTTAAACTCTGGCTAGCTTTCTATACTGAATGTACTGTTAGCAAATTTTAGCTAAATTCATTAAAACGCTACCATCTGTTACAAATTTTACAGCCTTTTCGAGTAATCCCGTTGCTAAAGTGTGGTATAAAAGTCCGAAAAAATACCAATAATAAAGGGATGGATATGAAAAGCGTCATTCGTCATGTCGGCTTTAGTGCACTATCACTAGCTGTATTAGCGGGTTGCGGGGCAACGGCTTCCGTTTCACCTGAGCAAGCGACTAACCAAACTACCAACCAAATAGCCTTATCGGCACCGCCTCAAGTAGACCAAGCGTTAACTCTAAACCAAATCATGGCTAACCCAGATTGGATGGGCTTATTTGCTAAAGGCGCTTATTGGAGTGATGACGGTCAGTCAATTTACTTTGCAAGACAAGCACACGGTGCACCAACTAAAACCTATTATCAGCAAAGTATTGATGGTACCGCGGCAAGCGAGCTGGCGTTAAATCAACTACATAGCGCAGATCAACGTCGTGGTGTATTAAACAATGACAAGACGCGTAAAGCCTATATTTATCAAGGTAACTTGTTCGCTAAAGATCTCAACAGCGGTAAAGTGGTTCAACTTACGCGTCAAAATACCGCTATTGATGGTGTGCGCTTTCTAAATAATGGTGATATCGCATACTGGCAAGGCGATAATATTTTCAAGATCCACCAAGACTCAGGTTTGTTAGAAGAGATCGCCAACATCAAGATGGCTGCAGAGCCTAAAGGTGTGCAAGAGCCATCAAGCTACATTGCCAAGCAGCAGCATAGACTGATCCAATACGTAGCCATGCAGCAAGATAACGCCAAAGCAAAACAAGACTATAGAGCAGAGCTTGCTAAAGCTGATCCGACTATGTCGGCTAAGACTTGGTATTTGGGTGATGCCGAGGTTGTGACTAATTTGAGCCTGTCACCAGATGGCCGCTATGTGATTGTGGCACTAAAGGATAAGAATTACAGCTGGCGCAGCGATCACGACATTATGCCTAACTACTTAGGTAGAGACGGTTATGTTGATGCTGTGCCTGCACGTGCTCGTGTCGCTGAAGACAAAAATCCAGGTGAACGTTTGGTATTGTTAGATTTAGATACTCACACTAAAAAAGACATTACCATCGAAGGCTTAACAGGTTTTGATGAAGATGTTCTCGCAGAAGTAAAAGCCGAGAATGCCAAAGCGAAAGGTGAGATATACGACAGTGAAAAAGCGCCACGTAATCTACAATTGATGCAAGATTGGGGTTGGACTCAAAGTGCTATTCAGTGGTCTGACTCTGGTGAAAAAGTCGCGGTAATGCTTGAAGCGGTAGATAATAAAGACCGTTGGATAGCTACTGTTAATTTCGATAAAGCGAGCTTAACCACCCAGCATCGCCTGCACGATGATGCTTGGGTGAACTATAACTTTAACCAGTATGGTTGGTTGCCAAATAGCGATAGTTTGTATTACCTATCGGAAGAAACAGGCTTTTCACATATTTACCTTAAAGAGCAAGGTGAAAAACCACAAGCACTGACTAAAGGTAAGTTTGTGGTGAGTGATATCACCTTAGGCCCTAAAGCGCAGTATATTTACTACAAGGCAAACAAGACTCACCCTGGCATTGATAACGTTTACCGCGTTGAAATTGCTACCGGTAAGGATGAGCAGTTAACCCAGTGGCAAGGTCAGCTAAATTACACTTTAAGCCCTGATGGTAGCGCACTGCTATTAAATGCATCGACTCGTATTCAGCCTGCAGAATTGTTTGTACAGCCAATTGGTGGTGAGCTTAAGCAGCTAACAAACTACACCAGTGAAGCGTTTAAGGATTATGCATGGCAAGCGCCGGAAGTCGTCGCTGTACCTTCAAGTCATGGTGCGGGTGAGGTTTATGCGCGAGTCTATGTGCCGCAAGGTTACAGTAAAGACAACGCTGATAAATATCCTGCGGTTATCTTTAACCATGGTGCAGGTTATCTACAAAATGCGCATTACGGATTCTCGGGATACTTCAGAGAGTTTATGTTCCATAACCTATTAGCACAGCAAGGCTATGTGGTAATGGATATGGATTTTAGAGGCTCAAAAGGCTATGGTCGCGATTGGCGCACAGCTGTATATCGTCAAATGGGCACGCCAGAAGTTGAAGATCTAAAAGATGGCGTTAATTGGATGGCGGCTAACGTTAATGTTGATGCCGGCAAAGTAGGCACTTATGGTGGCTCTTACGGTGGCTTCTTGACCTTTATGGCGCTGTTTAATGAGCCAGAGTTATTCCAAGCGGGCGCAGCGTTGCGTCCTGTGACTGACTGGGCCCATTACAATGCACCATATACCTCGAATATCTTGAATACACCTGATGTTGACCCAATCGCCTATGAGCGTAGCTCGCCGATTGAACATGCTGACGGCTTACAAAAGCCACTGTTGATTATGAGTGGTGTATTGGACGACAACGTATTTTTCCAAGATAGTGTGCGTTTGGTGCAGCGTTTAATTGAGCTTGAAAAGCCAATGTTTGAAACTGCGATTTATCCGGTTGAGCCACATGGCTTCCGTCAACCATCAAGCTGGTTAGATGAATACCGTCGCATTCATAAGCTATTTGAACAAGAATTAAAAAAATAGCGATTTAATGTTTGAATACAAAAGGCTCCCAATGGAGCCTTTTTATTTGGCTACTAAATGGCTTAGCGTTAGAAATAAGTGAATGCCTGCTTAATGCAGAAGTTTAGCCAAATTGTTGATTAATAGGTAAACTGAACTCAAGGGATAGATGGAGTAAGTAATTCAGTGGCAATTTCGGTCGCGGGCGGAGTAAAGCCTGCACAAATAATAGATATAGAGCAACGTTTGCTAAAGCGCTTAATCATAGGTAAAGATAAAGCCGCTGCTATGGCTGATGATATCAACGCGGAGCTTGAAGACGATGCGAATAAGCTTGAGATTGAGCGCGAAGCGATTCGTGAGCGTTTAGCTAAGCAAAATCAAGCTACAGCAGTATTTGAAGCTGTATCTAAGCAGCTAATATCCAGCGTGAATACCAACATTGAACACCAACTATCATCACCTGAACAAGTATTGACACAGTCTAAACTTGAGCAAAAGCAGTTAGCATTGCTAGAGCAGCTATATCTAGAGCCAGTTGACTTGGGTAGGGTAAGACAACTGGTTTCGGCACTACCATGGTTAGAACGTGACTTAATCAATATTATTAATAGTTCGACATTTAGGCATCGTAGACCCAAGTCATCCGATGTACAGGTTACAGATATTAAGTTAGCGCTGAACTATATTGGTATTGAAAACCTGCAAGCGCTGATACCTTATTTTTGTTTGCGTAATTTAATGCCAAGTGGTCAAGCGCAAATGTTGTGGTTAAGCCGTAAATTATGGCGCTATGCCATTGTTACTGCTTTAGCTGCGCAGGCACTGGCTAAGTTACACGATAAGCCTTCTGCTTTTATTTATAGCTGTAGCCTCATGAGCCAATTGGGAACCACTTGTGTCATAAGTCAGTGTGCAAAAGTATTTGATGATATGTGGAGAGCTTGGTTGAAGGAGGCGAGCGCAAGTCGTGATAAGGCGCTTTTTGATGCCGTTATGGCGACAGAATTTCCCGCTGCCGATGTCTATCAACAAGTATTAATCCACAGTCAGACACTCAATTGGCAATTACTTAGCTTGCTCGATTTTGAACAAAGCCGTCTAGCCAATACGTTTAAGGCGATTGATACCAGTTTAAAATATGCTGATCTTGATGAGGATTCAGCGTTGATTGAGCGAGCAAACTGCTACGCGAAAGTATATTTGCTCAAAGAGGTAGGTTGTATTACCACTGCCGAGTCTAGGCTTATGTTTGACTACTACCAAATAACTGAGCAAGAACAGATACGTTTGAGTGGCCAAAACTTCCGTAAGCTTACATTGTTCTAACGCTAGCATTTTATTAACTTGGAGCTGAATAAGTCGTCAATGGAGTCTTGTAAAAGGCTTTAATACATTATTATGGCGGATTATATGTAGGGATATTGTTTCAAATCTTGATGATTTTTTCTCGCGATGCTGATTTTGTCAGCGAATATTTAATGTTTGTTGCTTGAGTTTATTGAAGCATTTTAGACGCTTTATGCAATATAGCTGTACCTAAAAATTATTAACTATTAGAACGACAAAATGATATACAAATTTACTTTCCTTTAGATGCTTATGTTTACAGTATTTATAAGCTGAATTTTAGTTTTAAAGAACATTAAACTTTAAAAAAAACGTCATAAAAAAGCTAGTTAGTTATTCATTATGTTTGAATAACTAATGTAATTGACGGCTAGGTAACTTTTTTATGACTATTTATGCTCTAAGCCCCGCTATATCTGCTTTGTTAATTCTAAAACTCAAATCTTTATGCAGTGTTTACGCTTTATGCTTGCTTAAACCTTGTTAAAAACTGGTATTTTGATCACATTTTAGCTAATAATGTCCTCCTAGTTAGACAAACAATCGCCATGTCACCTATACAAAAACAAGACATAGAGCGAAATGCGACCAGCAAAAAAGTCGATTAAAGACAAAGGATGAGAAGGAATGAGCGTAAATATGAATCTTACACGTGCCCAATTTGATGAAGTTATGGTGCCTAACTATGCGCCTTCTGCAGTGATCCCTGTTCGTGGTGAAGGTAGTCGAGTTTGGGATCAAGAAGGTAAAGAGTACATCGACTTTGCAGGTGGTATTGCGGTTAACTGTTTAGGTCATTGTCATCCAGCTCTCGTTGGCGCACTTAAGACACAAGGTGAGAAGCTTTGGCATCTTGCTAACGTTATGACTAATGAGCCAGCACTAGAGCTTGCGACTAAATTAGTTGATGCGACATTTGCAGACCGTGTTTATTTTGCAAACTCAGGTGCTGAAGCAAACGAAGCGGCACTAAAGCTCGTTCGTCGTTATGCTATGGATAAGTTTGGTGCTGAAAAAGACCAAATTATTGCATTCGATAAAGCCTTTCACGGCCGTACATTCTTTACTGTTAGCGTAGGTGGTCAAGCCGCTTATTCTGACGGTTTTGGCCCTAAGCCACAGAGCATCACTCATGTTCCTTTCAATGATATCGCGGCACTAGAAGCTGTCTTTTCTGATAAAACTTGTGCAGTAATGATGGAACCACTGCAAGGTGAAGGCGGCATTATCGATGCAGACCCTGAATTCTTAAAAGCGGTACGTGCACTTTGTGATAAGCACAATGCACTATTGGTATTTGATGAAGTGCAAACTGGTGTAGGCCGTCTAGGCGAGCTTTATGCTTACATGCGTGGCGATGTAGTACCTGATGTACTTACTACAGCTAAAGCATTGGGAGGTGGATTCCCTATTGCTGCAATGCTTACCACTAAAGAGATTGCTGATCATCTTAAGATTGGTACTCATGGCTCTACCTACGGTGGTAACCCATTGGCTTGTGCTATCGGTAATGCGGTACTTGACGTTGTTAATACACCAGAAGTATTGAATGGTGTTAAGCATCGCGAGCAGCTGCTACGTGATGGACTCACTAAGATCAATGATAAGTACGACGTATTCTCTGAAATTCGTGGTCAAGGTCTATTGATTGGTGCCGTGGTTAATGAAAAATTCCAAGGACGTGCAAAAGAGTTTTTAGTTGCAGGCATTAACGAAGGCGTAATGAGCCTAGTTGCTGGCGCAAACGTTGTACGCTTTACACCTTCCCTAGTGATCCCTGAAGCCGATATCGCTGAAGGCCTAGCGCGTTTTGAACGTGCTGTTGCTAAAGTGGTTGCAGCCTAATAGGCAAACTGAGTGTTATCAGAGATAGCACTGCTTTTTTGTCTTTAGGATAGCTTGGCACATAGGTTGGTTTAATAATTCAACGAGTCAATGTGCCAGGTGATAGTGAGGAGACTCCTAGATGTTAGTTATACGTCCAATCCGATCGACCGACTTCGAAGCGCTGTACCAAATAGCGCAAGAGTCAGGCCACGGATTCACATCTCTACCAGTGAATGAAGAGCTACTTAGAAGCAAGATTGCTCGAGTAGAAGAATCGTTTACCAAGCAAGTTGATAAGCCGTTTGATGAAGGCTATTTGATGGTACTAGAAGATACCGAAACCGGTGAGGTTGTCGGCACTTGTGGTATTGAAGCTGCCGTTGGCATGGTTGACGCTTTTTATCATTATCGACTCGGTACTGAGGTTTATCATTCAGAGCAAATTGATGTTCGCAATGAGGTTGAAACCTTAACGCTATGTCATGACTACACTGGCGCTGCAGAACTTTGCACTCTGTTCTTACGTAGTAGTTACCGAAAAAATAATAATGGCCGCATGCTTTCGCGTAGCCGCTTCCTGTTTTTAGCCCAGCATGCACAGCGCTTTGGCGAAACAGTGATAGCTGAAATGCGAGGTGAAAGTGATGAGGAAGGTAATTCACCTTTCTATGGTTGGTTACAAGAGCACTTTTTAGGTATCGACTTTGTTAGAGCTGATTACTTATCGGGATTAAGCCAAAAAGCCTTTATGGCCGAGATGATGCCAAAAAATGCAGTTTATGTTTGTCTATTACCTAAAGAAGCGCAGAAGGTCATCGGTGAAGTACACGCCAATACCCGCCCAGCACTAAATCTATTGCAAGCAGAAGGCTTTAGATGCCGCGGCTATGTCGATATTTTTGATGCCGGTCCAACGGTTGAATGTCATCTAAACGATATCCGCTCTGTACGCGAAAGTCGTTTATTGACGGTGACCATAGGTGAAACACCAAGCGATGCCACAAGCTATATCGTTTCAAATACTCAACTTGCTAATTACCGTGCTACAGCTACAAATTTAGCTGTATTAGACGACAGTGATGACGTGATCTTAGATGCAGAAACCGCTGCAGGCCTGATGGTTGCAAATGGTGAGCAGATCCGCGTTTTGCCAATGTAGGAACAGAAAATGACACAATTTATTGAAGGAAAGTGGGTTGCCGGTTTAGGTCACGATGTGACATCAATTAACCCTGCTAACCAAGAAGTGATTTGGAATAGTAAGACTGCGACTCCTGAGCAAGTCTCTACAGCTGTTGATGCAGCGCGTAATGCACAGTTTGATTGGTTTATGTTGGGCTTTGAAGCTCGCTTAGCGATTGTTGAAGCTTATCGTGATCAACTTGAAGCAAATAAAGCTGAAATGGCTGAAGTGATTGCGCAAGAAACGGGTAAGCCACAATGGGAAACCGCTACTGAAGCGGGTGCGATGATCGGCAAAATTGGTTTGTCAGTAGCGGCTTATAATAAGCGTACTGGCACGACAGAGAACGATACGCCTGCTGGGCGCGCAGTACTGCGTCATAAGCCACACGGTGTGGTTGCTGTTTTTGGTCCGTATAACTTCCCTGGTCACTTGCCTAATGGTCACATCGTCCCAGCTCTGCTTGCGGGTAACACAGTGGTATTTAAGCCATCAGAGTTGACGCCAAAAGTTGCCGAGCTAATGCTTAAACTTTGGGAAAAAGCGGGATTGCCTGCGGGTGTGATTAACCTAGTGCAAGGTGAAGTCGAAACAGGTAAGGCACTTGCTGCTCATCCTCAAATTGATGGTTTATTCTTTACTGGTAGCTCACGTACCGGTCATATCTTGCATCAGCAATATGCGGGCGATCCAGGTAAGATTTTAGCGCTAGAAATGGGCGGTAATAACCCTCTCATCATTAAAGATGTTGCTGATACTAAAGCTGCTGTACATGACATTATTCAATCTGCTTACATCTCAGCCGGCCAGCGTTGTACGTGTGCCCGCCGCCTCTATGTAGAAAAAGGTGCAGCAGGTGATGCATTAATTGAGCAATTAGTTGCTGCTGTAAAGCAAATTCAAGTGGGTCCATGGAACGCGCAGCCACAGCCATTTATGGGATCAATGATTTCAGAGACTGCCGCTAAAGGCATGGTTGCAGCGCAGCGTAACTTAGTTAACCTAGGCGGCAATGTGTTAGTTGAGTTAACTCACATGGAAGCGGGGACAGGTTTGGTTTCTCCTGGTCTAGTCGATGTCACTGATGTGATTGAATTGCCAGATGAAGAATACTTTGGTCCATTACTGCAAGTCGTGCGTTACAGCGATTTTGATCAAGCTATTAAGCTTGCTAACGCAACGCGCTACGGTTTATCTGCAGGTATTTTGGCCGATAGTCGCGAAGACTATGATTATTTCTTAGCACGTATTCGTGCGGGTATCGTTAACTGGAACAAGCAGATCACAGGCGCTTCTGGCGCGGCACCATTTGGTGGTGTAGGTGCATCGGGCAACCACAGAGCTAGTGCGTTTTATGCTGCTGATTACTGTGCTTACCCTGTTGCATCAGTGGAAGCTGACGCAGTAAGCCTACCAGCAACACTGAGCCCTGGTTTGAGCCTGTAAGCTTAGTGACAAATTCAAAAGGGAAGCGCTCGGGGCGCTTCCCTTTTGTTTATTATGACAAACCAAGCAAGCACTATCCCTATAACGTGTACAGCCACGTGCGCTAAACCAAACTAATAAATAAACAGGTCAGCATGTCGGCGTAAAGGAGTTAACAATGCACACGAATGTAAACGCGCTATTTGAAGCACTTTGGCAAGACTATATTGAAATGACTCCATCGGCAGCGAAGGTCCACCAATTATTGTCTAAAGGCGATACGATAATTAATGATCATATTGCACTACGTACCTTTAATATCGCCAAAGTAAACCTTGAAGTACTGGCAGCGCATTTCGAGTCAATTGGTTATGTAGCATGTGGTGACTATAAGTTTGAGGCTAAAAAGCTCAACGCTAAGCATTTTGAACATCCTGATAGTACACAACCTAAAGTGTTTATCTCTGAGCTGTTAGTTGAAGAGTTCAGCGATGAGCTACAAGCAACCGTTAAGGGCTTGATTGAACAAATCGATACAGCAGCAACTACTGCAGATAATTTCCTATATTCAGGTCGTCACTGGCAGTTGGATAGCAAAACCTATGAGGCATTATTAGCTGAAAGCGAATATGCTGCTTGGGTTGCTGCATTTGGTTATCGTGCTAATCACTTTACCGTTTCAATTAATCACTTGCCAGGCTATGACACCATTTTTGAAGTGAACGATGCGTTGAAAGCGGCAGGCTTTGTATTGAATGCGTCAGGTGGTGAAGTTAAAGGCACACCTGAAGTATTACTTGAGCAGTCATCAACTATGGCAGACAAGATTGAAGTGAGCTTCTCAGACGCTGTGGTTAGCATTCCAAGCTGTTTTTATGAGTTTGCTCTGCGTTATGCCAAAGCCGATGGTGAGCTTTATACAGGCTTTGTAGCAGCCTCTGCGGATAAGATTTTTGAAAGTACCAATGTGAACTAGGCATTAGTTCACCGTGGGCATAAAAAAACCGGAAGTGATTCCGGTTTTTTTATGGATGATGAACTTTAAAATTAGAACAATAGGGTTACTTTAAGTCCCGACAAGCTTTGGCTATGTTCAAACTTAAGCTCAATTTTGTACTGCTCAGCAATATCTTTAACAATCGACAAGCCTAAACCGTGGCCCATGGTTGCTTCATCGAGGCGTTTACCTCGGTGAGTCAATAAGGCTAGCTCCTCGGTTTGCACGCCTGGACCATCATCTTCAATGCTTAGCTTAATTTGCTGATTTTGGTTGCTAATACACACTCTAATTTCAGTATTAGCCCACTTATAGGCGTTATCGAGTAGGTTTCCCAGTAACTCCATACCGTCTTCTCGATGCATTGGTAACCTAGTGACTGCAGGAGGGATATCAAAGCGGCAATGAATCGATTTTGTGCGGTGTACCTTATTTAGGGTTTGCGCTAAGTCTTCAAGATCCTTAGGTAACTGCATTTGCGCCGCTGGCAGCATATCACCAGTAATTCGCGCTGCAGCTAATTTTCGCTCAATCATCTTGTGAACTAAATCAAGCTGCTTTTGCAGTGCCTCCGCTGAATCAGGATCTTTTAAGTACAGGGCTTCGACTTGCTGTTGCATTACTGCTAGCGGCGTTTTAAGACCATGGCTCAAGTTACCTAGATTATTGCGACTACGTTCGATTTGTTTGCTTGAGTATGTGAGTAATTCATTGTAATTTTTAGCTAACGGCTGAAGTTCAAGTGGAATGGAGTTCAAATCGAATGATGAAATCTCGCCTTCACGTAGTTTAGCTAAGGTATCTTTCATTTGGTTAACGGGCTTAAATGATTGGCGCAGCACCAAGAAAATCCCCATGATCATTGCCAATAGCATAGCTAAATTTACAATCAACTTGGTGCCATAAACTTCGCTGAAAACTTTGCGACCAATACTTAAATCCTGCGCTACCGTTAGGGTGGCACTCAGTCCTGAAGTTTCAGATTTTAAGCCAATAGACAGTAATTGAATATCGTGGTTTTGTGGACCTTTAGTTTGCCATGCGCTAGTTTCGCCTTTTTCTAGATCAGCGACTTCTAAACGTTGATCCCATAACGAGCGTGAGCGTAACTCTTGTTCAGGTAGATCGAGTTGGTAATAACGGCCTGAGTAGACCGGGCGATAAAAGCTGGAGAGTTGGCTTTCATCAATTCTAAAGGTGCCATCCTCTAAATGAGTAGCAAGCAGTACTTGCTGCAGATCTTCCTGCAAGCGCGCAATGATAGAGTCGTGAAAAGCTTGCCGCAGCATCGATTCGAAAAAAATGATGCCAACGGCGGTAGAGATGACCACTAAGCCTGTTAACCACAGGCTTAGCTTGGTGCGGATGGATATCATTGTTGCAGACCGTGGAAAATGTACCCTTGTCCGCGTCGTGTTTCAATGGCTGTTTTGCCAAGCTTTTTACGTAGATGAGTGACATAGACTTCAACTACGTTACTCTCTTTTTCATCATCAAATTGGTACAGCTTGTCTGTTAGTTGAGCTTTAGATAATAGTTTTTTCGGCGACATAAGGAAGATTTTTAATAATCTGAATTCCATCGCGGTAAGCTCAAATGTTTGCTCGCCAACGGTCACTGATTGCTGGCTTTCATCGAGGGCTACACCAGCATAAGTTAATTGCTTGTTTGGGGTGTTGGCTTTGCCATGAGCGCGCTGGATAAGCGCTTGAATACGTACTAACAGCTCTTGGGTATGAAATGGCTTACCTAGGTAGTCGTCGGCGCCAGAGTTAAAGCCTTCTACCTTTTCATGCCACTGGCTACGTGCAGTAAGCATAATCACTGGAGTATGAATACCTTGTTCGCGCCAAGTTTCTAATAGCTCTAAGCCATTACCATCAGGTAAACCAATATCCAAAATAACGCAATCATAATTGGTTTCTTTGATTAGGTAATCGGCCTCACTGACTTTGTCTGTTGTATCTGTAACATAACCGGCTTGTTTAAGTTGCTTAACCAGCTCTTCAACTAATAGGGTGTTGTCTTCAACAAGAAGTAATTTCATAGAGTGCTCTCAATGGTGCCCTGTATGGTAACAGGCGATTTACAGCATAAATTCATGTTAACTCAAAAATACTATTTCAGTGAAATTAGATTTGATTTTAAAGCCATTATTATACTTTTTCAGGAGTACAGCTGGCGGGAAGTCTGGTCGGCTGAGCCAGTTGGCCGGTCCTAGCGTCAAGCAATAGCTCGACTAGCTGATCTTTATTGGTACGTATTTGGATTTCGTAACGCCAATTGCCTTGATCTTGATAAAGGTGGGCGTCGATAAGTTTGCCATGGCACATGGCTTGAATACTGGTGAGCGTGACATCGAGTGACAGAATTTGGCCACTATTAACTAAAGTCTGAGCTTCGTAATGCTGAATTTCAATTTTTTGATTAGCTAACGCTGCAGGCAGGTGTAGCATCGCAGCCCATAGGCATAAAGATAATGCTATTTTCACGCTGAACTCCTAATAAAAAAATGGCCTGAGATAATCTCAGGCCACTTTATAGAAGCTGTCTTAAACCGAGCTTAATACTGGCTTAGCGCGTTCCGTAAACTACGATAGTTTTACCGTGAGCTTGAATAAGGTTTTGTTCTTCAAGCATTTTCAAGATACGACCTACAGTCTCACGAGAACAACCAACAATTTGGCCAATCTCTTGACGAGTGATCTTGATTTGCATGCCATCTGGATGCGTCATAGCATCTGGCTGCTTTGCAAGGTGAAGTAATGTTTGTGCAATTCTTCCAGCGACGTCAAGGAAAGCAAGATCGCCTACTTTTTGACTTGTGCTGTGCAGACGGTATGCCATCTGAGAAGAAAGCTTCATTAAGATTTCTGGGTTAACCTGAATCAATTGCTTGAACTTTTTGTAAGAAATTTCAGCAATTTCACAAGCTTGCTTAGCACGAACCCATGCAGTACGTTCAGCTTGCTCTTCAAACAAACCAAGCTCACCAATAAAGTCGCCTTGGTTAAGGTAAGAAAGAATCATTTCTTTACCTTCTTCATCTTTAATTAAAACGGCTACAGAGCCTTTAACGATGTAGTAAAGCGTATCTGAATCTTCACCAGCGTGGATCAAAGTACTTTTGGCTGGATATTTATGAATGTGACAGTGTGATAAAAACCATTCCAAAGTCGGATCTGGTTTTGGCTTTCCAATCAGAGCCATGCCTATGTTCCTCGGCTGATTTACATTAAAAGTAAGAATATGCTAATTAAGCATCTTACGTCAATTAAGTGATTAAAACCTTGATAGAAGTCTTATTTTAGACTGAGTTTATCAAAGCGGAATAACCATTTAGATATAGTGTATTCTGATACATTAGTGATATATGTCAACTGAATCCGCAACTAAGCCTATTTGCAGCGTTAACAATTAGGCTTACATCACATCTTGTTACAAATACGCAGGGTCGCTAAGTCAGAGTGAGTCGTAGCTGTGGTGTACAAAATGCGCACTCGAAATGCAAAAAGCACAAGAAGTTTGAACTTTATCAATAATAATGATTCTCATTAAGGTGGGCAAGTGATTTGTCCTCGACATTTTGGCTATTTTCTGGCTAACTTGATTGAAAATAAAATATAAAGTTACGAGTGCTCTACTCGGTATAAAGTTACTTTTTGAGTTGTTGGAGGCAGTTTTGAGTCATAGACCTTGGATTTTCAATGCAGTAATGGTCTTTTGCTTAGCATTAAGCAATAGCGCTAATGCGTTCTCGCTCCCACAACCTAAAGGCGCCGAAGAAGCTAGCCGTTCTGCTCATATTCAGTTAAAAGCAACTCAAGGTGATGCTGATGCACAGTATCTTCTGGGACTAATGTATTTATCTGGCCGCTATATTGCTCAAGACCGAGCTTTAGGGGCTAAATGGGTTACAGCTGCCGCAACTTCAGGCCATGTTAAAGCGCAGCAAACGATGGCTGATTTATCGTTTGAAGGCAGTTTAATAGCACGAGATTTATCCACTGCAGAGCAGTGGTATAGTGAGCTCAGTAAGCAGGGACATAAATGGGCTAATTTTAGACTTGGTTTTATCTATGCTGCTGGTGGTGAAGGGGTTAAGCGTAACTGTGGTAAGGCTGTTGAGCAGTTTAATGCAGTCGGTGATGAAGTGTCTTTAGGTAATATTGCATGGATTTTGGCTACCTGCCCTGAGGCGCAATACCGTAACGGAGACAAAGCGCTTGAACTGTCATTAGCGCTACTTGAAGCCAATAAACAAGACCCAACGAATTTAGATAACCTTGCCGCCGCCTATGCAGAAATAGGCGATTTTGATGCGGCTATTTCAACGCAACAAAAAGCGATTAAAGCGCTCAATCTAAGTGCTGATCACAGTAAAACCGCTGAGTTTAAGCTGCGCTTGAAAAATTATCAGAACGATAAGCCATATCGTGAAGTGTTGCCGTTAATTGCAGAGTAAGTCCCATTAAACACTTACGGATTAATCTTGTTTTTGGATAAACAGTTCTAAAAAAGTAGCGTTAAATAGATAAGCTCCTAAGTGATTAGGGGCTTTTTTTGTACCTGAATTTAGCCATGAGAGACTTTTGGGTCGCATGAGTAAAAATGAATGATGGACTTAGTAAGCGTGAAAGTAGAATTTAATTTCATTAGGTGGTTCTCAGAGATAAGAACAGCTAGCAATCCTAAATTAATGCAGCGTCTTATAGTATTTTCAATCTTGATTCACGTAGGGTGACTAAGTACTGAAATCCTTTAAGTAACTGTTCTTCATCCGTGTTTATGTCTAGATTAACACCTGTGACCTTTTCTGCTTTCAGTATTAATTCGGAGCGAGTTAAGCCTGTAAAGTTAGCAACCTTATTGAGGCAGGATCGGGCGTGTGAGTAGCGATGGGCAATATCATTGCTACTGTCTAAGACTTCTTTTCTATGTACATTAAAGCTACTCATACGAGTGAAATATAACAAGAATGAAGCTGGAATACATTTTTTAAGGGAAGTTTTACAAGGTAAGGTCAGCTAGCAATCTCAAGGAGATGAGCGGATCAAGCATGAAGGTGAAATTCATTTTTTAAGGGAAG
>NZ_JAKILC010000027.1 GCF_023283845.1 Shewanella marinintestina
TTAAAACAGTTATTAGCGTCAACATGGACGCGGGATGGAGCAGTTTGGTAGCTCGTCGGGCTCATAACCCGAAGGTCGTTGGTTCAAATCCAGCTCCCGCAACCAATTCTTATTTAAAGAATGGCGTGATATGTAGGCCAGCGAAAGCTGGTTTTTTTGTACCTAAAATGTGCTGATTTTCATCTGTTCAAGGCTAGGGTGTAGCAGTTTGGTAGCTCGTCGGGCTCAACTCTTTATTAAAGCTAGGGTGAAGGTCGTTGCCAAGCTCTTGTAAAAAGTAATCCAGCTCCCGCAACCAATTCTTTTACTAAAAGAATGACGTGATACGTAGGCCAGCGAAAGCTGGTTTTTTTGTGCCTAAAATGTGCTGATTTTCATCGGTTCAAGGCTAGGGTGTAGCAGTTTGCTAGCTAGTCGGGCTCAACTCTTTATTAAAGCTAGGTCGAAGGTCGTTGCTAAGCTCTTGTAAAAAGTAATCCAGCTCCCGCAACCAATTCTTATTTAAAGAATGACGTGATACATAGGCCAGCGAAAGCTGGTTTTTTTGTGCCTGCGATTTATGCTGTCTATATCTCTTTCATGAGATTTGGCTATATGGCAATAATAATCGAATGCGATTTATAAAGTAGGGTAGGTAGTTGGAGTCAACTATTGAAGGTCGTTGTATTTTTTCAACAACTTTAATCTAGTCTAATATCGGTGTTACGTCTCTACGCTCTCTAGTGCCTAACGTAGAAATAGTCGATATTCGATCGAAGGGCTAACTAACGTTAATTCTTGTGGTTAATGAAATGCTATTTGAATTTGGAACTGAAATTGATATTACAAATAGCCAAGGTTTAACCTTGGCTATTATTTCAACTCTAATTAGTTGTGCATTTTTGTGATTGTTGTTGCTAGCTCGTCGTAGTTTTTATGACAACTGCCACAGCTATCTTTTGCTACGTTCCAAGGTTGAACATATTGACGATCTTCAGAAAAATTCTCTGGGCTATCTGAAGCATAATCAAGATTAATCTTAAAGAAGTGGTTACTCTTCGGCATGTGGCATGTTTCGCATTTTGCTGCCAATTCATGAATCTTCAGATCCGGTACGAAAGTTTTATTACCATGGCAGTCAGTACAGGTTTTTATCATTGCATCTTCGTGGCCAGGTTGGTCTTCATTTGCTTTAGAACGATGTGGGTTATGACAAGTATGACATGCCATTTCACGTTTCTTGCCTATAGCAACACCAGTATTAGCATCAAGGCCAATGAGCTGATCTCCTGCTAGACGGCCACCGTCAAAATACGGGATGGAACGGCCTCCAATTGTATCACCACCAAAATCTTGATTATGTTCACTAACAAAACCTGGATAGTGGCGATTGGTTTTCTTTGAATGGCATTCTGAACAAGTTATAGCAAGTCCGTAACCCATATCATCTTTTATGAGATCTGAACGAAGTCGGCCTTTAGCCACCCGAGATATGTCATCTGGTGAACGTGTTTTAATGTGGATACTTCCCGCGCCATGGCAGGCTTCACATTGAATCCCTGCTTGATTATACGTACCGGCAAATCCTTTCAAGTCATCTTGACGGTGCGGATTTAGCTCTGAGTCAGCTGTAAAATCTTTCCAACCCGTAGAATGGCAAAGGCCACAGTCAAACTGTTGTGAATCTGGCGCTGCATCGGGCTTATACCCTTGAATATGATTAATGGTGATATCATCCCCGTTTTGTGGGATGGATACGGCAACACCTTTACCTGACAAAATAAAACCGTCTTTATCTAAGAAGTTCGCCCAAGTATCGTATCCGCCAATAACATAGCTAATATCATCCCAGCTATTTGGTGTACCAAGGCTATTTGTAGCGCCGTACATAAGTTGAACTACGCTGTCGATATTACTAAATGGATATTCAGGAGCCTTTCCATCAACAATTTTGTTTAATTTAAAGTTATGACCAGTTTCAAAAAACGTCGATTTATCACTATGACAACTTACGCAAGTTTGGGAGCCAACAAAATCTGCAGTGGCGAATTGCGGATCAACTACGGTCACAGTAAGTTCTGTACTTGCTTTGGAACCATGTGGATCAGCAGCTGTATATTGAATAATGCTGGTTCCTACTTCTACAGGCGTAAATTGAATCGCATTGCCATGGATCGATGCAGTACCAGTTCCTTCAATTATGCTCATATCAGTAAGAGCTAGCGGTTCGCCTTCTGGATCAGAATCATTGGCTAACACATCTATACGTTCATGGGTCCCCAAATAAACGGTTGCGAAATCTGGCATCGCGACAGGCGGGTTATTCTCTGGTATTGGAGGCGTCGATGTATCGTCACTGCCACAACCCGTTGACGCTACTGTTATCAGTAACGCTAAGCTCCCTAGTTTGAAGATTTTCATATCATCACTCTCTTTATCCATCGCAACTCTTTGGAGGCGACTAATTATGCCTTCGATGATTATCTTGAGCGCCAAAACGCTGAGAATAACCTCATTCGGCTACTACACCTTAAGTATCTTTCTGGAAAGATAATAGATAGATTAAATCTTTCTAGCAAGGTATATTGGTTAATGAATTTATATAATTAGAGGTAGATCAGATGAGTAAGGGTATGGAAGACATTTTAAGGCTAAATCAAGCTAATTGGCCTGAATGTGCAGCAACATCATTTCCAGCCTTATTGCGTCTCACGCAGGTGAATAATATTTTTATTCAAATTATCAAAGACTGCGTCGAGTCTTATGATCTACAAAGTGCTGATTTTAATCTGTTGTCTTGCTTGCGACGTAATCCAGAACCTTATGTTTTGTCACCTACCGAGCTTTATCAAAGTATGTTATTTAGCTCAGGTGGTTTAACTAAGGTGCTAAATCGATTGCAAAAAATGGAGTTAATTGAAAGGTTGGATAACCCCGAAGATAAGAGAAGCAAACTGGTTAAATTATCGAGTAAAGGTAAAACTTTAGTAGAAGAGATCATGCCAGTATTACATAAACATGAAAAGCGTATGCTTGAGACTATTACGCCTGAAGAATTAGAGCTCTTAGATCAACTAATGCAGCGGATCAGTTCAAGCATGGACAGAGGGGGGCAAAGCTTTCTGCGCTGTATTCGATTTTCTGGAACAGACTAGTTGTACGCCCCTATGTGTTATAACGCAACAAACACTAGAAAATTGAAAGGCTAACTCGATAATTGAGTTAGCCTTTTTCTTTTACGTTGTATTACAGAGCTTAAATAGCTGAGTGGATTACACCTTGTTTTTGAATGTATCGTAAGCGTGCTGCAAACATGATAGCCGCGGCAGTTAAGCCTGCAATCAAACCTATCCAGAAACCTTGTGCACCCATGTGCGGCACAATAATATCAGTACGCGCCAAGGTATAACCTAATGTCATACCTACGCCCCAATATGAAACAAGCGTAATGTAGAAAGCGCTACGGGTATCTTTGTAACCACGCAAGGCACCGGCTGTCACAACTTGTATTGAATCTGATAATTGATAGATAGCAGCAAAGAACATCAAGCTACCAGCCAAGGTTATTACGTCTGGATTGTCGTTATATAACAGTGCAATTTCGTTTCTAAATAAAATTGTAATGACAGCTGTACAAGCTGCTAAAGAGAACGAAATGATCAGTGCAAGTTTAGTCACTAACGCCGCTATTTCTGGCTTATCTTGTCCTAAGTAATAGCCGACACGAATGGAAACGGCGATACCAAGCGATAGCGGTAACATAAATACAATAGACGAAAAGTTGAGTGCGATCTGGTGCCCTGCAACAACTGTAGCGCCTAAAGGAGCCAATAGTAGTGCAATGATTGCAAATAAACTCACTTCAAAAAATAGCGCCATTGCTATAGGGAAGCCATGTTTTGTCATATCAAACATAACTTTTGCATCTGGTAAGTGAAAAGATTTGAAAGGTGCCAGTTCTTTAAACTTTTTATGCAACTGCATGTAAATAACCATAGCGATAAACATCGCCCAGAACACTAACGCGGTCGCAACACCACAGCCTGCACCACCCATAGCTGGCATACCAAAGTGGCCATAAATGAAGATATAGTTAGCAGGGATATTGACTGCCAAGCCAACAAAACCAATCACCATAGTAGGTAATGTATAGGAAATACCTTCGCTACAACCTCTAAGCACTTGGTAAAGTACAAACGCAGGCACGCCCCACATAAATCCATTCAAATAACCTACGCCGAGACGAGCCATTTCAGGCTCAAGATCCATCATGGTAAAAATATTCTCAGCAAATGAGAGGATCAGCATCACTACAACGCTACCAATTATGGCAATATAGCCAGCTTGAAAGGCTAATGGCTGAATCGCTTTTTGGTTATCTGCACCATGATGATGTGCAAACACTGGAGTAAAGGCCATTAATAAGCCTTGAACAAATAATAGTGCAGGTAGCCAAAGACTTGCACTGATCGCAACTGCGGCCATATCGACAGCGCTTACACGACCCGCCATTACGGTATCGATAAAGCCCATCATTGTTTGGGTTACTTGGGCAATGAGCACAGGTAATGCTAATTGGACTAAGCGTTTGGCTTGAAAGCCAGAATGGTTCATGGGTACAGCCCTTAATTTTTATAACGAGAGAGAATTATGTTTACAGGTATAGTTCAAGCAACGTGTGAAGTGTTGGCGATAGATAAGAAATCAGGCTTAAATACGCTACAAATCGCAATTGGGCCGGATTTGCGCGAGGGACTTTCACTAGGGGCAAGTGTCGCAAATAACGGTGTATGTTTAACAGTTACAAGAATAGATGATGATAGGGTGTTTTTTGATGTAATGGAAGAGACCCTTAAGCTAACTAACCTATCAAAACTGAGAGTTGGATCACAGGTTAACATAGAGCGCTCATTAACCTTTGGTAGTGAGATTGGTGGGCACATTTTATCGGGTCATGTCCACACTCAAGCTGAGGTCGATTTTGTTAGTCAAACTGCAGAGCATTATGATATTCGTTTGAAGGTTGAACCTAAATGGATGAATTACATTCTGTATAAAGGCTTTGTTGGTGTGAATGGTTGCAGTTTAACTGTAGGAGAGGTGACTGAAGACACTTTTATGTTGCACTTAATTCCTGAAACCTTAAAGCTAACAAATCTTGATGGCTATGCTGCAGGAGATAACATCAATATTGAAATCGATAGTCAAACTCAGGCTATTGTCGACACGGTTGAGCGGGTTCTAGCAAAGCGTTTTGCTAGCTAAGTTTGAGCCACACAATATTAGATGTTGACTGTAGCTTACCGTGCACTAAAAAAATCTTTAGAGCAGTAGTCTTTTTAATAGATCTGCTCGTCATCTGAATCGATAAAAAACTCAATTTTATGCTGCGCCTCGTCCATATGTAGGCGCATATGAATAGGGTTACAGCAAACTCTGCAATCTTCGTAATAGTCCTGATCACCACAGGTCGCATCAATATTAATATGTTGATGGTGCCCACAATGCGGGCAGCTAATCGTCTTGTTAATAAACCGCATGGTTACGCTCCCATAAAACCAACAGCGCTTCTTCCTCCATCTACTGCAATAACTTGTCCTGAGATATAAGGTGCGCTGACTAAGTGAGATATTAGCTTGGCAATATCGTCTGCTTGTCCAAGCTTAGCTAAAGGAATCGCACTCAAAACGGCCTGTTGTGACTTCATATTAGATTGCTCTGGCCACAGAATAGCCCCAGGTGACACACCATTTACCCGTACATTTGGTGCGAGCTCTTGAGCTAATGACATTGTTGCCATTTCGAGTGCTGCCTTCGATATAGAGTATAGTCCATGATCTTTAAGGGGGCGTTTGCCATGTATGTCCAACAGGTTAATGATGCATCCCTTATTTGTACCCAGTAGGGAACTAAGTTTTTCTGCGAGTAGATAAGGAGTCAGTAGATTGGTTGCAAGTAACTGCTGAGCTTGAGCAAAGGAAGCGCTACCAACAGGAGTAGGGTAAAAACTTGAGGCATTGTTAATTAATACTTCTAGGTTGATAGCATGTTCGTTTATTTGCTTTGATAATTGTTCTATAGCGTTACTATTAGCAAGGTCTGCTTGGATCATGATTGCTGAATTAGCGCGTTTGGTGTTTAGTTTGCTACGCAATGCCTGCGCCTCTTCAAATGATTTGCCATAGTGGATAACGATATTGTAACCATCGTCATGTAGCTGAGTTGCTATAGCTAGACCGATACGCTTTGCTGCACCTGTAACTAATGCCCAATTTCCCATTATTTATCCTTAATATAGTGTTCGGCTATTTGTTGCTCGAAGAATTGGCTCTATAGAAAATCAGATAGTAAGCGAATTACAGTTCATGCTCCACCTATAGCTGAGATAGGCACTTACAGAGAAGAGTTAACCTAGCGACAAAAATCAAGGCAGACATTCATAATGTTGTAGAGCTCACAGACTTCTTCTGTCGTCATGCTAATTCAACACGATAATTACTCAGCTCTTCTCATATATAAACGATTGTTTAATATGCAGTTGTGGGCATTGATGCGTAGCTTAAGTTAGACTAGAAACTTATTAAATCGAAAACTTGCATAGCAAGGCCGCTATCACTTAGAATTAGCCGCTTGCGCGCTGGATACCGCAGACTACAGTAAGGTCTAGTCCCAGTGGCGTAAACCACACTTAATTTTAAAGCCAAGTGGCCCTACGTGGGGGTCACCACTGGAAAAGGAAATATCATGCCTGTTATTACACTTCCTGACGGAAGCAAACGCGAGTTTGCTCACTCTGTTTCTACTTTAGATGTTGCTGCTGACATTGGTCCTGGTCTTGCTAAAGCGTGTATCGCTGGTCGCGTGAACGGTGAACTAAAAGACGCATGTGATTTGATTGAAACTGATTCAGATCTTTCAATCATCACAGCTAAAGATGAAGAGGGTGTTGAAATTCTTCGTCACTCTTGTGCTCACTTGCTAGGTCATGCGATCAAGCAATTGTTCCCTGAAACCAAAATGGCTATTGGCCCAGTTATCGATAATGGTTTCTACTATGACATCGACTTAGACCATAAGTTGACTCAGGAAGATATCGATGCGCTAGAAAAGCGTATGGCTGAACTTGCTAAAACTAACTATGCGGTTGATAAGCGCGTTGTTAGCTGGCAAGAAGCGCGTGATACATTTGAATCTCGCGGTGAAGTTTACAAAATGGCGATTTTGGATGAGAACATTCCAAAAGACTCTACGCCAGCACTGTATCACCATGAAGAATATATCGACATGTGTCGTGGCCCGCACGTACCAAACATGAGGTTCTGTCAGAACTTTAAGTTGATGAGTGTGGCTGGTGCATACTGGCGCGGTAACTCAGATAACAAGATGTTGCAACGTGTATACGGCACAGCTTGGGCTGATAAGAAAGCCCTTAAAGTGCACCTTAACCGTCTTGAAGAAGCGGCGAAGCGTGACCACCGTAAAATTGGTAAGCAGTTAGACCTTTACCATATGCAAGAAGAAGCACCGGGTATGGTGTTCTGGCATAACGATGGTTGGAGCCTGTTCCTAGAGCTTGAGAAGTTTATTCGTCAAAAGCTAGGTCAGTACACTTACCAAGAAGTAAAAGGCCCATTAATGATGGACCGTGTACTTTGGGAACGCAGTGGTCACTGGGACAAGTATTCAGAAGCGATGTTTACTACTAGCTCTGAAAACCGCGAATATGCAGTTAAGCCAATGAACTGTCCTGGTCACGTACAGATCTTTAACCAAGGTCTTAAGTCATACCGTGACTTGCCATTGCGTATGGCTGAGTTTGGTTGTTGTCACCGTAACGAACCATCAGGTTCATTACACGGCCTAATGCGTGTACGTGGTTTCACTCAAGATGATGCGCATATCTTCTGTACTGAAGAACAAGTTCAGCAAGAAGTAAGTGCATGTATCAAGATGGTTTACGATACATACGAAACATTCGGCTTTAGCAATATCGTTGTTAAGCTTTCTACACGTCCTGAAAAGCGTATCGGCGATGACGATATGTGGGATCGCGCAGAGGAAGCTCTTAAGCAAGCATTGACTGCTAACGATATTGAATTTGAAATTTTACCGGGCGAGGGCGCATTTTATGGTCCTAAGATTGAATTTACATTGCACGATTGTCTAGACAGAGCGTGGCAATGTGGTACAGTGCAGCTCGATTACGCGTTACCTGGTCGTTTAGGTGCAACTTACGTTGCTGAAGATAACAGTCGTCAAACACCTGTTATGATCCACCGAGCGATTTTAGGTTCGTTAGAGCGCTTCTTGGGTATTCTAATTGAAGAGTACGCAGGCAAGTTCCCTGCTTGGTTGTCGCCAGTTCAAGTTGTTGTAATGAATATTACCGACAAACAGTCGGATTATGTCGATAATGTCGTCAATATCTTCAAAGAACATGGAATTCGTGCAACTAAAGACTTGAGGAATGAGAAGATAGGCTTTAAAATACGCGAACATACCTTAAGGCGTGTGCCTTATCTGTTGGTCGTAGGTGATCAAGAGATGGAAAATAAGGAAGTAGCGGTGCGTACCCGTGAAGGCGTTGACTTAGGTAAAATGCAAATCGAAGAATTTGCTACTAAGCTCAAGAACCAGATTTCGCTCCGTAGTCTCAATTTGTTGGAGGATTAGGTCATAAAGATCAAAAAAACAGCAGGGCGCCAGGCGGCCCCGAACAGAATCAACGAGCTCATCGTTGGTGTATCTGAAGTCCGTCTAAACGGTTTAGATGGTGAGCAGTTAGGCATCTTAACTATTAAAGAAGCACAAGAAGTTGCTGATGAAGCCGGTGTGGATTTAGTAGAAATTAGCCCTAATGCTGAGCCGCCAGTTTGTCGTGTTATGGACTACGGTAAGTTCCTTTTTGACAAAGCAAAAGCTCAAAAAGAACAAAAGAAGAAGCAGAAAATTGTACAGGTGAAGGAAATTAAATTCCGTCCCGGTACAGACGAAAACGACTACCAGGTAAAACTACGCAACCTGACTCGTTTTCTAGAAGACGGCGACAAAGCGAAAGTAACGCTGCGTTTCCGTGGTCGTGAGATGGCTCACCAAAGTTTAGGTATGGATCTTTTGAACCGTATCAAAGCTGATTTGGAAGTCATAGCAGTAGTGGAGTCTTTCCCGAAAATGGAAGGTCGCCAAGCTGTTATGGTTCTTGCGCCGAAAAAGAAATAGTAAGGCAACCTTAAAAGTAGTAGGGGCCTCTTGAGGTTTCCTACTCGCCTTGCGTTTTATTAATTGTCCCAATGCGGAGTTTTAGCAATGCCTAAAATGAAAACAGACAAGGGTGTACAAAAGCGTTTTAAGAAAACCGCTAACGGTTTTAAGCGCAAGCAAGCCCATTTACGTCATATTTTGACCAAGAAGAGCACTAAGCGTAAACGTCACTTACGTGCAAAATGTCAAGTAGCTAAGTCTGATGTGCCAGCAATCGCACGTCAACTACCATACGCTTAATTAAAGGAGCAATGAACAATGCCTAGAGTTAAGCGTGGTGTAACCGCTCGTGCTCGTCACAAGAAAGTACTTAAATTAGCTAAAGGTTATTATGGCGCTCGTAGCCGTACTTACCGTGTTGCTGTTCAAGCAGTAACTAAAGCTGGTCAATATGCTTACCGTGACCGTCGTCAAAAGAAACGTCAATTCCGTCAACTATGGATTGCACGTATCAATGCGGCATCTCGTCAAAATGGTCTGTCTTACAGCCGTTTCATTAATGGTTTGAAAAAAGCATCAATCGAAATCGACCGTAAGATCCTGGCTGACATCGCTGTTTTCGATAAAGTTGTATTTGCAACTTTAGTTGAAAAAGCAAAAGACGCTTTAGCTAAGTAATTAGTTTAGAATCTTTCGAAAAGGGAGCCTCAGGGCTCCCTTTTTTTATATCTATAATTCGGCGTTATGTCGTTTAAGAGTATGGGTTGATGGGGCACAATGCAGCTGTTTTGTCGCTGTGCCGAGCAAACCTTGTTGTACGCTTTAACCTTTTATACTGATTAATTAGAGGGCTTTAGCAATCTTAAGGTACATGGCGAACTGGGCTTACAAATGGGAGGTTGATAAATTGATTTCGTTATCAAAATTGTTCATTTATGCAATTTTAGCCAATAAAAAAGCCAACTATTTCAGTTGGCTTTTTCAATTATAGCTTTAAGGATTACTGCGCGTCTAAGAAGCGCTCTGCATCTAATGCAGCCATACAACCAGTGCCAGCAGAAGTAATTGCTTGACGGTAATGTTGGTCCATTACGTCACCTGCGGCGAATACGCCTTTAATGCTAGTTTGAGTCGCATTGCCATTTAGGCCGCTTTCTACTTTGATGTAACCATTGTTCATTTCAAGTTGGCCTTCAAACATAGAAGTGTTTGGCTTATGACCAATAGCAACGAAAACACCAGCAACTTCTAGGTCGTTAATTGCACCATCTTTGGTGCTCTTCATCTTAAGACCTGTAACACCCATTTGGTCGCCAACAACTTCATCAAGCGTGTTGTCTAAGTGAAGCACGATATTACCGTTCTCAACTTTATCCATTAGGCGCTTAGTTAAGATCTTTTCGCTGCGGAAGCTATCACGACGGTGAATAAGGTGAACTTCAGATGCGATGTTACTTAGGTAAAGAGCTTCTTCAACAGCAGTGTTACCACCACCGATCACGGCAACTTTCTGGTTACGATAGAAGAAACCGTCACAGGTTGCACATGCGGATACACCACGACCTTTAAATGCCTCTTCTGATTCAAGGCCAAGGTACATAGCTGAAGCACCTGTAGAGATGATTAGCGAATCACAAGTGAATTCGCCATTGTCGCCTTTAAGCTGGAAAGGGCGCACATTAAGGTTCACTTCGTTGATGTGATCAAAAATGATTTCAGTTTCAAACTTTTCAGCGTGCTTTTGCATGCGTTCCATTAGTGCAGGACCTGTCAGGTCTTCAGCATCACCAGGCCAGTTTTCAACTTCAGTGGTTGTTGTTAGCTGGCCACCTTGCTGCATACCTGTGATCAAAACAGGCTTTAAATTTGCGCGAGCAGCGTAAACTGCTGCTGTGTAGCCTGCCGGGCCAGAGCCCAGAATAAGTAGTTCACAATGTCTAGCTTGGGTCATTAGTTTCTCCGTTCCTTAACGAATGCGGTACAGCAAGGGGAATTGCTTCCCTCTTGTTTTTACGAATTGCTGCGATTGTATGGAATTTCCGGAGGCTGGTAAAGCTCTGTCTTAGTGTTTAACCTTGCAGGAAGTTAGCTTATGTAGTGATATTTGACGGTTTTTGTTGGGTTTAAGCTGCTCCTTATCACATTTTGGTTTATTCTATACCGCAAAGAAAGACAGTTGGCTTGTTTGCAGTGTCAAACTTACAGAGTCATAACCTAAAGCTAAAAGAAAAAGGAAGTGTTATGCGCATTACCGCGAATTTTGATAGTGGCAATATTGAAGTTATCAATCTAGATAACAAAGATGATGTTCAGTTAGCGATCCGTCCTGATGAAGGTGGTGAGTTTTTTCAATGGTTTAACTTCAAATTAGAAGGGGTTGTGGGTAACCAATATACGCTTAACATCGTAAACGCGGATAAAGCTTCGTACACTAAAGGCTGGGAAGATTATCAAGCGGTTGCCACTTACGATAGACAAAACTGGTTCCGCTTACCGACAGAATATGTTGACGGCAAGCTTTCAATCCAAGTTGACCTAGATTGTGATGCGATTCAAATTGCCTATTTTGCGCCTTATAGCTACGAGCGTCACCAAGATCTGCTCGCTGCCGTGCAAGTACACCCACAAGTTAGCCTTGAACATTTAGGCTTAACTTTAGACGGTCGTGATATGACCTTGGTTAAAATCGGTGATGGCGATGAAGATAAAGCGAATATCTGGATCACTGCGCGTCAACACCCGGGTGAGACAATGGCTGAATGGTTAGTCGAAGGCTTGATGAACAACCTATTAGACAGTGACTGCCCAACGGCGAAAGCATTGCTGGATAAAGCGAACTTTTATATCGTACCGAACATGAATCCAGACGGAAGTGCGCGTGGGCATTTGCGTACTAACGCCGTAGGTACCAATCTAAACCGTGAATGGAAAACACCTTCTTTAGAGAAGAGCCCTGAAGTTCTGTATGTGGTTAATAAGATGAAAGAAACCGGTGTGGATCTGTTTTACGATGTACACGGTGATGAAGGCCTGCCATATGTGTTCCTTGCAGGCTGTGAAGGCGTACCAGCCTTTACTCAAGAAGATGCTGCGCGCCAACAAGCGTTTGTTGATGCTCTACTGATGGCGAGCCCAGATTTCCAAGATAAGTTTGGTTACGATAAAGACGAGCCTGGTCAGGCAAACCTAACAGTAGCTTCTAACTGGGTTGCTCATACATTTGGATGCCTTTCAAATACCCTTGAAATGCCATTTAAAGACAATGCCAATATGCCAGATCTAATGGCGGGTTGGTCACCTGAGCGTTGTATTTATCTAGGTGAAGCTTCATTGATTGCAATGAATGCTGTCGTTGATAAACTTAAATAAGTATTTGGGATAAGCTAAGAGGTAGCCAATGGCATTAGTTAATTGTCCTAGCTGTAATAAACGTATCTCAAGTATGGCCAAAGAGTGTAACCACTGTAAGGCAAGCATCTCTGCTGACAATGAAAGCCTAAAAGTGATCAGTCATATTAAGCGTTCTAATCAGTTAATGAATCAGAGCTTTTTAGCGTTGACCCTTTTTATTGGTGGCGTAGTGACTTGGTTTTGGGGCGGAGAGCCCGCAGAAGGAGCTCGCTCCTATATTGCAGTAGGCGCATTTTCTCTAGGTTTTGTGGGCTACTTGATCACTCGTGTACAAATTGTGCTGCATAAACGGAAAAAAGTATGACCGATATAAATAAAGTTATCGATGAAATGCCTGATGAAGTCTATCAGCGTCTATTGAGTGGCGTAGAGCTTGGAAAGTGGGAAGATGGCACCTTGCTAACACCTGAGCAGCGCGCATCGACTCAACAGGTTGTTATGCTCTATCAAGCTAGGCGATTACAACAAACCGACCACTTTACAATTAATAGCGATGGTAAAGTGAACGAGTTGTCGAAGTCTGAGCTTAAAAAACAGTTTAAAGGCGAGTCAATCGCAGAGTTCAGCCAAGACGAACTGTAATTTAGTCGCTTAATTGAGCCTTCTAATAAAAAGCCCTATAAATATAAAGGGCTTTTTTATTGTTCTTCATGCACTGATAATCAGGTTTAATCAGAGGTGAGTTCACCAGCAATTGAAGTTTTCATTGCTGTACGGATTTCTTCAGGGGACATATCGGTTGATAATAGATAATGCAGCTTTGTCAGCGCGGCTTCGGTCGTCATGTCATAGCCGCTTATAACACCAGCTTCAGCTAATGCATTACCTGTTGCGTAACCATCCATATTCACGCGCCCCTGCATACATTGGGTTAAGTTAACTAATACTATGCCACGTTCATGTGCATCTTTTAGCGTTTTAAGCAATGCGGGCGTTTGCGGCGCATTACCAACGCCAAAAGTCAGGAGAATAAGTGCTTTCACCGGTTGCTGTAGTATATTGGCAAAAATCTCAGTATTGATCCCTGGATAAAGAGTCACTACACCAATTGGCTGTGGACTGATCTTAGCAACACTCAGCGAAATATTATTATCTATTACAGCGCGCTTTCCCGCATGCCAACGGATCTTAATCCCGGCTTCTAACAAAAGCGGAAAGTTCGGTGACGCAAAGGCGTTAAAGCCATCTGCGTGTGCTTTTGTTGTGCGGTTACCTCTAAATAGCTTGTTATTGAAAAACAAACATACTTCAGCCACAGGATAATTAGCTGCAATATATAACGCGTTTAAAAGATTGGTTTGACCGTCAGATCTAAGCTGCGCAAGCGGAATTTGTGAACCGGTTACTATGACTGGCTTTTGTAGGCCTTGAAGCATAAAAGACAGTGCTGAGGCTGTAAATGCCATAGTGTCAGTACCGTGCAGAATAACGAAACCATCATATTTATCATAGTTTGCTTTAATATCATCCGCGATCATTTGCCAATCAGTTGGCTTCATATTCGATGAATCAATCAGTGGGGCATATTCACTAATTACAAAATCAGGCATTTCATCATGGTAAAACTCAGGCATTGCTTTTACGCAGCCAGTTAGAAAATCGGCAACAGGTGCAAAACCGTGTTCGGTTTTTTGCATTCCAATGGTGCCGCCCGTGTAGGCTACATAAATTGATCGTTTAGTCATTTGATTTTGTTTTTTAGTTTTAGATTAAATCACGGTGCAGGGATTATATACCTAAAGCCATGATAGATGCAGGGGATAACACGTAATAATCCTACATGAGGCGCACTAAAATTCTATTTTGATAAACAGCAGCGTTAAAATCTCTAGCGCTTACGTTATGGGTTTAAATTTAGATGTAGCAAATTTGCTATAAATAGCTGTAATTAAATGGATGTTTAGTTGTAATGGCTCTGAGTAATAAAAAGCCCTGCGATTGCAGGGCTTAGTCATCTTTTTAGTTGGGCACTAAATAGAATTTAATAATTGCAGGTATCGCAGTAAAGGTAGACCCCATTTGGATCATCAAAAGATTTAAACTCTTCAATTACGGTAGACCACTGACTGAGTATTGTTTCAAGCGTGCTAGATTCTGTCACACTAGCGGGTATGTAACTCGCTGCTGAAGCAAACATCTCTTGAACAAATTGTTCCTGTGGGCTGAGCTCCTTTTCTATGACTTCAGTGTCATATTGCTCCATGGATGCCATCTGGGCAGCTTTTGTCACTGCATCTTGGAGTTCTCCAAGATCGTCAACAAGTCCGAGTTCTAGAGCTTTACGACCCGTCCAAACGCGGCCTTGAGCTATGCTATCTACCTTTTCTAAGGTCATATCACGTTCAGTTGCGACTAGTGAAATAAAGTCATGGTAGCCACGCTCAATATGGCGTTGTATAACCGCTTCAATTTGTGGCGATAAACCTTTAGTGACAGAAAAGCCTGCCCATTCAGAAGTTCCTACACCATCAGTATGCACGCCTATACTCGCAAGTGAATCTTCAAAGGTTGTGATCATACCAAATATGCCAATAGAACCGGTTAAGGTAGTTGGTGTTGCATAGATATAATCAGCGCTTGCAGAAATCCAATATCCACCAGATGCAGCATAACTGCCCATACTCACAATTACTGGCTTGTTGGCTTCTTTTAAAGCTAACACTTCTTGTCTTATTTGCTCGGAAGCAAAGGCACTACCACCAGGGCTGTCAACGCGTAGTACAACGGCTTTTATTGAGTCGTCAAAACGTGCTTTTCTGAGTAGTTGTGATGTGCTTTCACCGCCTATCTGGCCAGCAGGCTGTGAGCCATTTAAGATATTTCCTTTAGCGACTACGATTCCGACCTTGTCATTTAAGCTTAAAGCAGGATGGCTATGGGTTACTGATAAGTAGTCATAAAAGCTTACATGCTTATAAGATTCGCCATCAGCTGACTTACCGACAGCGTCAACCATAGAAAGCCTAAACTCCTCCGCTGATTTAAGTCCGTCAACCCAGTTCATGTTTAAAGCCATTTCAGCTGACTGGCCGTCCGCTTTGTCTAATTGCTTCAAATATTCATCGGCGCTTAAAGACAAATCGACGCTATTAATGCCACGATTTGCTGCTACGGTGTCTGCATAGCTTTTCCATAGGTCATTTAGTAGCACTAAGTTTGCTTCTTTTGCTGCATCAGACATGTCGTCGCGTATAAAGGGTTCTACGGCCGACTTAAAGGTACCCACTCTAAATACGTGTGCGTTGATCTTTAATTTTTCTAATGCGGACTTAAAATACAAACGGTAGCGGCCTAGACCTTCAATTTCAACACTACCTTGAGGGTTGAGGTAAACCTTATCAGCGAAGCTGGCTAGGAAATATTGGTTTTGACCATACCAGTTGCCGTTTGCGACAACTGTCTTGCCACTTGCTTTAAATGACTCTAGCGCATTACCGATGGATTGTAACTTGCTTATCCCTGTGCCATTAAGCATGCCAAGATCTAACACCATTTGGCTAATCCGATCATCGGCTGCAGCATTATTGATAACAGTTAATACATCGGCGAGTAAAATTTCACCGCTACCATCTGTTTCATTACCACTTTTCATTGCAGCTTCTATTGGATCGACTTGACGCTTTTGATCAACAATAATCCCAGACAGATTGAGTACCAGTGCAGAGCCATTTTCAACTTCAATCGTGTCATCAGCGGCTAAAGTGACGATGATGATAGCAATCAAACCAAAGAACACTAGATTAAGAAATAGCTTTCTTAATCCATTAATGGTATTCCACGTAAGTAGGAACATCCTTTTAAAAATTGAGGGTTTAGTGGACATCTGCCACTCCTTTATCACTTAGTTGGCATAATGCTAACTGAAATCCTTAAGGAAAGGAAAACTCAATTGTAAAGGAATCTATTAACGCGCTTATTGAGCTTATTGTTTACTCAGGGTATGCTGAATTAAATCACTTGTTTAAAAAGGATGTTTGAATGTCGTTTCCGCATTTATTAGAACCCTTAGATCTGGGATTTACCCAGTTAAAAAACCGAGTATTGATGGGATCGATGCATACAGGTTTGGAAGAAGAAAAGGGCGGGTTTGAGAAACTGGCAGCGTTTTATAAAGAGCGTGCGCTTGGTGGCGTAGGATTAATTGTAACTGGTGGGATCTCCCCAAACCTCAGGGGCCGTTTGGCACCTAATGCTTGCCAGTTGAGTTTTCCTTGGCAAGTTAAAAAGCATACCAAGGTTACCCAAGCGGTGCACGAGGCCGGTGGTAAAATATGTATGCAGCTGCTCCATGCTGGCCGTTATGGTTATCATCCGTTTTCTAGTGCACCGAGTAAAATCAAATCACCTATTACCCCGTTTACACCTTCAGCCATGTCAGCAAGGCAAGTTAACGGAACAATTAAAGATTATGCGAGTAGCGCAGCGCTTGCAAAGAAAGCTGGTTATGACGGTGTAGAGGTAATGGGAAGTGAAGGTTATTTGATTAACCAATTTATTAGCTCACGCACCAATAAACGTGATGACAAATGGGGCGGAGAGTTTAAAAATCGCGCCCAATTCCCAATTGAGATCGTTAAGAGTATTCGTGAGAAAGTCGGCAAAGACTTTATTATTATATTCAGGCTGTCCATGCTCGATCTAGTCGATAATGGCTCGACTTGGGAAGAAGTTGTTCAGTTAGCTAAATGGTTAGAACAGGCTGGCGTAACTATTATCAATACTGGCATAGGTTGGCACGAGGCCAGAGTACCGACAATTTCAACCAGTGTTCCACGTGGCGCTTTCGCATGGGTAACTGAACGCTTAAAGCAGGAAATGTCAATTCCTCTTGTTGCGACTAACCGGATTAATACTCCAGAAATTGCTGAGCATATTATTTCATCGGGTCAGGCAGATATGGTGTCTATGGCTAGACCGTTTCTTGCTGACGCAGATTTTGTGAATAAAGCTGCAGCCAACACACCTGAGCTTATCAATACTTGTATAGGTTGCAATCAGGCTTGTCTTGATCATACCTTTGCATTAAAGCGTGCAACATGTTTAGTGAATCCTCGAGCATGTTATGAGACAGAGCTTAATTTTACCCCTGCGCAAACGAAGAAACGTATCGCTGTAATGGGTGCAGGCCCTGCTGGTATGGCATTTTCTATTTATGCAGCCACTCGTGGTCATGAAGTGGTGCTGTTTGAAGCTAAATCAGAGGTCGGCGGCCAATTTAACCTTGCGCGTAAAATACCGGGCAAAGAAGAGTTCGATGAAACCATTCGTTACTTCCTCAACCAGATCAAATTACACAAGGTTGAACTTAGATTAAATACTCGTTTAGACGCCAGTGTCGTGCGGGATGAAAAGTTTGATGAAATCGTTATGTCATCTGGTGTTAAACCGCGTGCTATCGATTTACCAGGTTTTGATAATCCAAAAGTAGTTGATTACCAAAAGGTGCTTAATGGTGAAGTCTCAATTGGTAAAAAAGTGGCCTTAATTGGTGCCGGTGGTATTGGTTTCGATATTGCCCATTACCTTTGTGAGTCAGAATCTTCGACACTCGATTTAAATCGCTGGCTAAAACAATGGGGTATCGACAAAGACTATAAAGAAGCCGGTGGTTTGACTGCTCCTGTCCCCGAAGAAAAGCACCGTGAAGTTTATTTGTTGCAGCGTAAAACGACAAAAATAGGTAAAGGTTTAGGCAAAACGACAGGATGGATCCATCGTACAGTGCTAAAGCAACACCAAGTTATGACAAAAGTAGGTGTAAGTTACGATAGGTTTGACGAACAAGGCTTACATATTAGCGTTGATGGGAAAGCAGAAGTACTCGATGTTGATAATGTGATTTTATGTGCAGGCCAGGTATCCAATACTGAACTTGTCGATGAAATGAAATCAACCGGTTTGCCTGTGCACTTAATTGGCGGTGTTGACGTAGCAGCAGAACTTGATGCCAAGCGTGCAATTCGTCAAGGAGCAGAGCTCGCTATTACACTTTAAAATTTAAAGTTTAAAAATTCGCTTAATGAAACCTGCTAACGCTCTTGCATTAGCAGGTTTTTTATTGGCTTTTTTATTCATAAACTCACACTTCCTTCACAGCTACTTCGTTATCTTGTCATTGGTATTACTTAGTATGGACTACAATATTAATAGCTAATATTGACGTAAGCATTCATTTATGAAAGGAAGAATTCTATGAGAAAAGCAATATTAATCAGTGCACTGTTATTTGCATCATCTAACGTTTTGGCTACATCGAGTCCTGAAAAAGCAGGTGGTTTTATTGGACCGAGCAATGTAAGTGTTAAGACTGTTGCTGTTGCTTTAGAAGCAAAAGACGACACTCAAGTGCAACTGACTGGCTATATTACTGCGGGTTTAGGTAACGAAGAATATAAATTTAAAGACAATACTGGTGAAATAATCATTGAAATTGACGATCAAGATTGGAATGGCGTAGAAGCAACGCCTGAGACCAAAGTTGTTCTACAGGGGGAGGTCGATAGCGGCTGGTCTTATACGGTAATCGATGTCGATAGGATTAAACTCGCTAAATAATAGAGCCTAAAGAATTGTCGTCACTAAGCATGACGACATAAAAGCCTTATTTAGCTGAGGTTTAACAACTCAGTTTTTAAGCCTGTTTTTGGCACTTGATTTAAAGCCTATTAAAGATTAATGGGCTTTAAACCTATTATTTTTAGCTCATATTATCTGTTCTAACCTGCTAGTTTTAGATTGAAAGGAATTCAGTCCTGAAAGCTTTTTGTGTTTAAAAGCCAAATCAATCAAACTGCTTTTTATCATAATAGCTACTAATAAATTCATAAACAAAGGAACACTTTATGACTGCCACACCTGAGATGGCGGATGTAAAATTGAATGTATGCTTGATTAGCTATCTAAAATGTAAATTCTTGAACTAATAATTAGAGAGGACTTATTGCTCAGCCTTGTACTGTGGTGTTGGCTGAAACCACTTCGCTGTTAATCGCTGGTGTATTAGCAGGTTTGGGAGTGGCTACACGCACTACAACTTCGGCACCTTCGGCTGAAAGCGCTAAATCAATGTCACCATCTGGTACACAGCAGCAGGGTAGGCACTCGTCAGCTTCTAATTCGACTAAAGGTTCTTTAAGATAAGTGACCTGACCACTAATGACTTTAGTTTTGCATTGACCGCAGAAACCACTGCGGCATTCGGAGAATATCTTCACTTTTTTCTGCTCAAGTGCTTCTAGCAATGTCTGGTGCTGCTGATTAAACAACAACACAGGCATGCCTTGAAGGCTCACAATTGGAGCCTTCTTAAAGCTAGCTTTGCTAAAGTTGATAGGCTTAAAGGTCAAAGTCTGCGAACTCATCTTCATCTATTGATGAATCGATTTGCCCAACAAGGTAAGAAGAGACTTCTACTTCTTGAGGCGCAACTTGTACTGAATCACTTTCTAGCCAGTTCTTCATCCAAGGAAGTGGGTTACTTTTCTCTTCATAAGGAGAGGCAAGGTTTACCGCTTTCATTCGCTCAGTTGTGATGTACTCAACGTATTGACAAAGAATGTGCTCGTTTAGACCAATCATTGATCCGTCTTTGAATAGGTATTTAGCCCACTCTTTTTCTTGTTCAGCAGCTTTTACGAAAATATCGATCGCTGTTTGCTCACACTCTTTAGCAATTTCAGCCATTTCTGGATCATCTTTGCCGCCGTGCATTATCTTCAAGATATGCTGAGTACTATTAAGGTGCAGTGCTTCGTCACGGGCGATAAGGCGAATAATTTTTGCGTTACCTTCCATCACCTTTCGTTCAGCAAAGGCGAATGAACAAGCAAAACTGACATAGAAGCGAATCGCTTCTAATACGTTTACTGACACCATACATAGGTAAAGCGCTTTTTTAATTTCACGCTTAGTGACTTCAATGACTTCGCCGTCGATTTCATGGTTACCTTCACCTAAAAGGTGGTAAGCCTGGCTAAGTTTGATCAGGTGGTCGTAATAGTTCGCAATATCACTGGCGCGCTTTAAGATCTCTTCGTTTTCTACGATATCGTCAAATACGATTGAAGGGTCATTAACGATATTACGAATAATATGCGTGTAAGAGCGGGAGTGAATGGTTTCAGAGAAAGACCAAGTTTCAATCCAAGTTTCTAGCTCTGGTAGAGATACCAACGGCAAGAATGCTACGTTTGGTGAACGGCCTTGAATTGAATCAAGTAGCGTTTGATACTTTAGGTTTGAGATGAAGATATGCTTTTCATGTTCAGGTAGCGCTGCGTAATCAATTTTATCACGACTAACGTCGACTTCTTCTGGACGCCAGAAGAATGAAAGCTGCTTTTCAATTAGCTTTTCGAAAACTTCATATTTTTGTTGATCATAACGCGCTACGTTAACTGATTGCCCAAGAAACATAGGCTCAAGCATTGCGTTGTTTGGAGTTTGACAAAATGTTGAATAGGCCATTTTTCTATCTTCCGATAATGGGGGCTAAGCCCCCTTTAATTAACGTTTAATACTAATGATTAAAATCTTGGGTTAGATCTTACATGCGCCGCCAGCGCAACTGTCATCTTCTTTCTCAATGGCAGTGATATCGTCATGACTATCTGAAGCTCCATCACGAGTATTGTGATAGTAAAGTGTCTTCACACCATATTTGTAAGCGGTTAATAAGTCTTTTAACAGTACCTTCATCGGTACACGGCCACCCTCAAAGCGAGAAGGGTCGTAGTTGGTGTTTGCTGAAATCGACTGATCGACGAACTTCTGCATTAAACCAACTAGCTGTAAGTAACCATCGTTATTAGGCATTTGCCATAGTAACTCATAGCTATACTGGTACTTTTCAAAGTCAGGTACCACTTGCTTTAGCTGACCATCTTTACTCGCTTTTACGCTGATCAAACCACGTGGTGGCTCAATGCCGTTTGTTGCGTTAGAGATCTGTGAAGAGGTCTCTGATGGCATTAGTGCTGAAAGCGTTGAGTTACGTAGACCATGAGTTTTGATCTCTTCACGTAGTGTTTCCCAGTCAAGATGTAATGGCTCATCACAAATCTTGTCTAAGTCACGCTTATAGGTGTCAATTGGTAAAATACCCTTAGCGTAAGTTGTCTCATGGAAAGCAGGGCAAGCGCCTTGCTCTTGAGCCAGCTTCATTGACGCTTTCAATAGATAGTATTGAATGGCTTCAAATGTTTTATGGGTAATGCCGTTAGCTGAACCATCAGAGTAACGTACACCTTCTTTTGCTAAGTAGTTAGCAAAGTTAATCACGCCGATACCTAAAGTACGACGGTTCATCGATGCTTTCTCAGCAGAGATGATTGGGTAGTCTTGATAATCAAGTAAGTTATCAAGCGCACGCACAGCTAAATCGGCTAATGGTTCTAGCTCTTCAAGCTTCTTAATTGCACCTAGGTTAAGTGCTGATAGCGTACAAAGTGCAATTTCACCATCTGGGTCGTTAATGTTATTTAACGGCTTAGTTGGCAACGCAATCTCAAGACATAAGTTAGACTGACGGACCGGTGCAACCTTAGAATCAAATGGGCTGTGAGTATTACAGTGATCCACGTTCTGTATGTAGATACGACCTGTAGAGGCGCGCTCTTGCATCATAAGTGAGAATAACTCAACCGCTTTGATCTGCTTTTTGCGGATGCTCGGGTCAGCTTCATACTTAAGGTATAGACGCTCAAATTCTTCCTGATCTTCGAAGAATGCATCGTACATACCTGGTACGTCTGATGGGCTGAACAAGCTGATCATGCCACCTTGAACCAAACGCTGGTACATGACTTTGTTAATTTGTACACCGTAATCCAAGTGACGGATACGGTTGTCATCGACACCACGGTTGTTCTTTAATACCAATAATGACTCAACTTCTAAATGCCACATTGGGTAGAAAAGAGTCGCAGCACCACCACGAACGCCGCCTTGTGAACAAGATTTAACCGCCGTTTGGAAATACTTATAAAATGGCAAACAACCCGTATGGAATGCTTCACCGCCACGAATAGGGCTACCTAGTGCGCGAATACGACCGGCATTGACACCAATACCAGCACGCTGAGAGACGTATTTTACGATTGAAGAAGACGTCGCGTTGATAGAGTCTAAACTATCACCACATTCAATCAATACACACGAGCTGAATTGACGAGTAGGCGTACGCACGCCAGCCATGATTGGCGTTGGTAGCGAGATCTTAAATGTTGAAGTAGCATCATAAAAGTCTTTAACGTATTGAAGGCGCGTATCCTTTGGGTACTTCGCAAATAAGCAAGCAGCAACCAAGATATATAAGAACTGCGCACTTTCATAAATTTCGTGACTAACACGGTTTTGTACTAAATATTTACCCTCTAACTGCTTTACCGCAGCGTAAGAGAAGTTCATATCACGCCAGTGATCGATATAACTATCTAAGATATCAATCTCTTCTTTTGTGTAGTCTTCTAAAATATGCTGGTCGTACTTACCAAGCTCAACAAGGTTTACTACGTGCTCGTAAAGCTTAGGCGGCTCAAATTGACCGAACGCTTTTTTACGTAGATGGAATACAGCTAAGCGCGCTGATAAAAATTGGTAATCAGGTGATTCAGGAGAAATTAAGTCTGCAGCGGCTTTAATGATAGTCTCATGGATAGCTTCAGTTGCAATACCGTCGAAAAATTGTAGGTGAGAACGTAGCTCAACTTCCGATACAGAGACATTGTTTAGTCCCTTTGCTGCCCATTCAATAACGCGATGGATTTTGTCGAGATCGATCGTCTCACGTTCGCCACTACGCTTTGTGACTGTCATATTGCTATTCATTAAAGATAGACCTTGGTTTTTATATTTATGAAAGTGACCTGTTCAGGTTCACCGTACGTTTCCCTGTAAACAAACAGTTTTAACCGTAAAAACGGAGAGTTCCTTTTTGTTGACACAAACGACTAAATAGTGCCTGCTTAAGTCTCTCACACACAATATATGGTGTTTTTAGATTTAATAGCTACAAGATAGTGAGGTTATGGGATTTTTGCAAGTGGGAATTTATGGGACAAGTTGTGGATATCTTGAGGATAATCTTAAGTGTTAGTAAAGGCTAACCGTTAAAGCTTGTTTTGATTTGACTTCCTTGTGAATGGAGAAGATTTAAGCAAATAAAAATGATCGTTAAGATCGCAGTTTACTTGAGCGATCGTTAGCGATCATTTTAAGTGGCGCAAAGTGCTAAGTTATTCTTTGTGGAAACAATCAACCGTTGCCGGAAGCGCTGTTGATTTAAAACTATTCTAAAATGACGCAAATCAAAGTGGAACATGTTTATTATCTAGTCTGATTTTTAACCTAATTTACTGAAAAATTCGACTAATTGCTCACCAGATACAAAGCTTAAATCTGCTGGCCAGGCGTTTGGGTTATCCTGATCGCTTATATAACCCCATGCTGCAAGCCCTGATATCATACCAGCAGCTTTTGCTGCGACTAAATCTCGCTCTGCATCACCTAAATATAAAATATGCTTAGGAGACACTTTGAGTTGCTGGGCGCCTAAGAACATTGGCGCTGTATGGGGCTTGGAGTGCAAAGTCGTATCGCCACTGACTATGGCTGGCATTTGAGGGGTTAAACCGAGTCGGTTTAGCAGTGGTCGAGTAAAACGTGCTGGTTTATTCGTTATGACGCCATAAGGAATTGCAAGTTCAGTTAGCCGTTGTAAAAAGTTTTCCAGCCCCGAAAATAGTTTGCAATTATCGCCATTTACCTGTTGATAATGATCAAACAGCGATTGTTGTAGCGCTGGGATTTCATCATCTTTTACTTTCGGTATCGCTGCTTTAATCATGGCAATACTGCCATGAGAAGCGCTAGCTCTTAACTGAGCAAATGGCACTGGTTCGTATCCATTTACTTGAAGGGTCATATTTAACGCTGTGACCATGTCCGGGGCGGTATCAGCAAGCGTGCCATCTAAATCAAATAGCACGCCTTTAATCTGCTTAGCCTTAATCATGTTTGACTGTAGCAATCATGTAATTAACTTCTAAACTTTTGGTGTATCTAAAAATATCAGTGATTGGGTTATAAGTTATCCCAACAGCGTCCTTACAAAACAACTCAGCTTGATCTGCAAGTCCGATTAATTCCGAAGGTTTAATAAATTTATTATGATCGTGGGTACCCACAGGCAACATCTTTAATAGATACTCAGCGCCGAGGATAGTCTCTATATAAGCACGAATATTACGATTAATGGTTGAGAAGAATACATATCCACCTGGTTTAACCATATCGGCACAAGCCTGAATGACAGAACTTGGGTCTGGAACATGCTCAAGCATTTCCATACAGGTTACAACGTCGTATTGGCCACGGTGTTCATCCCTGTGCGCTTCGGCAGTGTTTTTAACGTAGTTAATGCTAACGCCGGATTCGAGTGCATGTAGTCTTGCAACATCAAGCGGTTCGTCACCCATGTCTAGACCTGTTACGTTGGCACCTATTTTAGCCATACTTTCAGACAAAATACCGCCGCCGCAACCGACATCTAAAACTTGTTTGCCAAATATTCCGCCTGTAGTCTGGTCGATATAGTTAAGGCGTAATGGGTTTAAATTATGCAACGGCTTAAATTCGCCATTTGGATCCCACCATGTGGCGGCCATTTTCTCAAATTTCGCAATCTCTTGTGGATCGACATTATTATGTGTTTGCACTTAAATTACCTCAGAGCGACAAATCCGTCTTTTGGCCACATTATAATGATTAGCGCTAAGAAACAAAGCAGTTATAGAGCTGTTTGATACTTATTGTACAAAGTGGGCAATTAATGCGCTTATGCCTTGATTTTAATCAAGTGAATTAGCTTTTGTCGCTTATTTAAAATGAATCCAAATTTGGGTCTAGCGCCATCAAATAACTGTGTTAGAATGCCAAATCACGTTTTCAAGCATAGCTATTCTAGGAAAAAGGAATAGCACGCTAAATTTCAGGGGATCGAGCAGTTTATGACTGATCTGGCTTCATCTATAACACCAATTAATATTGAAGACGAATTAAAAAATTCATACTTAGATTACGCCATGAGCGTAATTGTAGGCCGTGCACTACCGGACGTTCGTGACGGTTTAAAGCCTGTGCACCGTCGCGTACTGTTCGCCATGAGCGAACTGAAAAACGACTGGAACAAGCCTTATAAAAAGTCTGCTCGTGTTGTTGGTGACGTAATTGGTAAATATCACCCACATGGTGATACAGCCGTATATGACACTATTGTTCGTTTGGCTCAGCCATTCTCAATGCGTTACCCACTTATTGACGGTCAAGGTAACTTCGGTTCTGTTGACGGTGATGCGGCAGCGGCAATGCGTTATACCGAAATCCGTATGGACAAGGTGGCGCACCAATTACTAGCTGACTTAGAAAAAGAAACCGTAGATTTTGTACCTAACTACGATGGTACTGAATTTATTCCAGCAGTATTACCGACACGTATTCCTACATTACTAGTGAATGGCTCGTCAGGTATTGCTGTTGGTATGGCAACTAACATTCCTCCACATAACTTAAGTGAAGTGATTGCGGGTTGTTTAGCGCTGATTGAAGAACCAGCGTTATCTATTGAACAGTTAATGGAATACATTCCAGGTCCTGATTTCCCAACAGCAGCAATCATTAATGGCCGTAAGGGCATTATCGACGCATACAAAACAGGCCGTGGTCGTGCTGTAATGCGTGCTCGCGCTGAAATCGAGGAAGAGAATGGTCGTGAACGTATTATCGTTCATGAAATTCCATATCAAGTTAACAAAGCGCGTCTGATTGAAAAGATTGCCGAGCTAGTTAAAGATAAAAAGATTGAAGGCATTAGCGGCCTGCGCGACGAGTCTGACAAAGACGGTATGCGTATTGTTATCGAGATCAAGCGCGGTGAAGTGGGTGAGGTTGTACTAAATAACCTTTATGCACAAACACAAATGCAATGTTCTTTTGGTATTAACATGGTAGCGCTGACTAATGGTCAGCCTAAACTGTTTAACCTAAAAGAGATGCTAGAGTGCTTTATCCTTCACCGTCGTGAAGTAGTAACTCGTCGTACTGTATTTGAATTGCGTAAAGCGCGTGAGCGTGCACATATTCTAGAAGCATTAGCGGTAGCATTAGCTAACATCGATCCAATTATTGCTTTAATTAAAGCCTCTCCAACGCCAGCAGAAGCGAAAGTTAAGCTTGTTGCGCAAGGTTGGGAGCTTGGTCATGTTAAAGGTATGCTTGAAAAAGCAGGTGATGATGCAGCACGTCCTGAATGGTTAGAGCCAGAGTACGGAATTCGTGATGGCCAATACTTCTTAACGGAACAGCAAGCACAAGCGATTCTTGAATTGCGCCTACACCGCTTAACCGGTTTAGAACACGATAAGATTATTGCTGAGTATGAAGAGCTTCTTCAAATCATTGCTGAATTACTGCATATTCTAGCTAGCCCGCAGCGCTTGATGGAAGTGATCAAAGAAGAGTTAGAAGAGGTGCTAACGAACTTTGGTGATGAGCGTCGAACAGTGATCAACGCTAACGAAGTTGATATGAGTCTAGAAGACTTGATCAATGAAGAAGACGTTGTCGTGACATTGTCACATCTGGGTTACGCTAAGTACCAAGCATTGACTGATTACCAAGCACAACGCCGTGGTGGTAAGGGTAAAGCAGCGACTAAAGTGAAAGACGAAGATTTCGTAGAGAAACTATTGGTTGCTAACACTCACGATACCATTTTGTGTTTCTCTGACTTTGGCAAGATGTACTGGCTGAAGGTTTACCAGTTACCACTAGCTAGCCGCACAGCTCGTGGTCGCCCAATTGTTAACTTATTGCCATTGGCTGAAGGTGAGCGCATTACTGCAATTCTACCTGTACGTGAATATGCTGAAGATAAGTACATTATCATGGCAACATCACACGGTACGGTGAAGAAGACAGCATTAACGGCATACAGCAATCCACGCGCAAACGGTATTATCGCGGTTAACCTGAAAGATGGCGATCAGTTGATTGGTGTTGATATTACCGACGGTAACGACGACATCATGCTGTTCTCTAACGAAGGTAAAGTCGTTCGCTTTAATGAAAAAGCGCGTAGCTCTGAAACGGGTGAAGTGAAGATTGACCCTGAAACAGGCGAAGAAATTGTTGCTCTTCGTGCTATGGGCCGTACTGCTACAGGTGTTCGTGGTATTAAGCTCGAAGATGGTCAAACTGTCGTTTCGTTAATCGTACCAAAAGGTGACGGCGCTATCTTAACTGTGACTGAAAACGGTTACGGTAAGCGTACAGAACTTTCTGAATACCCAGCTAAGAGTCGTGGTACTAAGGGCGTGGTGTCTATTAAAGTTAGCGAACGTAATGGTGCCGTAGTCGGTGCTGTACAAGTTGGCGGTAATGACGAAATCATGCTAATTAGTAATAAGGGCACGTTGGTTAGAACTCCAGCTGAAGGTGTGTCGACTATTGGTCGTAACACTCAAGGTGTGACAATTATTCGTACTGCTGAAGAAGAGAAAGTTGTTGGTCTACAGCGTATCGATGAAATTCAGGTACCAGAAGTAGAGCTTGATGAAGAGGGTAATCCTATCGTCACTGAAGCGACCTCTGAAACTGAAGGTCAAGAAGTGACTAGTTCGGAAGATGCGCAAGCGGAAAGTACTGACACTCCAAAGACTGAAGATTAATTGCATCTGAATGGTGATTAGTTAGTCTTATGAAAAAAGGATGCCATTGGCATCCTTTTTTACTTTATGAATAAAGCTTATCAAAAACAACGATCAAAGTTTTTAATAAGCTTTACTACAATCGTCTGATTTTAAGAAAGTAACTATTATCCAAGCAACTCTAGGTCTTGCGTTAAAAGTCATTGCTTTTTAGTTAGCTCTCCGTTGAGGTTGAAGCCATCTTTAAAGGCCTAAAATAAAAAAGCCACCTTTTGATTGGTGGCTATTTTAAGCTTTAAACGATAGATTTGATTCAGTGACTTGGATTTACATCCCGAGCTTATCTGCTTGTCTAAATGCGTCTCGCCAGAACGTTGAACTTAACTGTGCAATGACTCGTGATTCGCCATTGAGTAACATTGCCATACCAATATTTAACTCAGGTGAGTAAGAGATCTCTGCCACATAACCTGCAACCCATCCCGCATGATAGATTAGTGGACGGCCATTAAATTCATATACGCGCCAGCCTTTACCGTAGTGTGCGCTATCTAGGTATTGTCGCCAATCACGGCGTCGCAGCTCTCTTGTCGTTTTAACGCCAGGGCTGGTGACATCTCTAATAATGCTAACGGGCAGAATATCAGGATTTTGGCCTAAGTTAGCTATCAGCCACTTCGACATATCATTAATGCTGGCATTGACGCCAGCAGCAGGTGCAAGTTGATAGTAGTTAGGCTTTACTTTGACTTGTTTAAATCCATGCTTGGTTTTGACATGAGGTTCTGCGCGATTCTTTGTTTGTTGAAAAGCATTGTAACCGACTGAAGCTGAGTTCATTTTTAACGGTGAAAAGATTCGTTGTTGTAATAAGTCTTGATAACTATGTTTAGACTCTTTTTCAATAGCACTTTGAATAAATGAAAACGCCACATTTTGATATCCATAGCAAATCCCCGGTTTACATATAGGCGTAAGCTCATCAAACATATCGATGATCTTAGTCATCTTTACATTGCTATTTATCAGGTTGTCATAACTATTAGGCATTAATCCCGTACTATGACCAACAATATGCCCAAGGTTGATATCTTTTGTTAGTTGCACACTGGCTAAACTAAATTCAGGAACATAACGAGTAATAGGCTGTTGCCAGTCAAGTTTCCCTTCATTAACGAGCATAGAAGCTAGTGTGCCCGCAAATGTTTTTGAAACCGAGGCGAGTCTAAATACGGTATCTGCGTTAATATTTTTGCTGCCACCTTTGCTACGTTTACCATAGCTGCTTAATTTTATCACTTTATCAGTATCAACAATCACAAAGGCGCCGCCAGGCACTTTGTTACTTTTTAACTCTTTATGGAATTGTTTTTTAAAGCTATCTGCAAGCGGTGAATATGGAGATTGTGCAGCAAAGGCCTGTTGCAAAGGTAGAGTAGCGCTAATAGATAGTGCGCCGAAAACAAACATAGGTTTTAAAAACATGTACAGATCCAATGTGCCGTTTAAACGGTCTGGTTAGTATATTTTACTTTTATACATAGCAACTAATTAATGTAGTTACTTTAAGTTTTGCGTTAGATGTTAAATTTAATGGTTCGTTTTTTAGACAGGAAAAATAGCTAAAGCTATGCCTTAGTGTCGTTATTTGGCAATTTAGTCATTTTTGCGAGCCTTTATAAACTTATTGAAGCTGATTTTAACAAAAACAGTCACTAATATGAAAATAAAAACACCTTATTAACCAAAATGATGGCGAAGAACATTCGATGGAATTTTTCATGTTAGCAATACTGCAGTTAGGATATACTGCTAATCAGAATGCAAATAACCTAATGTATCTACTAATAACGATAGAAGGATCATACTGTGAGCGCGATTTTTAATTTCTGTGCAGGCCCTGCGATGTTGCCTCAAGCTGTAATGCAAAAGGCTCAGAAAGAATTATTGAATTGGAATGACCAAGGTGTTTCCGTAATGGAAGTCAGTCATCGCAGTAAGGAATTTATCGCGTTAACCGAGCAAGCCGAGTCTGATTTACGAGAGTTGATGCAGATCCCTGCTAATTACCATGTTTTATTTATGCATGGTGGTGGGCGAGGGCAGTTTTCTGCCGTAGTAAATAACTTTTTAGGTAATGATGGTAAGGCGCTATACCTTGTTGATGGCAGCTGGTCTCAAGCGGCAGTAGAAGAAGCGATAACGCTTGCTGGCGAAAACAATGTTGATACGCTCAACATTGTAGATTTAGTTGACGGTGTAAAGCAGGTTTGTTTGCCTGATTTAAGTGTAATCGATAAAGATTACCGTTATGTTCATTATTGTCCGAATGAGACTGTTGATGGCATCGAGATCTTTGAACAATTAAATAGTCCTTGGCCAGTAGTCGCCGATATGTCTTCAAATATTCTATCGCGCAATATCGATGTCAGTCAGTTTGGTTTGATTTATGCGGGCGCTCAAAAGAACATTGGTCCATCAGGTCTAAGTATTGTAATTGTCCGTGATGATCTGCTGGCACTTCCAAGCTTGCCACAATCATCGATTATGGATTATCGCTTAGCAGTAAAAAATGATTCGATGTATAACACGCCGCCAACATTTGCTTGGTACCTAGCGGCAGAAGTCTTTAGCTGGCTTAAAGCAAGCGGTGGTGTCGCACAAATGGAACAGGCTAACATTGAAAAGGCGCAGCGCCTTTACCAATGCATCGATGAGCTTGAATTCTATGTGAGTGGCGTAGCCAAGCAAAACCGCAGTCGAATGAACGTGACATTCCAATTAGCCAATGAGGGATTGGATGGATTGTTTTTAGAGCAAGCTAAAGCGGCTGGGTTAGTTGCACTTAAAGGCCATCGCAGTGTTGGCGGGATGCGCGCAAGTCTTTACAACGCAATGCCTATAGAAGGTGTTGATGCGTTAGTGAGCTTTATGAAGCAATTTGCTACAGAAAATAGTTAATATCTGCTGATATTAAAAAAGCCGATAATGACAATATTATCGGCTTTTTATTGCGACTTGCTTTAGCTGGTAATGCTTGTGCGCAAGTCGTTGATATCAGTACTGATGGTGACGTTACGAAATCACTTTAGCGATAGATTCAGCTAAATAATCCACATTACCAGTGCCAATGCCAGCAATACTAATACGGCTAGAGTCGACCATATAAACGCTATAGTGCTGCTGTAGTTCTGCGACTTGATCTTCGGTTATGCCTAAGAACGAGAACATGCCTTTTTGCGCTGCAATAAAGTCAAAGTTGCGCTGTACTCCTTTTTGCTTGAGCTTATTGACTAGCATCGCTCGGTTACCGTTTATACGCTCACGCATTACGGTTAGTTCATCTAACCATTGTTGTTTTAATTCTTCTGAACCTAAAATCGTTTCAACAATGGCTGCGCCGTGGGCTGGCGGCATAGAATAAATACAACGAACGACATATAACAGTACCGAGAATGCAATATCTGCACGAGACGCATCACTACCTATAATGGTACAAGCCCCAATCCGCTCACGGTATAAGCCAAAGTTCTTCGAGCATGAGCTACATAAAATCATGTTATTGACTGCAGCAGCCATCTTACGCACGCCATAGGCGTCTTCATCAACACCGTCTCCAAAACCTTGGTATGCCATATCGATAAGCGGGGTAAAGCCTTGCTCAACAGTAAGCGCAATAATCTCATCCCATTGTGCTGTGGTTAAGTCCATGCCGCTTGGGTTGTGACAGCAAGCGTGCAGAAGCACCACATCATCAGCACTAACGTTTGACAGTGCGGCTTTCATTTCAGTAAATTTGAGCGATTTACTGTCATAATCATAATAAGGATAGGTTTTTACCGTGATCCCTGCTGCTTCAAATAAACCAGTATGGTTTGCCCAGGTTGGGTCGCTTACCCACAGCGTCGCATTTGGATTGCAGCGCTTAATAAAGTCTGCTGCAACACGAAGGGCGCCGGTACCGCCAGGAGTTGAGACTGTGCGTACTCGGTTGGCCAATAAGGCAGGGTTATCGATACCAAAAGCAAGCTCTGACATTAAGCGATTAAAGTCTGGTGATCCTGTTGGTCCGATGTAAACTTTGGTTGACTCCATATCTAAACGAAACTTTTCAGCTCTTTTTACACAGTCAAGAATAGGTGTATGGCCCGATTCATCTTTATAGACCCCAACTCCTAAATCCACTTTTTGAGAATGTGTATCTTCGCGGTATTTTGTAAGCAAGCCTAAGATTGGATCAGCTGGCATAGCGGTCAATTTGTTGAACATGGCTGTAATTACCTTTTTTGTGTTCGGCTATTGTTAAGCCGCTTATCATTATAGGATTAGAGTAACGTATTCATCCTTAAATTGAACAGCTTTAAAGGTATTTTTCATGGTGAATTATTTTGGCAATTAAATATTCCACTTACTTATTTTTAGTCATGATGATGGTATTTACAGGCTGAAATAAGTTGTCATTTTTCTTACTTGAACATAATTTACCTATTAAAGGCCTATTTTAGTAAAAAAGTGTTGAATCCTACGCGTCAATGAGTAACTTTATACCTACGAAGTTCAAACAAACGCAAAGTGGCTGGCATTTTGTCGTGATGCCATTTTAAAAACAGACCGCTCTGTTTAATCACAGCCAATTAGCATGAACATCTACTGTTAACCCGCAGGCGAGTTTGACTCCTGCAGCAATAATAAGAAGTACGCAATGAATCAATTACGTTTAGAGCCGATTGAAAAAGTGTCAGGTACGATTAATATCCCTGGTTCAAAAAGTATTTCAAATCGCGCTTTATTATTGGCCACCCTTGCAGAGGGAACTACGACACTCACCAACTTATTAGATTCTGACGATATTCGTTATATGTTGGCATCGTTAAAGCAGTTGGGCGTAAACTATCGACTTTCCGAAAATAATACAGTGTGTGAGTTAGACGGCCTCGCTGGTCCACTTAATGCCCTTGAACCACAAACGCTATTTTTAGGCAATGCAGGTACGGCTATGCGTCCTTTGTGCGCTGCACTGACCTTAGGCCAAGGGCAGTTCACATTAACAGGTGAACCGCGTATGGAAGAACGGCCTATTGGTGATCTCGTTGATGCGCTTCGTCAATTAGGTGCTGAAGTCGATTACCTTAAAGTGGAAGGCTTCCCGCCACTCACGATTAACTCAACTGGTCTTAACGGCGGTGATGTTGAAATAGCTGGCGACTTGTCTAGCCAATTCTTAACTGCGCTTTTAATGGTTGCACCGCTGGCTCAAGGTGATGTAAATATCAAAATTAAGGGGGAGCTCGTATCTAAGCCTTATATTGATATTACCTTAGCATTAATGGCTCAGTTCGGCGTAACGGTTGAAAATAATGATTACGTATCTTTCGTCATCAAAGCGGGCCAACGTTATGTTTCACCTGGCAAAGTGTTAGTTGAAGGCGACGCATCATCTGCTTCATACTTTTTAGCTGCTGGTGCGATTAAAGGCGGTGAAGTAAAAGTTACAGGCGTTGGTAAGCTATCTATCCAAGGCGATGTTAAGTTTGCTGATGTGCTTGAACAAATGGGCGCAGAAATAGAGTGGGGCGACGATTATATTATTGCTCGCCAAGCAAAGTTAACAGCTGTTGATTTGGACATGAATCATATCCCTGATGCTGCAATGACTATCGCAACGGCGGCTTTGTTCGCAACGGGTACCACCCATATTCGTAATATCTATAACTGGCGTATAAAAGAGACTGACCGTCTTGCGGCTATGGCGACTGAACTGCGAAAGGTCGGTGCGATAGTTGATGAAGGGCACGATTATATTAGCGTGACACCTCCAGAGGTGCTCAATACTGCGGCAATCGATACCTATAATGATCACCGTATGGCAATGTGTTTTTCTATGATGGCTTTTGCTGATTGTGGCATAACGATTAATGAGCCCGAATGTACGTCAAAAACATTTCCGGACTATTTCAATCAATTCAAAGCTCTCGCACAATAACAATATAATTCTGTAGGCTATGATATAAGTCAGGTTGCGCACTCGCAACCTGACAGTTTGCTGAATCAAGTTCCCGAATATTTGAAGTTTTTACCGCTTTCTCAAGTTACTTGGTTTATAATGCGCGCGCTCATTTTTCAGTTATATCAAGGAAGATGGAATTTCTTGTGGAGGATTTTATGTCAGAAAGGGCGCCTGTTGTCACTGTTGACGGCCCAAGCGGTGCGGGAAAAGGTACTATTAGTCAGTTACTTGCTGAGCGTTTAGGCTACAAGTTACTCGACAGTGGTGCGATCTACCGTGTATTAGCCTTAGCCGCTATTCATCACAACGTAGAACTGGATAACGAGGAGTCGTTGACCCTACTTGCAGCGCATTTAGATGTGCAGTTCATTACGGGTAACGAAAATAAAGGAATTAAAGTTGTATTAGAGGGCGAAGACGTGTCACTTACGATACGTAGTCAAGAATGCTCTAATGCCGCTTCTAAGGTCGCCGCGTTCCCTCGTGTTAGGGAAGCGTTATTACGTCGCCAGCGTGCTTTTGCTGAAGCCCCTGGTCTTATTGCTGACGGACGTGACATGGGAACAATCGTATTCCCAGCGACACCCGCTAAATTGTATTTAACTGCATCAGCGGAAGAAAGGGCGCAAAGACGCTATAATCAGTTGCAGGACAAGGGCTTCGATGTTAATATCGATCAACTTTTGTCTGAGATTAAAGAGCGTGACGACCGCGATATGAATCGTAGTGTCGCTCCTTTGGTGCCTGCCGAAGACGCACTAGTTATCGATACGACTAATATAAACATTGAAGATGTGTTGGACTTAGCACTAACGCATATTCATAAAAAACTTCAAGTACCTGCATAAGTAGGTACTTAACTATTCGTTACATGGATGGAACGAATTATTAATCTGACTCCACGTCCAGGATGGTCCGTGGTTTATAAAGAAAGTAACTTAAACATGACTGAATCTTTTGCTGATCTATTTGAACAATCCCTTAATGAACTTGAATTCCGTCCTGGTTCTATCGTACGTGGTGTAGTTGTAGCCATCGAAAACGGTATGGTACTAGTTGACGCAGGTCTTAAGTCTGAAAGCCCAATCCCAGCTGAACAGTTCAAGAACGCTCAAGGCGCTCTAGAAATCGCAGTTGGCGACGAAGTTGACGTAGCTCTTGACTCTGTTGAAGATGGTTTTGGTGAAACTCAACTTTCTCGTGAGAAAGCTAAGCGTCACGAAGCTTGGATCGTTCTAGAAAAAGCGTACGAAGATGCTGAAACTGTAATCGGTATCATCAATGGTAAGGTTAAAGGCGGTTTCACTGTTGAATTAAACGGTATCCGTGCATTCCTACCTGGTTCTCTAGTAGATGTTCGCCCAGTTCGCGATACAGCTCACCTAGAAAACAAAGAATTAGAATTCAAAGTTATCAAGCTTGACCAGAAGCGCAACAACGTTGTTGTTTCTCGTCGTGCAGTTATTGAATCTGAAAGCAGCGCAGAGCGTGATGCTCTTCTTGAGAACCTTCAAGAAGGTCAATCAGTTAAAGGTATCGTTAAGAACCTTACTGACTATGGTGCATTCGTTGATCTTGGTGGTGTTGACGGTCTTCTACATATCACTGATATGGCTTGGAAGCGTGTTAAGCACCCATCTGAAATCGTTAATGTTGGTGACGAAATCAACGTTAAAGTTCTTAAGTATGACCGTGAGCGTACACGCGTATCACTAGGTCTTAAGCAACTTGGCGAAGATCCATGGTTAGAAATCAGCAAGCGCTACCCAGAAAACACACGTTTGACTGGTCGCGTAACTAACCTAACTGACTACGGTTGTTTCGTTGAAATTGAAGAAGGCGTTGAAGGTCTTGTTCACGTTTCTGAAATGGATTGGACTAACAAGAACATCCACCCATCTAAGGTTGTTAACCTAGGTGACGAAGTTGAAGTTCTAGTTCTTGACATCGATGAAGAGCGTCGTCGTATCTCTCTAGGTCTTAAGCAATGTAAGACTAACCCATGGGATGATTTCGCTGAGCGTTTCAACAAAGGCGACAAAGTTTCTGGTAAGATCAAGTCAATCACTGACTTCGGTATCTTCATCGGTCTTGACGGCGGCATCGACGGTCTAGTTCACCTTTCTGATATTTCTTGGAACGGTACTGGCGAAGACGCAGTTGCTGAATACAAGAAAGGCGACGAAATCCACGCTGTAGTTCTTTCAGTAGACCCAGAGCGTGAGCGTATCAGCTTAGGCGTTAAGCAAACTGAAGACGATCCATTCAACGCATACCTTGCTGATAAGAAGAAAGGTGTAGTTGTTCATGGTGTTGTTACAGCAGTTGACGCAAAAGGTGTTACAATTGAACTAGCTGAGACTGTTGAAGGTTACCTTCGCGTTTCAGATATCTCTCGTGAGCGTATCGAAGATGCATCTACAGTTTACGCTGTAGGTGATAAAGTAGAATCTAAGTTCATGGGTGTGGATCGTAAGAACCGCACTATCAGCCTATCTATCCGTGCGAAAGATGAAGCTGAAGAGAAAGAAGCAATGGCTAGCTTGAACAAGCAAGATGACGTTGCAATGAGCAGCGCAATGGCTGAAGCTTTCAAAGCAGCTCGTAAATAATCGCCTTGAAGTTCAGGGGTGCTTGCACCCCTAAAAGGTGACTGTGTTTGGCTTGATAAATAGAGGGTATAGGATGACTAAATCCGAACTAATCGAAAAACTTGCCACTAGGCAGTCGCAGCTGTCTGCGAAAGAAGTGGAAGCAGCTATCAAAGAAATGTTGGAGCAAATGGCCGATACATTAGAAACCGGTGATCGTATTGAGATCCGTGGATTTGGTAGTTTCTCACTTCATTATCGTGCACCACGCACTGGCCGTAACCCAAAGACTGGAACATCAGTTGAATTGGAAGGCAAGTACGTACCGCACTTTAAGCCAGGCAAAGAACTGCGCGAACGTGTTGACGCTGTTAACTCGTAATTTACATTGTATTAAAAGCCTCCATTAGGAGGCTTTTTTATATCTAAAACTTAGGTATAGCTAGCTAGTTCTCTCATTTTCTTAGATAATCAAAGTTTACCTACGCGTTCAATGGAGCTTAACGTGAAGTCATTTATTATTGCCTTTTTAGTCGCTGCATTTTTTTTCCTAGCGCTTATCTTCGGGGCACGTAACGAACAAGTCGTAACGATTAGCTACTTTGTTGCTCAAGGAGAATTTAGGTTGCCAGTGGTTCTCGCGACCGTTTTCCTTGCTGGTTTTATCGTGAGTTGGATATTCGCGATGTACCATATAGCAGGACTTAAATTTGCATTGCGCCGTACTAAAAAACAATTGGCTATAGCTGAAGACAAATTGCTCGATTCGTCGATTGACGAATCACAAGCCAAAACAATGATTGCTAAACAAAGTAACGACAAAGAAGTAGACGCTTAATATGTTAGAGATCCTCTTTCTGCTTCTTCCTATCGCAGCTGGTTATGGCTGGTATATGGGCCGCAGAAGTGTCAGGCAAAAACAGACAAACCAACGTAAACAATTGAGCCGTGACTATTTTACGGGTCTTAATTTTCTATTGTCGAATGAATCCGATAAAGCAGTCGATCTTTTTATATCAATGTTAGATGTCGATGATGACACCATTGATACTCACCTTTCTTTAGGTTCCCTATTTCGGAAACGCGGTGAAGTTGACCGCTCTATCCGCATTCACCAAAATCTAATCGCAAGACCAAGCTTAACGACAGAGCAGCGAGATATTGCGATGATGGAACTTGGTAAAGATTACTTAGCAGCAGGTTTCTACGATCGCGCGGAAGAGATTTTTATTAATCTTGTTAGCCAAGAAGACCATAGTGAAGAGGCTGAAACTCAACTGATAGCCATCTATCAAGTCACTAAAGATTGGCAAAAAGCGATAGATATCATTAAGAAGCTTAAGCGTAAACGCCAAACTGAACTCAAACATGAAACGGCTCATTTTTATTGTGAGTTAGCTAATGTATCAGACGACGTAAATCAGAAACTTAAGCAGTTGCAATCAGCGATAAAACAAGATGCTCACTGTGGGCGCGCATTATTAACATTAGCAGAGCTATATTTAAAACAAGAAGATTATAAGGCGTCAAAACAAGCAATTGAGAAACTACTTAATACAGATGTTGACCTGTTTACAGATGTCCTTGCAACCGCTAAGCAAACGTACTTATTAACAGAGGATAGTATTGGCTATCAAGAGTTATTGCGAGAAGCTATCGCAAAAGGCGCGGGCGCTAGCGTGACGATTACGCTTGCGCAGCACATGATTGAACAAGGGCATCCTAAAGATGCTGAAAAGTTGATTATGGAAGGGTTAATAAGACATCCAACCATGAAAAGTTTCCAGCATTTGATGAAAATGCATTTGATCCAAGCAGAAGAAGGGCAAGCTAAAAAGAGTTTGTCGATGCTTGAGCAACTCGTAGAGCAACAGATTAAATACCGTCCGGGCTACCGCTGTAGAGAGTGTGGTTTCCCGTCGCACAGATTATATTGGCATTGCCCCTCATGTAAACAGTGGGGCAGCATTAAAAGAATTAGAGGTCTAGATGGTGAATAACCACTAGTCGCTAATTTAAATCATAAAACCGATAATACCCCGCAAAGCGATTGGAGAGATAATGACTGACAAGCCTATTTTAGTTGCCCTAGACTATGATAATAAGAATGATGCTTTGCAGCTAATTGATCAATTAGATCCAGAGATGTGCCGCCTTAAAGTCGGCAAAGAAATGTTTACCCTGTTTGGTCCGCAATTAGTGACTGATATTCACAGCCGTGGATTCGAGTTATTTTTAGACCTTAAGTTTCACGATATCCCAAATACAGTCGCTAAAGCGGTTACCGCAGCAGCAGAGCTGGGCGTATGGATGACTAATATCCACGCGACTGGCGGCTTAGCAATGATGGAAGCGGCTAAACGTGCACTTGAGCCATACGGCGACAAAGCGCCACTGCTAATTGCCGTTACTGTTTTAACCTCAATGAGCGATGAAGAGCTTAAGTTACTAGGGATCAATGTGCCTGCATCTGAACACGTATTGCGTTTAGCGGCACTAACGAAGCAAGCAGGCCTAGATGGCGTAGTTTGCTCGGCTCAAGAATCTAGCTTGTTAAAAGCAAAATTCGGCCAAGATTTTAAGCTTATTACACCGGGGATCCGCCCTGAAGGCAGTGACAAGGGCGATCAGCATCGAGTCATGACACCTTCGCAGGCGTTAACTGCAGGATCTGATTATTTAGTGATTGGCCGTCCTATTACCAAAGCGGCTGATCCACTAAAAGCATTACAAGCTATCTATCAAACAATTGCGTAATGTGTTGATGCCTAGTAGGTTAGGAAATAAATCATATGTAATGGTTTAAATTAACCTATAGGAGAGAAGTCACAATGTTTAGCTATCAAGGAAAGAACGTTGTTGTTGTCGGTGGTACCAGTGGAATTAATCTAGGTATTGCCATTCGCTTCTCTCAAGCGGGTGCAAACGTTGCAGTCGCAAGCCGCAGTGAAGACAAAGTCACTGCGGCAGTTGTACAATTGCAGCAAGCAAACAGTAGCGGCAATCATCTGGGTGTTTGTTTTGATGTCAGAGATCTACAAGCCTTAAAACAAGGTTTTGCAGAGATTGAAAAACACTTCGGTCATATTGATGTTCTAGTCAGCGGCGCTGCAGGTAACTTCCCATCTACTGCAGAAAATCTATCTGAAAATGGTTTTAAATCCGTCATGGATATCGACCTGTTAGGCAGTTTTCAGGTACTAAAACAAGCTTATCCGCTGATTAAACAGCAGGGCGGTGCCATTATTCAGATCTCAGCGCCACAAGCCTATGTACCTATGCCAATGCAAGTTCACGTTTGCGCCGCCAAAGCAGGTGTTGATATGTTAACTAAAACCTTGGCAATAGAGTGGGGCAGTAAAGGGATCCGCATCAATTCTATTGTTCCAGGTCCTATCGCTGGCACCGAAGGTTTTGATAGACTGGCACCTACTGCAGAATTACAAGAACATGTCGCTAAAGGCGTCCCGTTAAGACGTAATGGACAATGTGATGATATTGCTAATGCGGCGTTATTCTTAGCGTCAGATATGGCCTCTTACATAACGGGTACTGTATTACCTGTTGATGGTGGTTGGTCATTAGGTGGTGCTGGAGCGGCTATTGCCGAGATTGGACAATTGGCCCAACGCGGTTAAGTACAAAAATAAAGTAAAGTTAAATAGAGAAGTAAAGCTATGGCAAACCCATTTCAAGAGCAGCTGTTAAAAGCAGGCTTAGTCAGTAAACAGAAAGTAAAAGACACTAAAACGCAAAAGCGTCGTGATAGAAAAGCGAAAGTTGACGATGGCTCAGAAGCCTTAAAGCAAGAAATTGCTGCTAAGAAACAAGCGCAGATCGAAAAAGACAAACAGCTAAATGAACAGCGTTTTGCAGAAGCATCTGAAAAAGGCTTGGTACGTGGTCTTGTTACCGAGTTTAAAAAGTTTGCGATTACAGCACCAAAAGACGCAGAAATTAAGTTTAACTTTACCTTCGAGAACAAGATCTACTCATTATACGTCTCTGAAAAGATGCAAAGTGAACTGTTAAATGGTCACTTAGGGATCCTTCGTCACGAGGAAGTGAGTTACTTGGTACCACATAAACTGGCTGAGCGGGTTAACTTATTAGTGCCAGCTTGGGTAGGTTACCTATGGACTCAAGAAGAGAGCACTGAAGTTGTTGAAGAAGACGACCCATATGCAGATTATGTTATTCCAGATGATCTAATGTGGTAACCAACACAACTTACCAGCATTGAACAAAGCCATAATGATTCATTCATTGTGGCTTTTGTTTTATAGGCCGTTTGAACGTGTAGCTATCAATCGCTTCTTGCGGGGGGGGTCAGACACTGCTGCGAGACGCTGCACTTCTTTATAGCAGAAAGTATCCCTATACGCTTTGTGATGAAATTCATGTTATCGAAGCACGAAGCCGTATCTACACGGGATAATTGGCGTACTCATTTAGGTTAGTGTTGCTTGGTGTCTAACGCGGAAATGCACCGAAATGAGTTAGGCTTCGAATGAAGGAACATTACATTTTTTGGGGTAGGCTATCTGATAGCAAATTATGAGTTGCACCTTCATTGTTATTAATCGCCTGCCGCGGGCGCATGTGCAGGTACTGCCATGACACGCTGCAAGTCCTTACTTGGAAGCTCGTCCATGACGTCCTTGTCATGGACGATCACGGCCGCATCTACATTTGATCATTGGTGTTCCATTAGGGGAGCCGTGACTCGATATTTAACGCGGAAATGCCCCTTTATCAGTTTCACTACAAGAGTGTTGAGTAGCAGACGTTAATAGAAAACCTAATATGAAAAGCTTATGCATAGTCTTATCTTTTGATGAGATAGGGCATCTTTACACTAGCTGTACATATAAACAGTTATAATAAGCATTGTAAATTTTCAGCATTATTTTGGTGTAAGAAGGAAAGGGATTTAGAGTTAACAACTGCTAAGTGACTGTTTAAAAACATTTCTCCCCAATAGTTAAATCAAATTACGTCACAAATAAGTAAATTCTGGTTTTCACCATCAGAAGAGTCAGTGGGCTCACAAGACTATGTCTATTAAGATATTGATTAAAAAGATATTTAAAGTTACCTTGTTAGCAAAGGATTGACTAGGCTGACTGTTCTTATTCGGAAGTCAGCCTAATATACTGTTATCGTGTCATAAAAAACACGGAGCCTATATATTATAGGTGATACAGAAACTTTAGCTGTATATTTAAACAGTATTTAATTGGCTGTTTTTATC
>NZ_JAKILC010000028.1 GCF_023283845.1 Shewanella marinintestina
AAGTGAAACGCAATATCGCCGATGGTAGTGTGGGGTCTCCCCATGTGAGAGTAGGTCATTTCCAGGCGCCAAATTAGTATCAAAGCCCGCTACGATGTAGCGGGCTTTTTTCGTTTTTGTCTGGAAAGATGGCCACTCGGACATGGGGGAATAAAAGCCCGAACGTAGTGAGGTTCAGTACCCATGTGGAGTAGGGTGAGGCCCTTGTGCTTATCAAATGAAGCTTAATGCAAGGGGGGAACGCGGAGAGCTTGCTCGCAGCTGGCCATTTCCAGGCGCCAAATTAGTATCAAAGCCCGCTACTATGTAGCGGGCTTTTTTACGTCTGTCATTTGTGCAAAATCCTGCCTTTTATAGACAAACATCTATCCAAGAAATAGCGCTTCGCTATCCTTTGCTGTCATCATTTCTGCACATTCAATAAGTGTTCAAAACACATTGCTTCAAATCCATGTGTTCGCTATGGGAACTGAGGGCGATTATATGCTCCACATTATCGACTCTTCGCAGATCAATTCTGGTCGTAGGTCATTTGCAGTTGTTTTTATCGATTGAAGATCGATATTGCTCTAATTTTTGTTATTCCTGGGTCATAAAGGCTTTATGATGTCTGTAGGTTAGCGTGTTTATATAGAAGGTCTATGTGAAACAGTTGGATTTCAATTTACTTAGGGTGTTAGAAGTCTTGCTCGAAGAACAGAGTGTTACCGCTGCTGCCTCAAGATTACATTTGAGCCAATCTGCAGTGAGTAAACAGCTAAGTAAATTAAGGGAGACCTTTGATGATCAGTTATTTGAGCGCACGGCTTATGGATTAAAGGCGACACCTAGAGCTCTGGAGTTAGCACCGGAACTTAGAGAGGTATTACAACGGCTTGATCAGTTTACTCGCCCGAGTACTTTCGAACCTGCTGAAAGTCAGCGCCGATTTCGAATGCATGTAGTTGAAACTGCTTACTCGCTAAGTTATCCGCACTTTATGCCCAAACTTTTGAAAGATGCACCATTAGTTAGTGTTAATAGTCAGACTTGGTCACATGACAGTATGGATAAGTTATTGCGTTGTGAAATCGATATGGGGATTATTTGCCGCGAATGGGATAACCGCTCTTTGTTGCATATGAATAACTTGCCGGAAGAGCTTGGTTATGCAGAACTGATCCGTGACTATCCAGTATGTTTAGTTAGGCGTGGACACCCTTTATTAAAAGAGACTTGGGATCTCGACACTTTCCTTAAGTATCGACATTTACAGGTGGCCTTTGGAGGTGTTGAACATTGGTTGTTAGATGATGTGCTTAGGTTGCAGCATTTACAGCGTGATATCGCGGTTAACATGACTGACTTTAATTGTGCCTTGGGTTTATGTGAGCATAGCGATCTGATTTTATGTGCTCCGCGGAAATACCTGATGCAGATGATTGCCGACTATGATTTAGTTTGCTTAGACGTGCCGGTAAAAGTTGAGCCAGGTGCTTATGTGCTGGTGTGGCATAAACACTTTAGCCTAGATCCAAGTCATAGTTGGTTACGTAACTTGATCATTAATGGTGTCCAAGCGCATTCAGAAGTAAGTTAGATAGCACTTAAAAAGGCATCGATAATAGGCTCTTGTTGGCGTTTTACTTTGCAGCAGCAGCCAAGTTCAAATGGCGGAATTTCTATTGGTGAGCTTAACAACTGAATGCGGTCTCGCACTGGACTATTGTTAATTACCACCTCTGGAGTAATACTGACACCACATCCAAGTGCGACCATCGAAGCTATTGCTTCCTGTCCCGATACTTGTGCGTATATATTGGGTATTAAGCCTAATGATTTAAACCAGTTATCAATTCGCTTTCGACCGGGACCGTGTTCAGGAACAATAAAGGGGAGTCGATCCCACGGGATATAAGATTCGGTTAATAACTCTTGTACTTGACACCTAAAAGTTGGTGCGATGATGGATAAAGGGACGTCATCTATTTTGGCAAAATGTAGGGTGTCAGGAAAAGCATCGGGTAACGCTGCAATCGCGATATCGGCACGATTATTACGTACTTCATTCACCGCGTTTGCTGCATCACCAGTGATCAGGGCTATTTCAACTTGAGGGTGCTCACGGCGAAAGCGGTCGAGTAATCCCGGTAAATGGCTATAGGCTGCAGTGACCGAACAATAGATATTGAGCTTGCCTCTTAGAATATCTTGCTTGGGATCTAATTTTGTTTTCAATTTAGCCCACTGAGCCAGTGTCACTTCGGCAAAGTTTTTATATTCGACCCCAGCGCTGGTTAAGGTGACACTGCGATTATCGCGTTGAAATAATTGTGCACCAACTTCCTCTTCCAATCTTTGCATCGCACGACTCAATGTCGATGGACTGACATGCATCGCCTGCGCCGTTCTAGCAAAATGTAAGCTGTCTGCTAGATGCAAATAAAGCTTGATGGTTCTTATATCCACAGTGACTCCGCTATTCCTGCAGCTACTTTCACGTAACCTTTATATTTCGCTCTGGCTATTGATGTTGCAATAAATGCAATATGACGTTTCGAATATATCATTTTAAGCAATCAAAAGCTTGCGCTATAGTGACCTTAATCACAGCGTGGCTCGGTAAAGAGTCAGCCCGTTTAAATGTCCAGAATCAAGGTGGTATATCAGATGGCTAACTATTTTAACTCTCTGAATTTGCGTCAACAATTAGAACAGCTGGCACAATGCCGCTTTATGGATCGTAGTGAATTTAGCGAAGGCTGTAACTTTATTAAAGGTTGGAACATCGTTATTTTAGGTTGTGGCGCACAAGGTTTGAACCAAGGTTTGAATATGCGTGACTCAGGTCTGAATATCTCTTTTGCATTGCGTGAGCAAGCGATTAATGAAAAGCGCGACTCGTACCAAAAAGCCACGGGCAATGGTTTCCGTGTTGGCACCATTGAGCAGCTAATTCCAGATGCTGACCTTGTGCTCAACCTTACTCCAGATAAGCAACACACCAATGCAGTTAACACTGTTATGCCGCTGATGAAGCAGGGTGCAACCCTGTCTTATTCTCATGGTTTTAATATCGTGGAAGAGGGCATGCAAGTACGTCCAGATATCACGGTCATCATGGTGGCACCTAAGTGTCCGGGTACTGAGGTACGTGAAGAATATAAGCGTGGTTTTGGTGTACCAACATTGATTGCAGTTCACCCTGAAAATGATCCTAAGGCTGAAGGTTTTGATATCGCTAAGGCTTATGCAAGTGCTACCGGTGGCGATCGCGCTGGCGTTTTACACTCATCGTTTATTGCTGAAGTGAAGTCAGACTTGATGGGCGAGCAAACCATTTTATGCGGCATGCTGCAAACGGGTGCGATTCTTGGTTACGAGAAGATGGTTGCCGATGGTGTAGAGCCAGGATACGCAGCTAAGCTTATTCAGCAAGGCTGGGAAACCACCACGGAAGCGCTAAAGCACGGTGGCATCACGCATATGATGGACCGACTCTCTAACCCTGCAAAGATCAAAGCTTATGACATGGCTGAAGAGCTTAAAGTTATCCTTAAGCCGCTATTTGAAAAGCATATGGACGACATCATCGGGGGCGAATTCTCTAAGACCATGATGACGGATTGGGCTAATGATGACGCTAATTTACTTAAGTGGCGCAGCGAGACTAACGATACAGGTTTTGAAAATGCACCGGGTTGTGAAGAGCATATCGATGAGCAAGCATACTTCGATAAGGGCATCTTTTTAGTAGCCATGATTAAAGCGGGTGTTGAGCTTGCGTTCGATACCATGGTTGCAGCAGGCATTGTTGAAGAGTCTGCTTACTATGAATCTTTACATGAAACGCCGCTTATCGCTAATACCATTGCACGTAAACGTTTATATGAAATGAACGTAGTGATTTCAGATACAGCTGAGTACGGCTGTTATTTGTTCAACCATGCGGCGCTGCCTTTACTAAGCGACTATGTGGCTAACATGTCTGCCGAGTACTTAGGTGGTGGCTTGCAAGATGCGAGTAACGGTGTCGATAACGTACGCCTAATTGAAGTAAATGCGGCAATTCGTGGTACCGCCGTTGAAGAGATTGGTGCTGAGTTACGTGGCTATATGACCGAAATGAAGCGCATTGTCGAAGAAAGTTAATCACTTTTTTACCAATAGTCTGGAGGGTAACCCGCTCTAGACTCTTGGTCGTTAAAGTGTTTGTTAGAGACAAAAGATATTTTAGAAAAAACATTAATTATTAACACGTTAGTGGCATTAACTCAGTTAGGCAGAACATGATTATTTGTCAGTATATGAGTCGATAAAGGAATAGGCTCAACTTGATTAATTTTGATGTTAAAAAGTTTTTTATTGTGTTTTTTATAGGCTTTGTGGTACTTCTAAATGGTCGCGTTTTAAACGACACCGAATTTAAGCAAAGAATCTGATTAGGATACAAGTCGAATATGTTCAAACAAGCTGCCCAGCTGATTATTGTGATTATTACCGTCGTGATTATTAAATCACAGCGGGGGCTGCGCATATCGAATCGACATACCTAACTTAGGTTTAAGATTGCAAAAACCCCCGCTCCGAAAGGAACGGGGGTTTTTTCGTTTAAGGGGTTAAGCAAAAGCTAACCCCTTAAGAAATAAAGTTAAATGTAGTGGAGTAAGAGCTGATGGAACAAGGGCAAATGATAAGAGGCGCAGACGCAGTCATAAAAGCGATTGCCGCACATGGTGTAACAACAGTGTTTGGTTACCCTGGCGGAGCGATTATGCCTATTTACGATGCGCTCTATGGTAGCCCGGTAGAGCATCTGCTTAGCCGCCACGAACAAGGAGCTGCATTTGCAGCTGTGGGTTACGCCAGAGCAAGTGGCAAAACAGGGGTTTGCTTTGCCACATCTGGCCCTGGGGCAACGAATTTAGTCACCTCACTTGCTGACGCGCTGCTGGACTCTGTGCCAGTTGTTGCTATCACAGGTCAAGTTTCCACAGCGGTTATTGGTACAGATGCGTTTCAAGAAATCGACGTTCTAGGTATGTCACTGTCATGTACTAAACATAGCTTTATGGTGACTAATGTTGATGAGCTAGTGCCGACGCTTTATAAAGCCTTTGAAATCGCTGCATCAGGTCGTCCGGGGCCGGTATTGGTGGATATTCCTAAAGATGTACAAATTGCCATGCTGGAATATAAAACACCTCTGCAAGCTATCAGCGCCGAGCCTGAGCATACCCCAGAGCAAATTAACGATGCGCGCGAGCTTATCGAACAAGCTAAGCAGCCAATGCTGTATGTTGGCGGCGGCGTGGGTATGGCGAGTGCTGTTGAGCAATTACGCGACTTTATTCAAGTGACCGGCATTCCATCAGTGGCAACACTCAAAGGTCTAGGCTCTATTACCATAGATACGCCTGGTTACTTGGGCATGTTGGGGATGCATGGCTCTAAGGCGGCGAATTTAGCCGTACAAGAATGTGATTTATTGATAGTGGTTGGCGCACGTTTCGACGATAGAGTTACCGGCCGTTTAGCTAGCTTTGCTGAAAACGCCAAAGTTATTCACCTTGATATAGACGCTGCTGAGCTTGGCAAATTACGCTTACCTGAAGTGGCTATCGCTGGCGACTTACGCCAAATCCTGCCTGCATTAAGTCAAAATCTAGGTGAGCAGTTTGCGTCATGGCAAGCCAAGGTTGATGAGATGAAACAAACGCATCAGTGGCGTTATGACCGTCCCGGTGAGCTAATCTACGCACCTGCAATGTTAAACCGTTTAGCCAATAAGTTACCGAAAAACAGTGTAGTGGCTTGTGATGTTGGTCAGCACCAAATGTGGGTTGCACAGCATATGTTTTTCAATCGACCGGAAGACCATCTTTCAAGTGCTGGTCTCGGCACTATGGGTTTTGGCTTACCCGCTGCAATTGGCGCTAAAGTGGCACGCCCAGATGCCACAGTAGTAACAGTATCAGGCGATGGCTCTTTTATGATGAATGTACAGGAGCTAACGACGATTAAGCGCAAGCGCTTACCGGTAAAAATCTTACTTATCGATAACCAAAAGCTCGGCATGGTTAAGCAGTGGCAGCAGCTGTTTTTTGAAGAGCGTTATAGCGAAACTGACCTATCAGATAATCCAGACTTTGTAAAAATGGCCTCGGCATTCGATATCCCTGGACGCAACATCTTTAAAGCCAGCGAAGTTGAAGCTGGTTTAGATGAGATGCTCAATAGCGAAGGACCTTTCTTACTGCACGTGTCGATTGATGATGCTCACAATGTATGGCCGTTAGTACCGCCGGGAGCCTCGAACCAAGACATGATGGAAGAGATGGATAAGCAAACTTAATTGGTATCGGGTTCAGCCCATTACGGTATGACTGACTTGAAACAAGTATTAAAGCTAAAGCATTGAAACAAAAGCATTGAAACAAAAGCATTGAAACAAAAGCATTGAAACAAAAGCATTGAAGCAAGATGGAGAGCAAGAATATGAACAATTACTCATTAGCGTTAAACGTGCAGCAAAGACCTGAAGTGCTAGAGCGTGTTTTACGCGTTGCTCGCCATCGTGGTTTTAAGGTCGCCAACTTAAGTATGCAGATTAATAGTAATAACAGTACCAGCATCGACATGTTGGTAGAGAGTGAGCGTGAAATTGGCTTGCTGACTAATCAGATAGATAAGCTTATTGATGTCATTGATTGCCGCGTATTAGTAAGCAATTCAACTACCGCATTAGCAAAATAGAAAGGGTGAGAAAATGGCCGCTAAAACAGCAGAATTAATTTGGTTCAATGGTGAAATGATGCCTTGGGGTGATGCTAAGGTACATGTTATGTCTCACGCACTGCATTATGGCACGTCGGTTTTTGAAGGTATTCGAGTTTACGATACGCCAAATGGCCCAGCGGGGTTTCGGTTAACTGAGCATGTGCAGCGATTATTTGATTCAGCCAAGATCTACCGTATGCCGATCCCCTATAGTTTCGATGATGCCATGCAAGCTTGCCGCGACGCAGTCTTAGGTAATGGCTTAAGCAGTGCTTATATCCGACCATTGGCTTTTTATGGCGATGTGGGCATGGGAATTACGCCGCCTAAAGATGCTCAGTGCGACTTAATGGTCGCTGCGTTTCCTTGGGGCGCTTACTTAGGTGAAGACAGCATGGATGCGGGTGTTGATGTGGCAGTAACGTCATGGAATCGCTTAGCGCCCAATACTATTCCGACTGGTGCTAAAGCTGGAGGTAATTACCTTTCATCATTACAAATCTCCACCGAAGCTAAACGCAACGGCTTTGATGAAGGGATTGCTCTTGATACTAACGGCTTAGTGAGCGAAGCGGCTGGCGCCAATATATTTGTGATTAAAAAGAACAAAATCTACACACCGCCAGCAACTGCCGCTATTCTGATGGGGCTAACGCGCGACACGATTATCACCTTGGCACGGGATCAAGGTTATGAAGTGGTTGAAGAGCAGATGTCGCGTGAGTTTCTTTACCTTGCCGATGAAATCTTTATGACTGGCACTGCAGCTGAGATTGTACCTGTGCGCAGTGTTGATCGTATCGAAGTTGGCACAGGTAAGCGTGGTGAGATCACCAAACAAATTCAGCAAAGTTTCTTCGGTTTATTTAATGGAGAGACGCAAGATAAATGGGGCTGGCTAGAGGTGTTATAACATCCATAAGCTCCGATTAATTATCTAACGATAAACACAGAAAACAAATTGAAGTGGCTTAACTCGGTTGGGTTAAGCAATAAAGAATCAGCATAAATGCGTCAATGAATGACGCATTTTATATCAAGGATAAAGCAATGCCAAAACTACGTTCAGCAACCAGTACCGAAGGCCGTAATATGGCAGGAGCACGTGCATTATGGCGTGCAACAGGCGTTAAGGATAATGATTTTGGTAAGCCGATTATTGCTATTTCAAACTCGTTTACTCAGTTTGTACCTGGGCATGTGCACCTTAAAGATATGGGCTCGTTAGTTGCTGGCGCGATTGAAGAAGCCGGTGGTATCGCTAAAGAATTTAATACTATTGCTGTTGATGACGGCATTGCGATGGGCCACGGCGGCATGCTTTATAGCTTACCGTCACGCGAGCTGATAGCCGACAGCGTTGAATACATGGTCAACGCGCATTGCGCCGATGCCTTAGTGTGTATTTCTAATTGCGACAAGATCACTCCGGGCATGCTAATGGCTTCGCTACGTCTTAACATTCCAGTGATTTTCGTCTCTGGTGGACCGATGGAAGCGGGTAAAACTAAGCTTTCAGATAAACTGATTAAACTCGATCTGGTTGATGCTATGGTCGCCGGTGCAGACGAGCGTGTATCAGATGAAGACAGCGAAAAGATTGAGCGCAGCGCGTGCCCTACGTGTGGTTCATGCTCGGGCATGTTTACTGCTAACTCAATGAATTGCCTAACTGAAGCGCTAGGTTTATCGCTACCGGGTAATGGCTCAATGCTGGCGACTCACGCTGATCGTCGTGAGCTTTTCTTAGAGGCTGGGCGCCGCATTATGGATTTAGCGACGCGCTATTATCGCGATGATGACGAGTCAGCATTGCCACGCAATATTGCCAATTTTGATGCCTTTGAAAATGCGATGACACTCGATATCGCGATGGGTGGTTCAAGTAATACCGTATTGCACTTGTTGGCGGCGGCGCAAGAGGCTGAAGTAGATTTTACCATGGCAGATATCGACCGACTTTCTCGTCTTGTACCACACCTTTGCAAAGTGGCACCAGCAACGCCAAAGTATCACATGGAAGATGTGCACCGCGCCGGTGGTGTGATGGGCATTTTAGGTGAGTTAGACCGAGCAGGCTTACTGCACAATACTGCCTATCACGTAGCGGGTAAAAACTTGGCGGAAGTATTGGCTAAATACGACATTGCTCAGAGTGACGATGCTGCAGTACGTAAGTTTTTCTCGGCAGGCCCTGCAGGTATTCCAACCACTAAAGCCTTTAGCCAAGATTGTCGCTGGGACAGTGTTGATGATGACCGTCAGGAAGGTTGTATCCGCAGCCGTGAGTTTGCCTTTAGCCAAGAAGGTGGTTTAGCGGTATTAGCAGGTAATGTCGCCGTCGATGGTTGTATCGTTAAAACTGCAGGCGTTGAAGTCGAAAACCATACCTTTACTGGTAGTGCACGTGTGTATGAAAGCCAAGATGACGCAGTTGCTGCGATTTTAGGTGGTGAAGTGGTAGCTGGCGATGTGGTGGTGATCCGCTATGAAGGCCCTAAAGGTGGACCCGGTATGCAAGAGATGTTGTACCCAACCAGTTACTTAAAGTCTCGTGGTCTTGGCACTAAGTGTGCGTTGATTACAGATGGTCGCTTCTCGGGTGGTACGTCAGGTTTGTCTATTGGCCATGTTTCACCTGAGGCTGCAGCTGGTGGCACCATAGGTTTAGTGCAAACGGGCGATCGAATTGAAATTGATATTCCTGCACGCTCCATCAAATTGGCGATCAGTGATGTTGAATTAGCCGCGCGTCGCACTGCGATGGAAGCGCTAGGCAAAGATGCTTGGAAGCCATTGGGGCGTGTAAGGCAGGTATCACTAGCGCTTAAAGCTTATGCGCTACTTGCGACCAGTGCCGATAAAGGCGCTGTGCGTGATACCAGTAAATTAGTGTAATGGATTTAACGGGTTTAAGAGGTAGTTTATGTTGGCTTTAGCATCACAATCACAACTGGATTTAGCCCACTATTATTTACAGAAAATTTTGCTGTCGTCGGTTTACGATGTCGCTAAAGTGACGCCATTATCGAGCATGAACAAGCTGTCAGCGCGCTTAGGTTGTCAGGTATTTTTAAAGCGTGAAGATATGCAGCCAGTGCATTCTTTTAAGCTGCGTGGCGCTTATAACAAAATAGCTGAGCTGACGACAGATGAGTGTGCGTGCGGCGTTGTTTGCGCCTCAGCTGGCAATCATGCTCAGGGCGTAGCATTGTCTGCGTCAGCTCGTGGTATTAGCGCGGTGATTGTGATGCCAGAAACCACGCCGGATATTAAAGTCGATGCGGTTAGACGTTTGGGCGGTGAAGTGGTGTTGCACGGACAAGCATTTGATCAAGCGAATGCCTATGCCCAAAGTTTGGCTGAAAATGAAGGCCGTGTGTATGTGGCGCCGTTTGACGATGAAGCCGTGATTGCCGGCCAAGGTACCGTTGCGCAAGAGATGTTGCAGCAGCAGCGGGATCTTGAAGTGGTATTTGTACCTGTTGGTGGCGGCGGGCTGATTGCCGGGGTTGCTGCTTATTATAAAGCCGTGATGCCACAAGTTAAAATCATCGGCGTAGAGCCTGAAGACTCTGCTTGTTTAAAGGCGGCAATCGACGCTGATGAGCGGGTAGTGTTATCGCAAGTTGGATTATTTGCTGATGGCGTAGCGGTAAAGCAGATTGGCGCTGAGCCTTTTAGATTGGCGCGTGAATATGTTGATGACGTGATTACCGTAACGTCAGATGAAATCTGTGCTGCGGTCAAAGATATCTTTGAGGATACTCGTGCGATTGCTGAGCCGTCAGGTGCGCTGTCGCTGGCAGGCCTAAAAAAGTATATCGGCATTAACGGCAAAGGTGAAAAGCTTGGCGCGATTCTCAGTGGTGCCAATGTAAATTTTCATAGCTTGCGTTATGTGTCTGAACGCTGCGAATTAGGTGAGCAAAAAGAAGCTATTCTAGCGGTAAAAGTGCCGGAGCGTCCGGGGATCTTTTTACGCTTTTGTGAGCTGTTAGAAAAGCGCGCAATGACAGAGTTTAACTATCGTTTCAGTAGTCGTGATAAGGCGGTAGTGTTTGCGGGCATTCGTTTATCTAATGGACAGGTCGAGCTTGAGGAGATTATTGCAAACCTAGAGTCGGAAGGATTTGGGGTGCAAGATCTATCTCAGGATGAATCTGCAAAGCTGCATGTGCGTTATATGGTGGGTGGTCAGCCGCCAGAACCGATAGAGGAGCGTTTGTTTAGCTTTGAGTTTCCTGAGCATCCGGGGGCGCTGTTTAAGTTTTTAACCACCTTACAAAGCAAGTGGAATATCAGTTTATTCCATTACCGTAATCATGGCGCTGCTTATGGCCGGGTTCTCGCAGGTTTTGAGGTTCCTGAGTGTGATAGTTTACGGTTCCAGCAGTTTTTAACTGATTTAGGTTTTGTTTATCAAGAAGAAACTCAGAGTCCGGCGTATCAATTGTTTTTAGGTCATCGTGACTAATATTGTTCGGAAATTCGATAAAAGGCAGCTTAAATCTTGATAGGGCTGCCTTTTTGTTTTGTGGAATTTAGAGCAATATTTATCATCTAGGCGGTTGATAGTATTAGAGCTTCTTCTGTAGTATTGTCATTACATTGCTTTTTTAGTGAACAGTTTTACACCAATAAAGATATAACAATAATAATATTCCACTAAAGACTGACTAACACGTAGGGGCTTTTCGATATTTATCGTTCTAGCAGCATGGCAGCAGTCAAATCCTAACCTTATAAAAGCGCCTAGTTTTAGAGGAAAAAAACATGTTACCTGCACCTTTTATTGAATCATTTTCACCGCCACGCCGTATTTTAATGGGGCCAGGCCCATCAGATGTTTATCCTGAAGTATTAGCTGCGCAGGCTAAACCAACTATTGGTCATTTAGACCCTTTATTTGTCGCTATGATGGATGAGCTTAAAGCGCTGATTCAATATGCTTTTCAAACGACCAACGAGATGACGTTAGCGGTTTCAGCGCCAGGTAGTGCAGGCATGGAAACCTGTTTTGTGAATCTGGTCGAGCCAGGTGAAAAAGTGATTGTTTGCCGTAACGGCGTGTTTGGTGAGCGCATGCGCCAAAACGTAGAGCGAGTTGGTGGTATTGCGGTCGTGGTTGATAACGAATGGGGCGAAGCGGTTGACGCTGATCTGGTGGCAAGCGCATTGGCTGCAAACCCTGATGCTAAATTCTTAGCGTTTGTGCATGCAGAAACATCAACTGGCGCCTTGTCTGATGCGCAGGCTTTATGTGCCTTAGCAAAACAGCATGGTTGTTTGTCGATTGTTGATGCGGTGACTTCATTAGGTGGCGTAGAGTTAAGAGTCGATGAGTGGGGTATTGATGCCATTTATTCTGGCAGTCAGAAGTGCCTATCTTGCGTGCCGGGGTTATCGCCTGTGTCATTCTCACCAGCTGCAGTTGAGAAGCTAAAAGCACGTAAAACGCCAGTGCAGAGCTGGTTTTTAGATCAAACCTTAGTGATGGGGTACTGGGATGCATCGAGCGATGGCAAGCGCAGTTATCACCATACTGCTCCGGTTAATGCGCTTTATGCCTTACATGAATCACTACGTTTATTAGCGGCAGAAGGGTTAGAGCTTGCTTGGCAGCGTCATGCGGATATGCATCAAGTATTGCGTCACGGACTACAGCGTTTAGGGCTTAAATTTGTAGTCACTGAAGCGCAGCGTTTACCGCAGTTAAATGCAGTCTATATTCCTGAGGGGATTGATGACGCCAAGATTAGAAAGCAACTATTAGAAAACTACAATCTTGAGATCGGTGCAGGCCTTGGTGCACTAGCGGGTAAAGCGTGGCGTATCGGTTTGATGGGTTATGGTGCTCGTCGTGAAAACGTTGCCTTATGTTTAAAGGCATTGGAAGAAGTGCTGGCTTAGCTAATTCGGTATTAGCAGCTAAGTATTAGTTGTTCATTGAAAAACAAAAAGTCCGCTCAGTTGAGCGGACTTTTTAGTTAAAAAGCTAAAGCTTAGAAAGTGTAATCCACTTTTACCCACGCAGTGCGGCCGGGTTCATTAACTTGAAATGTTGGTTCGCTTCCTGGAATGTCGTTACCTGCACCTGAGCGACTAATGTGCTCGGCATAGGTAATATCAAATAGATTTTCTATGCCAAAGCTAACCAATAGTGCATCGTTGTGCTTCCAACTTGCGTTGAACGAAAGCGTACCAAAGCCGCTACTTTCTGCTAAGTCTTGGCCTGAGATATTCCCCTCACCAATAGCGACGCGATCTTGCGCTGCGACTAAGCGCCATAACAGACCCGCTGCCCATTGATTGTATTGATAGTCTAAGGTGATGCGTCCCTCAAGCGGCGGGATCTGCCCTAATGGCGTGCCAGCTGTGTCGTTGTCGCCATGGCTATAGCTAACGCTTGTTTGCGTTGAAAAATGCTCGGTTAGCGGAATTGTTGCAGCGACTTCACCGCCAAAAACTGTCGCATCAATGTTGTAAGCACTGGTTTTATCTGTATTGGCATCAATTAAGATATAGTCACGGATCTCACCGTAAAACAGTGAAGTAGAGATAGCGATATCTGCTTCGTAGATCCAACCGATATCAAGCTGAGTGGTTTTCTCTGGCGCTAAGTCGAAAGCTTTTTGGCTTGGGTTATTCACATCGGCTTTCATGATCTCCCAGTAATCAGGAATGCGCTGCGCGTGGCCAACACCTGCGTAGTACTGGCTGTTACCTGACGTTAACTCATAGCGACCGTAACCACTGAACAAGTCATCGCTGCGTTCACCTTGTTGACCAACCATAAGCTCGGTTTTCCAGTGGTCATAACGCGCGCCTGCAAGCAATTGCCCATGGGGTAACTCATAGGTGGATTCAACAAATAAGCCACTGGTTTGATAGCGCATATTGTCTTTGAACGGTTTATTGAGCAGGTCATCGAGTCCATTATCAACAGCAGGATTAATGCTGCGACCCTCATGGGTACTGTCCATATGGTCAACGCCAGCAGTTAATGTCCAGTCGTTGGCTAAAGTAAAGTCGAGCCATAAATGCCCACCCGAGGTGGTGCGTCTAACGTTAGTCCCCGAGTTGACTCCTTGGTCAAATTGGTCCATAACGTGGTCATTTTCATTGGTGTAAGCTTGCAGCTCAATGCTGTTTAGCCACTGACTATCAAATTCGTGTTGCAGTAAAAAGGTTAGGTTTTCATTGCTAATTTCGCGGGCTTTATTGGCACGGTCGGCATACTCTGCTTCGCCAGATGAACTGCCATAGGCAAGCTCTAAAACGGTTTGTTCAGTTGGAGTCCAACCAAGTGCAAAGTTGTAGTTAGAACGGTCGTAACTCGATTGCACTTTATTGCCATCACCATCTTTATAATGATCACTTGATGACTGGTTAACATCCATATCGAAGTAATGTTTTTCGTCACCCGCTTTCAGCTCGACCAAGTAATCGGTACGACCAAAGCTACCAGCGGTCATACTCGCGCGGCCATCAAGCCCCGGTTCATCAAAGCTGTGACGGTCCTTTTCAAATAACACCGTCCCTGCGCTACCTACCGGACCGTACTTAACGGTTTGTGGCCCTTTAATTACGGTAATATTGTCGTAGGCTTCAGGGTAAATATAGGCTGTTGGTGGATCCATACGTCCGCCGCAAGTGCCTGCGACATGCTGACCATCATCAACAATACTCAAACGAGAGCCACCTAAACCGCGCAGGCTAGGATCACCGCCTGCGCCCCCCTTTCGGCCGATACTAAAACCTGGAATGGTCTTTAAAAATCCTGCGCCGTCATATGCAGGTAAAGGTAAGCGTGGTTTTTTAGGGTCGGTATAGGTTTTGGTTGGGTCTTTCATCAATTCGCCAGTGACCACGATGCGCTCTACAGGTTGCGATTCGTCAGCTTTTGTCACAGTTTCATTGGCTAAACAGGGTAGAGAGATTAATCCCAAGGTGACGAAAGGAATCGTCAAAATACTTTTCTTGTTCATCATGGTGTCACTGTCGTTATTTATTTTTCGCCTGTTTTACAGGGCTTTATAAATACAGCAAACCAATTTGTCCCAAGGTGCGACAAAGGGTCACAGGTAGGTGTGACAGGCTTCACTTTCTTGGGGGGCGCACATAGAAAAAGGGCGATAATATCGCCCTTACAAAGTTTGCTCAAAATGCGGCTATTTAGCTATTTAGCTAATTAGCTGCACAATAATCATGATGATTAAAAGTGGGCAAATGTACTTCACATACCAAGGCCATACTTTCCAGAAAAGACTATTAGCTTGCACACCTTCTTGCTGACCAATCGCTGTGATTAACTGATTTCTGTTCCATACCCAACCTAAGTAGATGGCAATACCTAGAGCGATTAGTGGCTGTGCACGCTCTGTGGTTAGGGTGATCATAAAGCTGAATAGGCTGTCGAAATTAAACACAACTATCATAGATAGCGCGGCAATTAAGCTGCCTACAAGCAACGTTGCTTTGTCGCGGCTTAAGGTCGTTTTCTCAACTAAGTAGCTGGTGGGCACTTCAACAATTGAGATAGCTGAAGTTAAACCGGCAATGGTCATTAAGATAAAGAACACAATCGCTAATAGGTATTGGCTCACACCGCCAATAGTATCGAATAGTGCAGGCAGTACAGTAAACACTAAGGTGTCAGAGTTCAGTAAGCTGCCATCTTCTGCAAAAATTTGTACGCCGTTATGCTGCGCCACGTACATAGCAGGGATCACCATTAATGCCGCTAAAAATGCCACTGAGGTGTCGGTTAGGGTGACGTAGGCGGTTAGCTTAGCTAGGTCTTCTTTTTGGCTTAAGTAAGCGCCATAAACCATCATTGCCGCAGTACCAATGGTTAATGAGAAAAAGGTCTGTCCTAGCGCGCCAATCAATACATCTGCATCAAATACCCGCGAAAAGTCAGGTACTAGTAATACTTCTAAACCTTGCATGGCGCCAGGCTGAGTCAAGATATACACCACGCCAGCGACTAAGATCAGTAATAACATAGGCATTAAACGCTTAGACCAACGCTCGATACCTTTTTGTACACCTTGGCGGATCACTAAAATCACCATAGCGATAAAGATTAGGGTAAACACTAGATTGCGCGACAAGCTAAAATCCATTAACCAATTAGCCGCTTGAGTTTGGCCGCTTATCTCTGCAATAGGCGCAATGGCAAAACTAACAAACCAGCCTGATAAAATACTGTAGAAAGTACAGATTAGTGTAGCGGTCACAATTGAGATAAAGCCAATTGCTTTACCTATTCTTTTGGTGAGCGGAGTGTTGGCGATTTTAGCCATAGCATCTGCTGGATTGGTTTGGCCGTGGCGACCAATCATGAGTTCGGCCATTAACATTGGATAGCCTAGCACTAAGATCAGAAACAGATAAACCAGCAAGAAAGCGCCGCCGCCATGAGTGGCAGCTTGAGTTGGGAAACCCCAAATATTACCTACGCCCACCGCAGAACCTGCCGCGGCCATAATAAAGCCTATCTTTGAGCTAAAGTGCCCTTGTTTTACTGTACTCATTGGAGCTCTCTTTCTGACTATCTTGATCAACTAAGAGCGCGCATATTAGTGGTTTAAAAATACGAGTCAACGCCAAAAAGAAGCGTTATAAATCGCTTTCGCAATGTTTATCGTCTTCTTTTTGCCTATTTTTGAATTTATTTGTCGACATACTGATTTGCGTTGCTTTATTATTGCGATGATCGGTTTGTATTAACGCTTATGCGCAATAAAATCATTTAACGAATAAACTGAAAAATGAGAGCGAATGCACAGATTATAGTCTCTTGGCTACAATCTGTGGTGGATTCAGCTGCCTAAAAGCAGGTGAGTAAAACAGAAGTTTAGCTCGGTAGCGGAATGCTGGTTTGGTTTTTAACTTGTTTTAGGACGAAGCTCGAACGTACACCCGCAATGTGGTCATTGGTGGTGAGTTTGTCGAGCAGGAACACTTTAAAGTGCTTCATGTCGGTCACCAGTACTTTTATTTGGTAATCGGCATCGCTACCAGTGAGCAGGCAACATTCTTGTACTTCATCGTAACTGCTGATTTTCTCCTCAAAGGCATCAAGGATATCTGTTGAGTGCTTTTCTAATCGCACTTGAATATAGGCAGTGAGCGCTAGATCGAAATGTTCTGCACTGAGCAAGGTGGCGTAGCCGGCAATATAGCCAGCTTCTTCTAGTGACTTAACCCGTCTAGAGCAAGGTGATGGCGAAAGGCCTACCTTTTCAGCGAGTTCTTGATTAGACAATTTACCATGTTGCTGCATTAGTTTGAGGATATGCAGGTCAATCTTATCTAATTGCAATTCAGCCATGTTTTTCATCAAAATACCGTTTTGTTTGCAGGCAGAATACCGCAATTAATATCAAGCGCAAGCAAGCGTCTTAATAAAGTTTATTTTGCTGAGTTAATATTATGGCTGTGATTGATCACGCTGTTTTTAATGGCATGTTGAGTTTATTACTGACCTTAGCCCACAATATTTGAGTCATATAAATACTGCTAAAGGCGATACAACCACCAATGGCTGTTGATGCTAAGACATCTTGTGGCCAGTGCATGCCCAAAAACATGCGGCTAAAGCCCATAGCAATGGCCCAAGATAATAGAAGCAATGGCATAACTAGATTGCCCGAAAGTAATAGGTAATAGCCAACAACAAGAGCTAAGGTGACTGCAAATAGTGTGTGACCCGATGGAAACGCGTAACCGACTTCATGCTTCCAGTGGCGCTTAATTGAAGAGCTAAGCTGCAGATCTGGGCGGGCAATATCAAGTTGATTGATGGCAACTGTTATTATTTGTCTTTTTTCGGCTTTGTCATGTTGATAAAAATCTTGGGTATTTAGTAGGTATTCTTGCTCAAGTAGAGCAGCGTTGGGGCGAGGCTCGGCAAAGTAGGGTTTTAAAAATTGATTAAGGCTTAATGTGGCCGCCATACTGATTGAAACCGCTAATACTAGCTTTATGAAATGTGCTTTACTCATACTGCGATAGCAAGCTGTGAGAATGAGTAAGCCAGTGATGATGCCATAAGGTGCAGTACCTGTACTGGTGAGCCAATAAAGGGTTTCAGATAGCCAAGTATTTAAGGCAATACTGGGGAATAAACTGCTAGCGGTTAGATAGATAGTGGCAGGGATGATTAACAGTAACGCCCAAGCCACGATGATCATTTTATTGGTTTGTGGAGGCGAAAATAGAGTTGGGTGGTTTGGATTTAAATTATTCAAAAATGCCTCAGTACGCAGTATACAAAGCCTTAATACAGGCCGTTATTGAAGAAGACTCGTTATGCCACAAGGCTAACTATTGAAGTCGTGACATTCTAGCCCTTGTGGATGAAGCGTAAATTAATCTTATTTCATAAAATACTTAATTGAATGAAAGGCATTATTGCTTTTGCGGGTCTACTGCAAAAAATAGGAGCCTTACATGTCTAATATACTTAAACACTTATCCGTTGCTAACACTATTGTGATAGCACGGATCTTGTTAGCGAGCTTTTTATTGTTGACCGCAATGCCTAGATTTACAGCAAACGACTCAAGCTATTTCTCTCAGCAATTATTGGAGGTTGGCTTGCCAGCTCTCCCTTGGCTAGGAGTTGTTATTGGGTTTGTACAATTGCTTACGGTAATTGCCCTGCTGAAGCCGCGACAGCGTTGGGCGCAAGTGCTGATTTACCTGTACGCAGGTTTAGCCACAGTGCCATTACTGATGATGTTTACCCACCCGGTTTGGCTAGATAGTTTAGGTGGTTTCCCAGCAATTGGTGCAGGTCAGGGGCTGATTAAATATCTAGGTATTGTTGGCTTAGCCTTGTTTATTAGCTCATTTTATAGTGGTAACAAAACCATTAACCAGCTAGCTGAGAAACTGATGTTAACTGGAATCGTGCTAGTAATGTTGTGGATAGGTGGTATGAAATTCACCCAATATGAGGCCGATGGTATTGAAGGCTTGATGCGCACAAGTCCGCTATTTAGTTGGATTTACGACTTGTTTAGCGTGCTGCACGGCTCTTATTTTATCGGTGTGATTGAATTGATTGCAGTTGCTGGTATCGCGTTACTGCCTTGGTCTAAAAATGCTTATATTGCGGGGCTCTGTATTGCTGCATTGACGTTTGCCGCCACGCAAACGTTTGTGATTAGTCTGCCCGCATACGAAACTAGTATGGGCTTTGCTATGCTCACCGGCAGCGGTCAGTTTATAGTGAAAGACTTAGCTTTGCTGGCTTGTAGCATTATTTTGCTTGCTAAAGTATTTGAGAGTAGTGCTAGCGAAGACTAATACTATTCAGAGATACTTCATTTTGTGAATACAAAAAGAGCATCTAATAATAGATGCTCTTTCTATTTAAATACATGAACCGCGGCAGCTAACTTAGTAAAGTTAGCCTGCTTGGTTTAACTTAGCTTCTAGCGCGTCTACTTGCGCTTGTAGTGCTTCTAGTTTCTCACGGGTTTTAATTAACACGTGCTGCTGCACTTCAAACTCTTCGCGAGATACGACATCTAATTTTTGTAGCTGATTTTGCAGTACCTGCTTGCTACGTTCTTCAAATTCGCCAGCGAACTGCTTCAATCCGCTAGGTAGATTTTCGCTTAACTGCTTAGCAACTTCTTCGATTTTCTTCGGGTTAATCATTATCTATATCCGCTTAAGTGCATAGTGCTTGTTATTAATTGATTGTACCTGAGCATAGGTATATTGCCAAAATAATCACCGTTGAGTGTGAATCAAAACTCGATAAATCAAATGGCAATAAAAAAGCCTGCAATGCTGCAGGCTTTTGGTTGGGTTAAAGGTTAAGCGTGGGAAGCTTTAGTCTCTTGAGTATCTTCATCAAATACAGGCAGAGGCTCATGTTTTTCTGCCAAGTAGGTATAAATTACTGGTAGAACAAACAAGGTGAATACGGTACCAATTGCTAGACCTGACACGATTACTAGGCCGATGTTAAAGCGCGCAACAGCGCCTGCTCCTGATGCAAATAATAGCGGGATTAAACCTGCAATCATCGCTGCGGTGGTCATTAAGATTGGACGTAAACGAATCGTCGCAGCATGCTTAATGGCGTCCATTTTACTCAAGGCGTTATGCAGCTGTTCCTCTTTAGCGACTTCACACATCAAAATACCGTGCTTAGTAATTAGCCCCACCAAGGTTATTAAGCCGACCTGAGTGTAGATATTCATCGACGATAGGCCAAACACATGAGTCCAACCTAAGGCAACTAAAGCACCACTGATAGCTAACGGCACAGATACTAAGATCACTAATGGATCTCTAAGGCTTTCAAATTGGCTAGCAAGAACTAAGAAGATAATCGCTAACGCTAAACCAAAGGTGGCATATAGTGCTGAGCCTTCAGTCACGTATTGACGCGCTTCACCTAAGAAATCGTAGCTATAGCCTTTAGGTAAGTCGTTATCACCAATGTTCTTAAGGAAGGTAATAGCATCACCAATGGCAACGCCTGGCGCTGCAACGCCACCTACGGTAATTGCATTCATCTGGTTGAAGTGTGGCAATGAGCGTGGCTCTGAGATGATCTCTACATCCACTAAACTCGACAGTGGGATTGAACGACCGTCAGCTGCGGTGAGGTAATAACCCGCTAGCGCTTCAGGGTTAGCACGCAATGCTCGTTCAACTTGTGGGATCACCTCATACGAGCGACCGTCTAAGTTGATACGGTTGACGTAACCATCACTCATCATGGTGGTAAGCGTGAGACCGATATCTTGCATGGTGATGCCGTAGGCACCGGCAACGTCACGCTTAATATGGATCTTCATTGAACCTGAGTCGAACTTTAAGTTCACCTCTGAGTATACAAACAGCGGACTTTGCTGCACTTTTTCAAGTACGCCTGAACCAATTTGGAATAAGCTCTCAAATGAACTTGAGCTAGTGATAACAAACTGGATAGGTAGACCACTTGAAGCGCCCGGTAGCTCAGGCATTTGGAAGGTGGTTACTGCCATGCCTGGTACGTTTTTCACTTCTTTACCAAAGAACTCTTGCATCTGCTTTTGGCTCTTGTCGCGTTCGCTCCAAGGCACGAGTGGCGCAATACCGAAGGCTTGGTTGGCGTTAGGCACACCGACGAAAGCTAAAGATGCAGCCGCTTCTGGTTGAGCGCTGATCATATCGGTCACCAATGTCATATTGGCTTGGATATAATCGAGGTTAGCACTAGAGGGCGCTGTGCCCATCATCATTACTACGCTCTTATCTTCGTTTGGTGCTAGCTCTGACGGAATAAAGCTAAATAAGATAGGTAGCGAAGCGAATACGATAAACGCAAAGCCTATCACCACAGGGCGCTTATTGAGCACGGCTGTTAGCATGCGGTTATAGCGACTTGTTAATCCGTTTAAGAAGTTCTCAACGCCGCGCTCAAAACGGTTTGGCTCTGAGTGTGCTTTAAGGATTTTTGAGCACATCATAGGTGACAAAGTCAGTGCTACAATACCAGAGATAAATACGGCTCCGGCAAGGGTTAAGGCAAACTCTTTAAACAGTGAACCTGTGATACCACCCATCAGTGCAATAGGCGCGTATACCGCAGCAAGTGTGATGGTCATTGAAATCACCGGTACCGCGATTTCACGGGTACCGATAATCGCGGCTCTAAATGGCGTTTCACCTAGCTTGATATGCCTGTCGACGTTTTCTACCACCACGATGGCGTCATCCACCACTAAACCAATGGCGAGTACCATTGCCAGTAGTGTCATTAGATTAAGGGTAAAACCGAACATCTGCATGATAACGGCAACCCCAATGAGCGACAGTGGAATAGTGACAATTGGAATGATGACTGCACGGAACGAACCTAAGAAGAGAGTGATAACCACGATAACGATTAATGCTGCTTCGCCAATGGTCTTAATAACTTCATTGATTGATTCATCAATAGCCAGTGATGAGTCATAAAGTACGCGAGCCTTCATTGAGATTGGCAGGTTGCGTTCAATTTGCGGCATCATTGCTCGCGCATCGGCTGCAACAATCAGTGGGTTAGCAGTAGGGGTAACATCGAGACCGACAACTACAGCTTCTTGACCATCGGCTAGAGCACGGTAAACATCGTGACTTTTTTCCAAGTTAACGCTGGCTATGTCACCTAAACGGATCACTAAGCCGTCTTTGCTACCAATAACCAGTTTCTCAAGTTCATCAACGGTTGCAACTTGAGTATCAGCGGTACCGTTTAGTAGCGTGAATGTATTGTTTGTTTGGCCAACTGCAGATTGATAGTTGTTCGCCTGCAGTACATTCATTACATCGGTAGCAGACAGGTTAAAAGCTCCCATACGAGCGGGGTCTAACCATATACGCATGGCGTACTTGATACCGCCGTATAGGTTAACCTTAGCAACACCATCAATAGTAAACAGTTCAGGTTTAACCACACGCTCTAAGTAATCAGTGATTTGGCTAGAGTTGATTTGATCACTATAAAACGAGATGTATAGCGCAGAAGTTTGCGCACCTGTCGACATCTCTACTGTTGGGTCTTCAGCCTCTTTGGGTAGCTGGGAACGCACCGAGTTTACCTTCGCCAGAATATCAGCCAAAGCACCATTAGGATCAGTGTTAAGCTTCATATACACAGAGATTTTAGAGCTACCCAAAAAGCTGTCTGAGGTCATAAAGTCAACGTTGTCAGCTTGGGCTAAGGCTTGCTCTAAAGGTTGAGTGATAAAGCCTTGAATTAAGTTTGAATCAGCACCGTAATAGCTGGTGGTTACAGTCACTACAGTGTTGGTCATCTCTGGATATTCACGTACTTGCATGCTTTTAAGCGAATAAAAGCCTAGTAGTAAAATCAGAAAGCTGATTGAGGCGGCAAGTACCGGCCTGCGGATAAATATATCAGTAAAGCGCATTGGCTAACCCTCCGCTTACAGCTGTGGCAATGTGGCTGGAGGGGTTAATGCATCATCCTCAGTCACTTTGACTTTACTGTTATTACTTAAGCGAACTTGTCCTGAGGTCACTACGCTATCACCCGCTTTAATATCACCGCTGACTAAGGCGTTGAGTTCATCACGCTCAAGTACAGTTACGTTGATTTGTTTAACGCGTTTTACTTGCTCGCCATTTTCGGTTTTCTCTTCAATTAGGTAAACAGAGTCACCGTAAAGGGTAAAGCTGATTGCCGTTTGCGGCAGTACGACTTGCTCTGTTAACTCAGGTAATTGAATGTCTACTTTGGCGAACATACCGCTACGTAATTTAGCATCGGTATTAGGGATCTGTGCTTGTACTTGGATTAAACCACTTTGGTAAAATACCGCAGGCTCAATCGCTGAAATAACACCTTCAAACGGTTCGGTTGGATAAGCATCAACATATACGTGCACTTTTTGGCCGGTAGCAATACGAGACAGCTGAGTTTGTGGAATAGTGAAACGGATCTTCATGGTACTGATATCTTCAAGGCGAACGATATCTGTGCCGCTTTGAAGGTACTCACCTAAATTAACATTACGAATACCAACTAGGCCTTTAAACGGTGCTTTTATCTCACGACGACCAATAGTGGCACTTAAGCTTTCAATGTCAGCCATCAAAGCTAAGTACTTAGATTGGCTATTATCGAGATCTTGCTTAGAGACAGAGTTTTGCTTATAGAGCTTACTCAGGCGTTTGTAGTCAGCCTCCGCTGCCGGTAATTGTACTTGCTTGCTCTTAAGGTTGGCTTTTTCCACTTTTGAGTCTAGCTCAATAAGCATCTGTCCATCGTTAACTGGGCTGCCATTTTCGAAGCGAATAGCTGAAACTACACCTGCTAGCTCGTTGGCGATAGTGACGCCTTGGTTTGGTTCTACAAATCCAATAGCATTGATAGTGGGTTGCCATTTGGCTTCTATAACATCAATTGCAGTGACCGGAGCAACAGCTTCTGGCATGTTGGCAATTGCATCGGCAATTTTTCCTTTGATGAATAGGTTAAAACCGATGACTGAGCCAAAGGCCAGTACTGCAATGATAATCATCACCAGGGTCCATTTTTTCATGTCCTGATAACTCCTTTAGTTGGTCTGTGTAGTTGGGATTAAAATGGCTCGCCAGCATAGATCGCAGGCAAGTGTGATTTCTTTTTGGTCGTATTCAACGAGGCCACGCCTCATTGCTCGTGCCATTGCCATTGCTGGCTCCATCGAGATGGCATATAGCGCTCGTGGATGTAGAGGCTGAATCAGTTTTTGTTCTAGCCCTTGTTCAAATAGCCGGTGTAATGGCTCGAAGAGCTTCATTTCGATCGCACGGATCTCTTCGGTATTACTTTCAGGTAGGTGAGCGTATTGCTCATAACTTAAATTGGTCGGTGATCTTTGTTTACCAAAGTCATGCATTTTCATCCAAATTCTTTTGAATCTTTGCTCAAGTGTACCGACGTCATGATCGGCTAATACCGAAGCAGCAACATGAGCTAAGACATCTTTTCTAAGCTCTAAGACAAGTTCATCTTTATCTTTAAAGTAACGGTAAATAGTGCCAGCTGCGACTTCAGCCTCTTTGGCAACCTGCTGCATTGATAAACCTTGTATTCCGCCAGCGGCGATAATTTTCTCTGCAGCACGAAGAATGCGATCGTGTTTATTGCGCATAATAGACTCAAAAGTGAATGAACGTTCATTCACTAGTTTAGTGTTAGGATTAAATGTTAGCAAGTAGCTGTACGAAAAAACTTCGGGACATAGTAGCTAAGTAGATGATTGAACTATGGATAAATATAGCTGTAAATTTTTGAGTAAGAGATATTGTCGATAACTTTTCCGCTTAGTTAAGGCTTTCTGCTATCATTCCTGTTTTAGCACCTTCCTCAATATCTTGGTTTTAACGTATCCATGAAGCTCAATCCCGGACAAAATGATGCCGTGCACTATGTTAGCGGTCCTTGCTTAGTACTTGCTGGCGCAGGTAGTGGCAAGACCAGAGTAATTATTAATAAAATTGCGTATCTGGTGGAAAAATGTGGCTATAAGGCACGTAATATTGCCGCTGTAACATTTACCAATAAAGCGGCACGCGAGATGAAAGAACGTGTGTCTCAGTCTATGGGGCGTAAAGAAGCACGTGGATTATGGATTTCAACTTTCCATACTTTAGGACTTGAGATCATTAAGCGTGAGCATAAGGTGGTTGGCTTAAAAGCGGGTTTTTCGCTATTTGATGATCAAGACACCTTGGCTTTATTAAAAGAGCTTACCCAAGATGAGCTTGATGAAGATAAAGATCTATTAAGGCTGCTAGCAACGACCATTTCAAACTGGAAGGGCGACCTGGTTATTCCTGAGCAGGCGCGCAAAATTGCTAAAGATGAACAGCAGCAGTTGTTTGCGCTATTGTACCAGCGCTATGCGCAGCATATGAAAGCCTATAATGCGCTTGATTTTGATGACTTGATTCTACTGCCGACTTTATTGCTAAGACAGAATGAAGAGGTAAGAACTCGCTGGCAAACCCGTATTCAATATATGCTGGTGGATGAGTATCAAGATACCAACACTAGCCAATATGAAATGGTTAAATTGCTGGTGGGAGAGCGTGCGCGCTTTACTGTGGTAGGTGATGACGACCAATCTATCTACTCATGGCGTGGTGCAAAACCGCAAAATTTAGTGTTACTGGGTAAAGATTTCCCTAGATTGAAATTGATTAAGCTAGAGCAGAATTATCGCTCTAGCCAGCGTATCTTGAGGGCGGCAAACATCTTGATTGCCAATAACCCTCACGTTTATGAAAAGGCACTATTCAGTGAACTCGCTTATGGTGAGCCTATAAGAGTGCTTATTGCTGCCAATGAAGAGCAAGAAGCCGAACGAGTAGTAGCTGAAATGATCCGCCATAAGTTTGTGGGTAAAACTTCCTTTGGCGATTACGCAATTCTATACCGCGGTAACCATCAGTCTCGTTTGCTTGAACGTGCGCTAATGACTAACCGTATTCCTTATAAGCTAAGTGGTGGCACATCTTTCTTCGGTCGCGCTGAAATTAAAGACATCATGGCTTACCTACGCTTAATCGTGAACCCTGATGACGATAATGCCTTTTTGCGCATTGTTAACTTACCCAAGCGTGGTATTGGTCCTGCAACACTTGAGCGCTTAGGCAACTTTGCTAACAAGAAGCAGATCTCTATGTTTGCCGCGATCTTTGAAGCAGATTTGAACCATGAGCTGCCGCCTGCTGCGATGTCTAGCTTGTATCATTTTGGCCGCTTTGTCGTTGAAACAGGGGATTTGGCAGAACGAGGTGATCCTGTTGATGCGGTGAAGCAGTTAATTCGTAAAATTAACTACGAAGATTACCTGTATGAGACCAGTACTAGCGCGAAAGCGGCAGAAATGCGTATGAAAAACATTTCAGAGCTGTATCGTTGGGTTACTGAAATGCTGCAAGGCGATGATCTTGATGAAGGGATGACATTACCTGAGGTTGTAACTCGTTTAACGCTGCGCGACATGATGGAGCGTAACAGTGAAGACGAGGGCGGCGATCAAGTCCAATTGATGACTTTACATGCGTCTAAAGGCTTGGAGTTCCCGTACGTCTTTATGGTGGGAGCAGAAGAGAGGATCTTGCCACATCAAAGTAGTATTGATGAAGATAATGTCGATGAAGAGCGTCGCTTAGCGTATGTGGGGATCACTCGTGCGCAAAAAGAGTTGTGGTTTGTTATTTGTCGCGAGCGTCGCCAATTTGGTGAAACGATTCGCTGTGAACCAAGCCGCTTCTTGATGGAACTTCCTCAAGATGATCTGATTTGGGAAAACCGTAAACCTGCGCAAACTGCAGAGCAAATGCAGCAATCAGGGCGTTCGAATATCGCTAATTTAAGAGATATGTTTAAGAATAAATAACCTCCCGCATAGAGCTAACGTACCGTAAGTTCTTGGCTCTTTAATCGGTTATTGATAGTGCTGGCTTATGCGCATACCTGGTTGTTGCTCAGGCTTAAGTCAGCCTGTGTGGTAACTTCTACCACGTTACCTAATGACATACCTTGGCCAAACTCAAAGCCGACTTGTTGAAGTATTTGGTTTTGCATATCGTTGTTTACCCCAACGGCAAATACCGTTAACTCCATTGCTTGCGCAGCATTAAAGTAAGCTTTAACTAGTTTAAGGTGTTGGCTGTTTTCTAAATGAGCACAGTAGCTTGAATCCAGTTTTAATGCGTTAATTGGTAAAAAAGTTAAGCTACTGATGGCACTGTGTGCGCTACCGTAGGCTTCAATACCAAGATTGATATTAAGAGGCTTTAGGCTCTCAAATGCACTAATGTGATTATTGGCATTTTGCACAAAGGCTTTTTCATCAAAAAACACTGTTAACTTACTCTTGTCGAGCCGGCACTGTTTAAGCCTATTTTTAAGGGCTCTTACTGCGTATTTATGATTTAGGTGCTGACTTGATACTGAAACCTGTAACTGTACTTGCTTGCCATATTCTTTCTGCATAGAGCTGAAATGACTATCAACAAAATCTAGCAAGTAGTTATCCAACTCAATCACCATATTGCAATGCTCTGCAATATTATTGATCTGTGCTTGCTTGATTTTTCCGAGTGTTGGATGGTGCCAAAATAACCTAGGTTCAAATGCAACTATCACACTGGTGTTGAGCTGCATAATAGGCAAGTAGCTTAGTTGTAGCTGCTTATTTTTGATTGCGTTTTTCAGCTCGTTTTCGAGTTTTATATCGGTAATTTGCTGCTTGTTAGCCGCATAGTCAAATATTACGTAACAGCCTTTGCCTTGTGATTTTGCTTGATACATGGCCGTATCAGCATCTCGTAAAATAGACTCACTAGTATCAGAATGGCTTTGGCCGCTCATAGCAATCCCAATACTACCGCTGGAATTAAATTGCTGATTAACCAATTGATAGGAGCGTGAGAGCTCTGCTAATACTCTTTCTGCAACATCCTCAGCATCTTGAGAGTCACTAATTGAGTCGAGCAAAATAACAAACTCATCCCCTCCTAAACGAGCTAGCATGTCATTACTACGAATACAGAGATTTAGTCGTTTGGCGGTTTCAATAAGAAAGCGGTCACCTTCTAAGTGACCTAAGGTATCGTTGAGTAACTTAAACCTATCCATATCAATAAAGAGTACGGCAAATCGCTCTAGGGTATGCCTGCGTACATGCTTAATTGCCTGAGTGAGTCGCTCCATAAACATCGAACGGTTAGGTAGGCCGGTTAAATTATCATGCTTAGCATCATGAACTAATTGGCGCTCAATGCGTTTACGTTGGTTAATTTCTTTCTCTAAATCACTATTTACAATTTCTAGTGCTCGGGTGCGTTGATTAACTTTATCTTCTAATTGCTCGTAGCTAAGCTTAAGGGATTCTGCTGAGAGTTTCTTTTCTATTGCGGTAGCAATATGCTGCGAGACAAACGTTAGTAGCTCTAGGTCTTTTTCTTGGTAGTTCTGGCTAAAGCTGTAGCTGTAAATAGTCAATGCGCCACAAACCTTACCGTGGATAAACAGCGGCACAGCAATCCATTGATGGATCTCTTTGGTATCATTAAGCTCTGGATTGATACTATAAAGCTCGCCAGAGTCGATAAGGGAGTTAATATCCTGCTTATTAAGTAACCTTGGTTTATGGTTGAGAAGGATGTATTCAGTTAAGCCATCACCTAGTGTGCGAGACTTTGGTGAAGGCTGGTCAAACTGAGAAACGAAATAAGGGAACGTTAACGTTTTCTTTTGCTCATCTAACAATGAAATAAAACAGTTATTAACGGGTAACAAGTGGCTAATGACGCGATGAATCTCAGTGTAAAATTGCTGGCTGTCGATATTGGCATTAGCTAAGTCTGCTATTTCGAATAGGGATTTCTGCAAACGCTCTGCGCGACGTCGTTCGTAGACCTCTTGCTTAAGTTTATTGTAGGCAATACTTAGCTCTTTAGTGCGGGTGTCAATTGCATGCTCTAACTGTTCTTGATTTTCAAGACGCTGGATAACGCCTGCTATATGGTGGCTAATAAAGTTCATTAGCTCTATTTCAACTTCAGTATAGACAATGTTAGGGCTATAGCTTTGCACCACCAATACACCGATTGTGGCATCAGCATTTTTGATAGGGGTACCAATCCACTGATGGCAACTACTTCCTCTCAGCGTAATCGCTTTAGATGCAACTAGCTCACGATAGGTGTCATCGTTACAGATCAGCGCCTGCTCTGTCTTGAGCACATAACCGGTTAGACCACTATATAAGGTGTCAGATAAGTCTTCGTCGGGATAAAAGTCGTTAGGGTGAGAATCTTTTTCATCTAGAAAAAAAGGGACTTCGATTTTACCGTTAGTAGAGTTGAGCGTAGCGATAAAAAAATTGTCAGCCGGGATCAGTTCATTGATGGATTGATGCAATGATGAATAGAATTCTTGAGGCGTGGTTACACTTGCTGCAAAGTTAGAAATATCTAACAGAGCATTCTGAGTAATTTCTGCTCGTTTATATTTCAGCGCTAACGCTTTTAAGCGAGAAATCCTTTTGTGTAGCCTCAGTGTTGATTTTGACTGAGTTGGTTCTTCCCTAAACATGCCGTTCCGCCAATCGCTATTATTCTAATTTGATTAGGATTTGGACTAATCCTTATTGATAACACGAAAACAGGTGCCATCCAAGTCATTATTTTGACGCGCAGTGACAAAATAATGTACAAATCACTCAAATCTTGAGCGAACGCACATAAAACCTGTAAAAAAAGCAAAACAAGTGTAGACGGCGAGGCGATTTGGACCTAATATATGCCCCGCTAACAAGGCAAGGCACCCATAGCTCAGCTGGATAGAGCGCACCCCTCCGGAGGGTGAGGCCGAGGGTTCGAATCCTTCTGGGTGCACCAGAATGGAAACGAGACTTGTTAGTAGGAAATATCAGTGGTGATTGTAGCTCAGTTGGTAGAGTCCCGGATTGTGATTCCGGTTGTCGTGGGTTCGAACCCCATCAGTCACCCCATTTTCCTAACGCTTTAAATTGTTTCGGTGATTAGCGCAGCCCGGTAGCGCATCTGGTTTGGGACCAGAGGGTCAGAGGTTCGAATCCTCTATCACCGACCACATTTATAAATAACGAGTTTACTCGATATTTAGCAAGTTAAGTAAGACAAAAGATTTTCGGTGATTAGCGCAGCCCGGTAGCGCATCTGGTTTGGGACCAGAGGGTCAGAGGTTCGAATCCTCTATCACCGACCACTTTTACATGAAGCCTCTAGAGAAATCTAGAGGCTTTTTTGTACCTAAAAATTGGCAAAGGATTCGAATCCTCTCTTTTTATGAAACCATGGCCGACCACTTTTCGAAAAGCCTCTTGAGAAATCAAGAGGCTTTTTTCGTTTATATTTGCTGGGAAAGAGCTTGAATCCTCACTCTTTTGTCATGCGACCACTTTAATATTAAGCCTTTCGAGTAATCGAAAGGCTTTTTTGTATTTAAAAACCGGCAAAGGATTCGAATCCTCTCTTTTATGAAACCATAGCCGACCACTTTTACATGAAGCCTCTCGAGTAATCGAAACGCTTTTTTGTATCTAAAAACTGGCAAAGGATTCGAATCCTCTCTTTTTATGGAACCATGGCGAATACTTTTCAAAAAGCCTCTTGAGAAATGAGAGGCCTTTATCCGTTTGCGGTTACTCCACAGGTGTTGGCGGTGAGATATAACCCATATAGGCATTCGTTTTTAATGGAACAAAACGTTTTAGCTGCTCGTTCTCTTCAATACCCGTCACAATCACTTCAATATCTAAGCCTTTAGCCACATTTATTAGAGCTCGACAAAGCTCGCTACTGTGCTCACTTTCGTCATAATAAGCGAAAGATTGATCAAGTTTAACGTAGCTTGGGCGTAGGTTTTGTAAATACGACATAGAACCAAACTGACGACCGAAATGGTCGATACCAAAGTGGGAGCCGTTGTCTCTAATGACAGCACAGAGCGCCTCACAGGACTCTGGTGCGCTATAAACTGCCGCTTCAGGGATATCGAAACAGATCCGTTCTCTTAGCGGTGATGAGCGCAAGAATTTGTTTAACCATTGGTGGAATTCTGGATCGCCCATACTTTGGAAGGTCAAATTCACAGCGATAGGCTCAAAGTTTCTTTCGAGGAGCTTTTTGTTATGAATACTTTCAATGAGGCATTTATCTAGCAATGTTCCCAGTGAAAGCAACTCGACATATGGCATGAACTGGCCTGCTTGTACCATTTTTCCGTGAATAGATAACTGACAATAAAGCTCTCTTTGTAAAATAGAGTTAGCTCCGTTAAGCAATATCGGTTGCCACTTAAATTTAAACTCACCGTCAGTTATTGCAGTACTTAAATGTTCACGCCATTGCTCTCTGGTGAACAATTGTTTTTCATTGCTTTCAAACCAGTGGAAAACATTATTATCTTGAATAGATTTCTGCAGAGCGTTGTCAGCTTGCGCGAGAATATCGGTCACCGACATTTGCCCTGTGCGTTCGGCAATACCGATAGCAAAGTGCTCATTGGGCTTACAGCCAGCTTTTGATACTTCTTGATTGATAGTACGGATCAGTGTTTGCAGATACTTACTTGTTTGCTCATGTTCTGAATTAGTGACAAGAAAAGCAAATTCATAAGCTGAGATCCTTGCGATAACAGATGTTGTTACCCCATCTAAATGTTGTTGCATTTTATCTGCGAGTAATTTTATGGTTTCGTCGCGCACTTGATAACCATATTTGCTATGAACCTCTTCAAGCCAATCAAACTTAGCCATCATAAGCGCACCGCTTTTAGGTTCGCTTAACCAACTGTTTAAATGCCCCATCATATATTGGCGATTAGGCAGGCCAGACACTTGGTCGACTAAGTTTTTCTTTCTTAATTCACCGACCTCTTCATCGAGAGAGTTAAATATCTGCTTAAGCTGATCTGACATGCTATTGAAAGCAAGAACAACTGATTTTAACTCAACAGTTTTTGGCACTTTCATGTCTGGGCCAAACTTTCGATTAGCAACTTCTTTGGCGTGCTCGGCTATTTCGTGCAAAGGTTTTAATATCCATGTTAAGCCTAAGCGAGCAAAGATAATGGCGATAAGAAATAGAATTGAAAATACGGTAATCGCGTTAGTCATTGTGCGCCACAACTCGTGGTAACCAAACCCTGGATGAGCGGTGATTTCAAGACGTGCTAATTGGATCCAGCCAGAGGTGATAGTGCTTTCGCGTTTGATGGTTTTAAATAAACCTAGGTCGATAAACCATTGTGGTACACCTTCAATAGTTACAGGATTTTGCCAAACCTGCTGCTTGCCATCGACGAGCCAGGTGAGCTTTACTTGTTGATAATAGCCACCTTCAAAAATGACATTTATCAGGGTTTCGGCGCCAACAATGTCTCCGGCTTCGAGATCAGGAACCAGCATAATCCCTAAAGAGTGACTGGTATTATTGAGATCAGACTCCATCTGCTTTGTGAGGAAGTTTTGAGTTTCAGTAAACTGAACATAACCCAAACTTGCAACCACCAGTAAAAATAGCGCAAACAGTAGTGTGTATATCTGTCGAAACAGTGTCATCTTGTTAACTACTCCAGTTTTATCTTGGGTTGATTAAGTCGCTCTACACCCAAGCGATCTTTTAGGTCATTCCATTTCGCTAATTTAGACGAGGAGCCTGCTAACACACCGCGTCCTTTTTCTTTGTTTAACCACAATTGTCGACCGTTAAAGCTATAAACAGGCAACAGATCGGTTCTTTGAGTCGCGGGCTTTATTTGTTTATCAAGATTATCTAAAACTAGAGGGATAGAGGCTGGTGTTTCATAATAGGCAAGTACCATATGGTATTGATTTACACTGGTTGCTTTAACCATAGTAATTCTTAACTTGTCTTCTGAAACGCCAAGCTGGAGTAGGGTAAAGTATTTGGCAATTGAAAAGTCTTCGCAGTCGCCACCACTAACGCCTATAAACTCCATGGGCGTTGCCCAGTAATTTTTATTTCCCCAAAGTTTTATATCGTCGACAAAATGAAATAGGTTAAAAAAATTATTAACCATTAGAATTTTATCGCTATCTTGCAAATCCTTCGCTTCATCTAAAATTTTAAACCAAGCCCTAATTCTTTTACCCGCACGTTCACCATACTGTGACTCAATTGTTTGGGTTATTAGGGCTGAATCGAGTTTTTTTACCGGAGCAGCATAAAGACAAAAGACAGACAGAGTTAACACCGTCAATTTGAATTGGCAGACTTTTTTTAATTTTTTTAATGGATAAAGCCTGCCAACCATGATGCTCTATTAAAACTCCTATTTAACTTCTTCGTCTACCGTATAGATGTGCCACTTCATATCAGCAGTGGTATCGTCTCCGGTTAATTCTGCAATCACCCTACGGTTTACCTTGTGAGCTGCAGCGGTATGAGTCGGGTCAATTGGGCGATCGAAGCTATAACCTATAGCACTGAGCCTATTTGAATCAATACCAAAACGCTCTGATAGTAAAGAACTGACGGCATTAGCACGGTTTTGCGATAAAACCTGATTATGCTCATGGCTACCCGTTTTACTACAATGTCCTTCAATCACGGCATCTGTATTTGGGAACTCTTTCATAAATACAGCAATGACCTCTACCTGAGAGTAATACATAGGGTCGATATAGTAAGAGTCATTCGCGAACAGAATTTTAAGCTCTTGACGCTCATTAATCGGTTTAATTTTACCACAGCCATAATTGTCGATAGTTGCACCTAAAGCTGTTTCATTACAACGCTCTCTAGCAACGATAACACCGTCATGATCGATATCGCTAAGATCATTAACTTGTACCGTAGGTTCATCCATTGTGGCTATGTCACGCATTGAGCAGCCACCCAATGTGATGATACCTAATAGAATTAATAAGATTTTCATTGTGGGACTCCTCCTTCATAGTCTCTTTCGCCTTGCCAAACGTCAGGTCTGGTTACGCGTAATGAATTAAGTAATTGCCCTGTTGCATTGAGTACTCTGTATTGAGCAATAATTTCATCATATTCAGATTCTAAATAATCTTTTCTGGCTTCAAACAGCTCATTTTCAGTATCAAGTAAATCCAGTAATGTACGTTGGCCTAAGTTAAATTGCTGGCTATAGGCAACTTGAGTGTCTTTTGCTGCAATAACATGATCACGGATATACATTTTTTGTGGCGTAAGTAGCTCGTAAGCATTCCAAGCTAAATTTGCACCTTCGACTACTTGTCTATGTGCTCTTTGACGGATCTCTTTGGCTTCGCCAACTTTGTAAGCAGCTTCCTTTTCTCGGGCGAGATCGCGGCCACCGGCAAATAAGTTGTACTTCATTCGCACCATAGCGACGAGGTCATTATTATGACCGCCTACATCACGTTGAAATGTTCCACTACCAGAAATTCCATCTTCACCATCAAGATTATTATTCCAGTTACCATCAAGCTCTAAGGTAACTTTAGGGTAATAATTTGATTGAGCGGAATCTCTTTCATTTTTCGCAGCATTGATATCACTTGCTGCTGACTTGAGGATAGGATGATTCTCTTGAGCCATAATAATGCTGGTCCCAAGATCAGCTGGCAGCATATCGGCATCAGGAACTGGCACAATCATATCTTCAGGTTGTTGTTCTACTATGCGGACAAACTGCGATTTAGCATCATAAAAATTGTTACGTGCTGAAATAACGTTTGCATTGGCCCGTGCTAAACGACCTGTTATTTGCGATAAATCTGCAGTAGATCCTAAACCTGAATCTGTCCGCTGTTTGATTTGCTCATAGATATCTTTATGGCTTTCAAGGTTCTTTTCCGCCAACGTGAGTACTTGTTCACTACGGATGTAGTTGATATACACATTGACGACATCTAAGGCCATATCTTCAGCTGCGGCAAATAGTGCCCACTGCTCTGCACTGGCTTCAAAGCTATATCTATCCACTTCACTGCTGGTATAGAAGCCGTCAAATAACATTTGTTTAATACTAAACCCAGCTTCACCACGTTCAAGCTCGATTACACCATCATCGTCGACTTCACCTTGGCCAACACCGTTGACGACACGGCGGCGAGTGGAGGGGCTATTGGTTTGTTCCCAACCATAACCCGCACTAATATCAACCGTTGGCATATAGCCTGCAACTGCTTGGTTGACTTGCTCTTCACGTGCTTTGAAGCGGTTAAATGCAATTCTAATTTCTGGATTAGTATCCAAAGTATGTGCAACGGCTTGCTCTAGTGTTTGGCTATAAGCAGATGCCGGCATCATCAGTGCACCAACAGTCAGTGCTAGTGCACTTCGTTTGAGCTGCCGTATTTTGCTACTACCCATGTTTACCCCTCCTGGTCGTTTTCGGGCCTAGCGCTCTCTGAGCGCTGTGTCTTTTGCCCGTAATATTGGATTAAGTATGTACTCTAAAACGGATCTTTGCCCTGTAATCACATCAACGGAGGTTAACATCCCTGGTATGATTGGCATTTCAGTGCCGTCGTCCTTGGTTAAGCTAGAAAATTCAGTTCTAACTTTTACGATATAAAAACTGTTACCTTCTTCATCTTGGCTAGTATCGGCACTGATATGCTCGACCGTGCCATTAAGACCTCCATAGCGAGTGAAGTCATAGGCGGTAACTTTTACTACAGCTGGTAATCCTGGGTGTAAGAAGGCGATATCCTTAGGAATGATTTTTGTTTCAATCAATAATTTGTCTTCTGAAGGAACAATTTCAATTATATCCACCCCCGGCTGGACTACACCGCCTAGGGTATTAATATGAACTGTTTTAACCGTTCCGTTAACTGGTGAGACAATTTCCGCCTTGCTTACTTTATCTTGTGCGCCTACTTGAGCTTCGTTCATGCGTGATAGCTTGGTTTGCATTTCATTGAGCTGGGCTCGGCTATCGGCTGCATAAATTAATACTGATTCACGACGTTTTAAAATGGCTTCATCCATGGTTGATTTGACTTTAGGGCGGAGCAAGCGAAGTGAGGCTAACTCTCCTTGAATGTCGTTAACTACGCGCTGTAGTTTTAATAATTCAACCTCAGGAACAATACCTTTTTGTGCTAACGGGCGAGTAAGTTCAAGTTCTCTTGAAACCAGTTGAAAGCTAGTTGTTAAGGTTTTAATCTTAGACGCGAGTTCTTGGATCTCTTGATTTCGCTGTTGGATCTGCCTAGCTTGGATTTCAAGCTGATTACTAAGGTTGTCGAGTCTACCAACGTATTCTTCACGTTGACGTCGAGTTAGCTCTGGCTCGCTGTCTTCAAGACTTGCCGGAAAGATTAGTGTCTGAGGAGAGATTTTTACCTGTTCTCGCCAATCATTACTGATGCCAGAAATCGTGATGCTATTGAGTTCGGTTTGCAGTCGAATAACATTGGCAAGCAAGCTATTAACCTCTTGCTCTTGTTGAGCAAAGTCAGACTGAAATCGTGTAGCGTCAATTCGAGCTAATGGCTGACCTTTAGTGACAATCAAACCCTCTTGCACATACATATCTTGTAAAATACCACCATCCAAACTTTGAATGACTTGCACTTGAGAGGAGGGGATGACTTTTCCCATTCCGGTTGTTACTTGATCGAGTTCTGCAAAGTAAGCCCAAAGAACAAAGGTAATGGCTAAAGCTGCTAATGCCCAAATCGTTAACCTATGACTAGCTGGTGCATCGGTCATCATCGCGCCATAAACGTCATCGACCATTTCTAAGTCATGGGTTGTTAGATGTTTACTCATTTTTTCGCCGCTCCAGCTAATAAGCCATCATTGAGCTTTTTAAGCACTTCAGCTTTAGGGCCGTCAGCCACAATATGGCCTCTATCGAGCACAATAATTCGGTCAACTAGATTAAGAAGATGCATCTTGTGAGTAATAAGCAGCAAAGTTCTATCCTTGCTGACGTTGTGCATCGCATTGATAAATTGCTTTTCTGCACGAGCATCTAAACTTGCCGTTGGTTCATCCATTAATAAAACCGGAGGGTCATTTAGTGTCGCGCGAGCAAGGGCAATCGTTTGTCGTTGACCACGAGATAGCTCACGACCACCCTCACCAACTTGTTGATCTAGACCTTCGGTTTCTAAATTGGTAAACAGATTAACGCCAGACAATTGAACAGCCCTAATGAGCTGGTGTTCGGTAACTTGGCGGGTCCCAAATAGAATATTGTCACGGATTGTGCCGTGGAATAGGGTGATATCTTGCGGCAAATAACCAAAGTTCCGCCTTAGATCGCTTGGGTGGATCTGTGCAGAATCTAGGCCGTCATAAGTCAGGCTACCTTTAGTAGGTTGAAACAACCCAACGAGAAGTTTTGCTAGTGTGCTTTTACCTGAACCATTGCGTCCAATAATTGCTATTCGCTCTCCGGGATCAATATTCATCGATAATGGATGCAGAATTGGACGCTCAGAACCGGGATAACTAAAACCTACATGATGCGCACTAATTTGGCCTAAAAGGCGCTGGCGACTGACTAAGTGGCCTTTGTTTTCAAACTCATCTTCTTGAGTCATTAATTCATCAAGTTGTCGTAGTGCACTCGCGGTTTGGTTCCCGCGAGTCATTAAGCCTGCTAGCTGTGCCATCGGTGAAATCGCACGGCTAGATAAGATCACCGCTGCGATAATTCCACCCATAGAAATTTCATTTTCCGATACACGGTAGACGCCTAAAATTACAACAAAAATCACTGAAGTTTGCACCACAAAAGTGGCCACATTAGTCACCGATGTTGTGATTTTTTTACATTTAAGCTGCCAATTTGCAGTGTGGCCTATCATCTGCTGCCAGCTTTTTTGTACGAGTCCTTCAGCTCCACTAGATTTAATTGACTCAATTGAAGCTAATGATTCAATAAGATGGCCGTGTTTAAGTCCTGAAAACTTATTACTTTCATCAATGGCAGCCTTAAGCTTTGGCTGCATAATCAATGTGTAAGTAATAATAATTATGCTACCTAATAGCGGAATAATTGCGAGATCACCTGCAACGATATAGATGATGGTCAGGAAGAATAACGCAAAGGGTAAGTCAACTAGAGTAGTTATGGTCGCCGAAGTTAGTATGTCGCGAATACTGTCAAACTCGCCAAGCTGCTTAGCCATACCACCAACGCTAGGCGAGCGTTTTTCTAAAGGGATACCAATTGCTTTTGCGAATAGTCGAGAAGAGACTATGATGTCGACTTTTTTGCCTGCCACATCAATTAAGTAGCTTCTCAATTGGCGCATAATTAAGTCAAAGATGTAAGCGATACCAGCACCAATCGCCAATACCCATAATGAGTCAAATGCTAGGTTGGGAACCACTTTATCGTACACATTCATGATAAATAGTGGTGATACTAAAGCAAATAAGTTAACTAGCACTGACGCGATAAGTGCGTCTCGATAAATTGGTGCAGAGTCTTTTACGGTTTGCCATAACCAGTGAACTTTACTGTCATGCAGATGAACATCTAGGCCCATGTCTCCGCGGTATTCTTGCTTAACTAAAAATAGATAGCCGACATACAGTGCTTCTAGATCTTCAATGGATAGGGTTTCTTTGCCACCCGTTTCTGGTAATTGGATAACAGCACGGTCTTTTTCTATATCAAGTTCGCGAAGTAAACAGGCTTTCTTATCTTTAAGTAGCAAAATACACGGCAACATAATCGCCGATATTTCGTCTAAACCTTTGCGAGATAACTTGGCTGCAAGTCCAGCTCTATTTGCTGCCTGCGGTAATAGCTCAGGCGTTAATACGTTACCTTGCATTGGCAGGCCTGCAGCCAATGAGTCACTGGAACAGGGGCTACCGAAATGCTCGGTGAGCAGAACTAAGCTGTCTAACAGAGGATCGACAATGACTCGTTGTGAGGCCGAAATCGTCCACTGCTCTGTGCTATTAGGATCAGAAGCAGACACTTTAGGTACTTATCCTTAAGATTTTATTATCTATTATTATTGAAGTATCGGTCATAGCGGCCTGTTTTGCCACAGGCCATTATTTGCTTCTTTCGTTTAAGGTATATGATCAAAACCAACGGGACTAAATGGATCGTCCAGTGGATCTGGTCCATTGACCGATTGGGTAACAGGATCACCTGTTGAAGTACCAACAATAAGTGGACCGTCGCCATTGTTGCCTAATAAACCAGATATTATTTCGGATTCAGAGCCACCGTATTCAGTTTCTAAGTTGATGCCATCTAGAGTGATGTGTTGATCAAAGTTACCATCTTGATTGGTATCAATATTGATTGTGGTAGAGCCGCCATTAACACTAAAGCTGATTAAAGGCGCTAAATCACTTATCGAGTCACCTTGCAGGATGTCACTTAAATCAAGCTTATCTTCAGCAAGATCGAAATCTGTAATGGTATCTGTTATGTCGTCGTTGCTATCTACTGAATTTTTAGTCCAAATAAATGTATCGGCTCCAGTGCCACCAGTTAGTGTGTCATCGCCTAGGCCACCGATTAAGGTGTCTTCTCCCATTCCGCCAATTAGTATGTCATTACCTCCTTGACCGAACAGAATGTCATTACCTTCACCACCTTCGAGTGTGTCATTGCCATCCGCGTCGGTTGCGGTATCAAAAACAGAAGGGTTGTCTGAAATGAACTGATGGATATCTTGCATTGAGAGACTGTTCTCATCGACATTGCTTTCTTTCGCTACAATAGCCTTAAGTGCTGATAGACCTTGAACTGTAGTTGAACCGTCAGTGAACTGAACGAGATCTCCGAACAAAATGTCATTGCCTGCATCGCCAAACGCTTTGTCATTCCCTGGCTCTAATGCGGTTTCATTACCTAAAATAATGTCGGCTAAATCGTTTACATCAACTTTAAACCTAACATTACCGTCACTATCATAATCCTTGATATCATTTTCTTTAATAGAGTTTTTTATCCCTACAGCTTCGACTTCTGAGACTTCATTTAGTAAATCAAATGCCGAGCTTGGACTGCCGTTAGTATTATGTTTTCCATCAGTGATAAAGTAGGTAACATTGTTTCCTGGGTTGGCTAATATATCGCTGCTATTAAACCAATCTTTAGTTGCGCTAAAAGCATCTATGTAGTTGGTGCTTCCTCCACTTGTAATAGCTTTCCATGCCTCACTTGTATTGTTTTCTAGAGCTGCTATATCAAGATCTTTTATGTTGAAAGATAGGCTAAGAGTTGCAGAACCTGAGAAGTCAATAACGGCTACATTTACAACACCAGAGTGCTGACCGGATGCTGACGCTAATAACACTTTAAATACTTCGATTAATTGTGTTTTTGCATTATCAACAGCAGTTACGCCCATACTTCCAGAGGAATCGAGAATAAAGGCTAAATTATAATTTTCACCTTGAACAATTTGTAAGCCACTGGTATCACTAACAATAATATCATGGTCATCTGAACCTTGAATAATATTGTCACCATCAGTACCGCCCATGTAGTCGTAATCACGTGTTGGCATGACATCAAAATAAACAGTAGCCGTATCAGTCAGGCCATCAGCATCTTGGACGGTATATTCGTAACTAGCTGAGCCGGTAAAACCAGCGTCGGGTGTAAATACAACATTGCCTTCAACATCTAGCTCTACCGTACCATTTTGTGGATTGCCTACAGCTATGATTGACAGTATATCACCATCAGGATCGGTATCATTGGCAAGAATTGAATCAGCGGTGAAGGTGAATGGCGTATCCTCAAATACGGCAACACCATTAGCAATTATCTGATCTCCAAGCGGAGTGTAATCACCAATTTGTTGATTATTACTATCAAATTCGCCCAATTCGATATTTAGTTGATAAGCACCACCTTGATCCCAATAAATAACTTCTATTGAGTGAGCGCCAGATTCATCGATATCAAAGTAGATATGCCCGTCATCGCCGGGTACTCGAGTACTAGAAGATTGGTTTCTTGATACTTCAGCTACGACAACACCATCAATCATTACAGAATAACCGTCATCTGCAGTTACTTTTAAGCCGTAGGTTCCAGCATCTAATTGAACAGAACCTTCCATGTGTAAGATGGCATCAGAGCTATTTCCTGGATCATTGCTTAAGCTTGTAGCGTCATCACCCAAGAATTGTTGCAGACTATTACCTGTACCTAAGTTTCCATTACCCCAAGCATAATTTAGGGTCGTAGCAAAGAAGGTTGCATTGGCTTCATTGTTATTAATGAAATTTCTAACCTGTTCTACAGAAGATAAGTTGCCGCCATCAGTACTATCGTTGTAGCTGTAATAGGAGCTATTAAGCCCAACACCAAAGTAGTCATCTGTAGCAATCGGAGGTTCATTAACATTTGCCAGCTCAATTGCTACAGTTGCAGTATCTGTTAATCCAGTAGTATCAGTTACAACAACATTTAGAGTAAAAGAGCCTAGATCTGCATCATCGATCTCTTTATTAAGCGTTATCTCGCCAGAATCGGCATCAATCGTAAATACACCATCGGTGAGAGAGCCGCCCGCAAAACTATAAGTTAGCCTATCACCACTGTCAGGATCATCTGCAACCACTGTGCCTACAACTGTTCCTGCAGTTGCTCCTTCATTGATACTGCCAAAATTGTAACTATCGTCATTGGCATCATCGCCAGCAACATCACTTCCTGAGCGGAATTCTGGGGCATCATTCACCGGGCTGACGTTGACAGTGACGGTGATGGTTTCCGTCACGCCGCCTGCGGTCACGGTGTAAGTGAAGCTGTCTGCGCCATGGTAATCGGCACTTGGCGTATAGGTGAGCTTGCCATCTTGACCGATGGTCACGGTGCCGTGGGCGCCGTTAGTGACAGCGGTGATGGTCGCATCCGCGTTTTCAAAGCTGTCATTATCTAACACATCAAACTCAAGCGGGGTGTCTTCGGTGACATTAAGGGTATCGGTTAGGATATCCACCACCGGGGTCACGGTGACATTAATGACT
>NZ_JAKILC010000029.1 GCF_023283845.1 Shewanella marinintestina
ATTCCAAACATTAAGTACACTGCAGGCATTCCAAACATTAAGTACACTGCAGGCATTCCAAACATTAAGTACACTGCAGGCATTCCAAACATTAAGTACACTGCAGGCATTCCAAACATTAAGTACACTGCAGGCATTCCAAACATTAAGTACACTGCAGGCATTCCAAACATTAAGTACACTGCAGGCATTCCAAACATTAAGTACACTGCAGGCATTCCAAACATTAAGTACACTGCGGGCATACCAAACATTAAGTACACAACAGAAGCAGCTAGCTAATTGGGGGGTAACATTATGTTCAATTTAATTTTAAAAGTTTTTGGCACCGAAAAACAAAGCCGTAAGAAGGTTCAGCTCCCTGAAGGCCTAAATAAATTAGAAGTAATCCCAGCTAAAGGTTGGTGGAACTAACAAAGCTATTTGCGATATTGAGAGGTGTGACGATGCTTGATTCATTAATGAGATTTCTTGGATTAACAAAACCTGCACGCAAGAAGGTTCAATTACCTGAGGGCTTGAGCCAATTACAAGTGACCCCAGCAAGAGCATGGTGGAACTAAAGGTTATATCGCCAAAAACCAAAAAAGGAGCTTATGCTCCTTTTTTATTACAATAAGTTAATCTATAAAATCCTCAGACCCGCCTACCTGTCCCTTACCAGCTTTAGCTCTGCTTTAGGTGACTCGCGACGGTCGGTAGTTACAAACTAATTGTTCGTCCCTGTTTACCCATCGCTTTTCGATAAGCCAGTTGTTTATGCGAATTAAGTAAAGGATAAGCGACAGGTCCAAGCAATGCTCCAGCAAATGCCCAGCGCTTAACAGGAAGACCCGCCTTAAAAGCAGCAATTCCTAAAGCATAGCCTGAATACAATAATATAAGCCCAATAACCAATTCCACTTATCTACACCTCACTTCAAATAAGTTAGCTATCCTAGCCATTAATCAAGCTGAGCCAGCATTATATAGACAAAATCAAAACAAAGAGAGCGTTTTTTAGGCAAACCACTACCTGTCGCGTATAAAAAAACGGCATTTTACTGCCGTTTTTTTAACCACGCCTAATAAATACTTAATTTACAAACACTACTTAGCTAAAAAATCGTGAACCATCCTCAGCCATTTGTTTTAGCTTTGTGGCAGGTTCAAATCGATTGCCATAACGAGATTGATAGTTTTCTAGGATCTTAACCAAATTAGCAGCACCAAGTGTATCAATATAATGGAAAGGTCCACCTAAGAATGGTGGGAAGCCAATACCAAATATCGCCCCTATATCACCATCACGAGGGTTAGCGATAATGTTTTCTTCTAAGCAACGCACCGCTTCGTTTAGCATTTGTACTACACAACGTTGAGCGACTTCCGATGCTTCAGTGTCAACACCAGGCTTTAAACCCAATACTGTATAAACAGTTTCATCAACTTGCTTAGCTTTCTTCTTGCCGCCGTATAAGTAGAACCCTTTACCGTTCTTACGTCCCTTTCTGTCGTCTGCTAGTAATTTATCAAATGCCGCAGGCGCTTTAAAACGCTCACCTAATTCTTTTTCAAGGATTGGTGAAATCTTAGCACCAACATCAATGCCCACTTCATCAAGCAAAGTCATTGGCCCTACAGGGAAACCAAATTTAACCAAGGCTTTATCAAGGTGCTCTACACTTTGCCCTTCTAGCAGTAATTGAGCAGCTTCATTCATATATAACGCGAGGATCCGATTAACATAAAAACCTGCACCATCTTGTACTACAATCGGTGTTTTACCTTGCTTCTTAGCAAATGCCACAGTGGTTGCAATTGTTTCAGGCGATGTTTTTTCATGTGCAATAACTTCAACTAACGGCATTTTTTCTACTGGTGAAAAGTAGTGCAGACCAATTACGTTTTCAGGTCTAGTTGCCGCTTCAGCAATTTGTCCAATAGGCAATGAAGAGGTATTAGAAGCAAAAATAGTATGCTTGCCACATTCACGCTCAACATCTTTAACCATTTGATGCTTAAGAGCTAAGTCTTCAAAAACCGCCTCAACAACGATATCTGCATCTTTAATGCCTTTGTATTCTGTCGTTGTAGTCATCAATGCCATCAGGTTATCACGTACTGCCGGCGTCATATGACGGCGCTTTACACCTTTATCAAGCAGTTTGTAAGCATACGCTAACGCATTACTCAGGCCTGTTTCGCTGATATCTTTCACACGAGCCGGAATTTTAGCTTTTGTGGTGGTAACAGAGGCAATCCCTCCCCCCATTAAACCACCGCCGATTACCATTACCTTATTTACAGGTTTAGGCTCAACGTCACCAGCGCCAGTCTCTTTCTTCATTTCAGTGGTTGCAAAGAAAATACTACGCAACGCTTCAGATTCTTTCGACATCACAAGTTCAGCAAAATGACTCGCTTCTACTTCTAATCCTTTAGTTATGCCTTTCGTCATTCCCTGCCTAACACAGTCAATGATCTTTGCTGGAGCAGGATAATTACCTTGAGTCTTTTTAGAGACTTGCTTGGCCGCTTGATCGAAAATAATATTTCGACCAGCACTCGTTCCTTCGAGCACTTGATTAATTAAAGACTGCTTCTTTTTCTTGGCTGGTCGTTTACCCGCAAGTGCCATTTCAACAGCTGTACGCAGTAGAATAGACTCTGGCACAGCATCATCGACTAAGCCCATCTTTAGTGCTTGCTTAGGGCGAAGTTGCTTACCCGTTAGCATCATATCAAGTGCTGTCGTTACGCCGACTAAACGCGGCAACCGTTGAGTACCACCACCACCAGGCAGTAACCCTAGTTGAACTTCAGGTACACCCATCATGGTTTTTGCATGCAGCGAACATACTCGCTTATGACATGCTAAAGCCAGCTCTAAACCACCACCAAGACACGCTCCATTGATAGCGGCAACAACGGGAATTGTTAAGCTCTCTAACTCATTGAATACAACATGCCCTTGTTGTGACAATAGTTTGGCATCGGCAGCAGTTTCACAGGCATCTAGCATTGAAATATCTGCACCTGCAACAAATGAGTCTTTTTTGCCCGAAATTAACACTAGCCCTTTGATACTATTATCGGCTTTTATCTCAGCAAGAACTTCACTGATCTCTGGGCCAAACTCACTGCGCAAGGTATTCATGGTTTCACCAGGCACGTCCATGGTCAATACCGCGATACCGTCTTCACGACGTGATAAATTAAATGTCTTTTCCATGTGATTACTCCACTTCAACAATCATTGCTGCACCTAAACCACCCGCAGCACATGCTGTTGCGAGACCTGTACCACCACCACGGCGTTTAAGCTCATGACAAACTTGTGTCACCAAACGCGTGCCCGTTGCAGCAAATGGATGACCATAAGCCAATGAGCCACCAAGTACGTTAAATTTACTCATATCGATTTCACCGATAGCACGGTTACGACCCAGCTTTTCTTCGGCAAACTTTTTCGAAGCAAACATTTGCATATTAGCGAGTGTTTGCGCTGCAAATGCTTCATGCATTTCAATCAAGGTTAGATCTTCTAGCTCCATCCCTGCACGCTTAAGTGCAAGTGGCGTTGCATAAGAGGGCCCCATTAACATGTCTTGCCACACATCAATAGCGGTAAAAGCGTAGCTCTTGATATAGCCAATAGGCGTATAACCTAATGCTTTAGCGCGACCTTCGCTCATCAATAACACTGCAGATGCACCATCGGTTAGTGGCGTACTGTTAGCAGCGGTGACTGAACCATGCTTACGATCAAATGCAGGGCGAAGCTTAGCGTAGGACTCTAAAGATGAGTTTTCACGGATATTATTATCGCGATCGATAAATGACTTGTAAGGAGGCACATGTGCAGCCATAACCTCTTCAGCTAGCTTGCCAGCATTCCAAGTTTCGGTCGCTAATGTATGAGAACGATGGGCCAATGCATCTTGATCTGCGCGGCTAATATTGTAAGTCTTAGCCATCTGCTCAGCCGTTTGCCCCATAGACAAACCTGTTGAGTATTCAGCAACGGCTGGCGGAACAGGTAATAAATCTTTTAAACCAAGGCGACGGAAAATTGCTAGCTTCTGGCCAAAACTACGGGCCTTATTAAGGTCAACTAAAGCATGAGCGAGCGTTTTAGAAACACCAATTGGCAGTACCGACGAAGAGTCAGCCCCACCTGCAATACCAATATCCATATTGCCCGTCATGATAGATTCAGCTACGTTAACCGTAGATTGAAAACTGGTGGCACAAGCGCGCGTAACACTATAAGCATCAGTGCTAATATCCATCCCAGTGCCTAAAACGATTTCTCGAGCAATATTTGGCGCTGCAGGCATTTGAACAACTTGTCCATAAACCAGTTGTTCAATTTCTTTGGGATTTAGCTCTGAACGAGAAAGCAATTCATTAACGACCATCTTGCCCATATCTAATGCCGATACACCATGAAAAGCCGTTGCTTGCTTTGCAAACGGTGTTCGTAATCCCGATACAATCGCGATACGTTCGCCTCTTGCATTTTTCACCTGCTGTCTATCACTCATTTCTCGCCCTCTTATTCTGCTCGCTAGCTTTTAGCCGCGCGCTTTCTTATATCCTTGAGAAACCCATTTGCAATCAACCAAACAGGTCTGACCATCTAAAGTGTGATCTGATTCTAACTTCTTAAGGGCAGGTTTTAAACACTTGTTTGTTTTTTTGTATTAAAAACATCCAAAAGCCTTTTATTAACAATGATTAATATCTATAAATACAAATTTTTCTTTGAGCCATCTTATTGATAAGCCGCCTAAATCAGAATCATTAGATAAAAAAGTAGGCAAAAGAAGATGATTTATCTGCATAAATAAAATTGAGACTAGCCAAACACCAATGGAATTTTTTACTATGTTGCTGGTCTATACCTAACTTACTTAAAATAAACCGAGTAGCATCATGCCTTTGAGTCGATTTCACGCGTTACGCGAATATTTAAACACTGTCATTTTAGGACAGCCTATTCTCACCGAGAATCTACTAATTGCATTAATAGCCGATGGACACCTATTAGTAGAAGGTCCACCAGGTCTTGCTAAGACTCGAGCGGTAAAAGCCCTATGTGATGGTGTTGAAGGTGATTTTCACCGTATTCAATTTACCCCTGATTTATTACCAGCTGATTTAACTGGTACCGATATTTATCGGGCGCAAACCGCCACTTTTGAATTTGAGGCCGGACCGATATTCCACAACCTCATTTTGGCGGATGAAATTAATCGCGCTCCAGCGAAAGTGCAATCTGCTTTATTAGAAGCGATGGCTGAAGGCCAAGTAACTGTGGGTAAGCACAGTTACCAGTTACCTGAACTATTTTTAGTTATGGCAACACAAAATCCTCTAGAAAACGAAGGAACCTATCCACTACCAGAAGCGCAGCTCGACCGTTTCTTAATGCATTTGAATTTAGATTACCCAAGTGCAGAAACAGAGTTCCAAATTATGCGAATGTCTCGTAATGAGGCTTTAAAGCAAGAACTACCGCAAGTTGATCCCATTATCCAAGGAGATATATTTGCCGCTCGTGAACACGCCTTACAGATTTACCTCGCTGAGCCGCTAGAAAAATACATTGTCGACATTATTATGGCGACACGTAAACCCGAAGCTTATAGCCAAGAGCTCGCTAGCTGGCTTGAATATGGTGTAAGCCCTCGTGCAACTTTATCGCTTGAGCGCTGCGCACGCGCACGCGCTTATTTACATGAGCGTGACTTTGTATCACCGGAGGATATTCAAGCAGTAGCACCTAACGTGCTCCGTCATCGCCTACTGCTTAGTTATCAAGCTCAGGCTGACGGCGTCAGTGCTGACGATGTGATAAACCATATTCTTTCACAGGTTGCCGTACCTTAATGCCCTATACAAAACTGCCACTGTTTAGCGATGGCATTAATATTACGCAAAAAGAGCTACTTGCTTGTCAGAGCTTAGCCAAAGCTTTGCCTGAAAAACGCAGCAAAGCTAAAGCCAGCCTTGCAGGACACCGCGCTAGCCTAATAAAAGGCAGAGGCATGGAGTTTGCTGAAGTACGACATTACCAAAGTGGCGATGACGTACGCACCATAGATTGGCGTGTAACAGCAAGAACAGGTAAAGCGCACACTAAACTATTTGTTGAAGAGCGCGAACGACCCGTTTTAGTGTTACTCGATCTCAGTCATAGTTTGTATTTTGGCTCAAGCCTAATGTTGCAATCCGTGCAGGCAGCCCACCTTGCCACAACCCTTGGCTGGAGCGCTGTTATGCACGGTGACCGTTTAGGCGCCTTAATAGCGACAGAACAGGAGCACATTGAGCTAAAACCGCGAAGTCGCCAACAAGGTATTTTGCAAATGGTGTCAGCAATACAAAAGCTGCACCAACACCAACTGCAAAATATTGTGCAACAAAAACCAGAGCCAGATCATATGGCAAAGGCTTGCCAACGGTTACGCCGACTTGCTAAACCTGGCTCATTGATTTGGATTATTTCCGACGGAAGCCACTTTACTCCTGCCTGCTTAGCCGCGTTATCAGATTTAAAGCGCCATTGTGATATGGGTGCCTTTTTAATTACAGACCCACTACGCCAAGGTGAGTTAACACTACCAAAACACTTTCAATTACCGGTTAGAGAAGGTGGTAAAGAGCGAGTGATAGATCGCAATAGTTATGAGCAATGGCTTACAAATCAACTGCAACAACAACAGCAGTTTATAGAGATGATGCAAAAGCTCAATGTTGAAACCCGAGTTATTGATGCGGGACAACGCCTAAGCCAACAGTTAGGAGGGCTAAGATAGATGACGACTCCTGGAAACCCAGCGCTTGCAAGTTTAAAAGATATTCAACCACCTACTGAGATTGGGACTTGGCCTCTAGCCTATGGTTATTGGTTAGCGATATTTGCCGGTGTTGCACTGACAATAACCCTTATTTATTTGCTTAAGCAGCGTAGAAATAAATATGCTGTGCAAAAAGCAGCACTTAAGCAACTTGACGCTATGGATCTGCAACATCCACAGTTTGTGATTGAGGTCAGTAGCCTATTAAAGCGCGCAGCAATGAGCACAACAAACCGGCAGCAGGTCGCTAAGCTGAGCGGTAATGACTGGACGCTATGGTTAAATGCACAAGTCAAAACACCTCAAGATGAGCTATGTCAGTTATTAGCTAAACGATTTCAGCCAAACTCTTTTAGCAACGAAGAAAAACAAAGACTCAAAATAGCAGCTAGTAACTGGTTAAAGTCTGCGCTCCCTTTGAAGCCAAGCAAGCACCAAACAAGTAGTGAGGTCTTACCATGTTAACCTTGGCTTGGCCGCTACTTTTATTATTGTTACCGCTGCCACTTATTTTTAGAAACAAACAACAGCCTAAAAACCTAGGTGGACATTTACTGCTTCCTGGAGCCAGTTTACCGACGCAAATAGCAGCAACAGACAATAGCCAACACTCTAATAAACGTTATTGGTTAATTTGGTTTTTCGTAGTACTGGCTTGCGCTCGTCCACTTTGGGTTGGTGAGCCGATAGAGTTACCGACTAAAGGGCGCGATCTGATGCTATCTGTTGACCTATCAGGCAGTATGCAAATTGAAGATATGATCATTGATGGCAAAGTCGTTGACCGTTTTACCCTTATTCAGCATGTGATCACCGACTTTATCGAGCGCAGAAAAGGCGATCGTCTTGGGCTTATCTTGTTTGCTGATCATGCTTACCTACAATCCCCTCTAACACAAGATAGACGCAGTGTTGCTCAATACTTAACCGAGGCGCAAATTGGTTTGGTGGGTAAACAGACGGCTATAGGTGAAGCGATTGCTTTAGCCGTAAAGCGTTTTGATAAAGTTGAGAAAAGTAACCGAGTGTTAATCTTGCTAACCGACGGTTCAAATAATGCAGGAGCGATATCGCCCGACCAAGCTACCCAAATAGCCAAACAAAGAGGCGTTACGATTTACACCATAGGTGTTGGTGCAGATGTAATGGAGCGCAGAACACTCTTCGGTAAAGAGCGCGTTAACCCTTCTATGGATTTGGACGAATCTCAATTGCAGAAAATTGCAGAACAAACAGGCGGGCAGTATTTTAGAGCACGCAATACTGAAGAACTTGAACAGATCTATCAAGTCATTGATACGCTGGAACCTGTAGCTAGAGATCAACTTAGCTACCGCCCGCAGTCAGAACTTTTTTACTGGCCATTAGCGATAGCCCTAATAGTTTCAATACTAATCTCGTTAACTCAAGTCTCTTTCTTTAGAGCTAAGCCCTATTTTAATAAAGGAGGACGTTAAGCATGCATTTTCTACGTCCTGAATGGTTTTGGGCACTATTACCATTAGCACTGCTTTTATTGACGCTATTTAAAAGCAAAGCCGCTAGTTCAAGCTGGAGCCACTATATTGCCCCGCACCTAGCTAAAGTGTTAATTGGCGGTACTGCAAGTAACAAGAAAAACAACATTGGCTATTTAGCTGCTGCTTGGTTAATCGCAGTGTTTGCCTTATCTGGACCAGCTTTAGAGAAAAAAGCACTGCCCGTTTATGAGTCAGCTCAGGGCCGAGTAATAGTCATGGATATGTCATTATCAATGTACGCAACTGATTTAGCGCCAAACCGACTAACCCAAGCTAAATTCCGCGCTACCGATCTTATCGCTGAACTCGCAGAAGGTGAAACAGGCTTAGTTGCCTATGCTGGCGATGCATTTACTATTAGTCCGCTTACACGAGACAAAGCCACGCTGTTAAATCTACTGCCAACATTAACCCCAAGTATTATGCCTGTTCGCGGATCAAACCTTGAAGCAGCTATCAGCCAAGCACAATCATTATTGAGCCAAGGTGGACATATTCGCGGTGATATCATTTTATTTACTGATGGTGTTTCTAGTAGTCAGTTTAAACGTGCAGAATCGTTACTTAGTGATAGTGCTTATCGGCTAACTATTATCGCCTTTGGTAGCCAACAAGGCTCGCCAATACAATTACCTGATGGACAACTGCTGCGCGATAACGCTAACCAAGTAGTGGTCGCTAAAACCAATTATGCCTTGCTAAAAGAATTAGCCAACGATGCCGATGGTATACTAGTACCTAGCCGAGCTGACGGGTCTGATTTAAACCAAATTACTCAATGGCTTTCCAACAGTAAAGACACTAAAGCGAGTGATCTTGAAGGTGAAACTTGGCAAGATCTTGGCCCCTACTTTGCCCTAATGTTGTTATTACCAGCTTTGCTTAGTTTCAGAAACGGACTTATTGCTAGTATTGCACTATTCGCGCTTCTACAACCCAGTGAACAAGCCTATGCCAATACTTGGAACAATATGTGGCAAACTCAAGATCAGCAAGCAATGAATGCTTATAACAGCAAAGAGTTTGCCGCAGCAGCCGAACAATTTAACAATCCACAATGGCAAGCAAGTGCACTTTACAAATCAGGTCAGTATCAGCAAGCACTAACTGCATTTGAAAAAGATAACTCCGCTAGTGGTCTATATAACCAAGGCAACGCATTAATGCAGCTTGGTCAATATGCTGAAGCCCAAACACGTTATCAGTCAGCACTAGAACAACAAATAGATTTCGACGCTGCCAAAAGTAATCTAGCCCTTGCCAAAGAGTTAGAACAACAAAAGCAGCAAGACAATCAACAATCAGAACAAAATTCAGAGCAAAATTCAGAGCAGGAAAATAAAGATCAACAGTCTAAGGACTCTCAATCTGACAGCAATCAACCACAAAACAGTCAGTCTCAAGAAGGTCAATCGAAAGATAGCCAGCCTGGTGAACAGCAGCCTAAAGATAGCCAAGAAAAAGGTGAGCAATCACAAAATGGTAAGCCGCAAGGTGATGAGCAGACTCCTAAAGAATCTGAACAAACTCAGGAATCGCAACCAACTGATGACAATAAAGGCAGCACCGATGATAAAAATAATCAATCATCAGAGTCTGAGCCACAAAACGCAGCCCCTACTGACTCAGAAGAAGTGAGTAACGAAGCTGAAATGCAGGCTACTCCAAAAGCAAGTCAGCCTAAGCAGGCTGAAGTCGATAACCAAACTAATGAACCTATAGAACAACAAACTCAGTCAGCAGCGCCGCAAAACAATGATACTCAAGCACAACAGCCGGCTGAGCAAGTAGCAGCTAGCGTGCAACCAACCGATGAGCCTTTACCACCAGAAATGGAACGTGCTTTGCGCGCAATCGCAGATGATCCACAGGTGCTACTGCGTAATAAAATGCAACTTGAATATCAGAAACGTCGCCAACAAGGTATTAATTCTAAGGAAAACGAACAGTGGTAATACGTTATATTTTTACTCTCGCGATTATCGCACTAACAGCCGCTTTTCCTGCTAGCGCTTTGACGGTATTGCAAGCTTCTGTTGATCGTAACCCAATCATGGAAGGCGAAACATTCTTGCTTACCGTGACCGCTGACGATGATATTAAAAGCGGCAAACTAGATACTTCTGCACTGTTGAAAGACTTTATTGTAGGTCGTACAAGTATTAGCCGTAGTAAGAAGATTATGAACTTTGATGCCAGCAATGAAACTCACTGGCAAGTTCTGCTTTCCCCCCGTGCAGCTGGCAATGTCGACATTCCACCATTTACTATAGATGGCGTGAGTTCCGGACCCATAACCATTTCAGTGTTAAAAACAGGCTCTCAGCCGCAGCAAATGCAAAACATCTTTATGCGCGCCAATCTATCAAATGAAGAAGCTTACGTCGGGCAAATGCTGACCTATAAAGTTAAGCTGTATTTGGCCTTAGAGCTACAAAGAGGTGTGCTTAACGCACCTGATTTAGATGGTGCGCAAATAAAACAACTTGGCGAAGACAAAGACAGTACAGAAATTGTTAATGGTCGTCGTTATCGGGTGATAGAACGTAACTACGCCATAATTGCTGATCAACCTGGAGAATTGACCATTACTGGCGCTAGTTTTGCTGGTGACGTGTTAATCGAGTCTCGACGCAATGGCGCAATGTTCTCTTTTAATGAAAGCAGACCAACCCAAACTCAAGCACCAAAAATGACGGTACTCATTAACCCTATTCCGGCGGATTACCACGGAGAGTGGCTAGTATCCGATCTGGTCGTTCTCAAAGAAGACTGGCCTACCACAGCAGTTGAATACAAGGTTGGCGATCCTATTACCCGCACCGTGACACTACTTGCATCAAACACCGATGAAACGAGTTTGCCCGAGCTTACAATCACAGCGCCAACATCGCTTAAAACCTATCCAGAAAAAGCGCAGCGAAATACATTTTTACGCGATAACCAGATGGTTTCGCAACTAATGCAAACGACGGCAATTGTCGCAACCCATGCCGGCACTTTCACACTTCCTGAAATTAAAGTGCCTTGGTGGAATCCACATCTAAATAAACAACAATACGCGACACTACCTGCTCGCACTATTGTTGTAAAAGGAGGCGTAGCTCTTTCACCAGTGCAAGACACTTATGTCGCAGCGCAAACAACCGCTGAGCAGAATCCATTTTGGCAGTGGTTATCTTTAGTTCTGGGCTTATTATGGCTAGGAACGCTGATACTGTGGTTAAAAGCACGTAAACAGCCACAAGTGCAAAGCAATACAGAACAAGCATCAACGGCTACTACGCCATCAAGCCTTAAGGCACTAAAAGCGGCTTGTGATGCCCAACAGGCAACTGCAGTATTAAATAGTTTAACGCGATATTACAGCCAGCTATATGCTCAGCCGATGTCGTTAACTCACATTGCTGCAACCGATGAGTCTCTAGCCTCAACAATTAGCCAGTTGCAACGAACAGCCTATAGCGCAGATAAGTTGCCAAGCAATATCGACTATGCCAAGCTTTTTGGTATTGTAAAAGCGACCAAATTACTGTCAACAAAAAGCAACAGTTCAGCATTGACCAAACTCAATCCCAATTAATTTACTCATCAAGAGTCGATGGATAAGCGAGTTCACTAAAAGAATTAGCTTAACCATCGTTCAGCTCTAGGTATCACTTTCAGCAACTTTTATATGCGAAATCAAGCTCATAAATATACTACTCACCGAAACTAAGACTCATTGCTTTTTATCTAAAAATACATCACAAAATAGTCAGTTAAATTTAACAATTGGTATTGTGCCCACATCAAAGGTAAGCTGTGTTCATCGTTTAGGTCAGAAAAATAAAAAATGTTTGATAGTTGGCGAAATAAAAAATCAAAGTCCACGGTCTCTTCAGACATGGTTAGCAAACAACGACGATACGATAGCCTTGTCAGGGCACTTCATGCAGATATATACCGCTTTGCCTATTGGCTTTGCGGCGATAAACATATTGCAGAAGATATCACTCAGGAAACATTTCTTCGTGCATGGCGTTCGCTTGATTCGTTAAAAGATGAAAAAGCCGCTAAGTCTTGGTTGATCACTATTTTACGCCGAGAAAATGCACGACGCTTCGAACGTAAACAACTCAATTACTCTGATGTCGAACAAGAGTTCATTGAAGACACGTTTTCAGGAAGCACTGAAGAACATGCTGAGCAGCATTTGCTACAAAGACAAATTTCAAAGCTAGAACTTGAATACCGTGAACCATTATTACTGCAGGTTATCGGTGGGTTTAGCGGTGATGAAATCGCTAAAATCCTCGACTTGAACCGTAATACCGTTATGACACGTTTATTTAGAGCGAGAAACCAACTTAAAGATGTACTCGAACAACCTACGCACAGGGGTCAATCCAATGGATGAGCTTAAGTTTCGCCGCCAGGCCTACAGTGAACCTAATAACCAAGATCCTGACTTTCTTAATGCAACAATGGAGTCGGCGGAAAGAGAAGCTTTCCTTAATGATCTAAAAGGCTTAGATAATAAAATCGAACGGGCATTAAAAGTTGATGTACCGGACGATCTTGCTGCTAAATTACTACTAAGGCAACAACTACAGCAACACCATTCCCAGCGTCGTAAAACTGGATTTGCTTTTGCTTTGGTTGCATCTGTCGCGTTTTTAGCGGGAATGACATTTACTTTACTAAGAATGGCGCCCGTCGATTTAAGTCAGCATGCGCTGGCCCATGTTTACCATGAAGACAAAGCACTACATGCCGATCAGAATGTACAATATCAGGATGTAAACTTTCAACTGGCCTCACTCACTGGTGGTCAAAATATGAAGTTTACTCAACAACCTGGCAAAGTGTTTTACAGTACCTATTGTGATTTTCAAGGCGTACAAAGCCTCCATTTAGTAATGCAAGGTGAACAAGGTAAAGTGACTTTGTTTATTGTTCCTCTTGAAGACAGACTCGTTCTTGAAGAAGCATTTGCAGATAGTAAGTACAAAGGCATGGGCTTTGAAACAGATAATGCCTATATGTTACTCGTAGGTGAGCAAAGTCAAGATCTCAACTTCGTTAAAAATGAAATAAAGCAAACATTCATCTAATTCGTTTACAACCAATAATGCTAATCCTGCATTATTGGTTGTAATCCATCACATTTCCCCCCTTTATTGGGCTCAAGCTCATAGTTCTGTTAACATAGCGCTCCCACACATAGAAAATACAAGAAGCGTGAATCACACATGACAATTGAATTACCCATTTTAATTACTTTTATAGGCTATCTATCTTTAATGATGGGTATTGGCTTATGGGCTTATAAAGCCACCGACTCAGTCGACGACTACATTCTTGGTGGCCGCGGTATGGGTCCTGGTGTAACAGCATTAAGTGTTGGTGCATCTGATATGTCTGGCTGGTTACTTCTGGGTTTACCTGGTGCAGTCTATCTAGGTGGATTAGGTGAAGCTTGGATTGGATTTGGCCTCGTTTTTGGTGCTTGGTTAAACTGGCTGTTCGTTGCTAAGCGTTTAAGAATATATACCGAGTTTACCGATAACGCACTTACCCTCCCCGACTTTTTTGAAAAACGTTTTGAAGATAATAAAGGCATATTAAAGTTAGTTTCTGCGGTAACGATTTTAATATTCTTCACCTTTTATGCATCATCGGGCATGGTTGGCGGCGCAATACTGTTTGAAAAAGTATTTGGCTTAGACTACACCTTAGCGCTAATCATTGGATCCACTATTATTGTGGCCTATACCTTTGTGGGCGGTTTCTTTGCTGTTAGCTGGACTGACTTTTTTCAAGGCTGCTTAATGCTGGTTGCATTGCTAATTGTACCTGTAGCAATTATGAGCCAACCAGAAACACAAGCTGGCTTGGAAAACATCGATCCAAATATGTTGGCTTTTTTCAACAAAGACACCACAGTGCTGGGCATCATATCGCTACTTGCTTGGGGATTAGGTTACTTTGGTCAACCACATATTCTGTCTCGCTTTATGGCGATTGGCTCGCCAAATGATATCAAAGTATCACGCCGTATCGCGATGAGCTGGATGCTACTTGCCCTTATTGGTGCTCTTGCCACGGGTATTGCCGGTAGCCTTTACTTTGCCGCTGAGCCGCTAACTAACCCTGAAACGGTATTCATTCATTTGGCTCATGCTGCGTTTAATCCATGGATTGGTGGCTTACTCATCGCTGCAATTTTATCAGCCATTATGAGTACAATTGATTCCCAACTTTTGGTTTGTTCAAGTGTCATCACTGAAGATTTCTATAAGAAGTGGTTGCGCCCGCAAGCGCAAAGTAAAGAGCTAATGCTAGTAGGACGTATTGGTGTATTGGCCATTGCTATCATTGCAGGGGTTGTTGCACTAAATCCTGAAAGTAGCGTACTTGGCTTAGTCAGTTATGCTTGGGCTGGTTTTGGCGCAGCATTTGGCCCAGTGGTATTGCTTTCATTATTTTGGCGCGACTATAGCCGCAATGGTGCAGTAGCAACAATTGTAGTTGGTGCATTAACTGTCATCATCTGGAAAGAGCAAACAGGCAATATTTTTGATATCTATGAGATATTACCAGGCTTTATTTTGGCGACGATTTCCGGTGTTATTGTGAGTAAAATCCAAGGCCCGGCGGAGAGTATTAAGCAGCAGTTTGATAGCTTTGAAGCAAAATTATAAGCCCTAATAATTACAATATAGATAAAAAGCGTACACTTGTACGCTTTTTTATTTTTCAACATAACCTCTTTATATTTCTGCCAGTTACAAGCCGTTAACGAATAATCAAACCCCTAGCATGCCGCAAGTGCGTGCTGCCTATACCTTCTTTTGACTATTTCAATTGCTAGCTGGATTTACCGACATAAAATAACTTCGTAATTAACTAATAATTAACAAAAAGACGTTGCTGGTCGGAGTTGTTAGCTTGCCAACATCTACCTACTATGCACTGGTCTAATAAGTGGATCTTGCCGCTAATCATGAAATTAGCCCTTAATTAAGCAAGACCAGAAAAATATAATAGAGATGATAATAATGAAGAATTTCAACAAGACTCTTATTGCAGTATCAGTCGCTCTAGCAAGCACACAAACAATGGCTGCTGGTTTCCAGCTAAACAGCCAATCAGCAACAGGTATCGGCCGTGCTTTCGCCGGTGACGCCGTGATTGCTGATAACGCATCAGTACTTTCACGTAACCCAGCAGCTATGGCATTGTTTGATGAGAAACAACTGTCTATGGGCTTAACTTATGCTGACGTGCAAGTTGAAGTACAAGATGTGTTTGTAAACTCAAACTTAGGTGAAATTCACTACGGTAGTGTTGATGACGCTGCTGAAGCTAAAGTTATCCCTAACTTTTACTATGTTAGCCCAGTAAACGATAAGTTTGCCTACGGTGTAGCTATGTTCAGTAACTTTGGTACAGGTACTGATACTACTGATTTATCAAATAACATGGCAATGGGCGTTTTGCCTGCTCCTATCGATTTACTTGGTAAGACAGAAGTCACTACGATCAACTTCAACCTGAGTGCGTCTTACCGTATCAATGACAACCTAAGTGTTGGTGCTGGTCTTGATGTTATTTATGGCTCAGGTGTATTGACCCGTGGTGGTGCTATGCCATCAGCTCAAGGTCCACAACACCTTGATCTAGTTGATGTCGATGCTGACGGTATCGCATTTGGTGGTATCGTTGGTGCTGTATATGAAATCAATGCTGATCACCGTTTTGGTGTGAGCTACCGTTTCAGCCCTGAGTTTACTGCCGACGGCACTGTAATGTCTTCTTTTGTTGATTACGAAGAAATCAACATTCCAATTCCAGACATCTTTCAAGTGGCTGGCTTCCACCAGTTAACTGATACATTTGCCCTGCACTACACAGCGCAAATGACGACTTGGGGTGACTTCCATGAGATCACACTTGATCCAGGCCAGGTGCCATTAAAGAAATATGCTTGGGATGACTCATGGTTATTCAGTGTAGGTGGTACTTACACACTAAATAACAACTGGACACTACGTGCAGGCTACATGTTCGACCAAGGTGTTGTTGGGGAAGTGAGCTCTATCTCTATCCCTGATTCAGATCGTCAGTGGTACACAATGGGGGCGACTTACAATCTATCAAAGCACACTAGCCTAGATTTCGGTATCGCATTCGTTCGCGGTGAAGAAACTCAGCTAACTGAGCAAAGTGCAATTTTAGGTTTGGTTGGCCAGCAAATGCCTGGTCTTGGTGATGATTTAGGTACAGTGCACGCAACAACTACGTCAAACGCAACTTACTACTCTATCCAATACAACTATAAGTTCTAAGCTAAGCGCTTAATTGTATTAATAGATAAAAAGCCGCACCTAGTGCGGCTTTTTTATTAGCAGAAATAAAGCTAAACATAAAAGTAAATTCATTGTTTTATTCACTTATTCCTTGCTAAGTTAAAGGCATCATTTTCATCCCGAGAATATAATGTCTAAGAATAATGCCCTTCCCGCCTTAATCCTTGGTAGCTTGCTTTGCTTAGGTTTAGTTATGCTAGGCAATACCGTTGGCGACAAACTGATAAAAATGAAAGCGATGGAGCGAACTGTAACCGTAAAAGGTTTAGCTGAAAAAGAAGTTAGAGCCAACGTGGCGATATGGCCAATTCGCTTTACCGAAGTTGATAATGACCTTAATAATCTATACCAAACAGTACAAGTTAAAACCAATAAGGTCGTAGATTTTTTAAAACAACAAGGTTTTAGTGATGATGAAATAACCATCGCGCTTCCAGCAATCGATGATAGGCAAGCTCAAGGTTATGTCGATCCAAACGTTAAATACCGTTACGCAGCTAAAATATCTATCTCCTTGTATACCAATAAAGTTGATTTATTACTGAGCACCCGCACCAATATGCTTAGCCTTGCTAAAGATGGCATTGCGATTTCAGATCAGGATTACAATAGTAAAGCGCAGTTTCTATTTACAGAGCTAAATAGTGTCAAACCTGACATGATCCAGTCTGCAACTCAAAACGCCCGTCAAGTAGCTGAAAAGTTTGCCAAAGACTCAGACTCAAAGCTTGGCAAAATCAAAAAAGCAGCCCAAGGGCAATTTAGTATTAACGACCGTGATAGTAATACGCCTTATATAAAGAAAGTCCGTATCGTCTCTACTTTAACTTATTACCTCAACGATTAACTAACTTGGCTCCCTTCAAAGCATAGCGTTAAACTAACGCTATGCTTTGCTCATAAAACTCACTTATCACTATCACCTTTTTAATTAACTCAACCGCTGCTATTACTGTTCGCCCTGACCGCTTATTTTCTTAATTGGCCCAAACCCGATAGCGTTCTCTTCTAGCGGCTATCTTAGAGTGCAAGCGATCCAATCATTCATCGCATTTTTCTAATAAATAATTATTGCATGAAAAAACCACATCCATTAGAATTATTGCATGGACTGAATTTGTGCTCTTGGATATGTATCAATATGGCTATTACTATGACAAATACATTACTGCGTTATCTTGCTTTAACAGCACTGGTCTTTTTTAGTATTACAGCCAATGCCAGTAAGCCTTTCGACACTATTTCGGTGCAAGTACAGTTATATCCAAATACCGTTTCAATTGACGCATTCATTGAACCAACCAAAGCCGCCACAGTTTCAGCACAAACATCAGGGCGGATCATCAAATTAAACTACGACGTTAATGATGTTGTTCAGCAAGGGGCATCATTGCTCGAGATCACTAGCATAGAACAAGGTGCACAGCTTGCAGCAAGTAAAGCTGACTATGCTAAGGCCGAGGCAATTAATACCGAGGCGCAACGGCAATTACAGCGTTATCAAACATTATTCCCTAAAGGGGCAATATCTAAGGGGGAAATGGATCAAGCCGAAGCTAATGCCAGCTCTGCGGCGCAAGAGTTAACTGCCGCAAATGCCCGCATAGCTCAAGCTTTAGAATCATTAAACTATACGGTTGTAAGCGCACCTTTTTCAGGGATAGTTACGCAGCGCCATGTAGAAGAGGGGGAAGCCGTAACAAACGGCCAAGCACTATATTCAGGATACGCAGTAAAGCCTATGCGTGCGATTGCACAAATCCCTCAGCGGTATATGGCATCCATAGAACGACAACCAAAGTTAAGCTTGACCCTTGCAAACGGTGAGGTGATTGAAAGTGAAGCTTTAACTGTTTTCAGTTTTGCCGACCCGCAAAGCCACAGTGTAAAAATTAGAATAACCTTACCTGAAAACATCGACGGGGTCGTTCCTGGAAGCTTTATTAAAGCTCATTTTGTTAGTGGCCACCGTCGCAGTATTTTTATTCCCCAAAGTGCTCTAGTAAGCATTAATGAGCTAAGCGGAGTTTACTTACAACAGGGGAATACTTGGGTACTTAACCAAATAAGAACAGGATTAAAAAACGGAGAAAATATCGAGGTTCTATCAGGATTAGCAGACGGTGAACGAATAGCAAAAGACGGCTACCAAGCAATGATGACTCTTAGTCAAAATCAACCTTAATGCCTCATATATTGCTGGCACTTTCGCACGCATAGTTTAGGGATGTAATCTAATGCAAAACCAATCGAATTTAGGCTTCTCAGGTCGAATCGCTGCTGCTTTTCAATCCAGCGCTATAACACCACTTCTAGCGTTACTTGGCTTGCTGCTGGGCTTATTTGCAATAATGGTAACTCCAAAAGAAGAAGAACCTCAAATTGATGTCACTTTTGCGGATGTGTTCATTGCTTTTCCGGGAGCAACTCCTCGGGAAGTTGAAAGTTTAGTCACTTTGCCAACCGAGCAACTACTCTCAGAACTAAAAGGGATAGACACTCTTTATTCTTTTTCTCAGCCCGATGGCGCCCTATTTATCGTGGCATTTGACGTAGGGATTAAACGCAACGATGCCATTATAAACATTTACAACCAGTTGCATTCAAACCTTGATAAATTACCACTTAATGCTGGTGTTCAAGCTCCACAGATTAAACCACGGGGTATCGATGACGTTCCCATTGCTAGTCTTACCCTTTGGTCCAAAAATCCACAAGTCTCAGCAGAGCAGCTAACTCATATCGCTAATGGATTGGAAACGGAGTTAAAACGTATTCCTGGCACAAGGGAAATAGACTCTGTCGGCGATCAACAACTCACGCTTAACGTCAGAATCGATCCACTAAAAATGAATTACTATGGCGTTTCTTTAGAAGATATAAACCAAAGCCTTAATAGTAACAACTATATTTCAATGCCAGTGTCGCTTATCCAAGCTAATCAGGAAATAAAAGTACAAACCGGACAGTTTTTACAAAGTGTAGAAGACGTAAAACAACTTGTTATTCGAGTGAGACTAGATAGCGAAGGGCAAGCATCGCCAATTTATCTTGCCGATGTCGCCAAGATCACCCTAAAGTCACAACTGCCAGTAAAAAGTGCGTGGCATGGTGATAAACAAAATGTATATCCTGCTGTAACCATCGCCATAGGTAAACAGCCTGGTATAAATGCCGTTAACGTCGCGGACGCAATTTTAGCGCGGGTGGCTAAGCTTGAAAATGTATTGATCCCTGCAAACGTTGAAGTGAGCATCTCACGAAATTATGGAGAAACAGCAGGCGATAAAGCCAATACGCTGATCTTAAAACTCGGATTCGCAACCTTAGCGGTGGTTATTTTGGTGCTTTTCACCATGGGAATTAGAGAAGCGATGGTTGTTGGCGCAGCCATAATAATTACCCTTGCATTAACCCTATTTGCCTCATGGGCCTGGGGCTTTACGCTAAATCGGATCTCACTATTTGCTCTAATTTTTTCCATTGGAATCTTAGTTGATGACGCCATTGTCGTCGTTGAAAATATTCACCGACATATGGCTATGGGCAAACGCTCATTCTCAGAGTTAATTCCAGTCGCAGTTGATGAAGTTGGCGGTCCAACAATTCTGGCCACTTTCACAGTTATTGCAGCGTTGCTACCGATGGCATTTGTATCAGGGTTAATGGGTCCTTACATGAGCCCGATCCCTATAAATGCCAGTATGGGGATGCTTATATCTCTCGCTGTCGCATTTATGATCACCCCTTGGTTAAGCAAAAAACTGCTTAAACACAAGAATTCAACAGCTAAGAATACGGCTGATACAACAACTAACAGCACAATGTCTGCAGTCTTTAATCGCCTAATTGGGCCATTTGTTATTAGCAGCAATGCCCGAAAAGCACGTTTTGGCCTTTCAATAGCGATCATATTCCTTATCGCTGCTGCAATCGCGTTACCTGCAACCAAACTAGTTGTGCTAAAAATGCTGCCATTTGACAATAAGTCTGAATTTCAAGTCATGGTCGACATGCCCGAAGGCACACCCGTAGAACAAACTCAGAAAGTACTCAAGGAGCTAGGCCACTATCTGAAACAAGTTGAAGAGGTTAACAGTTACCAGCTTTATGCAGGGACCAGTGCACCGATGAACTTTAATGGCTTAGTACGTCATTATTTTTTACGCCAAACTCAAGAGTTAGGTGACATCCAAGTCAACTTAGTCGACAAACAGCATAGAGCGCGCGATAGCCACAGCATTGCTCTTTCGGTTCGACAACCATTGCAAGCAATTGGTGATAAATATGGTGCCAATATAAAAATTGTTGAAGTACCGCCAGGACCACCAGTTTGGTCGCCTATTGTGGCAGAAGTTTATGGTCCCAGTCAGGCTATTCGAGAGCAAGCAGCAAATCAATTACTCAGTGTCTTCAAAAAAACTCAAGATGTTGTCGATATTGACATCGACCTGCCTTATTCTGCCGCTAAATGGCAGGTCATTATAGATCGTAGTAAAGCCAGTCTATTAGGTGTGCCCTATCAGCAAATCGTCGACTTGGTCGCTACAGCTTTAGGTGGTAAAGATATGACTTACCTTTATAAACCTAACCAAAAACAGCCTGTACCTATTAATATTCAGTTGGAAGACGGCGATAAAGTCGATTTACAGCAACTGCTTAATCTGCATCTAACCGGACAAAGGGGTAACACCATTCCATTATCTGAACTGGTTAGAATAAAAAAAGGCACAATAGATAGCCCGATTATTCATAAAAATATGATCCCAATGATCATGGTAGTCGCTGATATGGCGGGTCCGCTCGACAGTCCGCTTTACGGTATGTTCGACATGGTGAATCAAATTAATAGTAAGCCCGAACTCGATTTCAAACAGCACTTTATAAAGCAACCTAATGGTTTAGATAACCTCGCTATATTATGGGATGGCGAATGGAAAATTACCTATGAAACCTTTAGAGATATGGGCATTGCATATGCTGTAGGTATGATTGCTATTTATTTACTAGTTGTCGCGCAATTTAAGTCTTATACCGTGCCACTTATCATTATGGCGCCTATTCCACTTACCATTATTGGCGTTATGCCCGGCCATGCCTTGCTAGGAGCGCAATTTACCGCCACCTCTATGATAGGCATGATCGCGCTCGCGGGAATTATTGTCAGAAACTCCATCCTGTTAGTTGATTTTATTCATCAAGAAACGACCAATGGAGTCTCACTCGAACAAGCGGTGATCCGCTCAAGCATAGTCAGAGCAAAACCGATAATGCTTACAGCTCTTGCAGCTATTATAGGTGCGCTATTTATTATTGATGACCCTATCTTTAACGGCTTAGCCATTAGTCTTATCTTTGGCATTTTGATTTCAACCTTACTAACCCTGATCGTCATCCCAGTACTTTATTACGCTGTAATGAAAAAACGTTATAGTCATAGCAGGGAATATTAAAGCCCCTTTGCTGGGCAAAATATCAATAAAGAGCCAGTCAAACGCCCTATAAATTAAACTATCGGTATAAGGAGATTGTATGTCTATTGAAAGAGCAATTATGGCATTTGCAGGATTTATGGTTTTGTTGTCAGTTATGCTAACTATATGGATTAACGATAATTTTATCTGGCTCACAGTTTTTGTTGGAGCAAATTTATTACAAAGCGCCTATACTGGATTTTGTCCGGCAGCCATAATTTTGAAGAAAATAGGCTTTGAAACTGAAGCCCAATTAGCGACTGCCACTAAAAATTAAACCATAATATATAGGTACATTGATGAGTAACGCTTTAAATACGCTGCTGAAACTGCCAGTAAAAATAACATGGTTGTTAGGATTAAGTGTGCTGCTTATGCTGGTTAGCACATTTTCAATGGCTGCCGATCAAGATGCTAAAGTTACCTGGCAAAAAATTGAAGCTGGGGCTCTAGTAATTGATGTGCGTACCCCTGGAGAATTTGCTCAAGGCCATTTACCTAACGCAATTAATATTCCCTATCAGCAGATCACAAGTGAGTTGACCACCAAGGAAATTGCAAAAGACCGCTCTATCATCGTGTACTGTCGCAGTGGTAATCGCAGTGGGATCGCCAATAAAATGCTAGTCACTGACGGCTACAGCAATGTCTACAATGGTGGGGCTTATCAAACGTTAATGAATGCAAAGCCCAAATAATTCAACTTCGGCTGCTCGTAGCAAATACCGAAATAGATTTAAGGCAATTAAAAGCGTGCGATTCCCTTTTAATTGCCTGTTTATATAAGATTGGCGCTATCTTCGGCACTTTTATCAAGGTATTTATCTAAAAACTTGGCCCAACCTTTTCATGTATCTCATTGAGATATATTAATTCCAACTGTAATAAACCTACCTTGTTGTAACGTTAAATTTATCCCCCTAAGTTCGAGCATAAAACAAACTTAAATATTGATATTTGGACTTAATTTAGCAGTTAAAACTAATGCGTTAGTCACCTATTGGTATAAGTTATAACCAAAATGTGTGGTGATAATTTAACCCATAATTTCAAAAGCTTAAATTTAGCTAACACTAATCTAGTTGATTCTGCTTATTTTATACAAAAATTCGCAGCACCTCACCCTGAGAATAAAAACAATACAAATTCGAATTAAAAACCATTAAAGCTCAAAAGTGGTGAATACCTATTCAGTGTAAACAATTAATTCCAACTAGGCACTTTTATCACCAACTGATTAACAATTTGTTTACAAAGTTTTCACGTACAGATACATTTATTGTCGCTGAAGCATATATTTGAATTATGTTCTGCAAAAATTATAAAAAACAAATAAATATCCTGAATAACATGGAAGACAGTAATGACTACAAGAAATGTAACTCAAGCAGCGTTATCGCTTTCTGTGCTTGCACTTGCGGTTTCTGCAAGTGTAAGCGCAGCTCCTTCATTTGACCCTAACCTTGGCGTGAATAGCGCGCAAATAAGCAATGATAATCCTTTGCCAAAGCGCTATATCGTTAAGTTTAAAAACGCCAATGCAGCTGCTGGCTTCGTACAATCCACTGATAGCATGCAAGATGCTCAATACGAGCCTAGAACAAATGAAGTTTTTTCTCACTTTCGTGCTCTAAATAGCGTTTCAGCTAAAGAGATGAAACGAATTGGTCGCACTAATAGCTACTCAGTTAAACTCGATAACAACAACATTCAAGCCTTAAGATTCCGCTCAGATGTTGATTATGTTGAAGAAGATGTGCCTCGCCGTCTATTATCTGAAACTACGCCTTGGGGGCAAACCTATGTAGGTGCAACGAGCCTGAGTGATAGCCAAGCAGGTAACCGTACCATTTGTATTATCGACTCTGGATACGATAGAGGCCACAATGACCTCAATGCCAATAATGTCACAGGTACTAATAATTCAGGGACAGCAAACTGGTTCGATCCAGGAACAGGCAATGCTCACGGTACTCACGTAGCCGGCACTATTGCTGCAATAGCTAACAACGAAGGGGTTGTTGGTGTCATGCCAAACCAAAATGCCAACATCCACGTTATTAAAGTATTTAACGCGTCGGGTTGGGGTTATTCATCATCACTGATTTCAGCCGTAGACACTTGTGTGAATAATGGAGCCAATGTTGTGACTATGAGCCTTGGCGGTTCTAGCTCAAGCAACAGCGAGCGAAATGCCTTAGCCGCTCATGAAAGTAATGGTGTTTTACTTATTGCAGCTGCAGGTAACGACGGTAACGCCACCCATAGCTACCCAGCCTCTTATGACTCTGTGATGTCAGTTGCTGCAGTCGACAGTAATAAAGATCATGCCGCATTTTCGCAATATACCGATCAAGTTGAGATCTCTGGTCCCGGTGAAGCGATTTTATCTACTGTAACCCGAGGTGAAGGCCGCCTAGCAGACATTAATATTGGTGGTCAGTCTTATTTTGATAATGGTGTTGTGCCTCATAATCGCTACGTACAATCTGGTTCTAGCCACGTAAGCTCGCCATTTATCGGCAGTGCAACAGGCGTTTTGGCAGAATGTACAATTAATGGCAGTACATTTAATTGTGGCAACATGAGTAACAAAGTTTGTTTAGTCGAACGCGTTGGTAACCAAGGTACTAGCTACCCTGAAATCAATGCAGTAAAAGCTTGTGCGACAGCCGGAGCAACCGCAGCTATTGTTTACAGTAATAGCACCCTACCCGGTTTACAAAACCCATTCCTTGTAGATAGCAATAACGAAGCCCCATTAGTGTCAGTTTCAGTTGACCGCGCTACGGGTTTAGCACTTAAAAACCAACTAGGTAGCAGTGTTACGGTTTCTAATACTGATAATGAAGACTATGAGTATTACAACGGTACATCAATGGCAACCCCTCATGTATCGGGCGTAGCAACATTAGTTTGGAGTCATCACACTCAATGTAGTGCAGAACAGGTTCGTAATGCACTAAAAGCAACTGCAGAAGATTTAGAAACTGCAGGCCGTGATAATAAAACGGGTTTTGGTTTAGTAGACGCAAATGCAGCTAAAGCCTATTTAGACCAATCTTGTGATGGTCCAACAGACCCAGGAACAGGGCCTGGTGACAACGTATTAGTCAATGGTGTCACTAAGGCAAACCTTGCAGGCGCTAAAGGTGATGAGCTGTATTACTCAATAGATGTACCAGCTGGTGCAACTGATCTGAGCTTTAATATGAGCGGCGGAACAGGCGATGCAGATCTATACGTTCAGTATGGCGCATCTCCGACAAGTAATAGCTATGATTGTCGTCCATGGAAAAATGGTAACAATGAATCATGCCCTATCACTAATGCGCAATCTGGTACCTATTATGTGATGGTACAAGGTTACAGTGCATTTAACTCAGTAAATTTAGTTGCTAGCTTTAATGAGTCAACTGGTGGTGGTAATACCGGTGGCCCAGCAACATACACCAACACTAACAGCTACAATATTCCAGATAACAGTAGCGTTGGCGTTGAAAGTGTCATTGCAGCAACGCGTACAGGTGATTCTGGGAACGTTACAGTCAAGGTTAACATCAGCCACACTTATATTGGCGATCTACAGGTTGAGCTTCATAGCCCAACAGGCCAAATTGCAGTTTTACATGACAATTCAGGTGGCAGCAGTAATGACATTATCAAAACATATACTGTAGATATGTCAGGTGTTGGTTCTGCTGGTGACTGGAAACTAAAAGCTGTTGATAGTGCGCGCCGTGATACTGGCAGCATTAACTCATGGGAACTCAGCTTCCAATAAACTTGCAGTAGCAAAATGATTAAAGAGAGCTTAATAAGCTCTCTTTTTATTTAGGGGTGATGACGTCAATGACATAGGTTGAGTCATGCCAATTGCAAGCCGTATTCAATCTATAAAGATCTGCCACAAATAAGCTGATATAATTAGCTCATTCAGGTAAGTACCAACAAGATGATTGCAACCACACTATGACCCAAGCAAACAATCCACTCCACGGCATAAAGCTCGAAGATTTATTAACTGATCTTGTTGATCACTATGGTTGGGAAGAGCTAGGCAGCCGTATTGATATCCGCTGCTTTAATCATGATCCAAGTATTAAATCTAGCCTCAAGTTTTTACGTAAAACCCCATGGGCAAGAGATAAAGTGGAATACCTTTACTTGAAAATGAACAAGCTACCTTTACCTGCACCTAAAGCGTACAGTGATGAACCCGCCATAGCTAAGCCTGTGAAGCAAAGAAAACAACTGCCAGCTGCTAATATAAAGATCTGGGGCGACAGGTAATCACCGACGAAGATAGACGTGAATAGGTTGGTTTGATTGATAAACCAACCTATTGCTAATTCCCATCATTAGCTTAAGTTAGATTAGCACTATATCGGGAACTCAAAGATTAAGCGCCAAACCTCCACTCCATCTCCTGCACGATAACTCAAGCCAAAACGTTCAATATTAATCAAGTCCCAACCTACTGGTTTAGAAAAAGCGAAAGTCATTCCAACCTCATAGCTATTGGCGACTAATACATCGTCCTCAAAAGGTGTAGTAAACTTTAAGCGGTCAAAGTACCAATAACCCGCCACAAAAAATCGCGGTTCGACCTCGACCCCTTTCACTTGAAAATAATAGTTGGTACCGATATCAACACCTGACTGCAGCGCAGAATAGGTCTCGCTACTATTGTCATTTAATGTGGTATAGCCAGCAAAGAAAACGCGATTAACCCAAATGGGCGATGTGTCGCCAAGTTCAAAATCAAGTAAGCTCGACATCCCAGCAGAATAGATCATGACGTCATTGCTATTGGTAAAGTTAGTACCAAAGCCTAGATCGGCATAGGTTTGAAACTCATGAGTGTCTGACGTTTTAACTCGGTACTCAATACCAGGAGTAATAGCGAGAGTTCCAACACTAGACGGAAAGTCACCGTCTGGTAAGTCACTCCAAGTAAAATTGAAAAACCCCATAGAAACAGGAGTATTAAGCACTAACGATTCAGTATCGCTCCGTTGTAAGTCAAAGCTTAACGGGATATTAGCGACGGTCGCATTTTGACCAGAGGTTCGATAAATTCCACTACCAAGATAATTAGCAAATGCGTAATGGCTATAATCAACTTCGGTCTCAGCCTTAACGGATAAGGTATACAGCGGCAGTAATAAAACAAGGTAACACAAACGGGCCATAAACAAACTTTATATAAAATAAAATGTTAATTGATAGCCCGAATATAGCGATATAGAGGGGTAAAAGCCATGAGAATTGACGCTTTATCCGAGCAAGTTAATCTTCACTCGCTTTAGGATCAGTCTCAATAAAGTGATGTTCTGACATCATATGACCTAATTGAGTCGATTTGGTCTTCAGATAATCTTCATTATAACGATTCTTACCCACTTGCAGTGGAACTCGCTCTACCACTTCAAGACCAAAGCTTTGCATGGCTTTTACTTTACGTGGATTATTAGTCATTAAGCGTACTTTTGCGATTCCGATTTTTTCCATCATAGGAATAATCATATCGTATTTACGCATGTCAGCTTCAAAGCCTAAACGCTCGTTAGCTTCAACCGTATTTGCACCTTGATCTTGCAACTCATAAGCACGGATTTTATTAAGCAAGCCAATACCACGCCCTTCTTGGCGTAGATAAAGAATAAAACCTTGGCCTTCTTCCGCAACATTTTGCATTGCGGTTTGCAACTGAAAACCACAGTCACAACGCAAACTAAATAATGCATCACCGGTTAGACATTCTGAATGAATACGCCCTAAAACAGGGACTTCTGGAGAAAATGTACCAAAGGTAAGTGCTACATGCTCTTTACCCGTCTCACTATCTTCAAAACCATGCATTTCGAAAACACCCCAAGGTGTTGGTAGTTTTGAAGACGCGATGTATTTAATCGACATGAAAAAACCTTAACGACAACTCTCATTCCTTGAGACTGCAAACGTCCTGATAAAGAAAATAAATGGCTTGAGACGAAACTCTTGCTAGCTCTATGATTTAGTCAGTTTAAGGTGTCATTGATTTTCAAATTCACCTTAACTGTCTTCGAGCCAGCATAAGCTTACTATCTAGTGATAACCTTGAAGCGGCTCACTAAATGAATAACTAAAAGTACTTAAAACTCTTTTGGTGCGAAACCTGTGACTTGTTTAATACCCATTTCACGGCCTAACGCCGTCATAGGGTGAACAACCACAAGTCCTTTAACCGATTTTTTCAACTTACCCATGTCGGCTTGTTCTGCTTTGGTCAATACACGGCTAAACTTAAGGCCTGCAACAGTACCGCCTTGTTTGCTTAGTTCACGTGTTTGCTGACCTTTCACGCTACTGATCCGCTTAGTGATAGCTGCAATTTCTTGCTTAAACTGGATCACAACTGTTGGATCGCTGCGCTTTTCAGCTGCTGCTAGCTTACGACGAAATTTGTCTAACTTATCGTTGAGCGTTTGCAGCTCCTGCTTTAAATTCATTTACAAACCTTAAATTCAAATCTAAATAACACGTTTAGAAACAAAAACAGCCTCAGTGATCTGACGCCGTTTTCTATTATTGCCACATTATAACAGCAAATAAACCAGTTTTACCTAGGTTTATAGTGAAACAACATACAAGTTGCTTCGCACCATTAGCGTATTTATCGCAAATAATGGATTGTCTGGTTACTACTACCTCTAAAAACCAAGCTAGGATCGGCAAGCTCTTGCTCAAACTTACCATCGACAACCACATTAACTAAATCCACAACAGCTTGTTGTTCTGCGCTTAATTCTTCTAGACGATAGCCCGTCCAAAGCCAGATATCCTTAGCTGGACATTGCTCTATAACTTGCTTTACCAGCGCTAATATCGCTGCAACATTGGCAGGAAATAGTGGGTCACCACCAGAGAGTGATAAACCACGTCGTTTAATTCGATTATCATTCAAATCATCAATAATACGTTGTTGCATCTGCTCGTCGAACAAATGCCCTGAACAAGGGTTCCACGTCGACTGGTTATAACAACCACGGCACTGATGCTCACATCCTGACACAAATAGTGTCGCTCGCGTGCCCGGACCGTTGATCACATCGGTTTGATAATATTGATGATAATTCATAATCAATTAATTCCAGCTAGAAAACAAAAAAGGTGCTGAACACAGCACCTTAATTTTAGCTAACACACATTGAAGCATTAGCCGTTTTACCTACATTGAGTACAAGTACTATAGGTGTTTAACGCGGCGCTTAACTTCTTCTTGTTTACCGTAGTTAAACGGTCTTGCATCTGGACTACCTAAGTAACCACACACACGGCGAGTTACCGATACGCGACTTGGCTCATGGTTGCCACACTTAGGACAAGTAAAACCTTTACTTGTACAGCTAAACTCGCCGGTATATCCGCAGTCATAACACTCGTCAATCGGTGTATTAGTACCGTAATATGGCACTTTGTGGTAGCTATAATCCCAAACGTTTTCTAATGCTTCAACGTTATTTTGCATGTTAGGGAATTCGCCGTAACAGATGAATCCACCGTTAGCTAATTCTGGATACGGCAATTCAAAGTCAATCTTGTCGTACGGATTAACCTGCTTTTCAACGTCCAAATGGAAGCTGTTAGTGTAATAACCTTTTGCTGTCACGCCATCAACCACACCAAATACTTTAGTGTCTAATGCGCAAAAACGACTACATAGGTTTTCACTTGGAGTACTGTATAGGCTAAATGCATAACCAGACTCAGCTTTCCAGCTATCGGTTGCCTGCTTCATATGCTTGATCACTGCAATCGCTTTCTCACGTAGCACTTCGCTATCGTAAATATGCTCTTCAGTACCATAAAGCGCATTAATTGTTTCGTGTAGGCCAATATAACCTAAAGAAATTGATGCACGACCATTTTTAAAGATTTCAGATACATCGTCATCAGCCTTTAAGCGCACGCCACAAGCGCCTTCCATATAAAGGATAGGAGCAACACGTGCCTTAACGCCCTCAAGACGAGCAATACGAGTATCAAGAGCTTTACGAGCCATCTCTAAACGCGTATCTAAAATCCGGTAAAACTCAGCCTCGTCGCCTTTAGCTTCAAGAGCGATACGTGGCAAGTTTAAGCTAACTACACCTAGGTTGTTACGGCCTTCGTGGACTAATTCGCCATCTTGCTCATAAGTACCTAAGAAACTACGGCAACCCATAGGCGTCTTAAATGAACCAGTTACTTTTTCAACTTGTTCATAGTTAAGGATATCTGGGTACATACGAGTTGAAGCACACTGCAGAGCAAGTTGCTTGATATCGTAGTTACAATCGCCGGCTTTATGGTTAACACCGTCGCGAATTGCAAATACTAACTTAGGGAATACTGCTGTTTTACGGTTTTTACCGAGACCAGCAATACGCACTTTCATCATTGATTGCTGAATTAAACGAGATTCCCAAGAGATTCCTAAACCAAAGCCAAAAGTAACAAATGGCGTTTGGCCATTAGCGGTATGCAATGTGTTTACTTCATACTCTAATGACTGAAATGCGTCGTGACACTCTTTTTCAGTTTGTGCTTTAGCAAATGCTTCAGCGTCGCTAATTTCCCACTTAAGCGCCACTTGATAGTGCTTATCGTAGCTCTTAGTCACAAATGGTGCTAATACCTCATCGATGCGGTTAATGGTTGTACCGCCGTAGATGTGGCTAGCAACTTGCGCAATAATTTGCGCAGTTACTGCTGTCGCTGTCGAAATAGACTTAGGCGTTTCGATTTCAGCATTACCCATTTTAAAGCCATGGGTTAACATGCCGCTTAAATCAATTAGCATACAGTTAAACATAGGGAAGAATGGTGCATAATCTAAGTCATGGTAATGAATTTCACCTGACTCGTGAGCCGCAACCACATCCTTTGGCAAGATATGGCATTTGGCGTAATGCTTCGCCACGATACCTGCAAGTAGATCGCGTTGAGTCGGAATAACTTTTGAGTCTTTGTTAGCATTTTCATTTAACAATGCCGCATTACTTTGCTCAACAAGACCACGGATCTCTGTGTTTAAACGGCTGCTCACTTCGCGATGAACATCTCTATCGTGACGATACTCAATGTACATACGTGCAAGTGATTTATAAGGGCCTTCCATCAGCAAATTTTCAACAGTATCTTGCAGATCATGGATCTTAACTTCGTCTAAATCAGCCACACTAGCAGTAACAATTTCAGCGACCTGTTGTGCGTATTCAGCGCACTCAATGCCTGCCGAGTTAGCAGCTGCTATCACGGCATCTTTAATCCTTGTTTCGTCAAAAGGCGTACGGTAACCATCCCGTTTAATAACCACTGGCATTGTATAAATCCTCTTTAGGTCGCTCAACTAAGTAACACTACATATAGTGCCACTTTTTCTATAAATCACAATATGTGGCGCATTAAGCTATAAATTTGCGTTAAGTACTTTGATCCAGATCATTATTTTAAAAGAGGAAGACAATAAGAAAACAGTTATGCAAATAAACCCGCTTATCTAAAATAATGGCCTTGACGAAGGCAAAGAAGCGGGCTAGAAGCAGGATAATTGAGGTATAAATTGTGGATAAAAATCAACAGAAATATCCACCATTGCAGCTTGCTGACTGCAACCTATTGGCTAGTTTAATAAAGGTAAAGCGATTAGCACTAAGAGCTTATCTCTGTGGAGTCGTTTTGACTGATGATAAAGTGTAATTCAAGACAAAAAACGGCTCAGTTTAGTGACGACTTGCCAATGCAAGGTAACTATTAAGCTGACCATTGTCTTGTTGATGATCGCCAGTCATCGAGGTTAACTGCATTAACGACTTGATCCCTTGGTAGTGGTTTCTTTGCTCATCAGTTAATGGTCTGTCTGACTGCAGCAGCTCGGTAATCTGGCTAGAAACACGATTGGCCTTTTGCGCAACGAGTGGAGATTGTGAAATTTCCATTGTGCCCATCACCCACTTCGCATCATCTAGCATCTCTGCCAATTTTTTATCTTCTTCGTTATTAGTGAGTGCGCTGCGCTGCTCATCAATAAAGTCTGATAATGACTGATTGTCGGCGGGCGGAATATCAAACCCACTGCTAGATAAACGATTCAATTGCCCTTCTGACAAAATACCATCTTGATATAAGCGTTGAATTAAAGATGGCAGTTGCGCCGAAGTGAAGTTACCACCTTTGAAGAAGTCATTAGCCATAGCTTCTATTTTTTGGGCGCGTTCAGCGCGGCTGGACAAAACTAAGGTATTATCCTTTGTCGTCAGCTCGCTTGCTGCCGACTCCGCTGATTTAGCGCCTGAACTCCCCACCCTAGCAGTATTACCGACATTTGACTGACCACTATTAACACCGTAAGCGTCAGATACTGCATTATTGTTGATTGCGTGATTAATACTGCTCAGTGGATTCATCGTCAAAATGTCGGCGTAATAAAGAGATACTGCCAATAAAGCATTTAACGTGCCGACTTATCGATTTGCAAAACAAGTGATTACTTTTGCGTCAATTCTTGTGTCAAACTTAGACATAGACCTCTAAGCTGCTCAACCTCTTGTGCTGTCATATCGACTTTATCTAGCAAGGTTTGTTTTAGGGCTTGTGCTTCTACTTTCAAATCACCCCCTGCAAGAGTTAAAGCAATCACTTTCTTCCGCTCATCGGTTTCATCAGCGAGGCGCTGCAAAAAACCCTTACTTTCTAATCGTTTAACAATCGGCGTTAAGGTTCCCATATCAAGGCGAGTTGATTGCGACACTTGGGTTAAGTTCACTCTGTCACTTAGCCAAAGCGCTTGCATCACTAAATATTGTGGGTAAGTAAGTTCATATCTTTCAAGTAATGGACGATAGGCTCGCATTAGTGCATTGGTCGCAGTGTAAAGTGCAAAGCAAACATTGTCAGAAAGGCTAGCATTAGAAGATGGTGTTACGTCGTTTTCGGTCACTACAAGTAAACTTTAGTTAGGCGAGATAACGCTAATATTAACCCACATAAACCACTAACACTAGCCAGCATCAGTTATATTTGCGAACAAGTAGTTTGCGCGCAAACTATTTGCAATTTCAAATGTGTTTATCTATGATGCATTCAATTACTTTGCGCACAAACAAATTAAGGGAAGATATGAAAAGCCAAGTCATTCAACTTAAGTCTCGTCCAGAAGGCATGCCAGTAGCAGATAACTTTAACCAAGCAGAGCTTACGCTAGAAGCTATTAAGCCGGGTGAGTTTTTGGTGAAAAACTTATGGATGTCTGTTGATCCTTATATGCGTGGCCGCATGATCGATAGAAAAAGTTATATTGCTCCCTTTGAAATTGGTAAAGCTTTAGATGGCGGTGCTATTGGAGAAGTGATTGAGTCACTCAACCCTGAATTTCCTATCGGTAGCAAAGTTACCAGCATGCTTGGTTGGCGCAGTCATTATGTCACTGACGGTAGCGAAATAACACGTCTACCAGAGACCCCACTGTGTGAATCACACTTTTTAGGCGTATTAGGTATGCCGGGAATGACCGCATGGACAGGGCTTAACCGTATTGCCGAGTTAAAAGCTGGCGAAACTCTTTTTGTATCAGCCGCTTCAGGAGCCGTAGGCAGTGTTGCCGTACAAATTGGTAAACTTATGGGCGCACGTGTAGTCGCCTCTGTAGGGAGCAATGACAAAGCGGATTATCTGCGGAAGTTAGGCGTAGATGAAGTTATAAATTACAAAACCTGTGGCGATTTAAATGCTGCACTCGCCCAAGCAGCACCTGAAGGTATTGATGTTTACTTTGAAAATGTCGGTGGCGACCACCTTAGTGCAGCATTAAACAATATGAAAGATCATGGCCGAATTGCAGTATGCGGCATGATTGCCCAGTATAATGACACGGCGCCAACACCGGGGCCAAGTAATCTTGCACAGATCATTATCAAGAAACTGAAAATTGAAGGTTTTATTGTATTTGAGCACTGGGAGCATTATGGCGAGTTTGCAGCGCAAATGGGTCAATGGTTAGCAGCCGGTAAAGTCCATGCTGAGCAAACCATCTATGAAGGCTTAAGCCAAGCACCAGATGCCTTTATCGGCCTATTTGAAGGCAAGAACCGTGGCAAGATGGTGGTTAAACTAGGCTAATCAAATATTAGCGGTGGAAATTTAAAGAACAAAAAGGCGCTATTTGCGCCTTTTTAATTTTACAAAATCATCTTTCAATAGAACACTGTTCGATTCTACGATTTCGCAATGTCAGTAGAATGCTGTGCAAGCGCCGCTTCAATCAAATGCGCCACTTTTTCAACTGCTGCTTCACCTGCTGCAATTGCCTCTTCAGCACGATGAAACTCCATAGTACCAATATCGCCTAAATCCGGAACGATACAGATATCAGGCGGATCGCCCATTAAACGCGCGCGTTTATGGCGCTGCTCAAGTATATCCATCGATTGTGACATAACCGCTAACATACCCGGATTAGGATTTTGTTGGCTATTAGCCTTACCACCAAGAGAGAACTTTTCAGTTAAACCACTAATGTAATCTCGACCTCTAGCTAACAGATCAGTAAAACCTTTGTCTTGATGCTTTTCGGCTTCTTTTACTTCTTCAACCGTTGGTTTATCGCTTTTCATATTCACAGGCAATACTTGCATGCGCCCGCGCTTTAAACCATGCAAGTCGACTGCAATCACCAAATCAACGTCCATTGCGCGGCTTACAGAAACTGGCACAGGGTTAACCACGGCGCCGTCAACTAACCATCGATTACCTACTTTTACTGGCGGCAAAATGCCGGGCATAGAGCAAGATGCTCTAACGGCGTGGCGCAGATCACCTTCAGTAAACCAAATCTCCTGGCCTGAATACAGATCCGTTGCTACTGCGGCAAACGGCCTTTTCAAGTCAGTAATTTGCAAATCACCAATACGTTTTTGCAGCACGTCGAATACACGCTCACCGCCAATTAAACCACCGCGTCCCCAGCTTAAATCCATTAAACCTAATACGTCCCAACTACTAAAACTGCGAACCCAATCTTCAAGCTCTTCAAGATGATCATTAGCATAAGCAGCGCCGACTAATGCCCCAATCGAACAACCAGCGATTTTATCTGGATAAACGCCCATCTTTGCTAGGCCGTTAAGCACACCAATATGTGCCCAACCTTTAGCCGCGCCGCTGCCTAACGCTAACCCAATTCGTACAGCTTGTTTATTTGTCGACACTCTTTAATGACTCCACAACTCAATTTAACCAGCAGGTATAGGGTTTAATCATCTGTAACTTACAAAAGAAAATTGCTTAATTTCAGCTACAAGGCAATCAGGCTTAAACCTTTTAAAGCAAACTTACCTGCAAAGACGTGCATTTTAGCAGATATATCACCAAGTGAAGAACAAAGTTGATGGGTATTCGTAGCGCAATCACAAATCTGTAGGTTATAATACGCGGTCGTATCATTTATGGAGTACACCTTTGCAATTTACCGATTTCGCACTGGATCAACGTCTGTTACAAAGTCTAAAGCACATGGGCATTGACACCCCAACAGAGATCCAAGAGCAAGCCATTCCTGTTGCCTTAGCGGGCAAAGACTTAATGGCGTCTTCTAAAACTGGCTCAGGTAAAACATTAGCCTTTTTATTGCCGGCTATGCAAAGACTGATTTCGTGTAAAGCATTGAGTAAGCGCGACCCACGCGTGGTAATTTTATTGCCGACCCGTGAGCTTGCCACTCAAGTGTACAGCCAACTACGTTTATTAGTTGCTAACACTCAGTTTAAAGCCACTAAGATTTTAGGTGGTGAAAACTTTAACGATCAAGCAAAAGCGTTAGCGCGTGATCCACATTTTGTAGTGGCAACCCCAGGCCGTTTAGCCGACCACCTAAAGCAGCATCACCTGCACCTTAATGGTTTAGAGCTACTGATTCTAGATGAAGCTGACCGTATGCTTGATTTAGGTTTTGCTGAGCAACTAAAACAAATTAACGCTGCCGCTGACCACAAACGTCGCCAAACCTTAATGTTCTCAGCAACCTTAGATCATGGTGATGTTAACGATATCGCTAACGAGCTATTAAAGCACCCTGAACATGTAGCAATTGGTGCAGGTAACTTAGAGCATAAAGACATTACTCAGCGTATCTTCTTGTGTGATCACTTAGATCATAAAGAGGCGCTATTAACGCGTATTCTTAAAGAAGAGCAGCAAAAGCAAATCATTATCTTTACTGCGACTAGACAAGATACTGACCGTTTAGCAAAGAAATTAGCAGATGATGGTTTTAAAACCGCATCACTAAGCGGTGAGCTTAAGCAAAATGCGCGTAACCAAATTATGGATGAATTTAGCCGCGGTCTGCAGCAAATTCTAGTGACAACTGATGTTGCTTCACGTGGTCTAGATTTGCTTAACGTCTCTTTGGTCATTAACTTTGATATGCCAAAGTTTGCTGAAGAATATGTACACCGTATTGGCCGTACAGGCCGTGCAGGTGCTAAAGGCGATGCAATCTCACTGGTTGGTCCTAAAGACTGGGTCAACTTTACTCAAGTGCAAACTTTCTTGAATAAAACCTTTAGCTTTAGCGAGCTTGAAGGCCTTAAAGCTAAGTTCTGCGGCCTTAAAGCTAAAACGCCAGCTAAGAGTAAAGCCAAACCTGCAGCCGTTGCTAAAAAGAAAGCCGCAACAGCTAAGAAGAGAACCGCTGCAAAAGCTGCTGCAAACCGTGATAGACGTTTTGCAACTGGTGTTGATGTTGGCGATGCGCCAATGCTTAGAAAACCAAAATCTAAGCTACAAGACACACCAGAAGATTAAGCGACAAGCTTTTATCTGATACACGCTTAATTTTAAAAGCCGCAGTGAGCCATCTCACTTCGGCTTTTGTCTTTAATGGGCTAACTCTAAGAGCTAATTCAATGAGTTCTTCAAAGAGTGATTACGTCAATCACAACGACTTATTTTCTACAAAACATCAGCTAAATGTGCAGTGGTAAACCCGCTTACAATCACTTAAAACAAAAATTTGATTTGAATACATTAGAAAGCGCATTAAAACGCTGACCGCTTCAAGAAATAGCGTTACAATACAGCTAATATTGTTTTTTTAAGGTTTATCATGAGAGTTTGTGGCGTAGAGTTAAAAGGTGGCGAAGCCATCATCAGTTTATTAAGTTATGAAGGCGAAACGTATAACGTGCCGGATTGCCGTCAAAAGTCGTTCGCGATTTCAAACTCTGAAAGCACTGAAACCATGCGTGAATTTCACTTTGCTTTTGGTAAGTTGATTGAAGACTACCGCGTTGATGAAATTGTTATCATCCAACGTGAGCAAAAAGGCAAAGGCGCTGGTAGCGTGACTAGCTTCAAATTAGAAGCATTGATCCAAATCCTACCTGTTGCAGTATCAATTGTGTCGCCAGTTGCCATTAAAGAGCAGCTAAAGCGTAATCCACCACAAGTTGATTTTGAAGGTCTAGATCTTAAGCGTTTCCAAAAGAGCGCATTTGAAGCCGCTTATGCCTTCCACAACATGACTATCTACAAGACTGACGAAGAGTAAGCATATCAGCTAACAAAGTAGAGACGAATGGGCGCACTAAATTGCGCCCTTTTTATATCTTAAAAATCTATTTTAATAGCAGTATTCTTAGTCCAATGTAAAAATCTACACCTTAAAACCAACTTCATAAAGTTTAAGTCAAACATGCAGCCACTCAAATACCTAGCCGGTTACTCAAGCGATATACAAGACCAAGTTCAAAGCTTGATAGATCAAGATAAGCTTGGGCAGTTCTTACTTAAGCGCCACCCAGAAATCCACGCGATTCGTACAGATAAAGCTCTGTATGACTACACCATAGACATTAAAAACCAGTATTTACGCAAATCCCAACCACTCTCAAAAGTGATTTTCGACGATAAAATTTCACTGAGCCACCAAGCACTCGGTCTACACTCCTATGTTGCCCGTAAGCAAGGCGCCAAACTGAAAGCCAAAAATGAAATTCGTATCTCTTCACGGCTGAAAAAAGTCCCTGAAGGACTATTAAGAATGGTGGTCGTACACGAGCTAGCTCACTTAAAAGAGAAAGATCATAATAAAGCCTTTTACCAGCTCTGCTGCCATATGGACGGCGATTATCACCAGCTTGAGTTTGAGTTAAGACTGCTGCTGACCTTAATTGATGCGGGTAAAAACCCGTATAGTTAAGCCCTTAAAAATGTAACCTTTTGGCGCTTTCACAAAAGCGCTATTGCATTCTCTTCAAGTGCCCTACCTTATCAACCAGATTAAAACCTTTGACAACACGGATGTACGACAGACCACTTAACGGTTTGAATAATAGCAATAACTAATCTACACCAATCTTAACGATAATGATTTTCATTTGATTTAATTTACATTACACTCCATTAGTGCACCGCTAGCGACTCAGTCTTAAGCACCGCTTTAAGCATAAGCTAAGTTAGCACTGATGTTTTTTAGGTTGATTTTCTTTCTATTTTAGGTAGTTGATGATGAGTGATGAGTTAGTCAAAAAGCAGCAAAAATCACGCCGTAAGCTGGCTAAGTACCAGCAGAAAGTCAACTATTACACCGAGCTTAGCAACAGTGATATTTCACTTAAAAAACGCGCTGCAAAACTGTGTAAATATCGCCTCAAAATAATCAAACGCCAGCTTAAGCTTAAACGTATTGAAGCAAAGATTAATCAATTCTCGGCGTACACTAAACTCATTCCTGCAAACGATGGCTTTAGTGCAGGTGTTAGTATGACTAATATGAGTAACACCACTAGCGCAAGCCACGCTAACAGCAGTATCTATACCGTTAAGCATTCAGCTCAAATCAACCTGTACCAGCCTTATAAAACCAAGGCTTGTCAAAGTTGCCCCGCCCTACGCGGTAAAGCCTGCTTATGTGCGATGAAAGTCCAGCAACGTAAACAAGCTTAACTTTCGCCTGCAAATGGAGGCTGGTTACATTTATTTTAGAATTGATGTTACCAAGTAGAATGTTTGAACTTGTAGCTTTATAGCTATCAATCGCCTGCAGCGACTGCATATACTGACACTTCAGTTACACGCTATAACTCTTTGTGAAAGACAGGTTCCTTGTAAACTCGGCCATGACGAATAGCGTCCCAGCTAAAGAGCCAGTTCGGCATCCAGCCTCTCGTTCGAAAGCTTGATAACTGCGTTATCTCTCACCTTGTCATGGACGGCTTCAGCCGTATCTGCAATTGATAATTGGAGTAATCACTTGGTTGTAGAGTTTGGTTTCTAACTAGGAAATGCCCCAAAGTGAGTTAGCCTTCAAATGAAGGCCAATTACATTTTGTATTGTTGCTACATAATAGCGTGTTTGAATTTGTAGCTATGTAGTTATCAATCGCCTGCAGCGGGCGCATGTGCAGACACTGCCGTGACACGCTATGAATACATCCCTGTAAGCTCGGCCATGACGTCCATGTCATGGACGGTCACGGCCGTATCTACACGGGATAATTGGTGGAACCTTTTGGCTGAGATGTTTGATTTCTAAATTAGAAATGCCCCCGAATTACCATATAAGCCGAAGCCTAGTAACGTTTCTTCCTGCGTGAGCATTGCACTTTATGCAATGTCGGAGGTTCTTTGTTTCACTCAGGCAAAGAAACAAAGAATCTGTTCTTTCTATGTTATAACTCATTGTTGATACAATGGTTTACTGTTATTGTTGAGCGATTAAAGTATTGGCGACCTGTTCTTATTAAGACCGTTCTTATTCGGAATTCAGCCTAATATACTGTTATCGTGTCATAAAAAACACGGAGCCTATATATTATAGGTGATACAAAAACTTTAGCTGTATATTTAAACAGTATTTAATTGGCTGTTTTTATCACCATAAAATCTAATAAAGGAACTTGACGGGACTATACTCACTTCTATCCCTTAAGATAATCGCTATGCTGTTGGAAGAGTGCGTGGTTCTTCGCAATC
>NZ_JAKILC010000030.1 GCF_023283845.1 Shewanella marinintestina
GTCACCTCAGGAGCAAGCTCCCTTGTGTTACCGCTCGACTTGCATGTGTTAGGCCTGCCGCCAGCGTTCAATCTGAGCCATGATCAAACTCTTCAATTAAAGTTTTTTTGCCTCATCCACCTTACAAGTAAGGAGAAATCAGCGGCTCAACGAATTCTGTATTACATAAATTATCTTTGATTTTACTTTCTATAAGAAAGTGAAGACCAAAGTTGCTATGAACACTCATTCATTAAGTAAATTTTTGATTGCCTCATTCTTTACTAGAAAGAAGTAGACAATTTCGAATAACTTAATCTCTGTGAGTGTCCACACAGATTTGCTTGTCATATTGTTAAAGAGCGTGCCGCTTCTATCAAGGCCCAATCCGTTAGGAGAAGCCTTTCAAAATGGCGCCTTAGACGCTTAGGTCGTTTGGCTGAGGAGGCGTATTCTACACTTCCTAGTGTCGGCGTCAAGCGCTTATTTTAAGAAGATTTTCAAGCGATGATTTCTTATACAAGTCACATCTAATTGAGCTTCTAAAGCGATTGTCTCCTGGTTCAAATCTCTTTCGATTTTCAAACCTCTAACACCGCTGCAAGTCCCGTTCTATCTAGCTTAAAGCTTGGTAGGTGGCCTGCTGTGCCGTGTCAGTGGATGCGCATTATAGGGATGTGGAGTGAAAGCGCAAGGAGCTTTTTCAAGAAATCGGTAACGACCGTACTGAGTGTTGTTTAATCCCGCACATTGCGAGTAAATCGCACCAAAACAACAATAAACTTGGTGATTAATTGCAAATTGGCTCAGTCATTACTAGGTCAATTACCTGCAATAATACTCTCCCCCCCCTATTACGGCGTACTTATGCCGGTTCAAGCGCTAACACCAAATCATTAATTGCCAAATTTAGTCGATAATATTGGCACTTATCGATTGCTGCGTTATGTTATGTGTAAACAGGTTCCAAAATTAAAGCAGCAGCAACTTTTGGATTTTGGTTATCTCATTTTAACTAGGGATAGAAAATGGCTAACTCGCAGAACATGATTTATTGCGTCTCAAGGAAATCGCCGTTACCACTTATTTCGAAAATCGCTTTTATGGTTTTAGTATTAACCTCGACCTCTGTTAATGCTAACGCTATTTATACCTGGATTGATGATAAGGGGGTCACTCACTATAGTCAGCAACCTCCAGCATCAAACCAAGCATCGAGCAAAAAGCTCTATAGTGAAGATATTGAACCTAAACACGTAGGCACTATTGCACCGATAAAGTCTGTAACTGATCTCAATCAACCTTCCGAGCTCGAGCAGAAAGCGGCTGCAATTAGCCTTGCCGATAAACAACAAGCTCAGCAAGTTTGTAAAAATGCTCAACACAGCCTTAATGTATTAACTACCCATACTAAGTTAACCAAAAAGAACAACGCCACAGGTAAACTTGAATCAATGACAGAAGAACAAAGACAAGCAGCTATTACTGAGCAAAAGGAAAGAATGAAGCTGTTCTGCAAAACTTAAGGTCAACTCTTGGTGACGTATACCTTAGCTATCAAAGGGTGTCAGTATCAGGAACAATATGAAAAATGCGCAATAAACAACATATAATGCCTTATCCTTGACTCAACAACTCTAGCCAAATAACAGTCATGTTGAACAAAGCAAAAATGCAGCCCCCAATGAAGTCTGCATTTTGTGTTTTAGAATTCGCTTTTAATCCCACGAGCTAGATGTTGGATTTATCTGGCAACTTACACAGATAAGAATGAAGCATCAACTCAGTAGGTCGAACTATTTATTGGCTTGTAGATTGTACATTGAGCGAGGTACCCCATCTTCACAAGCTTTAAGCCCTGCATCCCACCCTGAATCAAAGCGACTGAGGCCATCAAGCGCTGTATCTTTTTTCACTGAATCATAAAGCTCTGTTTGCTGACGCTTCATAACATAAGCATTTTTACAGCCACGGTAGTAACCATAGTGGTAAAGGCTTTCATATTCCATGTTGCCCTCACCAATATAAGGTGCTGACGTTTGCTCTTTTTCATAGTTAGAACTTGAACAGCCAACCACAGCTAATGAAGCCAAAACGATTACGGCTAATTGTTTTTTCATGAAGTTCTACTCCGTGTCCATATCAAAATAAAAATGAATGTATAAAAGGCGACTTGTACATTTTGCTGATAGAAAAGCCGATTCATACATTTAAGTATTGTTTATTGGTCCTACAACACCAACTCTTTTTAAATATCACTAACAAATACAGTAATTGCTATAAACCTATAGTTCAAATATACATCACATTGGGCAACTTAAAAGACTTTGCAGATAATTTATGCTCATTATCAGGTTCTTCACTTAACTGCCTACTCATTGGCATAAAAAATGGCCTCATAAAACTGAGACCATTTTTAAATGTAGAAAGCTATTATAAGCAGTTAAAACAAACTACAGAACAAGTATTATTGTGAAAAAGTTAAGGCATCATCTTCAACCACGATTTTAATCGCCTTGCCAGGTAACAACTTGCCACTTAATATTTGCTGCGCTAATGGATTTTCAACTTCTTGCTGCAGGGCTCTTTTAAGCGGTCGTGCACCATAGATAGGATCAAAACCAGCTCTTGCTATTAACGCTAAAGCTTCATCAGTCATCTCTAGGCCGTAATCTTTATCTGCAAGACGCTTTTTAAGCCCTTCGATTTGAATGCCAGCGATATGAGCAATATTATTCTCATCTAGAGGATGGAACACAACAGCTTCATCGATACGGTTTAAAAACTCAGGCCTAAAGTTTTGCGTCACCACCTGCATCACGTCTGATTTCATCTCATCATAACTTTGATTGCCAAAACCAAGTTGGATCAGATCAGAACCTAAGTTGGAAGTCATAATGACCACGGTATTTCTAAAATCAACGGTGCGGCCTTGACCATCAGTCAGACGACCATCATCTAATACCTGCAATAAGATGTTAAATACATCGGGATGTGCTTTCTCTACTTCATCCAGTAAAATCACCGAATAAGGTTTACGCCTAACAGCTTCAGTTAAATAACCGCCTTCTTCATAGCCAACATAGCCTGGAGGAGCACCGACTAAACGCGATACAGAGTGCTTTTCCATAAACTCAGACATATCGATACGAACCAGAGCTGACTCGGTATCAAATAGGAACTTAGCCAGTGACTTACATAATTCAGTTTTACCGACACCGGTTGGGCCTAAAAATAGAAAAGAACCGATTGGACGATTTGGATCTGCAAGCCCTGCACGGCTACGACGAATTGCATTCGATACCGAATTTACCGCTTCATTCTGACCAATAACCCGTTCATGCAAAGCATCTTCCATCTTAAGCAATTTGTCACGCTCACCTTCAAGCATCTTAGAAACAGGGATCCCCGTCGCTTTTGATAACACTTCAGCGATTTCTACGTCGGTAACTTTGTTACGTAGCAGTGTCATATCTTGCATTTCAGCTTGTGCAGCAAGATCTAACTGCTTTTCAAGCTCAGGAATACGACCATACTGTAGTTCAGACATTCTAGTTAAGTCACCCGCACGACGAGCAACTTCTAAATCCATACGCGCTTGCTCAAGATCTGCCTTAATATGCTGAGTACCAGCTAACGCTGCCTTTTCTGTATGCCAAATCTCATTCAGCTCAGCGGCTTTAGCCTCTACATCTTTAAGCTCTGTACGCAAAGTATCTAAACGACGCAAACTTGCTTCATCAGCCTCTTTACTCAAAGCTTGCTCTTCAAGTTTTAACTGAATCGCACGACGCTCTAGTCTGTCCAGAGACTCTGGCTTAGAGTCTATCTGAATACGGATGCTCGATGCAGCTTCGTCTATTAAGTCGATAGCTTTATCTGGCAACTTACGATCTGAGATATAACGGTGCGACATGCTCGCCGCAGCGACAATCGCAGGGTCGGTAATTTCTACATGGTGATGCAACTCATAGCGCTCTTTTAAACCACGTAAAATAGCAATGGTATCCTCAACGCTTGGCTCATCAACCAATACCTTTTGGAAGCGACGCTCTAGTGCAGCGTCTTTTTCAATGTATTGACGATACTCATCTAACGTTGTTGCACCAACGCAATGTAAGTCACCTCGGGCAAGTGCAGGCTTTAACATATTACCCGCATCCATTGCACCATCAGACTTACCGGCACCCACCATAGTATGCAATTCATCAATAAAGAGGATAACTTGTCCCTCTTCTTGCGAAAGCTCATTTAGTACCGCTTTTAAGCGTTCTTCAAATTCACCACGATATTTAGCCCCGGCAACTAACGCGCCCATGTCTAAAGACAATACACGCTTATTTTTAATGCCTTCTGGTACTTCGTTGTTGATGATGCGCTGCGCTAACCCTTCAACAATGGCGGTTTTACCCACCCCCGGCTCACCAATAAGTACAGGGTTGTTCTTACTGCGACGCTGCAACACTTGAATCGTGCGGCGAATTTCATCATCACGACCAATCACAGGGTCAAGTTTTCCTTGCTCTGCACGCTCGGTTAAATCAACCGTAAACTTTTTAAGCGCTTGGCGTTGATCTTCAGCATTAGGATCGTCCACCTTCTGGCCATTACGTACTTGGTCAATGGTCGACTCCATTAACTCTTTAGTCGCACCCGATTGTTTAAGTGCTTGCGCTAAAGGATCATTGCCCTCAAGCGCAGCCAAAACGAATAACTCACTAGAGATAAACTTGTCTTTACGTTTTTGCGCCAATTTATCGCACAAGTTTAGCAAGCGAATAAGCGCTTGAGATAACTGCACGTCACCGCCAGTGCCTTCTACTTGTGGCTTTTGTTCAAGATCTTGGCTCAGTAACGAGCGCAAGGTGCTCACTTGGATCCCTGCTTGAGTCAGTAGTGGGTGAATTGAGCCCCCATCTTGATTCAGTAACGCCATCATCAAATGTGATGGTTCAATAAATTGGTGATCTCGTCCTAGTGCCAATGACTGAGCATCCGAGATGGCAATCTGGAATTTATTGGTCATACGATCTAATCGCATAAATCCTCCGATAACTCATAAAAAAATAATAAATAAAAGGCATGGAAAGCTACAGAATAACTGCAGGAATGCACTGGATAATCTAATACCAATCAGTATCAATCCATTGGCACTTCTACTTACATTAGAAAAGGGGTCACTCCGCGTTAAAGCGAAATTGATGTTACTTAAAAGATGGGGGCTATTTGAACAATATCAAGTAAAGAGTTAACGATTAAGCCAAATAAATGATGCCATACGGCCAGTAATACCGTCACGACGATAAGAAAAAAAGCTTTGTTGCTCAGCAACCGTGCAGCGTTTGTCTCGATAAATACGCGTCACACCTAATAATGCCAATCTAAACTCGGCCAAACCTTGAATATCAGCCATGTATTTTTGCTCACCTTGAGCATTGATATGAGCGCTAAAAAACTGGCCACTTAGCGGATGCTTTGCCTCGAATAGTGCTTTAACCTCTGGGCCGATTTCAAACGCATTCGGACCAATAGCCGGGCCTAAATACGCCACCAGCTCATTTGGCTTATGGGTAAACTTTGCCACTGCGGTTTCAATAATACCATCACATAAACCGCGCCAACCTGCATGAACGGCGGCAACTTCGGTGCCATTTTCATCACATAGCAATACAGGTAAGCAATCTGCAGTCATCACCACGCACACTTGCTCATTACTTTGGGTGTAGCTGCCATCGGCATTAATCACTTGGCTATTATCGGCTTCAACCACATCAATGCTGTGAGTCTGTTCTAGCCAGGCAGGTTTTGCTGAAAGAGAAAGTTGTTGCTCAATGAGCAGACGGTTAGCTAGAACCATTTGCGGATCGTCGCCAACGTGCAGCCCAAGATTAAGGCTAGCGTAAGGTGGCAGACTGCAGCCACCTTCTCGAGTCGAAAAAGCCAAGCTTACTCCCGATGGAATAAACCAAGCTTGACTTTCAATATGCTGACTCATTAATACACTGTTGGATTTTCTTCAGTGTCTTTACGCAGAGCTTTAGTTAGCTTTACCATGTCATCAGGAATTGGGGCTTGCCAGCTCATGATTTCACAAGTAAACGGATGTGCTAATTCAAGTCTTACTGCGTGCAGTGCTTGACGTTTGAAGCCCATATAGGTTTCAAAAAAGTCTGGTGCAGCACCTTTTGGCGGACGTGGACGACCAGCATAAACTGGGTCACCAACCAATACATGACCAATATGTGCCATATGCACACGGATTTGGTGAGTACGACCAGATTCAAGACGCAGTCTCAAACGCGTATGCGCTCTAAACTTTTCTGCCACACGGTAATGAGTCATCGCAGGCTTACCATTATGAACAACTGCCATATGGGTACGTTTAGTCGGGTGACGGTCGATAGGCTCATCAACTGTGCCACCGGCAATAATTGTGCCTGTGACAATCGCTTCGTATTCACGAGTAATTTCACGAGCCTGCAGTGCGCTCACAAGGTGAGTCTGTGCTTCAACCGTTTTAGCAACTACCATCAAACCGGTAGTGTCTTTATCCAAACGATGCACAATACCTGCACGTGGAACTAGCTCAATACCTGGACAATGATGCAATAGTGCATTCATCAAGGTACCATTTTGGTTGCCCGCACCAGGGTGCACAACCAAACCAGCTTGCTTGTTAATAACCAAAATATGGTCATCTTCATACACGATATCTAAATCAATCGCTTCAGCTTGTGCTTTAGTTTCTTCTTCAAGCGTGGCACCAATAGTGACTACCTGACCTTCAAGCACTTTAAGTCTTGGCTTGTCAGAAACCTCGCCATCGATACTAACTGAGCCGGATAAAATCCACTCTTTAATTCGTGTGCGCGAGTAATCCGGGAACAAATCAGCCAAAGTTTGGTCTAATCTCTGTCCGGTTTGTGTTGCTGTGATCTCGCTTTTTAGATTAATCTCTTGTGTCATATGAACCGTACCCACTTTTCTGGGTCCAAAAATGTTTACTATCTGTTACAATCGGATTGTTTCTATTTTATCGTGAAATGGAAAAATTCTTAACAACAACTTTAAAAGAATCGAATTCAAGTATGCATAAAATTGCCAAAAGTGTCGCTGTAGTCCTTATTACACTCGCAGCTACGGCCTGTAGTAGCAAACAGGGCCAAGACCCTGTAATGACAAAAAGCTCACCAGAAGTGCTTTATTCTCAAGCTAGAACCTCAATGGAGCTAGGGAATTACAGCAAAGCTGTGCGTTCTCTAGAAGCCTTGGATTCACGCTTTCCTTTCGGACCGCATAAAACTCAAGTACAGCTTGATCTTATTTATGCCTATTACAAACTTGACGATCCAGCGTCAGGTATTGCGAACATCGATCGTTTTATTCGCTTAAACCCAACCCATAAAGATATTGATTATGTTTACTATATGCGCGGCTTAGTCAATATGCAGTCTGATCGATACCTATTTCACGATATGCTAAATATCGATCGTTCTGACCGCGACCCTAAAGCAGCACAAGATGCATTTAAAGATTTTGATCGACTAATTAAGTCTTATCCAAACAGTAAGTATGCAGCAGATGCGCAAAAACGCATGCAGCACCTTAAAAATAGACTGGCACTTTACTCGATCAAGGTAGCTGAATACTACATAAAAATGAATGCTTGGAGTGCGGCAGCTGTGCGTGCACAATCAGTTTTAGAGACTTACCCTGGTACACCGTCAGCTGAAAAAGCATTAGAAATCATGTCTACTGCATACGGTGAGCTAGGACAAGAAAAGCTTAAAGATCATGCACTCATGGTTATGAAAGCTAATTTTCCAAACAACAAATTAGTTAGCAATTAAAACCGTAAAACATACAGATTCGATGATAAATAAAGGCCTCAATTGAGGCCTTTATTTTTTGTACAAATTTTGACTTGCATAGCTAAATAATAATCACTATTCGCGTAATCGATGCAAAACTTAAATTTTAGCTGTTGTTCTTTTTATTGATACAACCTAATCCGCTCAGCTCTGCTGCATTGATTTTTAAAGTCATGAATACTATTTCGTATCACTACCGTTAATGACCTTATTCTTAATGATCCATCGTTGATAAAGCACTGGTAGCATCAACACATCAAAGCCCCATGCAAAAACGACAACCAAACACGACAGTAAACTCAATTGAGCTATCGGTGTAAATTCCGATACCAATCCTATCGAAAACCCCAAAGCTATAGTCAAGGTGGTAAAGCTTATCACCGGTAGTACTTTATTTAGACTCTGCCACATACTTGCTGCTGTTAAGTTTCGTGCATCAGGCAGTTTCAACATTAAATGCAAAGTATCATCGACAATAATACCCAGCATCATCCCCAATACAACTGCAGCACCCAGACTAATAAAACCACCGCTAACTTGCCAAAGTGCGAATACCCACAATAGCGGTAAAAAGTTAAGTAGCAAGCCTATCAAGCCAAACACTAATGAACGCTTGAGTATGCTTAACAATATGGCTAAAGCAATCAATGCCACAGCAAATGAAGTCAGCATATTATTGGCATTATCAATGCTCAAGTGAGCAAATAATAAATTACTTCCTAGAGGCGGGCTAACATTGACCATTTTTGCATTGTCGCGTAGCCATATGTTCACCCCCTGTTCAAACTCAATTAACTCCATTGCCGTCATGGGCTCTAAATTGAGGGTTAATAGCGTGGAGTGTTTATCAGGCGATAACTCACTTTGCAGCCCGAGTTCGGCTGAGCTATTGTCAGCTAAGACTTGTTTAAATCGAGTTTGACCAATGCCAGCGGCTTTAATCCAATCGCCAATATGCTGAACATTTACCACTTGCGGTTGTTGTTTAAGGTATCGGCTAAATTTATAGATAAAACTAATCTCTACTTTATCTATTTGCTTAGGTTCTTGCCCAGAGATCACATAATGTTGCAAATTGATCCCAGAGAAGTATTGCGCCATTTTTTGACTCGATACGGTGAATGGATTGGATGTAGAGAAGTAGCTCAATGGGTCATCATTTAAGGTAAGTTTTGATACGCTAATCAAAGCTATTACGCTAAATAAAACGACCCCTAACATAACTGAAAATGGCCGCTTAGCATTATGCTTTCCAAGCTCAATAACATAATGAAAATTAAGTAATTGACTTGTTTTAGCTTTGGAATATTTAGCGAAAAAAATTAAACTGGTCAGGCTCAACAGGTAATTACACAGCACAGCAAAAGCCACTAATATCCCAAAGCTTTGTATTGGTGGAGACGGGCTTAGTGTCAGTAGGCTAAAGCCAAATATTGTCGTGATACTTGAATAAAATAACGGTGCTAGGTTAGCCTTCACTGTTGTTTTCAAGGCATTATCCTGACTATTTCCGGCTCTCACCTCAGCTTGCCAAGCAAAATATAGGTGCGACGCATAGGCTAAACCTAGTGTGACCACTATCACTGGCACAAAGGCGCTAATCGCAGCCAATGTTAGCTGGCACCATGCCGCGAGGCCTAATGTTAGCGTTAAGGTCACCGCACTATTAAAGCATAGCGCCATAATCCACATTTTTTGCCTAATGAATAACAACGCCATGAAGAAAATGATCCCCAATAGACCTGGAGCAAACCAATTTAAGTCATGTCGTAATACCTTAGCATACTGCCAATTAAGAGCATGGGTACCATTTAAATAGACATTCACAGCCGTTGGCTGCCAGAAGCGCTGGCTATCACTATCAATCGTTTGCAAAACCGCATCAAGCCACTGGCTCTGCGACAAAGCATTTTGTGATAGTGGATTAGCAGAGTGTGAATTTGACAGAGTTTGTTGCTGCAGCTGCAAGCGTAACAAAACAGCCTGACCATCGTCAGACAATACAGAACTTAGTCTTGGGTGAGTTTTATAAGACAGTAACTTCTCTACTTGAGCTGTGCCTTGTAAAAACTGATTGTAGCCTTGGACGCTTTTAATATCAGAGTTGGCCTCTAGCCTTTCTATAAAGTCGATTAGCAGCTGTTGTGACTCATCCTCACGCCAATCTGCACTCGTTTCAAGTAGCATCCATAGCTGATCATGACGCTCAAATTTTTCGCTCATGCTTTGGAGCGCCATAAACCTAGGTTCAGACGGCGAAAAATAGTCACTAAAATCGAAATCTAACTTAAGTCGATGAAACCCCATAACAGACATGACGACCAACAGCGCTATCACAATAAACATAGCTATCGGTCGTTGCTGGATCTTCCAGATCAAGCGTGCTTGGCTTACCAATCCATTTCTCCTTTTGGCTAACAATGCTGGCGCCAACATAACCTTACAATTTAACCAGCATATTCTTCCAACATACAATAGCTTAAGCAATAATTAGCGTTAATATGTCTATAGTGCTCACTTCTAACGCTAAATGCCTAATTATTCAACACACGAATAAGAAAATGCATCAATTTTCAAAAATAGGTTGACTCAAACCGGTAAAAGCCTTTTAATAGCGCCCGTTGCCCGAATAGCTCAGTCGGTAGAGCAGAGGATTGAAAATCCTCGTGTCCCTGGTTCGATTCCGGGTTCGGGCACCAATATTTCGTTTAGGTGTTGCAACAACTAAACCGGCAACAAGGCAAATTAAGACCTTAAATTGCTAAATTAAAACCTCGCTATGCGAGGTTTTTTTATGTCTAAATTCATATAGCTGCTCTCATATTCATCCCCTAGCTTTTATCCTCTCCCGCTAAAGAAGCCTTGAAATAAAAAAGCCCCGAGTGAAATCGAGGCCTTTATTACATTGAAAAACGGTAAAGTTAAACTTTAAATTTACTCACTGCATCCTGTAAAAATTCAGCTCGCTCTCTAACCTCTTCAGTTGCGGTCGAGTTCTGAGTAGCCACATCAGCAGTTTCTTGAGCGATATCACGGATCACCACTACATTTTGATTCACTTCTGCAGCCACCATGCTTTGTTCTTCAATTGCAGCAGCAATCTGAGTACTCATATCCATAATATTGGTGACGTCACTATTAATTTGCTGCAATAAGGTTCCTGCTGACGCTGCTTGCTCGGCGCTTTCATTGCCTTGTTCACGGCTAGATTGCATCAAACTAACAATAGAGTGCGTACGTGACTGCAAGGTTTGAATTATCGATGCTATCTCTTCAGTCGACTCTTGAGTACGCATCGCAAGACTACGTACTTCATCAGCTACAACCGCAAAACCACGGCCTTGCTCGCCCGCTCGCGCCGCTTCAATTGCCGCATTTAATGCTAACAAGTTCGTTTGCTCAGCAATTCCACGGATCACATCAAGCACACTACCAATAGTCTCACTGTCTTTTTCAAGATCGCTCACAACTGCAGCAGATTCGTTAATTTGTTGGGCTAATAACTCTATTTTCTCAATAGTTTGCTCAACACCTGCTTTACCTGTTTGCGCGTTATCGTGAGTCGTACTTGCCTTATTTGCTGCTAGCTCAGTATTTTTAGCAATCTCATCTATGGTCGCTCCCATCTCGGTAATGGCTGTCGCCACCATATCGGTTTCATTTAGCTGATTTTCAGCCCCTTGTGAAGCTCGTGCAACATTGCCAGATAAATCTTGGCAAGACTGATTCATAGTCTCAACCGATTGAGTCACTTGATGAATCAGCTGCTGGAAGCTTTCAACCATACTATTAAAGTGTTTGGCAATTTGCCCAAGCTCATCATCGCTACTGGCATCACAGCGCATCGATAGATCTTTGTTTTCCTCAATATGGGTGATGACATCAGTAATACGTTTAACAGGCTCAATAATACTGCGAATAATAGTAAGGGTTGCAAATGCCAATGCCAGCGCAATTAACACGGCAATCGACAAACCAACAACAAATGCAGAATCCTCTCTCTTAGTAATCGCCTCTGCGGCTAACAAATCGAGTTGCGCTAACGCTTGCTCTGTATTCGCTACAGCTTGACGTAATTGGCCAAGTTCACCTTCAGAAATAGTCAGTCCAAGTAATTTTTCTTTCTCGACCAGTTGTTTAAAGTCAGTATTGTATTGCTGTAAAAGTTTGTTCACTTGCTGCTTAGTATCGACTGAGAGCTGAGAAGATTTGATATCATCAATCAACTGCGCTAAGCCTTTATCAAACTTAACCACATAGCTCTCACTACGCCTAAGCATAAAGTCCTTTTCAGCTCGTCTTAATTGCAGCATATGCACCATTAATAACGGATTGTTATAATCTGTAATAACAGATTCAACCTGATGTACTGCCGATCTTAAGGTGCCATACAAACCACTTTTTGGTGTTAAACCTATCTGTTGATTAAGCTCAACGACATGAGAAAACGCTAAGTTATAGCTGGCTAAAGATTGGTTAAACAGGTTTAAGCTATCGCTGGGGATATCGTACTTATTAAATACATTAGACAATTTCCCAGCCAGAGCGGTAACGTCATTATTATGCTCAGCATGTTTATCAACATATTGCAGATCGTTTCTTGAGAGAAAATCTTTTTCATCTTTACGTAGGCTCAGCATTTGGCTTTTTAGCTCAGCAATATCTTGTGAAGTGTGGGCAAGTTCAGTTTGTATTTGGCTAAAGTAAATTTGCAGGCCAAACATAGCGGCTAACGCGGTAATCGACACCCCAGCGCTTAAAAGTAGTTTATTACGTATTAGCATTATCGTTCTCTTTTATATCAACTTTAACTTCTTAGAAAACACTGCTTACACAGCTCTAAGGCGGTCATTCAACTTTATCGGCCGATTATATAGTAGGTTTAGCTACAAAAGCGCCGAACAATAGCAAACATTCGCTAACACAAGCCAACATACTAATTATTAAGTTGAAAATAATTCAACAAATAAAAGTTAATTGACTCAGGCCACCCTCATAAATAGTATAAAATATACTTAAATGGAGGTTTTCATGTTAGTCATTAATGCAGAGTCAGTTCACCAGTCACTTAATTTTCCTGATCTAATCCATGCCCTAGATGAGACATTTTCTCGACCTGCAGGCATGCCACAACGCCAAGTCTTTAGTCTTGATGAATCTGCTAGCCATAGTGATGCCTTTGCCGTGCTGCCCTCATGGAATGAAAAAGCCATAGCCGTAAAAGCCTTTACTTATTTTCCGGGTAATCCTAAAAAAGATTCAAACCTTGCTAGTCTTTATTCAAAAATCTTAGTTTTTAGCCGTGAAACTGGCGAACCTCAGGCCTTAGTCGATGGAACCAGTGTTACCTTTTGGCGCACTGCCGCAATTTCAGCCTTAGGCAGCCGTTACTTATCACGCAAAGACTCTAGCAAGCTATTAGTTTTTGGTACTGGCAACTTAGCCTCATTTATGGCGTTGGCTCACGCTAGTGTTCGTCCCATTACCCAAGTTACCGTTTGTGGACGCAGCGAAGAAAAGGTTCGTAAAACGATTGAGTTAATTCGTAATAAACGTGCCGATATTGAAGTCATGCTCTGTACTGATCTAGAAAAAAGTGTCCGAGAGGCCGATATCATCAGTTGTGCAACAGCCAGCCCAACCCCGCTATTTGATGGCGATTGGGTACAAGCTGGCACACATACTGACTTTGTCGGTAATCATAATCACGACAGACGTGAATTCGACAGTAAACTCATCCTAAAATCTTCTGTATTTGTCGACTCAAAAATCAATGTCTTTGCTGAAGCAGGTGAATTACTCCTGCCTATAAAAGAAGGCGTATTCGCATTTGATGATGTAAAGGGCGAACTAGGACAGCTTTGTAGCGCACAAATTAACGGCCGTACTAGCGAAAATGAAATTACCATTTTCAAGACAGTAGGAACGGCGCTGGCAGATCTTGTTGGTGCTCAACTTGTGTTTTCCAAACTAAGTTAACCGTCCCTAATTGGCGCTTTAAGTAGTGATAAATCCAGAGGAGCCAGTAGCGCTCCTTTTTATTTATCAGGTATATTGTTCAATTTAACTGCAAGTTAATCCACTAAAATTCAAATTTCCAGCTCTCGCCCTAAAATAATTGTGGTTGCATTTAAACCTTTTTATCTATTGGCTGTGTCTTATTAGTATTCACTGCGCACAAGGAAAATAAAGTGACAGCACAAATACAGGCAATAGAGCAGCGACCGCTTCTAGAACCTGAACTTATCGATAAAGCCAAGCTAGGTGATAAAGCCGCTTTTAAGCAGCTGTATCAGCTACACCACCAGCGAGTGTATGCCCTTTGCTTAAGGATCACTGGCCAAGTGCCATTAGCTGAGGAAGCGACTCAAGATTGCTTTGTCAGACTTTGGCAAAAACTGCCGCAATTTAGAGGTGAAAGCCAGTTCACAACTTGGCTTCATAGTCTCTGTGTTAATCAGGCGCTTTCTAGCGTAAAGAAGCATCGTTCATTTTGGTCACGCTTTGTTAGCAGCGATATCGATGTACATAGCGTTAGTGATGAATATGAAGACTTAGATAAAATCTTACTCAAACTACCAGAGCGAGCCAGAATTGTATTCGTACTGCATGCGTTAGAAGGTTACAAACACGAAGAAGTAGCCCTATTAATGGGAATCGCTACAGGCACGAGTAAAGCGCAATACCATAGAGCGCAAAAGTTACTAGAAGCAATAATAGATAAAGAACCAACAGATACAGGAGGCCACAATGACTAATACGAACGCTAAGCTATCGCAACTAATTAATCAGGCTCCTAAAGATATCGAGCCACAAAAAGATCTTTGGCATGATATTGAAAAACAGCTTGATAAGCCTGAATTCCACCAAGTACAAAATAATGCTAAACCATCACCAGTATTTAAACGCCTTGCTGTCGCGAGTATAGCCTTGATGATTGGCCTAGTTAGTAGCCATATGTGGCAACAAAAAGCGAGTTTATTAACACCTAAAGCACCATCAGCACTTTTGGCGACCCTTAGCGAAATAAAAAACCAGCATCAATTGCAAGTTGCGCAATTAACCCAGCACCAACTTACCAACTGGCAAGCTACTGAAATAGGCTTACCACTTGAAAAAGGTATCGAGCAATTGAGGAAAGCTGCAGAGCAGATCTATCAAGCATTACAACAAACACCTAACGACAAGGAACTATGGCAACTATGGCTTTGGACTCAACAACGAGAGATTGAATTACTCCGACAAGGCCAAACTTTGCCAGTTACCCCATTACCTCAAGGAGCTTAACCATGAAATTATCATTGAGCACACCACTCATCGCCGCAGCATTTATATTTAGTCAATCCGCAATTGCCGGCGAGGCTATTGAGCAGCAACAAAATGTACAGGCTAACCCCGCCGTAAAAGTAAAAGTACAACGAGGCAGCGTGACCTTTAAGTCTTGGGATAAAAATGAAATTGCGGTTAAAGGTACATTAGACGAACTCAGCGAAGGGTTTACCTTTACTGTCAACGGTAACAAAGTGGTGATAGAAGATACTTTGCCCCGTCAATACAGTGGTAGTAATAGAGATGGCTCCGATCTCGTTATCACACTGCCAAATAAGCTTAAGCTGGATGCCGAAGGCGTATCTGCAAATTACACACTTGATAACTTAACTGGCACATTGGATGTCAGTTCAGTAAGCGGCAACATCAAGGCAAATGCGTTAGCTGATAAAACCCTACTACAGACTGTTTCTGGCGATATTTCCACCCGCAGCTTGACGGGTAAAACGAAGCTGCAAACCGTATCTGGAGATATAAAAGATACCCAAAGTTCGGGCGCGTTAAGCTACCAAATGGTCAGTGGCGAACTAACAGCCGATACTAAAGCAACCAAAGTCGCAATTGAATCTGTATCTGGTGACGCTACAATCGCATTAGGCAATGTGGATGTATTGTCAGTCAAAACCGTAAGTGGCGATTTAGAGCTTTCACTTAACGCCTTGTCGAGTCGAGCAAAACTTGGCAGCGTAAGTGGCGATATTGAAATCAAATTTATCGATAATGCCGATGTTAGCTTTAATATTAATGGTGGCCCAGGCGGTAAGATCAGCAATAAGCTGACTAACGACAAAGTCAGTAAAGAAAAGTACTCTCCACAAACCTACTTGAAATTCCAAACAGGTAATGGCAACGCCGAGCTTAGTGCCTCAACAATTAGCGGCAAAATCGAGTTACAAAAATAATAACACGCTAGCACGATAATAAATAAAGGCTGCAATGTATCATCAATGCAGCCTTTATCAGTTTTAGCGGCTTATTCTCGCCACAAACGGCTATTCCCCTGCAGTGCCAATAAATGAGATAAACTCCTTGGCAGCAGGACTTAAGCCACGGGCTTTTAAATACACCGCACCATAGTCCACTTTAATATCAGGCATATCTTTAACGTTTAATAGCACTAAGTGCCCAGCATTTAACTCATCATCAATTATCACTTGAGGTAATAAGCCAATCATATCGCTGTTATAAAGCAACAAACGGATAGACTGAAAAATTTCAAATCTCAGCAGACCTGAAAAAGCCGGACGACTCGTATCAAATAAGTCGCCAAATAAACTTTCTATTTCGTGGGTTGTAGCCCGAGGGATCGCTATTGGAAAGTCCTTTAATCTAGGCGTATAGAGGTTTTCCTCTCTCACTAAAGGATGATCAGGCCGACAACAAAAGACACCACTCGATTGACAATAATTAATCACTTCTAAATCATCGCGTTTATCAAAACCTGTAACCTTGGTTTCAGACACAAATAAATCTAGTTCTCCACGGGAAAGCAGCTCACTTAACTCACTAATGTCTCGGGTGCGCAGCTCTACGCTGATCGAAGGAGAATGCCTTGAAAACTCGCTCAAAATCTCGCTTAGAATATTACTTGAGGCTAAAGTACCGCCACCAATTACCAGCTTACCGCTCGATTTACCGCTGTTAATTTTGATATCAGATTCGAGTAAATGTACTCGGTTCAAAATCTTATCGCTATGTTTTAGCACTAAGTCACCATGAAAGGTTAACTTTACGTGCCGTGAATCTCGAGTAAATAGTTGCACCCCAAGGTTCTGTTCCATCTTTTGGATACTGCGAGTCAATGACGGTTGAGTTATGGCTAACTTATCGGCGGCGACACTAAAGCTTTTGCATTCAGCCAACGCCACAAAGTGTTTGATATGCCTTAACTCCATATACCTCATCCAACAAAAATTAATTAATCTAGATAAATTCAAGCCCGCTGCAAGCTGTAACCTTTAACTGATAATAACAGTTAAAGGTTAACTCTCGATTAAACCAAGCCGGCTCGGCTGCCTACCAACCTATGCTAGATAACAAGTCGATTCAAGCTTGCCTCAACCAAAGTGTGACAACTTGTATCAAATGTAACCAACTCATTATGACTAGCCCTCAAAGCCCATAAATGTGCGCTTTATCAATCAAGATACGTCGTAATAAACAGCCTAATCTAAGTAAATAAACTCACCCTTTACCTAAATACAGTCGTGTTTTCTGGCTAAAAAAAAGTGAAATACCTATCAGCTATACCTGCATTCATCGTAACTATTGGCCGCCAAAACAACAATTATTTAACAATTAAGCCGCACAAATACAACACAAAGGTAGGACAATGAAACTAAAAAAAATAAGTCTGATGACTATTGCGGCTATCTATGCCGCAAGTGCTGGCGCAGTGGCTGCATCTGATAATATGCGCAGTATTGAGATCACCGACGCTATCCTAAAATACAATGAAGAGCTCCAAAGTGGTAAAGATAGAGCCGGAAACACCATCAACCGCCCGAATAGTAACGGTAAAAACGTCCATCGTTCAATTGCGATCAACAAAGACAACAAAGTCCCTTTTAAGTACCAAGTAGGCCTTACTGGTGAACAAACCTATATTATTGAGTTAAGCGATAAACCCGTCTCTTTGTATAAAGGCGGAGTCAATCACCTACAAGCAACCTCACCTACTGTCAATTCTATACCAGCTATGTTAAACCCACGTGGTTACAACAAGTTAAACCTCAATAGCAGTGCAGTTAAAAGCTACCGTCAATATCTATCAGGCAAACAAGATAGCGTGATAAGCCAGATCTCAGGACAAGTCGGAGGCAATCTAGACATTAAAAATCGCTATAGCTTAGCCTTTAATGGCTTGGCCGCACGTATGACGCAAGAGCAAGCTGCAAACGTTGCACAGCTTGCAGGCGTGCGTAATGTAAGTTTAGAGAAAAGGTATGAGCTACATTCAGATGTCGGTCCCGAGCATATTGGCGCAGACAAAGTCTGGACTGGCACAGCTGCCGATGACAAATATAAAGGTGAAGGTATTGTGATCGGTGTACTCGATACCGGTATTAATAGTGATCATCCCTCTTTTGCCGCTGTAGCCGGTGACGGTTATGTTCACACAAAGCCAGCCCGTTATGACAGCTATTTAGGAGATTGTGAAAAAACCGAATTCGCTAGTATGTGTAACGACAAATTGATTGGTGTTCGTTCCTATGAAAGCATTACCAGCAGTTACCTAGATGCAGCTTTTCAACCTGATCAACCCTCTTGGAATATCACCGACCCTAAACGTCCGCAAAATGGTGAAGACTATAATGGTCACGGCTCTCATACCGCCTCAACTGCTGCAGGTAATGAGCTGTTCAATGTTGACCATGTTGTTGGCTCACCAGCCGAAACCGGTGATGGAGTCGCAACAGGGCTGAAATTCGATAAAATATCCGGTGTCGCTCCTCGCGCTAATATCATCATGTATCAAGTCTGTTATCCCGGCGATGGCAGTTATGGTGATGGCTACGGCGGTTGTCCCGGCGCAGCATTACTTGCAGGTATTGAAGATGCTGTAGCTGACGGGGTTGACGTCATCAACTATTCAATTGGTAGTCCATACGGCACGTTCCCCTGGGATGACCCAATGGAAATGGGCTTTTTAGCAGCCCGAGAAGCTGGGATCTCTGTGGCTGCATCAGCTGGTAACTCATATTCACCGCGACATGCTAGCCAAGCGCGTGGTGCCATTGATCACTTCTCTCCTTGGATCACTTCAGTTGCGGCAACCACCCATGGCCGTGAAATTGCCGTTGAAGGCAAAATGATTACTGCAGCAATAGGTGGCGAGCAACCCTTCCCCGATCTTGAGGGCGGTGGTATAACCGGAGAATACACAGGGCCAGTCATTGAGGCTAAAGCCTACGGTAGTGAATTTGAGAAATGTAACGAACCTTTCACTGACGGTTTTTTTGATACTGATCCACAAGGAGCTGCATTTACCACAGCGCCAATCGTTATTTGTAAACGAGGCGATATTCCAAGAGTGACTAAAGCGAGTCATGTTCAAGCCGGTGGTGCGGGCGGCTTTATTCTGTGGAATTCAGGTTACGCCGATCCAATTCATAACGATCCCTACAGCATTCCCGGAATTAATATCGACAATGCCAGTTACAAGGGTAATTATGCCAACGGTTATTTTGGGCTAGAAGATTGGTTAGCAGCAGGCAGCGGCCACACCCTGACAATCACAGCTTCCGAAGTGGTATTAAATCAAAGAGCGGCCGATTATGTTGCCGACTTTTCCTCTAGAGGCCCCAACCTCGAAGCCCCAGATGTGATGTCACCTAACCTTGCAGCTCCTGGTGTAGATGTTTATGCCGCATGGGCAGATGAGATGCCATTTAGCACTCAAGGTATGCCAGCAGATTATGCGGCGATTAGTGGTACCTCAATGGCAGCTCCCCATGTTGCTGGCGCTATGGCTTTACTTACTCAATCGCATCCAGAATGGACTGCAGCGCAGATCCAATCAGCGTTAATGACAACCGCATCATTAGACAGTGCCACACGCTCGCGAGATGCATCGCCTTTTGATCCGGTAACTGCAGGATACAGCGACGCAGGTAGTGGGGTGATAAATGTGGCCCGCGCAAATAATGCAGGTTTATTGTTAGATGAAACCTCTGACAATTATCGCGCAGCAAACCCACATAACGGTGGCAATATCCATACTCTTAACTTGCCTTACTTCTACCATGACAGTTGTGCTGGCACCTGTAGCTGGATGCGCACAGTAACGGCTACGGAAGATGGTACTTGGACTGTAGATGCCCAAGCTAGCCACATTGATGGCGCACCAATGCTCGAACTTGAAGTATCACCAAAGAGCTTTAGCCTTAAAGCTGGAGAGTCACAAGCAATTAGCCTAAAGGCAAAAGTGTTAGAAGTTGAAGCCATTGGCGCTGATTCGTCGAGCCTACAACTTACTGGCTCGGTCAAGTTAACTCCAAGCACCGCTGGCACACCGCAGCAGCACTTACCTGTGGGCGTGCGCTATAGCGGTGACAATCTGCCATCAGAAGTCAGCGGCGTTATTCACCGTGAACAGGGACACACCTTAACGCCAATGCTAAATACAGCTGAAATTCAGTCGTTAAACTCACAAATATTCGGCCTAAGCAAAGGTGAAACTTTTAACTACGCTCTACCTCGTGCAGAAGCACGTCTCTACTCAGACGGCTTAACCGTGCAAGAAATTGAAGATGGCGGTGCCAAGGTTATCTTCTTTGATGTTCCAGAAGGTACTAAGCGCGTCGTGTGGGAAATGCTGTCAGCACCTAGACACGCTTACACCTCTATCGATATAGGAATGGATATCAACCAAGATGGCGAAATCCAATGGATCGACGAAGCCTTGTGTTACTCGTATACCGATAATGGGGACTTTTGTGCCATCAATGCACCGACTCCAGGACGCTACTGGGCAATTGTAGCCAACTGGAAGTACGATTATGAAGATCCAAAAAATGTTGCAGACGAATTTGCCGTGAGCTTAGGAATTGTCAGCACATCAGATGAATCTAACATGACCATAGAAGGCCCTGCATCAACAGATGGCTTAACTCCTTACCAATTGCAACTGAACTACAACCTGCCTGACGCACAAGATGGTGATATCTATTACGGTGTTGTAGGGCTTGGTAGTGATGAATATAACACAAGCAACTTAGGTGATTTTGCAGTTAAGTTTAAACATATGGGTAGTGATACACAACTCACAGCCTCGCAAACCGCAGCTAAAGTGGGCGATATTATCGACTATGTCATTGAGTTGGCGCCAAACCTACTCGGCGCAGAGCGAGACTTTACCCTAAACACTGCAGTTCCCGCAGGTATGGCAATTATTGAGGAATCAATTATTGTTGGCGGTGTAGGCGAATATCAACAAGGATTAACTGTCACTGAAAACACAATCAACATCAGTGCTAGCCAGCCTTCCTCAAGCGATATGAAACGCCACTATGTGTTTACGACCAACCTAGACGACGCAACATGTAAAGTTCCTTATGGTGACGACGAAACCTTCTACGATCTGCCGTTACAGGGTTATCAAGACTTGGGTATTTCGGGGCTTTCAAACCAAATGCTGTACATTCCAATGGCTGAAAATGGCCTGCCGCATGTACCGCTATATGCCAACCCTGAAATGTACGCTCAAAACGTATTAGGGATCTCACCATTCGGCTATGTACAGCTTGATCAAAACCCAGAGTTTTGGAACTTCAACCAGCCGTTTACCGATCAGTTCCAAACGTTCCCAGACACAGTGATTGCGCCATTGTGGCGTGGCGATGTCAAGATGCCTCAGGGCATGATTGACTGGGAAACATTCCGTTATAAGAATGTGGTTTATGGCGTAGTAACCGATGATCACTATATCTTCCAGTGGGACGGCGGTGAGGAATGGAATAGCTTCTTAGTCGGTAACTCAAATCCTGATCCAGACGCTAAGTTCAATATCCAAACCATAATCTCTACGGGAATTAGTTTCGATCCTGAAACACCAGAGATGATCTTTGCCTATCAAACACTGAAATCAGCAAACAGCCACTTCGGTTCGATTGGCTTGCATGGCTTCTGGGGAGAGCGTGGTGCATTTGGTCCATCATTTGGATATCTAAACGATGGCTTTGCCTATAACGATGTTGACCAAAAAGTCAGTGAAGGAACCGTAGTCTGTGCTGATTATCGCGGCCCAGAACAAACTGCCGTATCACTGAAGTTTTCAGCTCGAGTATCTGCATCGGCAATTGGTGGGGAAAATACTGTTTCTGTTGATACTCAATATGCAGACTCTGAGTTAGTTACTGTTAGTCATACCCTTGAAACACCAAGCAACATTACTTTGGCACCATTATCAGATATGACAATGGAAGAGAATACCACTCTTGAAGGTCTAACAGTGATGTACAACGATGTGAAGGGCACCACAAACGGCATTATGGTCAGTGGCGATAACATTACTGCGACGATTACTGGCGATAGTTTTGCCATTACTCCGGATAGCGATTGGAATGGCACAACTGAAGTCACCGTAACAGTGCATGATATGGCTTATCCGTCAGATCAAGCCTCCACCCGCTTTATGCTTACGGTTAATTCTGATGGCGTAGACCCTACCCCTCCACCAGCAGAAACACCAGATGAACAACCTGAATCTGACTCAAGTGGTGGTAGCTTAGGCTTCCTAGGTCTTGCGTTGCTTGGCTTGTTAGCGGGTAAGCGTAGAAAACAGCACTAAGTGATATAAATAAAACATTTCTTGTCTAATTTTTGACTATTACTTGTCATTGGGTCCTTGTTATGAGGGCCCTTTTTTATGGCTTTAGCTAAATAAATTAAACACTTGAGGTTGATAACATCTGCTGTAAAAATCGTTTCGCGGCAATACTTTCTTGAGTCCGCAGCATCACCACGCTAAAGCATACATTCAATTTAGGCATGTCTGTTGGCGTAAAAATATGCAACTCCTTTCTCACGCTTTCATCCAATAATGCAACCTGTGGGGTTAAAGCCAACATTTGCGAATGTTGAATGGCGCCAATAATTGGCGGAAATGCATCGTAATGTAATAAGCCTGCAAAATCGCTACGATACTGAAAAAACAGATCGCCAAACATATCAACCACACCAGCAGGTAAATTCCTAGGGATCGCTAACGGGTATTGACGAATATCATCTAAAGATAACTGCTTTTTTAAAGCTAAAGGATGATCTTTTTTGGCACAAAAAACGGCATTATAAGAAGGCAAGTTAAAGCTTTGCACTAAAGCTTCATTGCCAATTTCCTCACCTTTAACGTCCGTCACCAATAAAGACAATTTACCTTGCAGCAATTTACCTAAATTATGCTGCCAAGTGCCCTCTTCAAGCTCAACATGTACATCGGGAAACTTATCGATAAACCGGCCAATCATGGGGCCTAGAATCGTATTTGCAGGTACAGGACTAGCACCTATAGCTAAGTGACCACTGCTTTTACCTTGCAGATATTGCAATTCTTTACGCAAGGTATCTACACCCTCAATAATCCCCTCGCTATGGCTAAGCACCAATTCACCAGAGGCCGTTAAAGACATCGCTTGGTGTCCACGGATCAATAACTCCGCCCCCAATAAGTCTTCTAAGCGCTGAATACTGCGGCTCAGCGACGGCTGTGCCAAGTTTAATCGCTGTGCTGCTTTCTGATAATTTCCCTCTCTCGCCAGCACAGTAAAGTTTCTTAAATGTCTAAATTCAATCATGACTCTTCCATAGTCAGGAGTTAACAGGTTTACAACATACAGTTGTTAAATTTCTTGAACAAGACACTCGATGTTACAACTTGTATCCCATCGTATGCAAAAAGCGTATACATAGAAAAATCATAAGCGACTGTAAAGTAAGAGTTAAATATTAGGGCAACCTAAACTGCATACAAAATACGCATTGAGTAATACGCAAAACGCATTAGCCGTTCATGACTTGCAAACGATAAAAAAGCACTGCGAGAGCAACATTTTCGCAACAATAAATAACAAGGAATGGACCATGAAACTCAAAAAAATTAGCATCGTTACGCTCGCTGCGTTATATGCTACAGGAGTGGGAACGTTAGTTGCTAACCCCCTATCCTTAGATACCCCAAATGGTGGCAATAGCGACCTCATTGGTATCAAACTTACACCAGAGCAAGTCGAACAATATAAAAATAAGCCCAAGCATCCTGGAGTAAATCAAGCGCAACGCCCTGGTCAAGTTGGCATGAACGTGCACAGAGCCGCTAAAGGAAGTAGCCATAAAGCACCTTTTGTTTGGGAGGATGAAATTGAAGGTGAGCATACTTATATTATTCAATTAATGGACTCACCCATCGCACTTTACCAAGGTGAACGTCCAGATTACGCCGCAACATCACCGCGTAATAAGCAGCCTTCAATGCGCAGCAATGAGCGTTTTGGTACGATTGATGTTAATAGTGATGCCGTTAAAAACTATCGCAATTTCCTAACTGAAACCCAAGATTTAACCGCTAGCCAAATTAGAGCCGTGGCACCAAAAGCTGAAATTAAGCGTCGCTTTAATGTGGCACTTAATGGTATGACCATGTCATTGAGCCAGCAAGAAGCGGCAAAAGTGGCAGATCTGCCCGGCGTTAAAGCCGTCACGCGCGCAAAAGAATATAAGCTATTTACCGATGTAGGTCCTAAGCACATTGGTGCTGATATGATTTGGCAAGGTAACGGTGTACCTGATAGTGTTGCAATGCGCGGTGAAGGTATTGTTGCCGGTATTATTGATACTGGTATTAACTCTGATCATCCATCATTTGCAGCAGTTTCTGGCGACGGCTACGTCCATAGTAATCCACTAGGCGAAGGCAATTTTGTCGGTGACTGTGTTGATTATCCAAACATGTGTAACAGTAAGCTCATTGGTGTTCGCTCATACGACATCATTACTGATACCTTTAAAGATCCCATTTTCCAACCAGATATCCCAGAATGGGAAGTCGACTACAAACGAGCACCAACCGGCGAAGATTACAACGGTCACGGCTCCCATACCGCTGGCACTGTCGCGGGTAACGTATTAAAAGATGTCGCATACCAGCTAGCGGGTATGGAAGAAAAATCCGACGGCTTCGATACCCCACTCGTTTTCCCTGAGATCTCAGGTGTTGCACCACGTGCTAACATCATCGCGTATCAAGTTTGCTACCCCGGTGGTGGCTCGTTTGGTGAAACTTATGGTGGTTGTCCAGGTGATGCACTAGTTGCTGCTATTGAAGACGCGATTATTGATGGTGTTGATGTTATCAACTTCTCAATTGGTGGCCTTGAAACACTGCCTTGGTATGACGCTATTGAAATGGCATTCTTATCTGCTCGTGAAGCAGGTATATCAGTTGCAGCTTCCGCAGGTAACTGGGGCCAATATGGTCCATCTTATATCGACCATGTTTCTCCTTGGTTAACCTCTGTTGCAGCCAGTACCCATAGTCGTCAAATTGAACCTATCGCAGGTCGTATTAGTGACTACGTTGGTGACAATGCTCCTGATGATATAGAGGGGTACGGGATCACTGGAGACTTCACTGGTAACTTAGTCGATGCAGCCAACTTTGGTGATGGTCTCTGTTTACAACCATTTGCAGAAAATACTTTCAACAGCGACGATATAGTACTTTGTAAGCGTGGTGATATTGCCCGCGTACAAAAAGGCATTAACGTTGCTGAGGGTGGCGCAGGTGGCGTCATTCTTTATAACGCAATCTCTTGGGATGACGGTCAAGGCGGTAATAGCCTTAACTTAAATCCATTCCCAATCCCAGGTATGCACGTTGATTATGCCGCTGGTAATGCATTGGTTGACTGGGTTGCTAATTCAACTAATACGCCTCAAATCAGTATCTATGAGTCAGAAATTGCTGCAACAGAGCGTGAAGCCGATATTCTCGCTAACTTCTCTTCTCGTGGCCCAAGTACAACTAACCCCAATACTATGGTACCTAACGTATCTGCGCCAGGTGTCGATGTATTTGCTGCTTACTCAGATGAAATGCCATTTAGCTTATACCCTGCACCGAGTGACTACGTCGCGATTAGTGGTACCTCTATGTCTGGCCCGCATGTGGCGGGGGCACTAGCCTTGCTAACGCAGGCGCACCCTCAATGGACTCCAGCAATGATCCAGTCAGCATTAATGATGACTGCGCAATCAGGTAAAGCTTATAATAACGACTATCCAGCAACGCTAGAAACCGCTAATTTCCATCAAATGGGTAGCGGTGTTATCAATGTCGCCCGTGCTGTAAAAGCCGGCCTAGTGATGGATGAAAATGGTGACAACTACCGCGCAGCTAACCCTATGGAAGGCGGTGATGTAACGGCACTAAACGTACCTTATCTAGTCAATGCAGAATGTAAAAGCACTTGTACTTGGATGCGTACCTTTACCGCCACTCAAGATGGTGAGTGGACCCTTGATACTGAAGTCCTAGATATGGACGGCGCGCCGTTCTTAGAGCTAGATGTGCATCCAAAGACCTTTATGGTTAAAGCGGGTGAAACACAAAGCATCATGGTGACCGCAAAAGTACTTGATGTAACATCGGTAAACGCAAGCTCTGCCAACCTAGATCTATTTGGTAAGGTAAACCTAACTCCTGCAAATACAGCGCTTCCAGACCAGTACCTGCCGGTTATAGCCAGCTTCAGTGGCTCAACACTGCCAGAAATCGTATCAGGTTTAATCCACCGTGATAACGGCACTATGCTAACACCTGAACTCATGACGAAAGAAGTCGCGGATCTGAACGTTAAAGTTCACGGTTTAACAGCAGGCGATGTGATTGATAGCCAGTTAAGTGCCGCTTATATCGACTTCAAAGATCCTGAAACCTTAGTGGATAACCCAGGTATAGAAGTGCGCTTCTTTGACGTACCAGAAGGCACTGCACGTATAGTTTGGGAGCAAGTATCTCAAGATAAAGCTGCTGCAACTTCGCTAGATATCGGTATGGATCTCAATGAAAATGGCATGGTTGAATGGTATGACGAAGCAATTTGTTATTCATTTACTGATGTTCAAGATTATTGTGCGATTAATAATCCTGTTCCGGGCCGTTATTGGGCAATGCTAGGTAACTTTAAACGTCCTTGGAGCGATATTGAAGAAGATACACTCGACACCATCACAACGAGCTTAGCTGTGATCCCAGGTGCAGATAGTGGTGACCTTAGCGTAACAGGTCCACAAACCACTAACGGTATCGATCCATATAATCTAACCATGAACTGGTCACTCGATGGCGCTAAAAAAGGCGACCGTTTTTACGGTTTAGTTGAAGTGGGTAATAGTGCTGACAATGTCGGTAACCTTGGTAAGATGGCGCTTAACTTAGTCCATGCTGGTGACGATCTGATGATTAGCACCAGCCAGCAGCAAGCTAAAGAAGGTGACATTGTTCAAGTGAACGTGCAATTGGCACCAAACATGTTAGGCCTTGAGCGTGATGCGAACATGCAAATTGCACTACCAGACGGCTTGCAGCTAGTCGCTGACTCAGTAATGGCAAGCAGTAATAACCAAGACTTGGCTGACTCACTTACTGTTGAAGGTAATCAAATTAACCTTGCAACTATGCAGCAAGCCAGTAATACACAAGCACGAGAGTACCAATTTACCACCAGCGAAGATGACCTAACTTGTCGCGTTCCTGTAGGTTCAAATCCGTACTACTTAGACCTGTACAAAGAAGCTAACATTGAGCCAGAGTTTGCTATTAGCGGCCGAGCCAATGAAATTCTAACGATCCCACTTAGCCTGTTTGGTATCGATAGGATCCCACTTTATAACAACAACCCTGACTACATGGAAGATGATGTTCTATCAATCTCACCAGGTGGTTTCATTCAGTTAGACAGCATGCCACTATTCTGGTCATTGCACTTCCCAATGGATGGGCAATTCTTCCCAGATACCGTAATTGCTCCACTATGGCGTGGTGATGGTATGAGCATGCCTGAGTTCAACATGGACACAGAGTCATACGATGGTGTTTCGCTTGCGTCAACCACTGACGGTCGTTACTTAATTGTAGAGTGGGACAACATGCGCCAAGAGTTCGCCTTCGGTGTTAACTTCGACCCCGACTACGATGCCCGTTACAGCTTTGAGCTACTTGCCTCAACCGAGCTTAACTTTGCAGCCGGTGAGCATGAGTTTATTTTTGCCTACGATAAAATGAACGGTAAAAAGTCACACCTAGGTTCAATCGGCCTGCATGGATTCCACGGTCCACGCGGCACATTTGGCCCTGCTTATGGCTATAGCGGTTCGAGCTTTGCTTTCGATGATGTCGATGAGAAAATCTCTGAAGGCCTAGTAGTTTGTGCTAACTACTTTGGTCCAGAGCAAACTGCCATTGATCTTTCATTCTCTGTACGTGTTGGTGCAGCTAGCGTAGGTCAAGAGCTACAAATCTCTGTCGATAGCGACTACTCAGGCAGCGACACAATCACGACTAGCACAGCACTTAACGTGCCATCAAATCTTGCGATTGGTGCATTAAATGACATGAGCGTTGATGAGAACAATAGCATCAGCTTTGAAGTGATGATTCAGGATAAAGAAAGCACAGCTAATGGTATTCAAGTGGTTGCAGACAACGTGGCCGCAACAGTTGAAGGCAACATGGTTACGCTTACACCTGACACGGATTGGCACGGCGAAACTATGGTGAGTGTAACAGCCCACGATATGGCTTTCCCGAACGATGCTGTCACAACTAACTTTATGCTGATGGTTAATTCTGACGGTAAAGAACCTACAACGACAACCACTCCAACACCTGAAGTTGTAGAGCCTGCAGATACTTCAAGCGGTGGTAGCTTAGGTTTCTTAGGTCTTGCATTACTTGGCTTATTTGCAGCGGGTCGTAAAAAACTGCATTAATACCAAGATTTTTAGAGCACTAAGGTTAAGTAAACGTTTTCATTGTTTTCACAACGCTTAACCTTATTTTCTTAGGCCCTCAAATGAGGGCCTTTTTTTACATCACTAGATGCTACTTAACCGACTTGATTTCGGCATCTGTTAAATAGCGCCACTCACCTAGCGCTAAATCAGCATCAAGCTCAATAGCACCCACGCTTTCACGGTGCAGTTTAGTCACCTTATTACCCACAGCAGCAAGCATGCGCTTAACCTGATGATACTTACCTTCAGTGATAGTCAAACGTGCTTGGTTTGGCGCTAAAATATCAAGTACTGCTGGCTTAGTTAAGCCGTCTTCATTATTAAGCTGTACGCCATCGCTAAACTGCTGCACTAAATCAGCTGTTAATGGCTCAGCAGTTTCTAATAAATAGCGCTTGCCGCACTCTTTCTTAGGCGAAGTGATTTTATGTGACCATTGGCCGTCAGTGGTGATCAGTACCAAACCAGTCGTGTCAGCATCTAAACGACCCGCAATGTGCAAGTCTTCAGGGCGAATAACATCCAATAGACTAATAACAGATTGATACTCTTCATCAATGGTTGAGCAAATCGTATCAACTGGCTTATTCAGCATGATAAAGCGCGGACCAATAATGGTTAGCAGTTCACCTTCAAGGCGAATTTCATGCTCATCAGTGACTTTAAAACCTGAGTTTTTAACCACTTCGCCATTACAAGTAACATCACCGCGGTGAAGCGCTTTTTTAGCAGAAACACGAGAGTGTGAAGTCGATTCACAAATAAATTTATCTAAACGCACAGTAAAAACTCAGCTGATATAACCATAATGGCCGACATTATGAGGCCAGCGCCGCCAAAGGGCAAAGTTTTGCTTGAACAAGCAGCAACCTCAGGCGTATCTTGGTATGCAATTTTTATTGAGATACGATATGAATCAATCACCTAGCTCAAAGCTATCAGCAAATCAAACATTAGAGACCAGAGCGCAGCAGATTGATGAATTTGCAAAAATGCTCTCAGGTAGCCCCTATCAATGCCTCGACCCACAACTCAATCAGTTTTGGCGTCAGCAACAAGTGCGTAATCAGCAAATGAATATCAACGGAAAAATTGATACTGAGTTACTGGCGAATATCGCTACTAGCGCCACTATTATGCTGCCTTTTTACGTGAGCTACGGACTAAATATTAAACTCGGCGAACAAGCCTTTATTAATGCCAACTGCACCTTGCATGATAACGCCATGATTAGCATCGGCTCGCAAACTATGCTTGGGCCAAACGTACAAATTTATACTGCACAGCACCCTCTTGATGCAACTGAGCGCTGCGCAGGCATTGAAACCGCGAAGGCCGTGACAATCGGTAGCCGAGCTTGGATAGGCGGTGGTGCCATCATTTTACCCGGCGTCAGCATAGGCGATGAAGCTGTCGTTGGGGCTGGTTCTGTTGTGACTAAAGACGTTCAAGCCAAGCAAGTTGTTGCCGGTAATCCCGCTAGAGTGATAAAAACGCTTTAGTTAAAACCTTTCAAACGGCTAGTATCTATCGCAGACATATTAAAGTCGCCACGGCAGAACCCTCGCCAATTAAGTCACTAGTTATTCCCACTAAAAAACCGCAGTAATTTAGCTTGGGAAACCTTTTCTTACACATGTTTGGCTAATTATCAGCATAAGTTTACAGAGCCGACTTGTTCATTAGGTATTAAAAACCTTAACATACGTATCCTAAGTGTAATTCACATCGGTTTACTATAGGTTAACTACTGGGTTGCAAGCCATGCAGTAGAACCCACTCCGAGTGACGCATTAACAATAATAAAATTAACGATACAGATTAAAGGAAGAAACATGAAAAAAGTACTCGTTGGGGGCTTATGCGCTTCCCTTATCGTCGGCCTCACAGCATGTAATAGCGAGCCAACTGAAGTCAAAACACCTGAAACCAGCAAAACGGAAACAGCAACCGCTGTTGAGCAAGCTCTGACATCAGGCATCGACTTTGCCAACTTCGACAAGTCAGTTCGCCCACAAGACAACTTCTATGAGTATGTAAACGGCACTTGGATTAAAGATACGGTCATTCCAAGCGACCGCACTAGCTCAGGTGCATTTTATGACTTACGTGAAAAGTCACGTGACGATGTAAAAGTGATTATCGAAGAAGTCGCTGCCACGCCAAACCTAAAAGCCGGTAGCGATGAGCAAAAAGTGGCTGATCTATACAACTCATTTATGGACGTTGAGACCCTAAACAAATTAGGTGTTACACCAATTGCCAGCGAGCTTGAAAAAGTAAACGCGATTAAGTCGAAAGATGATTTAGTCACTTACTTTGCCCGTAGCCAAATTATCGGCAGCGGCACACCAATGGCGTTTTATATCAATGTTGATGCCAAAGATTCAAGCCGTTATGCCACTCACATTTGGCAATATGGTTTAAGCCTACCAGAGAAAGATTACTACCTAAATCAAGATGAGCGTTTCGTTAATATCCGCAAGGCGTTTGTTGAGCATATCGAAAAGATGTACACCTTAGCGGGTCTACCAAATCCAAAAGCTAGCGCAGAAGCGATTTTGGCACTGGAAACTGAAATAGCTAAAAAGCACTGGGACGTAGTTGAAACTCGTGACAGCACTAAAACTTACAACAAATATCAAATTAAAGATCTGCCTACACTGGCCCCCGACATTAACTGGGACGGTTACCTAGCAACCCTAGGGGCTGACAAGCAAGCCGATATCATCATTAACCAACCGAGTTACATTCAAGGTCTAAACGAGATCATTAAAGATACTGATCTTGATACTTGGAAAAACTACATGCAGTGGCAAGTACTGACCCATGCAGCGAGCAGCCTAAGTGAAGATCTGGATAATGAAAACTTCGAGTTCTTCTCTAAGACTCTAAATGGCCAGCAAGAGCAAGAGCCACGTTGGAAGCGTGGTGTATCAACAGTTAATGGTCTACTCGGTGAAGTGGTTGGTAAAGTGTACGTTAAACGTCACTTCAAGCCTGAAGCAAAAGAGCGTATGCAAGTGCTAGTAGAAAACCTACGTGGCGCATACGGCGACAGCATTGAGTCACTAGAATGGATGAGCGCCGACACTAAAGTTGCAGCAAAAGACAAGCTAGCTAAATTTGATCCTAAAATTGGTTACCCAGATCGCTGGGAAGACTACAGTAAGCTCGCCATCAAAGCAGACGACCTATACGGTAATAACCAACGTGCAAGTGAGCTTGGCCATGCCAAAGAACTTGAAAAACTAGGTAGTCCAATCCGTAAATGGGAGTGGCACATGACTCCACAAACGGTAAACGCTTACTACAACCCAACTATGAACGAAATCGTGTTCCCAGCAGCAATTTTGCAGCCACCATTCTTTAATATGCAAGCTGATGACGCTGTTAACTACGGTGGTATTGGTGCGGTTATCGGCCACGAAATGGGCCACGGTTTTGACGACCAAGGCGCGAAGTTTGACGGCGAAGGCAATATGCGTGACTGGTGGACAGAGCAAGACTTAACCGAGTTTGCTGCTCGTGGTAAGGCGCTAGTTGATCAGTACAACGACTACGCAGTATTTGATGACCTAAACGTTAACGGTGAATTGACCCTAGGTGAGAATATTGGTGACCTTTCAGGTGTAACGATTGCTTATCGTGCCTATAAAAAATCACTAAATGGCAAGCCAGCTCCTGTGATTGATGGGCTAACCGGCGATCAACGCTTCTTCATTGGTTTCACTCAAATTTGGCGTGCAAAAATCAAAGAAGAATCAATGCGTAACCGCGTAGCAACTGACCCACATTCACCTGCGCAGTTCCGTGCTCTTGGCGCACTATCAAATATGCCTGAGTTCTACAGCACATATGATGTTAAACCTGGTGACGCTATGTATATTGCACCAGAAAAGCGCGTAAAGATCTGGTAATTCGCCTTTAACTAAAGACTAAAACGATACTTTTAGTTTCTAGAAAAGAGTAAATAAAAAGGCCGTTGATGACACATTTCATCAACGGCCTTTTCAGTTTTAGGGGATCTGTAGCACACTATGAACAAATGTTAATTTGCCATTCAGCATAGCTTAAGCTTTACCCAGTTAGATTACAGTCACAGCCACAAACTAGGACTGCTATGAACCGGATATTACGGACATTTTTCATCTTCTTACTGTTACTGTCGACCCGTTCAGCTTTTGCTCAACCTATTCATCATGAGCAAAACAATACCAAGGATAACGGTAGCTACACCGCTAAACTGGCGCTGTCTAAAAATCTCAATGGACTCACCGCCATTCAGTCTATGCAGTACCAAGTCCCTAGGCAGACCAGTGCCGACCTTGATACGCTATACAGCCAAGCCAACGATGCTCAACAAGAACTCGCCCAACTGCTTAATATGATCACCGCGCAGTCGCAAACTCAATCGCAGCTTGCCAATATTAAAAGCCGCGAAAGAGCCGAAGCCAAGGTATATAACAAGCTCAATAACGACGCTAGCCAACTGACCGATATCGTGCGTGCCAGCATTGTCAGCGACGATATTCATAACTTGATGCAAGCATTCGAAATCATTAAAAGCGACAGTCAGCTTATCCAAGTTAAAAACCGCTTCGCCAATCCTAAGGAATCAGGCTACCGTGACCTCAATCTACTGGTTAAGCTGCCTAAATCACAAATGATTGCGGAAGTGCAGCTACACCTTGCAGACATTGCCGAGATTAAAAGCGGTGCCGAGCACGAGGTTTATGAGCAGGTACAATCAATCCAAGCCTCTGCCATGCAGCAGCAACGTCACTTAAACGACATTGAAACAGCTAAAATTACCCTGCTACGCCAAGAGTCACACAAGCTGTATCACAAAGCGTGGCTTCGATATAAGCGTAATGACCAAGCCAATGTCATTACCGCTGCAGCGGCCTAACACCAAAAGCTAAACCGACCGACAAAGGGCTCATAAATATGAGCCCTTTTTAGTGTTTTAGCCTAAAATTAACCCAACTTAGTGCTAGCTAGGTATTGCCTACTTATTTAAATCAACACTTCACATACGGTTTGTAGGAGTCGATAAAATTGCCTCGCTTACCTGCACTTTCCCCCGATTTGCGGTTATACTCCGCCCCAATAATCTATATAGCCAGATACACCCAAAACTTATGAACGATATCATTGAGCAACTGCAAGAGATGAGTGAAGCGGTACCGGTACCGTTAGAGCTAGCGACATTCGAACAAATTGTTGAAGTGGAAGAAGCAATTCTTATTCCACTACCTATGGAGCTAAAAGAATACTTACTTTATGCCAGTGATGTAATTTGTGGCAGCCTAGAGCCAGTAACGGCAAGTGACCCTAACTCGCATACATACCTTTCTGAAGTAGCCGCTTACGCATGGTCAATTGGCCTACCTCGTGAGTTTGTACCAATTTGCCAGCAAGGTGATAACTTCTTCTTTATCGGTCAAGAAGGTCAAATTCAGCTGTGGCAAGATGGCGAAATTGACGAAGAAGAGTCTTGGGAATCATTCTGGGAATGGGCCGAAGATGTATGGATGCGTAGCTAATCAAACAGTCAGCACATACACGCGCCACAGCTCGAATTTATTTAAGGAAACAACATGTCTAAAGAACTTGGTCTAAATGCCATTGAAATGCAGTACCTTCGTCATTCATTGGCGTTAACCACAGCTCAAGTAGCTGAAATTGGTAAGGTAACAGAAGCTGACGTTATCGCTTGGGAAGCAGGCGAAAAACCCGCTCACATGCCAGTACAGAAAAAACTACTTGAGATCGATGAAGCGATTGAGATGCAAGTACTCAACACTTGTGATGGCATCGAAGAGCTATTCAAGTCAGAGCCAAAGCGCACATTAAGTTTTGTGGTTTACCCAACTCAAGCCTTGTACGCTCAGTACAACCCAGAATTTTTAGGCACATTACCATTAGCAGAGCTGTATAACGTGTCAGCTTACCGCATCAAGAAAGAGTGCAAGCTAATGCTAGAAGTTGATGTGGTACTAGTACCTCTAGACTTTGAGTCATACAAAGCTTACCGCGAAAAAGATGGCCTAAAAGAGAGCCGAGAAAATCGCGCTAAATGGGCTAAAACTCAATTATAAGATTTTGGTCCTAGGTCCTAGGTCCTAGGTCCTAGGTCCTAGGTCCTAGGTCCTAGGTTCTAGGTTCTAGGTTCTAGGTTCTAGGTTCTAGGTTCTAGGTTCTAGGTTCTGCATTAAACGTATTGTGGCTTAATAAACCTGTACACCAATATGAGGTAAACTCTCCTTAATATGGAACGGTGTAAAAGTAATGAAGACTCAACCAACTTACTCAACAGAATTTAAGATTGA
>NZ_JAKILC010000031.1 GCF_023283845.1 Shewanella marinintestina
CTGTGAGTGTCCACACAGATTTGCTTGTCATATTGTTAAAGAGCGTGAAGTCGTCTTTCAGACTTCGCCTTAGACGCTTAGGTCGTTTGGCTGAGGAGGCGTATTCTACACGTCCTAGTGTCGGCGTCAAGCGCTTATTTTAAGAAGCTTTTCAAGCGATGATTATTTGTTCACTCTCGTGTAAACAACCATCTAATTGAGCTTCTAAAGCGATTGTCACCTGAGACTAATTTCAGTAGAAGTTAATCTCTCTAACTCTGCTGCAAGTCCCATTCTATCTAGCTTAACGCTTGGTAGGTGGCCTGCTGTGCCGTGTCAGTGGATGCGCATTATAGGGAGTTATCAGAGCAGCGCAAGGGCCATTTTCAATAAAATTAGCGTTTTCGAATCAAACGAATAGTTATCAAACGATACGTACAAAAAAGGGGCTAAAAGCCCCTTTTTTAAGTATAAATGCTGTTCTCTCTAGTCAGCTTGGTCACTCACTTGCTCTGCTTCTGCAGTTTGAGCAAGGAAACCTTTTATAAGTGTTACCGCTTTATCGTCATCCCAATCTACAAAGGTACGAACAAAGGCAATTAACTCTCCTTCTCTATTAAGAATGAAAGTTGCTGGAATGGTATCTAATGGGAATACCTGACCAAGTTTTTGCTCTTTATCGTAATAAGTATTGAAGTTTTCCATACCTAATGACTTTAGGAATGGCTCTACCTGCTTATTACCTTCTAGATCGATAGATACTGGTAATACTTCAAACTCATCCGATCCGATCTTAGCAGAGAAGCGACTGATCGCCGGCAACTCTCTTACACATGGAGGACACCAAGTGGCCCACATGTTTACCATGATCACTTTGCCTTTATATTGGCTAAAGTCTACAGCACCACCTTTACTATCTTTAAAGGGTACAGCTTCGATCGGAAATGGCTTTGGAAGAACACTAATAAGATCGACACTAGACTGAACTTGTGTCTTTTCTTGCTTTTCCATTCCTGGATAAGCTTGCGCGCCACCAGCAAACAACATAGTTGCTGCAATCAGGCCCACTAAAGTTGATCTCATTTTGCGTCTCTCTTTAAAAGACGATCCAATTCTTGCTGATCTTCATTACTCAGATCTTGGTTATTCGCCTCAACAATACGCTGTTTACGAATAAAGAAGAACCCAATCACACCACCAAATAGCAATAACGCAAATGGTCCTAACCAAAGAACGTAAGTCTTTGCTTCCATTCTTGGTTTATATAGAACGAATTCACCGTAACGGCTCGTCATAAATTCAACAATTTCGTTATCAGCCTTACCTTCATCTACCATCTGGTACACTTCAAGACGTAAGTCTTGAGCAACTGGAGAGTTAGAGTCAATTAGGTTTTGGTTCTGACATTGTGGACAACGTAGAGAGTGAGCTAGCTCTAGCGCACGCTTTTGGTTATCAACAGACTTAAACTGATAAGTATCTACTGGTGTCGCATTAGCAAAAAATGCCATGCTTATTAGTAAAACTGCTGCAGTGAAGCCTTTCATTAGCGAATGAATCATGATGCACCGTCCTTAGCTGCTTCAGCTTGTAGCTGTTGCACCATTGGATAAAGGGTTTCTTTCCATACATTACGATCGATAGGACCCGCATAACGGTAACGAATGACCCCTTTATGATCGACAAGGAAGCTTTCTGGCGCGCCATAAACCCCTAAATCTAAACCAAGACGTCCGTCATGATCGAAAATATTGATCGCGTAAGGGTTACCTTCGCGACTCAACTCTCGGATCGCCAACGCTCGTTCATCACGATAGTTAATACCATAAATCGGTAAAATATCTTTACGCGCTAGTGTCATTAGGAATGGATGCTCATACTTACATGAAGGACACCAAGTCGCCCACACGTTAAGTAAACCAACCTTACCTTTCAGTGTTTCATTAGTCACGGTATCCCCTGACTCCAACACTTCTAACTGGAAAGCCGGGATTGGCTTTCCTTCTAACGCTGAATCGAGTTTTTGAGGGTTAAGGAAGAGTCCCTTATAAAGGAACACTCCCATACCTAAAAACACGACAAGTGGAATAAATAATACTAGCTTTTTCATACTGAGCTATTCCAATTAAGCCGTTGCTAACTTACTAGTCGCTTTCTTTACAGTGCTTACAGCTTTAGCGCGGTAACGCTTGTCTGAAGCAGCGAAGAAGCCACCAACCATCATGAAAATAGAACCGAACCAAATCCAGCGAACGAAAGGCTTGTAGTTAATACGTACAGCATATTCTGTACGACTAATTGGGTCGCCCATTGTTACGTAAAGGTCTCGGAATAGACCCCAATCGATGCCCGCTTCAGTCATGTCCATTGTGCGAACATTGTACTGACGACGATCAGGTCTTAGTAAGGTAACATAATCATCACCTTCGTAAACTTCAATTTGACCTTGCTGTGCAGTGTAGTTAGGACCTACTACGTTTTTAGTTTCAACATAGTTAAAGGTATAACCTGCTAGCTCATGAGAGATACCAGGGCCCATACGGACACTCTTCTCTAGTGAGTAGTTAGACACCATAGTGGCACCAACAACTGAAACTGCGATACCTAAGTGAGCGATAATCATGCCTAATTGGCTACGACCCAAACGCGTCATATCGACAGTGCCATCTTTAGTCTTAACGATATTGTAAGCGGCGCGGAATGTCATCAAAGTGACCCAAACCGCAGTACCGATACCAAAGACAACCCAAACGTTAAACTCACCACCAGCCAGAAACGGTGCAGCTAAACCAACAACCGTAGCGATTACAGCAGGAACAATAAGCTGACGCTTTAGTTCACCGGCTTTAGACTTCTTCCAGCGAATGATTGGGCCTACACCCATAAAGCCAAATAGTACTAGAACAATAGGAACGAATACTGCGTTAAAGTATGGAGGTCCTACAGAAATCTTACCCATGCCTAAAGCATCGATTAGAAGTGGGTATAAAGTACCTAGCAATACTGTGCCACACGCAACTGTTAGTAACAGGTTACATACAAGCAGCATGGTCTCTTTCGACTTAAGCTCAAAACGAGCTGGACTACTCATCTCACTCGCTCTAAAGGCGAACAAGGTTAGAGAGCCACCAATCGCTAAACCGAGAAGCAATAGAATAAACATACCACGACTAGGGTCCGCCGCGAATGAGTGCACTGATGTTAGTACACCAGAACGTACGATAAAGGTACCCAACAAACTTAGTGAGAATGCAAAGATTGACAGTAATACAGTCCAATTACGGAACGCACCACGTTTTTCAGTCACAATTAATGAGTGAACAAGTGCAGTACCGATCAACCAAGGCATAAATGAAGCGTTTTCTACTGGATCCCAGAACCACCAGCCACCCCAGCCTAATTCGTAATATGCCCACCAAGAACCTAATGAGATACCACCAGTTAGGAATACCCAAGCTGCTAATGTCCAAGGACGGCTCCAACGAGCCCACGCAGAGTCAAGGCGACCACTCATCAATGCAGCGATAGCAAATGCAAAGCTTACAGAGAAGCCTACATAGCCTAGGTAAAGCATTGGAGGGTGGAAAATCAAACCAACGTCTTGCAACATTGGGTTAAGATCTCGGCCTTCCATAGGAACAGGGAATAGACGCTCAAAAGGACTAGAGGTAAGCACCATGAATAAAGTGAAGCCAATTAGAATCATAGCCAATACTGCAAGAACTCGCGCAGTAAAGACTTCTTCTAATCCCTTACTAAAAAGTGCAACTGAAGCTGCCCATGCTGCTAATGAGAATACCCAAAATAGCAAAGAGCCTTCGTGACCACCCCATACCGCGGCAATCTTAAAGAAGATTGGCAATTCAGAGTTAGAGTGATGTGCGACATAAGCAACAGAGAAGTCATCAACCGCAAAGCTATAACCTAGCGCGACAACAGATAAGAAAATAAAGAAGAACATACCGTAACTAAGTGGCCAAGCATAGCGCACTAGGTATTGGTCTTTACGAGCTACACCTACTAAAGGGACGATGGCTAACAGCATGGCAAAAGCCAGGCCGATAATCAGCGAAAAGTGTCCTAATTCTGGGATCATGGGTTTTCCTCAGTCCTAAATCATGCATGGTTAAGCGTTCACTTAATCATTACATACGTGTTTGCAGTTAACACTACTAAAAGGTACAAATTTTAGCTCAGTTTAGTATTTGCTATTGTTAATGTCTGCCTATTTCGTACAAATATGGGTGACTTGTCGCATTCTTCACCTATCTTATTAACAAACACACATAAACAATTGCACGTCACATTTCGCTAAAAACTGAGCAAATTTGGCGAAATTTTAAAGTCTGACTGACAAAGTTCCCGTTAGTTTCAAGAAAATTTACAAATAGAATCAATCTGTGAACAAGTACTCAACTATGACCTTTTAAGGTTATATTACTGTTCAATGAATAATCTTTACGTATAATCTTATACCTAGTTCAGCGGTGAATCCGCTTTTTCGCAAACGAAAGTGAAATAGACATAATGACCACATTCTGGATTTTAATAGCCTCATTTCTGTTGGTCAGCCTAGCGCTGATTTGGGTCCCACACTTCCGCCAGCAGCGTATGCTCAGAGCTGAAGAAGCGGGTGTTCGTAAAGATACCAACCTTGAATTATTTAATGAACGTCTCTCGGTTTTAGAGAAAGAACTGCAGGAAGATCTACTTGATCAACCTGAATTCGATGCTCTAAAAAAAGAGCTTGAGATCAGCTTATTGCAAGATATGAAGCAAGGTGATGATGAATCACTTGTTAATAAGCTAAAGCCTAAAAGCATAATGTGGCCATCAGTTATGTCTGTTGTTGTTATTGGTATCTGTGGTTACATGTACTCAACTTTGGGTGCATATAAGAACCTTGACCAACCAATGACAGCCAATGATCCTCATGCAGGGCAAACAACTGAACAGATCATGTCTCAGCGTGTTGCCATGATGGAAGCCCAAGCTCAAGCTGAACCAGAAAACAGCCAGATTTGGTTTAACCTAGGTCACGCTTATATTTCAGCAAATCGTTACGATGACGCCATCAAAGCATTCGATAAGACAATGGAGCTTGTAGGTGTTCACGCTGAGCTACTTGGTCCAAAGGCGACAGCGCTTTACTACCGTTCAAACCAACAGATGACCCCTGCGGTTCAGGCTCTTGTAGATCAATCTTTAGCACTTGACGCTGAAGATCCATCTACATTACTGCTAGTTGGTATGGATTCATTCTTTACTGCTGACTACCCAAAAGCAATCGACGCATGGCAGTTGATTCTTGATAGCGACCGTACCGATGTCGATCGCGGCGCAATCATGAACGCAATCAATAGCGCTAAGATGAGAATGGGTTCTGATGGTGCAATGCCTAACGATGATGCTCATAAGAATGTTAAGCCTAAGGCGACAGCCAAAACAGTTACTGTAGAAGTATCTATTTCTCCAGAGTTGCAAGCTAAAGTGGCTAGCACTGATATGCTATTCATCTTTGCACGCTCAACTGAAGGTCCAAAAGTACCTCTAGCTGCTACTAAAATTTCTGCTGAGTCATTGCCAGTAACTATCACTTTAGATGACAGCACCAACATGGGTGGCAACGTTAAACTAAGTGATGCAGATTCTGTTGAAGTTATTGCGATCTTATCTAAGCATGGTAGCGTGAGAGCACAAACTGGCGACATTCAAGGTACGCTAGCTATGGTTAAAGTTGGTGATACTGGCCAGCTGATACTAGATACTCAAGTGCAGTAATCCAATCCCAATTTAAAAAACCGGCTTTAGCCGGTTTTTTTATGTCTCAAATAAAAGTAAAAGTGTCGTCGTTTTTAACTATGAGATTACTTACTCCGAAGCTAAAGCAAATGGTTTGCGAAGTGAGATGGTTCAGGCTTTACCTAACATGACATCAAAATGAGCTAGTCACAGAATTGAAGCTAACTAGAGAAGCAAATCTGAATAAAAAATACAGTCACAATCGATACAACAATTAATCAAATCAAGTGACACAAAGACATGCCTTTACTCTCTTTCTCTCATATGCTCCTGACGCAATAGCTAGTAAGCGATTTCCGCTACAATGCAAACCTATACTTAAATTCCGGATACAAAAAAACCGACATTCGTCGGTTTTTGATACTGCGAAAAAGTAATAATTACTTAGACATGTACTCGATTGCATTCTTGTAATCGTCATCAGTACAATCAGTACACATACCACCTGGTGGCATAGCGTTAAGGCCTGACTTAACAGAAGAGACTAAAGCGTCCATACCTTTACCTAGACGTGGTTCCCACGCAGCTGCATCATGTGATTTTGGCGCACCGGCAACACCCATGCTGTGACATACTTGGCATGCCTTGTCATATACGGCCTTACCATCTTGAGCAAATGCGCTTGTAGACAGAGTCAAAGCTGCAGCTGCAGTCAGTACTAACAATTTTTTCATCTTATACGTTCCTAATGCAAATTCTAACAGAGCTCACGCTGCCCTTTTTAGGTTGGCAGACTTATTCTTATAACGGCACTAGGTTACTACAAAGTTCAACAAATCACATCTTTTTGTGATATTAATCGCGATAAATGCTGTTTCACAAGACATAGTTCGCAAAAACGTTAATATATTAGCAAATGTTTAAAAAGTTCATAGAAAATACATAATATTCGAACTACATCAAATTGCTGACACTTAGCACTAAGCAAGACTAAACGCTTGAAAGTGTATGTGTTAGTATCACTTGTGTTTTCATACAGCTTGATATAGAGGGCTCAGTGGTAAAAGAATCAAAAGCAACAACACTGGTATCAGCTAATAACTTAACTTGCATAAGGGAAGAACGCATTTTATTTGATGAGCTTAGCTTCGATATAACCGAAGGTGAGATTGTTCAAATTGAAGGCCCAAATGGTGCAGGTAAAACAAGTCTTTTGCGGATTATCGCTGGTTTATCTCGCCCATATGCAGGGCAAATCAACTTCAAAGGTGAAGACATTAACCGTTGTCGCGACGAGTACAATGACGAATTGTTGTACCTAGGACACCTTGCAGGTGTTAAAAGCGAGTTAACGGCTGAAGAAAATCTTAACTTCAATTTAAGGATCAGTGGGTATGATGATTTCGATGCCCGTGAGATCCTTGCAAAAGTCAATCTCTCAGGTTTTGAAGAAGCGCTCGCAGGGCACCTATCAGCAGGTCAGCACAGACGAACAGCCTTAGCTAGACTTTGGCATACAAACTGTAAGATATGGTTGTTAGATGAGCCGTTTACGGCTATCGACAAGAAAGGCGTAGAAGAACTTGAACATCTGTTTTTAGCCCATGCAAAACGCGGCGGCTGCGTAATATTAACCACACACCAAGATATGGGTGTGATTGGCGATGATATTTTACGTAAGATCCGTCTCGACTATCGCTTTGTATAAGGTTTAGCAATGAACAAAGGCATCAGTTATACCAAAGCATTTAGCACACTGTTAAAGCGCGACTTGCAAATCGCTGTGCGTCATCGTGGCGATATTTTTAACCCATTACTGTTTTTTGTTTTAGTCGTTACACTATTCCCTTTGGGAATAGGCCCTGAGCCGCAAGTATTAACACGCGTAGCACCAGGAATTATCTGGGTAGCAGCACTATTAGCATCAATGCTATCGCTTGAACGTCTATTTAAAGCTGATTACGCAGATGGTAGCTTAGAGCAAATGCTATTAAGCCCTCAGCCACTGCCGCTAATGGTATTAGCTAAGGTATTAGCACATTGGATATTAACAGGCGTACCTTTGATATTGGTCGCGCCGCTACTTGCAGTATTGTTGCACCTAGATGGCAATAGTTACGGAGCCTTAATTGCCACACTAGCATTAGGAACTCCTGTGCTCAGTTTACTTGGCGCAATTGGTGTTGCACTGACAGTTGGATTACGCAAAGGTGGCGTGCTGTTAAGCCTATTGATTTTACCTTTGTATATCCCAGTTTTAATTTTTGCTACTAGCGCGATTGACGCTGCTGGTATGAATTTACCTTATGATGGTCAACTTGCGATTATTGGCGCAATGTTGGTCGGTTCATTAACGTTAGCACCATTTGCAATTGGTGCATCCTTACGAGTGAGTACTAACTAAAATGTGGAAATGGTTACATTCATACGCGGATCCTGAACGCGCCTACAAACTCTCAGGCACCCTGCTCCCTTGGTTTGCTATGTTAGCAATATCAATGATTGGCATTGGCACGGTATGGGGCTTAGTGTTTGCTCCAACTGATTACCAGCAAGGTGACAGTTACCGAATTATCTTTATCCACGTGCCTGCGGCTTCTATGTCTATGGCAGCATACATGGCCATGGCAACCTCTTCATTTATCGGTTTAGTTTGGCAAATCAAATCTGCAGACTGGGCTGCTGCAGCTATCGCACCTATTGGCGCAGTCATTACCTTTATTGCCTTGATTACTGGTGCAACATGGGGCAAGCCAATGTGGGGCACATGGTGGGTTTGGGATGCACGCTTAACGTCTGAACTAGTGCTACTATTCTTATACCTAGGAGTTATCTCTCTTTATGCTTCGTTTGAAGATAAAGTCTTGGCAGCAAGAGCTGCAGGTATCCTAGCGATCGTTGGTGTAATTAACATTCCAATTATTAAATACTCTGTAGATTGGTGGAGCTCGTTACATCAGCCATCAACAATTAAGATTACTGAAGAGTCTTCTATGCCTACAGAAATGTTATATCCACTACTAATTAATATAGTTGGCTTCGGTGTAATGATTGGTGCTATTACATTAGTGAGATTTAGATCAGAAATTTTGGCACGAAATGGCATGCGTCCATGGGTTCGTGAACTTGCTAAAGCAGAAGGGGTCAAATAATGCAGTTCGACTCAATTAGTGAATTTATCAATATGGGCGGCTACGCATTCTATGTATGGCTTGCTTACGGTGTCACTTTTTTCTCGCTAGGCACATTAGTGATCCTAAGCGTTAGACAGAAACGTAAGGTGTTAGTAGAGATCGCGAAAAAGATGCAACGCGAAGAACGCCTAAAAGAAACTCGGAGTACAAAATAGTGAACCCAAGACGAAAGAAACGCCTTACCCTTGCTGTAGCCCTAATTGGTGGTGTAGCAGCTATCGCTTCTTTGCTTCTATATGCTTTGAATTCGAACTTAAACCTGTTCTTTACCCCTACAGAGATTGTACAAGGTAAAAAAGACACCGGCGTTATGCCAGAAATCGGCCAACGCATTCGTGTCGGTGGCATGGTTACGGTAGGTTCTATGGTTCGAGATCCAGAAAGTCTGCATGTTGAATTTGCCGTACATGACGCTGCAGGCGGCGAGATCATCGTTACTTATGACGACCTATTACCAGACCTATTCCGTGAAGGCCAAGGTATTGTAGCTCAAGGTGTGTTAGCTAAGCCAGGCGTTCTAGAAGCGACTGAAGTACTAGCAAAACATGATGAAAACTACATGCCGCCAGAAGTAGCTGAAGCTATGGGCCAGTCTCATGAAAAGCTAGACTATAACCAAGATCAAAAGTCATCTGGCTACTAAGCTAGGCTGAAAAACGTTTTAATCAAAAGCCCTCTTTAAGAGGGCTTTTTACTATCTACAGCGTTTAGGTGAAATGTATCGTACACAGACTAATGAACAAACATCTCTACTAAATTGCACCCTCTAGGCTAATCCAGCGTACCATATCAGTGAAATGTCGAGTTTCAACCTAAATACTTGTTTAGTCGTCGAAAGCCTCTTATAGCCGTATATAGAGCTATCTAGCCAATCCTCCTAGTATAAGCTATGAGAAACTTGGTCGACAGCTATCACTTATCAAATGATAGCCATTAAACGCCAACTATTATCCCCCATTGATTGTCATATATAGATTCAAGCTAAATAACAAATAACTCTCACATTTCCTTATCTAAAGCATCAAGTTTATCGAGGTTGTGCATGAGTCCCTTAAGAGATCTTATAGTGCGGCACCGAAGGGGAGACTCAACAGCTCATCGATTTAATAAAAACTGTATCACTGTATACCTTTAGCGAAGTCATGCGTGTATAGAAACATTAAATCAGTAAAGCAAACCTATCCATCAAGCAGACAGAGCCAATTTATAGGCTCTGCGTAACGACTCAATCTCCTTTTAGCTACTAGAAGATTAAAAAACTTTAGCAAGAAGCGTCCTAAAAACTAGCCCAAAGCTAACCGGACTTTCTGGACGTATAGAATAATTCAGAATCTACTATCTTCCGAATTCCGAACACTCGAATGCAGATGAACTAAAGAAACCGCCTCCTAAAAGTGTGCCGAACATATACAAAGCGAGGCATAGTTAAACCAACACACAAAAGTTAAATAGAGTGCAGTGTTCTATATGACAAAGAATAATAGCTAGGTGTTATAGCTCCCCTTAGCGACTAATTTTGACGAGGCTAGGGTTACTGCTTAACAGAGACTAAAAGTAGGAGGTTCGATAATAATTAACTCGATTTTGATAAACGGCAGGCATAAAAAAGGCCGAACTAATGTTCGGCCTTTTAAAACTAAGACTTATTTACTCTGCAGTGTCTTCAACAGCTTCAGCTGCTTCTGGACGACCTACTAGTTCAATGTACGCCATTGGCGCTTTGTCACCAGTACGTAGACCGCACTTAAGAATACGGGTATATCCACCAGGACGTTCCTGGAAACGTGGACCCAATTCAGTAAATAACTTACCTACGACTTCAGCGTCGCGAGTACGAGCAAATGCCAAACGGCGGTTTGCAACGCTATCACTCTTAGCAAGTGTTATTAGAGGTTCAACTACGCGACGCAGTTCTTTCGCTTTAGCTACAGTAGTTTTGATCACTTCGTGACGAACTATTGAGCATGCCATGTTACGGAACATAGCTTGGCGATGACTGCTGTTACGGTTTAGTTGACGACCACTCTTACGATGGCGCATGACCTAATCCTTATTACCTATATCTGTACTAATCTGGACTTAAAGGTCGTCTGCTAAACTAGCTGGAGGCCAGTTTTCCAGACGCATACCTAACGACAGTCCGCGAGACGCTAACACATCCTTAATTTCAGTAAGAGATTTCTTACCTAGGTTAGGAGTCTTAAGCAGCTCAACTTCAGTGCGTTGTACCAGATCGCCGATGTAATGAATCGCTTCAGCCTTCAAACAGTTGGCTGAACGTACAGTTAGCTCTAAATCGTCGACAGGACGCAACAATATCGGATCGAACTCCGGCTTCTCTTCTACTGGTGCAGTCTCAGTCACATCACGTAACTCAACAAACGCATCTAACTGTTCTGCTAGAATTGTCGCTGAACGACGGATAGCTTCCTCAGGATCAATAGTACCGTTAGTGGTCATATCGATAACGAGTTTGTCTAAGTCTGTACGCTGTTCAACACGAGCAGCTTCTACATTGTATGCAATGCGAGCAACTGGTGAGAACGAAGAATCAACCAACAAACGGCCGATAGGGCGATCATCGTCTTCAGTTTGTGCACGGGCAGAAGCCGGTACATAACCACGACCACGCTCTACGCGGATACGCATGCTGACGTCATTATTACCTGTCAAGTGACAGATAACATGGTCAGGATTCATGATAGTAACATCACCATCATGCGTGATATCTGCTGCAGTAACAGGGCCTGCGCCTGACTTACTTAGCGTAAGCATAGCTTCGTCTTTCCCTTCGATAACTACAGCTAAACCTTTAAGGTTTAATAGTATCTCAAGGATATCCTCTTGCACGCCTTCCTTGCTACTGTATTCATGCAGTACACCATCGATCTCTACTTCGGTAACCGCGCAGCCTGGCATAGACGACAATAGGATACGACGCAACGCGTTACCTAGAGTATGACCAAAACCACGCTCTAGCGGCTCCAGTGTAACCTTGGCACGTGTTGGATTAACCTGCTCGATATCAACGAGACGCGGTTTAAGAAATTCTGTAACAGAACCCTGCATTGTGTCCTCTCTTTTGTTTTAACTTTACTTAGAGTAAAGTTCGACGATCAGCTGTTCGTTAATTTCCGCAGACAAATCACTACGCTCAGGAACACGCTTAAAAGCACCTTCCATCTTAGTGTTGTCAACTTCAACCCATGTTGGCTTTTCGCGTTGAGCCGACACTTCTAAAGCCGCTTTAATACGAGCTTGAGTGCGAGACTTTTCACGAACGCTCACTACATCATTCGCAGACACTTTGAATGATGGAATGTTAACGACGCTACCATTAACCATAATTGACTTATGGCTAACTAGCTGACGTGATTCAGCGCGTGTTGCACCAAAGCCCATGCGATAAACAACGTTATCTAGACGGGTTTCTAAAAGAGTAAGTAGGTTTTCACCAGTGTTACCTTTAGTACGTGCAGCATCTTTGTAGTAGTTACGGAATTGCTTTTCTAGCACACCATAAATACGACGAACTTTTTGTTTCTCGCGTAGCTGAACACCATACTCAGACAGACGGGTCTTACGAGCGCCGTGTTGTCCAGGTGCAGTTTCAAGCTTACACTTCGAATCGATTGCTCTCACGCCGCTCTTTAGGAAAAGGTCTGTACCTTCTCTGCGGCTGAGCTTGAGCTTTGGACCCAAGTATCTTGCCATGTTCTTTCTCCAACTATCCTATTAAAAACGACGAATTAAACGCGACGTTTCTTAGGAGGACGACAACCATTATGAGGGATAGGCGTCACATCGGTAATGTTAGTAATCTTGTAACCAACCGAATTTAGTGCACGAATCGCTGATTCGCGTCCTGGACCTGGACCCTTCACAAAAACTTCTAGGTTTTTAACACCGTAGTCCTGAGCAGCAGTACCTGCGCGCTCAGCAGCAACCTGTGCAGCAAATGGGGTAGATTTACGTGAACCACGGAAACCTGAACCACCAGAAGTTGCCCAAGATAGTGCGTTACCTTGACGATCTGTAATGGTAATAATTGTGTTGTTGAAAGACGCATGGATATGCGCCATACCATCAGCAACCTGTTTACGTACACGCTTACGCGGAGAACGTGACGGAACTTTAGCCATTTTGGTTTACCCCGTTACTTTCTAATTGGTTTACGTGGACCTTTACGCGTACGCGCATTGGTCTTAGTACGTTGCCCACGAAGGGGAAGGCTACGACGATGGCGAAGGCCACGGTAACAACCAAGGTCCATAAGACGCTTGATGTTCATGGAAACTTCACGACGTAAATCACCTTCTACAATGTAGTTGGCAACTTCTTCGCGTAGAGTATCAATTTGAGCTTCGCTCAATTCCTTGATCTTAGCATCTTCAGCAATTGAAGTAGCCGCGCAAATAGCTTGTGCGCGAGTACGACCGATGCCGTAGATAGCAGTCAATGCAATGACTGTATGCTTTTGATCAGGAATGTTAATGCCAGCGATACGGGCCACTATGCACTCCTTAAGTTAAAGGTCATCTGTGAAAAGCCCGGTAGGATACTCGACAGACGACAATTTAGCAAATAATATTTTGACCAGCCCGGACTGGGCTGGTCAATTTTTTTTAGCCTTGACGCTGTTTGTGTTTAGGTTCAACACAAATCACACGTACAACGCCACTACGCTTTACGATCTTGCAGTTACGGCAGATCTTCTTCACGGAAGCTCGAACTTTCATTTCATCACTCCGAGATTACTAGCTTAGCGACCAAAGCGATCTAAATTCGCTTTGTTTACCAAGTTAGCTTTCTTCATTACAGACTCATACTGATGAGACATCATATGGGTCTGAACCTGAGCCATGAAGTCCATGATTACGACTACCATAATTAGTAGTGAAGTACCGCCAAAATAGAACTGTACTTTCCACGCAATTAACATGAACTCCGGAATTAAGCAGATAAAGGTAATATACAACGCGCCTGCTAATGTCAAGCGAGTCATAACTTTATCAATGTAACGCGAAGTCTGTTCTCCAGGACGAATCCCGGGAATAAACGCACCACTCTTCTTCAGGTTGTCAGCTGTTTCGCGAGGGTTAAACACCAACGCAGTATAGAAGAAACAGAAGAAAATAATCGCTGTTGCATATAATAATGAGTACAGCGGTTGTCCTGGTGACACAGCTAGTGAAAAATCACTTAACCATGACATGGACTCATTTTGACCAAACCACTGAGCCAGTGTGCCTGGGAACAAAATGATGCTGGACGCAAAAATAGGCGGGATTACACCAGCCATATTAATCTTAAGTGGTAAATGAGTACTTTGCGCTGCAAACACCTTACGGCCCTGCTGGCGCTTAGCATAGTTAACAACGATACGACGTTGTCCACGCTCAACGAATACCACGAAATAAGTGACAGCGAAAACAATCACTGCCAGCAACAACAATACTAGTACATTCAAGTCGCCTTGACGCGCCTGCTCGGCTGTTTGGCCGATAGCAGATGGCAGACCAGCAACAATACCTGCGAAAATAAGAATCGAGATACCGTTACCTATGCCTCTTTCGGTAATTTGCTCACCTAGCCACATTAGGAACATTGTTCCTGTCACTAAGCTCACAACTGCAACGAAGTAGAAACTAAATCCTAGGTTAACAACTAACCCTGGAACTAGATTCGGTAAACCTGTTGCAATACCGATTGCCTGGAACGTACCCAGGACCAATGTGCCGTATCGAGTATATTGACTGATTTTCTTACGTCCCGACTCGCCTTCTTTTTTCAATTCAGCTAGTGCAGGATGTACCACAGTCAACAACTGCATAATGATCGATGCCGAAATATACGGCATGATACCTAATGCAAAGATAGAGGCACGTTCAAGGGCACCACCAGAGAACATGTTAAACATGCCTAGGATGGTCCCCTTTTGCTGATTAAACAGCTCTGCTAGTACAGCAGCGTCAATACCAGGAATTGGTACAAACGAACCGGCTCTAAAGACGATAATTGCACCAATCACGAACAGGAGACGAGTTTTCAATTCTGATAAACCGCCTTTCGCGCTTTTTAAATCAAGTCCTGGTTTTGCCATCGACGTATTATTCCTCGATCTTGCCACCGGCAGCTTCAATAGCTGCACGTGCACCTTTGGTTACCTTCAGACCTTTAACGGTCACTGGGCGCTCAATGGTACCTGAAAGAACGATTTTAGCAAACTGTATGTTGCGAGTAACTAGATTCGCATCTTTCAGCGCATTTAGGTCGATAACATCACCGTTAACTTTAGCTAATTCGCCAACGCGAATTTCAGCTGATACCAACGCAGTACGCGAGGTAAAACCGAACTTAGGTAGACGGATCTTAAGTGGCATCTGACCACCCTCGAAACCAACGCGAACACCGCCGCCAGAACGAGACTTCTGACCTTTGTGACCACGACCTGCAGTTTTACCAAGGCCTGAACCGATACCGCGACCTACACGCTTAGCTGCTGATTTAGCACCTGCAGCAGGTGATAGAGTATTTAGACGCATCTTATACTTCCTCCACCGAAACCATGTAGTAAACCTTGTTAATCATACCGCGAACAGAAGGAGTATCTTCTAGTTCAACAGTGTGATTAATGCGGCGTAGACCTAGACCAGTTAAAGTTGCACGGTGCTTTGGTAAGCGGCCGATTGAACTTTTGGTCTGAGTTACTTTAAGTGTTTTAGTAGCCATGGTGCATTAACCTCGAATTTCAGTAACATTCAGGCCACGCTTAGCTGCGATTTGTGAAGGTGATTTCATATTCACCAACGCATCGACAGTAGCGCGAACGATGTTGATCGGGTTAGTAGAACCGTATGCTTTTGACAGAACGTTATGAACGCCTGCTACTTCCAATACGGCACGCATTGCGCCACCGGCAATAATACCGGTACCGTCAGAGGCTGGTTGCATGTATACACGTGAACCAGTGTGACGACCCTTTACAGGGTGGTGCAAAGTACCATTGTTCAATTCTACGTTTACAATGTTACGGCGAGCCTTTTCCATTGCTTTTTGAATTGCTGCTGGTACTTCACGCGCTTTACCATAGCCATAGCCAACTTTACCGTTACCATCACCCACTACTGTTAGTGCAGTGAAGCTAAAGATACGTCCGCCTTTAACTACTTTAGAAACACGATTAACTGCAACTAACTTCTCTTGCAGATCGTCTTTTTGCTGTTGAGCTTCAAATTTAGCCATTTTTCATCATTCCTTAGAACTTGAGGCCAGCTTCACGAGCAGCGTCTGCTAATGCAGCAACGCGACCGTGATACTTGAAGCCGGAACGATCGAATGCAACTACAGCTACGCCTTTTTCGATAGCGCGCTCAGCAACGGTTTTACCCACTACTTTAGCTGCATCTACGTTACCTGTGTACTTTAGCTGCTCTGTTACTGCTTTTTCAGCAGTAGAAGCTGCCGCCAACACTACGTTTTCAGGGCTAATGACCTGAGCGTAAGTGTGACGTGGTGTACGATGTACAACCAGACGATTAACGCCCAGCTCTTGGATCTTCTTACGGGCACGTAGAGCGCGGCGTAAGCGAGATGTTTTCTTATCCATATCGTATTACCTTACTTCTTCTTAGCCTCTTTACGGCGTACTTGTTCGTCAGCATAGCGAACACCTTTACCTTTGTAAGGCTCTGGTGGACGGTAACCGCGAATCTCAGCTGCAACCTGTCCGATCAACTGCTTATCAGTACCAGTAAGTACGATTTCAGTTTGTGATGGACATTCAGCTGTAACGCCGTCTGGAAGTTTGTGAACCAAAGGATGTGAGAAACCTAAAGTTAGATCGATATCTTTACCGGCAAGTTTTGCACGGTAACCAACACCAACTAACTGAAGCTTCTTAACAAAACCTTCAGAAACACCAACAACCATGTTGTTGATTAATGCACGAGCTGTACCAGCTTGAGCAGCGGTTTTAGCGCTTTCAACTGGTGAACACTTGATTTCATTGTCTTCAACAACAACAGAAACGTCAGAGTTAATAACTCGAGTCAAACTACCTTTAGTACCTTTTACGGTGATAGTTTGTTCGTTTAAAGTCACTTCTACGCCTGCAGGGATAGCGACTGGTGCTTTTGCGACACGAGACATTGCTAGCTCCTTATGCTACGTAGCAGATAACTTCCCCACCCATGCCATTTTGGCGGGCAGTACGATCAGTCATCAAACCTTTAGAAGTGGACACGATAGCGACACCCAGTCCGCCCATAACCTTTGGTAGTTCGTTTTTACCTTTGTAAATACGAAGACCAGGACGGCTAACGCGCTGGATAGTCTCAACGACTGGCTGACCTTGGAAATACTTTAAAGTGATTTCCAATTCAGGCTTGGCTTCATCTGCTACGGCGTAGTCAGTGATGTAACCTTCTTCTTTAAGCATTTTCGCGATAGCGATTTTAAGCTTAGCAGAAGGCATCTTCACAGATACGTGTTTAGCAGCTTGGCCGTTACGAATACGTGTTAACATATCCGCAATAGGATCTTGCATGCTCATATTAGCTTACTCCGTGACAAGTGCTTACCAGCTGGCCTTGCGAAGACCAGGAACTTCACCGCGCATAGTTGCTTCACGTAATTTAATACGGCTAAGGCCGAATTTACGTAGGAAACCATGTGGGCGACCAGTTTGACTACAACGATTACGCTGACGCGCTGCGCTAGAGTCACGTGGTAGAGCTTGTAACTTAAGTACTGCATCCCAACGATCATCATCAGATGTAGTTGGACTGCTAATGATAGCTTTAAGTGCAGCGCGCTTTTCAGCGAACTTAGCTACGAGCTGTGCACGTTTTGCTTCACGTGCTTTCATTGAACTTTTTGCCATTACGCTACCCTTATTTCTTGAATGGGAAGTTAAAGCCTTCGAGCAAAGCTCGGCCTTCTTCATCATTCGTCGCAGAAGTAGTGATTACAATATCCATACCGCGGATCTTATCGATTTTATCGTATTGGATCTCTGGGAAGATAATTTGCTCACGTACGCCCATCGCATAGTTACCACGGCCGTCGAACGACTTAGCGCTCAAACCACGGAAGTCACGGATACGCGGGATTGCGATATCAACTAAACGCTCTAAGAATTCCCACATACGCTCACCGCGCAGTGTAACCTTACAGCCGATTGGGTAGCCTTCACGGATTTTAAAACCAGCAACTGACTTACGAGCTACAGTCACTACTGGCTTTTGACCAGCGATAGCAGTCATGTCACGAAGCGCGTGCTCCATAACTTTCTTATCTGCTACTGCTTCGCCAACACCCATATTAAGGGTGATCTTTTCAATCCGAGGGACTTGCATGACACTGGTAAAACCGAACTTTTTAGCAAGTTCAGGACTAACAGTCTCTTTGTATTTATCATGCAGTTTCGCCATCGTTTACTCCAAATTACTTAACGAGTTCACTGTTCGACTTAAAGAAACGAACTTTTTTGCCGTCTTCAAATCGGAAACCAACGCGATCAGCTTTGCCAGTGGCAGAGTTGAAAATCGCTACGTTTGATGCTTGTATAGGTGCTTCTTGCTCAACAATACCGCCAGCTACGCCCAATTGTGGGTTTGGCTTTTGGTGTTTCTTAACAAGGTTGATACCTTCTACAATTAATTTACCAGTTGGAAGAACCTGAGAAACCTTACCGCGTTTACCCTGGTCTTTACCTGCTAGTACAATTACTTCGTCTTGACGACGTATTTTAGCTGCCATTTTGAAGCTCCTTACAGTACTTCTGGTGCCAATGACACAATCTTCATAAACTGCTCAGTACGCAGTTCACGTGTCACAGGTCCAAAGATACGAGTACCAATCGGTGCAAGGTTTGCGTTAAGCAATACCGCTGCGTTCCGATCGAAGCGAATGACAGAACCGTCTGGACGACGTACGCCTTTCTTAGTACGGACTACCACCGCGTTATATACATCACCTTTCTTCGCTTTACCGCGAGGAATAGCTTCTTTAACAGAAACCTTGATGACGTCGCCGATACCGGCATAACGACGATGAGAGCCACCCAAGACCTTAATACACTGAACTCTACGAGCGCCACTATTACAGGCGACTTCTAGAGTCGATTGCATTTGGATCATTTTAAGTGCTCCGCTATCGTTACTTACAATCCCACAAAGGGGCTACATTTCACTCAAATTTCGACTTTAATTTAGTCAAATTTGGCGCGCAAGTGTAACACCTAAAAATAGGAATAGATAGTACTAAAAATAAAAACGGCCCCAACTTTAGGAGCCGTTTGCTTAAATACCTAATAAGCTTAGGCTTTTGTTACTACTTCAACCAGAGTCCAAGACTTAGTCTTAGACAGCGGACGGCATTCGCGAATAGTCACGATATCGCCAGCATTACACTGATTTTGTTCGTCATGTGCATGGATCTTAGTAGTACGCTTGATAAACTTACCGTATAAAGGGTGTTTTACCTTACGTTCAATAGCTACAGTGATAGACTTGTCCATCTTGTCGCTAAGTACTCGACCTTGCAAAGTACGGATAGTATCAGACATTATGCACCCGCCTTAGAAGTAATAATGGTCTTAACGCGCGCAATGTTGCGACGCACGATTTTAAGCTGATGAGTCTGAGTCAACTGACCAGTGGCGTGTTGCATACGCAGATTAAACTGCTCACGCAGCAGACCAAGCAGTTCAGCGTTCAATTCTTCAACGCTCTTTTCTGTTAGTTCGCTCGCTTTCATTACATCACCGTCTTAGTTACGAAGGTAGTCTTTAGAGGTAGTTTAGCAGCAGCTAAAGTGAAAGCTTCGCGAGCTAACTCTTCAGATACACCATTCATCTCATAAAGAACCTTACCTGGTTGAATCTGGCAAACCCAGTATTCAACGTTACCCTTACCTTTACCCATACGCACTTCTAGAGGCTTAGAGGTAATCGGCTTGTCAGGGAATACGCGGATCCAGATCTGACCTTGACGCTTAATGTGACGTGTCATAGCACGACGCGCAGCTTCAATTTGACGAGCAGTTAGACGACCACGTCCAACAGCTTTCAAACCGAATTCACCGAAGCTAACTTCAGTGCCGTTCGCTAGACCACGGTTGCGGCCTTTGAACATTTTGCGAAACTTCATTCTTTTTGGTTGCAGCATTGCCAGCTCTCCTATTTACCGCGAGGCTTACGCTTCGGCTGCTGTTTCGGCTCTTCGTGCTGAGGTAGAACGCCGTCTAGAACTTCGCCTTTGAAGACCCAAACTTTAACGCCAATCACACCGTATTGAGTGTGACTCTCAGAAGTAGAATAGTCGATATCAGCACGCAGTGTATGCAAAGGTACACGACCTTCACGATACCACTCTGAACGCGCAATCTCAGCGCCGCCTAGACGGCCACTCACTTCAACTTTGATACCCTTAGCACCAAGACGCATAGCATTTTGAACTGCGCGCTTCATAGCACGACGGAACATAACACGACGCTCTAGCTGCGAAGCGATGCCATCGGCAACAAGCTTAGCATCTAGCTCTGGCTTACGGATTTCAGCGATGTTGATTTGAGCTGGAATACCAGTCAGCTTAGCAACTGCGTTGCGTAGCTTCTCAACGTCTTCGCCTTTCTTACCAATCACAACACCTGGACGGGCTGTGTGGATAGTAACGCGAACACTCTTAGCTGGACGCTCGATAACAATCTTAGAAACTGATGCTTGCTTAAGTTTCTTTTCAAGAAACTTACGCACTTCCCAGTCACTGCTCAAGTTATTGGCATAGTCTGACTTGTCAGCGTACCAGGTCGAGATCCAAGGCTTAGTGATACCCAGACGGATACCATTAGGATGTACTTTCTGTCCCATTGCTAACTCCTAGCGATCTGACACAACCACAGTAATGTGGCTGGTGCGCTTGATTATACGATCAGCACGGCCTTTGGCACGTGGCATGATACGCTTCATAGTTGGACCTTCATCGATCATAATCGCTCCAACTCTTAGTTCGTCAATGTCAGCACCTTCATTGTGCTCAGCATTAGCGATTGCAGAGTCCAGTACTTTCTTAACAAGTACTGCAGCTTTCTTAGGGCTGAAAGTTAGAATTTCGAGAGCCTTAGCAACAGGCAGTCCACGGATTTGATCTGCAACCAAACGACACTTTTGAGGCGACGTACGGGCAAAACGATGTTTAGCTAAAACTTCCATCTTATGTCTCCCGTATTAACGCTTCTTCGCTTTCTTATCTGCAGCATGGCCGCGATAAGTGCGAGTTGGTGAAAATTCACCAAGCTTGTGGCCGATCATTTCGTCAGTTACGAACACAGGTACGTGCTGACGACCATTATGGACAGCGATGGTCATTCCAATCATGTTAGGAATGATCATAGAGCGGCGAGACCAAGTCTTAATAGGCTTCTTGTCTCCAGCTTCCATCGCTTTCTCTACCTTCTTCAGCAAGTGTAGGTCAATGAATGGACCTTTCTTGAGAGAACGTGGCATGGCGAATCCTCTTACTTTTTATTGCGACGACGTACGATGTACTTGTCGGTGCGTTTATTACTACGAGTCTTGTAACCCTTAGTAGGTTGACCCCATGGAGATACAGGGTGACGGCCACCAGAAGTACGGCCTTCACCACCACCATGTGGGTGATCTACTGGGTTCATTGCAACACCACGAACTGTTGGGCGTACGCCTCTCCAGCGCTTAGCACCTGCTTTACCTAACTGGCGTAGCATGTGCTCGGAATTACCAACTTCACCCAATGTCGCGCGGCAATCAACCGGCACTTTACGCATTTCGCCAGAGCGAAGACGTAGAGTGGCGTATGCGCCGTCACGAGCAATAACTTGTACATAAGCACCAGCTGAACGCGCGATCTGAGCACCTTTACCAGGCTTCATTTCGACTGCGTGCACTACGCTACCCACAGGGATATTACGTAGAGGCATTGCGTTACCGCTCTTGATCTCTGCATCGATACCAGACTGGATCTTATCACCAGCTTGCATGCCTTTAGCTGCAAGGATATAACGACGCTCACCGTCAGCGTAAAGTACCAATGCGATGTTAGCTGTACGGTTTGGATCATATTCCAAACGTTCAACCTTCGCAGGGATACCGTCTTTGTTACGCTTAAAGTCGATTAGACGATAATGTTGCTTATGACCACCACCAACGTGGCGGACAGTGATACGACCAGTATTGTTACGGCCACCACTTTTTGATTTTTTCGCCAACAGGCCTGCAAAAGGTTTACCCTTATGCAAATCGCTGTTCACCACTTTAACTACGTGGCGACGACCTGGAGAGGTTGGCTTACACTTAATAACTGCCATGATAATTCTCCTAATGCTTACTCAGCGCCGCCGACGAAATCGATGTCAGCACCAGCAGCTAAGGTAACATAAGCTTTTTTCCAATCGCTACGACGGCCAGTACGGGCACCGTGACGCTTAGTTTTGCCTTTGTTAACCAAAGTACGAACTGTATCAACTTCAACTTCAAATAGCTGTGCTACTGCAGCTTTAACTTCAGCTTTAGTTGCATCGATAGCTACACGGAATACTACCGTGTTGTTATTTTCTGCATTCACAGTGCTCTTCTCAGAGATGTGTGGTGCAAGAATAACTTTTAGCAAACGTTCTTGGCTTATCATCCCAGCATCTCCTCGATTTGCTTAATAGCTTCAGCAGTAACTAGTACTTTGTTGAAAGCGATTAGACTTACTGGATCGATACCAGCAACGTCACGTACGTCAACTTTGTACAGGTTACGAGCAGCTAAGAACAAGTTCTCGTCAACTTCTGGAGTAACAATCAACACGTCTTCAAGTTGCATTTCGTTTAGTTTAGCTTTCAGCTCTTTAGTTTTAGGAGCTTCAACACCGAACGACTCAACAACGATAAGACGGTCTTGACGTACCAATTCAGAGAAAATGCTTTTCAGCGCTCCGCGGTACATCTTTTTGTTAACTTTTTGGCTATGATCTTGTGTTTTAGCAGCGAAAGTTACGCCACCGCCACGCCAGATTGGGCCTTTAACAGTACCAGCACGTGCACGGCCAGTACCTTTTTGGCGCCAAGGCTTTTTGCCTGAGCCAGTTACTTCTGCGCGAGTCTTTTGAGCACGAGTGCCCTGACGCGCGTTTGCAGCGTAAGCTACAACTACCTGATGAACCAGTGCTTCATTAAAGTCACGGCCAAAGGTAGCTTCGGAAACTTCAAGAGCACTCTGTGCGTCTTTCAATACCAATTCCATTACTATCTCCTCAGACCTTAAGCTTTAACAGCTGGTTTGATGATCAGGTCGCCATTAGTAGCGCCTGGAACTGCACCCTTAACCAAAAGCAGGTTACGTTCAGCATCTACACGAATTACTTCTAGATTCTGTGTCGTAACACGCTCTGCACCCATGTGGCCAGACATTTTCTTACCTTTGAAAACGCGACCAGGTGTTTGGTTTTGACCAATAGAACCGTTAGCTCTATGTGCCAGTGAGTTACCATGTGTTGCATCTTGAGTACGGAAGTTCCAACGCTTAATACCGCCTTGGAAGCCCTTACCTTTTGATTGACCAGTAACATCAACTTTCGCTATGTCAGCGAAGATATCTACATTAAGCTCAGCACCAACTTCGATGCCCTCGCCTTCACCATCTGCCAAACGCATTTCCCATAAACCACGACCGGCTTCAACGCCTGCCTTAGCAAAGTGACCTGCTTCTGGTTTAGTGATGCGATTAGCTTTTTTGGTACCAGTAGTAACTTGAAGTGCACGGTAACCATCTGTATCCAAAGTTCTCACTTGGGTTACACGGTTAGCAGCAATTTCAATTACTGTTACAGGTACCGACGCGCCATCTTCATTGAAGATGCGAGTCATACCTACTTTACGACCGATAAGACCGATAGCCATCTCTCAAACCTCTTCTAACTGGATTTCAATTAACCCAAGCTAATCTGAACGTCAACACCAGCCGCAAGATCTAAACGCATAAGTGCGTCTACAGTCTTTTCAGTCGGCTCTACGATGTCAACAAGACGCTTGTGAGTACGTAGTTCGTACTGATCACGTGCATCTTTATTAACGTGTGGAGAAGTCAAAATGGTATAACGTTCTTTACGCGTTGGTAGTGGAATTGGACCACGAACCTGCGCGCCGGTACGCTTAGCAGTTTCAACGATTTCCGCAGTAGACTGATCAATCAAACGATGATCAAATCCTTTTAGGCGGATACGGATTCTTTGGTTCTGCATTGACCAGAGCTCCTAAAATGTACACAAAAAAATCACCCTCAAGCAACTTTCCTTAGAGGAAAAGCCGAGTGAAATGATTTAGCCGTTCGACTCACAATCGGAGTCGCTGTTTTTTTACGTCAAACCCTAAGGCAGACCAATTAAATCGCCTAATGGTTAAGGCGAGGGGCTATTATACTGATTTAAACGTTCAGATCAAGCCCGTTGTTTGAAATACCGTCAAATTAACCGTTTTCAACAAAGTGGCGTCATTATACACAGTCAGATCCGGAATACCAGCCCTACCCTCACTTTTCTTTAGGCATTAAAAAAGGCAGCCTAAGCTGCCTTTTTCAGTATCGAGTTAAGACCCGTTGCTAATTAAGCAACGATCTCAGCTACAACACCAGCACCAACTGTACGGCCACCTTCACGGATAGCGAAGCGTAAACCTTCGTCCATCGCGATTGGGCAGATTAGAGT
>NZ_JAKILC010000032.1 GCF_023283845.1 Shewanella marinintestina
GATGTCTGTGGTTGCCGAAAAGACTGGCTACCCAACTGAAATGCTTGAACTTGGCATGGATATGGAAGCCGATTTAGGTATCGACTCAATTAAACGCGTTGAAATTCTTGGTACAGTTCAAGATGAGTTACCAGGTTTACCAGAGCTTAATCCTGAAGATCTAGCTGAGTGTCGTACACTGGGCGAAATCGTTAGCTACATGAACTCAAAGCTTTCATCAGTTGCTGTTACAGCTTCTGCGACTGTTGCACCAGCAGCTACTTCTGCAGAACCAACCGTAGAGCTTCCTCCTCATAGCGAGGTAGCGCTAAAAAAGCTTAATGCGGCGGACAAGCTAGAAAATTGTTTCGCCGCAGACGCAAGTGTTGTGATCAACGATGATGGTCACAACGCAGGTGTTTTAGCTGAGAAACTAATTAAACAAGGTCTTAAAGTTGCCGTTGTGCGTTTACCTAAAGGTCAGCCTCAATCGCCACTTTCAAGTGACGTTGCCAGCTTTGAACTTACCTCAAGCGATGAGTCTGAGCTAGAGACAAGTATTGCTGCAGTTATCGCGCAGATTGAAACTGAGGTTGGCACTATTGGTGGCTTTATCCACTTGCAACCAGAAGCGAATACCGCTGAACAAACAGCAGTTAACCTTGATGGGCAAAGCTTTACTCACGTGAGCAATGCGTTCTTGTGGGCTAAACTGTTGCAACCAAAGCTCGTAGCTGCATCAGACGCTCGTCGCTGTTTTGTAACAGTAAGCCGTATCGACGGCGGCTTTGGTTACTTAAATACTGACGCTTTAAAAGGTGCAGAACTTAACCAAGCTGCATTAGCAGGGTTAACTAAAACCCTAAGCCATGAATGGCCACAGGTTTTCTGTCGTGCGCTCGATATTGCAACAGATGTTGATGCAACTCATTTAGCCGATGCGATCACTAGCGAACTATTTGATAGCAACGCTCAACTTCCTGAAGTGGGTATCTCTTTCGGTAAAAAAGATGAGCTAACTCGAGTGACCTTAGTTGCCGGAGAAGCTGCAAACAAAACAGCAAAAGCTGAGCTTAACAGTACAGATAAAATACTGGTGACTGGGGGCGCAAAAGGCGTAACCTTTGAATGTGCACTAGCACTGGCGAAACGTACTCAGTCGCACTTTATCTTAGCAGGCCGTAGTGAATTACAAGCTTTGCCAAGCTGGGCTGCAGGTAAGCAAACCAGCGAGCTAAAGTCAGCCGCCATTGCTCATATTATCTCTACAGGTCAAAAGCCAACGCCAAAGCAAGTTGAAGCCGCGGTGTGGCCAGTACAGAGCAGCATTGAGATTAATGCAGCCCTAGCCGCCTTTAGCGAGGTTGGTGCATCAGCTGAATACGTTAGCATGGATGTTACCGACAGCGCAGCAATCACAGCAGCACTTAATGGTCGCTCAAATGAAATCACCGGTCTTATTCACGGTGCGGGCGTACTAGCCGACAAGCATATTCAAGACAAGACTCTTGCTGAACTTGCTAAAGTTTACGGCACTAAAGTCAATGGCTTAAAGGCATTACTGGCAGCACTTGAGCCAAGTAAGATTAAACTGCTGGCAATGTTCTCATCGGCCGCTGGTTTTTACGGTAATACCGGCCAAAGCGATTATGCGATGTCAAACGACATTCTTAACAAGGCAGCGTTGCAGTTCACTGCACGTAACCCACAAGCTAAAGTAATGAGCTTTAACTGGGGCCCTTGGGATGGCGGCATGGTTAACCCTGCGCTTAAAAAGATGTTTACCGACCGTGGCGTATACGTCATTCCACTTAAAGCGGGCGCAGAGCTATTTGCGACTCAGCTATTAGGTGAAACAGGCGTACAGTTGCTAATTGGTACATCAATGCAAGGCGGAAGCGATACAAAAGCAACTGAGACTGCTTCTGTAAAAAAGCTTAATGCGGGTGAGGTGCTAACTGCATCGCATCCGCGTGCTGACGCACAAAATTTACCTTTGCAAGCCGTCACTGTTACTCGAACATTAACCCCGAGTGCGATGGTCTTCATTGAAGATCACCGCATTGGCGGTAACAGCGTGCTGCCAACGGTATGTGCTATTGACTGGATGCGTGAAGCGGCGAGCGATATGCTTGGCGCTCAAGTAAAAGTCATAAATTACAAACTGCTAAAAGGTATTGTATTTGAAACCGATGCTGCTCAAGAGTTAACCCTTGAGCTAACGCCAACAGGTGAAGATGCAACACTGAATGCGTTGATCAGCAGTAATGGCCGCCCACAATATCAAGCAACACTTGTAGGTAACATAACCACTGGGCATGCTAGCAAGCAGTTTAACTTAAGCAAAGCTAAGGTGATCACCACAGCGAAGGAACTTTATAGTAACGGCACCTTGTTCCACGGGCCGCGTCTACAAGGGATCCAATCTGTGGTGCAATTTGATGAGCAAAGTTTAATTGCCAACGTTGCATTACCGCAGGTAAAGCTTAGCGATTGTGGAGAGTTCTTGCCGCAAGCCCATGTGGGTGGTAGTCAGCCTTTTGCTGAGGATTTGCTACTGCAAGCCATGCTAGTTTGGGCAAGACTTAAAACTGGCGCGGCAAGCTTGCCATCCAGCATTGGTGAGTTTATCTCAAACCAGCCAATGGCATTTGGTGAAACCGGTACCATTGAGCTTGAAGTCATTAAGCATAACAAACGCTCACTTGAAGCCAATGTTGCGCTATACCGAGCTAACGGCGAGTTAAGTGCCATGTTTAAGTCGGCTAAAATCACTATTAGCAAAAGCTTAAACCCCGCATTTTTACCTGCTGCGCTAGCAAACGACAGTGAGGCGAAATAGTGGAACAAACGCCTAATACAAGTGTGATGCCACTTCGCATCGCACTTATCTTACTGCCAACGCCGCAGTTTGATATTAACACTGTCGACCAGTCCGTTTTAGCGAGCTATCAAACAGTGCAGCCAGAGCTAAATGCCCTACTTAACAGTGCACCGTCACCTGAAATGCTCAGCATCACTATCTCCGATGATAGCGATGCCAACAGCTTTGAGTCGCAGCTAAATGCTGCGACCAACGCAATTAACAATGGCTATATCGTCAAGCTTGCAACAGCAACTCATGCTTTGTTGATGCTACCTGCATTAAAAGCGGCGCAAATGCGGATCCATCCTCATGCGCAGCTTGCTGCTATGCAACAAGCTGAAGTTACGCCAATGAGTCAAGATGGACTGCCAGCTAATGCGCTAAGCCAGTCTCTTATACAAGCCAAACGTAGCTTAAGTGATGTCAGCGTGAATGAGTGTTTTGAGAACCTCAATAGTGAGCAGCAGTTCACAGAGGTTTATTCACTTATTCAGCAACTTGCTAGCCGCACCCATGTAAGAAAAGCTGTTCATCAAGGTGTCGAACTGGGTGCTAAACAGGCTAAAAGCCACTATTGGTTTAGCGAGTTTCATCAAAACCGCGTTGCCGCCATCAACTTTGTGAATGGCCAACAAGCAACCAGCTATGTGCTAAGCCAAGGCACAGGCTCATTAGCACCTAAGTCGATGCTAAGCGGCCAAAGATTAATGTTTATCTTGCCCGGCAATAGTGAGCAAGATATTGCAGCATCGATAGCTAAGCTAATGCAGCAATTAGCCAGCTTGCAGGTAACAGAGACTGGTGAGCTTTCTCTAGCACATCAACAAGTGCTGCTCAGCATAATGCATGACAATTTGGTTAACGCTGCGAGACTGTTTAGTAGCCATAATAAGCCCGCTTATCAGGCTGTTATTCAAGCGAGCTCATTCGTCGCAGCTAAACAAGAATTAAATGCGCTGAACGATGCACTAGCAGCGCTTTTTGCTGAGCAAACAAACGCTAATTTAAGTCATGGTAGCTTAAGTCAATATAAAACCCCTGCGGGTAGTTATTTGAGCCTAACACCGCTTGGTAATAGCGATAACGACGCCCAAGCGGGGCTCGCTTTTGTTTATCCTGGTGTGGGTACGGTTTATGCCGATATGCTTAATGAATTGCATCAGTACTTCCCTGCTCTTTACGCCAAACTTGAGCGTGAAGGCGATTTAAAGTCGATGCTACAAGCTGAAGATATCTATCATCTTGACCCTAAACATGCCGCCAAGATGAGCTTAGGTGACTTAGCCATTGCTGGCGTGGGTAGCAGCTACTTGTTAACTCAGCTGCTAACCGATGAGTTTAATATTGAGCCTAATTTTGCTTTAGGTTACTCAATGGGTGAAGCATCAATGTGGGCAAGCTTAGGCGTATGGCAAAACCCGCATGCGCTAATTAGCAAAACCCAAACCGACCCGCTTTTCACTTCGGCTATTTCCGGCAAATTAACCGCTGTTAGACAGGCTTGGCAGCTTGATGACACCGCCGCAGAGATCCAGTGGAATAGCTTTGTGGTTAGAAGTGAAGCTGCGCCAATTGAGGCATTACTAAAAGATTACCCACACGCTTACCTCGCGATTATTCAAGGTGACACCTGCGTCATTGCGGGCTGTGAAACCCAATGCAAAGCACTGCTTGCAGCACTGGGCAAACGCGGTATTGCAGCCAATCGCGTAACAGCAATGCATACGCAACCTGCAATGCAAGAGCATCAAAACGTGATGGATTTTTATCTGCAACCGTTAAAAGCTGAGCTTCCTAGTGAAATAGGTTTTATCAGCGCCGCAGATTTAACCGCTAAGCAAACGGTGAGTGAGCAAGCACTTAGCAGCCTAGTCGTTGCTCAGTCTATTGCCGACACCTTCTGCCAAACCTTGGACTTTACCGCGCTAGTACATCACGCCCAACATCAGGGCGCGAAGCTGTTTGTTGAAATCGGTGCGGATAGACAAAACTGCACCTTGATCGACAAGATTGCTAAACAAGATAGTGCCAGCAGTGCAAAACATCAGCCTTGTTGCACTGTGCCAATGAACGCTAAGGGTAGCCAAGACATTACCAGCGTGATTAAGGCTATAGGCCAATTAATTAGCCATAACGTGCCGTTATCGCTGCAACCATTTATTGATGGACTCAAGCGCGAGCTAGCGCATTGCCAATTAATCGCCCACTCGGCGGCAAAGCAGTCAACTGCGATTGAGTCTAACCAAGACCATTTACTTCAAGGGGAAGTCTAATGTCATTACCAGACAATGCTTCTAACCCTCTTTCCCAAAGTGGAAAAGGCGCGACTAACGCAAGTAAAACCAGTAAACAAAGCAAAATCGCCATTGTCGGTTTAGCCACTCTGTATCCAGATGCTAAAACCCCGCAGGAATTTTGGCAGAACCTGCTGGATAAACGCGACTCTCGCAGCACCTTAACTAACGAAAAACTCGGTGCTAACAGCAGCGATTATCAAGGTGTACAAGGCCAGTCCGACCGCTTTTATTGTAATAAAGGCGGCTATATTGAAAACTTTCAATTTAACCCTGCGGGCTACAAGCTGTCAGAGCAAAGCTTAACTGGTTTAGATGACAGCTTTCTTTGGGCGCTAGACACCAGCCGCAATGCGTTAACGGATGCCGGAATTGATATCAACGGCGCAGACTTAAGCCGCACAGGTGTAGTAATGGGCGCTTTATCGTTCCCAACTACCCGCTCCAACGATCTGTTTTTGCCGATTTATCACAGCGCGGTTGAGAAAGCCCTGCAAGATAAACTCGGCGCAAAAGCATTTAAGTTAAGCCCAACTAATGCCCATACAGCTCGAGCAGCAAATGAAAGCAACCTAAACGCAGCCAATGGTGCCATTGCTCATAACAGCTCAAAAGTGGTTGCCGATGCGTTAGGTCTTGGCGGCGCACAGCTAAGCCTTGATGCCGCCTGTGCAAGTTCGGTTTACTCATTAAAGCTTGCTTGTGATTATTTAAGCACAGGCAAGGCCGATATCATGTTGGCTGGAGCAGTCTCTGGCGCGGATCCTTTCTTTATCAACATGGGATTCTCGATTTTTCACGCCTACCCAGATCACGGCATTTCAGTACCGTTTGATGGCAGCAGTAAAGGCTTATTTGCCGGCGAAGGCGCTGGCGTATTAGTGCTTAAACGCCTTGAAGATGCAGAGCGCGACAATGACAAAATCTATGCGGTTGTCAGTGGCGTTGGGCTTTCAAACGACGGTAAAGGCCAGTTTGTATTAAGCCCGAACCCTAAAGGTCAGGTAAAAGCCTTTGAACGTGCCTATGCCGCCAGTGATATTGAGCCAAAAGACATTGAAGTGATTGAGTGCCACGCAACAGGTACGCCGCTGGGTGATAAGATTGAGCTCACTTCAATGGAAACCTTCTTTGAAGACAAGCTGCAAGGTACTGATGCACCGTTAATTGGTTCAGCCAAGTCTAACTTAGGCCACCTATTAACCGCAGCCGGCATGCCGGGGATCATGAAAATGATTTTCGCCATGAAAGAAGGTTACCTGCCGCCAAGTATCAATATTAGTGATCCCATCGCTTCGCCGAAAAAACTGTTTGGTAAACCAACTCTGCCTAGCATGGTTCAAGGCTGGCCAGATAAACCATCGAATAATCATTTTGGAGTGAGAAGTCGTCACGCCGGCGTATCGGTTTTTGGCTTTGGTGGTTGTAATGCTCACCTATTGCTTGAGTCATACAATGGCAAAGGGACTGTAAAGACAAAACCCACTCAAGCCGCGCGTCAAGCTGAGCCGCTAAAAGTGGTTGGCCTTGCCTCACACTTTGGTTCGCTTAGCAGTATCAATGCACTTAATAATGCAGTGACTCAAGACGGTAACGGTTTTATCGAACTACCGAAAAAGCGCTGGAAAGGCCTTGAAAAGCACAGTGAATTACTGGCTGAGTTTGGATTAGCAGCAGCGCCAAAAGGTGCCTATGTCGATAACTTTGAGTTAGACTTTTTACGCTTTAAACTGCCACCTAACGAAGATGATCGTTTGATCTCACAGCAGCTAATGCTAATGCGTGTTACAGACGAAGCGATTCGTGATGCCAAGCTAGAACCTGGGCAGAAAGTGGCGGTATTAGTAGCAATGGAAACCGAACTTGAACTGCATCAGTTCCGCGGCCGCGTTAACTTGCATACTCAGCTAGCACAAAGCCTTGCTGCCATGGGCGTCAGTTTATCAACGGATGAATACCAAGCGCTTGAAGCCATTGCCATGGACAGCGTACTTGATGCAGCTAAGCTGAATCAGTACACCAGCTTTATTGGTAATATTATGGCGTCACGTGTGGCGTCACTATGGGACTTTAATGGTCCAGCCTTTACCATTTCTGCCGCAGAGCAATCGGTGAGTCGCTGTATCGATGTGGCGCAAAATCTCATCATGGAAGATAACCTTGATGCGGTAGTCATTGCAGCAGTTGATCTATCAGGTAGCTTTGAGCAAATCATTCTCAAAAATGCTATTTCACCGGTCGCAATTGAGCCAAACCGCGACGCGAATAAGTGGAATGTAGGTGAAGGTGCTGGCGCGGTCGTGCTTGTTAAAGATGAAGCGACATCTGGCTGCTCATACGGTCAAATTGATGCGCTTGGATTTGCTAAAACTGCTGAAACCGCTTTAGCAACCGACAAGTTACTGAGCCAAACTGCCACCAACTTTAATACGGTTAAAGTGATTGAAACCATGGCTGCACCTGCTAGCCAAATTCAATTAGCGCCAATAGCAGCACCGCAGGTTACTCATACTGCTGCTGAGCAGCGCATTGGTCACTGCTTTGCCGCAGCAGGTATGGCAAGCCTATTACACGGCTTACTTAACTTAAATGCTGTAGCCCAAACCAATAAAGCCAATTGCGCGCTAATCAACAATATTAGTGAAAACCAATTATCACAGCTATTGATTAGCCAAACCGCTAGTGAACAACAAGCATTAACTGCGCGTTTAAGCAGTGAGCTTAAATCGGATGCAAAACACCAGCTGGTTAAGCAAGTCACTTTAGGTGGCCGCGATATCTACCAGCATATTGTTGATACGCCGCTTGCAAGCCTTGACGTGATTACGCAAAAGATGGCGCAAGCGACAGCATCGACCGTGGTCAACCAAGTTAAACCGATTAAGGCCGCAGGCTCATTCGAAACGGCTGGCTCACTCGAAACGGAAAGCTCAGTAGAGCCACAAATAACAATTGCAGCACAACAGACTGCAAACATTGGCGTCACCGCTCAGGCACCCAAACGCGAATTAGGTACCCCACCAATGACAACAAATACCATTGCTAATACAGCAAATACAACAAACAAGACTCTCGATAGTGTTACTGGCGATACTGCTACTGGAAATATTAGCACTGGCGATCTCGCTAATTTCCAACACAATCAACAGCTCACTCAGCAAGCTCACTTAGCTTTTCTAGAGAGCCGCAATGCCGGTATGAAGGTCGCTGACGCTCTGCTAAAACAGCAGCTAGCCCAAGTAACAGGGCAAACTATCGATACTCAGGCCGTCGATATTCAAGCCATCGATGCTCAAGCTACAACACTTGCAGCAACTCATACTCCAATGCAAGCTGCACCAGTGCAAAACAGTGTTGTTGAGTTAAAGCCTGATCACGCTAATGTGCCGCCTTACACCCCGCCTGTACCAGCGTTAAAGCCGTGTATCTGGAACTATGCCGATTTAGTGGAGTACGCAGAAGGCGATATCGCTAAGGTATTTGGCAGTGATTATGCGATTATCGACAGCTACTCACGCCGCGTACGTCTGCCAACCACCGACTACTTGCTGGTATCGCGCGTGACTAAACTTGATGCGACCATGAATCAGTTTAAGCCATGCTCAATGACGACTGAATACGACATCCCTGTTGATGCGCCGTATCTAGTTGATGGGCAAATTCCTTGGGCGGTAGCAGTTGAGTCTGGTCAGTGTGACTTAATGCTTATCAGCTACTTAGGCATCGACTTTGAGAACAAAGGCGATCGCGTTTATCGTTTACTTGATTGTACCCTCACCTTCTTAGGTGACTTGCCTCGTGGCGGCGACACGCTGCGCTATGACATTAAGATCAACAACTATGCTCGCAACGGCGACACCTTGTTGTTCTTCTTCTCGTATGAGTGTTTTGTTGGCGACAAAATGATCCTCAAGATGGATGGCGGTTGTGCTGGCTTCTTCACTGATGAAGAACTTGCCGACGGTAAAGGAGTTATTCGCACTGAAGAAGAGATTAAAGCTCGTAGCCTAGTGCAAAAGCAGCGCTTTAACCCACTACTTGATTGCCCTAAAACTCAGTTTAGCTATGGCGATATTCATAAGCTATTAACGGCTGATATTGCAGGTTGTTTTGGCCCAAGCCACTGTGGCGCCCACCAGCCGTCTCTTTGCTTCGCATCAGAAAAATTCTTGATGATTGAACAAGTCAGCAAGGTTGATCGCACAGGCGGTACTTGGGGTCTAGGTTTAATCGAAGGCCATAAGCAGCTTGAAGCAGACCACTGGTATTTCCCTTGTCACTTTAAGGGCGACCAAGTGATGGCTGGCTCATTGATGGCAGAAGGTTGTGGCCAATTACTGCAGTTCTATATGCTGCACCTTGGTATGCACACCCAAACTCAAAATGGTCGCTTCCAGCCACTTGAAAACGCCTCACAGCAAGTACGCTGTCGCGGGCAAGTGCTACCACAATCTGGCGTACTGACTTACCGTATGGAAGTGACTGAAATTGGTTTCAGCCCGCGCCCATATGCTAAAGCTAATATCGATATCTTGCTCAACGGCAAAGCGGTAGTGGATTTCCAAAACCTAGGTGTGATGATTAAAGAGGAAGATGAGTGTACTCGTTATCCACTTTTGACTGAATCAACACAAGCGCCTGCGGCTTCTCTAAACAAAGAGTCGGAGCCTTCAGCGTCAGTTAATAAAGCGCCTGCTGCGTCTGGCAAAAAAGTATACCTGCCAGCATCAGTCAATGCGCCATTAATGGCGCAAATTCCTGATCTAACTAAAGAACCAAACAAGGGCGTTATTCCGATTTCACACGTTGAAGCGCCAATTACGCCAGACTACCCGAACCGAGTACCTGATACCGTACCGTTTACGCCGTATCACATGTTTGAGTTTGCCACCGGTAATATCGAAAACTGCTTCGGCCCAGAGTTCGCTATCTACCGCGGCATGATCCCACCACGTACACCATGTGGTGACCTGCAGGTGACCACTCGCGTTATCGAAGTCAACGGTAAGCGCGGCGACTTTAAAAAGCCATCATCGTGTATTGCTGAATATGAAGTACCTGCAGATGCTTGGTATTTCGATAAAAACAGCCACGGCGCAGTGATGCCGTATTCGATTTTGATGGAGATCTCACTGCAGCCTAACGGCTTTATCTCTGGTTACATGGGTACAACCCTCGGCTTCCCGGGCCTTGAGCTATTCTTCCGTAACTTAGATGGTAGCGGTGAGCTACTGCGTGATGTTGACCTTCGTGGTAAGACAATTCGTAATGACTCGCGACTATTATCAACCGTTATGGCAGGGACTAACATCATCCAAAGCTTTAGCTTCGAGCTAAGCACTGACGGTGAACCTTTCTATCGCGGTACCGCGGTATTTGGTTACTTCAAGGGTGATGCGCTTAAAGATCAACTCGGCCTAGATAACGGCAAAGTAACTCAGCCTTGGCATGTCGCTAATGGCGTGGCAGCAACCACAAAAGTCAACCTGCTTGATAAGAGCGGCCGTCACTTTAACGCGCCAGCTAACCAGCCACACTACCGCCTAGCCGGTGGTCAGCTGAACTTTATCGATAGCGTTGAGATTGTTGATAATGGCGGCACTGAAGGTTTAGGTTATTTGTACGCAGAGCGCACAATCGACCCAAGCGACTGGTTCTTCCAGTTCCACTTCCATCAAGACCCTGTAATGCCAGGTTCACTAGGTGTTGAAGCGATTATTGAAACCATGCAGACTTATGCAATTTCAAAAGACTTAGGCGCAGGATTCAAAAATCCTAAGTTTGGTCAAATTCTTTCTAACATCAAGTGGAAGTATCGCGGTCAAATTAACCCGCTGAATAAGCAGATGTCGATGGATGTGAGCATTACTTCAGTCAAAGATGAAGATGGTAAGAAAGTCATCACAGGTAATGCCAGCTTGAGTAAAGATGGTCTACGCATATACGAAGTATTTGATATTGCCATCTGCATCGAAGAATCTGTTTAAATCGGAGTGAGTGACTGGCTATTTTACTCAATTTCTGTGTCAAAAGTGCTCACCTATATTCATAGGCTGCGCGCTTTTTTCTGGAAATTGAGCAAAAGTATCTACGTCCTAACTCGATTTATATAATGAATGATTTAATAGTAACTAGCTGCGATTTAAACCATTAAAAAGTGAATGAATTAGATTGAAAATTTAGTTAAAAGAACAGCTAAGAGCCGCAAGCTCGATATAAATAATTAAGGGTCTTACAAATAATGAATCCTACAGCAACTAACGAAATGCTTTCTCCGTGGCCATGGGCTGTGACAGAGTCAAATATCAGTTTTGACGTGCAAGTGATGGAACAACAACTTAAAGATTTTAGCCGTGCATGTTACGTGGTAAACCACAGTGAGCAAGGCTTCGGTATTGCACAAACTGCAGACATTGTCACTGAACAAGCAGCTAACAGCACTGATCTTCCAGTGAGCGCCTTTACTCCGGCTTTGGGTACTGAAAGCCTAGGCGACAGCAATTTCCGCCGCGTTCACGGCGTCAAATACGCTTACTATGCTGGCGCAATGGCGAACGGCATTTCATCAGAAGAACTAGTTATCGCTTTAGGCCAAGCAGGCATTTTGTGCTCATTTGGCGCAGCCGGTCTTATCCCTAGTCGCGTAGAAGCGGCGATTAACCGTATTCAAGCGGCGCTACCCAATGGCCCTTACATGTTCAACCTTATCCATAGTCCAAGTGAGCCAGCATTAGAGCGTGGCAGCGTTGAGCTATTTTTAAAGCATAAAGTGCGCACTGTTGAAGCCTCAGCTTTCTTAGGCCTAACGCCACAAATCGTTTATTACCGCGCAGCAGGCTTAAGCCGCGATGCACAGGGTAAAGTCGTTGTAGGTAACAAGGTTATCGCTAAAGTTAGCCGCACCGAAGTGGCTGAAAAGTTTATGATGCCAGCGCCAGCTAAAATGCTACAAAAACTAGTGGATGACGGTTCTATCACCCCAGAGCAGATGGAGCTAGCGCAACTTGTGCCAATGGCGGATGACATCACCGCAGAAGCCGACTCTGGTGGACACACGGATAACCGACCACTAGTGACACTGCTGCCAACAATTTTAGCGCTGAAAGAAGAAATTCAAGCTAAATACCAGTACGACACCCCCATTCGTGTCGGTTGTGGCGGCGGCGTTGGTACACCCGATGCAGCGCTGGCAACATTTAACATGGGCGCGGCGTATATTGTTACCGGTTCTATCAACCAAGCTTGTGTTGAAGCTGGAGCCAGCGAGCACACTCGTAAGCTACTGGCCACCACTGAAATGGCCGATGTGACTATGGCGCCAGCGGCAGATATGTTCGAGATGGGCGTAAAACTTCAAGTGGTTAAGCGCGGCACACTATTTCCAATGCGCGCTAACAAGCTGTACGAGATCTACACCCGCTACGACTCAATTGAAGCGATTCCATTAGACGAGCGTGAAAAGCTTGAAAAACAAGTCTTCCGTTCAAACCTAGATGAGATTTGGGCGGGTACTGTGGCGCACTTTAATGAGCGTGACCCTAAGCAAATTGAACGTGCAGAGGGCAACCCTAAGCGTAAAATGGCGCTGATTTTCCGTTGGTACCTAGGGCTTTCAAGCCGCTGGTCAAATTCTGGCGAAGTAGGCCGTGAAATGGATTATCAAATCTGGGCAGGTCCGGCGCTTGGTGCCTTTAACCAATGGGCAAAAGGCAGCTATTTAGATAACTACCAAGACCGTAACGCAGTCGATTTAGCCAAGCACTTAATGTACGGCGCTGCGTACTTGAATCGCATTAATTCTTTGACTGCTCAAGGCGTAAAAGTACCAGCACAATTACTGCGCTGGAAGCCAACTCAAAGAATGGCTTAAGCGACTAGTAGAAAGCAGAAAGTCAGCCTTGTTCGGCTTTTATAAAAAGGCAAATCTATCTAAAAGCCACTAATGTTATTAGTGGCTTTTTGTTTTCACGCCGAAAATCACCAGAGACGCAGCTCTAGTCGCCTTTAACCAATGGGCAAAAGGCAGCTATTTAGATAACTCATTCAAAAACAAGCAAGACCGTAATGCAGTCGATTTAGCCAAGCACTTAATGTACGGCGCTGCGTACTTGAATCGCATTAATTCTTTGACTGCTCAAGGCGTAAAAGTACCAGCACAATTACTGCGCTGGAAGCCAACTCAAAGAATGGCCTAAGCGACTAGTAGAAAGCATAAAGTCAGCCTTGAGCGGCTTTTATAAAAAGGCAAATCTATCTAAAAGCCACTAATGTTATTAGTGGCTTTTTGTTTTGACGCCGCCCCCCCCCCCAGAGACGCAGCTCTAGTCGCCTTTAACCAATGGGCAAAAGGCAGCTATTTAGATAACTCATTCAAAAACAAGCAAGACCGTAACGCAGTCGATTTAGCCAAGCACTTAATGTACGGCGCTGCGTACTTGAATCGCATTAATTCAACCTTTCACAACATAAGGCACAAGGTGTTAAAGTGCCAGCACAATTAGTGCGTTGGAAACCAACTCAAAGAATGGCTTAATCGACTAGTAGAAAGCAGAAAGTCAGCCTTGAGCGGCTTTTATAAAAAGGCAAATCTATCTAAAAGCCACTAATGTTATTAGTGGCTTTTTATATTACCGAAAGGCAATAAACACTTTCAGTAACCTCATTAATAATACTACTCATTTGCATTGATGAAGAATGAACAAGTTCCTCAGTAAAACAACGAGGTATCTGCTTTATCTAGGTATAAAAGTTGGCTAGAGATTAGTTATTGAGCTTTACTCATATAATGGGTTAGCTCTACAAAGGTTCCTTACTATCGTCAAAATAAAGTCTCAAACCTTTAATCAATTACAACTTAGGATCTCTGCGGCCATTTTTATCCTATTTGCTGCAGCAATCTTCGCCTTTAGATATTGGGTACAACTGCCAGTACTTGAAAGTTCGTTGCTCAAATTATCAGAACAAGAACTAACATCACTAAATTACGCATTTCAGCAAATGAGTAAACCGCTACAAACCATTAATTACGACTACGCAGTGTGGGACAGAACCTACGGCTATATGAAGTCTAACTCTGCTACAGCAAAAAGGTATTATGAAAAACATGAATTCCCCAACGATACCTTCAAAAGTCTAAAGGTCGATGGTGTATTTATTTTTAATCCTAAAAACCAGCCGATGTTTACTAAAGGCTTCAACCACCGTAATGATACTTCGCTTAACTTTGAGTTAATGGACTTTAATAAATACCCGCAAAACATTGCTCTTTCACCACAAACCAAACAAGCTTTTCCACCGAAAAACAGTCCTATCGACAACCCTAATAATGTACCGTCAACCGATGGTATAATCGCCACTCGCTATGGCCCAGCGATATACAGTTCTACCAGTATTCTAAAATCTGACCGTAGCGGCGCACAACTTGGATATTTGGTTTTCATTCGATTAATTGATAAATCTTTTATTAGCGAACTTTCACAATATACCGCAGCTGGAGTAGAAATAGCCGATATAGAGAGCACTGACACTTACCTGCCCACTCTCGGCTCTAATATTAAACTCGCTAAACTATCGCCAACATCCGAGCGATTGATTAAAAATGTCGATGGCAAACCGCTTTTCAAATTAGTGCTTTACCACACCAACACCCAAGCTCCCCCTCTATTAGCGCCAAATGTGTTTATTTTACTTGCAGAAATGTCGATGCTGTTAATTCTCGCTTATTCTCTATATTCATATTTTTTAGTCACCCCCGTTAGAAAGCTCGCGATTGATATTCAAGATATGGATCGAAGCCGTGAAATTAAGAAGCTGAGATACCATTACCCCATTACAGAACTAATCAAAGTCGCAACTCATTTCAATGCGCTAATGGGCACGATTCAAGAACAAACCAAACAACTTAACGAACAAGCTTATATTGATAAACTGACTAATATCCCAAACCGCCGCAGCTTTGAGCAAAGACTTGAAACCTATTGCCAATTATTAGCAAGACAACAGATAGGCTTTACCTTAATTATTGCCGATGTTGACCATTTCAAACAATACAACGATACCTTAGGACACTTAGCTGGCGACGCAGCCTTAATTAAAGTTGCCCAGACACTGACCCAACAGTTCTATCGTGCTGAAGACATGTGTGCTCGCTTTGGTGGAGAAGAATTTATAATGCTATTTAGAGACATTCCAGATGAACCTCTACAGGCTAAACTCGATGCGATGCTATTGTCATTCAAAGATTTAGCTTTGCCTCACCCAAGCTCAGATACCGCTCCCTATGTCACCATTAGCCTCGGTGCGTGCAAAGTTGACCCCATCGAAGATTACCAGTTTAAAAACAACTCTAATGTAATTGGCAGACAAGTTTCACTCCTCGCCGATAAAGCGCTTTATCAAGCCAAAGATGCTGGTCGGAATCAATATAGAAAAGTATCAATTAGGCTAGATAGGATTGAAGAGTGTGAATCCAGCAATCCAAGCGATCAGCCATAACTTAAACTTTATAATTAGCTATAAGCAGCCTTCCAATCAGCAAGCTTGCCTTTCAGTTAAATGCCTCTAATTCCGAACATTATATTTATTGATTCAACACGCAATAAATTTCATTTTTAAACCTAGATCAAATAAATCATAGAAATGAAGGTGTAGACTGCAGCTCTAACTCTATGACTAGTATGAAAAAGTGATATAACAATGAAATCAGATGAAAAAGGATTTACATTAATTGAATTGGTAATCGTAATTATCATACTCGGTATATTAGCTGTCGTCGCAATACCTAAGTTTATTAACTTACAGGACGATGCCAGAAAATCAGCAATGGCAGGCCAATTTGCCGCCTTTGAAAGTGCAGTATCGCTTTATCATAGTGGTTGGGCCGCCGCAGGAAACTCCACAGCTGTAGAAAAACTCGCAGGGTTTGGCCAAGGCGATGTGGCGTCAAGCCCGACCGGATTTCCATATTCGACCTCTGGTACCAGCACTCACCCCTTTACAGCCTGTGAAGAGCTTTGGCATGGTATTACTACCACTGACTTTACAATTGCGGCGGTTACAGACTCCGACCTAATGACCGCAGATGTCGATATTGCTTACACGTATCGTGCAGATGAGTGTATTTATCGCGACCTGTATTTTATTCAGCGTGGTGAATCAACAAAAGTAATGGAATATAACTTTAAAACTGGCGCAATAGATATCATTGATGCGTTCTATAATGCTGATGGTTCATTACAACCATAAATACGACTTCATTTTTAAAGGGCTGTTATTACAGCCCTTTAAGCTAGGCCAGCATTAATCTTTTTATACCACAGTTTTATCTGCCACTCTGGCTCAATTTAAGAATATGAGCCGCTACAAACAAGTCTTGGATCGCAATACCTGAGCTATCAAAAATGCTCACCTCATCAGCACTTTGACGTCCTTTTGCGGACTCGTTTATCACTTGACCAATCTCAATTATCGGCGTATTTCTACTATGTTGAAACTCACCAATAACAATAGATTGAGAAGCAAAGTCGCAAAACAAGCGAGCATGACTATATAGGTCAGTTGGCAACTCTTGCTTACCCACTTTATCAGCGCCCATTGCAGAAATATGCGTTCCTGGTTGTACCCACTGCGCTTCAAATAAAGGCGCTTGAGCCGTGGTTGCTGTGATAATTATATCTGCTTGTTCACAAGCAGCTTGTGCATCACAAGCTTCGGCATTAATGCCTTTTTCTAATAAACGCTTAACCAAGAATTCAGTTTTACTAACACTACGGCCCACTACCAATACCTTAGTCAATGAGCGAACCTTGCTCACAGCTAACACCTCATATTCAGCCTGATGCCCAGTACCAAAAATGGTTAGTACTGAGGCATCTTTTCTTGCCAAATAGTTAACAGCGACCGCATCTGCAGCACCAGTGCGGTAAGCATTAACGGTTGTGGCAGCAATCACCGCCTGCAACATACCGGTTAATGGGTCGAGTAGGAATACATTGGTGCCATGGCAAGGTAAGCCTTTATCTTGATTTTCTGGCCAGTAGCTACCCGTTTTCCAACCTACGAGTTCAGGTGTTGATGCCGACTTGAGTGAAAACATCTCATTAGGGTTAGCCCCTTCAGCATTAACCACAGGGAACAAGTTTGCTTTATCGTCTATGGCAGCGACAAACGCTTCTTTAACAGCGTTGTAAGCCAGCTCATGGGAGATAAGCTTTGATGTTTGCGCTTCAGATAAATAGATCATATTACCAACCTTGTACTCTATTCCAAACGTCATAACTGCCGCTGTTAGCATCAAAAACATGATACTTGGCGTGCATTGAAGCTGTTGCACAAGCATGATTAGGCAAAATATGCAGGCGACAGCCTACAGGGAACTGCGTCAAGTTAATCTCACTACCATCTACCGTAGCAATAATGCCATGCTCTTGGTTAACAGTAATCACTTGCAGCCCTGCTAATACCTCTCCATTGTCGTCACACACTAAACCGTAACCACAATCTTTAGGTTGCTCAGCGGTACCTCTGTCACCAGACAGAGCCATCCAACCAGCATCTATAAATATCCAATTTTTATCATGATTATGACCAATCACACTGGTCACTACAGTCGCGGCAATATCACTTAACTGACAAACATTTAATCCTGCCATGACTAAATCAAAGAAGGTGTACACACCCGCTCTAACCTCGGTGATCCCATCAAGGTTTTGATAGCTATGCGCTGTTGGTGTTGAACCAATACTGACGATGTCACATTGCATACCCGCAGCGCGAATGCGCTCAGCAGCTTGTACAGCCGCAGCAACTTCATTTTGCGCCGCATCAATTAATTGCTGTTTTTCAAAACACTGATAAGACTCACCAGCGTGAGTTAGCACACCGTGAAAACTGGCTGCACCAGACGTTAGCAAGTGAGCAATTTCAATCAACTTAGCCGCTTCTGGTGGAATACCGCCACGATGACCATCACAGTCGATTTCAATTAATGCTGGAATTTGGCATTGGTTAGTTTCACAAAATTGATTCAGCTGCTGAGCCTGCTCAACGCTATCAAGCAGCACTCGAGCATTAATGCCTTGACTAAGCATTTTAGCTATTCGAGGTAGCTTGCCATCTGCAATACCTACCGCATAGATAATGTTGCTATAGCCTTGTGCCGCTAAGGCCTCAGCTTCTTTTACCGTTGACACCGTAACTGGTGAGTCTTTAGTTGGTAATAAATACTGTGCCGCTTCTAATGATCTTAGGGTTTTAAAGTGTGGACGTAAACTTGAGCCAAGCCCCTCAATTTTTTGACGTAGTTGACTGAGGTTATTAATAAATACTGGCTTATTTACATATAAAAACGGTGTATCAATTGCTTGATACTGACTTTGCTGAGTAGTGGAAAGTATTTGAGTAGATGGCATCTTTAATATCCTAGTTCACCAATCAATCTGACAAGTTTGATGCCTAGCCACAGTGGCTTGTATTCGTGAGGCTTTGGAAAGTGCTTATATTCAAAGTATTTGAAAGACATCAAACTTCTTGTTTAATGCTCAGTATCCACCAGCAGACATTTATTTTATATTAACTATTATCAAGATATAGATTAGGTTTAAACCAAATGATTAGCAGCGAAGATCTGCGCTTTATTGTCGTCATTGCCAGTCATCGCACTTTGGCTGATGCGGCGCGAACATTAAATATCACTCCGCCTTCAGTCACTTTAAGGTTGCAGCATATTGAAAAAAAACTATCGATTAGCCTTATTCAGCGGCCATCTCGCGTTGTCAGCTTAACTGAAGAAGGTCAACTGTTGCTCGATAAAAGCATTAATATTTTACAGAGTTTAGATGAGCTACAAGAGCTAATTGATCAACGTAAATCATTAGTCTCTGGCAAGTTAAGAGTACTCGCACCTCTAGGGTTCGGTAATGATTATATCGCTCCCCTGCTAGCTCAATACAAGCTTAGCCATCCACAACTAGATATAGAACTGGAGCTATCAGATAACCCTAATTGGTCAAGTCACCATAAATGGGACATCATCATTTATATTGGCGTACTAAACGATTCCTCACTAAAAATGATCACCTTAGCCACAAACCAACGGTTTATCTGTGCATCGCCACAATACCTTGAAAAAATGGGTTACCCGCAATCGCCGCAAGATCTACTTAAACATCATTGCATCGCATTAAGAGAAAATAATGAAGACGTGACCTTATGGCAATTTAGTCACAATAAACAACTCACGCACCAAGAAATAAGAATAAATCCAAGTCTTGCCAGCAATGAGGGACGAGTTATCAAAGACTGGGCACTGGCAGGGCTGGGGATTATTATGCGATCCGAGTGGGATGTACAGCCGCAAATCAACAGCGGAGAACTCGTACGCTTATTACCTGAATATAGCTTACCAAACGCCAACATTGTTGCACTACTCAGTAGCCCTCTAAAAGAAAGATCTGCACGAATATCTGGTTTTGTTAATCTGTTAAAACAGCAGCTTGGACATGCTCCATGGCATACCAAGCTACAGCATACAACGCAGTAAATCGATCAGCGCTAGGATTAGCTATTGATTTACCGAGCTAACGCTACTGGGTAAGATCTGTAATTGATGCGTCATATCGCCAGGCAAAAGCGGCGTACTTTGCTGAGTCGCATACTCTTCAAACCCTGCTCGATAGAACGCTGATAATGGGTGGCCTGATTGCCCCCCTGGCACTGTCATGATGGCATTTATCTCATCACCGGCCTGTACAATAAAGCGCTGAGATGCACCAAATGATGCGCCTTGTACCGCAGGCATAAAGCTATCACCAAAACCTTCTACCACTGGCATATCAAGTAATTGGCTTAGTACTGGGATTTGTTTAGAAAATGGATGCTGGATCTTAAGCTGATTCACTTTACCCCAAGCTAGATCTGCTAAATGGCCTTGCTCACTGTATTTTGCCAGCAATGTGTCACGACTTTTAACATAGCTTGCCAACATCAACTCTGCCCACGTTTGGTACTCTGACGGTAACCAACTCTCTGGTTCATTTTCAATAAGTTGCCAAATCCCAGGTTCAAGATTACGCTTTATCGGCGCTAAACTTTGGTTGTAATTGGCAAGTTCTGTCTCAAGTGGAGCAAATGCACTGTCGATAAGTTGCGTTCTAAAATGGCGCACTAAAGTATATCCAACAGAATCAGCACAAGCGCAAGCCTGCCAGTTTTTGACATACTCAATATCTGCAGCATATAGCTTAGGATCTCGCTCAAGATGATTAAGTAACAAGCTTTGCCACGACTGTAAAAATCGCGCTTGATTATCTAACTGTAGCCGATAAAAATCATCAACCGCAAAACTGTCTGACTCAAATAAACGATCTTTAATCTGCGTGCTGCGTGCTCCCAAGGCATAACCTCCATCACCTAAAATCTGATGTTCTTGCACCGACACTACCCTGGAGTTACCCGACCATAATCTATGCTGTTCTGGATTTAAAACCTGAGGTAACTGTTGATTACGCTTTTGCCAATTGACTGGTTGATACTCCTTGGTTGAAATTGCTATATCACTCGGATTAGTTCTAGATGGGAAAGCACCTGCGGGTTTCCAAGCCGCATTACCAGAGTCATCGACCAACAACATGTTTTGCACCGGAATACCCATCGTTGATGCTAATTCAAGTCCCTCTTCAACACTGGTAATGCTATCTAACTCCACAAGCTGCATATCAACAGCATAAGGCTGATGTCCAACCCAAGAAAGCGCATAACGTTGCTCGCCAAGTTGCTTTACTGGGCCATAGGGCGACATTTCAATCTCGAACATCACCTCACCTTCAGGCAAAGCAATACGCTCATTTTCAATATAAGTAGGTGTTTTTTTATCCAAGGCTATCCAATCCGCAGTGTCGATATAGGCATTGGTAAAGCCCCACGCAACATTACCATTACTGCCAACAACAATCGCCGGTGCGCCAGGAAGCGACACTCCTGTGATCTGCACATTTTGTTTTTGGTTAAGGCTGTAATTAAGCTGAGCTCGATACCAGATAATGGGTACCGCAAAGGATAAGTGCATATCATCTGATAACATCGCCTTACCATTGTCACTCAAGGCGGCAGTTATCGCCCAATTGTTACTACCAATCTCCAGTGGTTCTTCAATCATACTATCAATAGCCTGACTCAGTAACATCGGAGACAGTGGCGGAATAGCCGCGCTATCCAACGCGATTAAACTGGAATCTAAAGCCGCTTGATAATGGCTTGGCTGTGTTAAAAATCGGCGCATAGGTTGACCAAATAGTTGTTCTATTTGAGTTAAAGCTAAATCCCGTTTAATGGTATTACCCTGCAAATCTAAATACATACTAAAAATAACTAGCAAGCTATCAGCAGCTTGCCATGGTTTAGGCTCTGCACCTGTAAGTATGTATTCAAATGAACTGAGTCTCTGAGCAGCTAACGCATCATTCACCCCATTAGCGTAGATCGTTAGCAAGGACAAATGCTGTGGGGTTAAGGTCTCTACAATCTGATTAGCGCGTTTGCGTAACTGATGAAAGCGACGACGCTTATCTAAGTTAAGCGCTTTTTCACCAAAAATCTCAGCAAGTTCACCTGCCGCATTTCGCCTTAATAAATCCATTTGAAAAAAACGGTCTTGCCCATGGGCGTAACCAAGGCCATAAGCAGCATCTTGACGGTTATCAGCATGAACAATAGCCGTACCTAAACGATCTCGTCCAACACTGACCTTATTGCTAATACTTTCACTACTAATGGTTTTATCTAAGTCAGGAAGGCTAAGTGAAAATGCCCAATATGAACCGGCCACAGTCATAACAGCTAATGATGACGTAACAATTAGCGCTATTTTTATTATTTTATGCATTGCCTTGGCTTTCCTAGCGGTAAATATAGAGATATTAATCATCATAAACTGAGTTGCAAAAATGTTAAACAGTCATTTGAATTTGCCTTTGTACATATCAGCAAGCTAGCTTTACGTAAAATAGAGCAGGAAACTACCCACAAAAATTAAGAATTAACCTAATAAGGCTTGCTTGTTTATTCGCTTTATTTAGCCAGAGTTTATGGCAAAATAGCGCTAAATTAACGAGGACAATTTATGGCGAAACCAAATAAGAAAGGCCCAACAAAGACTGTTGAGATCTTCTGCGCCAAATGTAAAACCCAACTGTTTAAGTATCGAAAAGGGGGCAAAGGCGCACTAATTAAGTGCTTTAAAGAACGTATTGTTGATGATTACACCAAAACGCCCTGCCAATGTCCGAGCTGCGACCAAACATTCGCTAGAGACACGCTAATTCGCGGTGCTCCAGCATTTAAGATGGTTGGTGGCAAGGTCACAATGAAATAATCGCCTTGGAATAAAGGCTGGTTACATTTTTTTGGATCCTTGCTACAGGAGTACTTATTCTAAATTGTCGCTTTAGAGTGGTTAATCGCCTGCCGCGGGCGGATGTGCAGACACTGCTGAAGCACGCCTTAAGTACGTCCATGTAGGCTCAACGAAAACAAACAATATCTCTATTTAAACGCCAGTTCGGCATCAATGCCTCTTGTTCGAGAGCTTGATAACTTCGTTATCTCTCACCATGTTTTCGACGGATTCAGCTGTATCTGCACAGATAATTGGTGTACTCATTTGGCTGAGATGTTTGGTTTCTAAATTAGAAGTGCCCCTTTATCAGTTTCAGGCGATAAGCTGCACAGAACAGTGACGAGCCAGTTGACCTACTTTTGCTAATCGATAAATGGCTGTTACTGATCACTTTCGATAAGACATCAATACCAATGCTCACTTTGCTCATTTTTGTGCCCGTTTATCCAGCAACAATCTGGTAGAGTGCTTATAAATCAATAGCTTTTCTTCAGTAAAAATCAAATAATAGGTTTATTAAATGTGCATGCGCGTTTTGCCAGATATACGCGCATGCGCACTATACAAATGTTATGCACCAGAGCCATATGGTGATGGTTAACCAAATAAATGAAGAGAATATATGGATAAGCGTTATCAAGTTTTTGTAAGTTCAACTTATGTTGATCTTCAGGAAGAAAGGCAAAGTGTTTTACAAACATTAATGGAAATGGATTGTATTCCTGCTGGTATGGAGTTATTTCCAGCTGCAGATGAGGAACAGTGGGAGTTCATTAAGCGTATAATTGATGATTGTGATTATTACTTACTTATCATTGGTGGTCGATATGGTTCTACGGCTGATGACGGTCTCAGTTATACCGAAAAAGAATTTGATTATGCCGTGAGTAAAGGTATTAAAGTAATTGCTTTATTGCATAAATCACCAGATGACCTGCCTCGCTCAAAATCAGAAATAGAAGAAGATAATTATAATAAACTCCAAAGTTTTAGATCAAAGGTTAGTGATGGTCGATTAGTTAGGTTTTGGGATAATGCAGCTCAATTACCAGGAGAGGTATCACTCAGTTTAAATAAAACGATGAGATTATTTCCAGCAGTTGGTTGGGTTAGAGGGGACTCAGCAGCTTCCCCTGAGTTACTCATTGAAATTAATAACCTACGAAAACGTAATGATGAACTGCAATTGCAACTTCAGGAAAGTCAGCTATCTCAACCACTGATTCCAAAAGAGGAATTAGCCGATTGGGATAGTACTATTGAGATAAATGGTTCGTATAGTTTATATGCAAGATCTATGGGGCAACAAACTCAATATTGCAAATGGCATAATTCTGTTTCGTGGAGCCAAATTTTTAGTGCTATATCACCGTTTATAGCAGATAAAGCTTTTGATAGTGATGTTAATCAATTTACTGCGCAACAATTTAGTAAGGTTGACTGTAATAATATTAACATGACTTCATTATTGGTAAATGAGCAGGATTTATATACGATTCGAATTCAATTCTTAGCTTTGGGATTAATTGAAATTGATAACGAACATCCACAAGCACAATGGCTATTAACTAATTTAGGTATGCAGACAATGCTTAAGTATCGAGTTATCAGCAAAGGTGCATAATCGGGTAGCCGGAGGTATCTAGCCTCCAGCCCCCACACCACCCTGCATGCGGCTCCGCACAGGGCGGTTCATTTAGAACACCTAATTCATTTTCTGATTAGGATAT
>NZ_JAKILC010000033.1 GCF_023283845.1 Shewanella marinintestina
ACTCTAATCTGCCCAATCGCGATGGACGAAGGTTTACGCTTCGCTATCCGTGAAGGTGGCCGTACAGTTGGTGCTGGTGTTGTAGCTGAGATCGTTGCTTAATTAGCAACGAGTCTTAACTCGATACTGAAAAAGGCAGCTTAGGCTGCCTTTTTTGTTTTTATTGCATTTTGGTTGAATTTGTTAGTTAAGCTGCGCTATGTATTCTTGCCAAATAAGTGGAATAAGAATACAATCTATGACCGATTTTTGAGTCGTTGATTATACTTTATCTGAGTATATTGAGCGGTCGCCAGTTCGGATAGCGAGTCTGACTGAATTTTTCACTGAGCAAAACGCTGTTTTTAATAGCGTCACTTGACTCAGATCGTAGTGAGTAACGGAATTAACCGATGACAACAAATACTGAAAGCCAGGGTAACTCTCTGGATATCGTAAAGTGGGGCCTAGTCGTAGTCTTGTTGGCTGCTGCAATTATTGGCAATCAATATTTTAATGAAGCAAATGTTGTGGTTCGCGCTCTGAGTGTAGTCGTGACTTTTGCTATCGCTGGTTTCATCGCGTTGCAAACAGAAAAAGGCAAGCAAGCTTTAACTTTTGCTCGTGAATCACAGATTGAAGTTCGTAAAGTGGTTTGGCCTACGCGTCAAGAAGCACTCAATACAACTTTTATTGTATTAGCTGCAACAGCCGTTTTAGGTTTAATCCTATGGGGCCTAGATGCAGTATTGCTTAGAATTGTTAATTTTATTACAGGCGTATAGGCATTAAGTATGACTGAAGCTACTGAAGCTAAAAAGAGATGGTATGTAATTCAAGCGTTTTCCGGCTATGAAGGCCGTGTATGCAAAACTCTGCTTGAACATATCAGAATGCACGAAATGGAAGCTTACTTTGGTGAGGTTCTTGTTCCTACTGAAGAAGTAGTTGAAATGCGTGCAGGCCAACGTCGTAAGAGCGAGCGTAAGTTTTTCCCTGGCTATGTATTAGTCCAGATGGAAATGAACGATGAAAGCTGGCACTTGGTGAAAAGCATCCCTCGTGTAATGGGCTTCATCGGTGGTACGTCTGATCGTCCAGCACCAATTTCTGATAAAGAAGCTGATGCTATTTTACAGCGTCTACAAGAAACTACTGAGTCTCCAACGCATCGCGTTATGTTTGAAGCTGGTGAAGTTGTTCGTGTTACTGACGGACCTTTTGCTGACTTTAACGGTACTGTTGAAGAAGTCGATTATGAGAAGAACCGCGTTAAGGTTTCTGTAATGATCTTCGGTCGTTCAACACCTGTAGAACTTGATTTTAGTCAGATTGAAAAAAGCTGATTAAATAAAGCGCAAATACTATTTGGAAATGGGAGCGAATTTATATATAATTCGCTCCCATATTTTTCGGGGAGCTGTTCAGCATAGTGCTGATAGCGTTTGAACCCAAACTTGAGGAAAATGTCTCATGGCAAAGAAAGTTGATGGTTACATCAAACTGCAAGTAGCAGCCGGTGCTGCAAACCCGTCGCCACCAGTAGGCCCTGCATTGGGTCAGAAAGGTGTTAACATCATGGAATTCTGTAAAGCATTCAACGCTCGTACTGAAAAGTTCGAGAAAGGTATGCCAATTCCTGTAGTTATCACTGTTTACACTGATCGCTCTTTCACTTTCGAAACTAAGACTCCACCTGCGTCTTTCCTACTGCTTAAAGCATCAGGTCTGAAATCAGGTTCTGGCCGTCCTAACACTGAAAAAGTGGGAACTATCAAGCGTAGCGCTGTCCAGGAAATTGCTGAGACTAAAGCCGCTGATATGACTGGTGCTGATATTGAAGCGATGACTCGCTCAATTGAAGGTACTGCGCGTTCAATGGGTTTGGTAGTAGAGGACTAATATAATGGCAAAGCTAACTAAACGCGCTCGTCTAATTCGCGAGAAAGTTGAAGCGACTAAAAGCTACGACATCAATGAAGCTGTTGCACTTCTTAAAGAACTAGCTACTGCTAAGTTCCTAGAAAGTGTTGACGTTGCAGTTAACCTAGGTGTTGACCCACGTAAATCTGACCAAAACGTTCGTGGCGCTACTGTGCTACCACACGGTACTGGTCGTGAAGTACGTGTTGCTGTGTTCACTCAAGGTGCTAACGCTGAAGCTGCTAAAGAAGCTGGCGCTGAGCTTGTTGGTATGGACGAGCTTGCTGCACAGATCAAAGCTGGCGAAATGAACTTCGACGTAGTTATCGCATCTCCAGATGCAATGCGCGTTGTTGGTATGTTAGGTCAAATCTTAGGCCCACGTGGTCTTATGCCTAACCCAAAAACTGGTACTGTAACGCCAAACGTTGCTGAAGCAGTTAAGAACGCTAAAGCGGGTCAAGTACGCTACCGTAACGATAAGAACGGTATCATCCACACTACTATCGGTAAAGTGGACTTCGAACCAGCTCAACTTAAAGAAAACTTAGAAGCACTAATTGGCGCGCTTAAGAAAGCTAAGCCAGCTGCTGCTAAAGGCGTTTTCATTAAGAAAGTAAGCATCTCTACCACTATGGGTGCAGGTGTTGCGGTTGACCAGGGTTCTCTGGAAGACGCAAAGTAAATTTACAAAGCTCGCGCGTTAGTCTATAATGCGCGCACTTTGTAGGGTTGGGGCTATGGATTAACCTTTTAGGTTAGCTAATAGCCTCCGTCCAAGACCGTAGGTGTTAGTCAAAAGATTAACTTAATTTCCTGCGTAGACGGTGTCGGACCCCAGATAGATTTTTGTCTGCTGGAATTTTTCGCGCCGTAAGTCGCTAGGCATCAATAGATGTTTAGCATGGTAATTGCTAGGGAGTTTTCCCTAGATAGAATCCAGGAGTATACCAATGGCGTTAGGACTCGAAGACAAAAAAGCGATTGTTGCTGAAGTCAACGAAGCTGCCAAAGGTGCTTTATCTGCAGTTGTAGCCGATTCTCGCGGCGTAACTGTAGCTAATATGACCGGACTTCGTAAAGCAGCTCGTGAAGCTGGAGTGTATATTCGTGTAGTACGTAACACTCTTGTTAAACGCGCTGTTGCTGGTACTGATTTTGAGTGCCTAAACGAAACGTTTACTGGTCCTACTTTGATTGCATTCTCTAATGAGCACCCAGGTGCAGCAGCGCGTCTTCTTAAAGACTTCGCTAAATCACAAGAGAAGTTCGAAATCAAAGCAGCAGCCTTTGAAGGGGAATTAATCCCTGCAGAAAATATTGATCGTTTAGCAAAACTACCAACTTACGAAGAAGCACTAGCTCAGTTCATGATGACTCTAAAAGAAGCATCTGCTGGCAAGTTCGTTCGTACATTGGCCGCTTTACGCGATCAGAAAGAAGCTGCTTAATAAATTTATTAGCCGCTTAATTAAAATTGAATTCAGTACAATTAGGAAACTTTTGTTATGTCTATCACTAAAGACCAAATCTTAGAAGCCCTTGCAGCAATGTCTGTAATGGAAGTTGTTGAACTAATCGAAGCAATGGAAGAGAAGTTCGGCGTTTCTGCTGCTGCTGCTGTTGTTTCAGGTGGTGGCGATGCTGCTGCTGTTGAAGAGAAAACAGAATTCGACGTAATTCTTACTTCTCACGGCGACAACAAAGTTGCTGTAATTAAAGCTCTTCGTGGCGCTACAGGTCTAGGCCTGAAAGAAGCTAAAGGCATGGCTGAATCTGCTCCAGTAGCAGTTAAAGAAGCTATCTCTAAAGAAGAAGCTGAAGCTCTTAAAGCTGATCTAGAAGCGGCTGGTGCTGCAGTAGAGATCAAGTAAGTTATACTCTAACTTACAACCTCCCGAGTAATCGGGCGGAGGCTGGCGGTTTTTTAACCGTCGGCCTTTTTTGCGCTGTAAGCGCAGGCGATTTTTTTTTCACCGTTTATCGCCAGATTTCGCAGTTCCTAGCAGAGATTACTGGTTGGGTTCTTGCTTTCAACGGTGATGGGCAAACGCGCTGTTTCAACATTAGGTTGATTCAGACTTGGTCACATCTCGCAATCAGAGGAAACCCATGGTTTACTCCTATTCTGAAAAGAAGCGTATTCGCAAAGACTTTGGTAAACGTCAACGTGTTTTAGACATCCCTTACCTTTTGTCAATCCAGTTGGACTCTTTTAAGAAGTTCACCGATCAAGATCCTACTGGTGAGCGTGGCTTTGAAGCTGCTTTCCGTAGCGTTTTTCCCATCAAGAGCTTTTCTGGTAATTCTGAGCTGCAATATGTCAGCTACAAGCTAGGCGAGCCAGTTTTTGATGTGAAAGAGTGTCAAATCCGCGGTGTTACATACTCTGCACCTCTACGCGTTAAACTGCGTATGGTTCTGTATGACCGTGAAGCTGCACCTGGCACAGTAAAAGACATTAAAGAACAAGAAGTCTATATGGGGGATATCCCTCTTATGACTGACAACGGTACCTTTGTTATCAACGGTACTGAGCGTGTAATCGTGTCTCAGCTACATCGTAGCCCAGGCGTATTCTTTGATCATGACCGTGGTAAAACCCACTCTTCAGGTAAGGTGCTGTATAACGCACGTATTATTCCTTACCGTGGTTCTTGGTTAGACTTTGAATTCGATCCTAAAGATGCGCTATTCGTACGTATTGACCGTCGTCGTAAACTTGCGGCTTCGATCATTCTGCGCGCGCTAGATTATTCAACTCAAGATATCCTTGACCTGTTCTTCGATCGCGTTAACTTTAAGATCAAGAAAGATTCATTAGTAATGGATCTTGTTGCAGACCGTCTACGTGGCGAAACTGCAAGTTATGATATTAAAGACGCTGACGGTACAGTATTAGTTGAGAAAGGTCGTCGCATCACTGCACGTCACATTCGCCAACTTGAAAAGTCAAACACAACTGAGCTTGAAGTACCAGTAGAGTACATCTCTGGTAAGATTTCTGGTCAAGACTATATTGATCCAGATACAGGCGAAGTATTGGTTTCTGCTAACGCCGAAATCAGTCTTGAAGATCTTGCTAAGCTATCAATGGCTGGCATCAAAGAGATCAGCACTCTGTATATCAACGAACTTGATAACGGTGCTTACATCTCTGACACTCTACGTATTGATTCAACAACTAACCGCCTAGAAGCGCTAGTTGAAATCTACCGTATGATGCGTCCTGGTGAGCCACCAACCAAAGATGCTGCAGAAGCACTATTCCAGAACTTGTTCTTCAGTGAAGAGCGTTATGACCTATCTAAAGTAGGTCGTATGAAGTTCAACCGTCGTCTAAGCATTGATGACGACGAAGGTACGGGTATCCTTTCGAAAGAAGATATCGTTGCCGTGATGAAGAACATCATCGCCATCCGTAATGGTTTGGACGAAGTAGATGATATCGATCACCTAGGTAACCGTCGTATCCGTAGTGTTGGTGAAATGGCTGAAAACCAGTTCCGTGTTGGTCTAGTTCGTGTAGAACGTGCCGTACGTGAGCGTTTAAGCCTTGGCGATCTGAATGAGCTTATGCCTCAGGACTTGATCAACGCTAAGCCAATTTCTGCTGCTGTTAAAGAATTCTTTGGCTCTTCACAGCTTTCACAGTTCATGGACCAAAACAACCCATTGTCAGAAGTGACGCATAAGCGTCGTATCTCTGCTCTAGGTCCAGGTGGTCTAACACGTGAACGTGCTGGTTTCGAAGTTCGAGACGTACACCCGACTCACTACGGTCGTCTATGTCCAATCGAAACGCCAGAAGGTCCAAACATTGGTTTGATCAACTCGTTGTCAACCTTTGCGCGTACTAACAACTATGGTTTCTTAGAAACGCCTTACCGCAAGGTAATCGATGGCGTGGTTACTGAAGAAGTAGATTACTTATCAGCAATCGAAGAAGGCCGTTACGTTATTGCTCAGGCAAACGTAGAATTAGATGAAAACAACCGCATGATGGACGAGCTAATTGCTTGTCGTCACAAAGGTGATTCAACGTTTATGGGTGCATCTGACATCCAATATATGGACGTATCACCACAACAGATTATTTCTGTTGCGGCATCACTAATTCCGTTCCTAGAACACGATGACGCGAACCGTGCATTGATGGGTGCGAACATGCAACGTCAGGCAGTTCCTACACTTAAGGCTGATAAGCCTCTAGTTGGTACTGGTATTGAACGTACACTTGCTGTTGACTCAGGCGTGGTTGTTGCTGCAAAGCGTGGTGGTTATGTTGACTACGTAGATGCAAGCCGTATCGTTGTTAAAGTTAACGAAGCTGAGCTGACTCCAGGCGAAGCGGGTATCGATATCTACAACTTGACTAAGTACACGCGTTCTAACCAGAACACTTGTATTAACCAACGTCCTTGTTGTTCTGTCGGTGACCCAATTGTTCGTGGCGACGTTCTTGCTGATGGTCCATCTACCGATTTAGGTGATTTGGCTCTTGGTCAGAACATGCGTATCGCGTTCATGCCTTGGAACGGTTACAACTTCGAAGACTCGATTTTGATTTCTGAGCGTGTAGCTCAAGAAGACCGTTTTACAACTATCCACATTCAGGAGCTTTCATGTATTGCTCGTGATACTAAGTTGGGTAGCGAAGAGATCACAGCTGATATTCCAAACGTTGGTGAGTCTGCGCTTTCTAAGCTTGACGAATCAGGTATCGTTTATATCGGTGCAGAAGTTAAGGGTGGCGACATCCTAGTTGGTAAAGTAACACCTAAAGGTGAAACTCAGCTGACTCCAGAAGAGAAGCTTCTCCGTGCAATCTTCGGCGAGAAAGCCTCTGACGTTAAAGACAGCTCACTACGTGTACCTAACTCTGTTAAAGGTACTATCATCGACGTACAAGTATTTACTCGTGACGGCGTTGAGAAAGACAAGCGTGCTGTAGAAATCGAAGAGATGCATATCGCTCAGGCGAAGAAGGATTTGACTGAAGAGTTCCAAATTCTTGAAGAAGGTGTTCTTGGTCGTGCTCGCAACCTATTACTAGGTGCTGGTTTCGATGAAGCGCAACTTAATGCAATTCCACGCTCACAGTTATTGATTCAAACAATCGATGACGAAGCGAAGCAAACTGAGCTAGAACAGCTAGCTGAGCAAGCGGAAGAGCTAAAAGCCGATTTCGATAAGAAGTTTGAAATCAAACGCCGTAAGATCACTCAAGGTGATGACTTAGCACCTGGTGTACTGAAGATCGTTAAGGTTTACCTAGCGGTTAAGCGTACTATCCAGCCTGGTGATAAGATGGCGGGTCGTCATGGTAACAAGGGTGTAATCTCTAAGATTTGTCCTATTGAAGACATGCCATACGACGAAAAAGGCGACCCAGTGGACATCGTATTGAACCCACTAGGTGTACCTTCACGTATGAACATCGGTCAGGTACTTGAAGTTCATATGGGTGCTGCAGCGAAAGGCATCGGTAATCGTATTACTGAAATGCTAGAAGAGCAGCGCGAATTGGCAGAACTTCGCGGATACATCAAGCAAGTTTATGACTTAGGTGACGAAGTGCAGCAGCGCGTAGACATCGATACATTTACTGATGATGAAATCTTGCGTCTTGCTAAAAACCTAAAAGGCGGTGTTCCAATTGCAACACCTGCGTTTGATGGTGCCAAAGAGAAAGAGATCAAGCAGATGCTTGAGCTTGCAGGTCTACCGCAATCAGGTCAATTGACTCTGTGTGATGGTCGTACTGGTAATGAGTTTGAGCGTAAAGTAACCGTTGGTTACATGTATATGCTAAAACTTAACCACTTGGTTGACGATAAGATGCACGCCCGTTCTACCGGTTCGTACAGTCTTGTTACTCAGCAACCATTGGGTGGTAAAGCACAGTTCGGTGGTCAGCGTTTCGGTGAGATGGAAGTATGGGCACTTGAAGCTTACGGTGCAGCATATACACTTCAGGAAATGCTAACCGTTAAGTCGGACGATGTGAACGGTCGTACTCAGATGTATAAGAACATCGTCGACGGTAACCATCAGATGCAACCAGGTATGCCTGAATCTTTCAACGTATTGTTGAAAGAGATCCGTTCACTCGGTATTAATATCGAGCTGGATCAAAAGTAACACTTGGTTACTGCCTCTATGGCAAAAGAAATTGGTGCTCTGCATTTGCAGGGCACCCGGTTTAACTCCTTCAGGAGAGAAACGTGAAAGACTTATTAAAGTTTCTGAAACAGCAAAGCAAGACTGAAGAATTTGAAGGTATTAAGATCGGCCTAGCGTCGCCAGATCTAATCCGCTCTTGGTCTTTTGGTGAAGTTAAGAAGCCAGAAACCATTAACTACCGTACATTCAAGCCTGAGCGTGAAGGTTTGTTCTGTGCGCGTATTTTTGGTCCAGTAAAAGATTACGAATGTTTATGCGGTAAGTATAAGCGTCTTAAGCACCGTGGTGTGATCTGTGAAAAGTGTGGCGTTGAAGTTACACAGACTAAAGTGCGTCGTGAGCGTATGGGTCACATCGATCTTGCTAGCCCAGTTGCACACATTTGGTTCTTGAAGTCACTGCCGTCTCGTATCGGTTTGATGCTAGACATGACTCTTCGTGATATCGAACGTGTACTTTACTTCGAATCTTTCGTGGTAATCGAGCCTGGCATGACCAGTCTTGAACGCGGCCAAATGCTAACAGAAGAAAACTATCTGGATGCATTGGAAGAGTACGGTGATGAATTCGAAGCTAAGATGGGTGCTGAAGCAGTTCTAGAATTGCTACGTGCTATCGATCTTGAGAAAGAAATTGAAATGATGCGCGAAGAATTGCCATCAATCAATTCTGAGACTCGTCGTAAGAAGATCACTAAGCGTCTTAAGCTTATTGAGGCATTCTTCACTTCAGGTAACAAGCCTGAGTGGATGATCCTTAAAGTGCTGCCGGTTCTGCCACCAGATCTACGTCCACTAGTTCCACTAGATGGCGGACGTTTTGCTACGTCTGATTTGAACGACCTTTACCGTCGTGTAATCAACCGTAACAACCGTCTAAAGCGTCTGTTAGACCTAGCTGCTCCAGATATCATCGTACGCAACGAAAAGCGTATGTTGCAAGAATCTGTTGATGCACTATTAGATAACGGTCGTCGTGGTCGTGCTATTACGGGTTCTAACAAGCGTCCGCTTAAATCTTTGGCCGATATGATCAAAGGTAAGCAAGGTCGTTTCCGTCAGAACTTGCTAGGTAAGCGTGTTGACTATTCTGGTCGTTCGGTAATTACCGTAGGTCCTACTTTACGTCTACACCAGTGTGGTCTTCCTAAGAAGATGGCACTTGAGCTATTCAAGCCATTCATCTATGGCAAGCTAGAAGGTCGTGGCTTAGCTACAACTATTAAAGCTGCTAAGAAGATGGTTGAGCGCGAAGTACCAGAAGTTTGGGACGTGCTAGATGACGTGATCCGCGAACATCCAGTGATGCTTAACCGTGCACCAACACTTCACAGATTAGGTATCCAGGCATTTGAGCCAGTACTAATCGAAGGTAAAGCAATTCAGCTTCACCCATTGGTTTGTGCGGCATACAACGCCGACTTCGACGGTGACCAAATGGCTGTTCACGTGCCACTAACGCTTGAAGCGCAGTTAGAAGCACGTTCACTAATGATGTCTACCAACAACATCCTTTCACCTGCAAACGGTGAACCAGTGATTACACCATCACAGGACGTTGTATTGGGTCTTTACTACACTAGCCGTGAGCGTATCAACGGCAAGGGTGAAGGCATGGCATTCGCTGATGTGGCTGAAGCTGAAAAAGCTTACCGCACTGGTGTTGCTGAGCTACACGCTCGCGTTAAAGTACGTATTACGGAAACAACGACGAACGAAGCTGGCGAAAAAGTTAAGACTCGTCGTGTTGTTGATACAACCGTTGGTCGTGCATTGCTTTCACAGATCTTACCGAAAGGTCTTTCTTATGATTTGGTTAACCAAAACATGGGCAAGAAGCAGATCTCTAAGCTATTGAACACTTGTTACCGTCAACTAGGTCTTAAAGATACCGTTATCTTTGCTGACCAATTGATGTACACAGGTTTCCACTTTGCAACTATCTCGGGTGCCTCTGTAGGTATCGACGATATGGTTATTCCAGATCTTAAGTACACGCTAGTAGCGGATGCTGAAGCGGAAGTTCTTGAAATTCAAGAGCAGTTCCAATCTGGTCTAGTAACAGCCGGTGAGCGTTACAACAAAGTAATCGATATCTGGGCAAGCGCGAACGAAAAAGTTTCTAAAGCGATGATGGAAAACCTGTCTAAAGAGACAGTGATTAACCGTGATGGCGAAGAAGAGCAACAAGAATCGTTCAACAGCATCTACATGATGGCCGACTCAGGCGCTCGTGGTAGTGCTGCACAGATTCGTCAGTTGGCCGGTATGCGTGGTCTGATGGCTAAGCCAGATGGCTCAATCATCGAAACCCCAATTGTGGCTAACTTCCGTGAAGGTCTAAACGTATCTCAGTACTTTATTTCTACTCACGGTGCGCGTAAGGGTCTTGCGGATACGGCATTGAAGACAGCTAACTCTGGTTACCTGACTCGTCGTCTAGTAGACGTTGCGCAAGATTTAGTTGTTATTGAAGATGACTGTGGCACTTACGAAGGTCTAACTATGAAACCGCTTATTGAAGGTGGTGATGTAGTTGAGCCGTTACGTGAGCGTGTTCTTGGTCGTGTTGTTGCACAAGACGTGTTCAAGCCTGGTACTGAAGAAGTGCTTGTGCCACGTAACACGCTTCTTGACGAAGCATGGTGTGACATCGTTGAAGACAACTCTATCGACGAAATGATTGTTCGTTCAGTAATTAGCTGTGATACAGACTTCGGTGTGTGTAAAGCTTGTTACGGTCGTGATTTGGCTCGTGGTCATATCATTAACGAAGGTGAAGCAATCGGTGTTGTTGCTGCTCAGTCAATTGGTGAGCCAGGAACACAGCTTACGATGCGTACTTTCCACATCGGTGGTGCGGCGTCTCGAGCTTCAGCTGAGAACAACGTTCAAGTTAAGAACTCAGGTACCCTTAAGTTACATAACGCTAAGTTTGTAACTAACAGCAACGGTAAGCTGGTAATCGTATCGCGTTCTTCTGAGCTAGCTATTATTGATGAGCTAGGTCGTGAGAAAGAGCGTTATAAGGTTCCTTACGGTACTGTACTTGAGAAATTGGAAGATGATGGCGTAGCTGCTGGCGAAATTATCGCTAAGTGGGATCCGCATACTCACCCAATTATTACTGAAGTGGCGGGTAGTATTAAGTTCGTAGATATGATTGAAGGTGTCACTATGACACGTCAAACAGACGAACTAACTGGTCTTTCTTCAATCGTGGTACTAGAAGTAGGTCAACGTCCTACTGCTGGTAAAGAGATGCGTCCAATGATCCGTCTTGTTGCTGCTGATGGTAGCGATTTGATGATCCCAGGTACTGAAGTACCTGCGCAATACTTCTTACCAGGTCACGCGATTGTGAATCTTGACGATAACGCACCAATTAACGTTGGTGATGCATTAGCACGTATTCCTCAAGAATCTTCGAAGACTCGCGATATTACCGGTGGTCTACCGCGCGTAGCCGACTTGTTCGAAGCGCGTAAGCCAAAAGAGCCAGCTATTCTTGCTGAAGTATCGGGTACTATCTCGTTCGGTAAAGAAACCAAAGGTAAGCGTCGTCTAGTAATTACCCCAGCTGATGGTGGTGAGCACTACGAAGAGATGATTCCTAAGTGGCGTAACCTAAACGTGTTCGAAGGTGAAAAAGTTGAACGCGGTGAAGTTATTGCTGATGGTCCAGAAGCAGCTCACGACATTCTACGTCTACGTGGTATCCACAATGTGGCTAACTACATCGTGAATGAAGTACAGGACGTTTACCGTCTACAGGGCGTTAAGATCAACGATAAGCACATTGAGGTGATCATTCGCCAGATGCTGCGTAAGTGTGAGATCGTAGACGCTGGTGACAGTGAATTCCTACCGGGTGAACAAGCTGAAGTATCACGTGTTAAGATCGCTAACCGCGAACTTGAAGCACAAGGTAAGCAGCCTGCAACATTTGAACGCGAGCTTCTTGGTATTACCAAGGCGTCTCTAGCGACTGAATCGTTCATCTCTGCAGCATCGTTCCAGGAGACCACTCGTGTTCTTACTGAAGCTGCTGTTGGTGGTAAGAGCGATAAGTTACGTGGCTTGAAAGAGAACGTAATTGTTGGTCGTCTAATCCCTGCTGGTACAGGTTACTCATACCACCAGAAGCGTGCTGAAGCTGCAGTTAAACCTGCTGCTGAAGAAGCACCAGTGATTAGTGCAAGCGAAGCTGAGCAGAACCTTGCAGATCTACTAAATCTAGCTGGTAGCAACGATTAATTCGGTGCTAAAAAGTAAATAGATTGTAAAAAAGGCGCTTTTGGCGCCTTTTTTTTACTTTAAATCGGTTAAAAGTTGTCTATTTCTTGACAGATAGACCATACACTTCTAAAATTTCGCGTCCCACACCTGTGGGATATAGATTTTTCACACCTTACTGTTGATTTAGTCAACTGATTCGGAGCTATACATGGCAACTGTAAACCAGTTGGTACGTAAGCCTCGCGCACCGAAAGTCGATAAGACTAACGTACCTGCGCTAGCTGCGTGTCCACAAAAACGTGGTGTTTGTACTCGCGTATACACTACTACACCAAAAAAACCTAACTCTGCACTACGTAAAGTAGCTCGTGTGCGTCTAACTAACGGTTTCGAAGTTACTTCGTACATCGGCGGTGAAGGCCACAACCTGCAGGAACACAGCGTAATTCTAATCCGTGGCGGTCGTGTAAAAGACTTACCGGGTGTGCGTTACCACACTGTACGCGGCGCATTAGACTGTGCTGGTGTAAGTGAACGTCGTCAAGGTCGTTCTAAGTACGGTGCTAAGCGTCCTAAGTCTTAACGTTTTCCGTTAAGTAAGGCCAAGCTAGTTTTTATTGAGATTCCAGTTTTGGGGTCCCTGAAGCATACGGAGAAATTGTTATGCCAAGACGTCGCGTTGTAGGACAACGTAAAATCCTACCAGATCCAAAGTTCAAAAGTGAGTTGCTGGCTAAGTTCATCAACGTCATTATGCAGGACGGCAAAAAGTCGACTGCAGAAAAAATTATTTACAAGGCACTAGATACTGCGTCTGAAAAGAAAGGCGAAGATCATTTAGTAATCCTTGAAGCAGCCCTGGACAACGTACGTCCATCAGTCGAGGTTAAATCTCGTCGTGTTGGTGGTTCTACTTACCAGGTACCATGTGAAGTTCGTCCTGTGCGTCGTAACGCACTAGCGATGCGCTGGTTGGTTGAAGCTGCACGTAAGCGTGGTGAAAAATCTATGGCTTTACGTCTAGCAGGTGAAATGTTAGACGCATCTGAAAACAAAGGTACAGCTGTTAAGAAGCGCGAAGACGTGCATCGTATGGCTGAAGCAAACAAAGCGTTTGCTCATTACCGCTGGTAATATCTTGGCGTGGGCATTGTCCCACGCCTTACTTGCATTGCTAACACTCAGATTTAGCTAAGAGGGTATAAATCGTGGCTCGTACAACTCCAATTGAGCGCTACCGTAATATCGGTATTTGTGCTCATGTTGACGCTGGTAAAACCACTACCACTGAACGTGTTCTTTTCTACACTGGCTTATCTCATAAGATCGGTGAAGTTCATGATGGCGCTGCTACCATGGACTGGATGGAGCAGGAACAGGAACGTGGTATTACCATCACCTCAGCCGCAACGACTACTTTCTGGCGCGGAATGGATGCGCAGTTCACTGAGCACCGCATTAACATCATCGACACTCCAGGTCACGTTGACTTCACTATTGAAGTAGAGCGTTCTTTGCGAGTACTAGATGGTGCCGTCGTTGTTTTTTGTGGCTCATCAGGGGTAGAACCTCAATCTGAGACTGTTTGGCGACAAGCTGATAAGTATCATGTACCGCGCTTAGTGTTCGTCAATAAGATGGACCGCGCAGGTGCAAACTTTGATAGTGTTGTTGACCAGATCCGTAATCGCCTTGGCGCGACTTGTGTACCAATTCAAATGAATATTGGTGCAGAAGAAGATTTCAACGGTGTAATCGATTTGATCAAAATGAAAGCCATTAACTGGTCTGAAGAAGATCAGGGTATGACTTTCACTTATGAAGCGATTCCAGAGCACTTAGCTGAGAAAGCCGCAGAAATGCGTGAATACTTAGTTGAAAGTGCAGCTGAAGCGACAGAAGAACTGATGGAAAAGTACCTAGAAGATGGGGAACTTTCAGAAGAAGAGATCAAAAAGGCATTACGTCAGCGTACCTTAAACAACGAAATCGTATTGGCCACCTGTGGTTCTGCATTTAAGAACAAGGGTGTTCAAGCCGTTTTGGATGCTGTGGTAGATTTTCTACCATCTCCAGTTGAAGTCCCTGCCATTAAGGGCATTGATGACAACGAAGAAGAGACGTCTCGTCAAGCTGACGATAACGCGCCATTCTCAGCATTAGCGTTTAAAATTGCAACAGACCCATTCGTAGGGACTTTAACCTTTATGCGTGTTTATTCAGGTGTATTGGAAACAGGTGCTGGCGTATATAACTCTGTTAAGCAAAAACGTGAGCGTATTGGTCGTATGGTGCAAATGCACGCTAATGATCGTCAAGAGATAAAAGAAGTACGCGCTGGCGACATCGCTGCTGCTATTGGTCTTAAAGACGTGACTACTGGCGATACATTGTGTGATATCGATCATAAAGTAATTCTCGAGCGCATGGAGTTTCCTGAGCCTGTAATTACTATCGCTGTTGAGCCTAGAACTAAGGCAGACCAAGATAAGATGGGGATGGCATTGCAAAAACTTGCAATGGAAGATCCATCATTCCGTGTTGAAACTGATGAAGAATCAGGTCAAACACTGATCTCTGGTATGGGTGAGCTACACTTAGACATCATCGTAGACCGTATGCGTCGCGAGTTTGGTGTTGAGTGTAATGTAGGTAAACCTCAAGTTGCATATCGTGAAACTATCCGCAAAACTGTGGAAGTTGAAGGGAAGTTCGTTCGTCAATCAGGTGGTCGAGGTCAATTCGGTCACGTATGGTTGAAGCTAGAGCCTCAAGAAGAAGGTTTTGGCTACGAATTTGTCAACGAAATTGTTGGTGGTGTGGTTCCAAAGGAATACATCCCAGCAGTTGATAAAGGTATTCAAGAGCAGATGAAGAGCGGCGTATTAGCTGGTTTCCCTGTTCTCGACGTAAAGGTTACTCTGTACGACGGTTCATATCATGATGTGGACTCGAACGAGATGGCCTTTAAAGTCGCCGGTTCGATGGGCTTTAAAAAGGGTGCGCTTGAAGCTGACCCTGCCTTACTTGAACCTTGTATGAAAGTTGAAGTGACAACACCTGAAGATTATATGGGTGATGTTGTCGGAGACTTAAACCGTCGTCGTGGCCTTATTGAAGGTATGGATGATGGTATCGCAGGTGTAAAACTTGTGCATGCAACAGTGCCTTTATCTGAAATGTTCGGTTATGCGACCGATTTGCGCTCTGCCAGTCAAGGGCGTGCTTCATACTCAATGGAGTTTTTGAAGTACTCCGATGCACCGCAAAATGTTACTAAAGCAATAATCGAGGCTAGGGGCTAAGCTGTCTCACTCTATTATTGATATACTTAATTGCTATTGCTCGGTTTTAAGCCGAGCATTTTCTGAAAAGAAAGGAATATATCGTGGCTAAAGAAAAATTTGAACGCGTAAAACCGCACGTTAACGTTGGTACTATCGGACACGTTGACCATGGTAAAACTACTCTAACTGCTGCTATCTCTGCAGTTCTTACTAAGAGCTTCGGCGGTACTGTACGTGATTTCGCACAGATCGATAACGCTCCAGAAGAGCGTGAGCGCGGTATTACAATTAATACTTCTCACATCGAGTACGATACTCCATCACGTCACTACGCACACGTAGACTGTCCAGGTCACGCGGATTATGTTAAAAACATGATCACTGGTGCTGCACAGATGGACGGCGCTATCCTAGTAGTAGCTTCTACAGATGGTCCAATGCCACAAACACGTGAGCACATCCTGCTTTCACGTCAGGTTGGCGTTCCATTCATCATCGTATTCATGAACAAGTGTGACATGGTAGATGACGAAGAACTTCTAGAACTAGTAGAAATGGAAGTTCGTGAACTTCTATCTGAGTACGACTTCCCAGGTGATGACTTACCAGTTATCCAGGGTTCTGCTCTTAAAGCTCTTGAAGGCGAGCCAGAGTGGGAAGCTAAGATTCTTGAACTAGCTGAAGCTCTAGACACATACATCCCTGAGCCAGAGCGTGCTATCGATGGTGCATTCATTCTTCCAATCGAAGATGTTTTCTCAATCGCTGGTCGTGGTACT
>NZ_JAKILC010000034.1 GCF_023283845.1 Shewanella marinintestina
CATGGCAGTGCTCACCGCCCAGCAAATTAGCGACATTATTGATGGCTTTAGTCTCGATAACGATGACATGGGCTGGACCTATAATATCGATAATGACTTGGTGAACTTCCTCGCTGAGGGCGACACCATTACCTTCAGCTTTGATGTCACGGTAACCGACGCCAACGGCGCCTTTACCACCCAAACCGTCACCATGACCATTAACGGCACCAATGACGCACCAGTCATTACGCCATCGCCTGACGATGAAGCCGGTGAAGTGATTGAGGCCGGTGTGCAGCCTGGCGGTAACACCGCAGAGCCTGGGGTGATGATGGTACAAGGTGACTTGGATGCCACCGACCCCGATAGCGGCGATACTCAAACCTGGTCATTTGCGCCACAGGCCAGTGTTTACGGAACCTTTAGTATTAACCCCGCGACCGGCGAGTGGACTTATACCCTCAATGACAGCACCGACAATAACAGTCCGGTGAACCAGTTAGCCCTCGGTGACACTGTCACTGAAACCTACACCGTGACGGTCACCGACAGCAACGGCGATACTGACACCCAAGATGTCGTTATTACCATTACCGGTACCAACGATATTCCTGAGCTGACGGTAACCAATAGCGGCAGCGTGACCGAAGACAGTATTGATCTGCAGCCCGATCGCCTTGTGGCCACCGGCGATATCACCACCTTTGATGTCGATAACAATGATGTGCTCACCTTAAGCGCTAGTTATAACAGTGATATCAATTGGCTAAATGGTGCCATGGCAGTGCTCACCGCTCAGCAAATTAGCGACATTATTGATGGCTTTAGTCTCGATAACGATGACATGGGCTGGACCTATAATATTGATAATGACTTGGTGAACTTCCTTGCTGAGGGCGACACCATTACCTTCAGCTTTGATGTCACTGTAACCGACGCCAACGGCGCCTTTACCACCCAAACCGTCACCATGACCATTAACGGCACCAATGACGCGCCAGTCATTACGCCATCGCCTGACGATGAAGCCGGTGAAGTGATTGAGGCCGGTGTGCAGCCTAGCGGTAACACCGCAGAGCCAGGGGTGATGATGGTACAAGGCGACTTGGATGCCACCGATCCCGACAGCGGCGATACTCAAACTTGGTCATTTGCGCCACAGGCCAGTGTTTACGGAACCTTTAGTATTGACCCCGCGACCGGCGAGTGGACTTACACCCTCAATGACAGCAGCGACAATAACAGTCCGGTGAACCAGTTAGCCTTCGGTGACACTGTCACTGAAACCTACACCGTGACGGTCACCGACAGCAACGGCGATACTGACACCCAAGATGTTGTCATCACCATTACCGGTACCAACGATATTCCTGAGCTGACGGTAACCAATAGCGGCAGCGTGACCGAAGACAGTATTGATCTGCAGCCCGATCGCCTTGTGGCCACCGGCGATATCACCACCTTTGATGTCGATAACAATGATGTGCTCACCTTAAGCGCTAGTTATAACAGTGATATCAATTGGCTAAATGGTGCCATGGCAGTGCTCACCGCTCAGCAAATTAGCGACATTATTGATGGCTTTAGTCTCGATAACGATGACATGGGCTGGACCTATAATATCGATAATGACTTGGTGAACTTCCTCGCTGAGGGCGACACCATTACCTTCAGCTTTGATGTCACGGTAACCGATGCGAATGGGGCGTTCGATACTGAAACGGTGACAATTACTATTAACGGCGGCAATGATGCGCCTCAGGTTGTAGCAGCTACACCAGTCACAGTTTCAGAGGAAGGCCTAGATAACGGTATTATCGATGACATTGGTACACCAACAGATGTCACCAACCTAAAAACCGACACTGGTACCATCACATTCACTGATAGTGATGCCCCAGATAGTAATGTATTTACGTTATCCCTAGCGGGGCCAAGTACAGATATGTATTCAAACGGCTTTCTTGTTAGCTGGTCTTGGAACAGTAATACCAATACCCTCACTGGTTCTGCAAATGGCACTCCTGTGATGACTATCGTTTTAGGTGCAGTGTCCTCAGGTCTTTCAGGTTTTGAGGCAACTTATACTGTTAATCTGCTGAATAATATCGATCATCCATTAAATGATGTAGAAGACATTCTGACGTTTAATTTCGGGGTAACTATTAACGATGGCACTCAAGATGTGATAACAAACTTTGATGTCACCATTGAAGATGATGCTCCTGTAGATGAGGTTGATGAATTAGCTCAGAATATTATTCCTCACGTAGTAGGAAGCGATGTTACAGGAGATCTATTCGCCCCTGGAGCAGATGGCTTTGGTAGTGTAAATTTCCAAGTATTAACAACAGGCTTGCAATATAACGGACAAGATCTTAGTTATTCAATGAGCGGTAACACCCTTACCGCGAGCGCTAATGGCACAGATGTATTTACAGTCACAGCAGTATTAGACCAAAACGGTCATTACGATTACGTATTTGAGCTTCTACAAGAGGTCGACCTAGAAACCCTCATTGACTATGACTTAGATTCTGCCCCAGCAGGTAATAACTCAGCTTATTATGTAGATGCTGACGGAACTATTTATAGTCAAAACGGCCAAGCCTCAAACGTCATATCAACAATTACGGGGTTTACTAACGGCATTGCTTCTCAGATTAATGCCAATAGCCATGGTATGGGAGTCGGTCCACAGACTTCAATTAGTGACGATGAGTCCATTAAAATTGATTATGGTCCAAATGGAACTTCCTTATTAGCTATTAATCTAGGTACTAATAACAACGGGGTCCACACCGGATCTGCAGACATCCAATATATCATTACTTATTCGGACAACAGCACTAAAGTTGTTAATACAACAATTAACCCAACTTTGTTAATCGAAGAATTGGAAGCCAACGGCCTATCAATCATGTCAATTGAGATAATCCATTTAAGCGGCGAAGACTTCCAGGTAACCAGTCTTGCTTCAAGCGGGCTGATCTTTAATGAACCAATTGATATAGAGTTCGGTTACTCAGCCACTGACGGTGACGGTGACGCAATTGTATTTACCCAGGATAACACCGGCCAATTTAATATCACTCTGACCCCAGACAACCTGCTACCGAATGCCCTGAATAACACTTATAACGTAGATTCAGGCTCAGTAATTATGGCCAACATGATCACTGATGACACTGAAAGCGGAGTGGACAGCGATGCTGACGCTGATACGTTAACCATCACCCAAATTAACGGGGTTGATCTTACCTATGTAAATGGTTCCGCTATTATTTCTATACCAAGTGGACAGCTGACAGTTCAAGCCGATGGTTCATTTACCTTTGCGCATAATGGTAATTCATCAAATCCAGTCAGTTTCACCTATACCATCAGTGATGGTAATGGTGGACTAGACACAGCAACTGTAGATATAGGTGTGTTTAACAGTGCTACTCTAAATCCAGGAGATGATACTTATACAGGAACAACTGGTAATGACACCATAGTTAGTGACGTAACAGGCCTTATGCCGGGAGACGACTATAATATTGCATTTGTTATCGATTCTTCAGGCAGTATGGGAGCGAGTGCAGTTGCAACAGCAAAGCAGCAAATCATAGCGGTACTAGATACCTTGATTGCAAATGCAAACCTACCGGGCGCAGGGACGGTAAACGTCCTTCTAGTCGATTTTGACCAAAGTGCTAATACTTTAATAGAAATCGATTTAAGTACTGGTAATGCTGCGGCTCAAATTGCACAAGCTTTAACTGCAATGACAAGCGGAGGCAGTACCAATTACTCTGCAGCGCTAACTGAAGCATATAACTGGTTTAATACTAATTATCCAAATGGCAATAATCGTACATTCTTCATTACTGACGGAGCGCCAAACACAGACAATGGCCAATCGGGTAACTACTTTAACAATGCTTTAGCCGCATTTGCGCTATTGAATGCAATTTCAGATGTAGAGGCTATTGGTTTAGGTCCAAATATTAACACATCAATATTGCAGCAATTTGATTCGGCTGCACCGTTAATTAACAATGTTGACGTTAATGATCTCGCTGATGCAATTCTTCAATCGAACATCTTACCAGGTAACGATATCGTTTCAGGCGGTGCTGGTGATGACATCATCTTTGGAGACTTAACAGACTTCCTTGGTAATGGTCTACAAGGAATGGATGCTATTAGACAATATGTTGCTGACGATTTAGGTATTAATATTAATGCCGTTAAAGATGCTGATGTTCATGACTTTATTACTAATAACTATGCCGTTTTCGATGTTTCACAAACAGATGATGGTAACGATACCTTAAACGGCGATGCTGGCAACGATATTATTTTCGGTCAAGGTGGTGATGACATCATTGATGGCGGAGAAGGTAATGACGTGCTTATTGGTGGTGATGGAAATGACACTATCATTGGTGGCATAGGCAGAGATTTAATCAATGGCGGAGAAGGTAATGATGACCTTTATGGGGGAGAGTTATTAACCCCAGAAGATAATGAAAGAGACTTTTTCACATGGGGCGCAGGATCGGCTGATGGAAGTACTGACACCGTTTATGGCTTTAATAACCAAATTGATACTCTCGATCTTTCAGACGTATTAATTAACGAAGAAAACGGAAACCTAGAAGACTTCTTATCATTTAGTTTTAGCGGCGGTGACACAACTATTACTATTGACACTGACGGCTTGGGTGCAGGTACAAATAGCGTAATGATTGTTTTAGATGGCGTAGACCTATCTAGTATTTATGGTTCCTCCGATGCTAGCGTAATTATCAGCCAACTTATCAACGATGAGGCACTGATCGCAGATCCTAATACAACACCATTTATCCCACCTTACAACCAATTGGACGACGGGTTAAACCCTCCATAAATATCAATCTTTTGTTCAAGCGGCGCAATTAGCTTTTTTGCGCTTTAATTAAAAAGGCCACAATCCTTGTGGTCTTTTTTAATTACAGGATACAGAAATAGAATTATTCACTTTAGAATAATAAATGTTCAGCACAAAACAATATCGTCAAAAAATTGACCCAATATTTCAAACTGTATAACATTGACGAAATATACGTTGCTTTATAAAAAATAAATGCTACATCTGTTGTTTTCGCAGGGAGCCAAACAATGAAGTCTATTCTCACCACACAAGCTGGCCAAATTCAGAACCTAAGTGGTGTCGTTACAGTCAACATTATGGGTAATGACAAACAAATCGCTGAAGGCGAATCTGTCCCTGCTGGCGCAAAGCTACTAATAGCTGAAAATAGTGCCGTTGAAATTCTTTATGACGATGGAACTTTATTGTCATCAACCACTGAAGTGCCATCATCAAATACTGCAGCCAATGCTGATATCTCTGATGACGAACTAGCATTAAGTGAAATTGAAGAAATTCAAGCGCTTATTTTAGCTGGGGAAGACCCTAGTGAAGGCCCTGATACTGCAGCAGGCAACCAAAGTAATAGCGAAGGGGGCTCAAGCCATGTATCTATTTCCCGCTCAGGAAATGAAACTTTAGCGAGCAACGGCTTCGATACGTCATTTCTGAAAAACGATATAGCAAACGATGAAAATAATAACTTTTCCAATGCCAATACTACTGTATTAGATAGTCCAAGTACGTTAAATAATGATAGCAACATAATACCTGAAGATACTGTTGCATCTGGCAATGTGTTAAGCAACGATACCGATTTTGATGAAGCATTATCAGTAGTTAGCTTTGAAGTTGAAGGGCAAACTTATAACGCTGGCACCAGCGTTGAACTGGACGATGGCGTGTTAGTTATCAATGCCGACGGCTCTTACACCTTCACCCCCAATGAAAATTGGAACGGTGTTGTTCCGGTTATCACATACACCACAAACACCGGTTTAACCGCGACGCTGACGATTGAAGTCACGCCAGTTGATGATCCGAGCGTGCTGGTTAATGACAGCAATACCATTGCAGAAGATGAAGTCGCCACCGGCAATGTCTTAGATAATGATACAGATCTCGATAGTGATTTATCAGTGGTTAGCTTTGACGTTGAAGGGCAAACCTATAACGCTGGCACCAGCGTTGAACTCGACGATGGCGTCTTAGTCATCAATGCAGATGGCTCCTACACCTTCACCCCCAATGAAAATTGGAACGGTGTTGTTCCGGTTATCACATACACCACAAACACCGGTTTAACCGCGACGCTAACGATTGAAGTCACGCCAGTTGATGACCAAAGTGTGCTGGTTAATGACAGCCAAACTATCGCTGAAGATGAAATCGCTACCGGCAATGTCTTAGATAATGATACAGATCTCGATAGTGATTTATCAGTGGTTAGCTTTGACGTTGAAGGGCAAACCTATAACGCTGGCACCAGCGTTGAACTGGACGATGGCGTCTTAGTCATCAATGCAGATGGCTCATACACCTTCACCCCCAATGAAAATTGGAACGGTGTTGTTCCGGTTATCACATACACCACAAACACCGGTTTAACCGCGACGCTGACGATTGAAGTCACGCCAGTTGATGACACGAGCGTGCTGGTTAATGACAGCAATACCATTGCAGAAGATGAAGTCGCCACCGGTAATGTCTTAGATAATGATGCAGATCTCGATAGTGATTTGTCTGTGGTTAGCTTTGACGTTGAAGGACAAACCTATAACGCAGGCACCAGCGTTGAACTTGACGATGGCGTGTTAGTCATCAATGCAGATGGCTCCTATACCTTTACCCCCAATGAAAATTGGAACGGCGTTGTTCCGGTTATCACGTACACCACAAACACCGGTTTAACCGCGACACTGGCGATTGAAGTCACCCCAGTTGATGATCCGAGCGCGCTGGTTAATGACAGCCAAACTATCGCGGAAGATGAAGTCGCCACCGGTAATGTCTTAGATAATGATGCAGATCTCGATAGTGATTTGTCTGTGGTTAGCTTTGACGTTGAAGGGCAAACCTATAACGCAGGCACCAGCGTTGAACTTGACGATGGCGTGTTAGTCATCAATGCAGATGGCTCCTATACCTTCACCCCCAATGAAAATTGGAACGGCGTTGTTCCGGTTATCACGTACACCACAAATACCGGTTTAACCGCGACACTGTCGATTGAAGTCACCCCAGTTGATGATCCGAGCGTGCTGGTTAATGACAGCCAAACTATCGCTGAAGATGAAGTCGCCACCGGCAATGTCTTAGATAATGATGCAGATCTCGATAGTGATTTGTCTGTGGTTAGCTTTGACGTTGAAGGGCAAACCTATAACGCAGGCACCAGCGTTGAACTGGACGATGGCGTGTTAATCATCAATGCAGATGGCTCCTACACCTTCACCCCCAATGAAAATTGGAACGGCGTTGTTCCGGTTATCACGTACACCACAAACACCGGTTTAACCGCGACACTGACGATTGAAGTCACGCCAGTTGATGATCCGAGCGTCCTGGTTAATGACAGCCAAACTATCGCGGAAGATGAAGTCGCCACCGGTAATGTGCTAACTAACGACTCAGATGTTGATAACGATCTCACGGTCGTTAGTTTTGAAGTAAATGGTGACAATTATACCGCTGGAAGCACTGTTGAGTTAGACGGTGGCTCACTTGTTATCAACGAAGACGGCACTTACACCTTCACACCTAATGAAAATTGGAATGGTAGTGTCCCAGTCATTAGTTACTCCACTAATACAGGTGAAACAGCTACGCTTACCATTACCGTAACAGAAGATGCAACCGACTTGAGCAATGACAGTATCACTGTTGCTGAAGACACAGTCGCTAGCGGTAACGTATTGAGCAATGATGAAGCTGGCAATACCAGTGTGGTGAGCTTCACCCTCGACACTAATGGCAACGGCAACCAAGAAAGCTTCACTGCCGGCGAGAGTGTTACCTTAAGCGGGGGGATCTTGCTGATAGGCACAGACGGCAGCTACAGCTTCACACCTAATGAAAATTGGAATGGTAGTCTTCCTGTCATTACCTACACCACTAACACCGGCGAAACCGCCACGCTTAACATCGAAGTAACTCAAGTTGATGATCCTAGTGCGCTAGTCAATGACAGCCAAACTATTGTAGAAGACACTGTTGCCAACGGTAACGTGCTCGATAATGATTCTGATATAGACAACAATTTAAACGTAACAAGCTTTGAAGTTGAAGGAAAAACCTATACAACAGGCACAACTGTTGATTTAGAAGACGGTTCGATTGTTATCAACGAAGATGGTTCCTATACCTTCACACCAAATGAGAACTGGCATGGTGTCGTTCCGGTAATCACTTACACTACTAATACTGGTGAAACAGCTACTCTCACTCTAACCGTCAGCCCGGTGAATGATCCAACCAATGTCACTGGTGGCACCTCGGGGACTGGACTTGAAGATGGCGGCGCCATTACCGGTACCCTAACCGCGACCGATGACGATGGCCTCAGTGATGGCAGCGTCTTTACCGTGACCGGCAACCCGGCCAACGGGACCGCCACCATT
>NZ_JAKILC010000035.1 GCF_023283845.1 Shewanella marinintestina
AGCGCCGTCCATCTGTGCAGCACCAGTGATCATGTTTTTAACATAATCCGCGTGACCTGGACAGTCTACGTGTGCGTAGTGACGTGATGGAGTATCGTACTCGATGTGAGAGGTATTAATTGTAATACCGCGCTCACGCTCTTCTGGAGCGTTATCGATCTGTGCGAAATCGCGTACAGTACCACCGAAGCTCTTAGTCAATACTGCAGAGATAGCAGCAGTTAGAGTAGTTTTACCATGGTCAACGTGACCAATGGTGCCCACGTTAACATGTGGTTTTACGCGTTCAAATTTTTCTTTAGCCATGGTATTGCCCCAATCCAAAGTCTTTGGTGATGAAACTGCATATAGCAAAAAATCCGATGCATACAAAATGTCATCGAATCAGTTAGTAAGATAATTAGATTGGCGAGAAGAAGGTTGGCGCTGATAGGTAGTCTTAAACTGGAAAAAGCACTCGTTGCCGAGTGCTTTCTACTGATTAAGTATTATCAGCAAGATTTTGGAGCGGATGGCGGGAATCGAACCCGCGTTATCAGCTTGGAAGGCTGGAGTAATACCATTATACGACATCCGCGGAACCTACTTCAGGTTACCTAACTACCTAGAATATGGTGGAGGGAGAAGGATTCGAACCTTCGAAGGCTGAGCCGTCAGATTTACAGTCTGATCCCTTTGGCCACTCGGGAACCCCTCCAGAGAAATGGTGCCGGCACCAAGAGTCGAACTCGGGACCTACTGATTACAAGTCAGTTGCTCTACCAACTGAGCTATGCCGGCGTGTCATTTCGGTAGCGGATATTATGGAAATGTGCGCACAAGTGCAATAGCTAAAGTGAAAATATATTAAAAAAAACGATCAAATGATGTTTTTTCGGCCTCAAAGTGGCTTTCTTGTACAATTTTAGAGCTTTTGAAACCAATTAGCGTTTAAAGCGAGCAGCACAAATCTCATTACAGTTGTTCAGAATAATTCCATGGTGTAATGTGCCCTCCTTAACGGAGAACTTCGCGATGCCGCAAACCAACCAGATCCAAAATGCACTATATCTCGCTTTTCAACGCCAACAATGGTCTGGACTAAGAGAATCGGTGCCGTTAACGCTAAGTGAAAACGACTTGGCCGACTTGCGTGGTCTCAACGAAAAGATTTCTTTATCAGAAGTAACAGATATATATCTGCCGTTAAGCCGCTTATTAAACCTCAACGTAGGCGCTAAGCAGCAACGTGGCCTTGCATTAAATGAATTTCTTGGACATGTCCCACCAAAGCGACCTTACATCATCAGTATTGCTGGTAGTGTTGCCGTAGGGAAAAGTACCACAGCTCGAATTTTACAAGCATTATTAAGTCATTGGCCTGAACACCCTAAAGTCGATTTAATTACTACAGACGGCTTTCTATACCCGCTAGCAGAGCTCAAACGCCGAGGATTGCTACAACGCAAAGGTTTTCCTGAAAGTTATGATATGAAAGCCCTAGTTGAGTTTATTTCGGCCATAAAAGCGGGTGAGTCAGAAGTCAATGCGCCGATATATTCGCACATTACTTATGATCGCATTCAAGATGAGCAGCAAAGTGTCCGTCAACCCGACATACTCATTATTGAGGGGCTTAATGTTTTACAAACAGGTCAAGATTCACCTGTAGATACACAACGACCTTTTGTATCTGATTTTGTAGATTTTTCGATTTATGTTGACGCTAATGAAGAACTCTTAAAGCGTTGGTATATAGATCGCTTCCTGCAATTTAGAACCGGAGCTTTTAGTGATGAAAACTCATACTTCCATCACTATTCAAAACTTGATGATGTAGAAGCGACCGCAACGGCCTCTAACATATGGGACACGATTAATGGGCCAAATTTAACCCTTAATATTTTACCTACTCGTGAAAGAGCACACCTTATTTTACAAAAAGGACCTGATCATATGATGGATCAAGTCCTATTACGTAAATAGCTTTAGACCTCTATACTAGCTAATTGTAATTAGTCTGCTTTGCGCAGGCTAATCTCGCCGCCAATATAGCTTTGTAAGCCATTTTCAGTTTCTAAAACAATAGCACCTTGGTCATCGATGCCTTTACAGAGCCCGTGGACTTCGTCTTGGCCCATTAATAATTTAACCGACTGACCAACAAATAAATCAGCTGCAGCCCAGCGCTCAGTAAATGCTGTTAATCCTGCTTGTTGGAATAAGCTTAGGTCTTGTTGTAACTGCTTTTGCAGCAAAGCAAGTAATGCCGTTTTATCCGGCATTTGCAGTTGACTCGTCAAATCACTCCAAGGCTGGTCAATCAGAGATGCATGCTGCTCCCCCATCGCCATATTAAGACCAATACCCACGACTAAATTGCATTCACTGTCGGTCTGACCTGACATTTCGATTAATACCCCCGCAAGCTTACGGCCCTCAAGGTAAATATCGTTAGGCCATTTAACGCCAACATCCTTTACGCCAAGCTTTTCAAGCACGGTCACAATCGAGCAGGCCACCACTAAGCTCAATCCCATAGCTTGAGCCATACCATGTGGGAATTGCCAAAACATGGAAAAATATAAATGGCAGCCATAAGGTGAAACCCAAACTCTACCACGACGACCGCGTCCTGCTGATTGATATTCAGCAACGCAGATATCACCAGATACCAATTCCTCTGCATGCTTTAAGATAAACGCATTAGTGCTAGGGATCTCATCAAAATAAAAACAGCGGTTGGCGATCTGCTCTTTTAACTTAGCTTCATCAACCAAAGAAATAGGTCCATTTAAACGATAGCCCTTACCCTTTACGCTATATATATCGACACCATACTCTTCTAAGCCTGAAATATGATTACTAATAGCAGTGCGAGATACCCCAAGTTGAGAGGCTAACGCCTCACCAGACACAAATGTGCCTAATGCCAACTCAGTTAGGATCTCACGTTTACGAATCCATTGTTCAGCCATGCTATAAACTCCTTTCACCAGTTGCAGTAATCATTCTAGGCTCAGCTTCCAATCTAATCCCAAATCTATCTTCTATTTTATCTATAATTAATTTCGCCAATAATAAAACGTCATCACTGGTCGCATCGCCCTTATTAATTAAAACTAGCGCTTGTTCTTTATGCACCGCGGCCCCACCAATTTGATGACCTTTCAAGTCCGCTTTATCAATTAACCAACCGGCAGCGACTTTTGTGTGGCCTATTCCATGAGAATAGCCAACCATATCAGGATATACAGAAACTAAAGATTCAAACTGCGCTGTATCAATTACCGGATTTTTAAAAAAACTGCCAGCATTACCTAATACAGCAGGATCGGGCAGCTTAGATCGGCGAGTTTCACATATACAATCAAACACTTGCTTTGGTGTTACCTGCTTAACGTCAAACTCTCTAAGCGGACCATAACCTAGCTGTGGCACCCAAGTTTTTGGCAGTTTAAAGCCAACTCTAGTAATAACGGCTTTGCCTAACAAATCATTTTTGAAAACAGAATCACGGTAGCCAAACTCACATTCATCGGCATTTAAACGAACTAGCTGACCATTATTCAAATCAGCATATTCTACCCATTCACAAAAGCGATTTAGCTCAACACCATAGGCACCTATATTCTGGATTGGCGCAGCGCCAACAGTCCCGGGGATCAACGCCATGTTTTCTAATCCAGAAAAGCCCTTATTCAAGCAAAAACAAACTAAATCATGCCAACTCTCACCTGCGGCTACCGTTAGGTAGTTATCGTTTTCATCCTCAAAAACATCAACACCCTTAGTTTCAACCAACACCACCGTGCCAAGAAAGTCTTCGCAAAGAACTATATTGCTACCACCACCTAAAATCAGCATCGGCTGGTTAGCTTGATAAAGTTTGCAGCAGGTATCAACTAACACATCTAGCGTAATGGCACGAACTAATTGCTCACAGCCATGTGCTAACGCGAAAGTATTAAAGTCTTTAAGAGAGTAAAGCGAGCTGGTTGGCATTTGAATATCATTTGGAAGAAAAAAGCTATTGTAGCCTAAAGAAGCAAATCGCAGAAGCATAGAGCATGTTCGATGTAGCAGCGTGATTAAACAATCGAAGAAAAGCGAATGTTAAGTGCACTAAAGGTAATTGTCGCTAACGGGGAATTTATAGAAAATCTAAGCTCAATGGCAAATATAGCGTATACAAAACAAACAAGCCAATAGATTTCAGACACGAAAAAGCCTTGCTATTGCTAGCAGGGCTTATCGTAATGTTTGTGGGTGAGTACAGCGATAGCTGTGAGCTTACGAACTCGAAGCGTAGCTGGGGCGGACTATTTTTTGTAAAAGTCCGCGACGTCACAACTAGATTAATAAATACTACAAAACGAAAAAAGCCTCCGCATTCCTGCAGAGGCTTTCATCTTAATGTTGGCGGAGCGGACTTGCTCTTATCAAGAAACGAACCCACTCCCCCCACCGCGAGACAGGCCGCTTTCTTTTTAAAAGAGTCTAAAGCTCCATGGATGGAGCGAATGCCGAAGATTGTCTGGAACAATCTCGGTCCAACTGAACTACCGTTCATTTAGCAAACTGCGTGCGCATTTCGCTTTGATTTTTCTTTGAAATACGTATACGAAAAAAGCCTCTGCATTGCTGCAGAGGCTTTTATCTTAATGTTGGCGGAGCGGACGGGACTCGAACCCGCGACCCCCGGCGTGACAGGCCGGTATTCTAACCAACTGAACTACCGCTCCTTTAGCAAATTGCTTACGCACTATGCTAAATGCTTTTTAAGTCGCTAGCTTGTCAGGGCTAGGAGACTCGATTTTCAATGAAAATCTTAAATTGGCGTCTGGAAATGACCTACTCTCACATGGGGAGACCCCACACTACCATCGGCGATATTGCGTTTCACTTCTGAGTTCGGAATGGATTCAGGTGGTGCCACAACTCTATGGTTTCC
>NZ_JAKILC010000036.1 GCF_023283845.1 Shewanella marinintestina
GGTATCCCCAAGGGGATTCGAACCCCTGTTACCGCCGTGAAAGGGCGGTGTCCTAGGCCTCTAGACGATGGGGACCCGGACTGCATTAGACTCTGCAAAGAGTGAATACTCGTTAAACCCTGTAGGCTAAGATTTAACGCTTTAAATTAGTTAGATGGTGGAGCCTAGCGGGATCGAACCGCTGACCTCAACACTGCCAGTGTTGCGCTCTCCCAGCTGAGCTAAGGCCCCTCACTAACTAAATCACTTTTGAGTGCACCGCGAACGATTCGTTGGCTGTGTCTCAACTGCGTGGCGCATTCTATGCAGCGCACCCAAAAGAGTCAACCCGTTTTTTACGAATTTATTCTATTTGCTACAAATTCAATCGCTTTGGAGATTCTTTGCTCTGTGCGGGCCTTTCCAACCAAGAATATGGTTAAATCAACAGCAGGAGACATACCTGCGCCTGTTACAGCTACACGTAATGGCATCCCCACTTTACCCATGCCGACTTCTAATTCAGCAGCAGTATCTTCAATTGCTTGATGAATAGCTTCTAAAGTCCACTCATTTAGCCCAGCTAATTTAGTTTGGAATAACTGCAGTGGCTCTAGTGCAACACCTCTTAAGTGTTTCTTAGCTGCTGTTTCGTCAAACTCTGCGAAATCTTCAAAGAAGTAACGGCTAGAAGCTGCAAGTTCTTTTAGTGTCTTTGCACGTTCTGATAATGCAGAAACAACTTCAGATAGTTTTGGACCATTACTTGTATCAATGTTTTGATCAGCCATGTGCCATTCAAGATGTGAAGCCACATATTCTGGATCAGATTCTTTAATATAGTGCTGGTTTAACCAAATCAGCTTATCTGTATTAAAAGCAGAAGCGGCTTTGTTGATATCATCAAGACTAAAGAATTGCTTCATCTCATCAATAGAGAACACTTCTTGATCACCATGAGACCAACCTAAACGCACTAAATAGTTAAGTAGTGCTTCAGGTAAGTAACCATCATCGCGGTACTGCATAACACCAACTGCGCCATGACGCTTAGAAAGCTTAGCGCCATCATCACCTAAAATCATCGATACATGAGCATACTCAGGTACTGGTGCACCTAATGCTTTAAGAATATTGATCTGGCGTGGTGTATTGTTGATATGGTCTTCACCACGAACAACACAGGTGATCCCCATATCCCAATCGTCAACAACTACACAGAAGTTATAAGTAGGAGTACCTTCAGTACGAGCGATGATCAAATCATCTAGAGTATTGTTTGCAAATTCAATGCGGCCACGTACGTGATCGTCAAATACAACGCTACCTTCTGTTGGGTTTTTGAAACGCACAACAAATGGCTCATCAGTATCACGTGGTGCTTTATCACGACAACAACCATCATACTTTTGTTGTTCGCCATTAGCAGCTTGCTCTTCACGCATTGTCTCAATACGCTCACGGCTACAGTAACACTTATATGCAGTGCCCTGCTCTAACATCTGTGCAATGATTTCGTTGTAACGATCAAAACGCTTGGTCTGATAGTAAGGACCTTCATCCCAATTCAGGTTAAGCCATTCCATACCTTCTAAAATTGCTGCGCACGCTTCTGGAGTTGAACGCTCAATATCGGTATCTTCGATACGTAGCACAAACTCACCTTGGTTTGCGCGTGCATATAACCATGAATAAAGTGCTGTACGAGCACCACCAACGTGCAAAAAGCCGGTAGGGCTTGGAGCAAAACGCGTCTTAACTGTCATAATGGACATTGACCTATGTAGAAAGCCTAAATAATAGACTGTACTAATGAATGTGGCGCATATTCTAACAGCCAAAAGAGCTAGGGAAAATAGATCTACTGTTTTATGGTGCATTTTGTGGCATAAACCAGTGCATCAAACACTCAATTACCACCTCAGCACTACTCTCAAACCATCACTTGTATTATCTCTTGATACGCCCTTTCACAATAAAAGTATCAACAGAAGGTAATTCTCAAGCCACACTAACCTGCTTATATAAAGGCAACCAATAACAAGCTGGGCGTTTAACGAACATGAGCTATGGTTCAGAGTGAATCTGTTTGCGATGTAGTAATACGTTATAACAGCATATGGGTCCTCATCATTGATCTAAAACAGATACACTTCTATATAGGTACTCTACTACCCTCTCAAATAACACCGCCAGCATTTTAACGATGAGTGATAACTCTTTACTGCATTTTTCATTGCTCGTTGCTCGTTGCTCGTTGCTAAGCAGAAGCTTAACGTTTCACTCTTCTACAACCGTTTTTCACTCTTTTATCTCTACCGTTTCGCAGAAACACTAGTCACAAGGGTAAAGGATGAAAAAATGAGTAACCATTTCGAACTGCGTGAAAGTAAAAAATAGCAGTATCGATATAAGCCTATTGAACTAGTAAGGATTGTTTGTCGCTAATTAACTTTACTACAAGCGTTGTGTGTTTGAAGTAAGCCAAACAACGAAAGAGGAACCGTTGAGTGTTGCTTCTATAATGTAAGAATTCCAAACCAGATTGTTGCATACCGAGCCGCCTTACCAAAAAGTAAGCCTTTATCTTCGCAGTGTAAACTCCCTCGACAACACAAAAACAACCAACACTTATCTATCTAAAGATACTTTTTTAAATTCGACAATGAACAAATGCATACTTTTTAATATAAGAATTACTCCGTATACTCAGCATTAGAATAAAACGAAGTCGTCCGACAACGATTTGTTAAGCTAACTTTTAGCCAGTTATAGCTTTAGACGGTACGCTTCTGATTAACTATGCAGCAACACGCGCAAAATTGAACCGTAGTCGTTATTTTATCTGAAAAAAGCGTTGACAGTAGATCGTTCCTCCCTATAATACGGCCCCACACAGCGAGGTCGATTAGCTCAGCTGGGAGAGCACCTCCCTTACAAGGAGGGGGTCACTGGTTCGAGCCCAGTATCGACCACCATTCTTTTCATAAAGAATTAAATCATTGTGTAAATCCCAGGTCGATTAGCTCAGCTGGGAGAGCACCTCCCTTACAAGGAGGGGGTCACTGGTTCGAGCCCAGTATCGACCACCATTCTTTTCATAAAGAATTAAAACATTATGAAATCCCAGGTCGATTAGCTCAGCTGGGAGAGCACCTCCCTTACAAGGAGGGGGTCACTGGTTCGAGCCCAGTATCGACCACCATTCTTTTCA
>NZ_JAKILC010000037.1 GCF_023283845.1 Shewanella marinintestina
TCATTGAGTGGCTTTTTTGTTTTTATGGTGCCGGCACCAAGAGTCGAACTCGGGACCTACTGATTACAAGTCAGTTGCTCTACCAACTGAGCTATGCCGGCTTATTTGCTTAACAAGTTACTAAGTAAATAGTGAAACTCATTAATAAATGTTGGTGCCCGAACCCGGAATCGAACCAGGGACACGAGGATTTTCAATCCTCTGCTCTACCGACTGAGCTATTCGGGCAACTAAGTATTACGTTAAGTAAAATCTTAGATTTGCTACTGCAAACTAACTGACTTCAAAGCCTGTGCCGTTTGGAGTGCGCGTATAATATAGCGATGTTTTATAGCGTGCAAGTGCTTTTTAGAATGTTTTGCTAAGTTTTCTTAAATTGACCGCTCAATCGACGCATGATTGAGCATTGCGAATGAAATCTATACGAGAATGGTTGTTGTAGCTGTCATTGTTAAGGGGCTTTTATGAAAGCTAATAATTGCCAATCAGTGAGATGTGTAAAATACAATCAGCCAAACGAGAGTATATTTATTTTTTAGTAGGCCAGTACTCAGTTGCTACTGATTGATTTTATTCATTGTTGACTAAAGTGATTTTGCGATAATTTGGTCTCTAGGCAAAATTACATTTGTTTGAGGTTTTGCTTTGGCTATATCTCTGGTGTGTATGTTTAAGTTGTTTATCTGCAAATTAGAACCCGCCGTGAATAGTCTGAATTTGGATTCATAAGATCCAGAACAGGCAAATCGCCAAACATAAACCAAATCTCAGTTTTGGGTTGAGTTAATACCAATTAGTATAAAGATTTGGTCGCTCAGCGAGAATTTAGCGGCACTGAGACAAGGTCATTAAGTGCTCCTGCTTTAATGACATTCACCACATCCATGTGGTTTGCAACGAGTGAAGAGCATAGTGATTCTACGTTCAAGCTTGTTAACGCAGTATCAGAGCCGCTAAAATTCGCCATTCTGGAGCGCTTTTGGCTGCCTACTTCTGCGAGAATAACTTCACAAGGGAATAACCATTCTTTCAGTTATTCGCCTTGAATTAGTTTGCCAAAATAGCTCTGAGAAGATCAACTTCTTATACTCATTGGTATAAAACTCCAATTAGAGTGAGGATCGTTCGCTAACTTTTAAGTTAATGTGTAATGAAATCATTTGGCACATAGCAATAACTAGTGAATAGGTGAAAAGCGGAATAGTTAGCGATATCTAATTGGTTCATTTAATCGAAATTTAGACACAAAAAAGCCACTCGATTGAGTGGCTTTTTTGTTTTTATGGTGCCGGCACCAAGAGTCGAACTCGGGACCTACTGATTACAAGTCAGTTGCTCTACCAACTGAGCTATGCCGGCTTATTTGCTTAACAAGTTACTAAGTAAATAGTGAAACTCATTAATAAATGTTGGTGCCCGAACCCGGAATCGAACCAGGGACACGAGGATTTTCAATCCTCTGCTCTACCGACTGAGCTATTCGGGCAACTAAGTATTACTTAAGTAAACCTTAGATTTGCTACTACAAACTAGCTGACTTAAAAGCCTGTCTCGTTTGGAGTGCGCGTATAATATAGCGATGTTTTTTGTGGTGCAAGTGCTTAGTGGTTTGATTGCGCAACAAATAGACTTTATTGCTAATTTAGCCATGTTTTAGTTATTTTTTGCGCTTTATCGGGCTTGAAATGACTTGGCTTGAGCGAATAGCAGTATATGTTGTGGTTGTTTTTTAGCTAACAGTTGGCCATTTTATCGATGAGTAAGATAAAAGTAATATGCGTTGGGTAGCATAAAAGCCATTTTGAAGTAATAGGTCGCTCACTATTCGTACAGCGATTTTCTGATGAAGTAAATTTTAGAGTTAGCGGCCAGGTTTGCGCGGTGGATCTTTGAGCGCTTAGGTTGTTGATACCAGGAAAGCTGGGAGAATTTGAACGGTTAGGGGAGGTTAAGTTCTTCTCTAAATCAGCCACCTTATAAAGCTTGAATAATGGTAATTAAGCCCTAGTCATTTGCAGTGCCGGAACTGACGAGGTTAAAAATAGAAAGCACTATATACAACCCACTAAATACAGCCCAAGATAAGTGTTTATTTGGATAAACGGATCTTAAAGGTTACCCACTCTAGTTTAGAAACTGGAATTAAGAAATCTATTTAAACCGGTTCAAAAATAGGATACAAAAAAGCCACTTCATTGAGTGGCTTTTTTGTTTTTATGGTGCCGGCACCAAGAGTCGAACTCGGGACCTACTGATTACAAGTCAGTTGCTCTACCAACTGAGCTATGCCGGCTTATTTGCTTAACAAGTTACTAAGTAAATAGTGAAACTCATTAATAAATGTTGGTGCCCGAACCCGGAATCGAACCAGGGACACGAGGATTTTCAATCCTCTGCTCTACCGACTGAGCTATTCGGGCAACTAAGTATTACGTTAAGTAAA
>NZ_JAKILC010000039.1 GCF_023283845.1 Shewanella marinintestina
TGCCTCACTCTTTACTAGAAAGAATGGACAATTTCGAATAACTTAATCTCTGTGAGTGTCCACACAGATTTGCTTGTCATATTGTTAAAGAGCGTGCCACTTCTATCAAGGCCCAATCCGTTAGGAGAAGTCTTTCAAAATGGCGCCTTAGACGCTTAGGTCGTTTGGCTGAGGAGGCGTATTCTACACTTCCCAGTCTCGGCGTCAAGCGCTTATTTTAAGAAGTTTTTCAAGCGATGATTCTTTGTTCAAGTCACATCTAATTGAGCTTCTAAAGCGATTGTCACCTGAGGTTAATTTCCGTAGAAGTTAACCTCTCTAACACCGCTGCAAGTCCCGTGCTACCTAAGCTTTCGTTTAGCTAGTTGGCCTGCTGTGCCGTGTCAGTGGATGCGCATTATAGGGAGTTCTCGGATGAGCGCAAGAGCCCTTTTCAATAAAATTAGCTTTTTCGAATCAAACGAATAGTTATCAAACGATACGTATAAAAATAGGGCTAAAAAGGCGGTTTACCTGCTAATGAATAGTGAATATGAAACCCAATAGTCACTACCCTAAATCATACAAGTTCAGTTTTTCAACTATTTAAAGCGCCTGGCCTTGATGCTACAAGGAAACTCACAACTAAGAATAATGCAATATTATGACTAGCAATCTCGATTTCTCACTCAAGGTTGATTGGCGACACAACACAATTGCCCTGCATATAAAGCAAAGAATACTGATGTGAGGTTGTCAATTTACTCACAGAGCTGAACAATCCAACACCTCTTAATATAAAAGCATCACTTATTGCTGATTTTTATATTAAACATCTTCAATAAAGACGCTTCATCTTAATCAATTAGTCATTCCTCTCCGCTACTTTCCTTTTATATAGGTATTCAGCCTCCCTTCTTGGCTATAAATTTCAAATCTACAGCTAACCTAAAAGCTGTATTCTCCGTATTTATCGATAGCACCTATCAGCTACCGCTTAAAATCATTTAGCACAGCCTCCTTTAGGTATCAAAATATTGCTTTATCACAACGATTAAATAGATAGCTAATAGCGATGCCACCAGACAAGTTGATAGAGAAGTGGCTCGATACCAACTAAACAGAGAAGAACTACAAGCACAGGCAAGGTTTTCATTAATGAGTAATCAGGTGATAGCGAGAAATGACTACTTAGGTTAGTGCTATGAGCACAAAAGCAGGAAAAGTCACATTGGTTTGATGAAGTTCGTTGAGATCTTGTAGCGCGTAGCAATAGTGACGGCCAATAATGACGAAACGGTCAATATTGAAGCAGAGGTTATCGGCCTATGTCAGCTTATTTTCATGAAAAGACTCATTCGAGCGAGTTAAACTAAGGCTACAATCTAAAAAATACCAGCATCTTTGATGCTGTGATGTCTATAAAAGGCAGGATATTTCACAAATGACAGACGTAAAAAAGCCCGCTACATCGTAGCGGGCTTTGATACTAATTTGGCGCCTGGAAATGACCTACTCTCACATGGGGAGACCCCACACTACCATCGGCGATATTGCGT
>NZ_JAKILC010000040.1 GCF_023283845.1 Shewanella marinintestina
AACGCAATATCGCCGATGGTAGTGTGGGGTCTCCCCATGTGAGAGTAGGTCATTTCCAGGCGCCAAATTAGTATCAAAGCCCGCTACGATGTAGCGGGCTTTTTTACGTCTAGAATTTAGCAAATGCTCCTGCTATCTCAGTCCGCTTTCTGCTAATTCGGGCTTCTAAGCGTCAAACAAGGCAAAATATGGCGTATTTATCGACGTGTATTTGCATTCTAGTCGTTTGCTAGGCGAACAGAGTGGTTTATTTTCATGCTCATTGCTTATACGATTAGTAAAACCTCCAATAAGAAGCACTTATCTTCTGAATATCAGGCGCTCCAGTCCTACTCCATAGCTGACTTTATAGGTCATAGAGCAGTTATGTATTGAGCCTCTTTAATTTTTTCATTGCACACCTTCTAGTGTTTTTAGTTCCTCTTAGATTTATATCTATGTTTATTAACCAATATAATGAATGACTGAGATCCAGTAATTAGAGCAAGAATGATAAGACGTGCCTTGGCCTAGTGGGGACTGTGTCGCTGAGGAATGCAGCTAGATTCGCTATATTAGTGCGGAACATCTTTTATGAGATGCTTTATCTATAAAGTCTAGCGACCCTTTGAAGTGAGTAGTGCAAGATAATAGGAATATTTTTGGTTGTGCAGTGCTTAGTTGATGGGTTTAAAAGGACTATTAAAGTGATTAAATAGAAATCTAATTAATAGATATACAAGTACAGGAGCTCATGTTCAAAGATTCTGAGGAGTTAAAATGAGATTGCTTGGCATACTTTACTGTCTATTTTTAGGCTTTTACTTGCCCATAAAGGGACTGGACCTTGGATTTGTTAGCCTAACAGTTTGTCGAATCTGCTTGCTAACAGCCTTTGTGGTGTTGGGTGCAAGGCATTAGTTGCCATTAAACCTGGCTTGTTTAGTCCATTTTATGCACATATAGTTTGATAACTATTCGTTTGATTCGAAAAAGCTAATTTTATTGAAAACTGCCCTTGCGCTTTAATCTTACTTCCCTATAATGCGCATCCACTGACACGGCACAGCAGGCCACCTACCAAGCGTTAAGCTAGATAGAATGGGACTTGCAGCGGTGTTAGAGAGATTAACTTCTACGGAAATTAGCCTCAGGTGACAATCGCTTTAGAAGCTCAATTAGATGGTTGTTTACACTAGAGTGAACAAAGAATCATCGCTTGAAAAACTTCTTAAAATAAGCGCTTGACGCCGACACTAGGAAGTGTAGAATACGCCTCCTCAGCCAAACGACCTAAGCGTCTAAGGCGCCATTTTGAAAGGCTTCTCCTAACGGATT
>NZ_JAKILC010000041.1 GCF_023283845.1 Shewanella marinintestina
TGGTAAGCCCCTAATTTCTTAGACACTTAACTGTTTCTCAAAGTACTGCTTTTCGAACTGCACAGGAGACAGTCCATTATTACTACCATGACGACGCACTGGATTATAGAAATATTCGATATAGTTAAATATTTCTGAGCGAGCCTCATCTCTGTTTTTATAGATTTTTCTCTTAACTCTATCTTTCTTCAGCAATGAGAAAAAGCTTTCGGCGACAGCATTATCGTGACAGTTTCCTCGTCGACTCATACTGGCTTCTAAATTGTGCTCTTTTAAAAAGCTCCGCCAATCAGAACAGGTATATTGCACTCCTTGGTCGGAATGTATCAAAACCTTATCTTTCGGTGAACGTCGCCAAATAGCCATTAATAGCGCATCTATTACTAAGTCCGCTTTTGGCGTGTTTTTCATCGTCCAACCGACGACCTGGCGAGAGAAGAGGTCAATAACAACTGTTAAATATAGCCAGCCCTCATGAGTACGGATATAGGTAAAGTCGGTCACCCAAACCTTGTTGGGTTCTGCGACATCAAAGCCACGATTTAACGTATTTGGCGCAGTATGACTAACATTTCCACCACCAAAGCTTGGATTGCGCTTGTAGCCACGTATAGCCTTTATCTTGGCGTCCTTCATTATCCGATAAACACGATTCTTCCCGACACTTTCACCATCGTCTTTCAAGTCTAAAGTCAGATTTCGATAGCCGTAGACACAACCGCTCTCCAGCCAAAATTGCTTAATTTTTCCCAGAAGACGCTTATCTTCAATGGTTCGATTACTGCAGGGCTGCTTTAGCCAAGCATAAAAACCACTACGATGAACATTAAGCACTCGGCACAGTACGGCTATGGGATATTGGTCGAGTCGAGACTTTATGAACGTGTACTTTTCTTTGACTCGCTTGCAAAGTACACGGCGGCCTCCTTTAGTATATTTCGCTCTTCCGTGACTCGCCGAAGCTCTGCTTTTAGTTTACGAATTTCGTCTTGCTGATTATCGATAGTGATGTGTTGCTTCTCTGGCTTATCGAACTTGTTAATCCAGTTATGCAAGCTTTTGGTTGTGATACCTAACCTTTCTGCCACATCAGCGATTTTATAACCACGTTCAGTGACTTGTTTGACAGCTTCAATTTTGAACTCATCGGGATAACGTTTTCCGCGCATGTAACACCTCATATTTTTTGGTTCATTATAACTCTATGAAGTGTCTACTGTTCTAGGGGCTTACCAG
>NZ_JAKILC010000042.1 GCF_023283845.1 Shewanella marinintestina
ATCTCATAGAGACTTATTTGGGTTGTATGGTTAAGTGACTAAGCGTATATGGTGGATGCCTTGGCAGTCAGAGGCGATGAAGGACGTAGTAACTTGCGAAAAGCGTTGGCGAGCTAGTAACAAGCATTTGAGCTAACGATGTCCGAATGGGGAAACCCACTAGCATAAGCTAGTATCATTAACTGAATACATAGGTTAATGAGGCGAACCCGGGGAACTGAAACATCTAAGTACCCGGAGGAAAAGAAATCAACCGAGATTCCCCTAGTAGCGGCGAGCGAACGGGGATTAGCCCTTAAGCATAGAGGGTGTTAGTGGAATGCGTTGGAAAGCGCAGCGGCACAGGGTGATAGCCCCGTACATGAAAACTAACTTTATGTGAAAACGAGTAGGACGGGACACGTGACATCTTGTCTGAACATGGGGGGACCATCCTCCAAGGCTAAATACTCCTGACTGACCGATAGTGAACCAGTACCGTGAGGGAAAGGCGAAAAGAACCCCTGTGAGGGGAGTGAAATAGAACCTGAAACCGTATACGTACAAGCAGTGGGAGCGGTTCTTGAGACCGTGACTGCGTACCTTTTGTATAATGGGTCAGCGACTTACATTTTGTAGCAAGGTTAAGCGAATAGCGGAGCCGTAGGGAAACCGAGTGTTAACTGCGCGTTTAGTTGCAAGGTGTAGACCCGAAACCCGGTGATCTAGCCATGGGCAGGTTGAAGATTGAGTAACATCAATTGGAGGACCGAACACACGTATGTTGAAAAATGCGGTGATGACTTGTGGCTGGGGGTGAAAGGCCAATCAAACCGGGAGATATCTGGTTCTCCTCGAAAGCTATTTAGGTAGCGCCTCGTACGAATACCATTGGGGGTAGAGCACTGTTAAGGCTAGGGGGTCATCCCGACTTACCAACCCTTTGCAAACTCCGAATACCAATGAGTACTATACGGGAGACACACGGCGGGTGCTAACGTCCGTCGTGAAAAGGGAAACAACCCAGACCATCAGCTAAGGTCCCAAAGTTATTGCTAAGTGGGAAACGATGTGGGAAGGCTTAGACAGCTAGGATGTTGGCTTAGAAGCAGCCATCATTTAAAGAAAGCGTAATAGCTCACTAGTCGAGTCGGCCTGCGCGGAAGATTTAACGGGGCTAAGCAATACACCGAAGCTATGGGTACTAGACTT
>NZ_JAKILC010000043.1 GCF_023283845.1 Shewanella marinintestina
AGTGGGTACACGGTGAAGGCCTGAACATTTAGAAGAAGGAGGAGTCTTGTCAAACTTGTCGATACCCACTACGTCGCCAGACGATTACTATCGGCAGCGTATTGATATGCAGCCGGCCTTCAACAGCGATTTATTCCTACAATTGCTCGAACCTGAGAATCTACACCGAGCGTGGCGTCAAGTTAAAGCCAATAAAGGCGCGGCAGGCATCGATGGCATGACCATCGAAGCCTTCCCGCTCTGGATGCAACAAGGCGGCTGGCAACAGTGTAAAACTCAACTTGAGCTAGGTGAGTACCAACCCTCAGCAGTCAGGCGCGTAGAGATCGACAAACCCGATGGCGGTAAACGCAAACTGGGGATCCCTAACGTCATTGACCGTGTGATACAGCAAGCGATAGCTCAAATACTCACACCACTGTTTGACCCATTCTTCTCGTCTAACAGCTTTGGCTTTAGGCCGAACAGAAATGCTAAACAAGCGGTACTGCAAGTAAGGGATATCATCAAACAGAAACGCAAATTTGCCGTCGATGTTGATCTATCTAAGTTCTTTGACCGAGTTAATCATGATCTCTTGATGACTCAACTTAGGAGCAAGGTGCAGGATAAGCGTCTGTTGGCACTTATCGGTAAATACCTACGTGCTGGCGTAGTGGTCAATGACCAATTTGAAGCAAGTTTCGAAGGCGTGCCTCAAGGCGGTCCACTCTCGCCATTACTATCAAACATTATGTTGGATAGTCTGGATAAAGAGCTGGAAAGCCGAGGGCATAAATTCGCCCGCTACGCGGACGATTTCATCATTTTGGTAAAGTCTATTCGAGCGGGAGAGCGGGTACTCAAGAGCATTACTCAATACCTTGCCACTAAGCTGAAACTGGTTGTTAATGAACAGAAAAGCCAAGTGGTTAAGGTAGGTCAAAGCAAGTTCCTAGGGTTTACATTTAACCGAGGAAAGATCCAGTGGCATGCTAAAACATTGCACATTTTCAAACAAAAGATGAGACGGCTAACGAACCGAAATTGGGGCGTTAGTATGGAGTATCAGCTGTTTAAAGTGCGGCAGTACATGCAAGGCTGGATCAACTACTTTGGCATAGCCAATACTTACCAAGGATGTGTTGATTTAGACCATTGGATC
>NZ_JAKILC010000044.1 GCF_023283845.1 Shewanella marinintestina
CCTTCGGGAGGGCGTTTACCACGGTGTGGTTCATGACTGGGGTGAAGTCGTAACAAGGTAGCCCTAGGGGAACCTGGGGCTGGATCACCTCCTTACCTATACGACTAACTTAATAGTTGTTGAGTGTTCACACAGATATGCTTGTCGTAAAGTAAGAGCAAATTACGTTGGGTCTGTAGCTCAGCTGGTTAGAGCGCACCCCTGATAAGGGTGAGGTCGGTGGTTCAAGTCCACTCTGACCCACCAAAATCTTAGTTTTCTCCTAAACGAAGATTTTGTTTTAACGTAAATTGTTTGACTGCATGTAAATGGGGCTATAGCTCAGCTGGGAGAGCGCCTGCCTTGCACGCAGGAGGTCTGCGGTTCGATCCCGCATAGCTCCACCATTTACATCTTTCTCTTTAATAAGAGTGAGATACATGCACTGGTTAGAGATGCCAAAGATAAATGAAAAATTTATCTTTGGCTTTTTTAAGCCCGCTCTTTAAAAATTTGGAAAGCTGATAGTAATAATCGAAAGATTATTGCGAAATTAAAAAATTGAGTTCTAAAACACTTAACATTAAGTGTCTTGGCTTACTGCTTCGGTAGTGAGTAAAAAATTCTAATTTTGGCGAAAGTAGAAACCATTAGTTACGATACGGCTGTTTTATCTACCCTGATAGAACAACGGATATATCTCATAGAGACTTATTTGGGTTGTATGGTTAAGTGACTAAGCGTATATGGTGGATGCCTTGGCAGTCAGAGGCGATGAAGGACGTAGTAACTTGCGAAAAGCGTTGGCG
>NZ_JAKILC010000045.1 GCF_023283845.1 Shewanella marinintestina
TATTGTGGCTTAATAAACCTGTACACCAATATGAGGTAAACTCTCCTTAATATGGAACGGTGTAAAAGTAATGAAGACTCAACCAACTTACTCAACAGAATTTAAGATTGATGCAGCTAACCTTGTCATAAATCAAGGCTATACCATTCGTGAAGCCTGTCAGGCTACCGGTGTAGGCCCAACAGCGATGAGGCGTTGGGTTATCCAACTAAAGCAAGAATTTGAAGGAATTACTCCAACAGCTAATGCTATGACTCCAGAGCAAAAGCGCATTCAAGAGCTTGAAGCTCAAATTAAGAAAATTGAATGGGAGAAAGACATCCTAAAAAAGGCTACCGCTCTCTTAATGCAAGACAGCATCAAACGATAGCATTAATTGAATCGTTATCGAGAGAGCAAAACAGTGTTAAACCACTTTGTGACTTATTTGAAGTTCCGAGAAGCAGCTATCATTACCACCTAAAACACCGTGAATTAATAAAACCAGAGCGTGAGTTATTGCTCAAAAAAGCGATTGATATACATAGTGATAGTCGCGGCTCTGCAGGAGCTAGAACGATAGCTGGTCAGCTTAATCAGCTTGGTGAAAACGTTGGCCGCTATAAAGCTGCGAGTTTAATGAAAGATGCGGGACTTATCAGTAAACAGCCCCGGAAGCATCGCTACAAAGTAGCAAGTGATGAATCTAAAATT
>NZ_JAKILC010000046.1 GCF_023283845.1 Shewanella marinintestina
CTTAGAAGCAGCCATCATTTAAAGAAAGCGTAATAGCTCACTAGTCGAGTCGGCCTGCGCGGAAGATTTAACGGGGCTAAGCAATACACCGAAGCTATGGGTACTAGACTTGTTCTAGTGCGGTAGAGGAGCGTTCTGTAAGCCGTTGAAGGTGAAGGGGTAACCCACACTGGAGGTATCAGAAGTGCGAATGCTGACATGAGTAACGATAAAGGGGGTGAAAAACCTCCTCGCCGAAAGACCAAGGGTTCCTGTCCAACGTTAATCGGGGCAGGGTGAGTCGACCCCTAAGGCGAGGCCGAAAGGCGTAGTCGATGGGAAACGGGTTAATATTCCCGTACTTCTGCTAACTGCGATGGAGAGACGGAGAAGGCTAGGCTAGCGCGGCGTTGGTTGTCCGCGTTTAAGGTTGTAGGCTGTACACTTAGGCAAATCCGGGTGTACTTAAGGCTGAGAACTGATGACGAGGTCCTAAGGGACTGAAGTAGTTGATGCCATGCTTCCAGGAAAATCTTCTAAGCTTCAGGTTAGTAGGAATCGTACCCCAAACCGACACAGGTGGTCGGGTAGAGAATACCAAGGCGCTTGAGAGAACTCGGCTGAAGGAACTAGGCAAAATGGTACCGTAACTTCGGGAGAAGGTACGCTCTTAG
>NZ_JAKILC010000047.1 GCF_023283845.1 Shewanella marinintestina
CATGGATATGGAAGCCGATTTAGGTATCGACTCAATTAAACGCGTTGAAATTCTTGGCACAGTACAAGATGAGCTACCGGGTTTACCTGAGCTTAACCCAGAAGATCTAGCAGAGTGTCGTACGCTAGGCGAAATCGTTAGCTACATGAACTCTAAGCTGTCTACAAGTGCAGCTGAAGGCTCTCCTCTTTCATATGCTGCTATTGCACCAGCTACAAACGGTCTAAGCGCAGACAAGGTACAGGCGACTATGATGTCTGTAGTTGCAGAAAAAACCGGTTACCCAACTGAAATGCTTGAACTTGGCATGGATATGGAAGCCGATTTAGGTATCGACTCAATTAAACGCGTTGAAATTCTTGGCACAGTACAAGATGAGCTACCGGGTTTACCTGAGCTTAACCCAGAAGATCTAGCTGAGTGTCGTACACTGGGCGAAATCGTTAGCTACATGAACTCAAAGCTGTCTACAAGTGCAGCTGAAGGCTCTCCTCTTTCATATGCTGCTATTGCACCAGCTACAAACGGTCTAAGCGCAGACAAGGTACAGGCGACTATGATGTCTGTGGTTGCCGAAAAGACTGGCTACCCAACTGAAATGCTTGAACTTGGCATGGATATGGAAGCCGATTTAGGTATCGACTCAATT
>NZ_JAKILC010000048.1 GCF_023283845.1 Shewanella marinintestina
CGTTGCTAATTAAGCAACGATCTCAGCTACAACACCAGCACCAACTGTACGGCCACCTTCACGGATAGCGAAGCGTAAACCTTCGTCCATCGCGATTGGGCAGATTAGAGTAACAGTCATAGCTACGTTGTCACCAGGCATTACCATCTCTACGCCTTCTGGCAATTCGATAGTACCGGTTACGTCAGTTGTACGGAAGTAGAACTGTGGACGGTAGCCTTTGAAGAATGGAGTGTGACGTCCACCTTCTTCTTTAGACAGAACATAGATTTCTGACTTGAAAGTAGTGTGTGGAGTGATTGAACCTGGAGCAGCTAGTACTTGGCCACGTTCTACTTCTTCACGCTTGATACCACGTAGAAGAACACCACAGTTCTCGCCAGCACGACCTTCGTCAAGAAGCTTACGGAACATTTCAACACCAGTACAAGTAGACTTAGTTGTATCTTTGATACCAACGATTTCTACTTCTTCACCAACTTTGATGATACCGCGCTCTACACGACCAGTAACAACAGTACCACGACCAGCGATTGAGAAAACATCTTCGATTGGAAGAATGAATGCACCATCGATAGCACGCTCTGGCTCAGGGATGTATGTGTCTAGAGCTTCAGCTAGTTCAAG